>NZ_JAGYPL010000009.1 GCF_018343715.1 Bacillus sp. FJAT-49711 | reverse complement strand
CAGCCACAACACTGGCATGCCCATCCCATAATTACAACTTCACAAAATTATCGGATGAATCCTTAGTGAAAATATTTCTCCTTTCGACCCTCTTTCGCTGGGGTAGCCTTCGGGAAATCGAAGTAGCCATAAGGGGATCATTACGTAAAGAAAGAAAAATAGAAAAGTAAATATTTACAAAAAAAGGGAACTGGGTCGAAATAGACTGAGCGTTACCTTTTTTTAAAAAATAGAAAGAAAGCGACTGGAAATTTTTTACTTTTAAATCAAAAGTTACATTTATTGGCTATCGTGCAACACTAGTGTCGAGTGCCAGGCACTCAAACAATTCTGAATATTTAACCTTCCGTCAATTCATCAATCGCTACAGTTGTTTCTTCTCCTAATTTTCGATTATCAATCGTTTGGACAATTGCCGTTTTTTCATCCTCATTTAAGCTATTGATCCATATTGGAACATTATGGTAGTTAACGGTAATTTCGGCAGAAGACGATAAAATTTGTTTTACTCTGTTTGCGTCCACGAAAGTCACTCCCTGTTTATTTTCCGTATATTTTTTGTCATCATGTCTTTTTTATGCATCAAATTTTTACAAGGAATCTCGATGCTTTTGTCGAAAGTTATATATGTAGCGTATTTTTTACCAGTTAAAAAGGAGATGTTTTCTATGAAAGTTCTTTTACTCGATTTAGATTCTACCAGCCCGAAGCATTTAGGATGTTATGGCTACCATCGTAATACGTCGCCTAATATCGATCAAATTGCAGCTGAGGGTGTGAAGTTCACAAATTATTATACATCGGATGCACCTTGTTTTCCGTCTCGAACAGCGTTAATGACTGGAAAGTTTGGAATACATAATGGCGTTGTGGGACATGGCGGAACTGCTGCCGATGTGCGACATGAAGGGCCGGCAAGAGACTTTCGAGATAAGCTTGCTTCTGAAAGTTTCCCAGCACTTTTCCGCTCTCTTGGAATGAAAACAACGTTAATCAGTCCTTTTGGTGAAAGACATTCTGCATATACGTTTTACGCGGGATTTAACGAAATTCATAATACTGGTAAAGGGGGAATGGAATCAGCTGAAGAAGTGACCCCTACCGTGATGAATTGGCTAGAAAATAATGCAAGTAAGGATGATTGGTTTTTATACGTGAATTATTGGGATCCACACACACCGTATCGAGCACCAGAGTCTTTTGGAAATCCATTTACTGATGCCCCTTTGCCCGAATGGATTACGGATGACGTTTTTGAAAAACAGAAGGAAAAAGTAGGTCCGCATAGTGTTCATGAAATTAATATGTATGATAGTAATACAAATCCAGATTACCCGCGCTATCCTGGAGAAATCAAGAATCGAAATGATTTACGAAAAATGATCGACGGATATGATTGCGGGATAAAGCACATGGACGACCATGTAGGCATGATTTTTGCTGAGCTTGAAAAGCAAGGAATTAAGGATGAAGTAATCATCATTATTACGGCCGACCATGGTGAAAATATGGGTGAGTTGGGGATTTACGGTGAGCACGGCACGGCCGACCAAGGTACATGCAGAATTCCAATGATTATTCGTTGGCCAGGTTGTCAACAAGGTCATGTTGATCAAGGACTTCACTATCATCTTGATTTGCTTCCTACTATTGCTGAGCTTGCTGGAAAAGATCCTGCCGAAAGTTGGGATGGAAGAAGTTTTGCATCTAGTTTAACGGAAGGTAAAGATACTGGACGTGACTTTCTAGTCATATCCCAATGTGCTCATGTATGCCAACGAAGTGTGAGGTTTGGAGAGTGGCTTTATATTCGAACTTACCACGATGGCTATCATTTATTCAATAAGGAAATGCTTTTCAATATAAAAGAGGACCCGTTTGAGCTGAATGATTTAGCTTCGGAGAGACGTGATTTATGTCGGGAAGCCGTTTATTATTTAAATGAATGGCATGACGAAATGATGAGCACAATGCCATTCGACGTCGACCCACTTTGGACAGTAATGAAAGAAGGCGGTCCTTACCACGCAAAAGGGCATCTAAAAGAATATGCAAAGCGATTAGAAAAAACAGGTAGAGCGGAGGCCATTCCTGAACTCATGAGACGACATCCACGCGAATTTGTGTGAGAGTTGTGTGAGTGCCAGGCACTCACCACTAGTGTTGCACGTTTGTAAAAAAATGTAAGGTCAGACTAAATATTAATTTTCCACCTTGCGGTAAAATAAAAAAACTCCTAATGTAGATAGGGAAAGACGACCTCATCAGTTCCCTACACTAC
>NZ_JAGYPL010000008.1:1479-88090 GCF_018343715.1 Bacillus sp. FJAT-49711 | reverse complement strand
CTGGAGGCCCGAACCCACGTACGTTGAAAAGTGCGGGGATGAGGTGTGGGTAGCGGTGAAATTCCAATCGAACCTGGAGATAGCTGGTTCTCTCCGAAATAGCTTTAGGGCTAGCCTCAAGGAGAAGAGTCTTGGAGGTAGAGCACTGTTTGGACTAGGGGCCCTCATCGGGTTACCGAATTCAGACAAACTCCGAATGCCAATGACTTATCCTTGGGAGTCAGACTGCGAGTGATAAGATCCGTAGTCAAGAGGGAAACAGCCCAGACCGCCAGCTAAGGTCCCCAAGTATCCGTTAAGTGGAAAAGGATGTGGAGTTGCTTAGACAACCAGGATGTTGGCTTAGAAGCAGCCACCATTTAAAGAGTGCGTAATAGCTCACTGGTCGAGTGATTCTGCGCCGAAAATGTACCGGGGCTAAACGGATCACCGAAGCTGCGGATTGACATCTTTGATGTCAGTGGTAGGAGAGCGTTCTAAGGGCGGTGAAGCAAGACCGGAAGGACTTGTGGAGCGCTTAGAAGTGAGAATGCCGGTATGAGTAGCGAAAGAAGGGTGAGAATCCCTTCCACCGAATGCCTAAGGTTTCCTGAGGAAGGCTCGTCCGCTCAGGGTCAGTCGGGGCCTAAGCCGAGGCCGAAAGGCGTAGGCGATGGACAACAGGTTGATATTCCTGTACCACCTTTTTACCATTTGAGCAATGGGGGGACGCAGGAGGATAGGGTAAGCGCGCTGTTGGATATGCGCGTCCAAGCAGTTAGGCTGGGGTGGAGGCAAATCCTTCATCCTAAAGCGGAGCTGTGATGGCGAGGGAAATGTAGTACCGAAGTTCCTGATTCCACACTGCCAAGAAAAGCCTCTAGCGAGGTAAAAGGTGCCCGTACCGCAAACCGACACAGGTAGGCGAGGAGAGAATCCTAAGGTGATCGAGAGAACTCTCGTTAAGGAACTCGGCAAAATGACCCCGTAACTTCGGGAGAAGGGGTGCTCCTAGGGGTGAATAGCCCTAGGGAGCCGCAGTGAATAGGCCCAGGCGACTGTTTAGCAAAAACACAGGTCTCTGCGAAGCCGCAAGGCGAAGTATAGGGGCTGACGCCTGCCCGGTGCTGGAAGGTTAAGAGGAGCGCTTAGGTGCAAACCGAAGGTGCGAATTGAAGCCCCAGTAAACGGCGGCCGTAACTATAACGGTCCTAAGGTAGCGAAATTCCTTGTCGGGTAAGTTCCGACCCGCACGAAAGGCGCAACGATCTGGGCACTGTCTCAACGAGAGACTCGGTGAAATTATAGTACCTGTGAAGATGCAGGTTACCCGCGACAGGACGGAAAGACCCCGTGGAGCTTTACTGCAGCCTGATATTGAATGTTGGTGCAGCTTGTACAGGATAGGTAGGAGCCTTGGAAACCGGAGCGCCAGCTTCGGTGGAGGCATCGGTGGGATACTACCCTTGCTGTACTGACCTTCTAACCCGCACCCGTAATCCGGGTGGGAGACAGTGTCTGGCAGGCAGTTTGACTGGGGCGGTCGCCTCCTAAAGAGTAACGGAGGCGCCCAAAGGTTCCCTCAGAATGGTTGGAAATCATTCGTAGAGTGTAAAGGCACAAGGGAGCTTGACTGCGAGACCTACAAGTCGAGCAGGGACGAAAGTCGGGCTTAGTGATCCGGTGGTTCCGCATGGAAGGGCCATCGCTCAACGGATAAAAGCTACCCCGGGGATAACAGGCTTATCTCCCCCAAGAGTTCACATCGACGGGGAGGTTTGGCACCTCGATGTCGGCTCATCGCATCCTGGGGCTGTAGTCGGTCCCAAGGGTTGGGCTGTTCGCCCATTAAAGCGGTACGCGAGCTGGGTTCAGAACGTCGTGAGACAGTTCGGTCCCTATCCGTCGCGGGCGCAGGAAATTTGAGAGGAGCTGTCCTTAGTACGAGAGGACCGGGATGGACGCACCGCTGGTGTACCAGTTGTCTTGCCAAAGGCATCGCTGGGTAGCTATGTGCGGACGGGATAAGTGCTGAAAGCATCTAAGCATGAAGCCCCCCTCAAGATGAGATTTCCCATCGCGCAAGCGAGTAAGATCCCTGAAAGATGATCAGGTTGATAGGTCCGGTGTGGAAGTGTGGCGACACATGGAGCTGACGGATACTAATCGATCGAGGACTTAATCTAAATTAAAAAGCGGAAGCGCCTGTTCATCGACGTACAAACTGCAGGGGCTTTGACTGAGATAAAGGAAACACGATAAGCCGTAAGGCGAATCGATGTTGACTTATCGTAGGGAAAAGACCCGGAAGTTGGCTAGTCGATAGGCGCTGGAGCTAGATTCGAAAAAGGTTTGTTTTCTCTATTATCTGGTTTTGAGGGAATGAAAGATTTCTCTTAACTGAATACTTGTCTGGTGACGATGGCGAAGAGGTCACACCCGTTCCCATCCCGAACACGGAAGTTAAGCTCTTCAGCGCCGATGGTAGTAAGGGGTCTCCCCTTGCAAGAGCAGGACGTTGCCAGGCAATTTAAGACATTCTCAAATGAGGATGTCTTTTTTTATCTGTTAGAGATGCCGAAGGCATCAAAGAAGAAGCGCACACAATGTAAGCGAGGGTCAGGAGGACCAAGAAGATCGAGGAATCAAGGGAGAGAGACTCGGAATGGGCTATGCCCATGAGAATCGAACGAGCGCGGATGACGAAGAGATTCGCTTGTCAACATGATCGGCGGCGCGAACATGGAAGTTAAGCTCGCGCGCCGATGGCCGATGGTAGTAAGGGGGTCTTTCCCTTGCAAGAACAGAACGTTGCCAAGCAATCAAAGACATTCTCAAATGAGGATGTCTATTTTAAATGAAAAAATATAGGTCCATCGGGAATAAAGGAGCGATTCACGACGAACTCAAAAAAATACAAAGTTTTATCGAGAATAAAGGAATAACTCGCGACGAAATTCGAAAATCACAAGGTTTCATCGAGAATAAAGGGATAATTCTCGATGAAATCAGGAAATTAAAAGCTTTCATCGTAAATTAAAGCGAAATTTATGAAGAGATTAGAAAATTGCTCAGCCGTAATATTCCTTATCTATACATTCATGAATTTACCCCTCTACAATAGCTTCTTCCTTAAATATTCCTCAACAATTAATGGTCCTTTCTTTTCTGTGATTTCGAGAAATGATTTAATAATAGGATAATCTGAGTTTGGCGTTGTTTTTATTAAATCAATCCACCATTCTGTTTCATACCGGGAAATCATGCTTAAATTATAGAGCAAGAGGTAATGGACGATCATATCCGGAAGCTCCATATTAGAATACTTTTCTGCAGGAATATAAAGGTTTTGGTTAAAAATATGATAGCGAAAAGGAGGGGAGATCATTCCTTGTTTTTGAAAAGCTGGCAGCTTTAGTTTTTCCTCTTCCCATATTATTACCTCTGAATATTTCCCATTTAAATATTCTTTTAATCTTTTTCCATCCATATAGTAGGAATCGTAGATTTCTTTCGGAATTCCCCATTTATTATCATCCATCCGTTCAAGGGCTATCATATTCGGTTGCCTCAAAATATGCAGCATAACATCATCTAACTCAACAACTAACTTTAGAAGGTCTATCATATGAAATTTTTCACCTTCTAAGTGTTTCACGTGGAACAGTTGTTCCGAAAAAAATGTGCAGAGGCCGTTTTTTTGCACTTTAATTTCGTCATGCAAAAATTTATAATGGCGTTTTTTTCGTTTCCTTGTTGTTACTCCATGGGCTAATACGGAAGTAGAATTTGGATAAAATGGATCAACTGTAAGAAGGCAGGCTTTAATTAAGTGAATAAGGCCATAAAATAATAAAATAGGTCTAATGGATAATGGTGATAAAGATGCTTGTTTATAAAATACTTCTCCTTGTTCAAGATAGTACATAAAGGCAAAGCAATTATCGTAACTTTTCGTTTCGATATCCTTATTTTCTATTTCCTTATAACATTTTTTTAAAAAATGCTGTGTCGTTTCAGCTGATTGATAAACAGTAAAGCGTTTCCATACATCATCTTCAATATGCAAGCTTACTACCTCCAAATTATTTGAAAAATAGAACATCATGACATATCCTTGACAGTATTTTAACCAATTGATAACCTACTAATAATATTTTGGGCAGGGGGACGAAAAAATGTGGGAATCAAAGTTCGATAAAGAAGGTTTAACATTTGATGATGTACTATTAATTCCGGCAAAATCAGAAGTTTTACCTAAAGATGTAAGTATGAAAGTAGAGCTGACTAAAACGTTGAAGTTGAATATTCCCATTATTAGTGCGGGAATGGATACCGTTACTGAATCTCAAATGGCTATTTCAATGGCACGACAAGGCGGTCTTGGCGTTATTCATAAGAACATGAGCATCGAACAGCAGGCTGAACAAGTGGATAAAGTAAAACGTTCTGAGAGCGGTGTTATTACGGATCCTTTCTTTTTAACTCCTGAACATAAAGTGTACGATGCTGAACATTTAATGGGAAAATATCGGATTTCAGGTGTTCCGATTGTAAACAATGAAGAGGACCGAATTTTAGTAGGGATCATTACGAATCGTGATATGCGTTTTATCCAAGACTATTCTTTATTAATTACAGATGTGATGACGAAGGAAAATCTTGTAACTGCTCCAGTAGGAACTTCTCTTGCTGAAGCTGAAAGCATTTTACAGCAACATCGTATTGAAAAATTGCCTCTTCTTGATGAAAAAGGTGTTTTACAAGGATTAATTACGATTAAAGACATTGAGAAAGTCATTGAATTCCCGAATTCTGCTAAAGATGATCAAGGTAGATTATTAGTAGGAGCTGCTGTTGGTGTAACAAAAGATACGATGAAACGAGTGGAAATGCTTGTTAAATCCCAAGTGGATGTCATCGTAGTGGATACAGCACACGGACATTCAGCAGGCGTTATTTCGACTGTAAAAGAAATACGTAATCAATTCCCTAGTTTAAATATTATTGCAGGAAATGTAGCAACAGCTGAAGCTACAGCTGAACTATTTGAAGCGGGTGCAGATATTGTCAAAGTGGGAATAGGGCCTGGTTCGATTTGTACGACACGTGTTGTTGCGGGAGTTGGAGTGCCGCAAATTACCGCGGTATATGACTGTGCATCAGAAGCTAGAAAACGTGGCAAAGCGATCATTGCAGACGGTGGAATTAAATATTCAGGAGATATCGTAAAAGCATTGGCTGCAGGTGGACATGCTGTCATGTTAGGAAGCATGCTTGCGGGAACGTCTGAAAGCCCTGGAGAAACAGAAATTTTCCAAGGACGCCGTTTTAAGGTTTACAGAGGAATGGGTTCAGAAGCAGCGATGGAAAAAGGTTCAAAGGATCGTTATTTCCAAGAAGATGCGAAAAAATTTGTGCCTGAGGGAATCGAAGGTCGTCTTCCATATAAAGGGCCTCTCGCTGATACGCTATATCAGTTAACTGGTGGTTTACGGTCAGGAATGGGTTATTGCGGCGCAGCGAATTTACAGGAGCTTCGCGAATATGCTCAATTTATTAAAATGACAGGAGCTGGTTTAAGAGAAAGCCACCCTCATGATGTACAAATTACGAAAGAAGCTCCAAACTATTCTATTTCATAATTTTTGTTGGAAAGATGTCATATTTTGTGTCAAAGGTGCTTTCGCTTTTCATTTTCTAGCTCCAGCGCCTATCGACTAGCAAACTTCTTGTCCTTCTCTCTATGATAAGGTGGGCGGATTCGCCTTGCAGTGCTTGCTGCAGGTGTCAGCCACTCGCGGTAAAATAACCTGAGGCGATAAAAGGTCAAAGAGCGACTTTTTTTGACTCAGAACATTTGCTTGTCGGGGCAGATCAGGCGCCTTCCGCTTTTCATGGCTCATTGTGTTTCTTTATTCCAGTGGAAGGCCCAAATAAGGAACGTCGATAGGCAAGGCGCTTTCGCTTTTAAGTAATGGTGGGACCATGTGCTTCCATGCTCATGAGTTTCTACCATTTTTTTGTTAGGGATGAAATACCTTTGTCGTCTACAAAATCATCCCTATCTATGTTAAAATGACAAAGGTGTACATATTACGTTGGAGGGCTAACTTGTGAAAAAAAGATCGTACAAAATTTTTGTTGCTTTATCCTTGGCCATGTTAATGCTATTAAGTTCGATACAATTACCAAATCGCGCTTTTGCGCAGGATTCTTTAAATATAAATGCTGATGCTGCTATTCTCATAGAAGCAAGTACTGGCAAGGTCCTATATGCTAAAAATGAAGATACGGCTCTCGGGATTGCGTCTATGACGAAAATGATGACTGAATATATTATGTTTGAAGCGATACATGATGGAAAAATTAAATGGGATCAAGAACAAACGATTAGTGATTATGTCAATAAAGTATCAGTTGATACAAATCTATCAAATGTTCCACTTGAAAAAGGGAAAAAGTTTACAATACGTGAATTATATGAAGCAATGGCGATTTACTCTGCAAATGGTGCAACGATTTCGATTGCCGAAGCAATTGCTGGTTCAGAATCAAAATTCGTTAAAATGATGAATGATAAAGCAAAAGCACTTGGTTTAAAAAATTTCAAATTTGTTAACTCTACTGGATTAAATAATCGTGATTTAAAAGGAATGCACCCTGATGGAACAGGTGCAGAAGATGAAAATGTCATGTCAGCTAGATCTACTGCACAATTAGCTGCATATTTATTAAGAGACTATCCGGAAGTATTGGAAACGACAAGCATTACAAAAAAAGAATTCCGTACAATGCCGGGTGAGATGAAAAACTGGAACTGGATGCTTCCAGGATTGGTTTATGGGTACGACGGTGTAGATGGACTTAAAACGGGTACGACTGATTTTGCAGGCTACTGCTTTACAGGTACTGCAAAACGGAATGATTTAAGAGTCATCACTGTTGTCATGAATGCTAAAAATGCACAAGGTCAAGGTGATTATAAGTCCCGTTTTGATGAATCTAAAAAAATGATGGAATATGCTTTTACTAATTTTTCAATTAAGGAACTTTATCCGAAAAATTATGTTATCAAGGGCGATAAGTCATTACCTGTAACAAAAGGGAAAGAGAAGTCCGTTAACATTTATACAGACAAACCTGTAAAAGTAGTAGTAAAAAATGGTGAAGAAAAATCATATAAACCAGCCTTTAAGGTTGATAAAAAGAAATTGAATAAAGAAAAGCAATTAACAGCTCCAATCAAGAAAAATGAAGAAGTAGGTACACTTGAACTCGTTTATAACGGAGAAAATGATTTCGGCTACCTATCAAAAGACTTTGCACCAAAAATTAAAGTCGTCACTCAAGATAAAGTTGACAAAGCAAATTGGTTCGTATTAATGATGCGCGGAACCGGTGGATTTTTCTCTGACATTTGGACAAGCGTAACAAAAACTGTGAAGGGCTGGTTCTAAAATTGTGCGAGTGCCAGGCACTCAAACAATTTCGGATCAATTCTGAATAGTGTCGGAGTTGTTTGAGTGCCTGGCACTAAAAACAGCTAATTTCAATCGTGTAGTGGGGTTGGGGTTAGCTGTTTGGCTATATTGACACGTAGGTGTTTTTATAGTTAACTAAGATTATTCCGATAGTATTAATGAGATAATAAAATTTTTTTTATAAAAAAAGGGGCGACTGGGAATGAAAACTGGAACAGATCGGGTGAAACGCGGCATGGCAGAAATGCAAAAGGGCGGCGTTATCATGGATGTAGTCAATGCGGAGCAGGCAAAGTTGGCGGAGGAAGCTGGAGCGGTAGCGGTTATGGCGCTTGAGCGGGTTCCATCTGATATTAGAGCAGCAGGTGGAGTTGCTAGAATGGCTGATCCAACGATTGTTGAAGAAGTAATGAAGGCAGTTTCCATTCCAGTTATGGCAAAGGCTAGAATTGGCCATATTGTAGAAGCTCGCGTTTTGGAAGCAATGGGTGTTGATTATATTGATGAAAGTGAAGTTTTAACTCCTGCGGATGAAGAATTTCATTTAAATAAAAAGGACTATACTGTTCCATTCGTATGCGGATGCCGTGATTTAGGCGAAGCAGCTCGCCGTATTGGTGAAGGTTCTTCCATGCTTAGAACGAAAGGTGAACCGGGAACAGGCAATATCGTTGAAGCCGTTCGCCATATTCGTAAAGTAAATGCACAAGTTCGTAAAGTTGTTAATATGAACGAAGACGAGTTGATGACGGAAGCAAAACTTCTTGGCGCACCATATGAGCTTTTATTGGAAATTAAGCGTCTTGGCCGCTTGCCAGTTGTAAATTTTGCAGCGGGTGGGGTAGCAACACCAGCGGATGCTGCTTTAATGATGCAGCTTGGAGCTGATGGTGTTTTTGTAGGATCAGGTATTTTTAAATCTGAAAATCCTGCGAAATTTGCACGTGCGATTGTTGAAGCAACAACTCATTATCAAGATTATGAATTGATTGCAGAGCTATCAAAAGGTTTAGGTACTGCGATGAAAGGTATTGAAATTTCTACGCTTACAAAAGAAAATCGTATGCAAGAGCGCGGGTGGTAATATGATTACGGTCGGCATACTCGGATTGCAGGGAGCGGTTCGTGAACATGTAAACGCCGTAGAGCAATGTGGAGCGAAAGCCGTTGTTGTAAAAACGGTTGAGCAACTAGCAGAACTCGATGGATTAATCCTTCCCGGCGGAGAAAGCACGACGATGCGCAGATTGCTGGATCAATATCACTTTATGGAACCTTTGAAGGAATTTGCAGCAAGTGGGAAGCCGATGTTTGGAACATGTGCGGGATTAATCTTGCTTGCAAAGCGGATTGGGGAAACTGAGGAAGTCCATTTAGGTTTGATGGATATCACGGTTGAGCGAAATTCCTTTGGACGTCAGCGTGATAGCTTTGAGGCAGATATCGCTATAGCGGGAGTAGCAGATTCTATGACAGCTGTTTTCATTAGGGCGCCCCATATCGTTGAAGCTGGAGAAAACGTTGAAATTCTTGCGAAATATAACGGCAGAATTGTTGCAGCGAAAGAAGGTCAGTTCCTTGGTTGTTCATTCCATCCAGAATTAACGGATGACATTCGTTTTACGCAATACTTTATCGATATGTGTAAAGATGGTAAGGAAAGTATTGAGAAAAAAGTTGCAATCGATGTTTCGATGTAGTATAGTATGAGAAAATTTATCATGATTAATGCGATGAGAGGAAATAGTAGCAAGTATTGTAGCCTTTAGAGAGCCGATGGTTGGTGAGAATCGGCGGCGCATACTGTGAATCCATCCTCGAGTAAAATGCCGAACGCTTTTATGCCTGTAAGCATTTTCGGTTCAGAGCCGTTATTGATTAAGTGGAAGGCGAAAGCTTTCAATTTGGGTGGCAACGCGGGTAAACTCTCGTCCCTTTTTCGGGGACGGGAGTTTTTTGATGTTTCAGGAAAAATTTAGGAGGAAATGAAAATGCTTGATATTAAGTTATTGCGTGGCAATTTAGAAGAAATTAAAGCTAAACTGCAGCATCGTGGTGAAGATTTAAGTGATTTAGATAAATTTGAGACATTGGATCATAATCGCCGGGAGGCCATTGTAAAAGTAGAACAATTAAAAAGTAAGCGGAATGAAGTATCTCAACAAATCGCTAAGATGAAAAAAGAGAAACAAAATGCAGATGATTTAATCACTGAAATGCGTACGGTTGGCGAAGAAATAAAATTGCTTGATACGACGATTCGAGAAGTGGAAGAAGAGTTGGATCACTTAATGCTGTCTATCCCGAATATTCCCCACGAAAGTGTACCTGTTGGCGAAACGGAAGATGATAATGTGGAAATCCGCCAATGGGGGGACGTTCGAGCGTTTGATTTTGAACCGAAACCACATTGGGAAATTGCCGGAGAGCTTGGAATTTTGGATTTTGAACGAGCAGCGAAAGTAGCAGGCAGCCGGTTTGTTTTTTATAAAGGATTAGGAGCGCGCTTGGAGCGGGCACTTGCTAGCTTTATGCTAGATCTTCATATCGAAGAACATGGATATGAAGAAATCATGCCTCCATATCTTGTGAATCGTGCAAGCTTGACTGGGACTGGGCAGCTTCCAAAATTTGAGGAGGATTCTTTTCTAGTCGAGGAAGAAGATTATTTCTTAATTCCAACCGCGGAAGTGCCTGTCACAAATTATTATCGTGATGAAATTATTGACGGTGATCGTCTTCCTATAAACTACGCCGCTTATAGTGCTTGTTTCCGTTCTGAGGCTGGTTCTGCTGGTCGCGATACACGCGGTCTTATCCGTCAGCATCAATTTAATAAAGTGGAATTAGTGAAGTTTGTAAAACCTGAGGAATCTTATGCGGAGCTTGAGAAATTGACGAGCCATGCAGAAAAAGTATTACAGCTTCTTAAGCTACCATACAGAGTGTTGAGCATGTGTACAGCAGATCTTGGTTTTACAGCTGCCAAAAAATATGACTTAGAAGTATGGATTCCGAGCCAAGAAACATACCGAGAAATTTCTTCTTGCTCAAACTTTGAAGCATTTCAGGCAAGACGGGCGAATATTCGTTTCCGTCCTGAACCAAATGCAAAGCCGCAGCATGTCCATACATTAAATGGATCTGGTTTGGCGATTGGAAGAACAGTAGCAGCGATTTTGGAGAATTTCCAGCAAGCTGATGGAACAGTCATCATTCCAGAAGTACTTCGTCCATATATGAGGAATAAGGAAGTAATTGATTAATAAAGGAACCCTGTGAAAAGATTAAAATGTACCCTTTGTAAAGGACACTTTTAAAAAAGCCCTTAGGCAACTTGAATAAGATGATGTCTGTATTGTGCAGGCGTCATCTTTTTTAAGTTCCATTGACCTCGATAATGATTGTAATAGGTCATATAACTCTTAATCTCTTGTTTTACATCTTCTAATGTTTCGCAGTTTCTCATATCTATTTCATCTTTAAAATGACCAAAGAATGATTCTTGTGGTGCGTTATCCCAACAGTTACCACGACGTGACATGGATTGACCTAATCCCATTTTCTTCACAAGCTTTTGGAATTGAGGGCTTGTATAATGAACACCTTGATCTGAGTGAATGAATGCACCAGCAGCTAGTTTTCTACCATTCTTTTTTAATTTCTTTACTGTATTTAGAGCGATATCCAACGTGATTTTATTTGATACTTCATATGCTAGAATTTCATTAGTTTCGCCATCTTTAATCGCAGATAAATAGGCACGTTTTCCTTTTCCATGATTTAAATATGTAATGTCTGTTAATAATACTTTTCCAGCGATTCCCTGCTTAAATTGGCGGTTTAAAAGGTTAGGTAATGTCCGATGTTCCTTTGTTGCTTTAACCATTCGTCGATATGGATTGGCTTTTCGGATTGGGCAAATAATCTTGAACTTCTTCATAATGCGACGAATTCGTTTTAAGTTATACGTAATTTGATATTGATTTTCTAATGTCATTTTAATTTGACGTGCACCTTTTGGGCGACGGCGGAAATTAAATGCCTTTAAAACGACTTCTTTAACTGCTTCATCTGCTTGGTGTCTTTCCTGTCTTTTTGCCTCTGCTTCAACTGTAAAGTAACGGTAATATCCTGAACGGGAAACACCAACTAGTTGACAAAGATAGCGGACCATTCTTGTTAAATCATATTTTTCAATGACTGTATGTATCAGTTGGAATTTCAGTTCTGCTGTCAATTTTATTTTTTCTTCTTCAACATCCTTTCTGCTAATTCGATCTTTTTTAGCAGTTCATTTTCTGCACTTAGAATGGCATTCTGTGCTTCTAATCTAGCATATTTTTCTTCTAAACTTAATTCTCGCTCCAGTGGACGTCCTGAACTACATTTACGTGAGTCTTCTAGCCCAAACACACCATTTCTCCTATAAGCTGCACGCCAGCGCTTTAAAGCTGATTTCGCTCGCTGAATTCCCAACATGTCAATATCAAACCCTGCAGCTTCAAAGATTTCTCGTGAATTTTTTCCTTCTTCATATTCTTTAATTGAGATTGTCTTAAATTCATCTGTATATGTAATTCCTTTTTCACTAACAGCCTTTACGTAAGGGTGTTACTTAAGTAATTTTTGTTCTTGTTCAGTAAATAATTTCTTTGACATATGATCCGCCCCATCTAGTTGTTATTTTCATTATAAATAAAAACACCCCATAAGAGAGACTTTTTTTAAGTGTCTATCTTATAGGGTACATTTTAGATATCACAGGGTTTTTTGTTTTATATAATTTTGAACTTAATTTATTGCTGTCTAACTAAGCGCATATAACTAGCATACCTCTTGTCCATGTAAGGGAATATCGATTGGATTGGTGTTGTAGAGAGAATTAGTAAAAGAATTTATATTGTAAACGAAGGAATATATCGTCCATCTATATCAGTAAAATAGTATTCCTTGGCTAAATCACCTGTTTTTAGCAGTTGTCCGCTTTTCTCCATAACATTAGGATCTTCTGCCAACGCCACAATTCCACGTCCAACATAATAAGGGGTTTCGGTTCTTCTTAATTCTTCAGATTCGTGCCAGTGCTCTTCATCTGCTTTATGGTGCTTTAACACAAGCTCCGTTCTCATAAATCCAGGGGAAACGGCTAAAACAGCTATGTTGTCTTGTTTTAATTCTATTGAAAGACAGTAGGCCATTCGATTTAATGCGTTTTTGGCTAAATCGTAATAAAATTGTCCAGTATACTTGTTATCATCCCAAAAGGTCGTATGAATGATGAGGGCTTGTTTATTTTCACGAAGTAATGGAATTGCGAAATGATTCGTAGCAAGTTGGGCACGTACACCAGAAGTGAACATTGTATCCCAGTTCTTCAATGGCAATTCCCAAAAGGGTCCGGCTACAACTCCAAGGTCATGGGCTCCCCAAACATTATTGATTAAAATATCTAGCTTTCCTTGTTCTTTGCGAATTTGATGAATAACCGCTTCAGTCTCTGAATCGTTCGTGTGGTCACAGCGCACTGCTATAGCTTCTCCACCAAATTCTTCTATTTGAGCAGCGGTATCGTCGATTGTACCAGGCCAATCATGGGTGGATTCCCCTATGATGCTGCGTCCGGTTACATAAACTGTTGCTCCAGCTTTTCCTAATTCCACGGCAATGCCACGGCCAGCGCCTCTACTTCCCCCTGTAACTAAAGCAACTTTTCCGGTTAATGGTCTCATTAAATCAGTCCTTTCACAAGTATATATTAATCATACATTGCTATTCTTGACATCTAATGTCATATTTAATTAAAAAATAAAAGGAAGGTGAGGAGCAAGGTGAGGGGAGATCGGTTAGTATCGATTCTTTTGCTATTACAGGCGCAAGGTCAAATGACAGCAAAAGAATTAGCGGAGAGATTGGAAGTTTCCGAACGAACCATTTACAGGGATATGGATGCATTAAGTGGAATAGGGGTTCCGGTATTGGCTGAACGTGGTAAAAATGGAGGATGGTCATTATTAGAAGGATTTCAAACAACCTTAACTGGATTGAAAGAGCCAGAAATACATGCTTTACTCGTATCTCCATCTACAGCACTACTGGATGATCTAGGCATGGCTAGTACATCGAATGAAGCGAGAAATAAATTGATAGCGTCACTTCCTTCGATATATCGCGAAAATGCGAGAGAGGTATGGAATCGTATTCATATTGATACAACATCTTGGCGCAGGCAAAAAGAAAAAACAGTTTCCTTTGAAATCTTAAAAAAGGCAATATGGAAGGAACATAAAATAACAATCGTATACGAGCGTGCAGACGGAAAGACGGATGAGCGAATAGTAAACCCACTAGGATTAGTAGCCAAAGGAGATCTCTGGTACTTTATAGCATCCAAGGAAAATGGCGACATACGAAATTATCGAGTATCACGGATTCACAATGCTGAACTTCTTAATGGAACTTTTAAAAGGCCAAAAGATTTTGATCTTGCTGAATACTGGGAGTCATCAACAAAGAACTTTTTAAATCAACTTTCCAGTTATGAAGTGTTGGTAGAGGTCATGCATTCTATTTTACCGAGAATAACCTTTACAGGGCGCTTCGCACGTGTAATAGAAGTCGGAAATAGAGTTGGGAAGGATTGGATACCTGTTAAACTTGCTTTTGATACTGAAGAAGAAGCAAAAGGATATATTTTGGGGTTTGCAGACCAAATAAGGGTTATTGAACCTAAAGAACTCCGTAAAAGGATTCTTGAAATGGCGGAATCCACTGTCACGTTTTATAAAAATGAGATTTCCATTTTTTAATTTTGAATAAAAAACAACGTTATAATATATTTTCTACTAACTCTGTAATTTTTAGTTGACTTTAATACTTGGCGCTGATAAAATATTTTTTGTTGCCATGGAGGAATACCCAAGTCTGGCTGAAGGGATCGGTCTTGAAAACCGACAGGCGGGTTAAACCGCGCGGGGGTTCGAATCCCTCTTCCTCCGCCATAACATTAACATTGCATAATTTGGAGATAGAAAACCCGCTGCGTCTTAACAGCGGGTTTTTGATTACTTTTTTACGACATGGAAGTTATCGGTAATGAGGAGCCAGTTTTGTGGGAAGGATAAGCCAAGCTTCCAATAACTTACTCCTCGAAGCTTTAATTCTTTTACAAGATCAAACTTTGCTTGAATGGAACGTGCGTCTTCAAACCATACTTCATGCTTTTTACCATCCTGTGCAGTATACGTAAAAAACGGTGCCTGTGATTTTTGATCGTATTGGATGGAAGCATTATTAGCAGCGGCTATTTCAATTGCTCGTTGTGGACTGACAGCTTTTGCTGTTGTCCCTTTTACAAACGGGAGAGTCCAATCATACCCATATAAATTTTGTCCCATTAAAATTTTGTTGGCGGGGATCTCAGAAATCGCATAATTTAATACGTCGCGTACAGGCCCAATTGGTGAAACGGCCATCGCTGGACCACCGCTATATCCCCACTCATACGTCATGATGACAACATAATCGACAATTTCTCCGTGTGCTTTATAATCATGTCCTTCATACCATTCACCTTTTTGCGTAGCGCTAGTTTTCGGTGCAAGTGCAGTTGAAATCATTAACCCTTCGTTATGCAAGCGGTCACGAGCAGTCCTTAAAAAACGATTATAGGCTTCACGGTCCCCTGGATAAAGTCGTTCGAGGTCAAAGTGAACATCTCCAAAGCCGACTCTTTTCGCCTCTTTAATAATATTATTCAAAAATGTATTTTGGACTTGTTGGTTCGTAAGTAGAGTGTGAGCTAATTCAGAGCTAAATTGTCCACCCTCTTGGTTGGCAACGACCATGACTAAAGTGTTGCGATTTGCCCGAGCAATGGCAGGGAAATTATTTAGTGGCGGTGAAGTTAATGACCCATCGCTCTTTGCCAAATAGCCGAATGGAGATAAATACGTTAAATATGGTGCAGCCTGTCTTGCACTTGTTTCAAGAGCGGCTGAGACAGTATTCCCAAATGGTTCGACATAGGCATTAAATTCCCGATTTGATTTCGCCCTTTGGGGAATATAAAGACGTAAGCCGATATGAATTGGCCGATTCAAGGGAATACCGTTAATGCGAGCAAGTTCTTGATAGGGGACTCCAAATTTCTGTCCAATAGACCAAAGGCTGTCCCCGCTTTGTACCCAATAAAAACTTCCTACGATTGGAATAACTAGTGCCTGGCCTACAACTAGTTTATCAGGATTAGGAAGTTCATTTGCTTCTGAAATCGTATTAGCTGGCAAGCTATATCTTAGAGCGATTGAAGTTAATGTCTGATTAGGCTCGACAATATGAATTTGCATCTTTTCGCCTCCTTAAACCAAAGAAATGGTTGTAACCATTTTATGAGGTGAAAATTGGGATTAGACATGATTTATATGTAAAATAAAAGATATTCATGGACGAGGAGCAATTCAATGGAACAAATAGATGAACAATATATGCGAGCAGCGATCTTGGAAGCAGAAAAAGCAAGAGACTGCAATGAAGTACCAATAGGAGCGGTTATTGTATTAGACGGAGAAATAATTGCCGCTGCCCACAATCTAAGGGAAACAGAGCAAAATGCAACGGCTCACGCCGAAATTTTAGCAATTGAAGAAGCTTGTAAAAAATTAGGAACATGGAGATTAGAAAACGCTGATTTATACGTAACACTAGAACCATGTCCAATGTGCAGCGGGGCGATTATTTTATCAAGAATAAAAAAAGTTGTGTACGGAGCTGCCGATCCAAAAGCAGGATGTGCGGGAACATTGATGAACCTACTTCGGGACGAACGATTTAATCATCAAAGCGCAGTTGTGGAAGGTGTATTAAAAGAGGAATGTGGGAAACTATTAAGTGATTTTTTTCGAGAATTGAGAGAAAAAAAGAAAATGGAAAAAGAAAGCAAACAGTAACGACTGAGAGACATTGATTTATTAGCAAAAAGATAGTATACTAATTGATACGCGGAACTAGTTTCGCTAATGAATATGGTATCAATTTTGCCGTGCTAGATGGGGATGTAGCGGAGCCCTGTAACCCGCAATCCGCTCCAGCGGGATTGAATTCCTTCCCGAGGCTGTTGTACTGTAGGGTCTGCCTCAAGTAAGTGGTGTTGACATCTGGGTCCTGCGCAATGGGAATCTACGAACCATGTCAGGTCCGGAAGGAAGCAGCATTAAGTGGAACCTCTCATGTGCCGCAGGACAGCCTGGATTGAGCTAACTGCTTGAGTAACGCTTATGGTACACAGTCAGAGGAAGGTGTGCGGCAGTTTAAATTGTATACAAAAACTCATTCACTTTGTGGATGGGTTTTTTTGTGCAAAGCTAAAATATTGAATGAAGGCCCTGCCTCAGGATTCCTATGTGCTATTCTAGTTGAATCTTTTTTCGTTTTTATTCGTAATTGTGGGTATGGGGTGATGACAAATGAAAAGAAAAGCACTATTCTTTTTAGCTATTTTTTTTATTCTAATAATACCTACACAGGCGTTTGCAGTAGATTTTTCTATTACAAACACGAAAATTGACGCTTACCTTCTTGAAAATGGTGATACGAACGTAGTAGAAGTTCATGATTATTCGTTTGAAGGTAAATTTAATGGAATAACCCGAGAAATAATCCCGAAAAAAGGTGCGAAAATTACCGAATTTAGAGCGGATGAAGATGGAGAACCGCTAAGAGTGGAAAAAGAGGGGCATTTATACAAAGTCCACCGAAAAGGAAAAAATGAACATATAAAAGTGAAGATACAATATACGATAAAGAAAGGTTTAGAAAAAAATGCTGATATGACAGAGTTTTATTGGCCATTTTTTGATAACAGAAATGAATCTTCTTATGAAAATATGACAATAACGATTCATCCACCTAAATCCACCGATGATGTAATTGCATTCGGATATGATAAGGCTTTTCATAAAGAGGTTTTTAAAGAAGATGGGATTGTTCAATACAATCTTGGATACGTACCAGCAAACGAAAATGGCGACATTAGAATAGCTTATGATTCCGGTCTTTTTACAGCTATGAAATTAGACTCTAATTCCAATATTAAAGAAAGCCTTTTACATCAAAAGGAAGCTTTGGAAGTGAAAGCAGCAAAATTTAAAGAAGGGCAAAAGAAAGCTTCCTCATTTGGAATGATAGCTCTTCCGGTTATGTTGGCGCTTTTTAGCGGCTTACTATTAATGGAGTATATTCGTTCAAAACGTTTGAATGCGCTCGTACATCAAAAAGTGCAAAAAGAACAATTACTAGTTCCACAACAGAAAATGAGTATACCAGCCACCATTATGCATACAGGAGCATTAACTTCAGAGAGTGTGACAGCAGCTTTATTAGATCTTGTTCGAAAAGGAAATGTGGACCAAGTAGCTGATGATGAATTTAGGCTTGTAAACAGAAATGTAGAGCACCATCATGAAGAAATTGTGATTGAATGGCTATTTGACGATATGGGGAAAGATGGGCGATTTTGTACGGAGCACTTAAATGAATATATTGACAAAGAAAAAAATCTACCAAAATATTATCAAAGATTTGAGAGCTGGCGTAAAGCTGTAAAAAAAGAAATTGATAACTTCGGAATAAGTGAAAATAAACGTGTCGTTAAAGGAATTTTTGCTAGTCTAGCCTTTTTAGTGCTTCCGATAATGATTATTTTTATGAACTATGATTTTTATTTTTGGATGATCATCACTGTAATACTGTTTATATTTGGTGTTAGTATGGCGATTTTTTACAGGCCTCTTTCATTCGAATGCCGTATGATAAAAAGGGAGTGGAACGACTTTTTAATTCGACTCAATGATATTAAGAGTTCTGAGTGGCAAAAAGTATCGAGAGATACAAGAATGAGAGCAATCATATATGAATCAGGAATGTCCAGTAAATCTCGCATAGAAAGTCAAAGTAATTTACAGCCATGGCAGTCAGAAATTGGCGGGGCGGATCAATCCTTATTAATGTATTGTTTATTCACAGGGCCAATTCTGACATCTGGATTTAACAGTGCAGATGAGAAATACAGAAAATTACAAGCAGCTTCAAATTCAGATAGTAGTGTCTCCACTGGAAGCGGAGGCGGTATAGGTGGTGGAGGCGGGGGTTCAGGTGCCTTTTAATGTGCGTGTGGCTAGATCTTTCCTATAGAGAGATCTGGTTTTTTTTATTTCATATAAACATACGTATGGAAAATCTTCAACATAAATGTTAAATTGACTTTACATTTTGTGAACTATAACATACAATACATGTAAAATGTTAATTCAACTTAACATTGAAGGAGGAGGATTGTTTGTTACTTCGAAACCGTGTCAAAGAATTAAGAGCTCGTTTCGGGTACTCGCAAACAGATCTAGCAGACCTTGTTGGTGTAACTCGTCAAACGATTGCCGCAATTGAAAAAGGAGACTATGTTCCTTCATTATTGTTAGGAATGACGATTTGTAAAGTGTTTAATCTTCCGATGGAGGAAGTCTTTTGGTTGGAAGTTCAGGAGGGGGAGAAAAAATGAAAAAAGCACTACTTTCATTGATCGCAAGTTTATTGTCTCTTGTTTTAATCGGATGGGGAATTTCGGCTATCTATGATGCTAATCTGCAATTTGCCAATATTATCAAAAAGCCGGAACCTCCTTGGGAAATATTGATTAATACTACTCCGTTCATCTTTCTTTTTATATTTGTCGTGATTGTTTCTATTTTTTATTCAAGGAAAAAGAAAAAGCAAAAAAATATAACTTTTTGGCTATATCCTTTTGAATTTTCAGAGGCTGATGAGCGAGAACGGCAAATATCAGGAGAAGCATGCAGAAAAGCCTTCGTGTCTACAATGATAACGGCACCGTTTGCTGCAATTTTACTTGTTTTCTATCCGTTTATTGAGAGTAGCTTTTCATACTATCCAATAATAATCATCCTCATGATTCCAGCCATCCAAGTTATTGTGTATTACTTAAATATAAGAAGAATTTGATGATGCATTTTAAATCTTTAAGCTCATTTTTATTTTATGTATATAAAAAATGTCATTCCCCGGGAAATAATAGCGAAAAATGACGAAAACGCAAATTTACTGCTGAACGCAGTTGAGAATCCAATTTTTATTTATAATACTTCTTTTCAACTTAACAAGGATATTCATTTTGAAAATGCATCCCTAAATAAGGTATAATAAAAGAACGGGAAAAGAACGGCTAAAAAGAGGAGGGGAGTATCGTGTACCAAGCACTTTATAGAGTATGGAGACCACAATCATTTGCGGATGTGATAGGACAAGAACATGTGACGAAAACATTGCAAAATGCTCTCCTCCAACAAAAAACCACCCATGCCTATTTATTTTCTGGGCCGCGTGGGACAGGTAAAACGAGTGCGGCTAAAATTTTAGCTAAAGCAGTCAATTGTGAGAGAATGCCGATAGCTGAACCATGTAATGAATGTTCAGCTTGTCGCGGGATCATGGATGGGTCGATTCCAGATGTTATTGAAATCGATGCTGCCTCTAATAACGGGGTCGAAGAAATCCGCGATATTCGCGATAAAGTAAAATATGCACCGAATGCCGTTCCGTATAAGGTCTATATTATTGACGAGGTGCATATGCTTTCAATTGGTGCATTTAATGCCCTCTTGAAAACATTAGAAGAACCGCCGAAACATGTCATTTTTATTTTGGCGACAACCGAGCCTCATAAAATACCGCTAACAATCATTTCCCGATGCCAACGCTTCGACTTTAAACGGATTACAGCTCAAGATATCGTTGGAAGAATGTCTCATATAGCAACTGAATCTGGGCTGCAGTATGAAGATAAGGCATTGCATATCATTGCACGTGCTGCCGGCGGCGGAATGCGGGATGCATTAAGTTTGCTGGATCAAGCTGTTTCTTTTAGTTCGGATCGTGTGACTGTAGAAGATGCACTAACGGTAACAGGCTCAGTTTCACATAATTATTTGAATAAAATAGGCAGATCGATTTATGAAAAAAATATTCCGGAAGCTTTATCAACACTTGAAAAATTGATGCTTGAAGGAAAAGATCCAGCGAGATTTGCAGAAGATATGATTTTGTATTATCGAGATATTCTTCTTTATAAAACGGCTCCTAACCTGGAGGAATCATTGGAACGTGCCATGCTTGATGATGATTTCAAAAGGCTCTCAGAAGAAATGCAACCGGAGCAAATATATGATTATATTGATACACTGAATAGTACTCAGCAAGAAATGAAATTTTCGAACCATGCCCGTATTTACTTAGAGGTTTGTTTAGTTAAGTTATGCCAAACAGTATCAAAGAACACGGTCGAGCTAACTGGAGTTCAAGAATTATATGCTAAAATCGATTCGCTTGAAAAAGAAATCAATGAATTGAAAACAAACCGGCCAATCGTTGAGGAAGCTTCCCAGACCCAGTCTCCTAAAAAAACAGCTCGTGCATCAAAAGAGTTCCGAGTAAATACGCGGATGATAAGAGAAATTTTGACGGATGCGACGAGAGAGGATTTAAATTCTGTCAAGAGTCAATGGGGGGTATTATTGGAGAGGCTAAATAGCAGGCAAATGCGCTCTCAGTCTGCTCTGCTCATTGATGCTGAACCAGCAGCAGCTTCGTCAAATGCATTCATTTTAAAATTTAAATATGAGATACATTGTAAAATGGCGATGGAAAATCAGGCATTCTTAAATATTACATCAAGTATCCTTGAAGAAATTACAGGGAAAAAGCTTCAGTTTGTCGGGGTTCCAGAAGATCAATGGATGCAAATTCGTGAGGAATTTTTACAAAATCAAACACAAGATGGAAAGAAAAATGAGGAAGAACATGAGGATCCGTTAATAGCAGAAGCAATGAAGCTAGTGGGTGCCGATCTTATTGAAATCAAAAACTAAATGATTATTTGGAGGTAGTGTCATGATGCGAGGAATGGGAAATATGCAAGGCATGATGAAGCAAATGCAAAAAATGCAAAAGAAAATGGCGGAAGCCCAAGAAAAACTAGGTGAAGAGCGAATTGAAGGGACAGCTGGCGGAGGCATGGTGACAGTCGTTGTCTCGGGCCATAAAGAAATCGTTGAAGTGAATATTAAAGAAGAAGTGGTAGACCCTGAAGATATCGAAATGCTGCAAGACCTTATTCTTGCGGCAACGAACGATGCGTTAAAGCAAGCGGAAGATTTAACAAATCAAACAATGGGACAATTCACTAAAGGAATCAACCTTCCAGGGTTTTAGGAGGTTTCATTATGCATTATCCAGAACCAATATCAAAGCTGATCGACAGCTTTATGAAACTGCCGGGGATTGGGCCGAAAACAGCAGCCCGCCTGGCATTTTTTGTTCTTAATATGAAAGAAGAGACTGTATTAGACTTTGCAAAAGCCCTTGTTAATGCAAAACGTGACTTAGGCTATTGTTCCGTTTGTGGTCATATTACTGACCAGGACCCGTGTTATATTTGTAAGGATCCGCGCCGCGACCGTAGTGTTATTTGTACGGTTCAGGAGCCGAAAGACGTCATCGCGATGGAAAAAATGAAGGAATACAATGGACTATACCATGTTTTACACGGCTCGATTTCTCCGATGGAAGGGATTGGACCTGAGGATATTAACATTCCGGATTTGCTAAAGAGACTTCAAGATGAGGTAGTTCAAGAGGTGATTTTGGCAACAAATCCGAATATTGAAGGTGAAGCTACTGCCATGTATATATCGCGTCTCTTGAAACCGTCTGGAATCAAAGTAACAAGAATTGCCCATGGACTCCCGGTTGGTGGAGACTTAGAGTATGCTGATGAAGTGACGTTGTCAAAAGCACTTGAAGGCAGAAGAGAAATCTAGATTCGGAGGAATCTTGAAGTGTTTAAGAAAAAGCAAAAACTCCGTAAGGATTATGATCAAAAATTAATTGAGCTGATGGATACTACAAAAAATGATTGGATGATTCAATCTCAGCTTATTAAGTTAAGTATCGAAAAAAGTGAAGATTTAGAGGCAATTACTGAACTTGCTAAAGCGAAATACTTTTTTCTATTTCAGGAAGCGAAAAAAAGAAAGATCGCCATCATTAAATAACGGATTTAATCAAAAGTTCTTTTCGGACAATCCTATCATACAATGAATTAAAGGATAGATTCGGGAGGGACAGGTTTTGGAGTCAATTATTATTATATCTGCCATATGTGTGTTGATTATTTTCTTATTAATAGCTGGCTTGCCGGGCAAGGTTTTAAAGTGGATCGGCCAAGCTTGTATGAAACTAGTGATTGGGGCATTATTTCTATTTTTCTTGAATGCTATTGGAAATCAATTTGGATTATCTGTACCAATCAATTTTGCTACTTCCGCAATCTCTGGATTCTTAGGAATACCAGGGGTAGCGGCGCTAGCGATGATTCAATTATGGATTTTGTAAACTCCACTCATATGAAAGTGGAGTTTTTTATTTTTGAAACAAAAGTGTCGAGTGTTGTGTTTCTATACATCTAGAATTATTTATTCCTTAAATATTGAGTTTACGAGAGCCAATCCATTTAACAATTTCAGGATCATTATGGGAAAAGAATAAGCTTTTCTTCATATCTAATGATGCAATTTTTTTCATATCTTCTAGACCTAATCCAAAGTCAAAAATATTGAAGTTTTCGATGATTCTTTTCTTATGAACAGACTTTGGAATTGCCACAACTCCCCTTTGAGTCAGCCAACGTAAAATCACTTGAGCAACAGATTTATTATGCTTTTTGGCTATTGACATTAACACTTCATTTTCGAACATGTTATTTTTTCCTTCAGCAAAAGGCCCCCAAGACTGTATTTGAATATTATTATCTTTCATAAATTCAGCACTTTCTATTTGCTGGCAGAAAGGGTGTGTTTCAACCTGATTAACGGCAGGAACAACATCATTGTGAACCATTAAATCCATAAGACGATCCATCTGGAAATTACTAACCCCAATTGCCCGGACCTTACCGTCATGATACAATTCTTCCATTGCACGCCAAGATCCATGTACATCTCCAAATGGCTGGTGAATTAAATACAAATCCAAATAATCCAATTGAAGTCTTTCCAGTGATCTGGCAAATGCTTTCTTTGTGTTTTCGAAACCTGCGTCCTGAACCCAGAGTTTTGTCGTAATAAACAATTCCTCTCTCGGAACACCACTCTGCTTGATTGCTCTTCCAACTGCTTCTTCATTCAGATAAGAGGCAGCGGTATCAATTAAACGATAGCCAGCCGTAATAGCTTCATAAACACTTTGTTCACATTCATTAGCAGCCTGGATCTGAAAAACCCCAAAGCCTAGTACAGGCATCTCTACACCGTTGTTCAAAATGACTTTTTGCATTATGTATCTTCCTTTCATAATAAATTCTTATAGTGTTGTATCTTATTATGCAATAATTGAAAAAACCGCTGTATCACATTTGTATCAAATGATTGCATGATCCTCTCACAGGCTTAGCGTATTTTTTCCAAATGCGCATAATTGACACTATAATTTAACCGTGTTAGGATATAAAAGTCGTTTGTAAATTTTAAAAATGTGGGCCTGTAGCTCAGCTGGTTAGAGCACACGCCTGATAAGCGTGAGGTCGGTGGTTCGAGTCCACTCAGGCCCATCATTCCACATTAATACGGGGCCTTAGCTCAGCTGGGAGAGCGCCTGCCTTGCACGCAGGAGGTCAGCGGTTCGATCCCGCTAGGCTCCATCGAAAAGCGAAAGCGCCTTGCTCATCGACGTACAAACTTCAGGGCCTCTGACTGAGATAAAGGAAACACGACGAGGAACGAGTCGATGTTGACTTATCGTAGGGAAGAGGGCAAGAAGTTTGCTAGTCGATAGGCGCTGTAGCTAGACAAAGAAAAGCGGAAGTCCATAACTATGTAAAAGTAAAAGGACATGATTTGGTGTACACCCATTTCATGTCCTTTTTTACTGTTTTAATCTTTTTAAATCGAGTACAAACACAGCAACCGTCCCAATTGCATACAATTAGAATGCAGGAATTGTAATATGTAAAATCTTAAAAATAGTGTATACAAATAAAGGGAAATGCACAAACTAACATGTATGGAGGTGGAGTTGTGGAAAAATGCATAATTTGTGAGGATACGGGGAAGCAAGGTATTCATCTTTATACATCTTTTATTTGTACAGATTGTGAGAAAGCTATGATTGCCACAAGTACGAAGGATCCGATTTATAAATATTATATTAAACAATTAAAAGCGATCTCAGAAACGAAGATATTTTCATAAGGCTCTTTTCTCTAACATTGTTGCTATATTATATAAATTTTATTAATGAGAAATGGATTTTGCCATTAGATTCAATAATTTAGTTGAGAAAAGAACTGCCAACTTCAGAAGAACCGCTAAACTTCCTTATTAAATGTAAAAGCCGTCTTTTGGGCTTTTACAAAGAAACTTTACAAAGACAACCTTTTATAAACTTACGAATGCCCAGGCTAAAAAGAATACAGCCTGGCTTTTTGCTGTCTAAAGAGTAGAATATAAGGAAAGAAATGAAGTAAGAAAGAGGTTTTTATATGCAGCAAAAGAATATGCCTCTACAGAATAGCTTGATTACACATATTTCGAAAAAACCAATTTCCTTCCATGTGCCTGGACATAAGAATGGTGAATTACTCGGGGAAGAAAGTTTGTTTAAGGACTTTGCTCAATTTGATGTTACTGAACTTACAGGCTTAGATGATTTACATGATCCACAGGAAGCAATTAAGGAAGCTCAACATTTACTGACAAAGCTGTATAGATCCAAAAAAAGCTATTTCCTTGTGAATGGCAGTACAGTAGGGAATTTAGCGATGATTTTAGCTGCTTGTCACGAAGATGATACTGTTTTAGTGCAGCGTAACTGCCATAAATCGATCTTGAATGGCTTAATGCTGGCAAAAGTAAAACCTATTTTCTTTTCACCCGAAATGAATGAAAAGCTATCGATCCCTGCTGGACCAAGTCCAAAACTTATACAGCAAGCTATCAATAAATATCCGCAAGCTAAAGTATTGATACTCACGTATCCTGATTATTATGGACAAGCGTTTAATATGAAAGAAATTATTGATATAGCCCATATGAATAATATAATTGTACTCATTGACGGGGCTCACGGTGCACACTTTCTATTAGGAGATCCGTTTCCACGATCGTCGCTTGAGTTTGGAGCTGATATCGTTGTTCATTCTGCGCATAAAACATTGCCAGCGATGACGATGGGGTCTTATTTACATATTAATAGTGAAAGAATATCAGAGCAAAAAGTTGAATTTTATTTAAATGTTCTGCAGTCAAGCAGCCCTTCTTATCCAATTATGGCTTCACTTGATTATGCACGGTATTTTGTGGGTAATTTTACTAAAGAGGATATGAATTTTTTCATTCAGGAAAGGCACTTATTTATTAGGCAATTAGAAGAAATTCCAGGACTTACTGTCATCGCAAGCGATGATCCGTTAAAATTAATATTGCGTCACGAAAGCTTATCGGGCTTTCAATTACAGGAACAGCTTGAAAAGGTTAGAGTTTTTCCTGAACTGGCTGACCTTTATCAAGTATTGCTAATTCTCCCTTTAATAAAAGAAGGATTAAGTTTTCCATTCAAGGAAAGCATTGAAAGAATTCGTCAGCTTTCTACGGAATTAACGACAATATCGAATGAGAACAACATTGTTTTTAGATTAAAAAACCCTTTCGACCTAATGGAGTTGTCTTATTCCTACAAGGATATGCTCGATATGTCTTATGAATGGATAAATGTGGAGCAATCCACGGGAAGAATTGCGGCAAAAATGATCGTTCCCTATCCTCCAGGTATTCCACTGTTTTTACCTGGGGAAAGAATTTCGGATGAGCATCTTGCTTATCTTCGCAAACTCATGAAGTCTGGTGCACGTTTTCAAGGTGAAGCGGAATTAAAACAAGGAAAGATTGCGGTTTTTCTTGAAGTCCACTAAGCCTCACATTATACTAAAACCACATCTAGCACTGTTTATGGAGGAAAAAATGCAGGGATTATTTATTACATTTGAAGGGCCAGAAGGGGCGGGGAAAACAACAATACTTCAAAAACTAGCGAACGAATTAGTAGATCGCAAGTTCGATGTCGTGTTAACCCGTGAACCAGGTGGTATACATATATCAGAAAAGATTAGGCAAGTTATTCTAGATCCAGATCACACTGCGATGGACAGCCGAACAGAGGCATTGTTATATGCAGCTGCCCGCAGACAGCATTTAATCGAGAAAGTAGTTCCGGCTCTAGAACGGGGAGCCATTGTTTTGTGCGATCGATTTATTGATAGTTCGCTTGCTTATCAAGGATACGCAAGAGGGCTTGGTATTGATGAAATATTTTCGATTAATCAATTTGCCATTCAAAGTTTAATGCCTGATAAGACTTTATATTTTGATATCGAGCCAGAAGTTGGATTAAAGAGAATTGAAAAACACAAAGGTCGAGAAATTAACCGTTTGGATTTGGAAAAATTAGATTTCCATGAACGTGTAAGGGAAGGATATAAAACTCTACTAGAGATGTTTCCTGACCGAATCGTCGAAATTGATGCCAGCGAAACATTTGAAACGGTTTTTCTACATGCAAAAAGAATAGTAGATGAGTTAATTGCAAAAAAATGATATGTAATTTGATGAGAAAATCACGATTATCGATGTAACATACTTAGAATAGCTGATATAATAAGTAATAAGAAGATAGTTAGCAAATTAATGGAGGGGTGAATGGTAATGAAATTAATAATGGCAGTTGTACAAGATCAGGACAGCAATCGGTTAATGAGTGCGTTGGTTGAGAATAATTTTAGAGCAACAAAATTAGCTACGACAGGCGGATTTTTGAAATCAGGCAATACGACATTTATGATTGGAACTGAAGATGTCAGGGTTAATAAGGCTCTTCAAGTTATTAGGGATAATTGCAAATCACGTGAACAGCTGATGGCACCTGTATCTCCGATGGGCGGCAATGCAGATTCATACATTCCCTATCCTGTAGAAGTTTCTGTCGGAGGAGCTACTGTATTTGTTCTTCCAATCGAGCAATTCCATCAATTCTAATGCAATGAACGAATATTAACGTTAGCTTCAGAGCCTAGAAAACATCTTGTCCTTTTCGCTTGCGTAGTCAACATCGATTCGACCTTTCGGTTATCGTGTTTCCTCTATCGCAAGTCTTAGGCCCCGAAGTTACATTATTAGCAATTTAAAAAAGTTAGCGAGTGAATGATGCCATGAACTGGCAAGACTTTGAACAAGAGCAGCCCTTTGCGGCGAAAATGTTGAAAAACAGTTTAGAAAAAAAGCGTGTTGCCCATGCTTACTTATTTGAAGGGGAGCACGGAACCGGAAAGCGTGCTGCAAGCTTATTAATGGCTGAGAGCTTGTTTTGCGAAAATTTACAACAAAACTATATTCCGTGCGGCGACTGTGTGAATTGCAAAAGGATAAAAAGTGGAAATCATCCTGATATTCATATAGTAGAGCCGGACGGATTATCCATAAAAATTGAACAAATTCGTTCATTAAGAACGGAGTTTAGTAAGTCTGGGGTAGAATCAAAGAAAAAGTTATATATTATCATTGATGCAGAGAAAATGACGATTCCAGCAGCGAATAGCTTGTTGAAGTTTTTGGAAGAACCGAATGTAGAAACTACTGCTCTTCTTGCTACGGAGCAACCTCAACGTATCCTTCCGACTATTTTATCGCGCTGTCAAACAGTGTCATTTAAGGCGATACCAGTTGAAGTGTTTACGAAAAAACTGCAAGATGCTGGAATTAACAATACAAAGGCACCGCTTTTAGCAACCGTTACCAATCATTTACAGGAAGCTTTAGAGTTGGATGGCGATGATTGGTTTGCACAAGCAAGAAAAATAGTGTTAAACTTATATGAAGTCCAAAAGAGGGGTACACTTTACGCCATGACTTCTCTACAGGATGAATGGACACACCATTTTAAAGAGAAAGCGCAAATTGATTTAGGTTTAAATCTTTTGCTTTTAATATATAAAGATATTTTATATATTCAATTGGGGAAAGAAGAGCAGCTTGTCTATCCCGATTGGCGGGAAACATTTGCAGCGGATGCGTTGCAAACCTCTTCAAGAAGGCTGTCTGAACAAATGACTGCAATTTTGGAAGCCAAACGGAAATTAAATGCAAATATGAATGCTCATCTTTTGATGGAGCAGCTCGTGCTAAATTTGCAGGGGGGACCTTCTTGTGTATAATGTTGTAGGTGTCCGGTTTAAAAAAGCCGGTAAAATATACTATTTTGATCCGGGTGATCACCCAATTCGTAAGAATGATTTTGTGATTGTGGAAACGGCTCGAGGAATTGAATATGGAAAAGCTGTTACAGAAAAAAAACAAGTCGATGATCATGATGTTGTTCTTCCATTAAAAAAAGTGGTGCGGATGGCGGATCAGAAGGATCAATTAAACGTTGAAGAAAATAAAACAGCTGCTGCAGAAGCATATCAAGTTTGTAATGAAAAAATTATTGAACATAGTCTTGATATGAAGCTTGTAGATGTTGAATATACATTTGATCGCAATAAAGTTATTTTTTATTTTACAGCTGATGGACGAATCGATTTTCGCGATCTCGTAAAGGACTTAGCGGCTATTTTTAGAACGAGAATTGAGCTAAGACAAATTGGCGTAAGAGATGAAGCGAAAATGTTGGGTGGAATTGGTCCTTGTGGCCGTATGCTTTGCTGTTCTACTTTTTTAGGTGATTTTGAGCCAGTCTCAATCAAAATGGCTAAGGATCAAAATTTGTCTTTAAATCCGACCAAAATCTCAGGACTTTGCGGAAGGCTCATGTGCTGTTTAAAATATGAAAATGATGAATATGAGGCAGCCAAGGCAGAATTGCCGGATGTTGGTGATGCCATTAAAACGCCTGATGGATCAGGGAAGGTCATTGGGTTAAATATATTAGAGCGTCTTATCCAAGTAGAATTAACGGAGCAAGAGCGCACATTGGAATATACGCTTGAGGAAATTGCCAGTGAAAGTGCAACATCTGTCCCGGCTAGGGAATAATGAGGTGTAAGTCATGGATAAAAAGGAGTTCTTCGATTCAGTCAGTAGCATGGAAATGCAAATAGGCCAGCTGTATCAACAGCTTGGAGAACTTAAACAATATCTCGCTGAATTAATTGAAGAAAACCATGTTTTAAAACTTGAAAATGACCATTTACGCAAGGTTATGGAAACAGAAACTCCAGAATCAGATGCCTCATCTGACCAAGGGAATAGTCAGGGAAAAAGTGTGTACGAAAAAATTTCTGAAATTGGCGAAGGCTACGATAATTTGGCCAGACTGTATCAAGAAGGCTTCCATATTTGCAATGTCCATTTTGGCAGCCCCCGCCGTGATGAAGACTGCTTGTTTTGCTTATCTTTTTTGAATAAAAAATAGTGCCAAGCCTTCCTCTTTTTTATGAGGAGGGTTCTTTTATTTAAAAATAGGAAATCAATTGTATTAGTTACGAAAAGCATATGTGAAGCCCTTCTCCAAGGTGTTTCTGCTTTTCTTATTGGAGAGTGCGTGATGATAAATCTTTATGAAGATGAACGTTTAGATTATTTATTGGCAGAAAATTTACGGATCATTCAAAGTCCGTCTGTTTTTTCTTTTTCGTTGGATGCTGTTTTATTGGCGCGTTTTACGTATTTGCCTATTCAAAAAGGGAATATTATTGACCTGTGCAGCGGGAATGGTGTTATTCCTCTTCTTCTTAGCCCAAGAACGAAAGCGAAGATTATTGGAGTTGAGATCCAAGAGAGGCTATATGATATGGCAAAGCGAAGCATTTCTTATAATCATTTAGAAAACAGAATTGAAATGATCCATGGCGATATAAAAGATATGCCAAAAAGATTAGGACATGATCGCTTCGATGTCGTAACTTGTAATCCCCCGTATTTTTTATCTCCATCTACTGACGTCATTAATGCAAATGAACATTTAGCGATTGCCCGCCATGAAATTCTTTGTACACTTGAGGATGCTGTGAAAACGAGCAGCCAGCTTCTTAGGCAAGGTGGAAAGGCGGCGTTTGTACATAGACCGGAGCGTTTAATGGACATTTTAACACTTATGAGAGAATACCGCTTAGAGCCGAAAAGACTTCGATTCGTCTATCCGAAGGCAGGAAAAGAAGCAAATACCATTCTAATTGAAGGAATTAAGGATGGAAGTGCAGGATTAAAGGTACTGTCACCACTTTTCGTCTATAATGAAGAAAATGAATATACGGATGAAGTGAGAGAAATCTTATATGGAAACGAATGACCATTATTTTTATGTGTTGGAATGTAAAGACGGCTCTTATTATGGCGGCTATACAATAGATCCTTCCCGAAGATTGGGCGAGCATAATAGTGGAAAAGGGGCCAAATATACGAGAGTGCGGAAGCCTGTGAAGATGATTTATGCTGAAAAATATGCAAGTAAAGGTGAAGCGCTTCGAGCAGAATATGCCTTTAAACAATTGACTCGAAGTAAAAAAGAACAATTTCTTAGTGAAGCAGGTGAGTGGGATGCAAATTCAGAAGAGTTTTAGCCAATCGGAGAAAGGAATTCTGTATTTGGTGCCGACTCCGATTGGAAATCTTGAGGATATGACATTCAGAGCGATTCGGATGATGAAAGAAGCGGATGTCATTGCGGCGGAGGATACGAGGAATACAAAAAAACTTTGCAATTATTTTGAGATTACGACTCCTTTAATCAGTTACCATGAACATAATAAAGAAAGCAGCGGAAAGGAAATCGTAAGACGATTAGAAGCAGGTGAAACGATTGCGTTAGTGAGCGACGCTGGAATGCCTTGTATTTCTGATCCAGGTTACGAACTTGCCGCTGAAGCGATTAGAGCGGGAATATCAGTTGTCCCTTTACCAGGGGCGAATGCTGCCTTGACGGCTTTAATTGCTTCTGGGATTAAGACGCAGCCTTTTTATTTTTACGGTTTTTTATCGAGGGGAAAAAAAGAGAAAAAGCAAGAGTTAGAAGAATTAAAAAAACAACAGGCAGCCCTCATTTTTTATGAAGCACCTCATCGTTTAAAGGAAACACTGAAATTAATGCGCGATATTTTAGGAAATCGAAACATTGTCCTTTGCCGAGAACTAACCAAAAAGTTCGAAGAGTTTATACGAGGCACAATGGAAGAAGCTATAACGTGGGCAGACGAAGAGGAAGTTCGCGGAGAATTTTGTTTAATCATAGAGGGAAGCACCGAAAGCGCGGAGGAAGAGTCACTCTGGTGGCTCTCCATGGATATAAAGGAGCATGTTCAGCATTATATCGACGAAAAAAACCTTTCTTCAAAAGAAGCGATTAAAGAAACGGCAAAGAATCGTAATCTGCCAAAACGGGAAGTTTATCAAGCATACCATTTGGAATAATTTTATTAATAATCCGATTATCCTATTTATCACAGTCCTTTGAAAAAAGTGAACAGGATTTGATAAGAATATTTAAGTGTAATTCTTGTATAGGAAATAGGACTTTTATTTTGTAATGCATAATTCCTACATCTTACGAAATAAAAATAACTAGGGGAAATTTGACCTAGCTATTTGAAAACTTATTAGTTTGTGGGTATATTTTTTCAATAATCTTTTGGAACCCATAGTTAAGTAACGCGTCTGTAAAGATTAACAGAAAGAAATTAATGGATTTCACCTTAATTTGAAACACATTAAGCTTTTTAAATAGAGCCTTTATCGGAAAAGCATATATTAAATCTATTACTAAATTGATTAACGAGTATAAAAGAAACCTTCCTTTCGATAAGTGAAAAACCCATATTGTCAAAACGATGTAAGGTCCAAATAACAGTAAGAAAGCAGTATGGGTCAGAGCTTTTCGTCCCCCTTTTACTTTCCATAATTTATTAGTTGTAAAATAAAATATTTCACACATTACGACCGTGGAAGAAAACAAGGTAACTGGAAGGTATTTAACAAACATATTTTTTTTATCAGGAAGAAAAAAAACAGATAGCCAAGGGATTACAAACAGGGAAATTCTAATGACAACTCTTAACACTTTATCACTCCTTGTGCTTTGCTTTTTATATAGTTTGTTAAAAAACTGGAATTTATACTCAAAAGGTCACCTACTGCATTTCTAATATAAATGTAGTAGGTTATACAAAAATTTGGCGCATTTCTGGAATAGAAATGCGCCTTATTTAATAATAAATATTAGAATCTCTACAACATAAGTACGCTTTGCGAAGGTTTTATTATTCTTAAGGATAACCCTTAATCCTTTTTATTTTACTTTCCTTTTAAACGTAAGTTTCCGAACGAAAGCAACGGGGTATTTCTCTTTCTCTTACTTCTTATATCGCCTTCGGATAAGTCTTTTTTACGATTGTCATTTTAGGCAACAAATGATACATTAAATAATATAATAATTCCGAGTAAATTTATCTGAAAAGGGGGATAAAAATGTCCACTGACTTTACTGCATTGTTTGATGAATGGTCTGATTCTTATGATGAAGCCGTTTCGGGGCATGACCCAGAATATAATGAAGTTTTTCGTAACTATCTTCATATATTAGAAGAGGTCGTGAAAAAAGCAGAAGGAAATACAATCGAATTTGGGGTTGGAACTGGTAATTTAACGGAATTGTTATTGAAAAGTGGAAAAAAGGTATGCGGTATTGAACCTTCAGCGGGCATGAGAAAAGTGGCAAAGCAAAAGTTGCCGGAAGTAAAGATTTTACAAGGTGACTTCCTAACATTTACACACCCTTTTCAATCTGTTGACACAATCGTTAGTACGTACGCTTTTCATCATTTAACGGATGATGAAAAAGAAATTGCGATACGAAAGTATAGTTCCATTCTTAAAGACGGTGGTAAAATTGTATTTGCCGATACATTGTTTGAAGATGAAAACGCTAAACATAATATGATTCAAAAAGCCGAAGATAAAGGCTTTCAGCGATTGGCTAATGATTTGCGTACAGAATACTATACAACGATGCCGATTATGAAAGGTCTTTTCGAACAACATGATTTTACGGTTATTTTTACACAAAAAAATGAATTCGTATGGTTAATCGAAGCAACGAAACAAAGGAGAGAATAAAGATGACTGTAGAAAAAAAGATGAACGTGGAAAGTTTTAATTTAGATCATACAAAGGTAAAAGCTCCTTACATCCGACTTGCTGGTGTAAAGACTGGATATAATGGTGATGAAATTCGAAAATATGATATCCGTTTTTGTCAGCCAAATAAAGAGCATATGGAAATGCCTGCTTTACATTCATTGGAACATATGATGGCGGAATTCAGCAGAAATTACTCGGATAAAATTGTTGATATTAGCCCAATGGGGTGTCAAACAGGCTATTACTTATCGGTAGTTAACCATGATGATTATGAAGATATTTTAACGATTGTTGAGAATACGCTGAAAGATGTCCTGACCGCTACAGAAGTTCCTGCTTGCAATGAAGTTCAATGCGGTTGGGCAGCAAGCCATAGCCTTGAAGGGGCTAAAGAAATCGCTGAAAAAATGCTCTCACGTCGAGACGAGTGGACGGAAGTTTTTTAAATGAATTATGCGAGGAGTATTCATGAATTAGTCGGGAATACACCGCTATTGGAAATTACTCGCTTTCCTCTCCCTGATGGAGTGAAGCTGTTTGCAAAATTAGAGTATTTCAACCCAGGGGGAAGTGTAAAGGATCGACTCGGACAATATTTGCTTGAGAAAGCCATTCAGGATGGCAGCCTTCAAACAGGCGGCTCCATTATCGAGCCGACTGCGGGGAATACTGGAATTGGACTCGCGCTAGCCGCCCTTCGATATGGTGTAAAAGCGATTTTTGTAACACCTGAAAAATTTAGCCGTGAAAAACAAATGTTAATGCGCGCACTCGGAGCGGAAGTAATCAATACCCCTACTAAACTTGGGATGGAAGGGGCGATTCAAAAAACGAAGGAACTTCTAACGGAGATTCCAGGTGCTTTTTATCCGGGGCAATTTCAAAATCCTAATAACCCAGCTGCGTATTATGAAACGATGGGCCCTGAATTGTATAAAGCATTGGAAGGAAACATTGATATTTTTGTCGCTGGTGCGGGATCTGGTGGAACCTTTATGGGGACTGCTACATATTTAAAAGAGCGGATTAGCGAAATAAAATGTGTGGTCGTTGAACCTGAAGGATCAATACTAAATGGAGGGGAGCCTGGCTCTCATCGAACAGAAGGAATCGGTTTGGAGTTTATTCCGCCTTTTATGGATACATCTTTATTTGACGAAATCTATACAATATCCGACCGTGAAGCCTTCGATGCTCTTAAAGAAGCAGCAAAACTGGAAGGGTTATTAATAGGAAGTTCATCCGGAGCGGCACTTGCTGCCTCATTGAAAGAAGCGAGAAAAGCACAACCAGGAACGAATATTGTAACGATTTTTCCAGATAGTAGTGAACGATATATAAGCAGCCATATTTATGATGGAGGAGAAGTGAGTTGAAAAAGAAAACGAAATTGATTCACGGCGGCGTTGGCAGAGACCCATATACGGGAGCTGTTTCAATTCCAATCTATCAAGCTAGTACATTCAAGCAAGATGGGGTTGGGAATTTTAAATACGAATATGCGAGGACAGGCAATCCGACAAGGGAAGCTTTGGAAAAGTTAGTGGCTGATATTGAAGGTGGAGCTAGAGGATTTGCATTTGCTTCAGGTATGGCCGCCATTACAGCAGTTGTCCAGCTTTTCTCGAAAGGCGATCATCTCATTTTAACGGATGATGTGTATGGCGGGACGTTTAGAGTGATGACAAAAGTGTTCAACCGTTTCGGAATTGACGTTTCATTTGTTGATACTACCGATATAGATAAAGTAAAAAAGGCGATTCAATCAAATACTAAAGCAATTTATATCGAAACACCGACAAACCCTTTATTAAAAATTACCGATTTACAAGAGATGAGTACAATCGCAAAAGAACGAGAACTTTTAGTCATTGTCGACAATACGTTCAGTACTCCTTATTGGCAAACGCCCATTACACTTGGTGCGGATATTGTTCTTCATAGTGCTACAAAATATCTTGGGGGACATAGTGATGTAGTAGCAGGCCTCGTGATTGCAGCCGATGAAAAATTGGGTGAAGAACTGCATTTTATTCAAAATTCGACAGGCGGTGTTCTCGGACCGCAAGATAGTTGGCTGTTAATGCGTGGAATTAAAACGCTGGGAATAAGAATGGAAGAAATCGAAGCGAATACTAGGATCATTGCAGCTTTTTTAGTAGAACATCCTTCAGTTGGAAAAGTTTATTATCCGGGATTGGACAATCATCCAGGGCATGAGGTTCACAAAAAGCAAGCGGGTGGCTTTGGCGGCATGATATCCTTCACAGTGGAAAGTGAAGCAAAAGCCTTGGATTTATTAAAAAAAGTCCAATATTTTACCCTCGCTGAAAGTTTAGGAGCAGTGGAAAGTTTAATTTCCATTCCTGCTTTGATGACGCATGCTTCTATCCCGCGAGACAGAAGGTTGGAGCTGGGGATAGAGGATGGCTTAGTGCGGATTTCTGTCGGACTAGAGGATGTGGAGGATTTATTAGAGGATCTTGGAGCAGCATTGAAGTAAGATAACATAAATTCTAGTAAAATACTAAAAAGCCAGCTCACAATTGAGCTGGCTTTGCTAATTTATTTATTAAAAGCATTTTGAATTTCATTAATAAGCTCATCGGCGCCTTCGCGGCTAAGAACTAATTTTCCACCAGCTAATACGACATTATCCTCTGATACATTACCTGTAATATGGCATGTCATGCTAGGCTTATATTTTTTTAAGATGATTTTATCATCATCAACATATATTTCTAACGCATCTTTTTCCCCTATTCCTAAAGTGCGTCGTAGTTCAATTGGAATAACTACACGACCGAGCTCATCAACTTTACGAACAATACCTGTGGACTTCATATTCTTACTTCCTCCCCATTATGTAGATGTCTATTTTTAGTTTCATCGCCATTTTTCGACAAAGTTCTCCTTTCATAAGGATAACAGTTCTTCCAATTAAAGTCAATTAGAAAAGCGGAAGCGCCTTGCTCATCGACGTACAGGCCCACAGGATGTGGGTCCGTCGACGTCGCCACAGGACGAATCGATGTTGACTTATCGTAGAGAGAAGGAAAAGAAGTTTGCTAGTAGGAGAAACATCTTGGTAGGGGATGGTATAGTGATAGACAAACAAATAAGGTGCTTTTTAAAGACTAACAATCTTACACTTAATATGCATAACCCACCAACTGGAGAAAATGATATGCTTAAGTTGCGTAAATGCTATTTTTCACGTATATTTTGATGATATAAGAGGTAATCATGCGTAGTAATAGGAAAAGCGGAAGCGCCTTGCTCATCGACGTACAGGCCCACAGGATGTGGGTCCGTCGACGTCGCCACAGGACGTGGCGATTTTAGTCGACGTTCCTTTATAGTCCTTCGACTGAGATAAAGGAAACACGACGAGGGACGAGTCGATGTTGACTTATCGTAGGGAGAAGGAAAAGAAGTGTGCTAGTCGAAAGGCGCTGGAGAGCTGGACAATCTCAAGTAAAATTATAATGGAGGGGAACTTTGGTGAAGGAAAAATTAAAAACATTTTATATAACAACCCCGATCTATTATCCAAGCGGGAATTTACATATAGGTCATGCCTATACATCGGTAGCGGGAGATGCAATGGCACGATATAAGAGAATGCGTGGATACGATGTCATGTATTTAACAGGCACAGATGAACATGGGCAAAAAATTCAACAAAAGGCGGAAGAAAGCGGCTTGACTCCTCAAGCATATGTCGATGAAATTGTCAGTGGAATTCAAGATCTATGGAAAAAACTTGATATTTCTTACGATGATTTCATCCGGACAACTGAAACGCGCCATAAACAAGTGGTTGAGAAAATTTTTAAACAGCTCTTGGACCAAGGGGACATTTATCTCGATGTATATGAAGGTTGGTATTGTACGCCGTGTGAATCATTCTTTACAGAACGCCAACTAGAAAATGGGAATTGTCCTGATTGTGGGCGTCCAGTAGAAAAGGTAAAGGAAGAATCGTATTTCTTCAAGATGAGTAAATATGTTGATCGATTGCTGCAGTATTATGAGGAAAATCCAGGTTTCATCCAGCCTGAATCTCGTAAAAATGAAATGATCAACAATTTCATTAAACCAGGACTAGAGGACCTAGCTGTATCGAGAACAACCTTTGATTGGGGAATTAAAGTACCTGGGAATCCGAAGCATGTCATTTATGTTTGGATTGACGCGTTAACAAACTATATTACAGCGCTCGGATACGGAACAGATGATGATTCTAAATACGTTAAATATTGGCCAGCGGATGTCCATCTTGTCGGAAAAGAAATAGTTCGCTTCCATACGATTTATTGGCCAATTATGTTAATGGCCCTTGATTTGCCATTGCCTAAAAAAGTATTTGCTCATGGCTGGCTGCTCATGAAAGACGGAAAAATGTCTAAATCAAAAGGAAATGTGGTCGATCCTGTCACATTAATTGATCGTTATGGACTCGACGCTCTTCGCTACTATTTACTTCGCGAGGTTCCATTTGGAGCTGACGGAGTGTTTACACCAGAAGGCTTTGTCGAAAGAATCAATTTTGACTTAGCGAATGATTTAGGAAATCTGTTAAACCGAACTGTTGCAATGATCAATAAATACTTTGATGGACATATACCTTCATTCAATGGTTCTATTACAGCCTTCGATGATGAATTACAAAAGGTAAATGAGGATACTATCAAGCAATATGAAGATGCAATGGAAAACATGGAGTATTCAGTCGCCCTCTCATCTGTTTGGCAGCTGATCAGCAGAACAAATAAATATATTGATGAAACACAGCCTTGGGTGTTGGCGAAAGAGGAAGAAAAACGTCAGGAACTAGGCAGTGTCATGTTCCACTTGGCAGAATCATTAAGAAGAGTTTCGATTTTATTGAAGCCATTTTTAACAGAAACTCCAAATAAAATTCTTAGTCAGTTAAATATTACGAATGAACAATTTTCATCTTGGGAAAGTTTAGAGAAATTTGGATCCATCCCAGAAGGTACATCTGTTGTTGAAAAAGGAGAACCTATTTTCCCACGTCTCGATATGGAAGAAGAAATAAACTACATCAAAGATCAAATGCAAGGCGGATCTGCACCTGCAGAGGAAAAGAAGGTTGAGGAAGTGGAAGAAGAACGCCTTCCAGAAATTACAATTGATGATTTTAGGAAGGTAGAATTACGGGTTGCAGAGGTTATTCATTGTGAGCCTGTTAAAAAAGCGGATAAGTTATTAAAGCTTCAGTTAGATCTTGGGTTCGAAAAACGCCAAGTTATTTCGGGGATTGCACAATTTTACAAGCCGGAAGATTTGATTGGAAAAAAGGTCATTGTCGTTGCTAATTTGAAGCCAGTGAAGCTTCGCGGAGAACTATCGCAAGGAATGATTCTTGCGGGAGAGAAAAATGGGGTTCTTTCTGTCGCTAGCGTCGATCAAACTCTGGAAAATGGTGCAATTGTAAACTAAATTTAATATTTCTGTTCATTCAGAACATTGAATGAAAGCAAATAACATAGAGAGATAACAGCAATAATGCGGTTTTTTATATGCTCTCTATGTTATTTCGTTTTGTAATACAAATGTTAGTCAGCTGTGATAAATGATAAAGAAGAAAAGAGTATAATCATTAAAGGAGTCTAAATTATGTTATTTGATACACACGTTCACCTAAATGATGATCAATATGCTGAGGACCTGGATGAAGTCATCGCCCGCGCGAAAAATGCGGGAGTTGAATATATGGTTGTAGTGGGGTTTGACCGAAAAACAATCCAAAAAGCATTAGAGATCATCGACGAGCACAAATTTTTATATGCTAGTGTTGGATGGCATCCTGTTGACGCAATTGATATGACAGAAGAAGATCTTATATGGCTTGAAGAGGTAGCAGCACATCCAAAGGTGGTAGCCTTAGGGGAAATGGGTCTTGATTATCATTGGGACAAATCGCCAAAGGAAATCCAAAAGGATGTGTTTCGTAAACAAATCAGGCTTGCTAAAAAAATAAATATGCCAATTATTATACATAATCGAGATGCTACGCAAGACATTATCGAAATTTTAAAGGAAGAACATGCAGAAGAAGTCGGGGGCATCATGCATTGTTTCAGTGGAAGTGCTGAGGTGGCGAAGCAATGCTTGGACTTAAACTTCTATATCTCCCTTGGTGGTCCTGTAACATTTAAAAATGCAAAAAAACCAAAGGAAGTTGCCATTCAAGTCCCACTGGACCGTCTATTAATTGAGACGGATTGTCCGTATTTGGCGCCGCATCCTTACAGAGGCAAGAGAAACGAGCCTAGTTATGTAAGGCTTGTAGCAGAACAAATTGCCGATTTAAAAAGCTTAAGTTTGGAAGAAGTAGCACAGATTACAACAGCAAATGCAAAAAAAGTGTTCGGCATCGATTGACAAAATCTAGTAACGGCAAATACTAGAGTACATCAAGTTTTTAATAGGGATTCCAGTAAATTCTACAAAACTTTACTTCTTCCTAGGCAGGGGTTGTCGATAACTCATCCTTTTCTTTTCAAGCTAGTCTATGCATAATAGAGCTTACCTTACGAAAAGGGATGTGAGTTGACAATTTGCAAACGTTGTTTGTATAATCTCTCGGAGAAGAAGGAGGCGTGTTTGTATGAACACAAAACCCGCAATATTTTCATATTTTTCTTCAATTACCCGAAAGAAATTAGGCCTTTTCATTGCTAGTTTTCTAGTATTTATGGCCACTTTAACAATACTTGTTTACGAAGGAACGAAACATACAGTAGCACTTTCGGTTGATGGAGAAAAAATGATTGTGAAGACCCACGCTGAAACAATAGGGGAAATGCTGAAAGATTTGAATGTGGTAGTAGAAGATGATGACTATATATCGCATTCTTTGAATACCGCTGTGCAAAACAAACTAAGCGTGGTGTGGGAGCCGGCCAAGAAAGTTGCCATACAGGACGGCGAGCATACGGAATATGTGTACACGACAGCGAAGACAGTAAAAGAATTTATGGAAAGTCAGAGATTGGACATTAACGATCACGATAAACTTAACTATTCTTTGGAAGATTCAATATATGAAAATCTGAAACTCGTAATTGATCGAGCTTTTCCACTTGTATTAAAAAATGGGAAACAAGAGGAAGAAGTATGGAGCACTTCGACTACGGTCGCTGACTTTTTATTGCAACAAGGGATCACACTAGGGAAATTTGACCGTGTGGAGCCAGACTTAAATAAAAACGTAGAACCAAACGGTAAAGTAAAAATTGTCCGCGTTGAAAAGGTCACCGATGTAGTGGAAGAACCAATTGATTATGCAGTTATTACTAAAAAAGACTCCTCTATGGCAAAAGGTACTGAAAAAGTGGTACAGAATGGCCAGGAAGGTTTATTGAAAAAAGAATATGAAGTGACCAAGGAAAACGGTAAAGAAGTTAAAAGAAAGTTAATGACGGAAAATAAAGTAAGAAATAGCGTTAACAAAATTGTTACTGTTGGAACGAAAGTAATGGTTGCTCAAGTTTCACGCGGAAAATCAACATCTGCAAATTCAAATGCTCCGAGCGGCGGAAAAGAAATGTATGTGAACGCAACGGCGTATACGGCATATTGCAATGGATGTTCAGGTGTAACAGCTACTGGCATTAATTTACGCTCCAACCCTAATGTAAAGGTGATTGCTGTTGATCCTAATGTGATTCCACTTGGATCTAAAGTGTGGGTTGAAGGGTATGGCTATGCAGTGGCAGGAGATACTGGAGGCGCAATAAAAGGCAATCGCATTGATATTTTTGTTGCCTCTAAAGAAGAGGCCTATCGATTCGGGAGAAGACAAGTAAAGATTCGAGTTTTAAATTAACGACATCATTCATGCAGGGGAAAAATCCTCTGCTTTTTTCTTTTTATAAATTAAAGTTATAATGATTTAAAAGGGTCGATCATCTCCTGAACCGTTTGTAATGATGCAAAAGATAATCGACAAAGAAGATAGGGGAAAACTATCTTACTGTATTAGACGTTCTTATTACAAAAATGTTTCAATTTTTTTGGAGGAAAAATGAAAATAAAAGAAATAATCGTTGTTGAAGGAAAAGATGATACACGAGCTATACAAAAGTCTGTAGATGCAGACACGATTGAAACGAATGGATCTGCGGTTACGATGGAAACAATTGAAAAAATAAAGCTAGCTCAACAAGTAAGAGGCGTTATTATTTTTACTGATCCTGATTACCCAGGTGAAAAAATCCGTAAAATAATTTCGGAGCATGTTCCTGGATGCAAACACGCTTTTATAGATAAAAAATTCGCTAAGCGTAAATACGGGCATGGGCTTGGAGTCGAGCATGCTTCAAGGGAAGTCATACAAGAGGCTTTAAAGGAAGCTCAAACAATGACGGAAGCAGCCGAAGAATTAATATCGAAAGACGATTTAATCGACGCAGGATTAATCGGAGGGCCAAAAGCGAAGGAGCGCAGGGAAAGGATAGGAGAACTGCTTAAAATCGGCTATACGAATGGTAAGCAGCTGCATAAGCGGTTAATGATGTTCCAAATATCGAGAGAAGACTTTATTATGGCACTAAAAAGGGTCTTACAGGAGGAAATGCAATAGTGGAAAAAGATATTGCCACACCAATACGTACGAAAGAAATTTTAAAAAAATATGGATTTTCATTTAAAAAAAGTCTCGGTCAAAACTTTTTAATTGATCCTAATATATTACGTAATATTACTAAATTTGCTGGCTTAACAAAGGAAACTGGAGCAATTGAAATTGGTCCGGGGATTGGCGCATTAACTGAGCATTTAGCAAGGGAGAGTAAAAAGGTTGTTGCATTCGAAATCGATGGTAGGTTATTTCCTATTCTAGAAGACACGCTTTCTTCATATGATAATATTGAAATTCTCCACCAAGATATTTTAGATGCAAATTTGCAAGAAATGATTGAAAAGAAGTTCTCAGATATTCAAGATGTAATGGTCGTAGCCAACCTTCCTTATTACGTTACGACACCAATTATACTAAAATTGCTGGAAAATAATCTTCCAATCCGCGGAATAGTCGTTATGCTGCAAAAAGAGGTGGCAGATCGGATTTCTGCCAAACCTGGTACAAAGAATTATGGATCATTATCGATTGCTATCCAATATTATACAACGGCTGAAACGGTTATGATCGTACCGAAAACTGTTTTTATGCCACAGCCGAACGTCGACTCGGCGGTCATTCGTCTAATCAAAAGAGAAAAGCCAGCAGTGGAGGTTTTAGATGAGCCTTTTTTCTTTAATATCATTCGTACTTCATTCGCCCAGCGTAGAAAAACCATACTGAATAACTTAACAAATGGACTTGAAAAAGGAAAAGAAAAAAAGGAAGATATTTTGAAGGCCTTAACCTCTGTAGGAATCGACCCTTCAAGAAGAGGGGAAACTCTTTCAATTCAAGAATTTGGATTGTTGAGTGACGCCTTACTACCTTTATTTCGCACATAGTACAGAAGGTAAAAGCTTTTACGGGGCTTCCTGAAATGTGGTAGTTGACTTTCGTGTAGGTATGAGCATAAATAGTCGGAGAATTTTCGGTTAATGTATATAAACCAGCTGTAGAAGCAGAAATAAGCGGAGGCATTCCGGTTAACTGCTCTACATATAACAAAATCCAAAGATTTGGACCATATAAACGGAAAATCTCCCTTTAATATTAAGGAAATATCGGTATTTCCCAAAATAAACGGAGTTTTTCCGTTTATTTTTCAATCATCTTGAAATCAACATCCAGTTAGAGTAGAGCCTTAAAAAAGAATAGGGAGTTTTTTTATTGCCAACTTTCAATAGAAAACCTAGTTGATTGGAGGGGAAGGCGACTCCTGGCCGTCCTGTCCATCGGGAGATTAGCGTGGCAGTGAGAACCCCACAGGGCGCAAAGCGAGCGAGGAGGCTCACCTCAAGCCCCTGTACAACGGAAATCACCGACAGCTAGTACTCAAATTATATTGACATGATTACCTCATTCTATAAGAAACAGGATTTTATTGATGAAAAGCAATCTAATTCACATAGTTCAAGTCGTCTGCATAGCCTAAATCCATGAGGAACATAATTTATTCGTTGTTCATTGGAGTTGACGACCGTGATTGAAATCAATATGATTGTCGGCCGCTTGTCCTATAAATGTGACATTTTATTTAGAGTCATCGATATCATGGAGATTGACGGTCAAAGGACTGCTATTTTATACGGGGAAGATTACCGGCTTGCAGCAGACTCGCCTATTGATGACTTAATCCCTATAAGTGAAGCTGAACGTTTTAAGAGGACGTCGGAAGTCCGTTCACTTGAAGAGCAATCATTTGAATTATTTAGGCAAGATATCGACCTCATTCGGCTAGAACAAGAGTATAAAGTAACTTCAGGCTATAAACGAGATTTTAATTATTTTCAAATGCCAGGGAGAGTCCTCCATCTTGACGGAGACCCTAACTATTTGCAAAAATGCTTAGATTTATATGAAAAACTTGGTGTCGCTGTAATTGGCATCCATTGTGATGAAAAAGAAATGCATCTGCGTGTCGGACAGTTGATTGAACAATATCGTCCGGATATTCTTGTAATCACTGGACATGATGCTTATTCAAAATCAAAAGGAAAAAAAGTTGATCTAAATGCATATCGACATTCCAAGTTTTTTGTAGAAACTGTAAAAGAAGCTCGAAAAAAAATACCAAACCTTGATCAACTCGTCATTTTTGCAGGTGCCTGTCAATCGCATTTCGAATCACTCATTTTCGCAGGTGCCAACTTCGCAAGTTCCCCGCAACGTGTTAATATTCATGCACTTGACCCTGTCTATATCGTTGCAAAAATCAGTTTTACCCCCTTTATGGAAAGGATTAATGTGTGGGATGTCTTGCGGAACACACTTACTGGGGAAAAAGGTCTTGGAGGAGTGGAAACAAAAGGTGTGTTGCGAACTGGCATGCCTTTTAAACCCCCGATTGACGATTAAAGCATTGGAGAACTTATCCAGTGCTTTTTCCATGAGGAAATTTCTCATCTATACATAATAATTATAGATGAGTACATAATAAAAATTGTTGGAAATGAGAAAAAATTGTAGATAAAAAAGTATTGACAATAGGCAGGAATGATTGATAAAATAAATATTTTATTTGACTATAATTGTTCGCCGTGCTATAATTAAAATCAGTGAGGTGGAGCGAAATGCCAAAAACATTAGCAAGCATTAAAAAATCCCTTGATTCAAACTTGGGTAAAAGATTAATGTTAAAAGCCAATGGAGGCCGCAGGAAAACCATTGAACGTTCTGGGGTTTTGGCAGAAACTTATCCATCGGTTTTTGTCATCGAATTAGACCAAGAGGAAAATGCATTTGAGCGTGTTTCCTACAGCTATGCAGATGTACTTACTGAAACGGTTGAACTTACATTTTTTGAAGATACAGCAGGAAGTCTAGCGCTGGGACAGCAGTAAACATAAATTGTTTACTGCTGTTTTTTTTGGAAATTATTAAGGTAAGATTTAACTTTATAAATAATGCCCTTTTGCCCACACTATAAAAGCGGGTATAAGGGGGAATTTTCTTGGGTCGAAGAAGAGGAATCATGTCAGATCAGTTGAAAGTGGAACTAGCAAAAGAGCTAGGATTCTATGATGTTGTCCAGGAAGAGGGATGGGGCGGCATAAAAGCCCGAGACGCAGGAAATATGGTTAAACGTGCCATCGAAATAGCTGAGCAGCAGCTTGCCAATAAACAATGACAATGAGATATTCAACAGCCTATAGATATTCGATTACCCGCAGCCGAAGCATTTGCTTCGGTTTTTTTGTATTTTGAATTTATATTTTAGCTGTCCAGCTTTATCCACCTATCGCCTCGAAAACTTACTCCTAAGAAAGCCAGATTCTCCTTACAGACCCACTATATGTGTTATAACGGATGTTGTGCGCTCTCAACTCACCATTTCTTATTAAAGAGTGTATGAATTTAGTATTAAAGCAAAAAATGACAATAGATGTAGATGGAGGTTGTCATCATGGCTTTTTTCAAAAAAACAACAAGTCCTATTCAGGATAAGCAAAATAAAAAGGAATTTTTCACAAATGATTTGCTTATGAACGTAGACAAGTTAAAAATGGAGTTTTCTTATCCTATCAATCATGCATTGAAGCTGCGGAATCTTCACTTACCTTTTTACAAAAAGGATGCAACGATTCTTTTTGTTGAAGGTACGGTGGATATAAATCTTATCGATACACATATTGTAAAACCGTTGCTGGAGGAAAGAGCCGATGATCCTATACAAGAGGCAGAATTCATCACGGTTATATTAAAAAGCATTTTAACCATTACAAGTGCCAAAATAATTAAATTCAAACAAGATGCTGTAAAAGACTTGGTAGACGGCAATACGGTGATTCTCATTGAAGGATTAGATGCAGTCATATCAGTTGAAACCACGGGCTTTGAAAAACGGTCTATTACAGAGGCAAATGCTGAGACTGTTATAAAGGGACCGAAGCTATCATTCATTGAATCGGCTGCGACAAACCGTTCCCTCATCAGAAACTTGATTAGAGATCCGAAATTAATGACGGAGACCGTTTCAATTGGCGAAAGAGCTCGCCAAGAAGTATCGGTTATGTATTTGCAAGAGCTGGCTGACTCTGAGACCGTGGAGAAAGTAAAAAGCAGGATCCAGGAGATCAAAGTTGATACCGTTTTGACACTTTCCAGGCTTGAGCAGCATATAGAGGAAAGACCGTCCTCCCTTCTTCCATCTACGCTGACGACAGAACGGCCTGATAGGGCCGCATCATTTCTTATGGAGGGCCACATCATTTTAGTAATGGAGAACTCTCCTGATGTTCTAATTGTGCCTGTTACTTTTTGGTCATTGTTTCATACTGTGGAAGACCAATATTTACGCATGCCCTATGGGAACTTTATCCGAATTATTCGGTTAATTTCGTTATTAATTGCTTTGTTTACTCCCGCTTTTTATATTGCTATAACTACTTTTCACGCCGAGATGCTGCCCACGGATTTGATGCTTGCCATCGCAGCGACAAGAGAAAAGATGCCTTTTCCAGTCATGATGGAGATTTTGATTATGGAAATTACTTTTGAAATTTTGCGCGAGGCCGGGGTGCGTGTTCCCAATACACTTGGACCTACTATCGGTATTGTAGGTGCTTTAATTCTTGGACAAGCTGCGGTTGAGGCAAATATTGTCAGCCCATCTCTTGTCATTGTAGTAGCAGTGACTGGACTAGCCTCCTTTACGATTCCGGACGTAAGCTTAAACATTGCTGTGAGGATACTGCGCTTTGTTTTATTAATAACTGCGAACTTTTTAGGATTTTTCGGTATGTCGATCTTTTTAGGGTTTTTTATCGCTTATTTCGTTTCAATTAAATCATTCGGAGTTCCATTTTTTGCACCGCTGTCGCCGCATTTTCCATCATCAAAAGATATGCTTGTAAGACCGCCTGTGTGGAAACAATGGCTGCGTCCATATTCAATGTCACCGAAGGACCGAGCAAGGGCACCTAAACCGGAGGGGAATGCTGAGTCATGATGAAAGCGGCCGATGGAAAAGTAGGCACAAGAGAGTTTTTTTCAATTGTTGTTTTCTCAATTGCAATCAAGGCGACAGATACCGCGCCGAGTATTCTTTTCGATACGGGGGGAAATGCCGCATGGATGATGCCAATTTTCTCCCTTTTTGTAATCGCAGGCCCTTTTTCTCTCTTATTATGGTTAATGAAAAAACATGGAAAAGGATTAATAGAGCTTTTATCCCAGTTATTTGGAAAGTATATTGGAGGATTTTTCTGCTTTCTCTTGTTTTTGATTGCGTTTGGCGGCACGTCTACTAACAGCCGAAGTTATATCGATATTGTTAACGTAATGTTTTATCCAAAGGCGCCTGTTCTTCTACTTTTGTTCCTCTTGCTTGTCATAAGCAGTTATTTAATTGCCAAACGTGGATTGGAGGCAATAGGAAGGGCAGCTTGGTTTATCGTTCCTACCATATACATTATATTAATTTTTCTCATTCTCTCTGTTTTGCAAGAAGTGGAATGGCTTCGGATATTTCCGATAGCAGGGTCAGGCTTTCAGGAAGTGATCAAAGGAAGCATTAGTCAAAGTTCTATTTATGGAAACATGATTCTATTAACCGCTTTATTTCCTTTTGTTCGCTCTTATGAATCATTTCGGCGAGCTTCTTTTTTAGGTCTAGCGACTTGCTGTGTAACACTCGCCGGATTCCTTGCTATTTATGTCATGGTGTTTGATTATCCCGAAATCGTCAATATCGCATACCCTTATCAGCAATTGACTCGAATGGCATCCATAGGAGAAATTATCACGCATATTGAAGCATTATATTTAGGAATGTGGGTCATTTCTGCCAATATTCACTTTGCTCTTTCGTTATATATATCAGCCTACTTTTTTTCTAGGGCCCTACAATTGGAGAAATTTGAACCGCTTTTATTACCTTTTGCCGGACTTGCTCTGTTGCTAGGTATGCAGGAGGATAATATTTTTCACGTTACAAAGTATAGAGAAATATTAATTGTCTACAGTTCATGGTTATTGATTTCACTTCCCATCTGTTTATGGATGGCAGACTGGTGCAGAGGGCGGCTGAAAAAATGAAGGCTTTCAAACTTATGTTATTATGCTTAATTCCATATTTATTTCTTTCCGGATGTTTTGGGAAAGCTGAATTGGAACAGCAGGCTTATGTGGTTGTCCTTGGCCTGGATAAAGCCGATGATCATCTCGTTGAAGTCACTTTTCAAATTGCCAATCCCGAGGTTGGCACAACGACAAACAGCACAACCCCAAACGAACCTGCAAGTGACATTATTTCGTTTACGGCATCAGATATTTTATCAGCTAAAGAGCTGGCAAACAGTGTTGTTCCAAGGAACCTAAACTTTGGACATTTACGAACTATTATCATCGGTGAAGAGTTAGCGAAGACAAATCTATTTCATCATATTATCGCCTCTTCTATTGTGGACCCTGAAATAAGAAGAGAGACAAACTTAATCATTAGCAAAGAAAGGGCGAGTGAATTTATCCACTCTAATAAGCCAAAGTTAGAGACGCGTCCACATAAATTTTATGCATTTATGCAACAGCGTTGGCAGGACACCGGCTTTGCACCTTATTCCAATTTAAATCGTTATTTTCAACGCTTGTCAGGAGAACTTTTTTTATCCATCTACGCAACCGCAGAAAAAAGCGAAGTCATAAGAAAAAATGAATTAGACTATGAGGCAGGACAAGTTCCCCAGAACTCTGGAGACCCCGTTCAGATGATTGGATCTGCTGTTTTTAAAAACGGGAAAATGATTGGTTCCTTAACAGGTTTGGAAACAAGACTCGCCTTGCTTCTTAGAAATAAAGCTTCGGGTCATATATTTATTGAATCCTTTCCTGATCCTGTAGATGATCAGTATCGAATTACATTGCGTATGACAAAACCAAGGAATACGAAAGTGAAAATAAATACAAAAAAATCGCCCGCGGAAGTTAAAGTGATCGTCCCGATAAGACTTCAAGTTTTTTCAAACCCTAGTTTGACAAATTACGCAACGAACTTAACAAATCAAGAGAAGCTTAACAAATCAATAAAAGAAAGTTTAGAAAAAGAAACGACGGACTTTATTAAAAGAACACAAAGTGAGTTTAAAGGTGAACCTTTTTTATGGTATCTGGAGGCGCGGCGAACATTTTGGACCATGAAGGATTATCAAAATTACAATTGGGAAAAAAAGTATCAAACTGCCGATGTAGAAGTAAATTATGATGTGATTATTGAGAGCTTCGGTGAACAATTAAAGCCTGCTGACATTATTAAGTCAAAGAAGGAGTGAGTGGGTTGGGGTTTCTTTTAATCGGATTTTCACTTTACTTATCTTTCCATACGATTAAGTATGCCCGATTAGTATGGAAAGATGAGAATAATAAATTTGCAGGTGCTGTCATTGTATTGATGGCGATGTGTTTCCCTGTCTTGTCTATTATGTTTTATTTAAAGTGATCAATTTGGGAGAGTAGTTCCAGAGATTTGAAATAAAGAAGGCCACAATATGGGAAAGTATCTTCAATCATCGATCTGCGAATTTCCTTTTCATCTATGTCTTTCCCTGGCTTCAGCACCTATCTACTGGGAAACTTCAGCTTTTCTTATGTGTTTATTCCATTTCATGTTAAAATGAAAAAAGTGAAAAAACGGAGAGACAAGCAGGTGATGACATGAGACTGTTAATGAAAGCCCCAGCCAAAATTAATTTAACACTGGATGTACTTGGCAAAAGAACGGATGGCTATCATGAAGTGGAAATGGTCATGACGACTATCGATTTAGCTGACAGAATCGAACTTGAAAATAGGGATGATAGTCAAATCGTTATTATATCGCATAGCCGTTTTGTACCCGATGATCAGCGAAACCTCGCTTTTCAAGCGGCGAGGCTTTTGAAAGAAAAATTTAATATCCACCAAGGGGTTACGATTTCTATCGATAAAATTATCCCAGTTGCGGCAGGGCTTGCTGGTGGAAGCAGTGATGCAGCTGCCACTTTACGGGGACTAAATATTTTGTGGAAGCTAAACTTATCTATGGCTGAATTGGCTGAAATTGGATCGGAAATTGGCTCTGATGTTGCCTTTTGTGTCTATGGGGGGACAGCTTTGGCTCGTGGAAGAGGAGAAAAAATTACGAAACTGCCGGCACCTCCGAATTCTTGGGTCATTTTAGCAAAACCAACTATAGGTGTTTCGACAGCAGATGTATATCGAAATGTTAAATTAGATAATATTGATCATCCAAATACAGAAGCAATGGTGAGTGCTATAAAAAACGGCCAATATGAAGAAGTATGCCGCCATTTAGGAAATGCCCTAGAAGACGTTACATTGCAGATGTATCCTGAGGTGCTTCATATTAAGGAACAGATGGAGAAGTTTGGTGCAGATGCTGTATTAATGAGTGGCAGCGGGCCGACAGTATTTGGGCTCGTCCAACATGATTCTCGTTTGCAAAGAATTTATAATGGGCTCCGAGGATTTTGCGATCAAGTATTTGCTGTAAGAATGTTGGGCGATTAAGGGGTTTTTCATCTGGAAATCCTCCTGAACCTTGCTAATATACGTACAATCATGTATATTTACAATAATAATATTCGCATTTAGGTTATTTAGGAGGTAAAAAGATGAAATTTCGCCGTAGCGAGCGTCTCGTAGATATGACTCATTATTTAATGAATCATCCGCGGGAGCTTGTTTCGTTGACTTATTTTTCACAATGCTATCATTCAGCCAAATCGTCAATTAGTGAGGATTTAGTCATCATAAAAGATACATTTGAAAGTCAAGGGATTGGCACTTTGCAAACCCTTCCAGGGGCTGCCGGAGGAGTAAAATATATTCCAAAGGTAAAAAAAGATCATGCAGAAGAATTTATTAATCGTTTATGCCAATTAATTGCAGACCCAGATCGTTTACTTCCGGGTGGTTACCTATTCATGACGGATTTGTTGGGAGACTCGCAAATATTAAATGAAGTAGGCAAGCATCTAGCTTCTGCCGTTTCTGATCGGGATATTGATGTGATTATGACTGTAGCAACGAAAGGAATTCCCATTGCGCAAACAGTTGCCCATCATTTGAATGTTCCTTTTATCGTCGTTAGGCGTGATAGTATCGTAACAGAAGGATCAACGGTAAGCATTAATTATGTGTCTGGTTCATCCAAACGCCTACAAATGATGTCTCTTTCTAAACGAAGTCTAAAAGAAGGAGCGAAAGTGTTGATTGTGGACGATTTTATGAAAGCAGGAGGCACAATCAATGGAATGGTAAACCTTCTAGCAGAATTTAATGCGATTGTTGCTGGGACTGCGGTATTAGTGGAATCGGAGTTTGAGGAAGAACGATTAGTGGACGACTATATTTCTCTTATTAAACTGACGGATGTAAATGTGAAAGAAAGACAGATCAACGTTTCACCCGGAAATTATTTTACTGTTCAGGCAGATTTTTTGTAAGAAATCAAAATTGAAAAAAGGAGAGATTGATATGCATTATGTATCGACAGACAAAGCACCAGCTGCAATTGGTCCATACTCACAAGGAATCATTGTTAACAATATGTTTTATAGTTCTGGACAAATTCCTTTAACGCCAGAAGGAACCATTGTTTCAGGAGGCGTTGTCGAACAAACTCATCAAGTTTTTCAAAACCTTCAAGCAGTGTTGGAAGAAGCAGAGGCTTCCTTTGAGACTGTTGTAAAAGCAACGGTTTTTATAAAAAATATGGATGACTTTGCCACAATTAATGAAGTGTATGGTGAATATTTTTCCGTTCACAAACCTGCACGTTCATGCGTGGAAGTTGCACGATTGCCAAAAGATGTATTACTTGAAATTGAAGTCATTGCACTTGTAAAGTAACTTAATTTAAGTTTTGGCCAATAATGGCCAAAAACGCGTAGAAACTAAAACGCTTACAAATATTATGAATATTGAAACTGCATATTATAAATATTTAAAAAAATTTTACAATTAAAGAAGGAAAATTCCAATCTGTGTTGAATACATAATTATGGTTCTATCTAGCAGGAGAAGGTGGTGAGCACAATGGAAGTAACAGATGTGAGACTACGCCGCGTCAACACAGAGGGTAGAATGAGAGCGATTGCTTCAATTACCCTAGATAATGAATTTGTCGTCCACGATATTCGTGTTATAGACGGTAACAACGGTCTATTCGTGGCGATGCCAAGCAAACGCACTCCGGACGGAGAATTTCGCGATATTGCTCATCCAATAAACTCCAACACAAGGAGCAAAATCCAGGATGTCGTATTGGCAGAATACCATCGTTTGGGAGAAGTCGAAGAACCGGAATTAGAAGAAGCCGGTGCTTCATGAAATAGAAATACAACGAGAGCCTGCTGCATAAGTAAGGCTCTTTTTATTTGCCTTTTTCCTCAAATATTATTTCCACTTTTGGAAAAAATCACTTTCCCTAGCAAGTTTCTTATTCTTAGTCTAGATCTATTAGTCCTATCCAATTCACAGTGTTCTTTATATAGAAATTCGGGTCTTGGACTTTTTAATTTAATAAACAGGCGCTTGCGCTTTTCTAATGTCTAGCTGCAGCGCCTATCGCCTAGCGAACTACATAATTTCTCCCTACGATAAGTCAACATCGATTCGCCTATCGGCTCATCGTGTTTCCTTTATCTTGTTCGAAGTTATTGTAGTTCGTACGTCGATAAACAGGCGCTTGCGCTTTTCTAATGTCTAGCTCCAGCGCCTATCGCCTAGCGAACTACATAATTTCTCCTTACGATAAGTCAACATCGATTCGCCTATCGGCTTATCGTGTTTCCTTTATCTTGTTCGAAGTTATTGTAGTTCGTACGTCGATAAACAGGCGCTTGCGCTTTTCTAATGTCTAGCTGCAGCGCCTATCGACTAGCGAACTACATAATTTCTCCTTACGATAAGTCAACATCGATTCGCCTATCGGCTTATCGTGTTTCTTTTATCTTGTTCGAAGTTATTGTAGTTCGTACGTCGATAAACAGACGCTTCCGCTTTTCTAATGTCTAGCTGCAGCGCCTATCGACTAGCGAACTACATAATTTCTCCTTACGATAAGTCAACATCGATTCGCCTATCGGCTTATCGTGTTTCCTTTATCTTGTTCGAAGTTATTGTAGTTCGTACGTCGATAAACAGGCGCTTGCGCTTTTCTATTTTATGAACACTTTTTATACATTCCTATCGTTTTCTTGAAAAAAAACAGTAATTAAGATATATTCATTATGGAAAAAAAGGTTATTGGGGGCCCGTTTATGACAAACCGATTCGCTGTAATATTGGCTGCTGGCCAAGGAACACGAATGAAGTCAAAACTTTATAAAGTACTTCATCCTATCTGTGGGAAGCCAATGGTAGAGTATGTTGTCGACAATATTTCTAAGGTAAACGTTGATAAAATCGTTACTGTTGTTGGACATGGAGCGGAGCTTGTGCAGACTAAATTGGAAGGGAAAAGTGATTTTGTTCTTCAGGAGGAACAGCTTGGAACTGCCCATGCGGTCATGCAGGCAAAAGAAGTGCTGAGTAATAAGGATGGTACAACTCTCGTCATATGCGGTGATACACCTCTTATTAAAGCTGAAACGATGGAAGCATTGATTAAGCAACACGAAATGCAGAAAGCGAAAGCAACGATTTTAACAGCTTTAACAGAAAGACCAGACGGCTATGGCAGGGTCATTCGCAATGCTAATGGAACTGTAGAAAGAATAGTTGAACATAAAGATGCAAATGAACAAGAACGTAAAGTGAACGAAATTAATACAGGAACGTATTGCTTTAACAATCAGGCTTTGTTTGAAGCCCTAGAAGAGGTTTCAAATGATAATGCCCAAGGTGAGTACTACCTTCCAGATGTAATTGAAATATTAAAGGCCAAAAACATGAACGTATCTGCTTTTCAAACGGCTGACTTTGATGAAACAATGGGTATTAACGATCGAGTTGCCTTAGCCGAAGCAGAAAGACTTATGAGAAAAAGAATTAATATCACCCATATGCAGAGTGGTGTTACGATTATTGATCCTGAAAATACGTATATTGATGCGGATGTAAATATCGGCATGGACACGATCATTTATCCTGGGACAATCCTTAAAGGACAAACAGTGATTGGGGAAGATTGTCAAATTGGTCCAAACAGCGAATTGGTAAATGCTCAAATAGGATCTGATACAGTGATTAGACAATCTGTCATACACGATAGCTCGGTTGGATCAAATGTTCAAATTGGTCCATTTGCACATATTCGTCCAGAATCAACCATTCATGATGAGGTTAAAGTTGGAAACTTCGTTGAGATAAAAAAAGCTGAAATCGGAAAAGGAAGTAAAGCTTCCCATTTAAGCTATATTGGTGATGCTGAAGTTGGTTCGAATGTGAATCTCGGCTGTGGTTCTATCACGGTTAATTATAATGGCAAGAGCAAATTTTTAACGAAAATAGAAGATAATGTGTTTGTTGGCTGTAACTCTAACCTTGTTGCGCCTGTAACGATTAAGGAAGGTGCATATATCGCTGCGGGTTCCACCATTACTAAAGATGTGCCGGAGGAAGCTCTGTCCATCGCGCGCGCCAGGCAGGTTAATAAAGAAAATTACGTCAAGAAACTAAATTTGAAAAACTAAAACGGAGGTTCAGCATGTCAAATCAATATCTTGACCCTAGCTTGAAAATATTCTCATTAAGTTCTAATCGTGCTTTGGCGCAAGAAATTGCTAAATTTATCGGTCTTGAACTTGGTAAATGTTCAGTCAATCGATTTAGCGATGGAGAAATTCAAATTAATATTGAGGAAAGTATCCGTGGCTGCGATGTATATGTAGTTCAGTCAACAAGCGATCCTGTCAATGATCATTTGATGGAACTTCTCATCATGATTGATGCGTTAAAGCGTGCTTCAGCAAAAACGATTAATTTAGTTGTGCCTTATTATGGATACGCTCGTCAAGATCGCAAAGCGAGAGCGCGTGAGCCAATCACTGCGAAACTCGTTGCCAATCTTATTGAAACAGCTGGGGCTACACGGATGATCAATCTTGACCTCCACGCACCACAGATCCAAGGTTTTTTTGATATCCCTAACGACCATTTAATGGGTGTTCCTATTTTAGGTGAATATTTTAAATCAAAAAATTTATATAAAGACGATATCGTCATTGTTTCTCCTGATCACGGTGGTGTTACACGTGCTAGAAGGCTGGCGGATCGTTTAAAAGCACCAATTGCAATTATTGATAAACGCCGTCCTCGTCCGAACGTAGCAGAAGTAATGAATATCGTAGGTAATGTTGAAGGAAAAATTGCGATCCTGATTGATGATATTATCGATACAGCTGGAACGATTACACTCGCAGCTAATGCCATTACTGAAAGTGGTGCGAAGGAAGTGTATGCATGTTGTACACATCCAGTTTTATCTGGGCCTGCTATTGAAAGGATCCACAATTCCAATATAAAAGAGTTAGTTGTAACAAATTCAATTGTACTGCCAGAAGAAAAGAAAATTCCTAAAATTAAGGAACTATCCGTAGCACCATTGCTGGGAGAAGCGATCATTCGCGTACATGAGAACCAATCCGTAAGTACATTGTTTGATTGAAATAATAGAAATTAAACACTAAAAAAGAGCGATCATTCGCTTCTCAAATTGCCGAGAAAAGGGTATTTTCTCGGCAATTTTTATTGAAAATCTATTTCTACAAACGTTCGTTGATTTCCGCTTCAGGCGGACGCTTTTCGGGGGGCGTGAGGTGAGCTAATCCCCCGACGGACAGGACGTCCTAGTGTCGGCGTTGGCCATAGGGCGTGTATGTATTTAGCCGACTAGGAGTCGCCGCCGTCCGCTCCAATCAACTTTGTGGAAAATCAAGAATGATTTTAATCAAAGACTTTCTAAAACTTTATTCCTTTGTATCATTTCTTACCATTTAAGACTATGACAACATTTGATGTTGTTCTTAAATTCCATTTTTGAAAGATGTTATAAACATATATCCCTTCTTCGCTAAGAGATGTAAAACTATATTCCAATGTTTTTAATGTGTTAAAAGTCGTTGCTGATTTTTTTACTGTTGATTGGAGCGGGAGGGTGCGAGACTCTTGCGGGAGTACAGAACAGGGGGAGACCCACGGGCGCAAAGAGCCGAGGAGGGCTGCCCCGTACCGCCCGCGGAAAGCGAGTGCCTGGAGCGCAAATCAACTGCCACGTTTAAAATTGAGTCCTTATCTTTGTTTTTTCATATAATTAGAAGTTTATTTTTGTTTATGTTAGGGTATTAATAGAGATGCATTACATAATAGGGAGAGGGAGTGTCATACTTATGAGTACAGTACTAGTGGCAAAAAGTCGTACGAATGGGAAACGTTCACAATTAACGGATATTCGTACGCAAGGTAATTTTCCGGCAGTAGTTTACGGGTACCGGGTAGAAAATACGCCAATTTCCGTTAATAGTGCAGATTTTTTAAAAACAATGCGAGAAGTTGGACGAAATGGTGTAATTTCTTTAGATTTGGAAGGGAAAAAAGTAAGTGTAATCCTTCACGAATATCAAGAAGATCCATTGAAGAAAGACATTGTTCATGCCGATTTCTTAGCTGTTGACCTAACTCAAGAAATTGAAGCGAATGTTAGGGTTGAAGTATCGGAAGACGCGGAAGGGGTCAAAAGTGGAGGAGTTCTTCAGATTTTGCTGCATGAGCTTTCCGTCACGGCCGTTCCGGATAAAATTCCAGAAGTACTCCAAATTGATATTTCAAACTTAAACATTGGAGAGTCTGTAACAGTTGGAGATATCCGAGGTAATTTCGCATGTACCATCAATCATGAAGATGATGATCCAATCGCGAATATCCAGCCTCCACGTACAGAGGAAGAAGATCCAGATGGAGGAGTTCGAGAAGAAGATCCACCTGAAAATAGCAACGACGATAAAGCAGAAGGCGAAGATGTATAATCTTTAAAGTGAAGCGCAGCCAGCAAAGGTTGCGCTTTTGTTTCCGTTTATGTACTTTATAGCGTATAATAAATGAAATAGGTGTAAGTTGGGGTGTTTAGGATGAAGTTAATTGTTGGGTTAGGGAACCCGGGTCTTTCCTATAAAAAAACAAGACATAATATTGGATTTGTCATTGTGGACGAATTAGCAAAAAGATTCGGAACAACTTTGTCCGAGAAAAAATTCAACGGAATCTATTCTGTTATTCATAAAAATGGAGAAAAGATTATTTTACTTAAACCGTTAACATATATGAATTTATCGGGTGAAAGTATCCGGCCGTTAATGGATTACTATGATATACAGGTGGAAGATTTACTCGTGGTTTATGATGATCTAGATTTGCCAGTTGGAAAAATCCGGCTTAGACAAAAGGGAAGCGCTGGTGGGCATAATGGCATAAAGTCTACGATAGCAAGTCTTGGTACACAAGAATTCAAAAGGATACGAGTAGGCATTGATCGTCCTCCAGTTGGAATGACTGTACCGGATTATGTATTAAGTAAGTTTCGCAAAGACGAAAAAGACGAAATACAATCTGTCGTTGAAAGATGTGTAGATGCATGCGAAGAGTGGTTGAATAAGCCTTTTCTTGAAGTCATGAACCAATATAATGGTTAAATGCGAATAACTCCCCGCAAAAATGTTCATACTATGTGAACGGATTGTTTTTTGTGAGGAGGGATTACAATACCAATTCATTATTATTGCCGGCATTGTTCTTCAAAAATGGCCACCATTGAAGATGCAGCTTTTCAAGAAGAACAACTTGGCATTCATACATTAACCGATAGCGAAAGACAGGAAATGGTTACGTACGGATCGAATGGAGATATTCATATTCAAGCAATATGCGATGATTGCCATGAAGCATTCAAAAAAAATCCCGATTTGCATCAGTATGATTATCTTATTCATTAAAAGCTTTGGAGGGAAATCCAAAGCATTTTTCCGTTGCGTATATTCATAACGTTTTTAAATTTGGAAAATAAGAAAATAAATAGATTCAAGCTAGCCTCTTAAATTCCTGCCATCTTTCTATGAAGAGGAGATAAACATGCAAGGCATTAAAAACTTAATTATTCAGCAAAATGAAATACAAACGATTCTTTCTGGAATTGAGGGAAATCTGCGTGAGCAATTAATAGCCGGACTTTCGGGATCGGCGAGGTCAGCATTCATTGCGTCGGCGGCTGAGAAATCTGGAAAATCAGTTATGGTCATCACCCATAACCTTTTGCAAGCGCAAAAGATTTATGAGGATCTCGCTCAATTTATGGACGAAGATGAGCTTTTTCTTTATCCTGCCAATGAATTAATAGCAGCCGAACTTAGTGTTGCAAGCCCAGAACTGCGCGCCCAGCGAATTGAAACGCTAAATTATATGGCATCGGGCCGTCGCGGTGTATTTGTCGTTCCAATTGCTAGTATACGAAAAATATTGCCGCCCCCTTCTGTTTGGCAAAAATATCAACTCGTAATTGAAGTGGGACAAGATTTAGACCTTGAGAATGATTTGTTGAAGTTTGTTCAAATGGGATACAGCCGCACGGACATGGTTAGTGCACCGGGTGAATTTAGTGTACGTGGAGGAATATTAGATATATATCCTTTGACAGAAACAGATCCGATACGAATAGAGCTGTTTGATACAGAAGTGGATTCGATTCGATCTTTTTCTCTTGATGATCAACGGTCTAAAGAAAAAAGGGAAAGCGTATTAATTGGTCCTGCTTCGGAAACGCCAGTGAACCATGATCAATTGGCAATAACTGTAGATCAACTTGAAGCGGGCCTTTCGCGTTCTTTGAAGAAATTCAGAAATGAAAAAGCGAAAGAACTTTTATCAGAAAACATTGGATATGATTTAGAGCAGCTCCGAAACGGTCAAAAACCAGAGCAATTTTATAAATATATATCATACGCCTATGAGCCTGCTGCAAGTTTGCTAGATTACCTATCTACGAACGGGTTATTAATCTTTGATGAATTAAGCCGTATTCAGGAAATGAATGAAAGACTCGAAAAGGAAGAAGCAGAGTGGCATACATCCCTACTGGAACAAGGTGAAATCATTCATGATCTCGCCGTGTCAAATCAGTTTTCTCAATTAATATCTAAACATCCACTACCTAAAGTCTATTTGTCTTTATTTATGAGGCATGTTCCTAACACGAGCCCACAAAACATATCTAATATCCCTTGTAAACTCATGCAAAACTTCCATGGTCAGATGCATGTTCTGAAAGGTGAAGTAGATCGCTGGCAAAAAAATCGTTATTCCGTTATTTTTCTTGCTCCAAATGCTGAAAGGGCAAAGAAAATACAATCTGTTTTATATGACTATGAAATTGAGGCATCTATCGTAAAAAGTCCAGATCATGCAGTATCTGGAATTCAAATTATTGAAGGTGCTTTGAATACAGGCTTTGAGCTGCCAGCAGCCAAAATAGCTGTGATTACAGAAGAAGAAATCTTTAATAAAAAAACTCGCAAATCAAAACGAAGACAAAAGCTTTCAAATGCTGAACGTATAAAAAGTTATTCAGAATTGAAAGTTGGAGATTATGTTGTCCATGTCAATCATGGGATAGGAAGATACTTAGGGATTGAAACCCTTCTAATCAACGGAGTTCATAAGGATTATTTGCATCTTAAATATCAAGCTAGTGATAAGCTCTATGTACCAGTTGAACAAATTGATCTCGTTCAAAAATATGTAGGCTCTGAAGGAAAGGAGCCAAAAGTATATAAATTAGGTGGCAGCGACTGGAAGCGTGTAAAGAAAAAAGTAGAGTCTTCAGTCAAAGACATTGCGGATGACTTAATCAAATTATACGCTGAGAGGGAAGCCGCCAAAGGATATGCATTTTCTCCAGATAGCGATTTACAACGGGAGCTTGAAGCTTCTTTCCCATATCAAGAAACAGAAGACCAACTGCGTTCAATCATAGAAATTAAACGAGATATGGAAAAAGAAAGACCGATGGATCGCCTATTATGTGGTGATGTTGGTTACGGGAAAACAGAAGTGGCTATCCGCGCTGCGTTTAAAGCAATTATGGATGGGAAGCAGGTCGCTATTTTAGTGCCGACTACGATCCTTGCCCAGCAGCATTTTGAAACTATTAAGGAGAGATTTCAAGAATACCCAATTAATATTGGCTTGCTAAGCAGATTCCGTTCTAAAAAACAGCAAACTGAAACGGCAAAAGGATTAAAAAATGGTACAGTTGATATCGTCGTCGGCACCCATCGTCTTTTATCAAAAGATATTCATTATGCTGATCTCGGACTTTTAATCGTGGATGAAGAGCAGCGTTTTGGAGTGACACATAAAGAAAAAATCAAGCAGTTAAAATCAAATATTGATGTGTTGACATTGACTGCGACTCCTATCCCTAGGACGCTTCACATGTCAATGTTAGGTGTACGAGATTTATCTGTTATTGAAACACCCCCAGAAAATCGATTCCCAGTGCAGACGTATGTGATGGAATATAACGGTGCGCTTGTCAAAGAGTCAATTGAGCGAGAGTTGGCGAGGGGTGGTCAAGTTTATTTCTTATATAACCGTGTTGAAGATATTGAAAGAAAAACAGAGGAAATTTCCATGCTTGTTCCAGATGCACGGGTGGCATATGCGCATGGGCAAATGACTGAAACGGAACTTGAATCTGTCATTCTCAGTTTTCTTGACGGGGAATTTGATGTCCTTGTTACGACGACGATTATTGAAACGGGTGTGGATATCCCAAATGTAAATACATTGATCGTACATGACGCTGATCGAATGGGACTTTCCCAGCTCTATCAATTAAGAGGCCGGGTTGGCCGCTCCAACCGTATTGCGTATGCGTATTTTACGTATAGACGTAATAAAGTTTTAACGGAAGTAGCCGAAAAAAGATTGCAAGCTATTAAAGAATTTACGGAATTAGGGTCAGGCTTTAAAATTGCGATGCGCGATTTATCTATTAGGGGCGCTGGTAATTTACTAGGTGCCCAGCAGCATGGGTTTATCGATTCTGTTGGATTTGATTTGTATTCTCAAATGCTTAAGGATGCTATTGATGAACGAAAAGGAATGATTGATCAGCAGAACGTACCTTCGTTTGAAGTAGAGCTTGAGCTGGATGCTTATATTCCGGACTCTTACATTAACGATGGTTATCAAAAAATAGAAATGTACAAACGTTTTAGAAATATTGACTCTTTTGAAGAAATGGAAGAATTGCAAGAAGAGATGATCGATCGTTTTGGCGACTATCCGGAACAAGTCGGTTATTTATTTACAGTAGCTGAAATGAAAGTGTACGCCCGTCAAGCGAAGCTGGAACTCATTAAGCAATCTAAAACGGAAATATCCATTTTTATGTCAGAAGAAGGAACGAAAGAAATAGATGGCACAAAGGTCTTTGCTATTTGCAACCAACATGGAAGAATAGTTGGCCTTGGAATGGATGGGTCCCGTTTGAAAATTACAATTCAAACAAATCGACTACAAACAGATGAATGGTTAAAGATTTCAACAGATATTATGAAGGAACTGAATAAGGCTAAAAAGTAAAAGTTGCTTTCATCTACCAAAAAAATGAATAAAAATGTATAGAACTCTCTAACTGAAAGATACTAAATTCAACAACCGATGGTAATGAATTGTAAAAACGGAAGCTTTTCTTTAAATCAAAGAGCTTCATTATTCGGAAAGCTTTTGTAAAATCATCTGATGAAAGAGAGGCAACTTAGGATGAAGGCAACTGGTATTGTTCGTCGAATTGATGATTTAGGCAGGGTCGTAATCCCGAAAGAAATTCGGAGGACTCTTAGAATTCGTGAAGGCGACCCATTGGAGATTTTTGTTGATCGTGAGGGTGAAGTAATATTAAAAAAATATTCTCCAATCAATGAATTAGGGGATTTTGCAAAAGAATATGGAGAAGCCTTATATGAAAGCTTAGGCAGTTCAATTTTAATTTGTGATAGAGACGCTGTTATCGCAGTCAGCGGCAGCTCAAAGAAAGAATATCTGAATAAAAGCAATGGTGAAGTTATAGAAAAAGCAATGTCTGAGCGCTCCTCCCATCTTGAAAAAAACCCTAGCAAAATTGCGCTTATAGAAGGACATGAGGAAGAACTGTCCTCGTATACGATATCCCCAATCATCGCAAGCGGGGATCCTATCGGTGCCGTTGTTATATTCTCAAAAGATCAAACCATCGGTGAAATAGAAAAAAAATCTGCGGAAACCGCGGCAAGTTTTTTAGCAAGGCAAATGGAATCATAATAGTAATACGGAAAACCTGGAGAATCATATCGCTCCGGGTTTTTGTATTTTTAAGGAAGTTAAAAAGTGCAGTTTCATGGAACAATTTCTCTAGGAAAAAGTTTTCTTCTAGTGTGCAGGCAGCAAACTTACTGTCCTTCTCTTTTACGCCTCCATCTTGCCTTGCTGCAATCGCCAGCCTCTGGAGGCGGGACATGAATGCTTTACAACCTCGAACATTCATACCCCATAGCTTGTACGTCTGTGAATACGCGCCTTGTGCTTTTGTGTTTATGTTATAATAATTTTCATGAAGATTTTACCACGGAAAGGCGAGAGCGGGTTTGCCTAAAGAACAATCGAATCAGTTTATGCATGGAGCACTCATTTTAACGATGGCCGCTTTGATAGTAAAAATATTGAGTGCGGTATATCGGGTGCCCTTTCAAAATATCGTAGGGGACGTTGGCTTTTACATATATCAACAGGTTTATCCAATTTATGGAATAGCGGCTGTTTTGGCTAGTTCCGGTTTTCCAGTTATTATTTCGAAATTGGCGGCGGAAAGTGACCTAGGGAAACGAAATCATCTTGCACATGGCTTGCAGGCTGCTTTCCTTACTCTTCTGATTGTGGGAGCTTTATTGTTCTCTATCTTTTTTTTCGGAGCACCCTTTATATCGGTTTGGATGGGAGATGCCGCGTTAGCCCCTTTAGTAAAAATCTCCGCGTATATGTTTATATTTTTACCGTTCCTATCCATATGGAGGGGTTATTTTCAAAGCGTCGGAAAAATGACGCCGACGGCTATTAGCCAAGTGACTGAACAGTTAGCAAGGGTTACCGCTATCCTTCTCATCGCTTTCCTGTTTGTTTCAAAAGGTTGTTCCTTATATGAGGTTGGGAGCGGTGCTGTAACAGGCTCTATACTTGGTACGGCGTTTGGTCTTTTAATTCTTACTTTTTTTGTTTGGAAATATAATGCACTCCGACTTCTTTTTATAAAAGGGTTGTCTTTTCGTAAATTTTATAAAACAGCTCAAATCGTGCTTGTTCATGGTACAGCTATTTGTTTAAGCGGAATGCTCCTTATTCTTTTTCAAATGATTGATTCATTCAGTCTATATTCTTTGCTTGTTCAATCAGGTGTCAGTGTGGATGATGCAAAAGTATTGAAAGGGGTATTTGATCGCGGCCAGCCTTTACTGCAGCTCGGGACAGTTGCGGCTTCATCATTTTCTTTAGCGTTAGTTCCACTTATAGCATCGGCTTGGTTAAGAGATGAAGAAGACTTTATACAGCAGAAAGCGATCAGCGCTATTAAAATTACGACTGTTATTGGTTTTGGTGCCGCTATAGGACTTGCAAATATTATGAAGCCGACTAATACGATGCTGTTCGCTAATGGGGAAGGATCCTTCGTTCTTTCCGTTTTAGCTATTTCCATATTTTTCAGCTCTATCATTTTGATATGCTCTGGAATTTTACAAGGCTTGGGTCATGTCTTTGCTCCTGGCAAGTATATAATCGTGGGTCTAATAACGAAAGTTGTTTTAAACATTATATTCATACCGCTATTAAGTACGATGGGTTCTGCTATTGCTACGGTCATAGGGCTAGCGGTCGTATCAATCCTGATGATCAAAAAGTTAAATAAAAAAGTGGCTGTTCTAGCAATTTTGAAAAAAATGGCGAACAGGCTTGTTGTTGCTGGCCTTGCCATGACAGTCGCTTTGCAATTATGGCTGTATGCAACGTCTTTAATCGGTGATGGCCGCTTGATTTATACTTTTATAGCATTAAGTAGTGTGATGATAGGAGCGGCTGTATTTTTGATTATGATAGTGAAAAGTCATATATTAACATCTGAGGAAATGACGCTAATTCCTTTTGGAGAGCGGCTCGTTAGTAGAGAGCGGGAAAGGAAGTAATTATGAAAAAAGAAATCATCATAATCGGACTTGGATCAGGAGATTTAGATCAGCTGCCACTAGGGGTATATAAATTAATGAAGCATGGTGATCGCCTAATTTTAAGAACGAAAGAGCACCCTGTAGTGGATGAATTGATTCGCGAGGACATTGATTTTAAGTCGTTCGATGAAGTGTATGAAAAACATGATCAGTTCGATGCGGTTTATGAGGAAATTACCGAAACTCTTTTAAAAACGGCAGAAACTGAGAAGGTTATATATGCTGTTCCCGGACACCCAATGGTAGCGGAGAGGACGGTTCAATTGCTCTTAGAACAAGGTCCTCTGCGTGGAATCAATATAAAAGTAGCCGGTGGCCAAAGTTTTTTAGATAGTTTATTTACTGCTGTGAACGTGGATCCAGTGGAAGGCTTTCAATTGCTTGACGGGACAATGCTGCACAAAGAACAAATCCGGATTGACCAACATGTCATTATTGCTCAAGTTTACGATGCCTTTGTTGCATCAGATGTAAAATTGACGCTAATGGAAAAATATCCAGATGATTATGAGGTGGTGATGGTCACTGCCGCGGGCAGTACGTTGGAGCGAATCACTAGAATTCCATTGTATGAATTAGATCGGCAAATGAAGCTTGATAATTTAACGAGTCTTTACGTGCCGCCCATTTCTTCACGGGAACTTGCGTATAAGGAATTTTCGACATTGAGGAAAATTATCGCAGATTTAAGAGGGCCTAATGGTTGTCCGTGGGATAAAGAACAGACACACGAATCATTAAAAAAGTATTTAATAGAAGAGGCCTACGAACTACTCGATGCGATTGATCGCGACGATATAGATAATATGATTGAAGAACTTGGCGATGTTTTGTTGCAAATCATGCTTCATGCGCAAATTGGTGAGGATGAAGGGATGTTTTCGATTGAAGATGTCGTCTTAGGGCTTAATGAAAAAATGGTTCGTCGCCATCCACATGTGTTTAGTGATGTTCAAGCGGAAGATTCCGAGCAAGTTGTAGAGAATTGGGAGAAAATTAAAGCTGAAGAAAAAAGTAATACAGGCATTAGAAAATCACTGCTAGAGGGAACGAGTAAGGGATTGCCAGCCTTGCTTCTGTCGTATGAGTACCAAAAAAAAGCTGGGAAAGTCGGTTTCGATTGGGGAGCTCCTGAAGAGGCTTGGGAAAAAGTTAAAGAGGAAATGCAGGAATTTGAGGATGAATTGACGAATGGGAAGAAGCATGATCAGCTTTTAGAATTCGGTGATTTACTATTTGCATTAGTGAATGTAGCAAGGCTCCTCAAAATTCATCCGGAAGAGGCTTTGCAAACCTCGAATGAAAAGTTTTTACGCCGATTTTCTTTCATAGAATTAAAAGTTCATGAGAGTGGGAGAACATTTGAGGAATTTAGTCTGGAAGAGCTAGATCAATTTTGGAATGATGCTAAAAAAGCAGGTTTATAGAGGGGTGAACTAAATGGCAACAATGCGTTTGGATAAATTTTTAAAAGTTTCACGATTAATTAAAAGGCGTACTCTCGCAAAAGAAGTAGCGGATAAAGGTAGAATTGCTATCAATGGACAAATGGCGAAGGCTAGCTCCAACGTAAAAGTTGGGGATGAGCTTGAGATTCGGTTCGGGCAAAAAACCGTAACCGTCAAAATTGACATGCTTCAGGAATCTTCCCGAAAAGAAGAAGCTGCTAGTATGTATACCGTATTAAAAGAAGAAAAGGCTGCAAGGGAAGAACTTTAGTATGGTCTAGCTGAAGCGTCTAGCGAACTTCTTGCCCTTTTCCCTACGATAAGTCAATATCAGGTGAAATTTGAAGTGCCAATTTCACTAACTCGTTCCTCGTCGTGTTTCCTTTATCGCAAATCTTGGGCCCTGAAGTTCGTACGCCACTGGACAAGGCGCTTTCGCTTTTCTTATAGCTTGTTCTATATTTTCATTCTCTCTCATATGTATTAAACAAAATTAGTACGAAAATGAGGGATGAAAATGAACCAATATTACGAAACTATGCCTTCAAAAGGGACAATGCCTGAACACGATGTTGTGATGAGAGGAAGAAAAATCCTTGATATAACAGGTGTAAAGCAAGTAGAAAGCTTTGATAATGAAGAATTTTTATTGGAAACTTCAATGGGCTTTTTGGCAATCCGCGGTCAAAATTTACAAATGAAAAATCTAGATGTTGATAAAGGGATCGTCTCGATAAAAGGGAAAATCTTTGACCTTGTTTACCTGGATGATCACCATGCGGAAAAAGCAAAAGGATTCTTCGGGAAGTTGTTTCGATGAGTTTATCTACTCAGTTTTATACAATGCTTTCCATGATCGCGATGGGAAGCTTTTTTGGCGCATCCCTCGATACGTATCAGCGGTTTTTAAATCGTAATAGTCGAAAAAGGCTACTTGTTTTTATAAATGATATTTTGTTTTGGATCATCCATGGGCTGATTGCTTTCTATATATTGTATCTCGTCAATTATGGTGAGCTTCGCTTTTACCTTATTTTAGCGCTTCTTTGCGGTTTTTCAGCGTATCAAGCATTATTAAAAAAATTTTATTTAAAAGTCCTCGAATTAGTCATTCAATTCACGAAAAGAGCCATTCTTTTTATACGCAAGTTATTGATTACACTTGTCTATATTCCGATCAAATGGCTCGTTTTACTTTTAGTAGGGGTTCTGCTGTTTATGGGGAGAATCCTTTTGACACTTGTAAAATTTGTGGGAAAAGTGTTAGTATGGGTTTTAAAGGTAGTCCTATACCCGTTTAAATTAATAGGAAAAGGACTTCTTCGCTTTGTTCCAAAACAAGTGAAAGAGACCTCTCAAAAATCTTATATCGTTTTGGCAGGATATTTTAAATTCATCAAGAATGTATTTATTAAAGCGTTTCAGTTTGTGAAAAACTTATTTCGAACATAATAGAAAAGCGGAATGCCTTGCACTTCGATAGGCGTTGGAGCTAGACATCAAAAAATAAAAGGAGGCCACAGGATGGGTGAAAGAAAAATCAATCCGATCACTTCACTAGAAACAAACTATATGAAGCAGCAAGAAGTCATCATGAGAAGATCAGCGAAAAGAAAAAAACTTCTTATTCGAAGATTGTCTATTTTCCTCATTCTTACCGTGGCATTATCCTACTTGATCATCTCCACTTTTATTTTTAGATCAGATGTGTTGGAAGCTAAGAAAAAGGAAGAAGCAAAACTGGAAAAAGCGCTGGCCGAATTGGAAAGAAAACAATCATCGCTTGAAAATGAAATTGTCAAATTGAATGATGATGATTATATAGCAAAGCTGGCTAGAAGTGAGTACTTTCTTTCCGAGAAAGGTGAAATCATTTTTAATATACCGGACCCAGAACCGAAAAAGAAAAAGAAAGAAGAGAAGGTGTCTTATTGACACTTTTTTTATAAGTTTTATATAATGTAGAATAAGGCTTATTTTTTATACTTTAAGGAGGATAAATTTTTTTATGTCGATCGAAGTAGGCAGCAAGTTACAAGGTAAGGTAACAGGCATCACTCATTTTGGGGCGTTCGTTGAATTGCCCGAAGGCACAACAGGTCTTGTTCACATTAGTGAAGTAGCCGACAATTATGTGAAGGACATTAATGAACATTTAAAAGTTGGCGATGAAGTCCTAGTAAAAGTGTTAAATGTTGAGAAAGACGGAAAAATCGGCTTGTCAATCCGCAAAGCGAAAGATCAGCCACCTGCTCAATCTCATTCAAATCCACGTCCACGACCAAATAGGGTCAATGATTTCCGCACGAAAGAAAGCTTTGAACAAAAAATGAACCGCTTTTTGAAAGACAGTGAAGACAGATTATCTTCATTGAAACGCAATACGGAATCGAAACGTGGCGGACGAGGAGCGAGAAGGGGTTAACTTGCTGTCTGTTTATAAAATAAACGGAACTGCCTCAGGCTAGAAATAGGCCTTTGGCAGTTTTTTCGTATGTTTTGCAGGAAAACAGATACTATGTTAACAATTAGTGAAAACCGCACTTCTTGTAAAAATATGATTGACAAGTATTTAAGACGTCTGTATTATAGACATTGTGCCTTTTATAAGGTTCATGGCGGCGTAGCTCAGCTGGCTAGAGCGTACGGTTCATACCCGTGAGGTCGTGGGTTCGATCCCCTCCGCCGCTATAAAGAAAAGCGAAAGCGCCTGCCCAGCGGCGTACAAATTTCAGGGCCTTTGACTGAGATAAAGGAAACACGACGAGGAACGAGCCGATGTTGACTTATCGTAGGGAAAAGGACAAGAAATTTGCTAGTCGCTAGACGCTGCAGCTAGACAACTCGAAAAGCGAAAGCGCCTTGCTCAGCCCCGACAAGCAAATGTTCTGGGGCAAAAAAGGCGCTTTTTTGCCTTTTATGCCCCAGGTTATTTGACCTCGAGGGGCTAGGCGCTGCAGCTAGACAACTCGAAAAGCGAAAGCGCCTTGCTCAGCCCCGACAAGCAAATGTTCTGGGGCAAAAAAGGCGCTTTTTGCCTTTTATGTCCCAGGTTATTTGACCTCGAGGGGCTAGGCGCTGCAGCTAGACAATCCGAAAAGCGAAAGCGCCTTGCTCAGCCCCGACAAGCAAATGTTCTGGGGCAAAAAAGGCGCTTTTTGCCTTTTATGTCCCAGGTTATTTGACCTCGAGGGGCTAGGCGCTGTAGCTAGACAATCCGAAAAGCGAAAGCACACAAAAAGCGTAAGACATTCTTCCCATGAGAATTAGTCTTATGCTTTTTATTTTGCCCAAATTAGTCGAACTCTTTTTTTAGTCATCTCCATCAAATTGACAAAATATTAAAACAAGCCCCTATATAATGAAAACTATCAAAAAAAGTGGGGAGTGTATATAAAGTGGAAAGAGGAGATCTAAGTATCATTGCACCAATACGGAATATGGAGCTGCAGGAAAATAAATTTGATATATCAAAGAAGCTAAAGGCAATTCAACAAAAGTTGGATTATTTGTTTTTACAAAAAGGGATTGCCCTCCTTCTTATCTCTCTACTTCTTGGCCGAGCATTAATATTATCTCATTTAACTCCATTTGCCTTACCATTCTTCGCTGTTGTCTACTTATCTAAAAGAGATAAGGCGCCAATAGTCCTTCTCGGTCTCTTGGCAGGATCTCTTACGCTTTCCATGGGAAATGCGGCATATACCTTTACCTTATGCATTTTATTCCTTTTTTCATTCAAGCTTTTGGAAAATTTATTTAAACAGGCTTATAAGATTTTGCCTTATGCCGTTTTATGTCTTTCTTTTTTTGCAAAGTGTGGATTTCAATACGTGCAAAATGGTCAAACATTGTCCCGTTATGATGGTGTAATGGCTGCAGTTGAAGCAAGTCTTGCATTTGTCCTTGTCTTTATTTTTATGCAAAGTATTCCATTTCTTTCCTACCAAAAAAGAAAAAAGTCGTTAAAGACGGAGGAAGTGATTAGCCTTATCATTCTGCTCGCGTCCGTTTTAACGGGAACCATTGGCTGGACAGTCTATGAGCTATCTATTGAGCATATTCTTTCACGCTATCTTGTCCTTCTTTTCGCTTTTACAGCCGGTGCGACAGTTGGTTCGACGGTTGGAGTCGTGACAGGTCTAATTTTTAGCCTGGCTAGTATCTCAAGTCTCTATCAGATGAGCTTGCTTGCTTTTTCAGGTTTGCTTGGTGGTCTTCTAAAAGAAGGTAAACGAATTGGTTCCGCTATTGGTCTAATGGTGGCAACCGTACTTATTGGGATGTATGGTGAATCGAATACCCCACTTGTTTTAACGGTTTATGAATCATGTGCGGCTATTATTCTTTTCTTCTTAACTCCTTCAATATTGACGGAAAAATTGGCTCGTTTTATTCCAGGTACTCCTGAACACGCTAAAGACCAGCAGCGATATGCTAGAAAAATTAGAGATATTACTGTACGTAGGGTGGAACAGTTTTCGTCTGTCTTCCAAGCATTATCCAACAGTTTTTCTCAACCGGAAAAATGGGAAGATGATAAAAATGAAGAACAAGAATTTGATCTTTTTCTTAGCCATGTGACAGAGAAAACATGCCAAAATTGCTTTAAGCGCAATCAGTGCTGGAGTGCCAACTTTGATAAAACATATGAATTAATGAGGACAGTTATGCATGATATGGATGAAAATTCTGGAACTCTATCACCAACGGTTTACCGACAGTTGGACAAGCATTGTAATAAAACAAAAAAAGTGCGCGACGCTGTGCATAAGGAACTTACAATTTTGAATGCCAATCAGCAATTGAAAGTACAATTGCAGGAAAGCAGGAAACTTGTTGCTGAACAATTACTTGGAGTATCTGAAGTAATGGGTGATTTTGCGAAGGAAATACAACGAGAACAGGAAAATCACCATCGTCAGGAGGAGATGATGCTTGATGCATTGCAAGATTTCGGAATCGAGATTGAGCAAATAGAAATTTATAATCTTGAACCTGGGAATGTAGATATTGACATCACCCTTCCTCATTCCAGCAGTTTAGGAGAGTTTGAGAAGATTATTGCCCCAATACTATCCGACATTTTAAACGAAACCATTGTCGTAAAGGGAGAAGAATATGATGATTATCGGTCAGATTTATCTTATGCCACACTCAGGTCGGCTAAGGCTTATATCGTAGAAACAGGTGTCGCACATGCGGCAAAGGGAGGAGGCTTCTTATCTGGAGACAGTTATTCCACAATAGAATTGGGGCCAGGAAAATTTGCTGTTGCGATTAGTGATGGGATGGGAAATGGAGAAAGGGCTCATCATGAAAGCAGTGAAACATTGAAACTCCTGCAAAAGATTCTCAAGTCCGGCATTGAAGAAAAGGTGGCGATTAAATCTGTCAATTCAGTATTATCACTACGAACAACGGATGAGATTTTTTCCACATTAGATCTTGCGATGATCGATTTGCACAATGCACAAGCGAAATTTCTTAAGATCGGTTCAACTCCAAGTTTTATAAAAAGGGAAAATAAAATATTAAAAGTTGAATCGGGTAATTTACCGATGGGAATCTTGCAAGAATTTGATGTAGATGTCGTTACAGAACAATTACGTGCCGGTGATTTGCTTATCATGATGAGCGATGGCATATTTGAGGGGCCAAAAAATGTAGAAAATTACGAGCTATGGATGAAACGGAAATTGAGGGAAATAGAAACAGATGAGCCACAAGCTGTCGCAGATTTAATTATGGAGGAAGTGATAAGAACACGATCTGGAGTAATTGCCGACGATATGACAATTGCGGTTGTAGCAATTAAACATAATACTCCAAAATGGGCCGCCATTCCGGTAAGGAGCAGACATATGAAAATATCATAATAAAGATTGGAAAAGCGCAAGCACCTTCGTCATAGAAGTGCAAATTTCAGAGGACAAGGCAGAGTTAAACGAAAAAATATGATAAAGCTATGAATTGCGCAAGGAATCTTCAGCTTGAACCGCAAGGCGAACGTGGAAGAAGGACAAAAAGATTGCTAGTCGAAAGGTGATGAAGCTCGATCACAAGACTGTAAATTGCAAATGATAGACAATATAAAACTTATAGTTTCTTTAAGTATAAAAAAGGTGGCTCCCGGCTAGGATGATAGCAATGAAACAGTTATTGGAAACTGTTATACCTGGAGGGGAGTACATGAAAAAGGGCAGCTTGAAGCAAATTTTATTAATTACAGATGGATGTTCCAATCAAGGTGAAAATCCAGTCGCCATGGCCGCACTTGCAAGAGAGCACGGAATTACTGTGAATGTGATTGGTGTAGTGGAAAACGATTCTATCGAAGAGAAGGGTATAAAGGAAATCGAAGGCATTGCCGCATCCGGAGGCGGTATTAGTCAAGTTGTTTTTGCTGAGCAATTATCGCAAACAGTGCAAATGGTGACAAGAAAAGCTATGACTCAGACGTTGCAAGGGGTTGTAAATAAGGAACTGCGTCAAATTCTAGGAAAGGACATGGATTTGGAGGAGCTTCCGCCTGATCAGAGAGGGGAAGTGATGGAGGTTGTCGATGAACTTGGAGAAACAAGTGATGTAGAGGTTGTTGTGCTCATTGATACGAGTGCTAGTATGAAATCTAAACTTCCCACTGTAAAAGAAGCATTATTAGACCTTTCTTTAAGTTTGAACGCAAGAATGGGCAATAACCGCTTTGCAGTGTTAATATTTCCCGGGAAAAGAAAAGATGTTGAAAAGCTGCTGGATTGGACGCCTAATTTAGAGCTTTTGACAAGTATTTTTCCTAAGCTTGCTGTTGGAGGGATTACACCGACTGGTCCTGCTATTCGTGAGGCGATGACGTATTTCAAGAAAAAGCGTTCTTTGAGAGGGTTGCTATCAGGTGATGATGAACAATACATGGAAGAATCAATGTAATTATCCTGCTGGCACTATAATCAATGGAAAGTGGCATAGACATCGCTATGAAATAGTGAGAAGGCTCGGCTCAGGTGCCAACGGAGTAGTCTATCTCGCTAGAGGCAGTATCGGCTACACAGCGATAAAAATAAGTATGGATAGTGTGTCAATCACAACGGAGGTAAATGTCCTAAAATCACTTGAGAAGGTCCAGGGCTCTGCTCTCGGGCCTTCTTTGTATGATGTTGATGACTGGGAAAACGGTTTAAGCCGAATTCACTTTTATGCGATGGAATACATTCAAGGGCGGGAGCTGCTCCCTTTTATTAGGGAAAAAGGATTGTCATGGGCAGGAGTTATGATCGTCCAACTTCTTGATGTCTTAGAAGGTCTCCATCAAAAGGGCTGGATATTTGGTGATTTAAAGCCTGAGAACTTGATTGTGGAAGGACCAACCCCGAAAATCCGCTGTATTGACGTCGGCGGGACGACGATGAAGGGGCGAGCGATTAAAGAATTTACTGAGTTTTTTGATCGAGGCTACTGGGGGCTTGGCTCAAGGAAGGCAGAACCTAGTTATGACCTTTTTTCTACCGCCATGTTGATGTTGAACTTATACTATCCAAAGCGTTTCGTTAAGAAGGAAAATAGTTTAAAACAATTAACCTCCATAATACAAGAGAATAGAGATTTAGTGAAATTCGAAGCGGTATTGCTAAATGCGCTTTCAGGGAAGTATCAATCTGCTAAAGACATGAAAAATGAACTTCTCGTGGTTCTTTCGGCAGGCGAGCAGCCAAAAGGACAACGAACAACACGCTATGCACCAAAACCTAAGAAAAAAAGAATGAGGTCCTTTATAGAAACAGTTTCAATCCTTCTTGTCACGGTGATTTTATATACCTTATACATATATGGCTATATATTATAAGTTGTTTTTAATGCTTCAGACTACTCCTTATATAAAAGTAAATGGTAACATATATAAATAAAGCGCAGAGACTTGCGGTAAAGGAAACTAGAGGAGACTGTTAGAGCAAATCTGGCTTCCTGTTGTCAGGAAATGATCAGACAGTTGCTAGTTGAAAGGCACTGGAGCTAGGCATTAATCTTGTATTAAGGTAAGGGAATGGTTATTTTGTTGGATTTTGAGAAAAAAACACATCGTTTTATTTCAAGGCATTCTCTGCTTCATCAGGGGGATTATATTGTAGTAGCTGTTTCAGGAGGTCCTGATTCTTTAGCGTTGATTGATTTTCTTTATCATCAAACAGCAAAGTATAAAATTAGGATTGCTGCTGCCCATGTTGATCATATGTTAAGAGGAGAAGAATCCAAAAAGGACCTTATTTTCGTTAAGCAGTATTGTGAAAAACGAAATATTGTCTTTAGAAGTGCCTCTATTAATATTAAGGATAGGATGGCTCTAGATAAAACAGGTATGCAAGAAACGGCGAGAGCATATCGTTATCAATTTTTCGAAAAGGTAATGGAAGAACTGCAAGCAAATAAACTAGCTGTTGGTCAACATGGTGATGACCAAATAGAGACAATCTTAATGAGGCTTGTAAGAGGAAGCTCCGGAATTTCAAGAGCTGGAATTCAAGTGAAAAGATTGTTTGGACAAGACAAAGAAATGATTCGCCCATTAATGGGAGTTTCTAAAATAGAAATTGAGGAATACTGCGAGACCCATCATTTAATACCACGTCGTGATTTAAGTAATGAGTCAAAAAACTACACAAGAAATCGGTTCAGAATCGATGTATTGCCATTTTTAAAAAAAGAAAATCGACGAATTATCGAGCATTTCCAACGTTTCAGTGAGGAAATAAGTGAGGATGAGAAATTTCTTCAGGAGTTGGCGAAGGAAGCTTTTACAAAGATGTGTCAATGGAATGGTGAAGACGAACTAACATTAGACATTCCTTCATTTTGTACAATAGCTTTGCCTTTACAAAGAAGAGTGATTCATCTAATATTAAACTATCTTTACAATCAATACATACGTGACTTAACATCTGCCCATTTAGATGCCCTTCAACATTTGCTCAAGGATGAAAATCCATCTGGAAGATTGGATTTCCCTAATGGTTTAAAGGTGATTCGATCATATGATCAATGCCTATTTACTTTTGTTGAACGAGAGTCTAACCCAAGCTTTTATTATGAAGTATATACGGATGACAAAGTCACTCTCCCTAATGGTAAAACGATCCACGTGAAAATGGCATCGGACTTTCCAATAAAAGAAAGTGCAGATATACTGATCCTTCAGCCACAAGATATTGAATTCCCTTTAATCATTCGAACTAGACAACAAGGTGACAAAATAAAACTAAAAGGAATGAATGGGACAAAGAAAATTAAGGATATTTTTATCGATATGAAAATTCCTGTAGAAGAAAGAAAGATATGGCCTATCGTGACTGATCGAACCGGTAAACTCCTTTGGATCCCCGGCTTGAAAAAGTCTTCTTATGAAACACCTCCTGTGCAGCAAAGACCTTATTTCCTTATAGATTATCGCAATTAAACATTCCTGGGAGGAAACTGAACAAATGAAACATGATATTGAGAAAGTATTGATTACAGAAGAAGAAATCAACGCAAAAATACTCGACCTTGCAAATGAATTAACAGAAGAATATGATGGACGTTTTCCACTTGCAATTGGAGTATTAAAAGGGGCGACCCCCTTTATGACGGATCTTTTAAGAAGAGTGGATACATATTTAGAAATAGATTTTATGGATGTATCAAGCTATGGAGGCTCAACTGTTTCTTCCGGAGAAGTGAAAATTCTTAAAGATTTAAACACCCCTGTTGAAGGGCGTGACATTCTCATTATTGAGGATATAATCGATAGTGGCTTAACATTAAGCTACCTTGTTGATTTATTCCGCTATCGCAAAGCAAAGTCGATTAAAATTGTGACATTATTGGACAAACCAACAGGCAGAAAAGCAGATATTCAAGCCGACTATGTAGGTTTTATTGTTCCAGATGAATTTGTGGTCGGCTATGGACTTGACTATGCTGAGAAATATCGTAACCTTCCCTATATTGGGATATTAAAACCTGAAATTTATGGCAAGAATGAATAAAAGTGAAATAAATATGAACAAGAGGTTGAATGGTTGTAAAGGCAGAAACGACTATGATACTATTGAATATAGTTTTTTACCAAAATAAGAAAGTATATGGTTATTTAGGATATAAATTTTAAAGAAAATAAAACTTTTGATTTGCTTTCTTAAAGTGGGAGGAGGTAAGGGATGAACCGGATTTTTAGAAATGTAATATTTTACGCTCTAATATTTCTCGTACTTGTGGGAATATTAAGCTGGTTTAAAAATAGCAACGAAACAATAAAACCAATGTCTTATAATGAATTTGTCTCACATTTGGAAAATAAAGAAATTGAAAAGTATTCAATGCAACCTGAACGGGGCGTTTATGAAATAAAAGGTCAGTTGAAGGATGCTGAAGAAGGTCAGTTGTTCATAACATACGTGATGAACAGTCCAGCAATGCTCGATCGCATTGATGCAGCTGGCTCTGACTTGGAAGTTAAGCCCGCAAAAGAAACAAGTGGCTGGGTATCGTTTTTTACAACGATCATACCTTTCATCATTATCTTTATTCTATTCTTCTTCCTGTTGAATCAAGCGCAAGGTGGAGGAAGCAGAGTAATGAACTTCGGAAAAAGTAAAGCAAGGCTTTATTCCGAAGAGAAGAAGAAGGTTCGTTTTAAAGATGTTGCAGGTGCTGATGAGGAAAAGCAGGAGCTCATTGAAGTTGTTGAGTTTTTAAAAGATCCAAGGAAATTCTCAGAGTTAGGTGCAAGAATACCAAAGGGAATTTTGCTTGTTGGACCTCCTGGTACGGGTAAAACGCTTTTAGCTCGCGCTGTTGCAGGCGAAGCAGGAGTACCGTTCTTCTCAATCAGTGGTTCTGACTTTGTTGAAATGTTTGTCGGTGTCGGGGCTTCCCGTGTCCGTGATTTATTTGAAAATGCTAAGAAAAATGCTCCGTGTATCATTTTTATAGATGAAATTGATGCCGTCGGTCGCCAGCGTGGTGCTGGGCTTGGTGGCGGCCACGATGAACGTGAGCAGACATTGAACCAATTGCTCGTTGAAATGGATGGATTTGGGGAAAATGAAGGGATCATCATTGTAGCAGCTACAAACCGTCCTGATATTTTAGACCCTGCCTTACTTCGTCCAGGTCGTTTTGACCGTCAAATCACGGTTGATCGTCCGGATGTGAAGGGGCGTGAAGCGGTATTGCATGTTCATGCAAGAAATAAACCGCTTGATGAGTCTGTTGATTTGAAATCAATCGCAATGAGAACACCAGGTTTTTCTGGTGCAGACTTGGAAAACTTGCTTAATGAAGCGGCATTAGTCGCAGCCAGACATAATAAGAAGAAAATTGACATGCTTGATGTGGATGAAGCAACAGACCGTGTTATTGCTGGACCCGCTAAGAAAAGTCGTGTCATATCAGAAAAAGAACGAAATATCGTGGCCTACCATGAAGGTGGACATACGGTTATTGGTTTAGTGCTAGATGAAGCGGATATCGTTCATAAAGTGACGATTGTTCCGCGTGGTCAGGCTGGCGGATATGCTGTCATGCTTCCTAAAGAAGACCGTTATTTCCAAACGAAGCCAGAATTGCTTGATAAAATTACTGGGTTGCTTGGAGGCCGCGTCGCTGAAGAGATTACCTTTAATGAAGCATCAACGGGAGCACATAATGACTTCCAGCGTGCTACAGGTATCGCTCGCCGCATGGTCACTGAATTTGGAATGAGTGAAAAGCTAGGTCCGCTTCAATTTGGTCAAGCGCAAGGCGGTCAAGTCTTCTTAGGCCGTGATTTGCACAATGAACAAAATTATTCAGATGCAATTGCTTATGAAATTGATATGGAAATTCAACGCATCATTAAAGAATGTTACGAGCGAGCTGAAAAGATTCTAAGAGAAAATCGCGATAAGCTTGAATTAATCGCTCAAACATTACTCGAAGTAGAAACTTTGGATGCCGATCAAATCAAAAATCTTTATGAAAAAGGCCACCTTCCAGATAGGCCAGTAGCTAAGACAACTTTAGATCCATTGGATCCAAAAGTAACGATTCAGCCAATGAGTGATGAAGATAAGTCTATTAAGGAAGAGCAAATCGATCCTTTAGTAGGCAAACCTGAAAAAATGGGTCCATCCAAAAAAGCTGATGATCCAACTGATTCAAATGATGAGGAAAATAAAGAATAAAAAAGAAGACATCGAATGCAAATTCGGTGTCTTTTTTCTATTGCCAAGCTTGAAGGCTTAGTACTGGCAATCTTCTTGCCATTCTCCTTTAGATAAGGGAGTTGGATTCGTCCTAAAGATCTATTTTCAGAGACAAGCACCTACAGGCCGAAAACCTGTGGCAAATAAAAGATGAAAGCATGAACCTTTTATCTTAGAATATTTGCTTCTCGGAGGCCAGTGGGATACCGGTCAGCAATGATTTGGGATGTACATGGTGACTTACTAGTGCATTTGGAGCGACAAGGATGTCAGCTGTCTAAGTCCGCAACAGGATGTCTTCCTTCCCTTTCAGGCTTCCTGGCTCGTGATGGTGTTCCTTTATTTCTAGTGCTGCTTTAAGTTCTAATTTAATGAACATGGTATTGCGCTTTTTTATTGCCACTCAATTGAGCAATTATGGTATGATGTTTGCAGTAAAAAAAGTCTCTTTAAAAAGTGGTGAAGATGTTGATTTTTGTTCTGGATGTAGGGAATACGAATATCGTTCTTGGTGTTTATCAAGGGAATGACTTAAAATATCATTGGCGGATTGAGACGAGCAGGCATAAAACGGAAGATGAGTTCGGCATGGCGATTAATGCCTTGTTTCAACATGTAGGTTTGCGTTTCGAGGATATTAATGGAATTATCATTTCTTCAGTAGTACCGCCTATCATGTTTACTTTAGAGCGAATGTGCGTAAAGTACTTTGAAGAGAAGCCATTGATTGTTGGGCCTGGAATCAAAACTGGATTAAATATAAAATATGAAAACCCTAGGGAAGTTGGGGCGGACCGAATTGTAAACGCGGTTGCGGGAATCCATGAGTATGGAAGCCCATTGGTTATCGTCGATTTTGGAACGGCTACAACGTTTTGCTATATTAATGAAAGAAGCGAATATATGGGCGGCGTGATCGCACCAGGTATTGGCATTTCTACTGAAGCGTTATATTCCAAAGCGGCAAAACTTCCGCGAATTGAAATTACGCATGTTGATGAAATCATCGGAAAAAATACGGTAGCAGCGATGCAGGCAGGTATTTTATTTGGTTTTGTTGGACAAGTAGAGGGCATAGTAAAACGTATTATAGAAAAAAGTAAGCATAAGCCTACTGTAATAGCAACTGGTGGATTAGCCAATTTGATTGCGTCCGAAACGAAGATGATTGATATTGTAGATCAAGATTTGACCCTTAAAGGACTGCAACTCATCTATAAGAGAAATGTCAGCGAATGAAAGGCGGCTAACAAATGACGGACTACTTAGTAAAAGCGCTGGCCTACAATGGCCAAGTACGTGCATACGCGGCACAAACAACTGAAACTGTCGGTGAAGCGCAGCGCCGCCATTATACATGGCCAACTGCTTCAGCTGCTCTTGGGAGAGCGATGACAGCAGGTGTGATGATGGGTGCAATGCAAAAAGGTGAAGAAAAAATAACGATTAAAGTGGAAGGTGACGGTCCACTTGGAATTATCCTCGTTGATGCTGATGCAAAAGGAAATGTTCGCGGATATGTAACGAATCCACAAACCCATTTTGATCTAAATGAACACGGGAAGTTGGATGTAAGAAGAGCGGTTGGGAATACAGGTACACTATCTGTTGTAAAGGATGTAGGACTGCGAGACCACTTTACAGGACAGGTGCCACTTGTCTCTGGGGAGTTAGGGGAAGATTTTACCTACTATTTCGCTAAATCTGAGCAAACTCCTTCTTCTGTTGGAGTAGGAGTCCTCGTTAATCCTGATAATACAATTTTAGCGGCCGGCGGTTTTATCATTCAAATCATGCCTGGAGCAAGTGATGAAGTAATTGGGGATATTGAAAATAGGTTGGGGTCTATTTCTCCTATTTCAACAATGATTCGGGAAGGACACACACCTGAAGAAATTCTTACCCAAGTTCTCGGAACTGAAAATGTAAAGATGCTAGAAAAAATGCCTGTTCAATTTCTTTGCACATGTTCAAAAGAACGCTTTGCCAATGCCATTATCAGCCTAGGTGAAAAAGAAATTCAAGATATGATTGAGGAAGACGGAGAGGCTAATGCTCAATGCCACTTTTGTAATTCCACTTATCACTATTCGAAAGAGGAATTGGAAGAATTGAAAGAGGCGTCAAGAAAATAAGATCAATCCAACGAGAAGGTTTATTATTAGACGGTCATAGAACCGTCTTTTTTTAGTGCTTTTCTTGCTACTAGGAATATTTTCTTAGAATTATACGAATAATAGGTATTTATAATTGACAGTTAACCTATTTACTGGTAATTTGTAAATAAACCAATTAAAATACTCGGATTTAGGGGTGGAGGACATGGCAAAAAGAGCTAATTCAATCGCAGATTTAGTGGGTAATACCCCAGTAGTTAAATTAAACCGCATCGTGGATGAAAACAGCGCTGATGTGTATGTAAAACTCGAATATATGAACCCTGGAAGCAGTGTAAAAGACCGAATCGCTTTATCCATGATAGAGGCGGCGGAAAGAGAAGGAAGATTAAAAGAAGGCGATACGATTGTTGAACCTACTAGTGGGAATACCGGTATCGGTCTTGCAATGATCTCTGCAGCAAAGGGATATCGCGCAATTCTTGTCATGCCTGATACGATGAGTTTAGAGCGTCGGAATTTGCTTAGGGCTTATGGAGCAGAACTTGTATTGACTCCAGGGGCTGAAGGTATGAAAGGCGCCATTCAAAAAGCGAATGAGTTGGCCGAAGAAAACGGCTATTTTATGCCTCAACAATTTGAAAACTTTGCAAATCCTGAAATTCATCGCTTAACAACAGGGAAAGAAATTGTTGAACAAATGGGTGATCAGTTAGATGCATTTATTTCAGGAATTGGAACAGGTGGAACGATCACAGGCGCCGGCGAAGTGCTAAGAGAAACATATCCTGATATTAAAATTTATGCAGTTGAACCTGAGGATTCCCCAGTTCTTTCAGGCGGAAAACCCGGGCCACATAAAATTCAAGGAATTGGAGCAGGTTTTGTTCCAACTGTATTAAATACAGAAGTTTATGATGGAGTCGTAAAAATCTCTAACGATGAAGCTTTTGCAGCTTCAAGACGCGCTGCTAAGGAAGAAGGCGTACTTGGTGGGATTTCTGCGGGAGCAGCGATTGCAGCAGCAGTAAAGGTCGCGAAAGAACTAGGAAAAGGAAAAATCGTATTAGCGGTTCTTCCTGATAATGGAGAGCGTTATTTAAGTACTGCACTCTTTCAATACGAAAGCTAATATCATATAAACAGAAAAGCAAGTCCGAATACGGGCTTGCTTTTCTATTTTTAATAAAAAGGGTATCCTAAGTAAATAAGAAATATAAAGGTGTGAACAAAATGAAATGCGGACGTTATGAGTTACATTTTAATAAAACATTGATCATGGGAATTTTAAATGCTACGCCAGATTCTTTTTCAGATGGCGGCCGCTATAACGATGTAGAGAAAGCTGTTCAACATGCTATTCAGATGATAGGAGACGGTGCGGATATTATTGATATCGGGGGCGAATCGACAAGACCAGGTCATGATCCTGTATCAGCAGAAGAGGAAATTGCGAGAGTTGTACCGTCTATTGAAGCGGTTGCCGCTAAGGCATCCGTCCCAATATCGATTGATACATATAAAGCGGAAACAGCAAAGCGGGCAGTTGAAGCAGGCGCCTCCATCATTAATGATATTTGGGGGGCAAAAAAAGACCCTGAGATTGCCAGGGTAGCAGCTGATCTAGAGGTGCCGATTATTTTGATGCATAATCGCGAGAATCGGGATTATCAATCTTTCATTCGTGATGTGTTGAATGATATGTACGAAAGCATTTCGATTGCTAAAAAAGCCGGGGTGGCCGACGATCAGATTATTCTAGATCCTGGAATTGGCTTTGCAAAAGACTATAAAGAAAATATAGAGATGATGGCTAATCTTGATAAGCTGGTAGGACTTGGGTACCCAGTTCTTCTAGCGACTTCAAGAAAACGCATGATTGGAACTGCTTTAGACTTGCCAGTGGAAGAGCGGATGGAAGGAACGGGAGCTACAGTATGTTTTGGCATTCAACAAGGATGCCACATTATGCGAGTACATGATGTAAAAGAAATAAGCAGGATGGCTGCAATGATGGATGTTTTATTAGGGAAGGGGAATGTTGATGGATAAAATCTATCTGAATGAAATGGAATTTTACGGTTATCATGGGGTTCTCCCTGAAGAAACAAAGCTGGGACAACGTTTTCGTGTTAATGTGATGGCGGAAACGGATTTTAAAGAAGCGGGTTTGAATGACGACTTAGAACTGACCGTAAGCTATGCAGATATTTATGTTCTATGTAAGAAAATAGTGGAAGGCCAGCCATTTAAATTAATTGAGGCTGTCGCAGAAAAAATTGCATCCTCGATACTTGAAGAGTTCATTAAAATTGAGTCGGTCACAGTAAAAGTGATCAAACCAGATCCCCCTATTCCAGGGCATTACCACTCGGTTGCAGTAGAAATTACGAGGGAAAGATCATGAAAAACATCGCCTATTTATCATTAGGTTCAAATATAGGAGAACGGGAAGAATTTTTAAAGCTTGCCGTACAAAAACTATCAGAGGACAAAAATGTGATAATCGAGGCGTGTTCCTCTATTTATGAGACAGACCCTGTCGGTTATACGGATCAGGATCAATTTTTAAATATAGCAGTAAAAATTGCCACTTCCTATTCAGCTTCGCAGCTTTTAGAGCTTTGCTTGAAAATTGAACAAGAATTAGGGAGAATTAGGGAATTTAGATGGGGTCCGAGGGTGATAGACCTTGACATTTTATTGTATAATAAAGAAAATATTGAGATGGAGACTTTACAAGTGCCTCATCCTCGGATGACAGAGCGTGCATTTGTGCTTATTCCACTTTTAGAAATTGATCGGAGCATTACGCTTCCGAATATAAAGACCCCTTTAGTCGAAGTTCTGGACGAAATACCTGATAAAGAAGGAGTTCGGTTATGGAAACAGATAAATGGGGAAGACGCATCCGCGCTTTTCGAAAATTAAAAGGCTATACGCAAGAAGGACTTGCGAAAGATATAGGGATATCCGTTTCGGTTCTCGGTGAAATAGAGAGAGGCACCCGTCTGCCTTCGGAAGATGTTTTATTGAATATATCAAGCGTGCTCGGTATCACAAAAGCAGAATTGACCCCTCCTGGTGAAGAATCTGTCTAGATAATGAAAATTTGGAAAAGGAGGTTAGTAGTGTGTTGAAAATCGGAAATATAAAAATGAAAAACCAGGTAGTCCTTGCACCGATGGCAGGAGTATGCAACTCTGCGTTCCGCTTAACAGTAAAAGAATTTGGCGCCGGACTAGTATGCGCTGAAATGATCAGTGATAAGGGCATTGTCCAAAAAAATGAAAAAACAATGAATATGCTTTATATCGATGAACGGGAGAAGCCACTATCCTTGCAAATTTTTGGAGGAGTAAAAGAAACACTTGTGGAAGCAGCCAGATTTGTAGATCAAAACACGAATGCAGATATAATCGATATTAATATGGGTTGTCCAGTTAATAAGATTATTAAGTGTGAAGCAGGTGCAAGATGGCTGCTTGAGCCTAATAAAATTTACGATATGGTGTCAGCTGTTGTAGAGGCGGTCGAAAAGCCAGTCACAGTGAAAATGCGTATTGGCTGGGATGCCGAGCATATTTTTGCAGTTGAAAATGCACAAGCTGTGGAGCGAGCGGGTGGTGCTGCAGTGTCCATGCATGGCAGAACGCGAGTACAAATGTATGAAGGTGAGGCAAATTGGGATATCATACGAAAAGTTAAACAATCGATCAATATCCCGCTAATTGGAAATGGAGATGTAAAAACTCCAGAGGATGCTAAGGGAATGCTGGATGAAACGGGTGTAGACGGAGTCATGATTGGACGAGCTGCACTTGGGAATCCATGGATGATATATCAAACCGTTAAGTTTTTGGAAACAGGAGAATTAACGGGTGAACCTACCGTTAAGGAAAAGATGGATGTGTGTAAGCTTCATTTAGAGCGATTGATCGCATTAAAGGGAGAATATGTTGCGGTTAGAGAAATGCGCAAACATGCCGCTTGGTACTTAAAAGGTATTCATGGAAATGGTAAGATAAGAAATGCCATTAATGAATGCCAGACGAGATCCGAACTTGTTGCTTTATTGAATTACATTACTGATGGTGCAGAAGTGAAAGAAAAGCAAGCAGTCTAACATTGCTGATTACACTGCCAGTAACCGCTGGCAGTTGTTTTATTTTTAATGGATTACGTACAAATTGAGATGGGAGTGGTATATATGAGTCAAGAAGAATTAAATGATCAGGTGCGGGTAAGACGTGACAAAATGACTTCATTGCGTGAGAGTGGAGTCGATCCTTTCGGAAAAAGATTTGAACGCACTCATGATACGAAAGAAATAAAAGAATTGTATGATCAGTTAACGAAAGAAGAATTAGACGAAAAAGCTGTTTCTGTCACAATTGCCGGTAGGATCATGACGAAGCGTGGAAAAGGTAAAGCAGGCTTTGCCCATATTCAGGACCTTCCAGGGCAAATTCAAATATATGTAAGACAAGATGGTGTAGGTGAAGAGCAATATAGTTTGTTTAACACAGTCGATCTTGGGGACCTAGTTGGAGTTACTGGGACTGTTTTTAAAACTAAAGTGGGTGAGCTATCCATCAAGGCAAAGGAATTTACTTTACTAGCAAAATCATTACGCCCGTTGCCTGAGAAGTTTCATGGCTTGAAAGATGTTGAACAGCGATATCGCCAACGCTACTTAGATTTAATTACGAACCAAGCTAGTAAAGAGACTTTTATTTCTCGTAGTTTGATTATCCAATCTATGAGGCGCTATCTTGATAAAGCAGGATTTTTAGAAGTTGAAACTCCGATGCTGCATGCCATTGCAGGAGGAGCGGCAGCCCGTCCTTTCGAAACCCATCATAATGCTTTAGACATGCCATTTTTCATGCGAATTGCTATCGAACTTCACTTAAAGCGTCTTATTGTCGGAGGCATGGAAAAAGTATATGAAATTGGACGAGTGTTCCGGAATGAAGGTGTGTCTACAAGACATAACCCTGAGTTTACAATGCTAGAGCTTTATGAAGCGTACGCGGATTACAATGATATTATGGAATTAACGGAAAACCTTATTGCACACGTAGCGGAGGAAGTGTTAGGTTCTACTACCGTCCAATATGGTGACTACGAAGTAAATTTGGAGCCGAAGTGGCAACGCCTGCACATGGTTGATGCCGTAAAAGAATATACAGGTGTCGATTTCTGGAAAGAGATGAGCGATGACGAAGCAAGACAACTCGCAAAGGATCACGGAATTGAAATTACAGAGCATATGACTTTTGGTCATATTGTCAATGAGTTTTTTGAGCAGAGAATTGAAGAGAAACTCATACAGCCAACCTTTATCTACGGGCATCCAGTTGAAATATCTCCACTTGCCAAGAAGAATGAAGAGGATCCTAGATTCACAGATCGATTTGAATTGTTTATCGTCGGTAGAGAGCATGCGAATGCATTTACGGAATTAAATGATCCAATTGACCAGCGGGAGCGTTTTGAAAACCAATTACGTGAACGTGAACAAGGTAATGATGAAGCACATGAAATGGATGAAGATTTTATTGAAGCTTTAGAATACGGAATGCCGCCTACAGGTGGATTAGGAATCGGTATCGACCGTTTAGTGATGCTATTAACAAATTCTCCATCTATTCGCGATGTATTGTTGTTCCCGTTGATGAGAAAACGTGATTAAAGGCTGGATTAGATCCCCGTATTTTAACGGGGATTTTCCTCTTAAAAAAATACTTTTAGATTTCTAATAAAAAATAGTTGCTTCAACATTAAAATGGTGTTATATTATTATTCGTGCCTCGATAGAAAGCAATTAAATACACAAAAAAAGTTGTTGACATGACTATTGGTTTTTGTTAAAATAGAAAAGTCGCTGTCAGACGGCGCGTAAGATTTTGATCTTTGAAAACTGAACGAAACAAAACGTCAAAAATTATTTTTTTGCAAGACCAGCTAATGAGCTAAATCAACTACTTATATGAGAGTTTGATCCTGGCTCAGGACGAACGCTGGCGGCGTGCCTAATACATGCAAGTCGAGCGGATCTTTAGGAGCTTGCTCCTAAAGATTAGCGGCGGACGGGTGAGTAACACGTGGGCAACCTGCCTGTAAGACTGGGATAACTTCGGGAAACCGGAGCTAATACCGGATAACTTCTTTCCCTGCATGGGGAAAGGTTGAAAGACGGTTATGCTGTCACTT
>NZ_JAGYPL010000007.1:1479-144221 GCF_018343715.1 Bacillus sp. FJAT-49711 | reverse complement strand
ATTTCTCTTAACTGAATACTTGTCTGGTGACGATGGCGAAGAGGTCACACCCGTTCCCATCCCGAACACGGAAGTTAAGCTCTTCAGCGCCGATGGTAGTAAGGGGTCTCCCCTTGCAAGAGCAGGACGTTGCCAGGCAATTTAAGACATTCTCAAATGAGGATGTCTTTTTTTATCTGTTAGAGATGCCGAAGGCATCAAAGAAGAAGCGCACACAATGTAAGCGAGGGTCAGGAGGAACAAGAAGATCGAGGAATCAAGGGAGAGAGACTCGCAATGGGCTATGCCCATGAGAATCGAGCGAACGCGGATGACGAAGAGATTCGCCGGTCATCGTGATCCGCAGCGCGAACACGGAAGTTAAGCTCGCGCGCCGATGGTAGTAAGGGGTCTCCCCTTGCAAGAGCAGGACGTTGCCAGGCAAATAAGGACACTCTCAAATGAGGGTGTTTTTTTGTTTACTTAAGAGTTATTATTAATTGCTGATTTTCGTGTAGATATGAGAATTCGTAGGCGGAAAATTTCCGGCTATTGTATATAGTGAAGGCTTAAGAGGCAGATATAAGCGGAGATATTCCGGTTAACTACTCTAAATAGGACAAATTCCAAGGATTAAGTTAGGATAAGTGGAAAACCTACTCCTATTTTTCAAAAAATATCGGTATTTCACAATTTAAACGGAATTTATCCGTCTATTTTTCAAATACAGTGAAATCAACATTCAGTTATTATGATAGCTTTATTTAAAATTTTGTCACAAATATGCCACGCATCTCCAAATCACGTCACAGCTGTACGTTTTTAACCTTAAAAATCTTCATGACCACCTATTAAGTGGTTTCGTTTTTTTTCCACATGGATAAAATAATGTTGGGAATAGACAATTGCATTTTATACGCACCCTCTTGTATAATTAAGTCAAATATAGTCAAAGTCAAGCGTCGTTTCAAGGAGGTGTCTTGATGATGCGGAATATATCCGATGTAATTGAAAGTTATTTAAAAAAAGTGCTTGAATTAAGTGAATCGGAGATTGTTGAAATTAAAAGAAGTGAAATCGCCGATAAATTTCAGTGCGTTCCTTCCCAGATTAACTACGTTATAAATACTCGCTTTACGATTGAAAGAGGGTATATGGTTGAAAGTAAAAGAGGGGGAGGAGGTTATATCCGGATTACGAGAGTAAAGACGCACACGAAAGCTCATCTTATTGACCAGTTAGCGGCGCTTGTTGGAAGAAATATTTCTCAAACTAGTGCACAGGATATCATTTTTCGGCTTTTGGATGAGAGGGTCATTACGAGGAAAGAAGCAAAATTAATGCTAAGTGTTATCGATCGTACTGTTATATATCTTGACTTGCCAGAACGTGATGAAATGAGAGCTAGAATTCTTATTGCCATGCTTCAGGCTATTAAATACGATTAAAGGTAAGGTGAAGGTGATGATATGCCAAGAGTGCAAAGAAAGACCTGCTACGATGCATTTTACAAAAGTCGTAAATGGTGAAAAAACAACGATCCAACTTTGCGAAAAATGTGCGCAGGAAAAAGGCGAAATGTTCATGTTGGATGGCGCAGGGGGTTTTTCATTTAATGACTTACTTGCAGGTCTTTTGAATTTTGATCCTACTTTTCAACAGGCTAAATCGCAGCCTTCTCCATCTGAGCAAATTGTTCATTGTGAAGTATGTAAAATGACGTTTCAGCAATTTATAAATATTGGCCGATTTGGCTGTGCAAATTGTTATGATGCTTTTAAGGATCAGATGGCACCAATCCTTAAAAGGCTCCATAGCGGCAATATAAAACATGGTGGAAAGGTCCCAAAAAGGATTGGGGGATCTATCCATATTAAAAAGCAGATTCAAACACTAAAAGAAGAGCTGCGTTCCTTAATTGCTAAGGAAGAGTTTGAAGAAGCTGCCGTTATACGCGACCAAATACGTTCCCTCGAAAATACGGAGTTGAATGAGGAGGGAAGACCATGAATCTAGAAAAGTTTTTAAACAAAGCAGTCAGCTCATGGATGAGTGCGGAAGGCCCTGATTCAGACATTATTTTAAGTTCCCGTATCCGACTTGCAAGGAATTTTCGAAAGTCTAAATTTCCAACATTGTTTAGTAATGAAGAAGCAAGGGAAATTATTAATCAAGTTAAAGGCTTAACGGACTCTAATTTATTTCAATCATACGGAGCAATGGAATTTTTGGAAATTGAGGATTTAAAATCATTGCAAAAGAGAGTTCTTGTAGAAAAACATTTAATTAGTCCTCGCCTCGCGGAAAATGCTGCTCATAGCGCCGTCATATTATCGGAAAATGAAGACATCAGTATTATGGTTAATGAAGAAGACCATATAAGAATTCAATGTTTATTTCCGGGACTGCAAATAAATGAGGCTTTGGAAAGTGCCAACGCGATAGATGATTTATTAGAAGAAAAGGTAGACTATGCTTTTGATGAAAATCTTGGATATTTAACGAGTTGTCCGACGAATGTTGGAACAGGGCTAAGGGCTTCTGTCATGGTTCACCTTCCTGCCTTAATTTTAACAAGGCAAATGAATCGTATCATACCTGCGATAAACCAACTAGGACTTGTCGTGAGAGGGATTTATGGAGAAGGTAGTGAAGCCTTGGGCAATATTTTTCAAATATCCAACCAAATCACGCTTGGAAAATCTGAGGAAGACATCGTAGGAGATTTAACAAGTGTCGTCCAACAGATTATTGCTCAGGAAAGGTCGGCTAGGGAAGCATTAGTAAAGACATCGAACATACAATTAGAGGATAGAGTATTTCGATCATACGGAATTTTAGCGAACAGCCGAGTTATAGAAACAAAAGAGGCTGCTGAATGTTTATCCGATGTAAGATTGGGCATAGATACAGGGTATATAAAGCATTTATCAAAAAATATTCTCAACGAATTAATGATTTTAACACAGCCTGGATTTTTACAACAATATGCTGGCGGTCCCCTCCGTCCGGCTGAGCGTGATATTAAAAGAGCCACATTTATTCGTGAGCGTTTAAAACTCGAAGAGAAAGATAGCTAGGAGGAGATCGTATGATGTTTGGACGTTTTACTGAGAGAGCACAAAAAGTATTGGCGCTGTCACAAGAGGAGGCAATCCGTCTTGGACATAGTAATATCGGTACTGAGCATATTCTGCTTGGGCTAGTAAGAGAAGGCGAAGGAATTGCTGCCAAAGCTTTATATGGTCTTGCATTAGGACCTGAGAAGATCCAAAAAGAGGTAGAGAATTTAATTGGGCGCGGCCAAGATACTTCCCAAAATATTCACTATACACCGAGAGCAAAAAAAGTAATTGAGCTTTCTATGGATGAAGCGAGAAAATTAGGCCATTCTTATGTTGGCACAGAACATATTCTATTAGGCTTAATCCGTGAAGGAGAAGGTGTAGCGGCCCGTGTATTAAATAATCTAGGGGTTAGCTTAAACAAAGCCCGCCAACAAGTGCTTCAGCTTTTAGGGAGCAATGAGGCTAATAATCATGGAGGAGGCTCATCCAGTGCCAGCACACCGACATTGGATGGTCTTGCTCGTGATTTAACCGCCATTGCTAGAGAGGGTAGCCTTGACCCTGTGATTGGTCGAAATAAGGAAATTCAAAGGGTCATTGAAGTATTAAGCAGACGGACGAAAAACAATCCTGTTCTGATTGGAGAGCCTGGAGTTGGTAAAACAGCGATTGCAGAAGGGCTTGCGCAGCAAATTATCCAAAATGAAGTTCCGGAGATTTTGCGTGATAAACGAGTAATGACACTCGATATGGGAACCGTGGTAGCTGGAACAAAATATCGCGGTGAATTTGAAGATCGCCTTAAGAAAGTAATGGATGAAATTCGCCAAGCAGGAAATATCATTTTATTTATAGATGAGCTTCATACATTAATTGGGGCTGGCGGGGCAGAAGGTGCAATCGATGCTTCCAATATATTAAAACCGTCTTTAGCACGTGGAGAATTGCAATGTATTGGTGCTACGACACTTGATGAATATCGAAAATATATTGAAAAGGACGCTGCACTAGAACGTCGTTTCCAACCGATTCAAGTTGACGAACCGACAGCAGAAGAATCGATTCAAATTTTAGAAGGCTTAAGGGATCGATATGAGGCGCACCACCGTGTTTCGATTACAGATGAAGCGATTGAAGCAGCTGTAAAATTGTCAGATCGTTATATATCCGACCGCTTTTTACCAGATAAAGCGATTGATTTGATCGATGAGGCGGGTTCGAAGGTTCGTCTTCGCTCGTATACAACTCCTCCAAACTTGAAAGAGCTTGAAGTGAAACTCGAGTCGATTCGCAAGGAAAAAGATGCAGCCGTTCAAAGTCAAGAGTTTGAAAAAGCCGCTTCCCTTCGTGATTCGGAACAGCGTCTTCGTGAAGAGCTAGAAGAAACAAAGAAAACGTGGAAAGAAAAACAAGGCCAGGAAAATAGTGAAGTGACAGTCGATGATATTGCCCATGTAGTATCTAGCTGGACTGGAATCCCAGTCTCCAAGCTTGCAGCAACAGAAACTGAAAAATTGTTGAACTTGGAAGAAATTTTACATTCTCGAGTCATTGGCCAGGAAGAAGCGGTAAAGTCAGTAGCGAAGGCAGTTCGTAGAGCAAGAGCAGGTTTAAAGGATCCGAAACGACCAATAGGTTCATTTATTTTCTTAGGACCGACCGGTGTTGGTAAGACGGAACTTGCTAGAGCCTTGGCAGAAGCGATGTTCGGTGATGAAGATGCGATGATCCGGATCGATATGTCTGAGTATATGGAGAAACATTCAACCTCAAGATTAGTCGGCTCTCCTCCAGGCTATGTCGGATTTGAAGAGGGCGGGCAGTTAACTGAAAAAGTAAGAAGGAAACCATATTCAGTCATATTGCTTGATGAAATTGAAAAAGCTCACCCTGATGTATTCAATATTTTGCTGCAAGTTTTAGAAGATGGACGCCTTACTGACTCTAAAGGTAGAACGGTTGACTTTAGGAATACCGTGTTAATTTTAACTTCAAACGTTGGGGCTGAATCTTTAAAACGGAATAAGTATGTTGGATTCAGTATTCAAGACGGTGAACAAGATTACAAAGACATGAAGAGCAAAGTAATGGAAGAATTGAAAAAAGCCTTCCGTCCGGAATTCTTGAATCGTGTCGATGAAATTATTGTTTTCCATGCTCTTGAAAAGCCGCACTTGAAAGAAATTGTTACACTTATGGCGGAACAATTAATGAAGCGGCTAAAAGAGCAGGAAATGGATTTGGAAATGACGGATGCAGCAAAAGAAAAAATTACAGATGAGGGCTTTGACCCTGAATATGGAGCACGTCCACTAAGAAGGGCGATTCAGAAATTTATAGAAGATCGCTTATCAGAGGAATTACTAAAAGGTAATATTTCAACAGGGCAACATATTTTGATTGATGTTGAAAAGGGAGAGTTTACAGTAAAATCGACTGAAAAATCAGCTGAAAAATCCATCTCGTAAAGAGCTAATTTAAGGAGAAGGTATTTTTGTTAAAGCAAATATAAGTTCAGCAGAAGTTGCTTAAGCAAAAAGCCAGGGTACACTGATTTTTAATGTGTACCCTGGTTGTTTCTTAGTTGTTCAGGCGTCTTTCATTTTTTTTGAAACCTAAGCGGCGGGTCATTCGTTTTATATTAAGGGAATTTATTGTTTGTACAAGCCCAAAAAGCCGGCTTTTATCCTTAATAAGGAAGTTTTGAAGTTCTTATGGAGCTTTTAATATCAGTCTCCAAGGAATAGAATGTATTTCTCACTATTAATATTTAAAGCAAATAACAACAATGGCTGGGAAAAGGGCTTATATTAAAAGAGGGAGAAAAAGATGGCAAAAAAGAAAACAAAGTTTATGTGTCAAGCTTGCGGGTATGAATCAGCTAAGTGGATGGGGAGATGCCCCGGTTGTGGGGAATGGAATCAAATGGTTGAAGAAGTCGATATAATTGGGAAACAGCCAAGAAGATCATTTCAACATACCTCAACTGAAGAAGTTTCGAAAGCATCTCCCATCACTTCAATTGAAACAGAAAATGAACCACGTGTGACGACAGAATTAAAAGAATTAAACCGTGTACTCGGCGGAGGAGTTGTCCCAGGGTCCCTCATCTTAATCGGCGGCGATCCAGGAATCGGTAAATCAACATTGCTTCTGCAGGTTTCCGCACAACTGGCAGCTGTAAATCCAAAGGTCCTCTATATTTCCGGTGAAGAGTCTGTTAAGCAAACAAAGCTTAGAGCCGATCGACTAAATGTATCATCCCCTGAACTGTATATTTATTCAGAAACAAATTTAGAAATGATCCACCAAACAATTGAAAATTTATCTCCTCAATTTGTAGTGATAGACTCCATTCAAACCGTCTATCATCCAGAGGTCACATCCGCTCCCGGAAGTGTATCACAAGTCCGAGAATGTACAGCGGAATTAATGCGTATTGCGAAAACGAAAGGTATAGCCATCTTCATAGTTGGCCACGTAACAAAGGAAGGGGCCATTGCAGGTCCGCGTTTACTGGAACATATGGTTGATACTGTACTCTATTTTGAAGGTGAAAGACACCATACATATAGAATACTGCGTGCTGTAAAAAACCGTTTCGGTTCGACTAATGAGATGGGGATTTTTGAAATGAAGGAATCAGGCTTGGAAGAGGTAGCGAATCCATCGGAGATTTTCCTAGAGGAAAGATCGAAAGGCACTTCCGGTTCCACCGTTGTTGCCTCCATGGAAGGAACTAGACCAGTATTAGTAGAAATTCAGGCACTAATCTCCCCAACTAGCTTTGGAAATCCAAGAAGAATGGCAACGGGTATTGATCATAACCGAGTATCATTAATTATGGCAGTTTTAGAAAAAAGAGTAGGATTATTATTACAAAACCAAGATGCTTATTTAAAAGTCGCAGGTGGAGTGAAGCTGGATGAACCTGCGATTGACCTAGCAATTGCTACAAGCATTGCCTCTAGCTTTCGTGATAAACAAACGAGAGCCACGGATTGCATCATCGGTGAAGTAGGATTAACAGGGGAAGTGCGTCGTGTTTCGAGAATTGAACAACGTGTTCAAGAATCGGCAAAACTGGGATTTGAAAGAGTCATCATACCGGCCAATAATATAGGGGGATGGAAAGTGCCCGCTGGAATTGAGGTTATTGGTGTTAATACTGTAGGTGAAGCACTTCAATATGCATTTGCATAGAAAATAATATTTTTAAACGGCTGTCCAGCTCCAGCGCCTATCGACTAGCAAACTTTACAATAAGGTATCAGAGTCATCATAACCGACTCATCGCTTTCCTTTATTTCAGGCTGATGCCCCGAAGTTAGTATGTCGATGAATGCGGCGCTTGTGTCTTTCTTATAAAAATAGACTATTTGTCCTACTCCAAAATTGACATTAATATATAAAATTGCTACCTTTTGGTGAAGGAGATTATTTACAAATAATGTTATATTAAAATGAAGACTCCTATTTTATAGAGGCTCTTACGTTAGCGAAGGAAAATATTTACAACCCCACGGTTTTAAAGCGCGTTAATTGTTCATAATTAAAAGAAGGAGGTGAAGGAATGTATGTTAAAAAGAATTGTGCAAGCATGTTTTTTACTACTCGGCGGGACCCTTGGGATTTTTCTTATTCCCGAATTATTAAAATTGGTAAAATTGGATAGTGTGGCATTAATCAATAATCCGTATATTTCAGCTATTATAGGTGCAATTATTTTTTATTTATTAACTTTTTGGGCGGTTGATTTTATTGTCAATGGAGTAAAATGGCTCGAGGATCGGCTTGTAAAAGCTCCTATTACAGACATTTTATTTGGTAGTCTTGGTCTCACTTTCGGTTTAATAGTCGCATTTTTAGCGGGTTTGGCCATTAATCAAATGGAAATACCTATTATTAATACGTATGTTCCAATCTTGTTGACTTTACTGCTTGGATATTTAGGATTCCAGGTAGGCTTTAAAAAACGTGATGAACTTACAAGCCTTTTTTCAATCAATCGCAGTGGCAAGAAAAGAGGATCAGATGGATCAGAAACGGAAAAAGAGATTCCCGCCAAACAGTTAAAAATATTAGATACAAGTGTCATTATTGATGGTCGTGTTGCCGATATTTGCCAAACTGGATTTTTAGATGGGATAATAGTCATTCCTCAATTTGTTCTGGAGGAGCTTCAGCATATTGCGGATTCATCTGATGCTTTGAAGCGCAATAGAGGAAGACGGGGCCTTGATATTCTCAATCGAATTCAAAAAGAAATAGATGTTCAGGTAGAAATGTATGAAATTGATTTTGAGGATATTCAGGAAGTGGATAGCAAGCTGATAAAATTAGCGAAATTGACAGATGGGGTCGTAGTTACAAACGATTATAATTTAAATAAAGTATGTGAGTTTCAAAACGTAAATGTATTAAATATCAATGATCTCGCTAATGCAGTGAAACCTGTTGTACTGCCAGGCGAAGAGTTAAATGTACAAGTGATTAAAGATGGGAAAGAGTATAATCAAGGTGTTGCTTATTTAGACGATGGGACGATGATTGTAGTAGAAGAGGGCAGAAATTACATTGGGAAACGGATTGATGTAATTGTGACAAGTGTCCTGCAAACATCGGCTGGACGTATGATTTTTGCGAAGCCCAAGATATTAGAGAAAGCATTATAATATAGTTCAACGGGAACGAGAATAGGGGTAAAAGTAATGAATTATCAAGTGATTATTCCAGCTGCGGGTTCTGGGAAGAGAATGGGTGCAGGGTATAATAAATTATTGATGAATCTGGCAGGAAGACCCATTATTCTTCATACACTTGATGTTTTTGAAAAAGATCCTTATTGTAGTCGAATCATTCTCGTTATTCAACCGGATGATGAGCCGTTTTTTAAAGATATTCAAAGCCGCTATCCTAAGATTCACATAGTTTTAGGTGGCAGCGAGCGGCAATACAGCGTTTATAATGGATTGAAAGCCGCTGAGGCAGATGGAATCATTCTTGTTCATGATGGAGCTAGACCTTTTATTCGTCCTAAAACTATATCGAGTCTCGTTGAATGTGCGAGGAAAGAAGGTGCAGCGATAGCGGCTGTTCCAGTTAAGGATACGATTAAAAAAGCAACTGATCTCAAAGTCATTGAAACGGTAGACCGATCCAGCTTGTGGCAGGTACAAACTCCACAAGCTTTTCGTTTTTCCGTGTTACAAAGCGCACATGAGCAAGCAAAATTAGAAGGATATTTAGGGACAGATGAAGCATCTCTCGTAGAAAAAGGCGGCTATCCTGTAAAAATCGTTGAGAGCGACTACGATAATATTAAATTGACGACACCTGAGGATATTTATTTTGCGGAGGCTATTTTAAGGAAAAGACAACAACAGTAAAGGAGAATACATAAATGTTTAGAGTTGGGCAAGGCATTGATGTGCACGAGTTTGCAGAAGGTCGTCCATTAATAATTGGTGGAATTGAGGTCCCTTACAATAAAGGTTTGATTGGGCATTCTGATGCGGACGTGCTTTTACATACAGTAGCGGACGCCTGTCTTGGCGCGATTGGAGAAGGGGATATCGGCAGACATTTCCCTGATACAGATCCAGAATATAAAGATGCTGATTCTGCTAAGCTTTTGGTTCATGTGTGGCATTTAGTAAAAGAGCGTGGGTACTCTCTCGTAAATATAGATTGCACAATCATGGCGCAAAAGCCGAAAATGGCTCCGCATATTGATAAAATGAGGGAGCGAATCGCGGAACTATTAGAGGCAGATATATCTCAAGTGAATGTCAAAGCGACTACAACAGAGCGTCTTGGGTTTGTGGGCCGTGAGGAAGGAATCGCTTCTCAGGCGGTTATATTAATACAAAAGCGTTAAAAATTATTGTAAAATAAAAAGACTGTGATTTTGAATGGAGGCAAAAAAATGTCAAATGACGTGAGAGTGCGCTATGCCCCGAGTCCAACGGGTCATTTGCATATCGGAAATGCGCGTACAGCACTTTTTAATTATTTATTCGCACGCAATATGGGTGGAACATTCCTTATAAGAATTGAAGATACAGATTTGAAGAGAAATATTGAGGGCGGAGAAGAGAGTCAGCTTAAGTACTTAAAATGGCTAGGAATTGATTGGGACGAAAGTATAGATAAAGACGGCGGCTATGGTCCATATAGGCAATCTGAACGTGTTGCTATATACAAAAAATACTACGATGAGCTTTTAGACCGCGGTCTAGCCTATAAATGTTACTGTACCGAAGAGGAACTAGAAAAAGAGCGTGAAGCGCAAATAGCACGCAGTGAGATGCCGCGCTATTCGGGGAAATGTGCTCATCTCTCCAAGGAAGAACAAGCTGCACTAGAAGCGGAAGGACGCGTACCGAGCATCCGCTTTAAAGTACCTGCTGGTAAAGTGTATGCTTTCACTGATATGGTGAAAGATGAAGTTTCCTTTGAATCTGATGGTATTGGAGACTTTGTTATTGTTAAAAAAGATGGGATTCCAACTTATAATTTTGCTGTAGCCATCGATGACCATCTGATGAAGATTAGTCATGTCCTCCGCGGAGATGATCATATTTCAAATACTCCAAAACAATTAATGATTTTTGAGGCATTTGATTGGGAACCTCCAACATACGGTCATATGACACTTATAGTCAATGAAAGCCGTAAAAAGCTAAGTAAGCGCGACGAATCAATTATTCAATTTATTGAGCAATACGCTGACCTAGGCTATTTACCTGAAGCTTTATTTAACTTTATTGCATTGCTTGGATGGTCTCCACAAGGCGAAGAAGAAATTTTTTCAAAAGAGGAATTTATTAAGATTTTCGATGCTAGCCGCTTATCAAAATCTCCTGCATTATTTGACAAACAAAAGCTTGCTTGGATGAATAATCAGTATATGAAAAAGCTAGAATTAGATGAGGTTGTTGCTCTCGCATTACCTCACCTAGTAAAAGCTGGACTTGTGAGTGAGCAGTTAAATCAAGAAGAGGAAGATTGGGCAAAAGGCTTAATAGCACTATATCAGGAACAAATGAGCTATGGGGCGGAAATCGTAGAATTATCAAGCATGTTCTTTATAGATGAAATCGATTATGATGAAGAAGCTAAAGCTGTATTGGATGAGGAGCAGGTGCCTGAAGTGCTGAGCGCATTTTATGACGAGGTCGACGCCCTTACACCATTTAAGGCAGATGGTATAAAACAAGCAATAAAAGCAGTCCAAAAATCAACAGGACAAAAAGGTAAAAAGCTATTTATGCCTATTCGCGTAGCGGTAACAGGGCAAACACATGGACCGGAACTTCCAAACGCGATAGAATTATTAGGCAAAGAAAAAATAAAAAGACGACTAGAGCGCTTGAAGGGTTAACAATTAGACAAAAATATAATATATTAAGTTTATAATCAAAACGTTGACGAGGAAAAGTAAAAAAATGATGCTGATCAGAGAGTACCGCCACCGGCTGAGAGCGGGACCAGCTACTCATTTTTTGAAGTGCCCCTCTGAGTCCTAATCCGAACAGGGAAACTAAGTAGGTGCTGGCGGTAATCTTGTCGTTATCAAGAGGAGCTGGGGTGCCGTATTTTAATAAGCTGTGCCCAACCAGAGTGGAACCGCGCCAAAAGCGTCTCTGATTCTTTCAGAGGCGTTTTTTTATATATATTTTATGTCTAGCTCCAGCGCCTATCGACTAGCAAACTTCTTGTCCTTCTCCCTACGATAAGTCAACATCGATTCGCCTTTACAGGCTCATCGTGTTTCCTTTATCTCAGTCGAAGGCCCTGAAGTTTGTACGTCGATAAGCAAGGCGCTTTCGCTTTTCTAATAAAGGGGGTCATAACTATGTTCAAGCGAATGAAAGAAGATATAGATACGGTATTTGACCAGGACCCTGCTGCTAGGACTAGTATAGAGGTTATCCTAACGTATTCAGGTTTGCATGCCATTTGGGCGCATCGAGTGGCACATGCATTATATAAGAATAAATGGTATTTTGCTGCAAGAATGATTTCTCAAATTAATCGTTTTTTTACAGGAATTGAGATTCACCCCGGTGCGATCATCGGGCGCCGCTTCTTCATAGACCACGGGATGGGAGTCGTGATTGGAGAAACATGCCGTATAGGTGATAACGTAACAGTTTATCAAGGGGTGACTCTAGGCGGAACCGGAAAAGAAAAAGGGAAGCGGCATCCGACTTTGGAGGATAATACCCTCATCGCAACGGGCGCCAAAGTGCTAGGAAATATCACAATCGGGAAAAATTCAAAAGTAGGAGCAGGTTCCGTTGTTTTGAAAGATGTACCTCCTAATTCCACTGTTGTCGGAATACCAGGAAGGATTGTTGTCCGAGACGGAGTAAGAATAAAAGATTTGGATCACTGTGATTTACCGGATCCAATTTCGGATAGATGCACAGAAATGGAAAAAAAGATCTCCGGATTGCAAGAAGAAATCTCCCAATTACAGAAGGAAAACGCGAAAGGAGCCACGATCGATGGCCATTAAAATTTACAATACGCTTACTCGAAAAAAAGAAGAGTTTATTCCGCTAGAAGAAGGAAAAGTAAAAATGTATGTGTGCGGTCCGACCGTCTATAACTACATTCATATCGGAAATGCGAGACCGCCTATCGTATTTGATACAGTTCGCCGATACTTGGAATACCGTGGTTATGACGTGAACTTTATTTCTAATTTTACTGATGTTGACGATAAGCTTATTAAAGCGGCAGCTGAACTTGGTACAGATGTTCCGACGGTTGCAGAGAGGTTTATAGAAGCATTCTTCGAAGATGTATCTGCATTAGGCTGCAAGAGGGCGAATCTTCATCCGCGCGTAACGGAAAATATGGATATCATCATTGAATTCATAGACACATTGATTGAAAAAGGTTTCGCTTATGAATCAAATGGAGATGTTTATTATAGAACAAGACATTTTGATGGGTACGGAAAGCTTTCTCACCAATCAGTAGATGATTTAAAAATTGGCGCCCGAATTCAAGCGGGAGAAAACAAAGAAGATGCATTGGATTTTACATTATGGAAAGCGGCGAAAGAAGGCGAAATTTCCTGGGATAGTCCATGGGGCGAGGGCAGGCCAGGCTGGCATATCGAGTGCTCTGCTATGGCGCGAAAATACTTGGGGGATACGATCGATATACATGCGGGCGGGCAAGATTTAACTTTTCCGCATCATGAAAATGAAATCGCCCAATCAGAAGCGCTTACTGGCAAAACATTTGCCCGTTATTGGATGCATAATGGATATATCAACATCAATAATGAAAAAATGTCGAAATCTCTAGGCAATTTTGTTCTTGTCAACGATATTTTAAAACATGTAGATGCTCAAGTTTTAAGATTCTTTATGTTGGCTGTTCATTATCGTAATCCAATCAATTTTACAGATGAATTGTTAAGAAATGCCGGAGCTGGTCTTGAAAGGTTGAAAACATCTTACCAAAATTTAAAGCATCGTTTAAATGTAAGTGCAAATTTAACAACAAATGACGAGGAATGGCTGCGTAAAATTTCGGACTTGAAAAATGATTTTGTAAAAGAAATGGATGATGATTTTAATACAGCAGATGGAATCTCTATTTTATTCGAGCTCGCGAAACAAGCTAATTATTATTTGATGGAAGAAAATACGTCTGTTAAAGTGATTGAATCCTTCATGAATACATTTGAAGAATTATTTTCTGTTCTAGGTTTACAACTGGATGCTGCTGAGTTGCTTGACGAAGAGATTGATCAACTAATCAATGAGCGGTTGGAAGCGAGAAAAAATCGCAACTTTCAACGTGCGGATCAAATTCGCGGTCAATTAAAGGAAATGAATATTATTCTTGAGGACACACCACAAGGTACAAGATGGAAACGGGGCTAATCAACATGAATCTGCCTGATAAAAAAGTAGACTATAAGCAATTGAATAGCTTAGCGCTCGCTTATATCGGTGATGCCGTTTATGATGTGTTTATCAGACATTACCTTTTACAAAATGGTAAAACAAGACCACATCGGCTTCACCGGGAGGCGACCCGTTTTGTATCGGCTAAAGCACAATCTGGTGTATTAAAGAAAATGATTGAAGAAAATTTTTTAAATGAAGAAGAAATGAATGTTATGAAACGGGGAAGAAACGCTAAGTCTGGGACAATCCCTAAAAATACAGATGTCCTCACTTATCGGCATAGCACCGCTTTTGAAGCGGTGATTGGCTGGGTATATTTGGCGAATGAACATAATCGATTAACTGAAATTATTGATGAAGCAATTAATAAGATTGAAACCGGGGGAGTGGGAACAGCATGAGTCAGGAGTGGATTGCGGGGAAAAACCCTGTTATTGAAGCGTTGAAATCGGACCGGGATATTAATAAAATCTGGATTGCTGAAGGATCTCAAAAAGGACAAATGCAAGTAATTGTAAAACTTGCGAAAGAGCGCAACGTTTTAATTCAATACGTTCCAAAGCAAAAGCTTGAACAAAACACGAAAGAAAATCATCAAGGTGTTATAGCTCAAGTAGCCGCCTACCAATATGCTGAAGTGGATGACTTATTTGCATATGCTTCTAAAAAGGGCGAAGATCCATTTTTTCTTATTTTAGATGAATTAGAAGACCCTCATAATCTAGGCTCTATATTACGTACAGCAGATGCAGCAGGTGTGCACGGCATCATTATTCCGAAGCGGCGGGCAGTTGGTTTGACCGCTACGGTTGCTAAGCTTTCTACAGGAGCGATCGAATATATACCCGTAGCACGTGTTACGAATATTGCCAGAACGATTGATGAATTAAAGGAACGCGGTATTTGGGTATTTGGAACGGACGCTAAAGGAAGTCAAGATTATCGGAAAATGGATGCTACGCTGCCGCTTGCTATTGTCATTGGAAGTGAAGGCAAAGGAATTGGCCGTTTAATTAGGGAGAAATGCGACTTTTTAATCCATTTGCCAATGGCCGGGCATGTTACATCACTGAATGCTTCAGTTGCGGCTGCTTTGCTTATGTATGAAGTTCATCGAAAACGGAATCCAATCGAGGATTAACAAATGGATATCCTTATTGTCGATGGCTATAATATCATCGGTGCGTGGACCGAACTGATTGAACTAAAGAAGAAAGATCTTGCTGCCGCAAGGGATCGCTTAATTGAAATATTAGCAGACTATCAAGGCTATACCGGATATAAAGTAATCGTAGTTTTTGATGCTTATGAGGTTAAGGGAGTCGAAAAAAAGTATCGAAAGCATAAAATAGATGTCATTTATACGAAAGCTGAAGAAACAGCGGACGAGCGGATTGAAAAATTAGCGAAGGAATTAAGTAATATTCGAACGCAAATCCATGTTGCCACTTCAGATTTTACAGAACAATGGGCCATTTTTGGACAAGGGGCTCTTAGAATTTCGGCGCGGGAATTATTGATAGAAGTAGAAGCCATTGATCGAAAGATCGGAAAGCGGCTTGAAAAAACGAGAGAAAAATTTCCCGCATCGAAAATTCCATTGAGTGATGAAGTTGCAACAATTTTCGAAAAATGGCGGCGTGGGGAAAAATGACTAGTTGACGCTAGAAAATTTTGTCATGTATAATAGTTTTATCTACGGTTTTCAAGGGTGGGGATACGGTGATCTCAAATATCAGAATAGACGACGACATCAGATATGATTTGTTAGAAGATGAAGAATTGATCGAACTGATTCACGAAGGAGAAAGCGAAGCACTAGATTACCTCATAAAAAAATACCGCAATTTTGTTAGAGTAAAGGCCCGATCTTATTTTCTAATTGGAGCAGATAAAGAGGACATCGTGCAAGAAGGCATGATCGGTCTTTATAAGGCTATTCGAGACTTTAAAGAAGATAAGCTTTCATCATTTAAAGCTTTTGCCGAGCTTTGCATTACGAGACAAATTATCACTGCAATCAAAACAGCCACCCGACAAAAACACATCCCACTTAATTCCTATGTTTCTTTGGACAAGCCCATTTATGACGAAGAATCAGATCGCACATTAATGGATGTGATCTCTGGTGCAAAGATCCTTGATCCTGAGGAACTTCTAATCAATAGAGAAAAATTGAATAATATTGAAGAAAAAGTAATGGAGCTGCTTAGTGACTTAGAAAGAAAGGTGTTAGCGCTATACTTAGACGGGCGATCATACCAAGAGATATCGGATGAATTAGATCGTCACGTAAAATCAATTGATAACGCTTTACAAAGAGTAAAGAGAAAGCTCGAGCGCTATTTAGAACTGCATGAATTCAGCGTGTAATATATAAATGCATGAATGGACAGTAAGATTTAGTGTAGGTTGAAATCAACTGTGTAAAGTGCGATTGACTCCAGCAACAGGATAGTGGCCACTTGAAAGCAGCCGCAAGACGCGGCAAATTTAGCCTGATTTCTTTTAAAAATCAGTTCAAGATAATAAAAATCTCCCACAGATCGAAGTTTCACTGTATTGACAGAAATGAACTTCCGTGATATTTTTTATTAGATAATTGGGAGAGCGGGTGCTGCAAGTGAAAAAGAAGGTTGCTTTAATCTGTGCAGTATGTGGCTCGCGCAATTATATGACGGATAAGAATAAAGAAGATGCTACACGTCTTGAGTTAAAGAAGTTTTGCAAAAGCTGTAATGCGCATACGATTCACAAAGAAACAAAATAGCATACACTCACATATAAGAAGTGTTCTTTTGAACACGCTTTATAAGCAGCTATTTACTTGGAGGTACGATCATGTCAAGCTTAACCCAATTCTTTCGCCACGTAAGCTCAGAAATGAGAAAAGTTAGCTGGCCGAAGCGAAAGGAACTTACAGGCTATACGATTACAGTCGTGGTAACAGTTACAATCCTAGCATTATTTTTTGCAGGGATCGACCAAATTATCTCAAAATCGATTCGTTTTATACTTGGATTATAAATTCTTATTTTACCTTGAAGCTTGTATAATATACACTTTCTCATGGTATAATGAAAAATATAGATACAGAGTATTTAAAGCCCGGTCAACGGGTTTTTTCATTTGGTTAAAAATTTTAAAAAGTGCAAGTAGGGAGGGAAGGACGCTTAGTCCTATTAGATGGAAAAGAACTGGTATGTTGTCCATACTTATTCCGGCTATGAAAACAAAGTTAAAGCAAATCTTGAAAAACGCGTAGAGTCAATGGGCATGCAAGATAAAATTTTTCGGGTGATTGTCCCTGAAGATGAAGAGACTGATTTTAAGAATGGTAAAAAGAAAGTTGTAAAAAGAAAGGTTTTTCCGGGATATGTATTAGTTGAAATTATCATGACGGATGATTCATGGTATGTCGTGCGTAATACACCGGGAGTAACGGGGTTTGTTGGTTCATCAGGGTCAGGCTCGAAGCCGACTCCATTATTGCCTGAAGAAATTTCTTTTATTTTAAAGCGGATGGGAATAGATGAAAAGCGTGTTGAAGTACAATTTGAACCTGGTGAAACGGTGACGGTGAAAGAAGGGCCGTTTGCGAATTTTACTGGAAAAATTGAAGATTTGGACCAAACAAAAGGAAAAGCTAGAGTGATGGTTAATATGTTTGGGCGGGAAACGCCTGTTGAATTAGACTTCACTCAAATTGACAAATTATAATTTGAAACAACTTGAAATCTATTGTGAAAAGTGATAATATCTTTTAGGTCAGTATGCTTCTAATAGAGAGCTGATTAAGAAAATAATTTCTTATATTTTGATATGTTGAGTGGGAGGGTGAAGACCCAATTACCACATCACGGACTTAAGGAGGTGTGTCTCGTGGCTAAAAAAGTAATTAAGCTTGTAAAATTACAAATTCCTGCAGGCAAAGCGAATCCGGCTCCGCCAGTTGGACCGGCACTAGGTCAAGCAGGTGTAAATATCATGGGATTCTGTAAGGAGTTTAATGCTCGTACAGCAGATCAAGCTGGTCTAATCATTCCAGTTGAAATCACGGTATTTGAAGACCGTTCTTTTACATTCATCACAAAAACTCCACCTGCTGCTGTTTTGCTTAAAAAAGCAGCTGGAATCGAGTCTGGTTCTGGTGAACCAAATAAAAAGTCAGTTGCGACTGTAAAACGCGATAAAGTACGCGAAATCGCGGAAACAAAAATGCCGGACCTAAACGCAGCCAGCGTTGAAGCTGCTATGCTTATGGTTGAAGGCACTGCGCGCAGCATGGGTATCAAAATCGAAGACTGATTTTGATTGTAAGCAAGGTCGTTGTTGGAGGGAGGCCGGATTTCGGCCTTCCTCTATTCGTGGGAGGTTATTCCGCTAAAACCACATTATAGGAGGAAATATTAATGGCTAAAAAAGGTAAGAAATATGTAGAAGCTTTAAAGCAAGTTGATCGTTCAAAAGCTTATTCAATCAATGAGGCAGTTGAACTTGTAAAAAAAGTGGACTATGCGAAATTTGATGCGACAGTTGAAGCGGCATTTCGCTTAGGAGTAGACCCTAAGAAAGCAGATCAACAAATTCGTGGTGCAGTTGTACTTCCAAATGGTACAGGTAAAACGCAACGCGTGTTGGTATTTGCGAAAGGTGAGAAACTTAAAGAAGCAGAAGCTGCTGGTGCTGATTATGTTGGAGATTCAGAATACATCAATAAAATCAACCAAGGTTGGTTCGAATTCGATGTAATCGTTGCTACTCCAGATATGATGGGTGAAGTTGGTAAACTTGGCCGTACTCTTGGACCAAAAGGTTTAATGCCAAACCCGAAAACAGGTACTGTTACATTTGATGTAACGAAAGCTATCAATGAAATTAAAGCTGGTAAAGTTGAATACCGTGTTGATAGAGCGGGTATTATCCATGTTCCAATCGGTAAAGTTTCTTTCGATCAAGAGAAGCTAGTTGAAAACTTTGCTACTATTTTCGATACATTGTTAAAAGCGAAGCCATCTGCTGCAAAAGGAACTTACATGAAGAACGTAACAGTTACTTCAACAATGGGACCTGGCGTAAAAGTTGATCCTTCTTCAGTATAAAAAATAGTTGACTGCCAGCGAAAAACCTGGTAGAATACTATCTGTTGAAAAAAATAATAAAACATTTGTACCGTAGACAGTAGGTGCTTTAAAAGCTTAATTTCCTACCGAGGTCATTGCGATATATAATCAATCTGGCTGAATGATTGACGCATGAAACCTCCATGTCTATATGTGGAGGTTTTTCTGTGTCGGTATAAATGTCCATCTGGAATCTTGGGAGGTGTAAGGATGAGCAGAGTAATTGAGCAAAAGAAACAAATCGTGCAAGAAATCTCTGAGAAATTTAAATCAAGCGTTTCTACAGTTGTAGTTGATTACCGTGGATTGTCAGTTGCACAAGTAACTGAACTACGTAAACAACTTCGCGAAGCGGGTATTGAATTCAAAGTGTATAAAAACTCTATGACACGCCGTGCAGCGGAAGTTGCTGAACTTGCAGGTTTAAATGAATCTTTGACAGGACCAAACGCAATTGCGTTCAGCACGGAAGACGTTGTAGCTCCTGCGAAAATTTTGAATGACTTTGCGAAAAAGAATGAAGCACTTGAAATCAAAGCTGGTGTAATTGAAGGAAATATTGCAACAGTTGAAGAAATCAAAGCACTTGCAGAACTTCCATCTCGCGAAGGATTGCTTTCCATGTTGCTTAGCGTTCTACAAGCTCCTATTCGTAACTTGGCTCTTGCAACTAAAGCTGTTGCAGACCAAAAAGAAGAACAAGGTGCATAGAAAAGCGGAAACGCCTTGGTCATCGACGTACAAATTTCAGGGTCTTTGACTGGGATAAAGGAAACACGACGAGGTACGAGTCGATGTTGACTTATCGTAGGGAAAAGGGCAAGAAATTTGCTAGTCGATAGGCGTTGTAGCTGGACAGAGAAAGAACAAGTCATATAAAAAAACAAATTAATTTAACGGAGGAAATAAATCATGACTAAAGAACAAATCATTGAAGCTGTCAAAGAAATGACAGTTCTTGAATTAAACGATCTAGTTAAAGCGATCGAAGAAGAATTTGGCGTAACTGCTGCTGCTCCTGTAGCTGTAGCTGGCGGTGCTGCTGGTGGCGAAGCTGCTGCAGAACAAACTGAATTTGACGTAGTACTTGCTAGCGCTGGTGCTCAAAAAATTAAAGTTATCAAAGTTGTACGTGAAGTTACAGGTCTTGGCTTGAAAGAAGCAAAAGAACTTGTTGACAACGCTCCTAAACCAGTTAAAGAAGGCGCAACTAAAGAAGAAGCTGAAGAAATTAAAGCTAAACTTGAAGAAGTTGGAGCTAGCATCGAAGTTAAGTAATCATCTGGAAAATAAAAAAGCTCGCTGCTTATAAAGCGGGCTTTTTTTCGCTAGATTTTTACCGCCTAGGAGGTGGGAATATTATGGCAGACCATTATTATACGCGCGAACCTGAAGTTGCAAGTGATCCGAAATTTTGGAATGTGGAATTGCGGAATCATTTATTTCGTTTTAAAACAGACCAAGGTGTTTTTTCAAAAGGTGAAGTGGACTTTGGATCCCGTTTATTAATAGATACCTTTGAACCTCCAAAAATATCAGGCCCTATACTGGATGTCGGGTGTGGCTACGGTCCAATTGGGTTGAGCATCGCCAAGGATTTACCCGATCGAGTCATTCATATGGTCGATGTGAATCAAAGGGCGATCGGGCTTGCTAAAGAAAATGCCGAACAAAATGATATTGATAATGCAAGCATTTATGAAAGTGATCGTTTGGAAAATGTAATCGAGGAAAAGTTTTCAACGATTTTAACGAATCCGCCTATTCGGGCAGGGAAGGAAGTTGTTCATTCTATTTTTGAACAAAGTTTCCACCACTTAGAATCCGATGGTGAGTTATGGGTAGTCATTCAAAAAAAACAAGGTGCTCCATCCGCAAAAGCAAAACTAGAAGAAATATTTGGGAATGCAGAAGTGGTTGCGAAAAAGAAAGGCTACTATATTTTGAGAACATTAAAATGTTGACTTGCATATGACCTTGTGATAGCATTGTAAGATGCGAATATAGTGTTTTCTAATCTATTGTCAATTTCATAATAAATTGTATGGAAGTTGGCAAAGTTGGAAAAGATTATAAAATAATAGTTCGTCATGTGAAAAATGTGGTTTTCCAGCAAAACCATTTTTCTTTTTGTTCTATGATACAACATTTTTTCTGGTTTATCCAGATGAAATGCATCATTATAACGCATGATTTGAGGGGTGAATCAGTTGACAGGTCAACTAGTTCAGTACGGACGGCATAGGAAGCGCAGAAGCTTTGCGCGAATCAGCGAAGTTTTAGAGCTGCCGAATCTAATCGAAATCCAATCTTCTTCCTACCAATGGTTTCTTGATGAGGGCTTAAAGGAAATGTTCCAGGACATCTCGCCAATCGAGGATTTTGCCGGAAATCTTTCTTTGGAATTTATCGATTATAGTCTCGGAGAACCTAAATACTCTGTAGAAGAATCAAAAGAGCGTGATGCAACTTATTCCGCTCCACTACGGGTTAAACTCCGCCTTGTTAATAAAGAAACAGGTGAAGTGAAAGACCAAGATGTATTTATGGGTGATTTCCCGCTAATGACTGAAATGGGTACCTTTATTATAAATGGTGCCGAGCGAGTAATTGTTTCGCAGCTTGTACGCTCTCCGAGTGTGTACTATAACGGAAAGCTTGACAAGAACGGTAAAAAAGGTTTTACAGCTACAGTCATCCCTAATAGAGGTGCATGGCTAGAATACGAAACAGACGCCAAGGATGTTGTCTATGTACGCATCGATCGTACTAGGAAATTACCTGTTACGGTTCTTTTGCGGGCATTAGGATTTGGTTCTGATCAAGAAATCATCGATCTTATAGGTGACAATGAATATCTCCGTAATACACTTGAAAAAGACAATACGGAGAGCATTGAAAAAGCATTGCTTGAAATATATGAGCGCCTTCGTCCTGGTGAACCTCCAACAGTAGAAAATGCAAAAAGCTTACTAGTTTCTAGGTTCTTTGATCCGAAAAGATATGACCTTGCGAGTGTTGGACGATATAAATTAAATAAAAAGCTTCACATTAAAAATCGTCTTTTCAACCAGCGCTTGGCTGAAACTTTAGCAGATCCGGAAACAGGAGAAATTATTGCTGAAGAAGGAACACTGCTTGATCGCCGTAATTTAGATAAAATAATTTCTCATTTGGAAAATGGGACTGGTTTTAAAACATATAACCAACATAGTGGAGTATTAGATGGAGATATTGTTGTTCAGTCCATCAAAATTTATGCTCCTCATGAAGATGATGATAAGGTCATCAATGTAATTGGGAATGCCTATGTTGAGGAAGGCATCAAAAATATTACACCTGCAGACATTATCTCATCTATCAGCTATTTCTTTGACTTGCTCTATGATGTAGGCGACACAGACGATATCGATCATCTTGGTAATCGACGTCTTCGTTCTGTAGGTGAATTATTGCAAAATCAGTTTAGAATTGGTTTATCTCGTATGGAGCGTGTCGTAAGAGAACGTATGTCCATTCAGGATATTAACACGATCACTCCACAGCAATTGATTAATATTCGTCCAGTCATTGCGTCTATAAAAGAGTTTTTCGGCAGTTCTCAGCTGTCTCAGTTTATGGACCAAACAAACCCGCTTGCAGAGCTTACGCATAAACGTCGTCTTTCTGCACTTGGACCAGGCGGATTAACACGTGAACGTGCCGGTATGGAAGTGCGTGACGTCCATTACTCGCATTATGGCCGCATGTGTCCAATCGAAACGCCAGAAGGACCGAATATCGGTTTAATTAACTCATTATCATCTTTCGCGAAGGTTAATCGTTTTGGTTTTATAGAAACCCCATATCGTCGCGTTGATCCGGAAACAGGGTTAGTGTCACCGCAAATTGATTACTTGACTGCGGACGAAGAGGATAATTATGTTGTAGCTCAAGCGAATGCTCCGTTATCTGATGATGGTGGATTTATAAATGAGGAAGTCATAGCTCGTTTCCGCGGTGAAAACACGGTTGTACGAAGAGAACGTGTAGATTATATGGATGTATCACCGAAACAAGTCGTGTCTGCAGCGACAGCTTGTATACCTTTCTTGGAAAATGATGACTCGAACCGTGCTCTAATGGGTGCGAACATGCAGCGACAAGCTGTTCCTCTCATGCAGCCGGAAGCTCCTCTAGTAGGAACGGGTATGGAGTATGTATCAGCGAAGGATTCTGGTGCAGCGGTGATTTGTAAGCATGATGGAATCGTTGAGCATGTTGAATCTCGTGAAGTATGGGTCCGCAACATTCAAGAAGTTGACGGTCAAGAAGTAAAAGGTGATTTGCGCAAATATCGTATGCAAAAGTTTATTCGTTCTAACCAAGGAACATGCTACAACCAGCGTCCAATTGTAAGTGTAGGAGATCGTGTAACTAAAGGAGAAATCCTAGGTGATGGTCCTTCAATGGATAAAGGTGAACTTGCCCTTGGAAGAAACGTCCTTGTCGCATTCATGACATGGGAAGGATATAACTACGAAGATGCGATCATTATGAGCGAACGTCTCGTTAAGGATGATGTTTATACTTCTATCCATATTGAAGAATACGAATCCGAGGCTCGTGATACAAAGCTTGGACCAGAAGAAATGACACGTGATATTCCAAACGTTGGTGAAGATGCACTGCGCAATCTTGATGAGCGTGGAATTATCCGAATTGGTGCAGAAGTAAAAGATGGTGATTTGCTAGTCGGTAAAGTAACTCCGAAGGGTGTAACGGAACTGACTGCAGAGGAACGTCTCCTTCACGCTATTTTTGGTGAAAAAGCACGTGAAGTTCGTGATACATCCCTTCGTGTACCACATGGCGGAGGCGGAATTGTATTAGACGTGAAAGTTTTCAACCGTGAAGATGGTGATGAACTTCCACCAGGAGTAAATCAACTTGTTCGCGTCTATATTGTTCAAAAACGAAAAATCTCCCAAGGGGACAAAATGGCAGGACGCCATGGTAACAAAGGGGTTATTTCCCGTATCCTCCCTGAAGAAGATATGCCATATATGCCTGATGGAACTCCAGTCGATGTCATGTTAAACCCACTTGGGGTGCCATCTCGTATGAATATTGGGCAAGTACTAGAATTACACTTAGGAATGGCAGCTAGAAGTCTCGGTCTTCATATGGCATCCCCAGTATTCGATGGTGCAACTGAGGAAGACGTGTGGGAAACGATTGAAGAAGCAGGAATGGCGAACGACGCCAAAACAGTCCTTTATGATGGTAGAACGGGAGAAGCTTTTGATAACCGTGTATCTGTAGGGGTCATGTACATGATCAAACTAGCGCACATGGTTGACGATAAGCTGCACGCTCGTTCAACAGGACCTTACTCGCTTGTTACCCAACAGCCACTTGGTGGTAAAGCACAATTTGGTGGACAGCGTTTTGGAGAGATGGAAGTTTGGGCACTTGAAGCATACGGTGCAGCTTATACACTTCAAGAAATCCTAACGGTTAAATCAGATGATGTTGTTGGACGTGTGAAAACGTATGAAGCGATTGTGAAGGGCGAAAATGTTCCTGAACCAGGCGTACCTGAATCATTTAAAGTATTAATCAAAGAACTTCAAAGTCTTGGTATGGATGTAAAAATCCTTTCAGGAGATGAAGAAGAAATAGAAATGCGCGACCTGGATGATGACGACGATGTCAATCAGGCAGATACATTGAATATTGCTCCAGATGCTAAAGTAGAAGAAACGGCAGCATCATATGAATAATTCCTTGAAATTAGCATTAAGGGTAAAACCTGTAGACGAAAAGGGAGGTAGGCCCCTTGCTGGATGTTAATAATTTTGAGTATATGAAAATCGGTCTTGCTTCACCCGATAAGATCCGTTCTTGGTCTTTCGGTGAAGTGAAAAAGCCAGAAACAATTAACTATCGTACTTTGAAACCAGAAAAAGATGGCTTGTTCTGTGAACGTATTTTTGGTCCTACGAAGGACTGGGAATGTCATTGCGGAAAGTATAAGCGTGTACGCTATAAGGGAGTCGTATGTGATCGCTGTGGTGTTGAAGTAACACGTATGAAAGTCCGCCGTGAAAGAATGGGTCATATTGAACTAGCCGCACCTGTTTCACATATTTGGTATTTCAAAGGCATTCCAAGCCGTATGGGACTTGTCCTCGACATGTCCCCGCGTGCTCTGGAAGAAATCATCTATTTCGCATCCTATGTTGTAACGGATGTAGGAAATACTACTTTAGATAAAAAGCAGCTTCTTTCTGAAAAAGAATATCGTGCATACCGTGAGAAATATGGAACACAGTTCCAAGCATCAATGGGTGCAGAAGCTATTAAGAAACTTCTTCAAGATATCGATCTTGAAAAAGAAGTGGAACAACTTAAAGATGAACTCAAAACTGCCCAAGGACAACGCCGTACCCGAGCTATTAAACGCTTGGAAGTACTTGAGGCGTTCCGTCATTCAGGAAACCAACCTGATTGGATGGTTTTAGATGTTCTTCCTGTAATTCCACCTGAGTTGCGTCCTATGGTACAGCTCGAAGGTGGCCGATTTGCCACCTCTGATTTAAACGACCTTTACCGACGTGTAATCAACCGCAACAACCGTTTAAAAAGGCTTCTAGACCTTGGTGCACCTAGCATTATCGTTCAAAACGAAAAACGGATGCTTCAAGAAGCTGTCGATGCTTTGATTGATAACGGCAGAAGAGGAAGACCTGTAACGGGTCCAGGTAACCGTCCGCTTAAATCCCTTTCTCATATGTTGAAGGGAAAACAAGGACGTTTCCGTCAAAACTTACTCGGAAAACGTGTTGACTATTCCGGTCGTTCGGTTATCATCGTTGGTCCTAACTTAAAAATGTACCAATGCGGTTTACCGAAAGAGATGGCTCTTGAACTATTTAAACCTTTTGTCATGAAGGAATTAGTTGAAAAAGGATTAGCACACAATATTAAAAGTGCAAAACGAAAAATAGAGCGAGTTCAACCAGAAGTTTGGGATGTACTTGAAGATGTTATTCGTGAACATCCAGTTTTATTAAACAGAGCACCAACTCTTCATAGACTAGGAATTCAAGCATTTGAACCTACATTAGTAGAAGGTAGAGCCATTAGACTCCACCCACTCGTTTGTACAGCATATAACGCTGACTTTGATGGAGACCAAATGGCCGTTCACGTACCGTTATCTGCGGAAGCACAAGCAGAAGCACGTTTATTGATGCTTGCAGCTCAAAACATTCTAAATCCGCGTGATGGAAAACCTGTTGTTACTCCATCTCAGGATATGGTACTTGGTAACTACTACCTAACGCTAGAGCGTGAAAGTGCTGATGGGGAAGGAATGGTATTCAGAGATACGAATGAAGCCCTAATTGCGTATCAAAATGGATATGTACATCTCCATTCTCGAATTGCGATTCAAGCAAGCTCATTGAAAAATGAAAGATTTACGGAAGAACAAAGAAGCAGCTTGTTAGTGACAACTGTAGGTAAGTTGATCTTTAATGAGATTCTTCCACCATCGTTCCCGTATATTAATGAACCGACTAATGAAAATTTAGAAGGTAATACACCTGACAAATATTTTGTACCATCGACCACTAATGTTGCTGAATTTATCAAACAACAACCACTAGTGGAACCATTCAAAAAGAAAATTTTAGGGAATATCATCTCTGAGATCTTTAAACGTTTCCAAATTACGGAAACTTCGAAGATGCTAGACCGTATGAAAAACCTTGGATTTAAGTATTCAACTAAGGCAGGGATTACAGTCGGAGTATCGGATATCGTAGTTTTAGCCGAAAAAGAAACGATTTTGAATGAAGCTCAAAATAAAGTCGATAATGTCATGAAGCAATTTAAGCGTGGTCTCATCACTGAGGAAGAACGTTATGACCGTGTCATTGCTATCTGGAGTGCTGCTAAAGATACAATTCAAAGTAAACTAATGAAAACATTAGAAAAATTGAACCCTATCTTCATGATGAGTGACTCTGGAGCGAGGGGTAACGCTTCTAACTTTACTCAGCTTGCAGGTATGCGTGGTCTGATGGCCAACCCGGCAGGTAGAATTATTGAATTACCAATCAAATCTAGTTTCCGAGAAGGACTAACTGTTTTAGAGTACTTTATCTCGACTCACGGAGCTCGTAAAGGTCTTGCGGATACAGCATTGAAAACAGCTGACTCTGGATATTTAACAAGAAGGCTTGTTGATGTTGCACAGGACGTCATTGTTCGCGAAGACGACTGTGGAACAGATCGAGGACTCCTAGTAGCTGCGTTGAAAGATGGTACTGAAGTAATAGAGCCTCTCGAAGAACGCTTAATTGGTCGCTATGCAAGGAAAAAAATCGTTCATCCCGAAACAGGCCAAGTTCTTGTGTCAGAGAATGAACTTATTGACGAAGATTTGGCGAAGGAAATTGAAAATGTGGGAATTCAAGAAGTTTGGATTCGTTCTGCATTTACATGTAACACCCGCCATGGCGTCTGTAAAAAATGCTACGGCCGTAATTTAGCTACTGGCTCAGTCGTTGATGTTGGTGAAGCTGTAGGTATTATCGCAGCCCAATCAATCGGGGAACCAGGAACACAGTTGACGATGAGGACCTTCCATACAGGAGGGGTTGCGGGAGACGATATTACACAAGGTCTTCCACGTATCCAAGAGTTGTTTGAAGCACGTAATCCTAAAGGGGTTGCTGTTATTTCTGAAATTAGCGGTGTCGTTACTTCTATTTCTGAAGGACGCGATCGTCAGCACGAGATTGTTGTTCAAGGCGAGATTGAATCACGCACATATAACGCACCATATACTGCACGTTTAAAAGTTGCAGTTAATGATCATGTTACACGTGGTCATGAATTAACAGAAGGTTCCATTGATCCGAAAGAACTACTTCGCATTCGTGATGTTGCCGCTGTTCAAGAGTATTTACTTCTTGAAGTACAAAAGGTATATCGAATGCAAGGGGTTGAAATTGGCGATAAGCACGTTGAAGTGATGGTTCGCCAAATGCTTAGGAAAGTGCGTGTATCTGATGCAGGTGATACAGATGTATTGCCAGGTACACTACTTGATGTCCATCAATTTACGGATGCCAACCAAAAAGCACTGCTGGAAGGAAAACAACCTGCAACGGGTCGTCCAGTGTTGCTTGGTATTACAAAAGCTTCCTTAGAAACGGACTCTTTCCTTTCTGCTGCATCTTTCCAAGAGACAACTCGCGTTCTTACAGACGCTGCCATCAAAGGAAAGAGAGACGAATTGCTCGGCTTGAAAGAAAACGTCATTATCGGAAAGCTTGTACCAGCAGGAACTGGAATGCAACGTTACCGCAAAGCAGTTTCAGTTATGGCAGAAGACGAAGCAGTGAGTGCAGAGTAGTTTAAAAGCTTATATCATATGTTGCTAGTCGGTATAAACGCCGACTAGCAATACTTTGAATTAAAGAATAGTAAAGTTAAGTTTATATTTTAAACATAACTTTTTGCTGTCTAGCTCCAGCGCCTATCGTCTAGCAAACTTCTTGTCCTTCTCGCTTGCGTAGTCAACATCGATTCGCCTTGCAGGCTCATCGTGTTTCGTTTATCTCAGTCGAAGGCAGAAAAAGGAACGTCGACGATGGGCAAGGCGCTTACGCTTTTCTTATTATTTTTTATGTTTTTATTGACATAGAAAATGACAGATGATAATATATTCAAGGTGCTCCTATCATTATACCTGTAACTTTGGAGGATATTGAAAATGTCTTATGAAAAAGTGTCACAGGCTTCAAATGTGATCGTAGGAACAAAACAGACAGTAAGAGCTCTTAAATCAGGGCATGTACAAGAAGTTTTCGTGGCATCCGATGCGGATCCGCGAATTACGGAAAGTATTATTCACACGGCTAAAGAAATGGATGTTCCTATTACAATAGTGGACTCTATGAAAAAGCTTGGGAAAGCATGCGGCATTGATGTTGGAGCAACGACTGTTGCCATTATTTATTAAAGGTGTTTTTGCAGTTGATTCACCTGCAAAAACTTGTTTTTTGCCTTAAAAAGAACCACCTGGATGTGTGGACTTAAACAAATGTGAAGGGAGGAACAAAAATGCCTACAATTAACCAACTAGTGCGTAAAAATAGAAAATCAAAAGTAACAACTTCTGACTCTCCAGCACTTAACAAAGGTTATAACAGCTTTAAGAAAGTGAACACAAATGTATCTTCACCGCAAAAGCGTGGTGTATGTACACGTGTTGGTACTATGACTCCGAAAAAACCAAACTCAGCATTGCGTAAATATGCGCGTGTTCGTTTGACAAACGGAATTGAGGTAACTGCTTATATCCCTGGTATCGGCCATAACCTACAAGAGCACAGCGTTGTGCTTATCCGTGGAGGCCGTGTTAAAGACTTACCGGGTGTACGTTACCATATCGTTCGTGGTGCACTTGATACTGCTGGTGTTGAAAAACGTGCACAAAGCCGTTCTAAATACGGTACGAAAAAGCCTAAAGTAAAAAAATAATAAATGATTAGATAGAATCATCGAAAGGAGGAACACCGATGCCACGTAAAGGACCTGTATCAAAAAGAGACGTACTACCAGATCCGATTCACAACTCAAAGCTTGTAACACGTCTGATCAACAAGCTTATGGTAGACGGTAAAAGAGGTAAAGCACAAACTATTCTTTATTCAGCATTTGAACTTATCCAAGACCGCACAGGCAAGGATGCAATGGAAGTATTTGATCAAGCGTTGAAAAATATAATGCCAGTATTGGAAGTTAGAGCTCGCCGTGTAGGTGGTGCCAACTACCAAGTACCAGTTGAAGTTCGTCCGGACCGCCGTTCAACTTTAGGGTTGCGTTGGTTAGTAAATTACGCTCGTCTTCGCGGAGAAAAAACGATGGAAGAGCGTCTAGCTTATGAAATTATGGACGCAGCTAATAATACTGGAGCTTCTGTTAAGAAACGTGAAGACATGCATAAAATGGCGGAAGCAAACAAAGCATTCGCACATTATCGCTGGTAAGATATCATTATATAAAATTTTACTACTCATCCCAGGAAGGAGAAATACGAAATGCCTAGAGACTTCTCCTTAGAAAAGACACGTAATATCGGAATTATGGCTCATATCGATGCCGGTAAAACAACTACTACCGAACGTATTCTTTTCTATACAGGGCGCATTCATAAAATTGGTGAAACTCATGAAGGTGCTTCACAAATGGACTGGATGGAACAGGAACAGGAACGCGGAATTACAATTACATCTGCTGCTACAACAGCACAATGGAAAGGGTACCGTGTTAATATCATCGATACACCAGGACACGTAGACTTCACAGTAGAAGTTGAACGTTCTCTTCGTGTACTTGATGGAGCTGTAACTGTACTTGACGCTCAATCAGGCGTTGAGCCTCAAACTGAAACAGTTTGGCGCCAAGCAACAACATATGGTGTTCCACGAATTGTATTCGTTAATAAAATGGATAAAATTGGTGCGGACTTCCTTTACTCTGTTAAAACACTTCATGATCGTCTACAAGCAAATGCGCATCCAATTCAACTTCCAATTGGTGCAGAAGATACCTTCACAGGTATGGTTGACCTTGTAGAAATGAAAGCATGGTTCTACGAAGGAGATTCAGCACTTGATGCTGTTGAAGGAGAAATTCCTGAAGATCTGCGTGACCAAGCGGAAGAAATGCGGGCAGGCTTAATTGAAGCTGTTGCCGATTTTGATGAAGAACTTATGATGAAATATCTCGAGGGAGAAGAAATCTCTGTCGAAGAATTAAAAGCTGCTATCCGTCAAGCTACATTGAAGGTAGAATTCTACCCAGTTCTTTGCGGAACAGCGTTTAAAAACAAAGGTGTTCAGAAAGTACTTGATGCAGTTCTTGATTACTTGCCTGCACCGACTGATATTGAATCTATTAAAGGGATTGTACCTGATACAGAAGAAGAGGTTGCTCGTCATGCTGACGATAGCGAGCCATTCTCGGCACTTGCTTTCAAAGTAATGACAGACCCTTATGTTGGTCGTCTAACATTCTTCCGTGTATACTCTGGAACTTTGAACTCTGGATCTTACGTTCAAAACTCCACGAAAGGTAAACGCGAACGTATCGGACGTATCCTACAAATGCATGCCAATCACCGTGAAGAAATTTCTACTGCATATAGTGGAGATATCGCAGCAGCGGTTGGTCTAAAAGATACAGGTACGGGTGATACACTATGTGACGAAAAAGATTTAGTTATCTTAGAGTCTATGGAATTCCCTGAACCGGTTATCTCAGTTGCAATTGAACCGAAATCTAAAGCAGACCAAGACAAAATGGGTTCTGCGCTTGCGAAGCTTCAGGAAGAGGATCCTACATTCCGTGCAGAAACAAATCCTGAAACAGGTCAAGTTGTTATCTCAGGTATGGGTGAGCTTCACCTAGACATCCTTGTTGACCGTATGAAACGTGAATTCAAGGTAGAAGCAAACGTTGGTGCTCCTCAAGTATCATATCGTGAAACATTCCGTACTTCTGCTCAAGTAGAAGGTAAGTTCGTTCGCCAATCCGGTGGTCGTGGACAATTTGGTCATGTATGGATTGAATTCTCCCCTAACGAAGAAGGAAAAGGCTTCGAATTTGAAAATGGAATCGTTGGTGGGGTTGTTCCTCGTGAATATGTCCCTGCTGTACAAGCTGGACTTGAAGATTCAATGGCAAACGGTGTACTTGCCGGATACCCATTAATCGACGTTAAAGCAAGATTATTTGACGGTTCTTATCATGATGTTGACTCCAGTGAGATGGCATTTAAAATCGCAGCTTCTATGGCACTTAAAAACGCTGTGAAAAAATGTAATCCTGTTATACTTGAGCCACTCATGAAAGTTGAAGTCGTAATCCCTGAGGAATACCTCGGAGATATCATGGGTGATATTACATCACGCCGTGGACGCGTTGAAGGAATGGAAGCTCGTGGAAACGCACAAGTCGTTAAAGCGTTCGTTCCTCTTGCTGAAATGTTTGGTTATGCAACATCACTTCGTTCTAATACACAAGGTCGTGGAACTTATACAATGTTCTTTGATCATTATGAAGAAGTACCGAAATCTATTTCGGAAGAAATTATCAAAAAAAATAGCGGTGAATAATTGATTTTAAACCATTAATCAAGTATAACTACTATTAGATATGCTAGGAGTCGCTTTAAAATTTCTATTCTAGTTTTAAAGCGCCTCTCATACTTACTATTTTTCTTAAATAAAAGGAGGATTTTCAAATGGCTAAAGCTAAATTTGATCGTTCCAAAGAACATGCTAATATTGGTACTATTGGTCACGTTGACCATGGTAAAACAACTCTTACAGCTGCGATTACAACTGTTATGGCAAAGCGCGGCGGCGGAGAAGCTAAAGGTTATGACATGATCGACAACGCTCCTGAAGAGCGCGAGCGTGGAATTACAATCTCAACTTCTCACGTTGAATATGAAACTGAAAAACGCCACTATGCACACGTTGACTGTCCAGGACATGCTGACTATGTTAAAAACATGATCACTGGTGCTGCTCAAATGGACGGAGCAATTCTTGTTGTTTCTGCTGCAGATGGCCCAATGCCACAAACTCGTGAGCACATTCTTCTTTCTCGTAACGTAGGTGTTCCTTACATCGTTGTATTCATGAACAAATGTGACATGGTTGACGATGAAGAACTTCTTGAGTTAGTAGAAATGGAAATTCGCGATCTTCTTTCTGAATATGATTTCCCTGGCGACGACATTCCTGTTGTTAAAGGTTCTGCTCTTAAAGCTCTTGAAGGAGAAGCTGAGTGGGAAGAAAAAATCGTTGAATTAATGGATGCAGTTGATGAGTACGTTCCAACTCCAGAACGCGACACTGACAAACCATTCATGATGCCTGTTGAGGACGTATTCTCAATCACAGGTCGTGGTACAGTTGCAACTGGACGTGTAGAGCGTGGACAAGTTAAAGTCGGTGAAGAAGTTGAAATCATCGGTCTTGCTGAAGAATCTAGAAAAGTTGTTGTTACTGGAGTAGAAATGTTCCGTAAACTTCTTGATTATGCAGAAGCTGGTGACAACATTGGTGCCCTTCTTCGTGGGGTTGCTCGTGAAGACATCCAACGTGGTCAAGTATTAGCAAAGCCTGGTACAATCACACCACATACAAACTTCAAAGCAGAAGTTTATGTACTATCTAAAGAAGAAGGTGGACGTCACACTCCATTCTTCACAAACTATCGCCCACAGTTCTACTTTCGTACAACTGACGTAACTGGAATTGTTCATCTTCCAGAAGGCGTAGAAATGGTTATGCCTGGTGATAACGTTGAAATGACTGTTGAATTGATTTCACCAATCGCGATCGAAGACGGAACTCGTTTCTCTATTCGTGAAGGTGGACGTACAGTTGGTTCTGGCGTTGTATCAACAATCCAAAAATAATAACAATAAAAAGCAGCAAGGAATTTATTTCCCTGCTGCTTTTTTCTTCGTTAAGAACCAAGTACGTGCTTTTTCATATAAGGTTTACTTACTATAATTATCAGACAGCCTCATGAATTAATTGCTTTTGTTTTAATTTGCGCATAATAACTCCGTGTGACGGCGAAAAAAGTAGAGCAAGAATAAATATAGCTCCCGCTACACAGATCATACATCCTGCTATGGAGGCATCCAATATACTTGCGAAGTAATAACCAATAATAGAACTGACACAGCCAATGATGATTGTGTAAAATATCATTCGACTTAGTTTTTCTGTTAATAGATACGCTGTAGCAGGTGGTACGACGAGCATTCCAACTACAAGGATGGCTCCAACACTTTCGAATGAAGCAACCGTTGTAATGGAAACAAGTCCCATAAGCAAATAATGAAACAAAGCGACGGGGATTCCGACGGCAGCAGCCATTGCTGGATCAAAAGAACAAATTTTAAACTGTTTATAGAATAAAGATATAACGATTACGCTTAGCAACAAAGAGAGACCGACACCCCAAATAGCTTTCGGACCGATCCCAATACCCATAAAGTCAATCGTGTTCCATGGTACATAGGCGATCTCACCATAAAGAACACAATCTAAATCTAAATCGATATCCCTTGTGAACAAGCTGACGAGGAGAATTCCAACTGCAAATAAGGCTGTAAACACTACGCCGATTGATGCATCTGATTGCACACCGCTTTGGGTGAAGAGTTGGATGAGAAATACGGTAATAAGACCAATTATTGCAGCTCCAAACAGCATAACTAATGAGTCCCTTGACCCACTAATAAGAAAGGCGATTACGATGCCTGGAAGAACAGCATGGCTGATTGCATCTCCGATCATCGCCATTTTACGCAAGACAAGAAAACATCCAACAAGACCACAGGCACTTGCTACCAAAGCTCCAGTTACAATAATCCAAACAGCACTCACACCGTCCTCTCCTTTCCTTTTATCTTAACTTTAGATGTTTTTACTGAACGTTTCGCCAAAAGGTGTATTAGAAGTTTAGATAATAATCCTCTTCGTGGGGCAAATATGATGGATAGAATAAAGAATACGGTCGCAGCAAGGACAATGATTGGACCAGTAGGCAAGTTGTTGCCGCTCGCACTTATATACGTTCCAGCCATACCACTTAATGCTCCAAAGATTCCGGACAAGAATACCATGACGCTCAATTTTTCTGTCCAGTATCTTGCTGAAACGGCAGGGGTAACAAGCAATGAAGACATTAGCACAACACCAACTGCTTGGATGCCAATAACAACCGCCATAACAATCAGAAGCATAATCATCTGTTCTAAAAATGCAACGGGGAATCCCATTCCACTCGCAAACCCAGGATCAAAGCTCGTTATTTTAAATTCTTTAAAGAAAAGAATACATACACTTATTAATACAATGGAGGCAACGGCCATAATTAAAACATCTGATAATACTAAAGCAGCTGCTTGCCCGAATAAAAATTTATCTAAGCCGCTTTGATTTCCAGTTCCACTTTGCTGAATCTCTGTTAGGAGAACAATTCCAAGACCAAAAAAAACAGTTAGGACAATAGCTAAAGCGGAATCTTGTTTAATTCTAGTATGGCGGGTAATAAAACCGATGCCAAATGTTGCAATAATTCCTGCTATCGATGCACCTATTAAAAAGAAAAACACTGACTTTGAACCTGTTAGCATAAAGGCAATGCAAACACCTGGGAGAGCAGCATGAGATAAAGCGTCTCCCATTAATGATTGTTTTCGCAAATAGGCGAAAATGCCAATGACTCCACTGCATAATCCAAGCAACATGCTGCCAAATAAGATCCACTGTGTATTAGGATCTAAAAAGATTTTTAATTCATCAAGCATTTTGTTCACCTTCCTTTACGTAATGATCAGAGAGGATTGATTGTCGTTTTCAAGCATGGCTAGTTTTCCGCCGTATGTTTCCTGTAATTTTTCAGGAGTGAATACAATATTTGTTGGCCCAAAAGCTTTCAATTCTATATTCAACAAAAGCACCCAGTCGAAATAATCTTTAACTGTTGCAAGATCGTGGTGAACAACAAGTACTGTTTTTCCCTCAGCTTTTAGTTCATTCAATAAAGTAATAATGGCTTTTTCCGTTGCTGCATCTACTCCTACAAAGGGTTCATCCATAAAATATAACTTTGCATCCTGTGCAAGAGCTCGAGCTAAAAAAATGCGTTGCTGCTGACCACCTGAAAGTTGGCTTATTTGTCTTGCGGCGAGGTCTGCCATACCTACTTTATCTAAACACTCCATTGCAAAGTTTTTTTCCGCGCGCCCCGGTCTTTTTATCCAACCTAAATGCCCATATCGTCCCATCATGACAACATCCAATGCATTTGTCGGAAAGTCCCAATCAACGGATTCCCTTTGCGGGACATAGCCGATAATTTTTCGCTGAAGACGATAAGGACGTCCATATATTTCTACAGATCCAGTTAGACGGGGAATTAATCCTAGTGCAGCTTTGATGAGGGTGGATTTCCCGGCCCCATTCGGTCCTACGATTCCAATTAATTTTCCTTCCGGTACGTCGAAAGTAATATTTCGAAGTACCGGTTTTTTTTGATAAGCAACAGATAAATCATTTATATTTAATGGAGAATTCATAGCCATTCCCTCCTATTTAAGTGCGTTAACAATTGTATTTACGTTATGACGGATCATACCAATATAAGTTCCTTCAGGGGTTCCGTCTTCGCCCACTGCATCGGAGAATAATTCTCCTCCAATTTCGACCTTATGTCCTTTTTTGCCAGCTCCTTGTATGACAGCATCAATCGCTTTACGCGGAACACTCGATTCAATAAACACAGCTTTAACTTTGTTATCCACTAAATAATCACGTAATTCAATTAGATCTTTCGTGCCTGCTTCTGATGCAGTACTAATTCCTTGCAACCCCATTACCTTAATTCCGTATGCATCTCCAAAGTACCCAAAAGCATCATGTGCTGTAACAAGTACTCGCCCTGATTCAGGAATAGTAGAAATTTTTTCTTTAACTTCATAATCTAGTTCCTCTAATTGCTTTAAATAGTTGGCCGCATTTTCTTGATAGTCTTCTTTATGAGCTGGATCATATTCAATTAAGCTATCGCGAACGCTTTCTGTCGCCTTTATCCAATGTGCCACATTAAACCAAATGTGAGGGTCATATTCTGTTTCCATCTCTTCGTCCCCTAAACGTAGAGTGGATCGATCAATATTATCAGATATTGCAACGGTTGGTTTTTCTTTAGCCATTCTTTCGAAGATTTCAACCATTTTTCCTTCAAGATGAAGCCCGTTATAAAAGATAACATCCGCTTGATCCAACTTTTTAATATCTCCTTGAGAAGCTTTATATAAGTGTGGATCTACTCCAGAACCCATGAGACCTACTGCATTTACATGCTCTCCACCAACCTCTTTAACGACATCAGTAATCATTCCAATTGTGGCTGTCACATTCACTATGCCATCACTGTTGTTCTTAGTGGCATTCGCGTTTGAACAAGCTGTTGTTGCGGAAATGATTAAAAATAGCATAAACGTGGTTAAAATAAATTTTTTTTTCATTCTCCTATTCTCCTACTTTCTTTTTTATAATGAGTAAGTAACGTTTCCACTCGATTGAGAATGACTAGCGGAAGTACTTACAAAGCCTTTTTATAAAATATTAGCCGAATCAAATTAATATTACCTTATGACAATAAGTTTCCCTAATGCAACTTATTAACCATATTATACATACGTCGAAGTTTTGTAAACTCTTTTCATAAAAAAATTTTCTGTAAAGCTAAAAAACAGTTCTATATATAATAAGGAATATTAATGGAGTTTCTAAAAAATCTACTATTGATATTGTGCTTTCACATCTGTATAATAAAACAGGTGCGAAAAATAGTGATTTTATTCATTAAATATTGCATTGACCAACTAATCTATGTATAATAAATAATGTTGGTTTTTGACTGCTATGATGTGGAAGGTTGCTGACACACCCGGCCGCTTTGCCATGGCGAGTGTGTGGGAAATTTTCACGGAGTATGTCTATTTTAAAATAGGCGAAAAGGAGGGAAAGTAATGGCAAAACAAAAAATTCGTATTAGATTAAAGGCATATGATCATAGAATTCTTGATCAATCAGCTGAGAAGATTGTTGAAACAGCAAAACGTTCAGGTGCAAATGTCTCAGGACCAATTCCATTGCCAACTGAGAAAACTGTATACACAATTCTTCGTGCGGTGCACAAATATAAGGATTCTCGTGAGCAATTCGAAATGCGCACACATAAACGTCTAATTGACATCATCAATCCTACACCACAAACTGTAGATTCATTGATGAGATTAGACTTGCCGTCAGGCGTTGACATTGAAATCAAACTATAATTTATAAATTTAATTGGAAATCAGGAGGTGTGACTCATGACCAAAGGAATCTTAGGAAGAAAGATCGGAATGACGCAGGTTTTTGCTGAGAATGGTGAATTGATCCCTGTAACAGTAATTGAAGCTGCTCCAAACGTTATTCTTCAAAAGAAAACAGTTGAAACTGATGGATATGAAGCAGTCCAGCTTGGATTTGAAGACAAGCGTGAAAAGCTAGTAAACAAACCGGCAAAAGGGCATTTTGCTAAAGCAAATACTGCACCTAAGCGCTTCGTCCGTGAATTTGACGGAATTAATTTAGATGAGTACGAAATTGGTCAGGAAGTCAAGGTTGATATTTTTGCAGAAGGCGATTTAGTAGATGTATCTGGAATCTCTAAAGGTAAAGGATTCCAAGGTGTAATTAAACGCCATGGACAATCACGCGGACCTATGTCCCACGGATCTCGTTACCATCGTAGACCAGGTTCTATGGGAGCTGTTGACCCAGCGCGCGTATTTAAGCAAAAAGCGTTGCCAGGACGTATGGGTGGAGAAAGAATTACAATTCAAAACCTTCCTATAGTAAAGGTTGATACTGAGCGTAACCTTATCTTAGTAAAAGGGAATGTTCCGGGACCTAAAAAAGCTATGCTTGAAATCAAAACAGGAATTAAAGTGAAATAAATATCGTTTAAAGAAAGGAGGAAATAGGAATGCCGAAAGTAGCAGTATATAGCCAAGCTGGATCAAAGGTTGGTGAAATCGACCTTAATGAATCCATTTTTGGTATTGAACCTAATAACCATGTTCTTTTCGAAGCGATCGTTATGCAAAGAGCTTCATTAAGACAAGGTACATCAAAAGTAAAAAACCGTTCTGAAGTTCGCGGTGGCGGTCGTAAGCCATGGCGTCAAAAAGGAACAGGCCGTGCTCGCCAAGGTTCTATCCGTTCACCACAATGGCGCGGAGGCGGTACAGTATTTGGTCCAGTTCCACGCAGCTACAGCTACAAACTTCCTAAGAAAGTACGCCGTTTAGCAATCAAATCAGCACTTTCTGCTAAAGTTTTGGAAGAAAGCGTAGTAGTATTAGAATCATTGAATTTTGAAGCACCAAAAACAAAAGAATTTGTAAACGTACTTGCTAACCTTCCAGTTGGCAAAAAAGCGCTCGTCGTAACAGAAGTGCTTAACGAGAATGTTGCGTTATCTGCAAGAAACATTCCTGGAGTGACAGTCGTTGATGCGAATAACGTATCCGTATTGGATGTTGTTAGCCACAACACGCTGATCATGACTAAAGCCGCAGTCGAAAAAGTAGAGGAGGTGCTTGGATAATGGATGCACGTGATGTATTAAAGCGCCCCGTTATCACAGAACGATCTACTGATATTATGGTCGATAAAAAATATACGTTCGAAGTAGACGTAAAGGCGAATAAAACGCAAGTGAAGGATGCAGTTGAAAGCATCTTCGGAGTTAAGGTTGAAAAAGTAAACATAATGAACTACAAAGGCAAGTTTAAGCGTATGGGCCGTTTCGGTGGCTATACAAATAAACGTCGTAAAGCGATAGTTACATTAACAAAAGACAGCAAGGAAATTGAATTGTTCGAAGTATAATCACGCAATAAAAAAAGTTCAGAGGAGGGAAAAAAATGGCGATCAAAAAATACAAACCTACCTCAAACGGACGTCGTAATATGACAGCTTTGGATTTTTCTGAAATCACAACTGATAAACCAGAGAAGACTTTACTAGAGCCTCTTCATAGAAAAGGCGGCCGTAACAACCAAGGTAGAACTACAGTTCGCTTTCGTGGCGGTGGTCATAAGCGCCAATACCGTATCATTGACTTTAAAAGAACTAAAGATGGTATACCAGGGCGCGTTGCTACAATTGAGTATGACCCAAACCGTTCCGCTAACATCGCACTAATCAACTATCATGATGGTGAGAAACGCTATATTTTAGCACCTAAAAACTTGAAAGTCGGCATGGACATCATGTCTGGTCCAGATGCTGATATTAAAGTAGGAAATGCACTTCCACTTGCTAACATCCCGGTTGGTACTGTTGTGCATAATATTGAATTAAAACCAGGAAAAGGTGGACAATTAGTCCGTTCTGCAGGTACATCTGCACAAGTTCTTGGTAAAGAAGGAACAAAATACGTGTTGGTGCGTCTTAACTCAGGCGAGGTTCGCATGATCCTTGCAACTTGCCGTGCTTCTATCGGTCAAGTGGGCAACGAACAACATGAACTTGTAAATATCGGTAAAGCAGGTCGTTCACGCTGGTTGGGCAAACGTCCACACGTACGCGGATCTGTTATGAACCCGAACGATCACCCACATGGTGGTGGTGAAGGCCGTACACCAATCGGTCGTAAATCACCTGTTACACCTTGGGGCAAACCAACTCTTGGTTATAAAACTCGTAAAAAAGCAAACAAGTCAGATAAGTTTATTGTACGCCGTCGTAAAAAATAACGGGATGAATCTACGGTTCATAGAAAGAACCGTAGTGCAATCACGAAGGGAGGTTCAACCATGGGTCGCAGCCTAAAAAAAGGGCCTTTTGTAGATGAGCATTTAATGAAAAAAGTAGAGAAATTAAGCGAAAGCGAAAAGAAACAAGTGATTAAAACTTGGTCTCGCCGTTCAACTATTTTCCCAAACTTCGTAGGAAATACGATTGCTGTCTATGATGGCCGCAAACATGTACCGGTATATATCAGTGAGGATATGGTAGGCCACAAGCTTGGTGAATTTGCGCCAACTCGCGCATATAGAGGCCATGCCGCTGATGATAAAAAAACAAGACGCTAATGAGAGGAGGGCATCCTGATGCAAGCTAAAGCTGTTGCAAGAACAGTTCGAATTGCTCCTCGTAAAGCACGTTTAGTAGTTGATCTTATTCGAGGAAAGCAAGTGGGCGAAGCAGTTGCAATTTTGAAACTAACACCAAAAGCTGCCTCCCCAATCGTGGAGAAACTTTTAAAATCTGCTGTTGCCAATGCAGAGCACAATTATGATATGGACATTAACAATCTTTTAGTAACTGCGGCATTCGTTGACGAAGGTCCGACTATGAAAAGATTCCGTCCGCGTGCACAAGGCCGTGCAAGCCAAATTAATAAACGCACAAGCCACATTACAATCGTGGTATCAGAAAAGAAGGAGGGATAATTAGTGGGTCAAAAAGTAAATCCAATCGGTATGCGTATCGGCGTAATCCGTGACTGGGAATCCAAATGGTACGCTGACAAAGATTACGCAACGTTATTACACGAAGACATTAAGATTCGTGAATATATTACAAAACGTTTGTCTGATGCTTCAGTTTCAAGTGTTGAAATTGAACGTGCTGCAAACCGCGTGAACATCACTATCCACACTGCTAAGCCAGGTATGGTTATCGGAAAAGGTGGAAGTGAAGTTGAAGCATTGCGTAAAGCATTGAACGAATTAACAAACAAACGTGTCCACATTAATATTATTGAAATTAAACGAGCTGACCTAGATGCGAAACTCGTTGCTGAAAACATTGCACGTCAATTGGAAAATCGTGTATCTTTCCGTCGTGCACAAAAACAAGCAATCCAACGCACTATGCGTGCTGGAGCTCTTGGAATTAAAACACAAGTATCCGGCCGTCTTGGTGGAGCGGATATTGCTCGTGCTGAACACTACAGCGAAGGAACAGTTCCACTTCATACACTTCGCGCTGACATCGACTATGCACATGCTGAAGCAGATACAACTTACGGCAAGCTCGGCGTTAAAGTATGGATTTATCGTGGAGAGGTCCTTCCAGAAAAGAAAAAATCTGTGGAAGGAGGAAAATAATCATGTTAATGCCTAAACGCGTTAAGTATCGTCGCGAACACAGAGGAAAAATGCGTGGTCGTGCAAAAGGCGGTACAGAAGTTGCATTTGGCGAATACGGCTTACAAGCTCTAGAAGCTTCTTGGATTACGAATCGTCAAATTGAAGCCGCAAGGATTGCAATGACTCGTTTCATGAAACGTGGCGGTAAAGTTTGGATTAAAATTTTCCCTCACAAACCATATACAGCAAAACCTCTTGAAGTACGTATGGGATCCGGTAAAGGTGCCCCTGAAGGATGGGTTGCAGTAGTAAAACCTGGCAAGATCATGTTTGAAATTGCTGGTGTATCAGAAGAGGTGGCACGTGAAGCGCTTCGTCTTGCTGCGCACAAACTTCCAATCAAGTGTAAGTTTGTAAAACGAGAAGAAATTGGTGGTGAACGTAATGAAGGCTAAAGAAATCCGTGATTTAACCACTGCCGAAATTGAACAAAATGTAAAAACATTGAAGGAAGAATTATTTAACCTTCGCTTCCAATTAGCTACTGGGCAACTTGAAAATACAGCCCGTCTTCGCGAAGTTCGCAAAGAAATTGCTCGTATGAAAACTGTGATTCGTGAAAGAGAGCTTGAAGTTAATAATCGATAATCGGAGAGGAGGTTTGCGAAATGAGTGAACGCAACCAGCGTAAAGTCTACACAGGACGCGTTGTTTCCGACAAGATGGATAAAACCGTAACTGTTATGGTAGAAACGTACAAAAAGCATTCATTATACGGCAAACGCGTAAAGTACTCTAAAAAATTCAAAGCGCATGATGAGCAAAACGAAGCTAAAATCGGCGACGTTGTACGCATCATGGAAACACGCCCACTTTCAGCAACTAAACGTTTCCGTTTAATTGAGGTTGTTGAGAAAGCAGTCATTATTTAATTAATTGTTTCGGATATAGTGTTCCGAAGGGAGGTAAACTAGATGATTCAACAAGAATCTCGTTTAAAAGTGGCTGACAACTCTGGTGCCCGTGAAGTTTTAACAATCAAAGTCCTAGGCGGATCAGGCCGTAAGACTGCGAATATTGGCGATGTAATCGTCTGTACAGTAAAACAAGCAACACCAGGCGGCGTTGTCAAAAAAGGTGATGTAGTTAAAGCTGTAATCGTTCGTACAAAAAGTGGTGCGCGCCGTGCGGATGGTTCCTATATTAAGTTCGATGAAAATGCATGCGTCATAATTCGTGACGACAAGGCTCCTCGAGGAACTCGTATCTTCGGACCAGTTGCTCGCGAACTTCGTGATAACAACTTCATGAAAATCGTATCTTTAGCACCAGAAGTTCTTTAATAAATTTAGATTCACCAATCAAGGAGGTGCGATTCAATGCATGTCAAAAAAGGTGACAAAGTAATGGTCATCACAGGGAAAGACAAAGGGAAAACAGGCACAGTATTAGCTGCATTCCCGAAAAAAGACCGTGTGCTTGTGGAAGGTGTGAACATTGTTAAAAAGCATTCAAAACCTTCACAAGATAATCCACAAGGTGGAATCATCAACCAAGAAGCGGCTATCCATGTTTCTAATGTGATGTTGCTGGATCCTAAAACAAACGAACCAACTCGTATTGGTTATGAAGTAGTTAATGGCAAAAAAGTACGTGTAGCTAAAAAATCAGGTGTAGCATTAGATAAATAGTTCTTAGATGAAGGGAGGTACACTACATGAACCGCCTAAAGGAAAAATATCAAAAAGAAGTAACTCCTGCTCTCATGAGCAAGTTTAATTACAAGTCTATTATGGAAGTACCTAAAATTGAAAAGATTGTAATCAACATGGGTGTTGGCGACGCTGTACAAAACGCGAAGGTTCTAGACAATGCTGTTGAAGAACTTAGCTTAATTACAGGTCAAAAACCAGTTGTAACAAGAGCGAAAAATTCAATCGCAGGATTCCGCTTACGTGAAGGTATGCCAATTGGTGCAAAAGTTACCCTTCGCGGAGAGCGCATGTATGAGTTTTTTGATAAACTAGTTTCTGTTTCCCTTCCACGTGTACGTGACTTCCGTGGGATCTCTAAAAAAGCATTCGACGGTCGTGGAAACTATACACTAGGTGTTAGAGAACAACTCATCTTCCCTGAAATTGATTATGATAAAGTGAGCAAGATTCGCGGTATGGATATCGTTATCGTTACTACTGCGAACACCGACGAAGAAGCTCGTGAACTACTGACTGCATTTGGAATGCCGTTCCAAAAGTAATCGCTAAATAAGGGAGGCGAAAACGTGGCTAAAAAATCTATGATCGTAAAGCAGAAACGTACTCAAAAGTTTAAAGTGCAAGAATACACTCGTTGCGAACGTTGCGGCCGTCCACATTCCGTCATTCGTAAATTTAAACTTTGCCGTATTTGTTTCCGTGAACTAGCTTATAAGGGTCAAATTCCTGGCGTTAAAAAAGCCAGCTGGTAAGACCGAATTTGGGAAGGAGGTAAAATAAATGGTTATGACTGATCCAATTGCAGATTTGCTAACACGCATCCGCAACGCGAATATGGTCCGACATGAGAAGTTGGAAATTCCTGCTTCTAATATTAAAAAAGATATCGCTGAAATCCTCAAACGTGAAGGGTTTGTACGTGATGTTGAATATATCGAAGATAATAAGCAAGGCATCATTCGAATTTTCTTGAAATATGGTGCAAACAATGAACGCGTCATTACAGGCTTAAAGCGTATCAGCAAACCTGGTTTGCGTGTATATGCAAAAGCTAATGAGGTTCCTAAAGTACTAAACGGTCTTGGTATCGCGCTTGTATCTACTTCACAAGGCGTATTGTCTGATAAAGAAGCAAGAGCGAAGCAAGTTGGCGGAGAAGTACTCGCATACGTATGGTAATATCTTTTCGAAGAACGGAGGTGCAAGAAAATGTCTCGTATTGGGAAAAAGCCAATTGAAATCCCTGCAGGCGTAACTGTGACGAAGAAAGATTCTACAGTTACTGTTAAAGGTCCTAAAGGTGAACTAACAAATACATTTAATTCAGATATCGCAATTAATATAGAAGATAATGTTATTAATGTTACTCGTCCTTCAGAAGCAAAAGAACACCGTTCCCTTCATGGAACAACTCGTTCCCTTCTTTCAAACATGGTGGAAGGCGTTTCTAAAGGTTTTGAAAAGTCACTTGAACTAGTTGGGGTAGGATACCGTGCGCAAAAACAAGGCAGCAAACTTGTTTTAAACGTAGGATATTCACATCCTGTCGAATTCGAACCAGAAGCTGGAGTTGAAATTGAAGTTCCGGCTAACACAAAAATCATCGTTAAAGGCTTTAATAAAGAAAAAGTTGGTGCACTTGCATCCAACATCCGCGCTGTTCGTCCGCCTGAGCCATATAAAGGCAAAGGAATTCGCTATGAAGGTGAAAACGTACGCCGCAAAGAAGGTAAGACTGGTAAATAATGCCGCTTAGGCTACTTGAAAGGAGTGACTCGTAATGATCACTAAGCAAGATAAGAACAAAGTGCGTCAAAAAAGACATGCACGTGTACGCTCTAAACTAAGTGGAACTGAAATGCGTCCTCGACTAAATGTATATCGTTCCAATAAAAATATTTACGCTCAATTGATCGATGATGAAAAAGGCGTGACCTTAGCCAGCGCTTCTACACTTGATAAAGATATTACACCCGAGTCTACAGGTAATGTTGAAGCGGCTCAAAAAGTGGGAGAATTAATCGCTAAGCGTGCAGTTGATAAAGGATTTAAATCAGTTGTTTTTGATCGTGGCGGATATTTATACCATGGACGTGTAAAAGCTTTAGCAGAAGCAGCACGTGAAAACGGACTTGAATTTTAATCGAAAAAGGAGGGACACAATAGATGCGTCAAATCGATGCTAACAAACTTGAACTTGAAGAACGCGTAGTTACAGTTAACCGTGTAGCGAAGGTTGTAAAAGGTGGACGTCGTTTCCGTTTTACAGCATTAGTCGTTGTCGGTGATAAAAATGGCCATGTCGGTTTTGGTACAGGGAAAGCACAAGAAGTTCCAGATGCCATCCGCAAGGCAATTGAAGATGCAAAGAAAAACCTCATCGTAGCTCCGATTGTAGGAACAACTATTCCTCATGAAGTTATCGGACGTTTCGGGGGCGGTCAGATCTTATTAAAGCCAGCTAGTGAAGGTACAGGTGTTATTGCAGGTGGACCTGTTCGTGCGGTACTTGAGCTTGCAGGTGTATCTGACATCACTTCTAAATCACTTGGTTCTAGCACACCAATCAACATGGTTCGTGCAACAATCGAAGGTATTAAAAATTTAAAACGTGCTGAGGACGTAGCGAAGTTACGTAATAAAACAGTAGAAGAACTATTAGGTTAAGGAGGGAATCATGATGGCGAAAACAATAGCAATTACCCTCACTAAGAGCTTAATTGGCCGTACTGAAGGCCAACGTGAAACTGTCAAAGCACTAGGACTCCGTAAATTGCATCAAACAGTTGAACATACTGACAATGAAGCAATCCGCGGAATGATCAATAAAGTTTCCCATCTTGTTACTGTTAAAGAACAGTAATTCATTTTTGAATAATAAGGAGGTGCCAACTATGAAACTTCATGAGCTAAAACCTGCTGAAGGATCCCGCAAGGAACGAAACCGTGTTGGGCGAGGCATCGGTTCAGGCAACGGAAAAACTGCTGGTAAGGGCCATAAGGGTCAAAATGCACGTTCTGGCGGCGGTACACGTCTTGGATTTGAAGGTGGTCAAACACCATTATTCCAACGTTTGCCAAAGCGCGGTTTTACTAACATTCACCGTAAAGAATTTGCAATCGTGAACCTTGACGCATTAAATCGCTTTGAAGACGGTACTGAAGTAACTCCAGAACTTCTTATCGAAACAGGTGTTGTACGTAACGAGAAGTCAGGAATTAAAATTCTTGCTAAAGGCAACATCGAGAAAAAGCTTACTGTAAAAGCAAACAAATTCTCCTCTGCTGCTAAAGAGGCGATTGAGGCTGCCGGCGGTAAAACTGAGGTGATTTAATTAATGTTTCAGACAATCTCCAATTTTATGCGCGTAGGTGATATTAGAAGGAAAATTCTATTCACCTTGTTAATGTTAGTTGTATTTCGTTTAGGTGCTTTCATACCTGTTCCAAATGTAGATGCTAAAGTGCTTCAAATGCAGGATCAAGCAAGTTTGTTTGGTTTTATGAATATATTTGGTGGTGGCGCGCTTCAAAACTTCTCCATTTTCGCAATGGGGATCATGCCATACATTACAGCATCCATTATCGTACAGCTTTTACAAATGGATGTTGTACCAAAATTCACAGAATGGTCCAAGCAAGGTGAAGTAGGCAGACGTAAGCTTGCTCAATTTACACGCTATTTCACAATTGTTCTCGCTTTGATTCAAGCAGGAGGAATGTCATTTGGCTTCAACCGAATGACAGGCTTGCAGCTTATCAAAAATCCTAGCTTTGGCACATACGTTATAATTGCCATTGTGCTCACAGCGGGTACAGCATTTCTAATGTGGCTAGGAGAAGAAATTACATCTAAGGGTGTTGGCAACGGAATCTCAATTATCATCTTTGCAGGGATTGTTGCTGGTATTCCAAACGCAGTAAATCAGATTTACGCTCAGCAGTTCCAAGGTGCAGGAGAGCAGCTATTCTTAAGAATTATTGTTATGCTGCTTATCATTCTCGCCATAATTGCCATCATTGTAGGTGTTGTATTTGTACAGCAGGCTCTGCGGAAAATTCCTATCCAATATGCAAAGCGAATGGATGGACGCAGTCCTGTCGGTGGGCAAAATACTCACTTGCCATTGAAAGTAAATGCAGCTGGAGTTATTCCGGTTATTTTTGCGAGTGCATTTATGGTGACGCCACAGACGATCACCACATTTTTTGGCTCTGGTGATGTAGCTAGCACCATTCAATACATTTTCGATCATACGAAACCAATTGGAATGGTGATTTATTTTGCGCTCATCATTGCATTCACATATTTTTATGCATTTGTTCAAGTAAATCCAGAACAAGTAGCTGAAAATTTAAAGAAACAAGGCGGATATATTCCGGGTATTCGGCCAGGGAAAAACACCCAAGAATATTTAACGAGAGTTTTATATCGTTTAACTTTCGTCGGTGCACTTTTCTTAGCGCTTATCTCTATATTACCTGTCTTCTTCATTAAATTTGCAGGCTTGCCTCAATCCGCACAAATTGGCGGAACGAGTCTTTTAATTGTTGTAGGGGTTGCACTTGAAACAATGAAACAATTGGAAGCCCAGCTGGTGAAGCGTCACTATAAAGGCTTCATTAAATAATCGAAATGGATTTAGGAACAAGTGGATTGTTCCTGAACCCATTTAGATGTTGGGGGCGGTACAAGTGAATTTAGTACTAATGGGCCTTCCAGGTGCTGGAAAAGGCACACAGGCCGATAAAATTGTAGAAAAATATGGGGTGCCTCATATATCTACAGGAGATATGTTCCGCGCTGCGATGAAAGAAGGCACGGAACTCGGATTAAAAGCCAAATCCTTTATGGATAAAGGTGAACTCGTTCCGGATGAGGTTACAATTGGGATTGTCCGTGAACGTTTAAATAAAAAGGATTGTGAAAATGGCTTTCTATTAGATGGATTTCCAAGAACGGTTGCTCAAGCGGCAGCGCTTGAAAACATTCTAGTGGAAATTGGCAAAAAAATAGATTATGTCATTAACATTCAAGTGGATCAAGGCATTTTAATGGAACGCCTTACTGGCCGCCGCATTTGTAAAAGTTGTGGGGCTACTTACCATCTTGTATTCAATCCACCAGCTGAACAAGGTGTTTGTGATCGCTGTGGCGGGGAACTTTATCAACGCCCAGATGATAATGAAGATACGGTTCAAAATCGTCTTGAAGTAAACATGAAGCAGACTCAGCCTCTACTTGATTTTTACCAAGAAAAAGGTTATTTAAAGAATATCAACGGCCAGCAGCATATTGATCAAGTTTTCGAAAGTATTGATTTATTGCTAAAAGGTTTGATATAATGATTATTTGTAAAACCCCTCGTGAGATTGAAATCATGAGAGAAGCTGGCAGAATTGTTGCATTGACCCATCAGGAATTGCAAAAGCATATTCAGCCAGGTATTACAACAAAAGAACTAGATGCGATTGCAGAAAAATTTATTCTAAGTCTCGATGCTTTTCCTTCTTTCAAAGGTTACAATGGGTTTCCTGGCAGCGTATGTGCATCCGTTAATGAGGAACTCGTTCATGGAATTCCTGGGGATCGTGTTTTAAAAGACGGTGACATTATCAGCCTTGATATTGGAGCTAAATATAACGGTTACCATGGTGATTCAGCATGGACTTATCCTGTCGGAAACATTGATGCCGAAACACAATCACTTCTCGACGTCACAGAACAATCTCTCTATCTTGGCTTGGAAGAAGCAAAGCCGAGTGTGCGTCTTTCTAATATATCTTATGCGATTCAAACATTTGTAGAATCCAATGGTTTTTCAATTGTCCGAGAATACGTTGGACATGGGATTGGCCAGAATTTACATGAGGATCCGCAAATTCCTCACTACGGTCCGCCCAATAAAGGCCCTCGTTTAAAACCCGGAATGGTGCTTTGCGTTGAACCGATGGTCAATGCAGGTAGCCGCTATGTGAGAACTTTAGCGGATAATTGGACTGTTGTTACAGTAGATGGCAAAATGTGTGCGCATTTTGAACACACGATAGCCATTACAGAAACTGGTTACGAGATTTTAACAAGAATTTAAGCGTAGGTGATCTGGTTGAATGAGTCTGATTCGACCCCCCGTATAGGTCAAATTGTACTTATCAATAAGGGCCGGGACGCAGGACAATTCGCGGTTATTATCCGACACATCGATGAACGGTTCGTTCTAATTGCGGATGGGGATAGAAGAAAATTCGATAGTCCAAAAAAGAAGAACATCCAACATCTTACATGTTACAACTATGTTTCTATGGAAGTTCGAAACAGTTTAATGGAAGCAGGTAGAGTCACAAACGGGAAACTTAGATGGGCACTTGGTAAATTTGTGGAAGAGGAATTGGATGTTTTAGAGAAGGGAGATAGCTTGAATGGCGAAAGAAGATGTAATTGAAGTTGAAGGAACTGTTGTTGATACTTTGCCAAACGCAATGTTTAAGGTAGAATTAGAAAATGGCCATACGGTGCTTGCCCATGTATCTGGGAAGATCCGCATGCATTTTATTCGTATACTGCCTGGCGACAAAGTAACAGTGGAACTTTCTCCGTATGATTTGACACGCGGAAGAATCACATACCGTTTTAAATAAACTATAATGCACTCCGGACTACTAAGGAGGTTATAAAACATGAAAGTCAGACCATCAGTAAAGCCAATCTGCGAGAAATGTAAAGTAATACGCAGAAAAGGCAAAGTAATGGTTATTTGTGAAAACCCTAGACATAAACAAAAACAAGGATAAAGGAGGTGCGCAATATTTATGGCACGTATTGCTGGTGTAGACATTCCACGTGAAAAACGTGTAGTCATTTCTTTAACATATATTTATGGAATTGGTAAAAACACTGCTTCTAAAGTACTTGCTGAAGCGGGTGTTTCTGAAGATACACGCGTTCGCGACTTAACAGATGAAGAGCTTGGGAAAATCCGTGATATCATTGATACGCTAAAAGTTGAAGGAGACCTTCGTCGTGAAGTATCCTTAAACATTAAACGTCTAATGGAAATCGGTTCATACCGTGGCCTTCGCCATCGTCGTGGTCTTCCTGTTCGCGGGCAAAACACGAAAAACAACGCTCGTACTCGTAAAGGTCCTCGTAAAACAGTAGCAGGTAAGAAAAAATAATTGGTAAAGGAGGTAACTTGCTAACATGGCACGTAAAACTAACACTCGTAAACGTCGTGTGAAAAAGAATATCGACACTGGTATTGCACACATTCGTTCTACATTTAACAATACAATCGTAACAATCACTGATTCACAAGGTAATGCTATCTCTTGGTCTTCTGCCGGAGCACTTGGTTTTAAAGGTTCACGTAAATCTACACCATACGCTGCGCAAATGGCTGCAGAAACAGCTGCTAAGACGTCTATTGAACATGGAATGAGAACTCTTGAAGTTACAGTTAAAGGCCCTGGTGCAGGTCGTGAAGCTGCTATCCGCGCTTTGCAAGCAGCAGGACTTGAAGTTACTGCAATCAGAGACGTTACTCCTGTTCCACATAACGGATGCCGTCCGCCAAAACGTCGTCGTGTATAATGATTCTTGTATAAAATAAATATTCTATGGCTATAATGGGAGAATATGTAATTTATGCTCGTAAGGAATCAATTCTTCATCCAGTTGTTGCACAAATGGGAATGTAACAAGGGGAATTTCGGGAAAATACACTCCGAGATTTCGACGTTTTGAAGGAGGGTATATTTGAATGATCGAAATGGAAAAGCCGAAAATTGAAACGATTGAGATCAGCGATGATGCTAAATATGGAAAGTTCGTTGTAGAACCGCTTGAGCGTGGGTATGGTACAACTTTGGGTAACTCCTTGCGTCGTATCCTATTATCATCTCTTCCTGGTGCTGCTGTTACATCTATCCAAGTGGAAGGTGTACAACATGAATTTTCAACAATAGAGGGTGTTGTCGAAGATGTTACCTCTATCATCCTTAATATAAAGAAACTAGCTTTGAAAGTATATTCTGACGAGGAAAAGACTTTAGAAATCGATGTACAAGGTGAAGGTGTAGTAAAAGCGTCTGATATTATGCATGACAGTGATGTGGAAATTCTTAATCCTGATTTGCACATTGCGACATTAAGCGAGAATGCTAATTTCCGTTTACGCATGTCTGCTAGACGTGGCCGCGGATATACGCCAGCTGATCTAAATAAAAGAGATGACTTGCCAATCGGTGTCATTCCAATTGATTCAATCTATACTCCGGTATCACGTGTAAACTATCAAGTTGAAAATACACGTGTTGGACAAATGACTAACTATGACAAGCTTTCGCTGGATGTATGGACAGATGGAAGCATCGGACCGAAGGAAGCTATTTCTTTAGGCGCAAAAATTTTAACCGAACATCTAAATATCTTCGTTGGATTGACTGATGAAGCACAGCATGCTGAAATTATGGTGGAAAAAGAAGAAGATCAGAAGGAAAAAGTTCTAGAAATGACGATTGAAGAACTCGATCTTTCCGTCCGTTCTTATAACTGCCTAAAGCGCGCTGGAATCAATACTGTCCAAGAACTGGCTAATAAGACAGAAGAAGATATGATGAAAGTTCGTAACTTAGGAAGAAAATCGTTGGAAGAAGTAAAAGCCAAATTAGAAGATCTTGGTCTTGGCCTTCGTAAAGATGACTGACCTCCTAAATAAAGGTTAATCAACCTCTAAATTGTTTGAACGTATATAAATATTATCAACGAAGGAGGGAAACTTGATGGGTTATAGAAAACTAGGACGTACGAGCTCTCAACGTAAAGCGATGCTTCGTGATTTAACAACAGATTTAATTATTAGCGAACGCATTGAAACAACTGAAGCACGCGCAAAAGAACTTCGCTCAGTAGTAGAGAAAATGATCACTCTTGGAAAACGCGGTGACTTGCATGCACGTCGTCAAGCAGCTGCATTCGTCCGCCACGAAGTAGCTAACGCTGAAACAAACCAAGATGCCGTTCAAAAACTATTTGTTGACATCGCTCCACGTTATGCAGAGCGCCAAGGTGGATACACTCGTATCATGAAGCTTGGACCTCGTCGCGGAGACGGTGCACCAATGGTTGTTATTGAATTAGTATAATACTTTCTTTCATTGAAAGGGCAGGGCATCTAGTCTTTGCCCTTTTGATAGATAGCGAAAGCGCTACAACTTTGATAAACGTAGAATGATAAAGCTAAAAAGAGCGTTACGATAGGCACTTATGTTTAACTTTTCAGCGCAAATTGCTTGCGTTTTTCGAATAGGTGATCCTGTCTAGCTCAATGCGCCTCCTCCCCTTATTCTAATTTGATCCTCGGATGGATCAGGAACTATTTTGCAGTTTCTTGGAGTGAGGTGCAGGCTTTTTTTCAATTTATAGAACTTTTTTAGATGAGCCGAGTCCGAGCTGTTCAGCTCCAGCGCCTATCGATTAGCAAACTTCTTGTTCTTTTCCTTACGATATGTCAACAACGACTCGTTCCTCGTCGTGTTTCCTTTATCTCATTCAAAGACCTTGAAGCTTATACGTCGGTGAGCAAGTCGCTTACGCTATTCTAATGAGAGGAGAAAAGATATGACATCAGCACCCGTTATTTCTATTAATCAAGTGTCATTTAAATATGAAGGTCAGGAATCTTATGCCTTGAACGATGTATCCATATCGGTAGCGGAAGGTGAATGGTTAGCGATTGTCGGTCATAATGGGTCAGGCAAGTCCACATTGGCAAAAATTTTAAATGGCTTGCAATTCCCCGAAAATGGAAGCGTGATAGTCGACGGTATCGCACTATCTAGCGATTCGGTTTGGGATATTCGCAAATTAGTAGGGATGGTTTTTCAAAGTCCCGATAATCAATTTGTAGGAGCAACAGTCCAAGATGATGTGGCTTTTGGGTTAGAGAACAATGGCATACCACATGAAGAAATGTTAATACGAGTAAAAAAAGCTCTAGAACATGTTTCGATGATTGATTTTCTTGACCAAGAGCCACACCATCTTTCTGGTGGTCAAAAACAAAGAGTCGCCATTGCAGGTGTGATAGCACTCCAACCAAGAGTAATTATTCTTGATGAAGCAACGTCTATGCTTGATCCGTTAGGGCGTGAAGAAGTCATCAGGACTGTTAGGGAATTGAAAGATGAAGAAGGTTTAACGGTTATTTCTATCACTCACGATCTTGAGGAAGCAGCACAGGCAGATCGGATTGTGGTTATGAATAAAGGCACTGTTTATTCGGAGGGGACTCCAGATGAAATTTTTCTCCTTGAAGAAGAATTGATTAAGCTCGGGCTCGATATTCCCTTTCCAATTAAGATGGCGAAGGCTTTGCGCGAAAAAGGCTTCGAAGTGCCAAGAAACTATTTGACAGATGTAGAGTTGGTGAATGAGTTATGGACATTACACTTCAGCAAGTAGAATATAAGTACCAAATTAACACTCCGTTTGAAAGACTCGCCATTCACGATGTTAATATCTCAATTCCTCATGGAACTTTTTTGTCTTTAATCGGTCACACTGGATCCGGAAAATCTACGGTTCTTCAACATTTAAATGCACTATTAAAGCCAACAAAAGGACAGGTTCGTATAGGGGATCGTGTCATCAATGCAGAGAAAAAAGAGAAAAACCTCAGACCAATACGACAAAAAGTGGGGATTGTCTTTCAATTTCCTGAGCATCAGCTCTTTGATGAAACGGTCGAGAAAGATATATGCTTCGGTCCAATGAATTTTGGCGTCTCTGAGGAAGAAGCAAAGCGAAGAGCGAAAGAGTTAATAGTAGAGGTTGGACTTCCGGAAGAGGTATTACAAAAATCACCATTTGATTTATCAGGTGGGCAAATGCGCCGTGTGGCGATCGCTGGGGTGCTTGCCATGGAACCTGAAGTTCTTGTTCTGGATGAGCCGACAGCAGGCTTAGACCCTAGAGGGCGTACTGAAATTATGGATATGTTTTATCGACTGCATAAACAAAAAGGTTTATCTACTATACTAGTAACGCACAGTATGGAGGATGCAGCAAAATATGCGGATGAGATTGTCATCATGCATCGAGGACAAGTAAAAAAAACGGCGGACCCTCGAACTATTTTTTCAAACCCAGAGGAATTATTGGAACTAGGCTTAGACGTACCTGATGTCGTTAAATTTCAATACATGCTTGAACGAAAGATGAATAGAAAAGTAGGAAAAACATGTTTAACCATTGGAGAACTTTCTGAAGCGCTAATGGCAATGCAAGAGCGGGGTGATTCGCTATGATGGAGAAAATGATTTTCGGCCGCTACATACCTGGAAACTCTATTCTCCACCGCCTTGATCCGCGTTCAAAGCTACTGTTTGTTTTCGGCTTTATTTGTATCATTTTTCTTGCAAATAATATTTATACGTATAGTGTACTTGTACTATTTGTTGGACTGATTATTTTAATGGCAAATATCAATATCAAATTTTTGATTAATGGCTTGAAGCCAGTCCTTATTCTCGTAATATTCACCTTTCTGTTGCAGATTTTTTTCAATAAAGAAGGAAACGTCATTTTCTCTTTAGGCTTTCTGAAAATTTATGAAGAGGGATTACGATTAGCGGTATTTATTTCTCTAAGGTTTACATTACTTGTTTTTGTAACATCCTTATTAACTTTAACGACTACACCCATAACATTGACTGATGGGATTGAAAGTTTATTAAACCCATTGAAAAAGATAAGATTCCCTGTCCACGAACTAGCGTTAATGATGTCCATTTCCTTACGATTTATCCCAACCTTGATGGATGAAACAGATAAAATTATGAAAGCACAAATGGCTAGAGGCGTCGATTTTACAGGAGGACCTTTCAAGGAAAGAATTAAAGCCGTCATTCCACTTCTTATTCCGCTTTTTGTCAGTGCGTTTAAACGAGCGGAAGAGCTGGCGACAGCAATGGAGGCAAGAGGATACCGCGGTGGTGAAGGACGAACAAAATATCGTCTCTTAACTTGGGGGATGACTGACACTGGCGTAGCGGGCGTCTTGATTTTATTAGCCGTCATGCTGATCTTATTAAGATCTTAAATGAAGGATTGAAAAACATGCAACGATATAAAGGGATTATTGCGTATGATGGTTCAGGCTTTTCGGGGTTTCAAATTCAGCCTAACGGAAGAACGGTCCAAGGGGAGCTTGAAAAATCACTTGCAAAAATGCATAAGGGGAAGGAAGTAAGTGTGGTTGCCTCAGGCCGTACCGATGCCGGCGTCCATGCGAGAGGGCAAGTCGTTCATTTTGATTCATCATTACAGCTATCATCGGAGCGCTGGGTAAGAGCGTTGAATGGCTTACTACCAAGTGATATATCGTTTATGGAAGTGGTCGCTGCTCCTTCAAGTTTCCATGCTCGTTTTGATGCAAGTGGAAAGCAGTATAAATATATTGTGTATACAAGTTCCGTTCGTGATCCATTCAAACTTCATTACGCTGCTTTTCATCCTTATAGGTTGGATATGAGCAAAGTGAAAAAAGCTGCTGAATTCTTGGTCGGAACTCATGACTATACGAGCTTCTGTTCCGCTAAAACGAATATGGACAACAAAGTAAGAACCGTATCCTCTATTGAAATAGAGCAAAACGCCGAGGAAATTGTCTTCACCTTTACTGGAAATGGATTCCTTTATAATATGGTGAGGATCATAGTAGGCACGTTGCTTGCAGTCGGAGCGGGAAAGATTGACCTTGATCGAGTTCCAGTAATTTTAGCAGGTCGAGATCGTATCCTCGCAGGAAAAACCGCTCCCGCGGAGGGGTTGTACTTGTGGGAGGTTTACTACTAAATGGGTGTTGCGATGGAATTAAATCTCGCTCCAATGGCTTCGGACACAAAAAAAACGGTGAGTGTGCCACGATTCCTTTTCGAATGGACCTTAAATGCGTCGTATGAAGCACTTATTATGATTTGATTCGAAATAAAATGAATGTAATTTCGCTGTAAAGTGTTAATTGCCGAACTCCAAAACGATATTGATAAATTTTTATCTTTAACAACTTCACCTGGTGTTCAAATATTTCTTGACTTTGCTTGCCAAAAACGATATCATATCCTATGGTATTGTTTTTAACCCCACGATAAGCCCCGGAAACTTATTGTGATTGAAATAAATACGAACTTGGAATTTTTTTATATTTGGGAGGGTAACAAATGCGTACTACGTATATGGCTAAAGCCAGTGAAATCGAACGTAAATGGTACGTTGTAGACGCTGAAGGCAAAACTCTTGGTCGTCTTGCATCAGAAGTAGCGTCCATTTTGCGCGGTAAACATAAACCAACTTTCACGCCACATGTTGATACTGGCGATCACGTAATTCTTATTAACGCTGATAAAATCGAATTAACTGGTAAGAAACTATCTGACAAAATCTATTACCGCCATACAGGATTTGCGGGCGGCTTGAAAACTAGAACTGCTGGAGAAATGCGTGCCAAGTATCCTACAAAAATGCTTGAGCTTGCAATCAAAGGCATGCTTCCTAAAGGATCTTTAGGACGTCAAATGGGTAAAAAATTACACGTTTATGCTGGTGCAGAACATCCACACCAAGCGCAAAAACCGGAAGTATACGAGCTTCGCGGGTAAATTAAAGGGAGGGCATTATATTGGCACAAGTTCAATACTATGGTACAGGTCGCCGTAAAAGCTCTGTTGCCCGCGTACGTTTAGTACCAGGCGAAGGCCGTATCATTATTAACGATCGTGAAGTAGAAGACTATATTCCATTCGCAGCTTTACGCGAAGTCATTAAACAGCCACTTGCAGCAACTGAAACAGTAGGAAACTACAACGTACTTGTTTCTGTAAAAGGCGGCGGTTATACAGGCCAAGCAGGAGCTATCCGTCACGGAATCGCTCGCGCATTGCTTGAAGCAGATCCTGAATACCGTGGAACACTTAAGCGTGCAGGTCTATTAACTCGTGACCCACGTATGAAAGAACGTAAGAAGTACGGTCTTAAAGGCGCACGTCGTGCACCACAGTTCTCAAAACGTTAATAATTGGCGTTCAAGGCTCTCAATCATTTTGGTTGGGGGTCTTTTTTATTTCCTTTAGTTTCTGACTCTACTTTACTCCCTTTGTTCACCAAGTTTTGAGTAACCAATGATAATTAAAATAAGCGGAGCTTTTCCGGTTATACTGCAGAAAAGAACTCAGTCCAGCGTATATAAGCGGAGTTTTTCCGATTAAGCAATGCAAAGTCACTTATTTTTCCGATTTTTGAGTCGATAGTCGGAATCTTTCCGTCTATTAAAGCTATTTTCAGTGATTTTTTCTAGTTAAGAGAATTTTATCCGCTTATTTATCAAACTCTCTATAGAATCTAATGAAAACTGCGGGTGAGCACATAGAAGGGAAATATGAACACACATTAATTGACAAAATCAGATCAAAATCGTAATATCCGCATATTGAGATATTACGATATATTGTTTATCTCGTACCTTACGGAAAATAGTGCACAAACAGATCTTTTTTTACAAAAAGAATCCCATTTGCTTGTTTAATAAGTACATTTAAACAGCAGCATACACTCGGTCGGGAAAGAGGAAAGAGGCGAGAATATGAAAAATCCGATAGACATTGTTGGAGCTGGTTTAAGTGGCCTACGGGCTTGCATCTCTATTTACTGCACAGGGCATCAAATGTAGGGTTCTAGAAGCTAGAGATAGGATTGGCGGTAGAATCTTGAGCTCTACTGATTCAAACAGACATGACCTAGGTAAATTTGACCTTGGGCCAACTTGGTTCTGGCCGCAGTATGAGAACACGATTACAAATCTTATTAAAGAACTGAATATAGGAACTTTTGTTCAATACACCAAAGGGACAATGCTTTTTGAGCGCTCCAAAAATCAATCACCCGAGCGTTATGTAATGCCTGAAAATACTGATGAAACTTCAATTCGATTCATAGGAGGTGTTTAATCTCTTATAGATGCTATAGCAGATACTATTGCCCCAGGGACAGTTGAGCTTGAAACGCGAGTTACAGCAATTCGACTTGATGAAGACGGAACTATAACAGTTGAAGCAACACTTCCTGATGGAAAGAGAAAAATTGTAACCGCAAGTGCTGTTATCCTAGCGTTGCCGCCTCGAATTGTGGTGCGTCATATTGAATTCTCCCCTTCTCTCCCTCCAAATCTTGTTACTGACCTTGAATACAAACCTTCATGGATGGCAGGACAGGCCAAGGTAGTAGCAATTTATGAACGTCCCTTTCGGAGGGAACTAGGACTCTCGGGATTCGTATCAAGTCGGGTAGGACCCTTGCAAGAAATCCATGATGCTTCTTCCGAAACAGGTTCTGGTGCATTATTTGGTTTCTTCGGAATATCAGCAAAAATGCGCGGAGAACTAGGAAAAGATAAGGTTTTAAAATTAGTCATTGATCAATTGGTTAGGCTCTTTGGGCCATCAGCTCAAAACGTAAAAGCCACCTTGTACAAGGATTGGGCAGAAGATTCTGAAACGGCTGTTAAGGAAGACCTAGAGCCGCTTAGAGATTTTCCGAGGTATGGTAAACCACCAAAAGCCGGAATTTGGGAAAAGAAAATTATTTTTGCTGGAACAGAGACAAGCTCACAATTTGGTGGACATCTTGAAGGTGCACTTCAGTCAGCTGAACATGCACTTTTTGAAATTATGAACTTAAATAACAAGCCTTTATGACAACAGAACACGAGCCATCATGGTGTTTAATATCTATGGAATTGCAATAAGTGCATTTAAAAGCCGCCTGAATGGCAAGAGGATTGAAAAGACTGGTTTGTTGTATGAAACTAAGATGATCATGAGTATTATTATTATCTTTCCGACCGCTTTGATCCATGGATTCGCTTTAAATCTGCTAGGTGTCCCTGTGATTGACTTTGATTAATTCACATTTATTTATAACTATAAATGTCCGTATCAAAATGTACATTTTTGCTTGTCTAAGCATGTACACTTTCGCTTAAAATGTGCTTCTCTATACATGTGCATGAATAATTACAACTTGACATGGAGACCTCTACTCGCATGATTCGGCAGCCAAAAGCCAGCTATTACAAGGGCTGGCTGACCGAACAAGGCTATCATGCTCGCCCCTCCAAGTAAAGTTGTAATTATACACTGGAAATCAAAAATGTACACGGTTAAACGAGCATTTTTGTACGTACTTAAATTGGCATTTATAATAACTCAATTTTTGCAAAGTGAAATTGGTGAAATTAGGGAGATCTGAGAACCATTGTTCAAGTTGGCTGTGAAATTGCCTTTCGAGAAAAAACTTCCCTATAAATAACAAAAGTCCTTATCTGGACACTATAAAATTTGCCTTACAACTAAACGATATTAAACTGAGCATAATGGTTTAGAAATATAGTTGATCAATCAAAAAGCCGACTCGAAAAATAAATTCGAGTCGGCTTTTTTTAGTAAAGAAAGTATTAAATTTTACTTGAATGAACTCCTAAACGGGTGTCTGTTACGTCTAGTTCCAAGCGCCATCGTCTCAAGGTCTAAACTAGTTTCAGTGAAAGGCAAATCACCTTTTATTGAATTAGAATATTTTTTTTGTTGCGGTCGACTCGCACAATGGCGACTCATGTAAGGAGTTACCATAGGACGTTGTGTACTTAGCCTTATTTCCATTTCGGGTGCATTTCGCTTTTCTTATATAGCCATTTAATTTTAATTAAGTTGAATAATTACCCATTTTCATCAAACTTTCATAAACCTTTAGTAATGTTGACATTGAGCTATTTTATCTGGGGGTTAGCTATGGAACTGTCGAGTAATCATTCGTCAATTGCTATGATCATTTTTAGTTGGAGTATGGGATTTCTTACTTATTACATATTAAGTGACTTTTCCAAAGAAAAAAGGAAAGCCAGTATGGAAGAAGTATTAGGACAACTAATTAATTTTACTATTTTTATTTGGATTGGAAAAATAATTTTAAACTTAAGAATCTTTATAGAGGACCCGTTAGCTATATTATCTTACCCGAGTAACTCAAATGCTTTTTACTTAGCTATTCTATTGAGTGTAATAACAATTGTGATCCAATATAATCGCGGAAAGGTTGATGCACTTCTTTTTTCGGTTGCCTTTACGAATATATTTTTAACTGCATCATTTGTGTACGAATTCATGCAAGTTATTTGGAATAAAAATACTTATTCAATCGGATATATGGGTTTAGTAGCATTTTTAAATATTGCGTTTGTAGTGATACGTAAATTTGTATGTCCTTGCCGGTTGAATCTACTTATATTTCTTGGGTGGACGATAGGAAGTTTTAGTTTGGCAGTTATACAGCCAATCCTGATGATATTTGGTTATACAGTGGGACCATGGTTTTTAGTTTTAATACTTATAATATGTTGTTTTCTAATGGTTTATCAAAAAATGAAAGAGGGTGTCATAAATGGGCGGAATTGAGACAGATACGATATTAGTGATAGGGATGTTTTTGGCGTTAGGAGCAGGGGCATTATCATTTTTATCGCCATGTGTGTTACCAATTTTTCCAGCGTACTTATCCTATATTACGGGCATCAGTGTTAAGGAACTACAAGGAAATCATAATATGAAAATTCGAAGTAAATTATTAAGTCATTCAGTATTTTTTTTGCTGGGTGTATCTCTTGTTTTTATTAGCTTAGGGGTCGGTGCCTCTTATTTAGGACAATTTATACAAAAAATATTACTAGGTGATACGGGGCTGTTTATTCAACGTTTAGCTGGAATATTTATTATTTTGATGGGTCTTTTCGTCGGAGGGTGGATTAACTTTACAGCATTAATGAAAGAAAAGCGTTTTCAATTTGCAAAAAGACCAGTAGGCTATTTAGGTACTTTTTTTGTGGGTATGGGTTTTGCCGCTGGTTGGACACCTTGTATTGGGCCAATCTTCGGTTCAATCTTATTCCTTGCAGCTAGTAATCCAGGCCAAGGAATCATATACACGATAATGTATGTATTAGGGTTTGCATTGCCATTTCTACTATTGACGTTTTTCCTAGGCTCAACTAAGTGGATTACTCGATATAGCCAAATAATCATGAAATTAGGTGCCGTGATTATGATTATAATGGGACTTATCTTATTTACTGGTCAAATGCCGCGTATCACTGAATTTCTTTTGAAATTAGTGCAAGATACATGGTTTGAAAAATTAGGATAAAGGAGTAATAAGGTATGAAAAATGCGATTTTTGCTGTAATAGTCATAGGGCTGCTTGGTTGGACAACTTATGAGTTAATAGCTGCTTCAAAGGAAAAAAATGCTCGAGAATATGGTAGTGAAATCTCGGAGCAAATATATAATTCAGAAGAAATTAGTGAATACAGTAATCCAGGAATACGTAAAGGTGAGCTTGCTCCTGATTTTGAACTTACTACATTAAATGGTGAGGTCGTGAAGTTGTCGGATTATAGAGGTAAACGAGTCATGCTAAACTTTTGGGCAACATGGTGCCCACCATGCCGAGCCGAGATGCCTGATATGCAAAAGTTTCAGGATAATAAAGATGTACAAGTTTTAGCTGTGAATTTATCTGAAACAGAATCGAGTCCAGAAAATGTTCCAAAATTTGTTGATGAATTAAACCTGTCGCTAACAATTCCTTTGGATAATGAATCAGCTGTCTCAAGAGAATATCAAGTATTGGCGTACCCTACAACCTATATGATTGACTCGAATGGGCGCATTCAATTTATCGTAATGGGTGCAATGAATTATGATTTCATGGTACAGAAGTTTGAAATGATGCAGTAGGCCTCTTCTATCGTATAAACTTAGAATAGAGGTGATTTATATGAAACAAACGATTATGGTTGTTGAAGATGATAAGATGATTCGAAATCTCATACATATCTATTTAAAGAAAAATGGATATGAAGTTGTGGAAGCAAGTGATGGAGAAGAAGCAAAAGCAGTTTTCCTAGAATACCGACCATGCTTAATTATTTTGGATTTAATGCTTCCAAAGGTTAGTGGTGAAGAATTTTATACTTGGATTAGTAAGCAGAAGCATAATGAGGTTTCGGTAATTATGCTTTCAGCAAAAGTCCGAATTGATGATAGAATTTCTGGGTTGAAATTAGGTGCGGATGCATATATGACAAAGCCATTTGACCCTAATGAATTAATCGCACAAGTAGAAGCCGTACTTAGGCGTACGGAACAGTTATGTCAAAAAATTGTCTATACAGGTTTATGTATCATGCCAAGAAAAGGGCAAGTTTTACTTTATGGACAAGTTATAAAACTAACAAAATATGAGTTTGATTTATTGTATTATTTCATGCAAAATCCAGACATCGTATTATCACGCGAGCAACTTATCAGGCAAATTCACCCTAACATGGAGCGCAATGTCATGGATCGAACGATTGATGCGCATATAAAAAAACTTCGTGAAAAGATTGAAGAATATCCATCGAGGCCTAAGCGTGTCCAAACAGTTAGGGGAATGGGGTATAAGTTTGTCTCGAATATATAGATTTTTAGCACGCGTCACACCAATTGGATTTCTATGGCGTTTAACGTTTCTGAATATTTTAGTTGTTGTGATGGTTACTTCTGTAAGTGGTTGGACTATTTATAATACCGCTTGCTTTTTAGCTGCAGAAGTGGGGGATTTGGATACACTCCGGCAACAGCTGTTTAATCGTACCCTTCTCAATTATTTATGGGTTTTAATGATTATGGTTACTTTTTTTGGGGGTGTTATCCATTTCTATTTAATCAAACGCTTGATTAAACCAATCCGAAATTTAATTCGATCTACTAAAGAGCTGAAGCTTGGTCATTACCCTAAACCAGTAAAAGTATATGAAAAAGATGAAATCGGGCAACTGGCTTTACAATATAATGGGCTTATTGAACAGCTACAAATAAATGAACAACAACGGAATAGGCTTGTAACTGACATATCACATGAAATAAGAACCCCCTTATCGAATTTAAATGGTTATCTACTAGCATTAAAAGATGGAGATATAATAGGAGATAAAGCTCTTTTTGCATCCTTGCATCAGGAATCAAACCGATTGTCTAAAATGATTGAACAGCTCGAGCAATTAAAAGAATGGGATTACCTATCGGCTCAATCCATTGTAGAAAAAGAAACGTTTGAAATTCAACCTATACTGCTCCAATGTGTTGCAATGTTTGAAAGGACTTTGGAACAAAAGAATATTCCGATACTATTAGAAATTGAATCATGCAAGATAGATATCCATGTCGTAGGAATACAGCAAGTAATTAGCAACTTGCTGGAAAATGCCATTAATTATTATGAAGGAGATGGGCCGATTTTATTGGTAGGAGAAAGGCGTGGGAAGGATTATCGTATTTCAATTTCAGGACCTAGCAAACCAATTCCAGAAATTGAAAAGGAAAAGGTATTTAGACGGTTTTACCGACTCGATTCTTCCCGAAGCCGTATGACTGGAGGTTCAGGATTAGGTCTTGCAATCTCAAAGGAAATTATCGAAGGCTATCATCAAGGTGAAATTGGAATTGATACGACTAGTTCGAGTAATACTTTTTGGGTAGTACTTCCAGTATAACCCCTGTACATTATGTTTGGAGTGAATGTATTGACTGTATCTCGACCAATGGATTAGATATACTTAAAATTAATAAGTATATTTCTTAAAACGTTAATTTTAATAAAAACATTGATGAATCAACGTTTACAGGCTATATCATATTTGACAAGATAGCCTGTTTTTGTTTTGAAAAAAGTAAGTGAATATAATTTTAAGAGAAGAAATCATTAGTACTGTATTTTACTTTTGGCAGCTTGAGAGAAATAATTTGTGTAATATGGTTGAACGTAAATCCGTACTCATCAAAGCGCTATTCCCACCCCCGTTGTTTGGACGAACAAAACACTAATAAAAAATCTTCTTAAATAGAGAAAAAAAGCCAGATATCCCATTCAATGTTGAGATATCTGGCTTTTCCCTTTTTATATTCTCTCTAAATATCAATATGGTCTTAACATGTTAAGTAATAGCGATATGTCATTTGTGGAGCCAACGGAGATGACTGTTTTTTTGAGCAGGGTCGGCAAACCTCTTTATCTTCCCTTCAAAATCCGCTCTTGTCACAATCACATCTGCGTTACGAATGGCCTCTAATAGAAAGTCTTCCGGTGTCGAAGATATATCGATAGTATCAATCTCTGCTGATGTCATCCGTCTGATTTCATCCAAGTAAAAGATGTACGAATTTGCCTTGCATTCAATAAATAGATAACGTAGTTACGTTTGAGCGGTTGGCTGAACAGTTGCATATAGGCGAATCCGGACAGCAACATATTTTCGACATTGTGCCCTAATTCGTAAGCTTCTTTAATGGTTTGTTCCATAAAGGGAAAATAGGGATTTTGTCTTATAAACTTCGAAATTTTTTCCTCGCCGGCAACTTGAGTTCCTCTGCCTTTTGTATATGTAAAAGACCATCTTCCTTTAATTGAGAATAATTTATTGTTATTTATGATTTGTTAGCTTCTTGTATTAGGAGCATACCGTTAAGTGCACTGACAAACGCATAATGAACCTGTTCTGCTGGAACGTTCTTATCTTGATAAAATAAGTAGTTATAAGTTCAATTTTAGAAAATGTACATTTGTTATTCTCTAATTACTGCGAATAACATTGTATTTAATTTTAAAGTGTAAATTATGGGCTTTGTAGATGTGGGCAGTTTATTATCATTCTTTATCGTTCAATGTGAAAAACAGGGGTGTATCATTCAAAAGAATATGTAAAAAATTTTCTCTTTCAGTTACGAGACTTGTTGAACCCAGTTCTCGAAACATGGAAATAGCTTTATTAGCAACTTCAATTCCTTTTTCTTTATTTCCGATTTTTATTTCGTATAACCCTTGCAAGTATAAAAGATGATTTCGTGAAAGAAGATCTTTTTCTGGAATCGAAATATTATCTAGATAACCCAGAAAGACTTTGCACTCTCTTAAATATATATTGTGTCTCAATAAATACGTGATTGTATTTGATAGTATGTAGATAATAATTTGATTTACCTTAGCTAACTTTCTCAAATAAACGCTTTTTTTATAGGCTGTTTCAGAAAGTGTCAGAACCATTTTTGGTGGCATCAGGAACATTGTCGCGTTATATAACCGCAATTCATAATACCCCCAAACTTCTACTTGAAAAAGATAATCAAATAAAAATTCAATTGCCTCTTTTTCGGCTTCAACAAATTCATCTCTTACAATATTTATTAAAACGTCTAATACTAGTGTGTTACAACGATATGCAGCAACTTTGGTGGTCCTCCATTTGTCCATGTGAACTTCTTTTAAAGTTTGTAATTTGGAAAGATTACGTTTTACATAAGCTTGTTCTGCTTTATCAAAAAAAGTTTCGAAGTTATCAAGGTTAAAATCATTGTGAACAAATAGAAATTCATCGTAAGAAAGTGAAAGCTTTTCCAAAATTTTTAAAAAATAACTTACGGAAATATCTGAATTGCCACGTTCGAACTTGGACAAAAATGAAGTAGACAAAATTCCGTCAGATAATTGTTGCAATGTATATCCTTTTTCTTCTCTAATTTTTCTAATCGTCTTACCATAATCATTCATAGGCTTTCTCCTCGTACTTTTCTTAGTAAATAATTGCTTAAATACGACGATTGTGTAATGGATTCTACTATATGACAAGTTTGTTAGAGCCGTCAAAGCAACAAGTATAATTAAAGCTAATCCGACAATTATTTAAAAGTTAAGGTTAAGCAAGAATCCTGAAGAAGATGCAGTTAAGCTAGTTTTATCATAATAGTGAGAAGGTCACTGCAAATTTTACGGAAATTAGTGGAACGGAGCAAAGTTCATTAACATTGGAGGTAAACGATTTTCATCGTCTGTATGATGAATTGGAAATAAGTGGTGCGACAATAACTGGGATTGTGGACAATGATGATTGTGGTAAAAACTTCTATGTATATGACATAGACAGCAATAAAATTGATATCTGGAGCGGTGGGCCTCCTATTCCATAATCTCCATCATAGATCTTACTTTTAAAAAATACAAGGGGGATAATGATTGTGGAAGCAATTAAAAAAGTGGCTATCGTCACTGGCGGTGCATCTGGGATTGGGAAGGCTCTCTGTAATGAGCTTATCTCACAAGGCGTATTTGTCATTATTGCCGATATAGATAAAGAGGAAGGAAAGCTGGTTGAAGCTTCTTTTAATAGATCAAAACTAAATTCAAGGTTTGTCTTATTGGACGTAACTGATTTCAACAAAGTAAATAATATTCTAACGGAGGTATATGAGGAATTTGGTCGACTAGATTACCTTTTTAATAATGCCGGCATTGCCATGTACGGTGAACTATATGATATGTACATTCAGGACTGGAAAGAAATGATCGATATTAATTTGTGGGGAGTCATCTACGGCACCCAAATTGGATATAACATCATGAAAAAGCAAGGCTTTGGGCATATAGTCAACACGGCATCTGCAGCGGGTCTTGGTCCATCCCCTATATCCACAGTCTATTCCACAACAAAGCATGCTGTAGTTGGATTAACGACATCCCTTCATTATGAGGCAGAAGAATTTGGCATTAAAGTAAGTACCCTTTGCCCCGCATTTGTAGATACTCCAATTTTTGAAAAATCAAAAGCAATAAAAATAGATAAATCGTTGATCATCGACCAATTAAAGAAACAGAAAGTAATGGCACCGGAGCGGTTGGCGAAAATAGCTATATTAGGTGTCCATAAAAATAAAGTGATTATTTGTCCGATGCCAATGCGCAAAACAATGGATATTTTTTTTAGTTTGATTCCTCCGGCACACGATGCGTTAATGAGAATGGTTTGTAAGGTGAGCAGGCAGGCAAGGAAAAATTAAAGAAAAGAATAGATTACAAGAGAAGGTGAGGAGAAAAATGAATAGAGAAATTCGTCTGTCTGAGAAAATTTTACTGTTAGGCTTGTTCTTCGTATTTCTATTTATGTTGTTACATGATTGGGTTCCTCTGGATCCATTCAATGATGTTCACGCAGTATCTGCAGAGACTTCCATCGGTAGGCTAATTATTACATCTTTAATAAATACGGGACAGATGTTAGTGATAATGGTCATCCTCTTGTCTTATATGGGTAAAAAATACCCGATATGGGCACAACTTTGGTTGATTATACATCAATCATGTATTTTTATTGGAGCGATGTTGAGTTGGTGGATTCCTTATTTCTTTGGTATCGGTGCAGCGGATAAAGTAGGAAGATATACAAAAATGTTTGGCAACACTCATTCATTTTTGCCAGTCAGGAATGGGATTGTGCCGAATACGATTCATACAATATTCCATTTAACACTCTTTCTTTGCATTGCATTAACAATTTATCTGAGTTTTATAATGCAAAAAAAGTCGATAATAAAAAAAGGAAAAGATACAGTCAGGGTAGACAATAAATTTACTTGATACCAAAAATACGAATGACAGAGACGTTCTGATATACAAGAAAGCAGAGCTCTTCTGTCATTCGTTAATTCAAATAAAGAAGCATCGCTCTCTCTTCTCTATATTTATAATCATTATTTTTTTGGAATTTAACCCCCGTTATCATTCCTTTTAATCAAAAACTCGATAGGTAAGCTCTAACGGTCACACTTTTAATTAACCATTTCCCCTTAATAGTTATATAAATCTAGACAACTTTTATTAAATTAAAGTATTTTCATAACCTTTCAGCTGCTTAATCGTCTATATAGAGAATCCATTTCCAAAGAAAGGGAGTTTAAATCTTGTCTAACAATAAAAGAAATGAGCTGCAAGAATGGTTCACGCAATATCATCAAACCATCTTCAAATATATTTTATTAATGGTGAAGGATTTCCACCAAGCAGAGGATCCGATGCAGGAAACCTTCGTAAAAGCATATAAGTACCACCATACTTTTAATCGAGATTCTAGTGCAAAGACATGGCTATTTAGTATTGCGCATAATGTAACCGTTGATTATTTAAGGAAAAAGAAACCGGTTCGATTATTACAAGGAATTCTAAATGCAAAACAAGACTCATCCCCTATACCGGAGGAGGTTATTCAAATGAAAGAAAGCGCAATTGAACTTTACCAGGCTTTATATAATCTAAAAGAGTCATATCGCGAAGTTATTATTTTGCGAAAAATCAAGGGTTTTTCAATCAGTGAAACTTCAAAAATCCTTAATTGCTCTAAAGGTAAGGTAAAGCAAACTCTTTTTCGTGCAATCCCAGCACTTGAAAAGCAACTATTGCAGGAGGGATTTATAAATGAAGAAACTAAGTGATTCCAGTATTTATGATCGTTCACTACAAAAATTGGTGTTTAAAATGGAATATAGTGAAAAACGAGCAAACGTAGTTCTTGGAAAATTAAATCGAGAATTAGATAAAATAGATAGAAGATCAAAAATGAACAAACTTATCATGTTTACTACCAGTCTTGCAGTTGTATCAATGTTTTTTCTGCTTTTTATCGGTCAGATAACTGGGAAGTTAAATATAATGAATCTTTCCAATCCTTTAGGTGTGCAGAATTCTTTTGAAAAACTTGGGTCACAGGCTTCCAAAAGACCCTTAAATAAGATTGAAAAAAAGGTTGAACAAGGATTTAACACAGGTATAGGCGCCCCCCCTGTAACGATCGGACAAAATATAATTAACAATATTGATTGGACGGTTAGTTCGACATTTCCCCATGATATATACACAATTAGGGGAATACAAGACAAAATTGGTTTTATTGACTCTCATTACACCAGCGGCGTACCTAATAAATATATGTGGCACTTCTGGGATTCTATCCCACGAGGTGATTTATCAGTTGTTGCTATTAATGAAAAGTCTTTAAAAATATCACCAGCACTCATGCATGATGACAATTATGTTTGGACAACATCGCATGTTGGTCCAAACTATACACTACCTTCTAATATGAAATTTAATGAACCCGGTAAATGGGCATTGCTTATTTATATTGGCGATGAATACATTGATACTATCGTAGTAGATGTTAAATAATATTGAAATATGTCTCTTTAATAGAACCATGTCGGATTAAGCATGACCCTAATAAAATATATATCGATGTTTAAACTCCTTTCCCAATTTTGCTTGGGAAGGAGTTTTTAAGGAACCCCTTGAAATCAACATTCGCTGTTATATAGTTTAGTTAAGTGAACTAAAACAATTTAGGAGACTTAATATTGGAAAAAGAGATGGTTTTTAACGAAAAGAAGAAAAAAAGATCATTCCTTTTTAAGCTCGGATTAGGGCTTTTAGTTTTCTCTCTTTCACTTTATCTGATTCCAGTGATCACGCCATTTACACCACTTCCCATTAAGGTAAAGGCGAGTATCATTACTGGCAGTATCATAATAGCGGAGATCTTATTCTGGTTAGGCGCTTTATTTGTTGGGAAAGAAGTAGCTAGCAAATTTAAAAGTTATTTGAATCCCAAAAATTGGAGGAGAAAAAGGGAGGGAAAAAAGTATGAAAAGTAAAAATATAGCAGGGCATATTAATCAAACAATTGAAGACATATGGATTTTACTAAAAAAAAGAAAGCAACTATATGCAGTTTAAATTAGATAACCAACAATATGTATTATTAACATTGGTTATTCGGTATCCGTCCTTTTCTCCTTCAGAATTGGACTGAAAAAATGGATATAACGAAAAGTGCTGTCAGTCAGCAGTTAGCAAAACAGATAGGGAAGGCTATATCATTAGAAATGTAAAAGATAAGCGAACGTTTTTAATCGAATTGGGCGAGAAAGGGGTGCTTTATAAAAAAGAAATGGAGGCATTTAATCAACAGGTTTCTGAAAAGCATGATGCGAATTTATCACCTGTTGAATTGGAAAATATGTTATCAGCTTTTCAAAAGCTACGGGAATTACTTTATTTGAGGCCAGATGGCTAACGGGCATAAAAAAAGATGAGGTGTTAAATACTAGGTTTTCCTAGCTTAACACTTCTTCCTTTTATTTTTTTCTTAAAAGAAACCCTTTTATCACTAGCCCATTTGGCACCACATCTCTGCAATTTTTAACATTTCTTTTCCTGTTATTTCTTGCCCGATTTTAATTAGGACAAAAGCTGTAGAAACCATTTGTAAAAATCCCCATTGCCAAATTGATTGCTTATCCACTCCTGTTAACTGATAGAGATATTCGCACCGTTCCAACCCACTATTGATAGGGTCATCCTTATATTCCTCTGGCCATTCCCGCATAAGCACCCCTAAATCATAGGCTTTTTCGTAAAAGATACCATCTGGATCGACCAACTTAAAGCTGTTCGTTTTCGATAAATTTTGTAAAGTATTGGTGCTGTGGGCATCTCCATGAATCAGGACATGGTCGTTTGGATTATTTTGTTTCTCTCTAAATCGTAAAAAGTTATACGCCTGCTTTATCACTTTTTCAGAACAGGGACGATGCAATTCTTCCCAAGTCTCGCTAATAAACGACCGAAACCATTCAATACTATCAGTTCCATTCGGAAACTTCGCATTATTAATGGGAACCCGCCACGTTTTTTCCAACGTTGTGCATATAATCTCAATTTGCTGGTCTACTGAATAATTCAGTTCTTTTAGTGGCATTCCAAGGCGTTCCAACAAGCAGGCATAATTCTTAGTATCATAATTGATTAGCATAGGGTAACCTTGTCCATCAGCAGCTTTCAGAACGTTTATCCCATTAAGAAATTCGCCATGCTCCCTACCTGCAGGCATATCAATTTTCAGTACATACTGCTTTCCATCATGTCCGATTGCGTTAGAAACATAAGCATGAGTGCCACCATAGAGAGTTTCCTCTACTGATATTTTCCACTTATTTTCCAATTCTAAAATAAGATTGTCCAAGTCAGCAAGCCATTTTTCACCTACATCTCCGGAAACTTTAGCCCGGTTTACGACGAGAGGAGGTAACTCTACTCTTGGTAACTTAGCTTTTGTTTCCGTGAAAGGATTGTCATTCAGGGTAGAGGATAAGATACGGTAAAACGATTCTCGATTTACAGTTCTGGCAACCAGCACATTACCATTGAAATCAGGCGTAAACTTCGTTCCACCCATATCGCTTTCTTCTCTCGTTTCCACCTGAACAAACCCTTTTTCAAATTCACAGATTTCTGGGTGGAAAATCGAAACAGCCGCCAATGGATCATGCAGTGTCAGTTTGCCGGCACTTTCTAGCCATGCATTTCCAAAGTCAAATACCGCTTTCATTAAATCGCTGTCCTTAGAAAACAGTGTACTAGCTCTTTCAGATTCAATAGTAAGCTTTTCCGTTACTTCCAAAGGGATTGCCTTATGAGTAGAAACGTTAGAGGCAAATACAATCTTAGAAGCCAACGGATCTGCCCATGAATTCCAGTTATAATATGGTTCTGGCAAAGGTTCTGTCCCGAAATAACCATTCATCACATATAGGCCTTTTAGTAAACTCGGTGCATCAGGGTAAGTGCGGAATAGGGTAGCCACATTTGTCATGTTCCCAATTGCGAGCAACACAATTTCATGTGGATTTTCCTTGATTTTTTGATACAGAAACGCTGGTGCATCCGCTTTTTCAAATTCTTTGTGTGGCCAGTACTCCAATGCTCGTGCCCCATCTGGTGTGGGATATACAGGCACAGGCTGTAATGTCGTATCTAAGCCTGCGACAATCGGAATATCTTTTCCTGCACTCTTACAAATTGCATCCGCCACAGCAGCCCGTTTTTCGGGTTCCCCGCAAACAGTTGTGATCCCGAGAAGATCGCACTGTGGCTCCTTCAATAAGTATGCAAGGCAAATAGCATCATCGATATCGCCGCCGATATCTGTATCAAGTAATATTTTTATCATTAATAAAAGACCTCCTGTATTTTAAGAATGCTGATACAAGAGTTGTGTGCAAATCCCCATACTGCACCTCCTTATTTTGATATGCTTATTGTATCACAGAAAATACTAATGATTTCCAAGGTTAAGATAGTTTTAACTAGAGGTCACAACAAGAAATAACCAAGTTGTGATTCTTACAATGTTGATCTGTATGTAGCATTCTAAAAATATATCAATTGGCAATTATACACACTGCATCAATTATTAATAACTACGGCTTAAATGGATAGGTAGTCATTGTAGGATTTTGTGTATGTATGTTTTACTTCATCCATAAAGTTTAATTTCTTGAATTTTTACATACTGACTCTAGTAATTTATTTGGATATGCTATTCGAATCGGCTATAAGTCGGTAATCCTTGGAAATAAGAAATATTCAACATCAGCATCCCATGATCATTTCTTAAGTCTTTATTTGACAACACTATTATACTTTCTGCTTGGCTTCAATTATGTGTTTACAGAAAATTAGGTTTATAAAAAGTGGAGATGATATGATGATAAAAGTTGTCAATTTTTTATTGTTAAGTGTTTCGGTTCTTAGCGTTCAGTACAAGGGACAGTAATTCTGACGGGGAAACAAAGATAGGTATCCTTAAATACGCAGTTACATTTGGATTGGTTGCTGTAGTTGCTTATCATTATTTAAAATAGATAATTCATAGATATTAATTATTAACGTGAAATTATCAGTTAAATGTGTAAAAATGGAAATGAATTGTTCAAAAAGGGGATTTGAGCAGAAATGGTTCGTCAAAATATACAAATAAAAAAAAGATATATTTTATTAATGTTCGGATTATTAGTAATCATTTTATCGGGCTCTCGTATTCTCTGGATGAACGCATTCCAAGATCTCTCACATAAGCAAATTAAAAAGGGGCAATTGGATTTACGGGATTGGTCTGCAGATGATGGTGGAGTACTTTTACTTGATGGAGAATGGGAGTTTTATCCGTCACAATGGTTGGTAGATGGTGAGAAGCAATCTAGTTTAGATGAGAAAACGCGAAAGGTTGTTCAAGTTCCAGGTAGGTGGAACGAGAATTTTCATGATAAAGAATCAACACCGTATGGATTTGGTTCTTATCGATTACGAATATATGTAAATCCGGAGGAGAATAGGAATTATAGTGTGTATGTATCAAGCGTACGCAGCTCTTCGGAGGTATATGTCAACGGGCGACTTTTGGCTAGATCTGGGCAAGTAGGTGAAACAAAAGATGAATACGTCGCAAAAAATTTGCCCTATTCAACAACCTTCACTGCAGATGAAAATGGTGTCATTGAGATTGTGATTCAAGCGGCGAATTTTAAAGATGTTCGCCGAAGCGGAATTATACGTTCGATTAAATTTGGTTCAGAGGAAGTAATGTCCAAGGAAAGAAACTTGTCCTTATCTATGCAGATTTTAGCTTCAGTTATATTTTTGATGCATTCAATTTATGCCATTGTACTATTTTTCCTTGGGAATTGGGAAAAAAGGTTATTATATTTTTCTTTACTAACACTTTGTGTAACATTCATGAATTTAATCAGTAACGATGAAAAGTTATTCCACTTACTATTGAATATGGGGTATGAATGGGACTTTCGTCTAGCGAATGTGATGATTCCAATCGCTTGCTATGCATTGTTACAGTGCATAGATCATCGTAATCTCCCCTATTGGGGCAGGATTAGTCCAGTCTATTTAATCATCAATATCATAATGGCTGTCATTACGTTATTTTTATCCCCAGAGCAAATTATTATGTTGTTTCCTGTTTATTATCTTTTGGCTGGGATTGCAATTGTTATCACAATGGTTACGATTATCAAAAAGTTATTTAGTGATATAAGCGGGAATGTGTTATTACTATTTTCTTTTATAGCCATCTGCCATCATTTCATTTGGATAATCTATTGGAGAGAAGCTGGAATAAGTGTTGTTCATTACCCATTTGATCTGATTATTTCTGTCGGTTGTTTCGCATCTATCTGGTTTAAAGATTATTTTAATATGCATATTGAAACAGAAAAGCTTGCTGCAAAATTACAAAAAGTGAATGAGCATAAGGATCAGTTTTTAGCAAACACCTCACATGAATTTAAAAACCCGCTCCACGGAATCATTAACATGTCTCAATCTGTATTAGCTAGAGAAAAACATTTGTTGCAGAAAAAAAGTGTTAACGAACTTGAAATGGTTTTAACAGTCGGCCAGCGGATGACGCTGCTATTAAATGATCTACTTGATGCAGCTAGCCTACGGGAAGGTAATCCACGCTTGCAGAAAAAAGTTATTGCGATTCAGCCCGTTGTGACTGGAGTACTGGATATGCTGCAATTCATCGTTGAAATCAAGCCAGTGAAAATTGTTAATCAAGTTCCGGATGATTTTCCTCCTGTAATGGCAGACGAGAATCGAGTCATTCAAATTATTTATAATTTGCTTCATAATGCTGTGAAATACACGAATGAAGGGGAAATTTACATTCAAGCCAGAGTGAAGGATGAAAGAGCATTTATTACTATATCTGATACAGGGATTGGTATAGATGGTGATTTGCTTCAGCGGCTGTTTCGCCCGTATGAGCAAGCTTCTGATGAGACAATGATTGAAGCTGGCTTTGGATTAGGATTAAGTATAAGTAAACAATTGATTGAGCTACATGGCGGAAATTTAGAAGTATCTTCAGCCCCAGGGAAAGGATCGAAGTTTACCTTTTCGCTAATGCTCGCTTCAGCAGATGAATACAGGGAGATTGAGAATGCTGCATCAATGAAATTGCAACCTTCCACATTCCAGCAGATGTCTGCTAATCATTTGATTGCATCTGCACTCGATTTGGAAAAAGTGGAAGTCTTGACTACTGCAGATCAATCCATATTAATGGAGTCCGATTCCGAACGCCTGCCTATACTAATCGTTGATGATGACCCTGTAAACCTACAGGTACTTCAATCGATCCTGCCAGTTGAACAATATGATATTACAACTGTATCGAGCGGCAAAAAGGCGCTTGATAAATTGGATGAAAAGGAATGGAATTTAGTTATTTCTGATATCATGATGCCACAGATGTCCGGATATGAATTGACTAAATTGATTCGTAATCGTTATAGTCTTACGGAGCTTCCTATCTTGCTGCTTACTGCAAGAAGTGAACCCAAGGATATACAAGCTGGTTTTTTAGCAGGGGCCAATGACTATGTGACGAAGCCTGTTGAAATGTTGGAGTTAAGATCTAGAGTAAGGGCACTTACGACCGTGAAGAAAGTTGTGCAAGAACAATTGCAATTAGAAGCTGCATGGTTGCAAGCGCAAATCCAGCCACACTTTTTATTCAATACTTTAAATTCAATTATCGCTTTAAGTGAAATTGACTTAGATAAGATGAGTCATCTGCTAAATGAACTTAGCGAATTTTTAAGAAACAAATTTCAGTTTCAACATATTGATGAGCTGATCCCAATCGAAGATGAACTAAATATTGTGAGATCGTATCTTAATATTGAACAGGTCCGTTTCGGGAATAGATTAGAGGTTGTTTGGGAGACGGATGTATACAATGATGATGTGAAAATTCCTTTCTTAACAATCCAACCGTTAGTAGAGAATGCTATAAGACATGGTATTATGCAAAGGATTAACGGTGGAAAGGTTGTCATTAAGGTTTCCGTTTATGAAGAGTATGCTGAGATTTCAGTTGAAGATGATGGTATAGGAATGAATGAAGCCCAATTGCAAAGCTTATTAGAAAGAAAGTTAGGAAGACGAAGCGGTGTTGGATTAATTAATACGAATCAACGATTGAAACGACACTTTGGAACAGGACTGCAAATTAAAAGTACACCAGATTTAGGAACAGTAGTATCCTTTGTAGTGAGGATTTAGTATTTGATTGCTGTCATTATAATGATGTAGTAAATAAGATATAGAATATAGCACAAAAAGTCCTTGTCCTTTGTGCTGAACCCCATAAGTTAGACTAAAATATTTAAGCAGCTAGTTGACTGGTATGAAGACGGTATTCAACCGGGCTCATGCCAGTCAATTTTGCTTTTAGCCGTTCATTGCTGTAGTAAATATAATCAATCACTGCTTTCTTAAGCTCTTCAAATGAGCGATAAACTTTACCATAATACATTTCTTGTTTCATTATGCTGAAGAAGTTTTCCATTGGCGAATTATCCAGACATTTTCCTTTTCGGGACATACTTTGAAATATGCTATTATCTTTTAGTTTCTTTACATATTGTTTCATTTGATAACCCCAACCCTGATCAGAGTGTATAAAAAGGTTTGCCGTGGTAGCTGTTCTACAAACCCAAACTAAAGAATTAAACAGACAGTGGGAATACGGAACATTAAGGTATCAAACGGGCTCGTATAGTTTAAGGTCAATTTTGACGGCCAAAAATGAAATTCAAATAATTCTCGCGTAATAATTTCAAGGAAATGAGCAAGAATTATACCTTTTCAACCTATATTAATGTTTAGATTAGTTGTTCTTTATTGCCTCTTGCGCCGCCGACTTGGCGCTAGCTAATGCAGCATCAGCCAGCCTTCCTTCCGGGCCGACCCAGTCACCGGCAATGTATAAACCGGAGATCTCTGGAACATTCGGTCCGGGTGCTGGAGCTGTCCCACCATTATGGATTGTGCGTGAATCATGTGCTACAAAAACATTTGCCGAAAATCTCGCAGCAACAACATCCTGCTCCCAGCCTGGTTGAAGGAGATCAAGTAGATTGGTCAACTGCTTTTCCTCTGCTGTTTCATCGTGTGCTCTTTCGTTACCATTGTACTTCATCAAATGGAAGATATGGGCACCGTTGTCACTCAATTTTACGGATACTGAATGATTAGAAAAATACAAGGGTTCATCTAACCCGAGTGCAAAAACGCGCTCTGGGTAAGCCACACGTTTCAATGCCACATCGAAACATGAAGCAAATAGAGGTCTCGATCTCTTCTTCCATTTATCGAGCGACTCTGACCCCTGAACGAACCGGCTAGTCTCTTCTGGTCCTACGGTAGAAATCACAGAAGACACCTCAAGTTCTGTACCATCAGATAGCAATAGAGCACGGACATAGCCACTCCTCTGTATAATCTGTCTAACTTTATATCCGTTTAAAATGGTTGCACCTGCTATTTCTGCCTCGTGATTTAGATTGTCCACGATGGTCTGCCAACCTTCCTCCACATATCTGACACCCTTACCCGCGAGTTGACCTTGTTCTATCACAAAACCGCTGCTTAATACACTCATATCATCGCAATACGACCACTGCTTACACATCGCGTAGAAGAAGAGACGAACACGCTCATGAAGTATGTTTTTTTCCGCCCAGTCTTGAACACTAAGGGAGAGAATCGATTTCGTGTCGATCTCATTTAATCCTCCCATCAGTTGAGTCCACTCCCTATTCTCATCTGAGTTTAAATCGGTCGGAACTTGTACAATTTGTCCATTTTCAATTCCAATCATGCCACTCTTAGAGGCATACCCACCATTTGGCAAGCAATCGAGTTCTCTCAAGATCCGAAGGGCTGCTCCCCCCTCATACATGGCATGGGGTCCAAGATTAAAAAGGGCACCATTTACATTTGTCGTTTGAGCAAGGCCGCCTAGGTCCTTTTGTTTTTCAAGGACTATAACGGACTTTCCAGCTCTTGCTAGGTAAACCGCAGCAGTTAGCCCCGTTAATCCTCCACCAATCACGGCAGTATCGTACCTTTTTTTAAGGGAATCCATTTCAATCATCCTCCACTTTTCATAATGTACCTAGGGTATCACTGACAAGTACAATCATTCATGATATAATGTGACCATAGGGTAACATTATAATACGTTACTATGCGGTCACATGTCAATGGTTAAATTGGAGGAAATAGAATGATCGTAAGAATAACTAAGTGTGGGGAATATTATTCATCTAACCTGCGGAATTGTCCACTTTCCTTGTGTTCTGACCGATTTTTGGGAGGTTTTTTGGATGGATAACGATATATTCAAAGCATTGGCAGATCCGAACCGCCGCATGCTTCTAGATCTATTGTATGAATCTGACGGACGGACGCTAACTGATCTAGGCACACATCTGGATATGTCTAGGTTTGGTGTGATGAAACACCTTAATCTTTTGGAAGAAGCCAATTTAATTACAACAAGAAAAGTTGGAAGGGAGAAGTTCCATTATTTAAATCCAATACCCATTCGCCAAGTATATGATCGGTGGGTAAGCAAATATTCCGAGCCGTGGGCTTCCGAGTTAATTTCACTCAAAACTGAAATGGAGCGTGAAGTGTCTATGGAACAAAAGCCGCAACATATTAATCGAATCGTTATTAAATCGACTCCTGAAGAAATATGGAAGGCACTGACCGATCCAAATATGACATCTAAATATTGGTATAACGGTTCAATCCACTCTGATTGGAAACCTGGATCCCCTTTTGAGATACTAAACCCTCAAGGAAAAGTACAGGCAAAAGGAACCATCATCGTCTTTGAACCGGTTCGAAAACTGATGATGTCGTGGGAGTTAGTCTCATTACCTGAAACGGTTGAAGAGCAACCTTCACGCCTGACATGGGAAATCGAACCGCATAAAGAGTATCCCGGTGTGACGATTGTGACGGTGATTCACGATGAATTTGAGCAGTCTCCGAATACGTCCAGTGTTCTGAAAGAAGGGTTGCCAGTCGTATTATCGGGTATGAAGACCTTACTTGAAACAGGCACTCTTCTAGCGAGTGACTAATCTCTAGTAACATAAAATAATAAATTCATACGAAAAACAATGAAGATATGCCCTCTTTGGGCTAGGAAAATATTAATTTGCTAGGGGAATACCATTTTAATTCGCAGAAAGTGGTCTCGTAAGATTTTTTATGACTGCCTAAACTTTTTTAGTATTGCTTAAAACGAGAATAGCGTATTAAATTTTCTTCACTCTCGTGTCTCTCTATATTAGAAAACTCTTATTTTGAAAATAATTGTTTTATCTCAAACGGAACTCAATATGATGTTTTCTATTTGTAACAACGATAGACAAGTATAGATCGGCATGATAGAAATTAAAGAAACGGTTGTCGATATAATATTTTCCGACATACCAACTAAATTAATACTACTATAATGAAAAAGCAAAGGCTTCCTCGACTCTATTGAGGAAGCCTTTGCTTGTCTTAAATATACGACTTTTATCAATCCTTCATGTAGCTCTTTTCTTTCTTGTAGAAAAACATTCTTTAAAGTGACATGTAAGGTTGAAATTTTAAGGAAAACTTAAGGAACGAAATTCATAATGGGCATATCAACATAATTTAAGGAGGAATAAAAGTGGAACAGTCCAAACAAAATCTAATTAAAATTTTACTCATTGTCAATATGGCGATAAGTGCATGCATAGCCATAGGGGTGGGATATATAGCTTATAAACAAAGTACAAGCCCTAACTTCTCAGAAATGAGACCAAGAGTGGACGGTCAGATGTTCCCGGGGAATGATCAATTCCAGCCTGGCCAAGATCAGTCAGATCAAAATCAATAATGAAAAGGGGATAGAGATTTGAAAAAGTGGATTATTATTTCAACAATTATTGTTGTAATAGGTGGAGCCGCTTGGTTCCTATTAAATAAAAAAGACCAAGCTCCAAATGTAGCGGCTGCTGGACAAACAACAACAGTTCAAAAAGGAAAATTAGAAGTAACCGTTAGTGGTGCGGGTTCAGTTACAGCCATTAAAGATCAAGATGTAACGGCAGGAAACACCATTCTTATTGTTGAAAACGTAAGTGTAGCATCCGGTGATACAGTATATAAAGGTGAAACGCTTGTTACTTTTAAAAATGGTGATGTTGTTAAGGCTCCATACTATGGAGAAATCACTGAAGTTAATGTGGAAAGTGGCAAAGGAGCTTCGCGAGGAATGGTCCTCCTTCGTATCGAAGATGAAGATGAAGTCATCTCACCTGTAACAAGGGAAAACAATAACGCTTCAGATAGCTTAAGTGGGAATGGTTTGACAGTGGATACCGTCAGTGTAAAGGAAGGAGCTGTTGTAAAAGCGGGTGCCAAACTTATAACTTTTACAGATGGAAGCATTTTACAAGCACCGGTAGCTGGAACAATTACAAGCCTTTCTGTTTCAAGCGGTGATTCTGTGCAATCTTCGGAGGCTATCGCGCACATAACAAATTACAGCTCATTACAAACAACCATTAGTGTTGATGAATTAGATATTACAAAAGTAGAAGAGGGACAGGCTGTAACAATAACTGCGAGTGCATTTGAAGATGAAACATTTGAGGGTAAGGTAACGAAAGTTGGAAGAGAGGGAACGTCATCAAATGGAGTTTCTACATTTGATGTTACTGTAAAAATCACAGACCCAAAAAGCTTAAAAATAGGTATGTCAACAGAAGCAAGTATTACAATTGAGAATAAAGAAGATGCACTATACGTTCCAATAGAGGCCGTGTATAAAAGTGGAGATGAAAAATATGTACTCGTTCCTACAACCTCTGGAGATTCCACACAATCTACAAAAAAAGTGACAGTTGAAACGGGTATTTCTAATGATACCTTTGTTGAAATTACAAGTGGTCTAGCAGAAGGAGAATCTATTCAAATACCAATCGTACAATCTAAAGGTAATTCATCTCAAGGAGGAATGATGATGCCAAGCGGTGGCTTTCCAAGTGGCGGAGGTTTCCCAAGTGGTGGCTTTGGAGGAGGAAATGGAGGTGGAGCTCCATTTGGCGGTAATGCTCCATCAGGCGGACGAGGAGGGAACTAATGACAATTCATGAGCCGATTATTCAAATTAACAACATAAAGAAAGAGTATGAACTTGGCGGCGAAAAGGTGTTGGCTCTTCAAAGTGTTTCCCTCAATATTCAAAAGGGTGATTTTATTTCTATCATAGGTCCATCGGGTTCCGGAAAATCAACATTTATGAACATGATTGGATGTTTAGATCGACCAGATTCAGGTGAATACTTTTTAGATAGTGAAGAAGTAGGGAAAATGAAAAGCTCACAGCTTGCGATCGTTCGAAATGAAAAAATAGGTTTCATTTTTCAAAACTTCAATCTTATACCGAAATTAACGGCAGTTGAAAATGTAGAACTTCCCCTAATTTATCGCGGAATAAAAACAACGGAACGAAGAGAAATAGCTCTAGATGCGTTAAAAAAAGTAGGTTTAGTAGATAGAGCGACTCATTTACCAACTCAATTATCAGGGGGCCAGCAGCAACGTGTGGCCATTGCACGAGCGCTGGCTGGGCACCCTCCAATTTTACTAGCTGATGAACCAACTGGTGCACTAGATAGCAAAACAAGTAAGGAAATTTTGGAGATTATGAATTCATTAAATAAGCAGGGGCATACCATTATTCTCATTACGCATGATTTAGATGTCGCAAAAAAAGCAAACCGTGTAGTTCGTATTCACGATGGACAACTCTATGAGAATGGAGGTGAATGGTTTGCAGACACTCAAAATGGCACTGAAAAGCATTAAAGTGAATAAAATAAGGTCATTCCTAACGATGTTGGGGATTATTATCGGTGTAGCCTCTGTTATAGTCATGGTTGCAATAGGACAAGGGTCTACAAAGGAAGTACAAGATCAAATTGGCAGCCTAGGTACAAATGTATTAACTGTTTCGGTTACGGGATCAGATGTTACATTTAAAGAAGAGGATGCAGAACAGATTCAGGATATTGATGGTATTGAAGAAATTGCACCAACAGTGTCAGGAAGAGTAACGGTGAAAAGTGGTAGAAATAATGTCCAAGTGTCAATGACAGGAACAACTTCTTCTTACCTAGATGTCCGTGATTTACAGTTACAATCAGGACGCTTCATTGCAGACCTAGATAGCGATAATCATTCAAAAATTGCAGTGCTTGGATCAGACACAGCGCAAACGTTATTCGGACTAGGTGATCCAGTGGGAGAGCATGTAAAGATAAACGGAACATCCTATAAAGTTGTTGGGGTTCTTAAATCCGTTGGAAGTTCATTGGGAACGAGTGGGGACAGTACTATAATTGTACCTCTTAGCATAGGGCAACGTTTAACGTCCACTACTAATATTGGGACAACTTATGTGAAGATAGAGGATGAAGATATGACTGATTTCATATCAAGTCGTATTGAAAGAACGATGTATACTATTATTGGTGAGGCTGATAGTTACAGTGTATCAAGTCCAAAGGATTTAATGGAAACTGCATCATCTGTTAATAAAACGATGACATTATTGTTAGGTGGAAGTGCGGCCATTTCTCTTATCGTTGGTGGAATTGGTATAATGAATATTATGCTTGTATCTGTTTCAGAACGGACCAAGGAAATTGGTATTAGAAAAGCAATTGGAGCAAAACGTGGAAACATTCTTCTTCAGTTCCTCATAGAATCGATAGTATTAAGTTCATTTGGAGGGATAATAGGAGTTGGGATTGGGTTAATAAGTGCCCAGATATTTACTTTAGCATCAGGAACGGCAATTATGTATTCCATACCTACCATCCTGTTATCATTTGTATTCTCTTTATTAGTTGGTGTTTTATTTGGTGTCTTTCCAGCGAACAAAGCGTCTAAGCTTGATCCGATTCAAGCACTTCGATATGAATAGAAAAAACAAAGCGATTCGTTTCAGCGAACGCTTTGTTTTGTTACGAAGTAAGAAAGGAGTGCCATATGATGCGTTTATTAGTAGTAGAAGATAATGCATCCTTGCTGCAGTCTATTAAGCAATTCTTGTCTGAAGAATTTGAAGTGGATTGCGCAGAAAATGGAGAAGAGGGGCTATTTATGGCCATGCAAAATATATATGATTTGATTGTACTTGATGTTATGCTTCCGGAGATGGATGGATTCGAGGTTATACAAAAGATACGAAAGGGGCATATAGAGACCCCTGTTTTGTTTTTGACGGCTAAAGATTCCTTAGGAGATCGGGTTAGAGGATTGGACTTTGGAGGAGATGATTACCTGACCAAGCCATTTCAAGCACCGGAATTGCAAGCGCGTATTCGAGCGTTGTTGAGAAGAAGCGGCAGTCTGACGACGAATCAAACAATTCAATACCGAGGTATTGAACTATTTGGCAAGGAAAAAGCCATTTTAGTAGATGGCGCCCCTATAAAGTTAACGTTAAAACAGTATGAAATGCTAGAATATATGATTCAAAACAAAGGAGCAATTTTGACGAAAGAACAGCTTTACGATCGAGTATGGGGATTCGATTCTGATACTAATATCGGCATAGTAGAGGTATTTGTCCATCATCTTCACAAAAAGATGGAACAGTTCGGCTATCATAAAGACATTCAAACGGTGCGCGGCATCGGATATATACTGAAGGAACAGTAGGAGACAAGGGAATGTTTCAACGAACTCGTATTAGACTTACTATTTTAAATTCATTAGTCTTTATCATTTTAATTGGCGTTCTTGCAACTGTTATTTATTCTTTTGCCGGGTCGCGCTTGTATCGGGATGTAAACAGTGATTTGCTTGAGGCGGCAGAACGTTTAACTGAGGAGCCGGGACAACGCAGACCGCTGCAGTCGGATGGTTTGCTAAGAGCGCCAAGAGACCCTCGTATAGTTTTACTGATATGGAACGAAAAAAGTGAACTGATTACCTTAAATGAAAGTGGAACAATTTTTGCCGATAATGAATCAGAATTTCGCCCTAAAGAGTTAGAAATGCTTCGAGACACAGAAGCAGAAGGGTTCCACTTTAGAACCATCGCAATAAAAGCGCAGCATCCAAATTTAGGAGTAATAACGGTGCAATTTGTAAGAAACATTACTTCCGAAAAAGACATGCTTCAGTCATTGCTATTAATTTTAGTTATTGGTTCCAGTGTTGGAAGTGTGTGTGCGGTTGGTGCGGGATTCTTTTTGGCTGGAAGAGCGCTCGTTCCAATTAAAAAAGCATGGCAAAAGCAGCAGCAGTTTGTGTCAGACGCTTCTCACGAATTAAGAACACCTTTAGCTGTTATCCAGACTAAGACGGATCTATTGTGGCGTTCCCCGACTTCTACTATACAAGATAAGGCAATAGATATATCCGTCATATCCAAAGAGGGGCGACGATTATCAAAGCTGGTTGCCAATTTGCTTACATTGGCGCGTTCTGATTCAGATCAGCTAGAAATAGAAAAGAAACAATTTTTATTAAGTGATTTGTTAGGGGAAATAATAGAGCAGTACTCAGAAATAGCTTTATATCAAGAAAAAGAGCTTGTATTAGATGTCCCATCTTCTGTCTTTCTTATCGGGGACAAGGAGAGAATCCATCAATTAATGGTCATATTATTAGATAATGCTATGAAATTTACAAAAGAGAGGGGGAAAATATTAATTTCGTGTTCCCAAACCTCTCATTCTGTTTTGATAAAAATACAGGATAATGGTATCGGTATTGAGGAAGAGAATATACCCAAAATATTTGATCGATTTTTTCAAGTTGATAAATCCAGGTCCGAAGATCCAGGAGCTGGTCTTGGACTTGCCATTGCAAATTGGATTATTGAAAAACATCATGGCAAAGTAAAAGTACAAAGCAAAGTTGCAGCGGGAACATGCTTTGAAATTGTTTTTCCAAAGAATCAAAAAAAGGAGAAAACATGATTACATTTACATCGCTCACATCGGTGGAAAAGTTTATCAAGGATTATCAGTTTAGTTTTTTATATGTATCAAGAACTAATTGTGGAGTATGTCATGCGATACTGCCCCAGGTGCAGGAGTTGCTAAAAAAGTTTCCGCTCATACAGCTAGGTCATATAAATGCAGATGAGCTCGAAGAAATAGCAGGACGTTTTTCGATTTTTACTGTACCTGCATTGCTTTTATTTGTGGATGGCAAAGAAATGATAAGAGAAGCAAGATTTGTTCACATGCAATCTTTGGAAGAAAGGATAAGCAAAATTTATTATATGGTTGTGGAATCCGATTGATATTGTTTCATAAAATCTTTCAATTTATCTATAAGAGGTTTTAGTTACATAAAAAGGATCATTAAAAGAGGAACCATTAACATGCTTGCTTTTAAACTGAGAATAAGGAACCGAATACTTTTTTGAAGGAATTTAGAAGAAAATAAAATTTCTCAGTGATGCTTTAGTTTAGCAATAGCTGAAGGAGTAGGTGTAATGCGGTTTACTTAGCAGAGCAGGGAATGGGAGTTACAGTATCGGACGCAGAAATGGGGCTTGCTAAAACAAATAAGCTCGCAGAAGAATGAAGTGTGGCTGTCTTAACTGAACTTGTAGATTTAAACCAAGCATACTGGAGTAAAGCTAGTAGGGAGAAATCGGCACAAAAACACTACATCTGTAAAGGAAGCAGTAAAGCCGAGTAAATAAAATGACCTCGTTTTGAAAATAGAATTGATCAAAACGGGGTCAATCTCTGTATAGTACTATACATTTTCTACGTGTGTGTTATCACAATCAATGGAACATCTATTTTCCAGTCTTAAACTGACAAATCAAGTGATAAAAAATCAGACAGTTGTCGTTCATGCTTGTCGAGCATAATCTGTTCTGGCTGGATGCCTTGCTCACGCAGTACTTCAATGTTCTGCACGAGGAACTCGTCGCTTCCGACAATATAGAAGAGTCCATCCTTGTCTGCAGCAAGATTTTTCACTTCTTCATAGTAGTCACTACGGTTATCGACGAACTGTGATGTGAACTTCTTGTCAGGTGCGGATTCAAAAATATTAGTAAATAAGAAGTCCTTTGATGAATCGATGTTTAAGGAATGAATTTGATTGACGTTGTCAGCACGTTCAAAATAATCAATTACAAGTGGTCTTAAAGTTGCAAGACCGACACCTGATGACAGCAGGTAAACATTTTTGTTTTCTCTTTTAAGCGGGACATTAGAATGAGTTTTAAATAATGCAACTTTATTGCCGACTTCCAGATTTCTTAAAGTCGCTTTAAACTCAGAGCATTGCTCTCTGATGCGAGTAGTGATGCCGATTGAATTTTCATGCGGTAAAGTGGAGATTGACATATGGCGGATGAGGCCGCGGTTTGGTTTTTCTCCAGCATTAAAACCTTCCAACGCGAAGTGGGTGTGAGCCCCTTCTTCCCATGTAAAGCCCTCCGGACAGTCAAGCATGTATGTTTTTACCTCAGGTGTTTCTTCAATAATCTTATTTATTTTAGTCCAGTATATTTGCATTATATATCCTCCTTACTCAATTATATTTATCGTTACTATCTAATATACACTAAGTGATAACAATTCTCAATTAAATAGATTGATTTTTTCAGAAACTTATGAACTTAGACTTTAGTACATTTTAAAACTTGTATATTTCATTATGTCTTTTTTCCTATTTATATTTGAAAACCTTTAATCGTATTCAAATAATGCTACTATATTCAATAGTACATTCTATATCGCTATTAAGGAGATACTATGAAACTAAAACATTTTTTATTATGGGCTGTTTTCGTTCTCACTCTCTCCGCATGTGGAGAAAAAGCAGATAATGATAAAGATATAGCCTCAAATGAGCCTGTTCCCTCGATTACTGAAGAGACATCTAAAGTGGAGCAGGAGCCAAAGTTTAAAGAAAAGGATACGGAGGCCGAGAATGATGCTGCATACGAAGCAATAGTGGAAGAGGTGGAAGAAATTGATCCAGCACCCCTCCCACAATCATTAGTTGAATTGGCTGATTTGCAACCTGGTTATAGTGGTCCACAACTTTTTGGAATTCATAAGGAGGACCATCCTATGCTGGATGAATTGACAGCACATCTGCCTGATATTTCGGGTGAACCTACAGAGAAACAGCTTGATCACTATTATAATGAGCTATTGGCAGTATTTCAGAATGATTTTAAAGGTCCTGAAGAGTTGCTAGCTAATATGCGCTTCCAAACAATCGGCCACCCTGATATTGAAGATCCACGGAGACAGTTTAAAGAAAATTTAAATATTCTCGTTTTGCTCGATGCTTCTGGCAGCATGAGAGCGGATCTTGGCGGAGAAACACAAATGGCATCTGCCAAAAAGGCTATCACCAATTTCGTGGAAGGTCTACCTGCCGATGCGAATGTAGGTCTTCGGATATATGGGCATGAGGGTACAGGTAGTGATGCTGATAAAGCACGATCGTGTGCTAGCAGTGAACTTATATATCCAATCGGGAAATACGACAACTCTGGCTTTCAAACTTCTTTAGAAAAAGCCCAGCCAGCGGGGTGGACGCCGATACAGTTGGCGATCAATAAAGCCCAAGAGGATTTGGCAAAATTCAAAGGAGATCAGAATACAAATATCGTTTATTTGGTCAGTGACGGGGTTTCTACCTGTGATGATGATCCCGTTGCCGCGGCTAAACAGCTTTACGAGTCTGACATTACCCCTATTGTCAATGTAATTGGATTTAATGTTGATCATGAAGGACAAAAACAATTGAAAGAAGTAGCCAAAGCAACAGAGGGTACATATGAAGACGTGCAAAATGCGGAAAGTCTGCAAAATGAATTGGATCAAATGAAGGAAATCGCAAAAAACTGGGAAGAGTGGAAAACAAAAAAGGAAACGGGCCTGAGGCTTGACAGGTTGAAAAATTCGCTAGATATTTTTGTCTATGGCTCAAAGGAGTATACAAAAAGGGTAAGAGAAGGAAGTCAAATAGGAACTGCTTTACAATATTTGTATCAGGATAAAAAGTTAATGGAATCTGAAAGCTATAATTATTTAAGAACGAAAAACTCTGAATACCATAATTGGATTGAAGATGAATATAATAAATTAAAGAAGGAATTGGAGGATCTTAATGAAAAGAAGATTGATGAAGCCTTCCAATTGCTCGAAGAAAAATATAATCAGAAATTGCCAGGAGGTTCCTAAGCATGGGAGCCTCTTTTTTAACTAATTAAAAAGTCCAAACCTTTGTTGGGTTTATACCTACCCATATATGACAAGCCCCCATTTTCTATTGGAATGGGGGCTTGTCATTTTCAATTATTCAGGAGTATTTTCAAGATATTTCTTTTCAAGAGCTTGTATGGCTTCATCAATTTTCTTGTTATTCATTTCATGTAATGTTTTTTTAAGTTTTGTATATTCGTCTTCTATCCATTTATGGTAATCTCTATTTTTTTGTCGTAAATAATCATGACTTTCGCCAGACATTAATTTCCTTGTTTGATATAAATACTGCAAAGCGAAACCAACTTGTTGACCTTCATCTAGTCGTTTCCTATATTCATCCGTGTCGTAACCGAAAATGGCCTGCCAATTTTTCAACCGATCCCATTCTAACAAAGTATTTTTATCTTTTTTCCAGTCTTCCCATTTTTCTGCGATTTCTTTCGCTTGATCCAATTCTTTCTGAAGACTCTCCGCGTTTTGTACGTCTTGATATGTCCCTTCCGTCGCCTTAGCTACTTCTTTTAATTGTTTCTGTCCTTCATTATCGATATTGAAGCCAATGACATTTACTATAGGTGTAATATCAGAATTGTAAAGGGACTTGGCTGCACCTACTGGATCATCATCACATGTAGAAATTCCATCACTTACGAGGTATACAATATTCGTATTTTTTTCCCCTTTAAATTTTGCCAAATCCTTTTGAGCTTCATTCAAAGCAAGTTGAATAGGAGTCCAGCCTGCAGGATTCGTTTTATCCAATGAAGCTTGAAATCCATTTTGATCATAAGGGGCAAGCGGATAAACTAATTCACTGCTTGAACAAGATAATTTTTTGTCGGAATCACTTCCGGTTCCTTTATGTCCGTAAATCCGTAGTCCGACATTCGCGTCCTTAGGCAGTCCCTTCATAAAGTTCGTAATAGCTGTTTTTGCAGCATCCATCTGTGTCTGCCCGCCCAGGTCTGCCCTCATACTTCCCGATGCATCGAGAAGGACAAGCACATTTAAATTCTCCTTAAATTGTTTACGCGGATCATCAATGTCTGGACTGCCGATTGACTGAAACTTCAACTTAGCAATGAGTTCTTCAGGACCGTGGAAATCTTGCTGGAAAATAGCTAATAATTGATTATAGTATGCATCTAACTGTTTCTGTGTAGGCTCACCCGAAATATTGGGCAAATCTTTTGTTAACTCATCCATCACCTTTTGTTCTTCGGGATTGAGAATGCCTACATACTCAATATGACCTGGAGGAAGTGCCGCCAACTCAGATAGGGTTTGTGGCAGGGGTTCGACTTCAATTTCTTCCTCATTTACTTCCTCTACTGAATCAGAAACCGCCTCCTCCATCCTCTCATTATCTTCCTCAATCGTTTTTTCGGTGTTTTCAATGGCAATTGGCTGCACCGGTACAGGCTTTTTCGCCTCCTTATCTTTATCACCGCAAGCGGTAAGTACAATTGAAATAACTATCCATAGAATAATGTTTCTAAATTTCATATGTAATCTATACTCCCTTTATTATTAATAAGACTTTATATACATGGGAAATATTGTATCATTTTAATGAGCGAAATGGTCGCGAATAGAGAGGAATGGTAGGAAAGTCATAGCTTCAAGCTTGCTCGCAAAGAAAGGAAATGTGAATATTAAATTAGATGCAAATGAAATATAGGTCGAAAGCAGTATGCTGGAATGAAAAAAGTAAATGTCCAACATTACAGTGTAAGCTCACAGGATTGAGTATTTCTCCATTAAAAAGCTTACTTCGTCTATTCGTTCTAGTTATTTAGTTTCATTTTGTTAGAGGTCGTGATAATCCGTCATTCCTGAATAAAAGCTGGTGTAAAGGGTAGTATACCTCTGTAAACATTAATGAGGTGATGGAATGTCTAATATGATAAAACAAGAAGAAATGGAAACATTAAGAGAGTTAATCAAAGATGTAGACACGGCCATGTTGACTACGGTGACCGAAGAAGGGCTTGTTTCTCGTCCTATGAAAACACAAGAAGTAGAGTTTGATGGTGACTTATGGTTCTTCACAAAAAAAGAGACTAATAAATATGAAGAAATTTTACATGAGCAAGATGTTAATGTGGCTTATGCAGGTAAATCCTATGTTTCCGTCCGTGGAAGAACGGAGATTGTGGAGAATTTAGATAAGAAAAAGGAATTGTGGAGCAAAGCATATGAGAAAATTATGCAAACTTCTTATGATGATCCTAACGTTGTCTTAATAAAGGTAAAAGCGGAAGCAGCTGAATATTGGGAAACAGGTAATTTTACGAAGAACATCGCCTTTCTCTATAAACGTATGACAGGGCAAAGTTCTAAGCCGACAGATATTAATGAAACGATTGAATTAAATAAATAACAGGAAAATGGGTTGTCTGATTACAGGACAATCCATTTTGCTATGTTGAGTTATGATGATCCATTTGTAGCTATATTTATCTAGGGGTTGATACTGAAAAAGCAATGATTTCAGTATTTATATATTGGACAATTAATTTTTTGTTGCTTATTTTATAAAAAATGGCTTATCAAGGTTTGATAGGCCATCTCCATACATATTGTATTATTTTGATAATGCGATTTTTATATGAGCTAAGTGATGTTCTTCGTGCCAAGCTAATTTTGCAACTTTTGTTGCAACTGTTATTTTACCGTTTATCTGGTGAGTAAAAGCTCGATCTAATTGTTCATCGGTTAAACTTTGTCCTAAAGATACAATGCGCTCATTTATCCCTTCTAACATTTTAATAGAACTTTCTACGGGAAGGTTTGTATCCGGTTGAATAGCCCACTCATCTTGATCAAAAGCTGGTGCAGTTGGATTCTCATCTGTTAAAGCCAGCTTCAAACGTTGAAACATATTCAACTGAGAATCTGCAATGTGATGAACAAGTTGACGAACTGTATAGCTGCCTTCACGATAAGTTCTGCTTAGTTCCTCATCACTCAATGAGCCGACAGTTTCTCTTAATCGAATCGTGTAAGTTTCGATTTCCTTTAGCCATTCTTGAATGTTTTCTGTTGTTGCTTTTTGAGGAACTTGTAATTTCCCTATTGGGTACCTTACATCCACTTTTTTCAATCCCCTTCCTAATGATATTGTTCTATACTATTATATATAATTAATCATATTAGTAGTTTTATGAAAAGCCTAATCACTGGAATAATCCGGGTAAGTTTTGGTGTAAAGCTATTTCTTGAAAAGGTTCATAATTAACCAATTTTTGTACATGAGGTAAGGCTCTTGATTTTCCTAAATCAAAAGGTCTTTTTTTGATACAGTTATTTAATAAACCGCACCGAAAGATTCTTTTTCTTAATATTTTCTTCCGCCCTCATTAATATTGCAATCGCATACAATATTAATGTTAATATATTTATAGACTAATATTAATGCTGCTCTCCTTCCTATGTAGAACAAGAGGGGGCACTTGAGGAGTTTCCGTTCGGATTCTATGCATAAATGGGTATTCAAATCACTTGGTTACCCAGCTTTTTAAGAAAGGAAATGTGTACCATGTCAAACAAGACATCACTCTGGACTAAAATATTTATCTTACTCATGTTTGCGAATGCTTTTTCTTTTTTTGCATTCGATATACTCTTGCCTACACTTCCACTTTTTTTATCAAACCAAAATGGGTTTAGTACCTCACAGATCGGTTTGATTATAGGCAGTTTTACGTTTTCTGCAGTTTTTATTCGTTTTTTTACAGAGACTTTTACAAATCGTTTTGGAAAAAAGAAAGTTTTAGTAGCTTCTATACTTATTTGTTTAATTTCTACCCTTGGTTATTACATAGCGAACAGTTTTTATTTTGCTCTTTCTCTTCGTATTTTTCATGGTTGTGGCTTAGGCTTGTCCATTACTATTCTTACTACATTAGCGGCAGAGATCATTCCAAATGAAAGAAGGGGAGAAGGCATAGGGATGATTGGAAATGGTACAACCATTGCATTGGCGATATCACCTTTTGTCGGTATGTGGTTAATTGAATCTTATAATCCTATCGTATTATTTATCACAGCAAGTGCTAGTATACTTTTATTTTTACTTTGTGTTAGTTTCATTTCTTTTCCGGAAAGTCAAAAAAGCGAAAATCAACAAGAAAGAACCTTATTACAGCCAATGATTGAATCATCTGTCATGATCCCTTCTTTTCTAATTCTCTTAATGGGTGCATGTATGGGGGGTGTCATGAGCTTTATGGCGCTATATGCAAAAGAATTAAACATTGAAGGTGTAGCATGGTTTTATTTTATTAATACAATAAGTGCGTTTTTAATTCGATTTGTTTCAGGAAAAACCTTTGACCGAATCGGTCCTGTTTGGGTAATCATTCCGAGCTCTATATCGATGATCATTGGATTTACCTTATTGTATCAGTCCACTACATTATATGGCTTGTTAAGCGCCGCATGTTTATACGGAATAGGGCAAGGAGCTTTATTCCCTGCATTACAAGCTTGGGTATTGAATAAAACCACACCTGATCGTTATTTAAAAGTAACATCTATGTTTTATAATTCCCTTGATATAGGAATTGGAGGAGGCTCTGCTATTCTAGGTTTAGTAGCGGCAAAATTAAGTTATAGTTTAATTTACTTAGTTTCAGCTTATATCATGTTGGCTTTCCTAATTGTTTACTCTTCTTCTTTATTCATAAACAAAAGGAAAGCAATGACAGCATCTTAATATCCTTTATTGATTTGTTTTAAACGTGAATAAAAAACGGATACAAGTAGTAAGATTTTACTCATTTGTATCCTTTCTTTAATTTCTTAAATTCGAAAGGGGAAACTATTATTCTTTCAACCAGTTTTGTGACCATTTTTCTATATCTCTCATAATGGGCTCTAGTGCCAGCCCTTTATCTGTCAAGGAATATTCGATTCTTACTGGAGTTTCTGGATATACATTCCGTTTAATAACTCCCTCGTTCTCTAAATCCTTTAATCTCTCCGACAGCACTCTACTACTTACTCCCACCAATGATTCAATAGTACAAAAACGCTGAGGACCTAATAATAACTGGTAAATGATCATTCCGGTCCACCTTTGGCTTAGGAATCCCATGGCTTTGTCAAATTTAGAACTCTCCAATGAATTCAACTCCCTTTCTCTTATCCTCTTATAACTTAATATTATTTTGTAAATTGGTTACTTGACTTCAGTTTATTATAATTATATATTAACTTACATAAAGTAACTAACTAACTAATTGATTGTCTTCCGTATGGTCATTTGTTAGTAGGAACAAAATGAAAGAAGGAGAGATAAATAAATGTTTGGAAAAAATGAAGCAGCTAAAATAATTTTACGAGTGTTTTTAGGGGCAACCTTTTTAATACATGGGTTAGCAAAGTTTCAAGACGGAATTGAAAACACTGTTGGATTTTTTGAAAGTTTAGGTCTTCCGGGCTTCACGGCCTATATGGTAGCTCTAATTGAATTAATTGGTGGTATTGCTATCGTTTTAGGAGTGGGAACAAGAATTATTTCCATTTTATTTGCTATTATTTTGGCTGTAGCCATTGTAAAAGTGAAACTTTCTGTAGGATTTCTTGGAAATGGTCAAATGGCAGGATATGAACTTGATCTAGCTTTAATGGCCATTTCAATTTATCTTGCTGCAACAAAAAATTCTTTTTTAGCTTTAGATAACATATTGTTTCGTTCTGAGAAAGCTTAAGGGGGTATAAATATGAATTATCATCGTGAGCCTGTTACATTCGTAGGTCAAGTTAACTTAAAGGTGCAAAATTTTGAACGGTCGTTAGCCTTTTATCAAGAAGTGATCGGCTTTAGGGCAATAGAACAAACTGAAAGATCTGCAAAATTAACTGCGGATGGAAAGACCGTATTATTAACAATTCAACAACCAGATAATGTTGTTCCTAAACAAGGAAGAACTACAGGGTTATATCATTTTGCCCTTCTTCTACCTAGACGCACTGATTTAGCTAAAATAGTGCAACATTTTATGGAAATTGGTTTGCGGTTTGGTTCTTCAGACCATCTTGTGAGTGAAGCCCTTTACTTATCTGATCCGGATGGAAATGGGATTGAAATTTATACGGACCGTGATCCTTCCAAGTGGGATTGGGAAAATGGCGAAGTGGAAATGACAGTTGATCTATTGAATTTTGTAGACCTGCTATCAGGAGGTAAACAGCAATCATGGAAGGGGCTGCCTGTTGCTACTGTAATGGGACATATCCATTTGCATGTATCCGAATTAAAAAAGACGGAAGAATTTTATATAAAGGGACTAGGATTTGAAGTAGTAAACCGTTATGGTACACAAGCACTTTTCATTTCGGATGGTAAATACCATCACCATATTGGCTTAAACACTTGGAATGGTGTAGGTGCACCATCACCTTCTCTTGGAAGTGTTGGTCTCGAATCCTTTACTTTAATTCTTCCAGATGAAGAAAAAAGAAATAGAATTATTACTCAGCTAAAGAGTATTGGTGCATCCGTTACTGAAGAAAATGGTTTTATCATTACGTCAGATCCTTCCGGTAATCGCATTTTCTTAGAAGCCTAACGGAATGTTTTTTAACAATGGAGGTAAATACTTCTATGCGAAAAAAAGAAGAGCAAAGAAATTCAGGAATAGAAATTGGTCTCTATACTCTAGGAGATATTGGACAAGACCCGCATAATGGCAATACTATGAGTGCTGGGCAAAGAATTAAGGAGATAGTTCAAGCAGCAGAATTAGCTGACGAGGCGGGATTTGATGTTTTTGGTGTAGGCGAACATCACCGATTAGACTATGCCACTTCCGTACCTGCTGTTGTTTTAGCTGCCATCGCCAAAGTCACAACCCGAATCAAATTGACAAGTGCGACCACCGTGTTAAGCACTGTTGATCCTGTTCGCTTGTTTGAAGAATTTGCTACATTAGATTTACTTTCAGATGGACGGGCAGAAATAATCGCAGGTCGTGGTGCGTTTGTGGAATCCTTTCCTCTTTTTGGCTATGACATAAATGACTATGATGAATTGTTCTCGGAAAATATTGATTTATTTTTAAAACTTAATGAAAACGAGAGAATTACGTGGGATGGTCATTTTCGCTCGTCATTAAAAAATGCTGAAATTGCACCTAGACCTTTACAGAATCAGATACCCATTTGGGTCGGTGTTGGAGGCACACCCCAAAGTGCAATCCGTGCTGGCAGGCTAGGCGTTGGGATGGCTTTAGCAATACTTGGCGGCGATCCGATAAGATTTAAGCCACTCGTCGATTTGTACCGCAAATCAGGAATTGATGCTGGGCATGATCCAGAAACTCTCAAGGTAGGGGTAACGGGACATGGGTATATTTCAAAGACATCTCAACAAGCAAAGGATGAATTTTATCCCTATTATTCAAATTATTGGTCATATGTAAACCATCAACGAGGAATGATCAGTAGACGAATGTCTAGAGCAGATTTTGACCAATTAACAAGTCAAGATACAGCTTTGTTTGTGGGTAGTCCACAACAGATCATCGAGAAAATACTTCGACAATACGAACTCTTTGGACATCAACGTTTTATGGCTCAAATAGATATAGGTGGTTTGCCGTTTAAGAAAGTAGCCGAAGGCATTGAATTGTTAGCTACGGAGGTAGCCCCTATTGTTCGTAAAGAAACAAGTAAGTAAAAAAATAAGTGTTGCCAGGATCTATGGGAGATTCGAAGTCTTGACCAATGATTTCAATAACTTCTATCTAAAAAAATCTGTAAAACATACTTTTTGTTCTACAGATTTTCCTCTTTATCTATTTTGTAGTTGTAAAATACAATTCCCCTAGTATTTCTTTCACTTCAAAACGATCTGATGGAAGTTCTTTTTCAATAAATGAGTTAATATCTGATTGTTCTACATCGTACATGACTTCAATTTCTTTGGAAAATAGAAGTTTTTCTTTTTCAAGCAAGTTGGAAAGGGATGGTTGTTGTTTTGGTTGTAGTTCTTCCATATTTAGAGCTCGTTTTAATCCGTCAACATAATATTCAAGTGGACGACCACCCACAATTTTTACGCCTTTATTTTCTTCATTAATCATGATAATAGTAGGAAAGCCTCTAGCACCTATGCTTCTAGCTAAACCAAAATCTTCATTTAATAATTCTTGTCCGATTGGTTGTTCAGACTCATTTACAATCGCTTGTCCATCAAGACCAAGTTTATTGACGATTTCAATCATAACCGTTTTATCTGAGATATTTTGATTAAATGCGAATAAGGCTTCCCTTGCACGGCGTAAATATTCAAATGCGATTTTTTCATTATGCTTTTTTTGAATTACTTTAAATACACGAGAGGGCGGGTAAGAGGATTGAACTGGATTATCAATCATTAAAGATCCATCAATTGGCATTCTTGAATATTCTCCAACTTCTCTCCAGTGACCAGCAACATCGGCTGGTTTATAAATACCGTTTGCAGGATCGATTGGTCCGTCATGCCATTTTTCCAGCAAACCACCCATTACCGTATGAACGGTAAAATAATCTCCATATTGCTCTACGAAACGACGAAATACAGGTTCAATTGCCCAGCAATGAGAACAAATAGGATCCGTCACATAATAAAGATTAATCGATTTTTCCGGTTGATTAAAATCAATAACCTCCATTTCCTCCTCTCCGGCTACTCCGCATACACCTGTTTCTAAATCACAAATCATATTATGATTGTTTTTCAATTCATTTTTCCTCCTCTATAGATTACTTAGCCAGGACAAGACAGCAAAATTCTTATTCCTCGCTTTGAATGTAATTGTTTGCCTACAATTGAACTTTATAACATAATGAAAATCATTAACACCAATAGTTCGCTAGGAATGTCGTTTATACAACACATTGAAAGAATTGTTTAAAAAGTAGAAGGGAGATCAAACATGACACAACAAAAAACGGATCCCCGAATTCAACGTACCCGTAAATTAATCATGGATTCTTTTATGGAGCTTTCAAGTAAAAAAGAATTTAAGGATATTACCGTTAAGGATATTACAGCTGAAGCAATGATTAATCGTGCCACGTTCTATTATCATTTTGAAGATATTTATGATTTATTGGAAAAGGTATTATCTGAAGTATTGTTAGTTAATTTGGATTGTGAGTACTACCAAAATAACGAACTTAATGAAGAAGCGCTCGTTAACATTTTCATAGCCATCACAAATTTTCAAAAGTCACTATCAAATCGCTGCCATAGAGGGTACGAAGATACCATCGCCCGTATTATTAGGGAACAGCTCGAAATCATCTTCTATAAAATGTTGTTAAAACAAAATAAAACTGAAGAGGATGAAGCACTAAAAATTACCGCTGTCATATTAAGCTGGGGAATTTACGGGGCTTCTGCAGAATGGAGAAGAAATAGTAAGAAAATACCCCCAGACGAATATATCAAATCAGCCATTCCTTATATAAAGTTTGGGACTGATTTTGGGTCTGTTGACAAACTTATACATGAATGAATGTTGCAGTACTCAGATGGACTAAAGAAATTCGATTACTGTTGGAAGGGATATTAAGAAATGAAATTATCTATTTTGGACCAAGCCCCTATTACAAGGAGAAATAATGCTGTAGATGCTATGAAAAAGGCAGAAGAATTGGCTATCTTGGGAGACGAATTAGGTTATCATCGCATGTGGATGGCAGAACATCATGGAACAAATCACTTTGCTAGCTCCGCACCGGAAGTGACAGCCGCTCACTTGGCTGCTAAAACGAGAAATATTCGAATTGGCACTGGTGGAGTAATGATGATGCATTATTCCCCATTAAAGCTTGCCGAAGTGTTTAAAACGTTAAGTGCATTTTCCCCCGGCAGGATTGATTTTGGTGTTGGCCGGGCTCCGGGTGGCGATCAGCGTTCCATTTATGCTTTATCGGAGGGACGTCAGCCACTGCTGCATAATATGTATGAGAAATTTGATACTGCATTGCAGTTAATCAATGATGAGATTCCTGAAGATGACTTATATAGTCAAACTATCGCCACCCCATCCGAAGTTGTTTTGCCGGAAGCTTGGCTGTTGGGGTCAACCGGCAATAGTGCTGTTCAAGCTGGAGTTAGGGGCGCCGGCTATTCATTTGCACAGTTTTTTAATGGAGAGCTGTCAAAGCAAATTTTAGATGCATATAAAAAGAACTTTCAACCTTCTGCTTTTATGGAGAAACCAAACATCAATGTTTCCTATATGGTGACAACAGCCGAAACAAAAGAAGAAGCGGAATTCGAAGCAAAGCCCCAAGATATTTGGCGTTTACTGTTTATGAATGGAAGGATCGAACCACTTTTGACACCTGAGGAAGCTCGTGATTATCCACTGACCGAGATGGATCGCATGACTATTAAAGAAAATCGAAAAATCCATTTAGTTGGAGATGCGAAAAGTGTAGCAACGTTGCTGCAACAAGAGCAGGAGCAACACGGGTTTGATGAAGCAATGATCGTCAGTATCCCCCATTCACAAGAAAAACGTCTAGCTGTTTATCGATTATTGGCACGGGAATTGTTATAAGTTCGAGTGATTATAGTAAGTGAATTGATTTTTAAAATCAATAAAAGAAAAGCTGATGTTGCCTCTTTTAGATTAAGCATGAATAAGATTGTTACATCAACTTCAAACCATATAAACGTTTCCAGCCCTTTCCCAAGTTTAGTTTAGCGGGAAAGGTTTTTTTAAAAAGTAGAACTGAATCGCACTTGATATGGAGGTTGAGAGTATTGACAAATATTAATAGTTATTATAAAATTACAATGAATTCGAGATAACTGAATTAAATGTATTTGGATTAATTTTTTCATTAAGGATTTGGATCAGACTTAAAATGCAGGGCTATTTTAATAAGAGACGAAACAATGTGAATAGATATATCGAATTTGAGGTATATCTATTCAAAGTAATGATAGGAGGAAACAGAATGAACCATATAAAAGGGATACACCACGTAACAGCCATTACAAGTAGCGCAGAGAAGAACTATGAATTTTTCACCTTTGTATTAGGAATGCGTCTCGTAAAGAAAACAGTTAATCAAGATGATATTCAAACGTATCATTTATTTTTTGCAGATGATAAGGGCTCTGCTGGAACAGATATGACATTTTTTGATTTCCCAGGAATTCCTAAAGGTACCCATGGAACGAATGAGATTTATAAAACATCCTTCCGTGTCCCAACAGATGCTGCATTAGATTACTGGTTAAAGCGGTTTGAAAAGTATGAAGTGAAAAATTATGGTATTGAAGAAGTGTTTGGTAAGAAGACAATTTCTTTTGTGGACTTTGATGACCAACAATATATGTTAGTATCTGATGAAAATAACAAGGGTGTTGAATCAGGTACACCTTGGCAAAATGGCCCAGTACCATTAGAATTTGCAATTACAGGATTAGGGCCTATTCATATCCGTATCGCACAATTTGACTTTTTCAAAGAAGTCTTGGAAAAAGTGATGTTAATGCGAGAAAGTGCTAAAGAAGGTTCGTTATATTTATTTGAAGTTGGTGAAGGTGGAAACGGCGCACAAGTAATTGTAGAGCATAATGTGATTTTACCAGCAGGTAGACAAGGTTTCGGTACAGTCCATCACGCAGCTTTCCGCGTGGAAGATACGAAGGTATTATATGAATGGATCGAGCGCTTAGAACAGTTTGGTTTCGGCACTTCTGGCTATGTGGATCGATTCTTCTTCGAATCATTATATGCACGTGTAGCATCTGGCATCCTCTTTGAATGGGCAACAGATGGTCCAGGCTTTATGGGGGATGAGCCTTACGAAACAGTCGGCGAAATTTTATCGTTGCCGCCATTCCTTGAAGGAAAACGGGAACAAATTGAGGCAGCAGTTAGACCAATTGACACAGTACGCAGCACACTGAAAATCGAGAAAGAGTATTTTTAAAGGAAATCAATATATAAAATTTAGAAGAGCCCTTTTCCGATTCTGTCGGGAAAGGGTATTTAAATGGGAAAAACGTAAGAACTCGTATAAAACTGGGCAGTTTTGCGAAACAATTTTGCTGTTTTTCATTTATGGTATCTGATCTTGAAAAACATAAATTTGGTAATTGATTTATTCTTATTGACGGGATAACTATGCAACACTACAATGAGTAATGTAGGGAGGCGAAGGCTTGAAAATTTGGAAGTTTAAAAAAAACGAAAGTGGATTGAATCGGTTTTTTGGACCTCTTGAGGCAAAAATTATGGATATCTTATGGAGTAATTGTGAAATGACAATTAAAGATGTTCAACAAGTGCTAGACCAGGAAAAACCGATGAATTTCAACACAGTCATGACCGTGATGAATCGATTAGTAGAAAAGGGAATTCTTCAAAAGAGGACAGAAGGAAGATCGTATTTATATCAACCCGTTCAATCAAGGGTGGAATTTTTGAATACTCAGTCCAAAGAAATGACTAACGAACTTATGGATGAGTTTGGAAATGCTGTCGTCAGTCATATGCTGGATGCCCTTGAAGAAGCTGACGATGATCTTGTCGCTAAACTTGAGCATAAAATTAAAGAGTTAAAAAAGGGTATATAACACATGTCAAAACGTCAATCATTTCTTATTCTTATCGTATCCCTTTTCATTTCAGGTACAATTTTGCTGCAGATGGGTTTATACATAATTTCAATGCTGGCAGGATGGAATGTGAAGTTTAACATTGTTGCCGTATGTCACAGTTGGTTAAAAGCATTTGGAATGTCATCTATTGAATATGTACTTGATGGACTAGTCATTTATACGTTGCTTTTTTCATTATGGAAGATTGGATCACAATTGGTCCAAACAATCAGAATGAAAAAGCGATTTCAGCAATACGAAGTGAAAAACCTTACAATCGAAATGAGCTGCGTATACGGAAGCGGAAAAGAAGAAATTTTAGTTCTTTCACATCCCACTCCAATGGCATTTACAATGGGGTTTGTAAGGCCTAAAATCATTATCACAACTGGTTTAATCAATCTATTAAATAATGATGAGTTAAAAGCAGTTATTTCTCATGAAATGTATCACAAAGAAAATCGTGATCCATTAAAAGTCTTTTTGCTTTCACTCAGCTCATCCATAATGTGGTATATTCCAATTCAGAAGTGGTTTCATCATAAATATAGGGTTATTCAGGAAATATTGGCAGATGAATTTGCGATTAAACAACAGGATACGTATGTGAATTTAGGCAATGCTCTCTTGAAAATGTTGAAAGTTGGCAGGCAAGACAAAATGCCTTTTTCATATGTATCATTCGCAGATACATCGGTAAATTATCGCATTGAATATATCCTGAATCCATTAAAGGAAGTCCAATTGCAACTCCCACTAAAAATAGCATTTATATCGTTAACAATATTTAGTCTGATCTGCGGACTCTTTATTTACGCACTTGCGTAAATTTTTTACACCATTACACTACAATATGTAGTTTTACTAAGGAGTGTTGATATGTCGAAGAAAATCTTTTGGATCGTTGGTATATTGGCTATTTGTATCATAGGGATTATTGTGTTAAAGGATGTTCAACAGAAGTCTGTCGTGATTGACTATGAAAATCAACCGTTCTTAGGTGAAGAGACAGCACCTGTTGAAATTATTGAATTTGGCGACTATAAATGTCCACACTGTAAAGATTTTAATGATAGTATTTTTCCGATTATTAATGAAGATTTAGTTGAAACAGGGAAAGCGAAGTTTTACTTTATTAACTTTGCATTTATTAGCCCTGATTCAACGACGGCTGCACAATTTGCCGAAACCGTTTATCAAGAGCTCGGCAATGAAAGATTTTGGGAGTTTCATCATTTATTATTCGCAAATCAAATGACAGAATCGGGAGAAATGAACCTTTTTTCTGATGAATTTCTGAAAGCTATTTTAGCTGAGGTTTCCAGTCCTGAAGAGGCGGAACAAGTTATGCTTGCTTACAGTGAGGGAAAAGGGGATGCAGCTTTGAAGAAGGATTTGGCTATAGCTAAGAAATTAGGTATTTCCTCAACACCATCGATCTATATTGATGGAAAACAATTTGAAGGCGGAAGCATGGATGATTTAATCGAAATGGTGGAAGAGGCGACTCCACGTGGTGAATAAGCCCCTTTTACTTGCATGGATTACATCGATTATCGCGATGGGAGGGAGCTTATTCTTTAGCGAGCAGATGGGATTTATACCTTGTACACTTTGTTGGTATCAGCGTATTTTAATGTATCCACTTGTTATTTTTCTAGGAATAGCTTTTTACCGGAATGATAATAGCATTTATAAGTATGTTCTGCCGGTGTCGGTAATTGGCATGATTGTATCTAGTTATCATTACGCATTGCAAAAAATTCCCTCGTTACATGAATTTGCTGCATGTACGAGTGGAGTCCCATGCTCAGGTCAATATATAAATTGGTTCGGCTTTGTCACAATTCCTTTCTTGGCACTTCTTGCTTTTACAATCATTACAATTATGATGCTCATGATGATGAAGCGAAAATATTAAATGAAAAAAACATTCAATATGAATAAAACATAAAAATAATCAAAGTGAATGATTCATCTAGGATTGGACTTCAAATCAAATACTAAAAAAATAAAGGCGATTATTTAAAGGAACATGATTAATGCCGGACATATTCGTCTTACCACAGTTATCAAAACACTCATTTCAAGACTCTCAAAACTTTTAGTTTGAGGGTCCTTTTAATGAGTAGTGAATTCATTTAGGAGCCTCTCTTTTGATGCATAAGGGTGCAATTATCGCAACACCTTGATTGTTTTTTAGTCAGCAGGTCTTGGGCCAGCTTTTCTTCCGGTATTTTCAACGGTCATGATCGGTCGAACGGTTATGTCTCCATTCACACGAATTTGACAAGATAAGCGTAAGCAATCTTCGAATAAATCTTCATCAACGCCTTTATTAGCAAAGGCTTTTTTTTCTTTATTCGTAACTTCCATAAAATTACCCGCTAATACTTCCACCCTACAAGTAGTACATTTCGCATTTCCACCGCAGCGATGGAGAATATTTATACCGTTATCCTCAAGAGCGAGAACTAATCTTTTTCCCATATCCACTTTAAAAGTTTTTCCACCGAATACTGATACGATAGGCATACATCTACCTCATCCAATTATTATTGTAGACAACGTTACCAAATAAATTGATAAGAGTTTTTCTTATGGTGATACATTTACCTATTTTTATACAAAAGGATTGCTGAATGTCACATATCGTCTTCACACATAATAAACACATATGTCACGGGAGGTGCGTCTTTTGAATAATTCAAATTGTGATTTTTCACCTATGAAACAGACGATAAAGGAGGAGATTGGCCAAGTAATATTGGCATTGCAGGCTAATTTGGATGTGATGGATCAGGAAGACTATTGTCTTCTTGGAAATTTTGAAAAAATAAAAGAGCATTTTATCTCTATCGATATGAAGGCTGCTAGCTTTTACTTAAATTGTTATTTGGCTCCGTTTACAGATAAATATTTAGAACTATCCATTTGTATTCAAAATATGTCACACCGGAGACATGGCGGGCTAATTGTGATTCAACGTGAAGATGTTCTTGAACCTCTCGTCAAACCGGGAATTTCAATAAAAGCAGATTTAACGCATTCATTACTAGAATCTATATTCTTTCCAGGAAATCCACTTCACGATGGTGCTGTAATGGTAAATGCTAATCAGATTGTTTCAGCAGCTAATGTTCTTCCACTTTCAGACAGATTTGTAGGTGATAAAAAACTTGGTACACGACATCGGGCTGCATTAGGTTTATCAGAACGGAGCGATGCCCTCGTACTCGTAGTTTCAGAAGAGACAGGCAGGATTTCATTCGGGTTTAATGGAGAGCTTTATCCAGTTAATAATGGGGAGTCCCACTAGTAATCATAAGAATTTTGTGAGCCATGAGGAACCGTCCTTTTTTGAGGTTTTTTACTTAAAACTTTTTCAGTTGAGTAGTAAAGTGACGTTAACTAGAGAACTTTCGACCGTATATCTTGTTAAAGGGGGGATGATGAATGGGTGATGTTTATAGTGAAGTCGTTCAATTTAGAGGAAATCATTACGATTTTGGCTATATGCAAGGTGAGGTGTTAAAGGATTCTCCTATTTTATATAATCGTCAAAAGCAATGGGCTTCAAAGAGAAAACGTCATTTTAATATAGATGAAAAAGAAGCTATTCTTTTATTCTCTAAAATAATTCCTAGTATGTTGGATGAATTGCATGGATTAGCTGATGCATTAAACTGGACAATGGAAGATGCTCTAAGAGAATTTGGTGGTTATTATGTTGAATACGAGAAAAGTGGATGCTCTATTTTAACGGGGTCTGAATTTTTAATTCGAAATTATGACAGCCACCCAGGTTACTATGAAGGAAGGTATACCATTTATCAGCCAACGGATACTGGGTATGCTGTCATCGGTCCCTCCATGCAAATAACAGGACGAACGGACGGAATGAATGAAAAAGGGCTTGCGATGGGTTATAACTTCATTAATCGTCTTAGGTCAGGAAATGGTTTTGTATGTAATATGATTGGCCGCATCATCCTAGAAACTTGTGCAAATGTTGAAGAAGCGATCTCTTTATTACAAGAAATTCCCCACAGAACCTCATTTAGTTATGTATTATTAGATCCGAGTGGTGAGACATATGTCGTAGAAGCTTCACCAAGAAAAGTAGTAGCAAGAAAATCGAATATAAGTACGAATCATTTTGAACTATTAACAGAAGAAAACCGCTATCGTATGAATGACTCTTTAAGGAGACAGAAAGAACTGAAAAAAAATCAAAGTGATGATCTAAATGTATTTGAGGCTTACCGAATATTGAACGAAGATGAAAAAGAGATATTTTCCAGCAACTACGGCGCATCGGCTGGAACAATCCACACATCTGCTTATGTGCCGAAAGATAAAAAGGCTTTGTTTGCGATTGGGGGTAATCGAATGCCGGTCATTTTTGATTTTAGTCGCTTTTTAGAAGGTGAAAATATTAATATTAAGAGGATTAAGGGTATTCTTAATTATGATACGCCATTTATCAATATGGGCATAATTTGAGACTTTTTAGTTTGTCGCTACTTGATTTTCCATCACTTGAGTGGTAAAGTGATGTTAAGGTTAGTGAAGGGAGGGAATAATTTGCGTAATAATACACTTGGATCATTAATCTGGCTGCGTTTAATGCGCTTTACAAACCAAAGTAATCAGTTGTCTAATGAATTTCTAAAGCCATTTGGTTTAACTACTGCTCAATTTGATGTACTTGTGCAAGTTATGACATATCAGCCGCTTACACAGTGCGACTTGGCTGAAAAGGTAACCGTTACGCAAGGCGGCATCTCCCGTATGCTCTCCCGACTTGAAAAAGAAGGCTATATAAATAGAAAGCAAGACTGGAAAACGAAAACAATTAGTTTAACTGAAAAAGCTGAAACTGTATTAAAAGAAGCATTGCCTGCACAACTCGCGTTTCAATCGTCACTTTTTGATGATGTTTTAACTGAAGAAGAAACGAAAACATTATATACACTTATGACAAAAGTTCATAAATATAGCCAAAAAAGAGAATTACCGTAAGAGTAATTTTTTTTACACCATCACTTGACTAGTCAATTTAAAAAGGAGGAAGCAATATGTATAAAATACCTGGTCATCATCACATTTCAATGATTACAAAGGATGCTTATACTAATAATCACTTTTATCAGAAGGTATTGGGACTACGGAGAGTGAAAAAGACAGTGAATCAAGATGATCCTTCAATGTATCACTTATTTTACGGTGATTTAACAGGCAGTGCGGGAACGGAGCTGTCATTTTTTGAAATGCCTTATGTAGGAAGGACGTATCGTGGCACAAATGCCATTACACGAATCGGCTTACTTGTCCCATCATTTGAAAGCCTCGAGTATTGGAAAAAGCGTTTTGAGTCAATGGATGTTCGGCACGGTGAAATAACAAAATATGCTGGGCGAGATGGGCTCCATTTTGAAGACTCCGAAGGACTGCGAATGGTTTTATTAAATAATAACGGTGATGATGTTCCTGAATATTGGACGTCTTGGGGAGATTCTAGCATTGATGAAAAGCATCGCATTTTAGGAATGGGAGCAGTTGAATTAACAGTCCGACGTTTGGAAAAGACAGCGAAAACATTACAAGAAGTGTTTGGCTATGTTGAAGTTAGCCGTACAGATGGCGAGGCTATTTATCAATCAGTCAAAGGACAAACATTCGGAGAAATTGTTATTAAGCAGCAAGATGGAGAGAGAGAAAAACCTGGTAAGGGAAGCATTCATCATCTGGCAATTCGTGTGAAAAATGAGGAAGAATTGCTTTATTGGGAAGCGGCAGTAAAAAAGCGAGGTTTCCACTCATCTGGAATTGTCGATCGTTTTTACTTCAAGAGCCTATATTTCCGTGAATCCAATGGCATTCTATTTGAGATTGCAACAGATGGTCCTGGATTTACTGTAGACTCGACAGTTGAGGAACTAGGTAAAACATTAGACTTACCACCGTTTTTGGAAGAACGACGGGTAGAAATTGAAGCTAAATTGGCGCCCATAGATTAAAAAGGAGTGAAGTGGCATGGAGCAATATCGTATCGATCCAAGTAAAGGCATTGAATTTGGTTTATATTCGATTGGAGATCATTTATTTAACCCACATACAGGTGACATGATAAGCGCAGAACAGCGGATTCGAGAACTAATAGAGGCGAGTAAGCTTGCGGATGAGGCTGGCATTGATGTTTTTGCAGTCGGTGAAAGTCATCAAATCCATTTTACAACTCAGGCACATACCGTCATTTTAGGGGCGATTGCGCAAGCAACGAAAAATATAAAGATTGCCAGCTCGGCGACAGTGTTAAGTGTATCTGACCCTGTTCGAGTATATGAAGATTTTGCCACAATTGATCTAATATCAAAAGGGAGAGCGGAAATTGTCGCTGGACGTGGTTCACGCGTTGGGGCATACGATTTGCTCGGGTACAATGTTCGTGATTATGAGGAATTATTTGAAGAAAAATTAGAACTGCTTCTGAAATTGAACAATGAAGAAAAAGTAACATGGGAAGGACAATTCCGAGCACCGCTTAAAAACGCTATGATCCTCCCGCAGCCTTTGAACAGTCATTTGCCAATCTGGCGCGCAGTAGGAGGACCTCCTGCCAGTGCGATTAAAGCTGGATACGCGGGAGTACCGATGATGCTGACGACACTTGGAGGTCCTGCCATTAACTTTAAAGTATCAGTGGATGCGTATCGTGAGGCGGCTGAGCGCAGCGGTTTTGATCCGAAGACTTTGCCAATCGCAACGACGAGTTTATTTTATACAGCAGAAACTTCTCAAGATGCTCTTAAAGAATACTACCCACACGCGAATTCTGGTATGTTAGCGTTGCGTGGGGGCGGCTATCCAAAACAACAATTTGCGCAAGCGACTGATCATCGAGATGCGTTAATGATTGGCAGTCCACAGCAAATCATCGAAAAGCTGATTTATCAATATGAACTGTATGGTCAACAACGCTTTATGGCGCAGATTGATTTTGGTGGAGTGCCATTTGATAAAATTACGAAAAACATTGAAATAATTGCGACCGAAATTATGCCAGCTATTAAGAAATATACAAGGAGTGAATAACATGAAAATTGTTGGAATTTCGGGTTCAAATGTTGGAAGTAAAACGAGAATAGCGATGGATTACACCCTTAATAAAGCTCGTGAAAAGTATCCAGATGCAGAGATTACCTTACTAGATTTAGCTGAATATGAAATGGTTTTTAGTGATGGACGCAACTATTGGGAGTATGATGGCGATACAAAGTATGTAACGGAGACCATTATGGGGGCAGATGCTATTATAATCGGAACTCCTGTATTTCAAGCTTCAATTGCAGCCACATTAAAAAATATTTTCGACTTATTACCAGTTAATGCTTTTCGAGATAAAGTAGTGAGTATTCTTGTGACAGCAGGAACAGCAAAACATTATTTGATGGCAGAACAACAATTAAAGCCAATACTTGCGTATATGAAGGCACATATCGTTCCTACGTATGTATTTATAGAAGAAAAGGATTTTTATCGGAATGAAATCGTGAATGATGATATTATTTTTCGAATGGAGCGTTTAGTGGAAGATACGGTGCTTCTTGTAGACGCATATCGAAAGATTCGTGAAGCAAAAGATGCAGAATATAACTTTTAAATTCTATTGTATATAAAATACGTAAAATCGAGGCTGGGACATAACTAAAACAATCAAACCTAAAGACGAACAATGATCTAACTTAGCGGAGGAAATATACGAAGACTCCTGTGGGAGGAAGGCATAGGTGAGACCCCGCCGCACGGGACGAGCGAGGAGGCTCGCCAGCCACCCACGGAAAGCGAAGTATATTTCCGGAGCGGGTATATACACTAAACAACCTATTGTTCGGATTTATCTTTGTCGGAAATAGTTATGTCCTGGTCTCTTTTAATGGTTGTAATATTGATCGCAAACTTCATTTTCACTCGTATAAAAAACCATTAGCTGCTCCGCCTGTATCGCATATTACCTCAAATACTTTACTGAGTAGACCTTAAATCATGGTTGAAATCTCTTCAAGTAAATATCCCAGGAGTATTACAAAGATTAAGAGAATCTAGTTTTTTCTATGAAACATATCCTCATCTCGATAATCCCTTTGTAAGATTAGTGCAACCCCCGCTTAAGAAAGCAAAAGCTTAGTCCTTGTCCGCGATGGGTATACATCATACAAGCTAGAGAGATAGGTGTGATACAGACATGAAAAAACAGATATTATTATTAGCAACAATTGTATGTATGATGAATAATGGTTTCGCTGCTATAGCTGCAGAGGAAAAGGGATCAACCTTGATCGTTTCATTTGATGGTATGCGCCACGACTATTTAGAAGGTTTTATGAGAAAAGGGGACATGCCGCATTTTAGTGAAGTGGCAGACAAAGGAATGAAGGCAAAAAATATACAGACTATTTTTCCTTCCTTGACTTCAGCTTCGCATGCCGCTATTGCGACAGGGGCAAGACCAAGTTCGACTGGGATGGTCAGTAATGAAATTCATAAACCAAACAAAAACATAGCAAACCGGGATAGCGCCTTTTTTTCTTCACTTGATGCTGAACCGATGTGGTCAGTAGCTCGTAAAGAAGGAAAAACAACAGCAACCATTCTTTTTCCAGGCTCAAATCCTGAGTATGGAAATAAGGCAGATTACGCAGTTTATTATGGTGATACATGGGCCGAAAGTGATTTTGTTTCCTTAGATTTTAAGAATGAAGAAAGCTCTAAAAAGACAAGTTTCCGATTAAAACTTAATGATCATGACAATCGCATCGTTTATATTATGGCGAAACGCTCAAGTAAACAAAAAAAATATGACACTTTTTATTTTTCTTTTGAAAAAAACATGAAATCTGCAGAAAAGGTTCATTTAAATGATTGGGGCTCCCTTTCCTTTGCAACAAAAAATAAGGAACTGGCGGGTTTTTCTTTTAAATTAAAGGCAAAAAAACCTGATCTTTCCGATGCTAAGTTGTATAGGACAGCCGTAACATCAGCTGTGATTGAAGGCCCTGCAGATTTTAGGAAAACGATTAATGAGAATTTTGGTTTTTTTCCTGTGCAAGATGATGATGCAGCACTTAAGAAAAAATGGATAACCCGTAAAGAATACGAAGAAATTAGTACGTACTTTGCGCAATGGACTACGGATGTCTCCTTATATATAAAAGAGCGCTACAAACCCGACCTCTTATTCTTTTATTATCCACAAGTCGACCATGAATCCCATAATTACCTGCTTATTGATCCGAGGCAGCCTGGCTTTTCAAGAGAAAAATCTAAACGATATATAGGATATATCCGTTGGGCGTATCAATTATCAGATAACATGCTCGGCAAAGTTCTATCAAAAATAAATGAAAAGGATCGTATTTTTCTAGTATCTGACCACGGAATGGAGCCAGTTTACTCGAGATTATCACCTAATGAAGTGCTGGAGAAAAAAGGCTTATTGTTTAAAGACAGCGATGGAAAAGTAGATGTGAAGAAATCAAAAGCTTTTGCGGTTGCCAGTGGTACGATTGCCCATGTATTTATCAATTTAAAAGGAAGGGAAAACGGTGGAATAGTAGATCATAAGGATTATTCGTCATACCAAGAAGAAATTGCCTCCATTTTTAAAAATGTACAGTTGGAAAAAGAAGGAGTTCCACTCAAACATTATCTATCCCAATGGTGGGGGGAGCTTGTTGGGAACAATGAAGAGATCCATAGCGTATCTGTATCGATAACGGATACAAAGCTCTTTGGTTTTACAAACCCAAAAGTTAATCCTTATGAAAAAGTCATTTTATCCAACAGTGGTCAAAAGGGACAAATTGAACATGAATATACAGGGGATGTTCTATTAGTTGCTAAAAAAGGGTACTACATGGCTCAAGATGACGGAGATGAAGTAATGGCTGCTGAAGTGCTTGGAAATCATGGAGGGAATCCATCAAGAAAAGAGTTATTTCCTGTTCTTTTGGCAGCAGGAGATGGAATACCTAAGGGAACAATCGATTCAAAGATCTCCACCTTGGACATTGCACCGACCATATATAAATTAATGAATATAAAGCAGCCTCATTTTGTTGAAGGGAAGGTCATACGTGAATTAAGAGGTGAAGAAAAATAGAAAGAAATTATCATCAATAAATAAAAGACTCTTAGTTTGAACTGAGAGTCTTTTAAAGTTTCACCAAAGCCCTTAAAATAAACCTAAATCCCCTATTCTTCTTGCCGCTTCCCGCAGCCTCTCTTCAGTCGTTAGTAAGCCAACTCGTATATATCCTTCGCCGTACTCTCCAAATCCAATCCCTGGCGCAACAGCTACATGTGCTTTTTCCAGTAATAAATTAGCGAATGCTTCAGACGTATAGCCGTCAGGAACTTTAAGCCAAGCGAAAAATGAGCCTGGAGGAGCTTGTACATTCCAGCCAATTTCGTGCAAGCTCGAAATAAGGGCATTTCGCCTCTTCTCATACGTTGCATTTAGTTCCATCGCGCATTCTTGAGAAGCTAATAACGCCTCCGTTGCGGCATCTTGTACTGCACCAAATAAACTAACATATAAATGATCTTGCAAAAGATTAATGGCTTCAATGACGGAATGATTTCCTACTGCAAATGCAACACGCCAACCAGCCATATTATACGTCTTGGACATCGTATATAGTTCAATTCCAACATCCTTTGCTCCTTTAGCTTGTAAGAAACTGACAGGCTTCTTACCATCAAAGCCAATCCCTCCGTAAGCAAAATCATGCACGACGCATATATGATGCTTGGATGCAAAGTCGACTGTCTCATTAAAAAAGTTAAGATCAGCTACAGCTCCAGTAGGATTATTCGGATAGTTAAGGATCAACATTTTTGCCTTTTCAGCAACCTCTGACGATATCTCTTTATACTGTGGCAAAAATTGATGTTCAGCTTTTAATGGCATCATTTCCATCTGTACCTGTGCGAGTGCTGCTCCGGACCAATAATCGGGATAACCCGGATCAGGTACAAGCATCGTGTCCTTAGGATTCATCAGGCATTGTGGCAATTCGACTAAACCTGCTTTTCCACCGAATAAAACGGCCACCTCTTTTTCAGGATCTAGCTCCACCCCATATTCCCGTTTATAATATTCGGCAACTGCTGCCTTTAATTCTAATTTGCCGCGAAATGGGGGGTAACGATGATTGCTAGGTTCCTCAGCAGCATTTTTTAATCGATCCACAATATGTGATGGAGTCGGAAGATCGGGATTTCCTTGCCCAAGATTAATAACATCATGGCCATTAGCTATGTATTCATTTACTTTTTGCACGAGTGAGGCAAAAAATTGCTTTGGCAGTTGTTTTAAAACGTCCGAAGTTTCAAAATTCTTCATCGTGACACCTCTATAAAAATAGTGATTTTTCCTTTTCATTTCTAGATTTATGACATATTATACTAGCTTATAAATAATAGTCATACTGAAAATAGCTATCTGCGTCCAGCTCCAGCGCCTATCGACTAGCATACTTCTTGTCCTTTTCCCTACGATAAGTCAAAGGCCGAAGAAGGAACGTCGACTAAAAGCCGCCACATCCTATGGCGACGCCGACGGACCCACATCCTGTGGGCCTGTACGTCGATAAACAGGCGCTTGCGCTTTTATACTTTAAAATGTTATAACGAAAGATAATGTTTGTAAAGCGCAGAAAAAATAAGGGGGAATCCGGATTGAAGTGGAAAATTGGTTGTATCCAAATGGATATTGCTTTTGGAGATCCGAAACAAAATTTCATTGCTGTGGAACAATGGTTTGAAAGAGCAGCGAAAGAACAATGCTCCGTCGTTGTATTACCTGAATTATGGACGACGGGATATGATTTAACACGCTTGGACGAAATTGCCCATGAAGAAGGAAAAGATGTTCTGCAATTTTTACAAAAACAAGCGAAAAAACATAAATTTCATATCGTCGGAGGATCAATTGCTAAAAAAGTAGATAGCGGCGTAAAAAATACGATGTATGTCATTGATAAGGATGGAAAGCTTGTCCATGAATATAGTAAGCTTCACTTAATCCAACTTATGGATGAGCATTTATACTTACAAGCTGGTCAGGATGAGACTACTTTCACGATTGATGGGGAAACAGCGGGTAGCTTTATTTGTTATGATATAAGATTCCCAGAATGGTTGAGGAAATCAGTCATAAACGGTGCCAAAGTATTATTTGTTGTTGCAGAATGGCCAGCTCCCCGCCTGGATCATTGGCGCATTCTTTTGCAGGCGCGAGCCATTGAAAATCAGTGCTATATCATCGCTTGCAACCGGCCTGGTTCGGATGCGAATAATGAATTTGCCGGCCATTCTATGATCATTGATCCGTGGGGAACGATTACCGCGGAAGGGTCTTCAGAGGAAGAATTATTACTCGGTGAAATAGATTTTCAAGAACTTGATGAAATCCGCAGCCGTATTCCTGTTTTTGATGACCGCAGGCCTAAATTTTATTGACAAGCTCATCACCTTCCTTCATAATAATTTCAATGAACTTAATATATTACACTTATCAAGAGTGACTGAGGGATCAGGCCCGATGATGTCCGGCAACCCCCTAATATGGGAAAGGTGCCACTTCCTGCGGAATGAAAACATTCTGGGAGATAAGTCGAAAATAAATGAACGATTATTTTTCGATGTCTCTTTCAAATGAAAGGGACATTTTCTTTTTATGAGGTGGATACGATGATCAAAATAAACAATGTAACAAAGAAATACCAAACCAAAAAAGGAGAAGTCATCGGAGTCGACAATGTTTCATTAGCCGTTAAAAAGGGTGAAATTTTTGGAATCGTCGGATATTCAGGTGCAGGGAAGAGCTCCCTTCTCCGTTGTATGAATCTTCTTGAAGAACCAACTTCAGGATCTGTCGTTATTAATGGTATTGAATTAACGAAGCTTTCCGCAAAAGAATTGCGTCAAGCGCGCCAAAAGATAGGAATGATTTTCCAACATTTTTATTTAATCAGCTCTAAAACGATTATCGGGAATATTATTTTTGCTTTAAAAGCAGCTGATTATCCAAAGGCAGAACGAGTCAAAAGGGCGGAAGAACTTCTTCAGATGGTAGGACTTGCGGATAAAAGGGATGTGTATCCAGCGCAATTAAGCGGTGGACAAAAACAGAGGGTAGGGATAGCAAGGGCTTTAGCTAATAATCCAGACGTTCTCTTATGTGACGAAGCAACCTCTGCGCTTGATCCGAGTACAACTAAATCAATATTAGCACTTTTGAAGGATATTAATGAAAAGCTAGGATTGACGATTGTTCTTATTACCCATGAAATGGAAGTTGTTAAAGAAATTTGTCATCGAATGGCTGTTATGCAAAATGGAGAAATTGTTGAGGAAGGCTCCGTTTACGATATTTTCGCATCGCCAAAAGCAGAGCTGACGAAGGAATTCATCGGTGATATTCTTCAATTGGACATACCTGAGAAATTGATCGAGGAATGTAAAGGCCCTCTTGTAAAAATTCAATTTAAAGGTTCTAAAGCAGGTGACACAGTCGTATCCGATATGCTCCAGCTTCATCGCGTGAAAGGGAATTTTCTGCACGGAAAGATTGAATATATTCAGGAAGAACCGTTAGGGATATTTATTTTAGAAATTATGGGTGAGCAATCGGAAGTGGCAAAGGCTATTAAATACTTGCAGGATAGAACGGGAAATGCAGAGGTGATGACACATGGGGCTTGATCATATAATTGAAATGCTTCCGGATTTGAATAAAGCATTTTTTGAAACATTATACATGGTTGGCATCTCGCTTTTTGTAGCTATTCTTGCTGGTCTTCCGTTAGGTGTCATTTTATTCGTGACAGACGAAGGAATGTTTTTGAAGCAAAAATACGTAAAATCAATCGTCGGCTTTATCATCAATTTAATTAGATCAATCCCATTTATTATTTTACTAGTATTACTCATTCCTTTTACGATGTTGATTGTCGGAAAAGTTATCGGGCCTACAGCTGCGTCAGTTTCATTATCAGTTGCAGCGATCCCCTTTTTTGCTAGAATTGTAGAAACTTCTTTTCGAGAAATCGATAAAGGTGTGATTGAAGCTTCTATTTCAGTAGGAGCTACTCCATGGATGATCATCAAAGATGTGCTCATCCCAGAAGCAAAGTCTAGCCTTATACAAGGAGTTACATTGACAACAATTAGTCTAGTTGCATACTCGGCAATGGCTGGAGTCGTTGGCGGCGGTGGAATCGGTGATTTGGCGATCCGTTATGGTTATTACCGCTATGATACAGTTATTATGTTTACGACCGTAATAGTGTTAATTGTTTTAGTTCAACTCATTCAATTAGTTGGAGATCGTTGGGCAAAGCATGCAGATAAAAGATAAAACTTCAGGAGGAAACAGAAATGAAAAAATGGTTTTTTCTATTAACTCTCGTTTTAGTAATGGGAGCACTTGCCGCTTGCGGTGGGAAAGATTCATCAGGTGCAGACAGTGATAAGAAGGAAATTGCTATTGGTGCAACAGCTGGTCCATTTACAGATATGGTGACAAAGGCTATCAAACCTGGTCTTGAAAAGAAAGGCTATAAAGTAAAAGTAGTAGAATTCAGTGATTATATCCAACCTAATAATGCATTAGGAACTGGAGATATTGATGCTAACGTTTTTCAAAATAAAATCTATATGGAAACTTTTGCAGAGCAAAACAAATTAAACTTAGCTGAAGTGATTACAGTGCCGACCTCTCCGATGGTTGTCTTCTCAAATAAATTTAAATCGATTGATGAAATCACAGATGGTGCTACTTACGCCTTGCCAAACGATCCTACAAATATGGGTAGAGCATTATTAATTTTGGAACAAGAAGGCTTGATTACATTGAAGGACGATGTAAGCCATTTGACCATTTCCGAAAAAGATATAAAAGATAACCTAAAAAATCTTAAGTTCCAACCATTAGAAGCAGGCCAGCTTGCACGTGCAATTGAAAGCACAGATATGTCGGCAGTACCCGGAAACTTCGTTTTTGCAGCAGGTCTTGATATGAATGAAGGTATTATGATTGAAAATATGAGAGATGCCCACCGCAACCGAGTTGTCATCGATGCAAAAAACAAAGATGCACAATTTGTAAAAGATATTAAAGAAGTCGTAGAATCAAAAGAATTTGAAGATGTGATTGACAGCGACTTCGTTGGTTTTACAAAACCGGATTGGATGGAAGATAAGTAATAATAGAGCTTAATCGAAATGACCCCTTGCCGTTTTGGCTGGGGTCATTTATTCATAGGTTTAATCTATGTAAATAATAAAGATCGCCTATTCGGCTAGCCTGCACCTACTCTTCAAAAATGAGGTTTCAATATCTCTTTTATTACATTTGCACTTTTATGAAAAAGCAGTTGCTCTTCCTCACTTAGCTCCAATTCAACAATTCCCCTTATCCCATTTCGATTCACGATTGCTGGTACTCCAATATATACATCATTTTCCTTATACTCTCCTTCTAGTAGAGAAGATACTGTAAGGATTGTATTTTCATTTCTCAATATTGCTTTTGTCAGTCTTACAAGTCCCATTGCAATTCCGTAATACGTTGCGCCTTTGCTTTTAATGATTTCATATGCGGAATCCCGTACTTGCAAGAAAATCTTATCTAAGTCTTCTTGTTTATATCGTGGACCACGCTCAATCATTTTCAGGACAGGCACACCTCCAATATCTGCAAGGCTATAAACAGGAAGTTCGCTATCTCCATGCTCACCGATGATATAAGCATGAACATTATTAGGTGCAACCTCAAAATAATCCCCTAGCATATATCTAAAGCGTGCCGTGTCTAGGATAGTCCCTGAACCTATGACTCGTTCTTTTGGAAGACCACTATAACTCCACGTGGCGTATGTTAATATATCAACCGGATTTGTAGCAACAAGAAAGATTCCGTCGAAACCGTTGTCCATTACGCTATCTACTATTGATTTGAAAATCCTTAAGTTTTTTTCTACTAATTGAAGTCGAGTTTCGCCTTGTTTTTGATTCGCTCCCGCGCAAATGACGACTAGATCGGCATTCGCACAATCTTCGTACTGTCCAAAGCGAATATGAGTTAAATCAGGAGCAAATACTTTCCCGTGATTAAGATCCATTACATCTCCAATCGCTTTTTCTGTATTGACATCGATCATGATCATTTCGTCAGCAATTCCTTGATTCATTAGGGCAAAAGCATAGCTTGATCCGACAAAGCCTGTTCCAATGATTGCTACGCAATTTCCTCTTTTCATATAATCCTGCCTCCATAAATTAGCATAGTTAAGTTCAACTTATTATAGAGTAGGCAACTCGTATATGTCTAATGAAGTAATATGAGTTTTCAGAGTGCTTAAATATCTATTTTATCCTTATTTCCACTTTCGTCGCACCTTAAATAACTCTTGGAAATACCCATAGACAGAAGTAGGTGACATGATCATTTGGTAAGCTAGGACAAAAAAGATAAACCCTATTAGATTTTTTCGGACTTTTAAGTTTAAGGGTTTAAACACGTACTTTGATTGATAGATGTATAAGATGCCATAACTAATAAGGGTGAGTGGCAGTACGAATAAAGTCATGGGACCGACAATCCAATAATGTCCAAAAAAAGCCAATACCAGCCCCGGCAACCAACAAAATGTGTAAATAACATCTAAATAAGGCATGATTAAGTTAATTCCTGTCAAATACTTTGTGTATATTTGAGGCTGCTGCCAAGGCTTTACTTGTTTTAGCCCTTCAATCATCCCTCTTGCCCATCTAGAGCGTTGGCGAATAAAGTGAATCAATGAACTAGGGACTTCCGTAAAAGCAATCGCCAGCGGTTCAAAATAAATCCTCTGCCTTTTTTCAAGCAACTTCCATGTCAACACAATGTCTTCGCCAATTGCATCTGGCCACCCATTTATTTCTCGAATACTGTTCGTTTTATAGAGGCTATAAGCGCCTTGAGCTACTAATGTTCCTTGATAGAGACCTTGTAATCGTTTAATAGAAGCAATTCCAAGAAAGTAGTCCCATTCTTGTATTTTTGTCCATATATTATCGCGGCTATTTTTGACTAAAATGGAACCTGCTACAGCGGAGACATCATTTGGGCTGCTCTTAATTCTCGCGACTAAATATCGAATGGCTGATTGGTGAAGGAGGGTATCCGCATCTAATGTGATTAAATAAGGAGTTTTCACATGCAGTAACCCTAGATTGAGGGCATGGAATTTTCCCGAATTCTTTTCATGTAAAATAACCATATTTAACTGAAAGTCTTCTTTTGCTTTCAAGGCATTATTAACTGTTTGGTCTGTCGAGCAATTGTCTATTAAGATTATTTGAATAAACCCTTGATAATCCTGTTTGCTTATATAATGCAATGTATTCTTAATTTTACTTTCCTCATTATGAGCGGCAATAAGCAAAGAAATCGCATCATGTGGATGTGCATCCTTAAAGGGAGGTTGTTTGTCCATGATAAGACTAACTACTAGAAAAGCATTCATATACCCCGGTACATACGAAATCCCTGCGATTACTAAAAGGGCAATTGGCATAGTAATTATTTTGGACAAATCGATCAGCCAAGGCTTGGCTAAATAAATAGAAATGCATAACCACAGCAACGCCACTAAATGACTTAGCCAAAATTTAGTATTTATCTTTATGTAAAATCGCTTTTTGTTGTGTGAAGGGCGAGTAGGTTGATTTTTAGGATACATGTAGGAATCTCTCCATGAGAAGATGCTTGTCTATATATCTTCCATCTTCGAATATTAGTCCAAAGTTAGGCGTAATGAATTCCATCTAAATTTTCTCCACTAGGCTGAAGTATTATCCATTTATTTTCATTGTAACGAGCTTTGAAGTTTGGATCTATCGTTACAATCGATGGATAAGACCTGAACTTCCCGCAATTCTCATGAAACTTTTACAAAAGCCAGCCGTCTTAAGTTATAATAAAAGGAAAATTGAGGAAATCTTCACTGAGAGAGGGTGTGGGGATGATAAATAGGTTAGTGCAAAAACTCCTTAAAAAAGATCGTGAGTCCGAGAGAGTCATCTTCGAAATGTTTTACCAACGGGTCTATTATACCGCGTACTACATAGTTCAAGATCGAGAGCTGGCCCAAGACATTGTACAGGAAACCTTTCTTAAGGCATTTCAAAATATGCATACAGTTAAAGATGGCGAAAAATTAGGAGCTTGGCTGGCTGCGATTGCATCCCGGACAGCCATCGATTATTTAAGAAAAATAAAAAAGTGGAACGAAGTTGTCGCAGAAGATCATGTTATTGATGAACAGCTTTCAAAGAACGATGATTTCCATTCTACTGTTGAGACGATCGTTGAAAAAAAATTCCTTAAAAATATACTTCTTCGAGAAATTGATGAACTTAAACCAGAGCACAAGCAAGTGTTGATTCTAGCATATCTCCACGATATGAAATACGATGAGATTGCAAAAGCATTAGATATTAAAGTGACGATGGTCAAAACACGTATACATCGTGCGAAGTTAAAATTAAGGGAAGCGTTGGAAACACAGCCCGATATGAGGGAGATGATGCATAATGCCAAAATATAAAGAAATCCATTTGGATGAATTGATCCGTGAAGTATTAGATGAAAAAATGAACGACTGCCCCACCCCATCTTTGACAGCGTCGGAAGCATGGAATCAAATACAAAAGCAAATGGATGGAAAAAGGGAAACAGCACACCCGCTTCGTGCTTATCGAAAGCATATGTTAATTGCCGCTTCTATGTTATTCATTCTTATTTTTGCTGCAACTCCCCAATCTAGTGGCGCTTTTAATCAATTGACAGATATCTTTCATACTGTTCAAGGTAATGTTGTATATTTATTCGGGAAATCAGACGGCAGTAGTAAGGAAGGGGAGCCGGGCGAAGGAGAAGGATTCGAAGTGATCGAAGACTCGGAAATAGTTTCTAAGCAAATGAGCTTGGAAGAAGCTAAAAATGCCGCGCACTTTCCTATTTTAACTCCTAAAAATCTCTCTAATGAATTTAAATTAGAAGAAGTGACCGTCATGGATGGCTATGAACAGAAGGTTGAAGCAATTTACTTAAACTATGTTGGCCCTGATAAAGGCTTTATTTTAACTGAAATGCCGCTTGAGCATCAATTTGGATTTGGTTCCGCGATGGATAAGGACGACGTGACGATAGAGGAGATTAACATCAAGGGACAAAAGGGAAGCTTAGTAATTTATAAAAATGGCGATGCCCAGCTTATTTGGATGACTCAAAGTCATTATTTTTCAATTGAAGGCAATTTATCGAAAGATGAAATTATCTCAATAGCAAAATCAATTTAAGAAAGGTTCCTCCGTTTTAATGGGGGAACCTCTTTATAAATCCTAGCAAAATAATAGGATAAGAAACGGTTTTATATATACCCACTATTCAAATCGAATTCTAGTCATTCCTACAACGAGAAAAACTAACGTAATGGCTAAAAGAATCCCGCTCGGTACAAGTATATCGATTACGGTTCCACCTCTAACCGATAACTCGGCAAATCCCTCTAAGCCCCAATACTGTGGAACAAACTTAGCGATTTGTTGCATAACATTTGGCATGATTTCGAGTGGCCAATAAACACCGCCAAGCATACAAGTTGAAATAATGATTAAATTCCCAAATACGGATTGCTGCTCTGACGTTTTGACAAAGCCAGCAATAAAGAGACCCAATCCAATCGTACAAAGTAATAGACTAGAGACAAGGACAATGATGCCTAATAAATTGCCCCAATTTACGTGAAATACGAACTTTGAAATAACCATTAATACGCCAAATTGAATCCATCCTATGAGGAAAAAGGCTAGTAGATATCCAATTAACAGTTCCTTTTTTGACGTAGGTGTTGACATGATTCGATACCAAACTCCCGTTTGTCGAGCCTCTAATAATACTCCCGTACTGATAAGCATCGTAATCATGACAAACATGATCGTAAATCCAGCAGAGCGAGCGGTCATATTGTTCATTGTCGTAAGTTCTTTACTTTTTGTGACCGCCACATTTTTGATTCCTGCTGAGCTTGCAAGTTGACTAGTCATTTTCTCCTGGGCGCCTTTCCAGCTATCTCCTGTTATATCTTCATAAGTGCTTGAGGCTGCAGCGATTATTCGCAGTTTAATCATGCTGTCGTTAATCACTTGTTCAATCATCTTTGCACTGTTAAATGAAGGGGAGTATACAAAAACAATGTCTGGCACCTCATCCTTTAGTACTTGTTCCTCAAAACCTTCATCAATTCGAATGTATCCCGTTAATTTCTGGCCATCGAATTTTGTCTTTGCATCGTTGGCATTCTCAATACTTATATCGATCATATTTTTACTTTTCAACTCATGGATCAATGCTTGTGATAAGGTTGATTGATCGTCATCTACCACCGCGATGCTAGGTTTTACTTCCGTGTCGCCAGAAAAAAGCGCTCCAAAAATAAAGGTGAACAATATCGGCATCCCAAACATAAGGAGGTATGATTGTCGCTTTTGAAACATTCTTTTTAACTCAAATATCATGATGGCGCTTATTCTTCTCATTTTTTCCACTCCTTATCTTGGTCTTAATTTGATCGACCCAATAAACAATGCAACGAATCCACTTAATAATAGGACCGTAATAGGTAACATAAGTGTGTTCCAATCTGTTCCATTCATAATCTTTACTAAACTATCAAGCGCCCATTTGTTTGGTGCAATATTCCCGATTAGTTGTAAACTGCTTGGGAATGCTGCAAGTGGTATCATCGAGCCGCCTAATAATGCTAATATTTGAACGCCAATACCACCGACAGTATCAGCTGTTTTTTCATCCGTAATGATTCCGGCGATGATCATGGAAAAGCCTGAAACGGAAATCGAAAATGCTAACCCTAATGTAATTACTTGTAAAATATTGCTTCCCCAGCTAACTCCAAACAAATAATGTGTGGCGAGCACGAACACGATAAATTGTAGAAAGGAAAAATAAAAGGTCCCTAAAAATTTTCCGAGTATGATAGAGGAGCGCACGATTGGACTGCTCATTAAACGGGCTAATGTTTCTGTTTTTCGTTCCTGGATAATCGACTTTGCCCCAATAGTTGTATTGAATAAAACGAACATCGCACACATCGCAGCGGCATAATATTGCATACCTGAAATGGGTTCCTTGCCATCCTTCTCTGAAGCGACAACGTTTAAATCAGAGCTTGCAATGTCAGAAAGCTCCGTTGCAAGACCTGCAATAACGTTAGTCATATCAATATTTTGATTTGATGCGGGAACAGCAGTTAATTCTTTCGATACTACCTCTGATGCAATTGATACGGATTTAACTCGATTAATAAAAGACGATGTGATTGAGTTCATAATGGTAGATTGGGTTTCTTTTTCAGGGTCGCTGAAAATCGTAACGTCCTTAATATCATCCTTTATTAAACTATCTCCCCAACTAGCCGGGAGGACGATTCCAACATCAATATGTTGCTTTTTTAAGGCTGTTTTTAAGCTAGCTTCTGTTTTATATTCTTTAAGAGTAATACTTTCCTTTAATTCCTCGCCTTGCAGCACTTTATCTACGTACTGCTCTGTTAAATCATCTGTGGAAGATACGACGATACCTACGGTCGTATCTGGGAGTGAACCACCATCTTCAAATAGTCCACCTAAAGCTGAACCAAGGATGGCTGTTAGTACGATCGGCATTAGTAACATGCTAATAAAACCTTTGCGATCTCGTAAGCGTATTTTCATATCTTTCCATGCGATTGTAAAAGCTCTCATTTAAATCCCCCTAGTCCCGTAATGAGCGCCCCGTCAATTGCAAGAAAAGGGTCTCAAGGTTAGGCTCTTTAATTTCCACTGAACCAATTTTCAATCCATTATTTACAGCTGCGGACATTATCGAACCTAAAGTCTCATACGGCTGTCCTGCAAAAACTTCGATGATATTTGATTCTTCCTTCTTCACAATGTCGCTTACGCTTTCTAGACTTTTTATCGCTTCTATTGCCTGCAAAGAATCATTTTCAACTGTTAATTGAATGAACGCCCCGCCGACTAGCCGGCTGCAAAGCTCCGATTGAGTACCGATTGCAATGACTTCCCCGTGATCGATTATCCCGACACGATTGCATAAATACTCTACTTCCTCCATGTAATGGCTCGTGTAAATGATAGTCATTCCATTTTCATTTAGCTTTTTAACGGTTTCTAAAATGTGATTCCGCGATTGAGGGTCAATTCCTACTGTTGGCTCATCCATAATCAGCAATTCGGGTTCGTGCATTAAGGCGGCGCCGATATTGATTCTCCGTTTCATTCCGCCAGAGAATGTTTCGATTCGATCTTTAGCCCGATCCTTTAAACCAACAAACTCTAATACTTCTTCCGCACGTTTTTTTGCCTGTGCTCCTTTTAATCCATACATGGCTCCCCAAAACAGTAAATTATCTCTTGCCGACATCGTTGGATAAAGGGCAATTTCCTGTGGGACAACGCCAATTTTTTTCTTAATGAGCATCGGTGACTTTTTAACGGATAGATGATCGACCACCACTTCTCCTTGATCGTACGGAATTAGTCCACATATCATCGAGATGGTGGTGGATTTTCCTGCACCATTTGGACCTAAAAGTCCAAACGATTCACCTTTTTCAATTGTAAAAGAAACATTTTTTACGACTTCTTTTTTTCCATACGTTTTCTTGAGTTCTTTAACCTCTAACATCGTTCCACATCCTTTTTATTCAATCCGAATTTCAACTACTCACAGTATAACGTGTATCCTTTCTGTTCAAATCTCTCTCCAGATAGATTTTTCCATAAAAAAATACAGCTATTTTAGCTGTATGTCATAGGACCCTATGCCAAAAGTCATCGATCAGAAGGTAGATACATGATACCGTACAGCAAAAATAGCTGCTTGAGTCCGATCTCTTAGCTCGAGCTTATTAATTAAATTGGAAACGTGATTTTTAACGGTTCCTTCCGATATGAATAGTTCATTAGCAATTTCTTTATTGTTTAGTCCGAGTCCGAGTTTACTTAATACTTCAAGTTCCCGTTCCGTTAAGTCATGTATCAATTTTGGAACGTCAGCATCATGATCCGTCGCCTGCTTCTTTCTCATTTCTTTCAAGATCTCTGCCGTTAAATCCCGAGGCAACACCATTCCTCCCGATTGAACTGTCATGATAGCCTGGACAATCGCATCAGTCGGCATATCTTTTAATAAATAGCCGCTTGCCCCTTCTTCAAGAGCTTCAAAAATCATAGAACTATCATTAAAGGTCGTGAGCATCAAAACTTTAGTGTCGGGAAGGGCAGAGGTAATCAACTTTGTGCCTTCAACTCCATTTGCAATGGGCATTCGAATATCCATCAACACGATATCAGGGCAAAGCTGATTTGCCTTTTCAAATGCTTCCTTCCCGTTCGATGCCACTCCGATTACATCTATTTCAGGCTTTAGATTAAGAATTGTTGCGAGACCATCTCTCATTAATTCCTGATCATCCACTATTAAAACCTTTATCATTATGCTCCCCCCAGCTGCCATTGAATCTCCTTCAGTGGTAAACTCATTTTTACGATAAATCCTTCTTTTGGATTACTTTCAAACACTATTAGCCCTCCATGTTCTTGGACTCTTTCCCGCATATTTTTCAATCCAAATCCTGGACTAACCTCCGTTGATCCTGTCCCATTGTCTTTAATGAACGTATCAACGGTAGAATCAGTAATCTCAATGGTGACATGACATTCAGTTGCTTCTCCATGTCGGACAGCATTTGTAATTGATTCTTGAATGATGCGAGTTAAATCTAATTGAATCGAAGGGGGTATTTGAGAAGCATCTCCTTTTATATGAAAATTAGATTTTAAACCTGTCATTTCTTGATAGTCTTCAAGAATTTTTCTTGTCGTTGCAATAAAAGATCGGTTCTCATCTTTTAAGGTGCGGACAGATAAACGCAATTCCTGCAGGGCATTTCTCGCCAATTCCTCACAAAGGAGTATTGTCTGCTTGCTCTTTTCAGGTTGAATATTTTGGAGTTCCTTCGCTACTTGCAACTGAATGAGCAATGCTGTCATTTTATGTCCAACGGTATCGTGAATCTCTCCTGAAATTCGGTTGCGCTCTTGGATTAGAGTTAACTCTTCAACTTGATTCGAATAATGATGTAATTGTTCATGAGCATCTTTCAAAGCATGATGTGTTTTTTGAAGCTCGTCATATTGTAATTCAATTTTTTCTTGCGCATGTACTAGTTTGTGGATGAGTCGGCCGACAAAAGCTTCAAAAACGATAAAAGTAAAGTTAATAATATTTTCCATTATATCAAGGCTGCCCGTCATTTGATACGAGTAGAAAATACATAAGCTCCACATGAAGAAAAAGGCAAGAGTAAATCCCAATATGATTTGTTTATTTTCAGCAATAAGAAAAAGCGTTACAGCATTAACCCCGAATAAAAGTAAATAGATTGTCGAGCCCGGGAAGAGAAAAACAAACCCTAGAATAAAAACGGAATCGAGTGTAAGAGCTAAAATGAAATACTTTTTTACTAGGGGGGTAACCAATAAAAAGTGATTGATACAAAAAACTATTACAGCTGCATAGACAAATACTGTTTGTGCCGTTGTATGGCTTTCAACGGAGAGATAGTAGATGCAGCTGAGCAAAATAAACATAATTAATCGAAGACTGCTCAAAAGGGATAATCGCAAAATGTCACCTCTATCGGTTTATAATAATTATTTATCATTATAAACCGATATGGTGAGATAGGATATACGCAAAATAAAAGAGGTTACCTTAAAGTCTTACTCTACGATTACATAAGTAGAGATGCTAACATTTTGTTCAACAACTCCCCCATGCATGACTCGGTGAATCCCCCACACTCGGTAGTATGAACCTTTCAAAACCTTTGCCTCTTTAGAAAGTGATACGATAGAGGAAGAGTAATTCGTTGCATTCCCAAGGGAAAGCACATCCACCCAATGTCCACTCGAAGAATCCCAACGCTGCAGTGTCAGATCGATCTTTATATTATCGACTGGCCGATAAGCTTTCGTATCTCCCGTTACCCGCACTTGCGTACTAGAGATCTTCTGAATATATGTATTACCACTCATAAAATATTTCGACGCTTGAATCGCATTATGATCTTTTGTACTCCCGGTTCCAACGGACATAGGGATTTCATCTGCCGAACTTTCTTCCGCTGGCATAATGAGGGTAAAGAACATGACCGCCGCCAATAAAAGTCCTAGTCGCTTTAAAGATTTCATTGTATTTTCCGCCCCTTTTTCAAAAATAGTATAAGTATTAAGTTTGTACTTTGATTTTAGAATGTTGTTTTCCAACTCCAGCCTCTAGCAAACTTCCTGTCTTACGTAAGTCAACATCGGAATCGCCTTTCATGTCCGTCGAGTCTCATTATCTGCCTTCCGCTCTAAAGTTTGTATATCGATGAGCAATGTTCTTATGCTTTTATTATTCATCAGTACATAGACGGACGTATTAATAAAATTGTTACCAAATGTTCTGAAAAGTTTTTAAGAAGTGAAAAATGGATATAGAATGCTATGAAAGATTGTGACAAGGAAGGGAAGTGCTCGTCATTATCACAAGAGAGAAATTAGAAGAGGAAACATTAGAAGTGATTGAGAAATTACAAAGTGAAAAATTTGATGAGCTAAACGAAGTGTTTCGAAAAAAGCGTCCTTATGATATGAGTGCTGTTTTCCAGAGCCTTCCTGAAAAGCATGGCATATCACTACTTCATAATTTGGATGAAACGACTATTGCGAGTATGATGCAAAAGATAAACACCATGCAAAAGCTTGAACTGCTAGGGAAAATAGGACCCGAAAAAGCGAATAAAGTGTTAGCTTTACTTGATACAAATATTCTCACTCGATTGCTTAAAAAATACCCACAAGTTCAACTGAAAAAGTTTCTTGAAGAAATGGAAGAATCGAATGCTAGTTATGTTAAAACAATGATTGATTATCCCGATGATACTGCCGGCAGTTTAATGTCAAATCGGTATATCTCTATTGAAGATAATGTAACGGTACAAGATGCAATTGATAGGATTAGATCTCTTGCCCTTTACTCGGAGGGCAATAATCATTTGTATCTTGTTGATAAAGAAGGAATATTGACTGGATCGGTTCCATATAAAGATTTACTTCTCTCAGATCCACATGAAATGTTACGGAATATTATGCTTGAGCAGGTCATCTCCGTATCTGTATCGACAAAACGAGCTGATATCGTTCGACTGCTGCAACGGTATGATTTTATAGCACTGCCTGTTGTAAGTGAAGAAGGAGTGCTCGTGGGAATTATTACATTTGACCATATGGTAGACGCACTTATTCAAGAAACGAGTGATGATTACGGGAAGTTTTCTACTGCGAGTAAGGAGATTGATTTTGAAACAAAACCATTTACTGCAGCTGTCAGGCGGCTGCCATGGTTAGTCATTCTGCTTTTTATCGGTTTAATTTCCGGTAGTATCATTTCAAAGTTTGAAGGGACGTTGGAGAAGGTAGTAGCCTTGGCTTTCTTCATGCCTCTAATAGCCGGGATGACTGGAAATACGGGAACTCAGTCGCTCGCGGTAGTAGTACGAGGCTTGGCGGAAAATGAAATTGATGCAAAGACGGTCTTTAAATTGATATTGCGGGAATTTCGTGTAAGTCTTATCATTGGCGTAACATGTGGATTTCTCATTTCGATTATTGCTTTCATTTGGCAAGGAAATATATTTTTGGGCATAGTCGTTGGCGGGTCTCTTCTACTTACCCTTATACTCGGTACGATGGCAGGGACGGTCATCCCGCTCGTTTTATATAAATGTAAATTGGACCCGGCTGTAGCGTCAGGTCCTTTAATCACAACCGTAAATGATATTTTCTCGCTTATTACGTATTTTACAATCGCTTCCTTATTATTATCAAAGCTGACATAGTGAAACAGCACGCTCTAATGAGTGTGCTGTTACTTTCTTTTTCTTATTATGACCAAGAGGATAACAAGTAAGATGCCCATGGTAAGGAAGTATAGCCAATATAAAGGTTGTGCTTCTTCTTTTATCGAATCTTCCTTAATCGGCTCTTTAGTCGATTCCAGCTTAGGGAACCCAAGCTCATCACGGATTGTAGTCATTAAAGTTTGCGACTGATCATCTTCACTTAATTCCCAAACCATCGCTCCAGCTAAGGCATTGTTCATAATAAAATGTGTTTTTTCCTTTAATGATTCGGGATCATCATACGAAATAAATTCTTTGTTTACTTCACTATAAAGGTAAGGGACCTTTGCTGTATGATTCCAATAGCGTTTAAAATTTTTCCTATTAATTAAGTGTTCTTGAAGGTAGTTGTAATCATAAGTACCCGGTTCTAGATTGCCGCCGCCATTGCCTGAGCAGGAATAATAACCTCCATTTTCCCCTTCGTTTTCGGGATTACAATTTCCCCAGGACCGACCGTAAAAAGGGAGGCCCAATACAAGCTTATGTGCAGGCACCCCATTGTCTAGATGCCCTTTGACAGCAGCCGCTACGTTATGAGGATGGACATCGTATTTTAGCGCTTTCGGGTCTTCGAAAAGGGGCGCGTTATGGCCTGTAACCTCGGACCAACTTCCATTAAAGTCATACGTCATAATATTGATATAGTCGACAATCTTGGCAATCTTGTCTAATTCAGTGTTGTCTAAATAAGAAAATCCAGCACTTGATGCGATCGTAAGTAAATATCTTTTCCCGTTTCCTTGTTCTGCTTTATTGAGCGCACTTCGGATTTCTTGCAGTAAAAGTGTGAAGTTTTCTTTATCTGAAGGATCACGATGATTATTCGGCATTCCACCACTGACAGGATACTCCCAATCAAGATCAACCCCGTCCATATCAAATTTTTGAATATACGAAACAGCTGACTCAGCAAATCGTTTTCGGGTTTCTTCCGTTCGTGCCACAAGCGACAAATTCATAGACCACGACCAGCCGCCGATGGAAATCAACGTTTTTAATTGGGGGTTAATATGTTTCAACGTTTTTAAATTTTCCAATTTAGGAATGTCCGTAGCTGGGGCACCCAAAACGACAGTTCCGTTTTGAATATCATTTCGATAATTGCCTTTGAGATCTGTGCAAGCCAGCAGCTCATTACTGCCAGCTTCCGGGTTTCCGTGTGTACCATCCCAGCATACATCAGCAAATGCATAATTGATGTGTGTGACTGATAGGGGATTGAAATTTTTAAGTGGAGTCCACCCGGCATAATATCCAATTATGACATAATTTTGTTCATTTGCTTTGATAAGAGAAGAGGGGAGAAGTGAAAAAAAGAATATTATAGTGATGAGACCAGTGTAACGAACCATGAGACCTCCTTATGAAGCAATTATATGTGCATTTAGTTTACCCCTGAGATTCAAACGCATTCAAGGGGGGAGATGCAACTAAAGAAGTCTAGTGTCTTGAATGAAGCTTATGGATGAAAGACAAATGTGACTTTTAAAAAAGATAACTCAGGACAAGAATCGTTGAAAAGGGAGGTAGCAGTCCTCAGATGACAGGACTTAGGACAAGAATCATTGAAAAGGGGGATAGTAGTCTTCAGACGGCAAAACATAGGAAAAGAATCGTAAGAAAGAAAGAAGTTGCTAGAGTCCTCAAACAGTAAAACAATGGACAGGGCTTTTAAAAAGCAAAGAAATGGCTAAGTGTGATTTCTAAAAAGAAAGTAATGATAAAGATAGCCTTAAATAAAGTTCTTTATAACAGAAAAGTAGGTCGAGTACTAATTCCATTTTCGACCTACTTTAAGTATTTAAAAATCAACTGCTATGTTGGTTAGTTTTTGCCTAGCTTCTACCAAGATGGATTCAGTTTGATTAGGATCGATATCTAATCCTTCTGCAATAACAGGTGTAAAGTTTTTCAATCCCATAAAGCCCATTATCGTTTTAAAATATCGATAAGAGTTTTCCATTTCAGCTGCAGGGCCTTCAGAATAGATACCGCCCCTAGCTTCTATGAGTAATAAAGGCTTTTCAGGGACAAGGCCGACTGGTCCATTCTCAGTATAATGGAATGTTTTCCCTGCGATGCAAATCGTATCGATGTAAGCTTTAAGCATTGGTGGATATGATAAATTCCAAAACGGTGTGGCAAAGATAAGCTTATCTGCTTCTAAAAATTGACTCGTAAGTTCATCCATCCGCAAGGCTTTAATCATTTCGGTTTCTGTTAACTCTTCATGAGCCGCAAATTTTCCCCAAGCACTGAAAACATCGACATCCAGAAAAGGAATATCCGCTTTGTATAAATCTAGCTTTTCAACCGTGTCTTCTGGATGGTGCCGTTTGTATTCCTCTATAAAATGATTCGCTAACATAGAAGATCTTGATTGTTCATCACTTTTTGGATTCACTTTTATATATAAAACATTTGCCATGCTTCATCATCCTTTCTATCTGTTTGTCAAAATGTCATAAGCCCATTTTACTTTTTCGTCCGCTGGTGTTTGTACGCCTTTAAGTTTATATTCAATTCCTAATGCATCATATTTATAAACCCCTAATTGATGGTAAGGGAGAATTTCCACTTTTTCTACATTCGATAAAGAATGAATAAATGCTCCAAGTCTTCTTAAATCCTCTTCGGAGTCCGTATAGCCTGGAACAAGAACATGACGCACCCAGACAGGCATGTTCTTTTCTTCAAGATAGTGGGCAAAGTCTAGGATGTGTTTATTTGAAACAGACGTTAAGTTTTTATGTTTGTCTTCGTCAATTTGTTTTAAATCAAGTAAGACAAGGTCGGTCACTTCCATTAATCGATCAAGAGATTTCATAAATCGCTCTTTCCGAGTAAAACACCCACCAGAACTATCAATTGCTGTATGAATCCCAAGCTTCTTGCATTCTGTAAATAACTCAATGAGGAAATCAACGTGAAGGAGCGGCTCTCCGCCACTGACCGTCACCCCACCATTCGATGCTTGTAGAAACGGTAGATAGTCTTTAATATCCTTCATCAATGAATCCACAGACACTTCCTTGCCCTCTCCGTTTCCAAATGCCCAAGTATCGGGATTATGACAATACAGACAGCGCAAAAGACACCCCTGCGTAAAAATGACATACCTCAACCCTGGACCATCCACAGTCCCGCAAGACTCAACCGAATGAATACGAGTTTGGATCTTCATAACCTTCACATCCTCCTTCTTTAGGGTGCATTGTACGAGTGCCTGGCACTCGCACAACTCTAACACAATTCTAAATTGTGCGAATTGGACTGGAATTGTTTGAGTGCCTGGCACTCAAACAATTCCGCTTGGCTTGCTACATTGTTTCGTGGAACGTACGGTTAATAACGTCGATTTGTTGTTCTCTTGTTAGTTTGATGAAGTTGACGGCGTATCCGGATACACGAATTGTAAGTTGTGGGTATTCTTCTGGATGTTCCATTGCGTCGAGTAAGGTTTCTCGGTTGAATACGTTAATATTCAAGTGATGGCCGTGTTTAATGATGTATCCATCCAGAATGGCCGCTAAGTTGGAAATTCGCGTATCTTCTTCTCTTCCGAGTGCTTTAGGTACGATGGAGAAGGTGTTTGAAATTCCGTCTAATGCATATTCATATGGCAGCTTTGCAACAGAGCTTAAAGAGGCGATTGCTCCTTTTTGATCCCGTCCGTGAAGTGGGTTGGCTCCTGGTGCAAATGGCTCGCCTTTTCGTCTTCCGTCAGGCGTATTACCTGTCTTTTTACCATAGACAACATTAGATGTAATGGTCAATACAGATAAAGTTGGTGTTGCTCCGCGATATGCTTGATGTTTTTGGAACTTATTCATAAAGGTTTTGACGAGATTGACTGCAATGTCATCGACGCGAGGATCGTTATTTCCGTATTTCGGGAAATCTCCTTCGATTTCAAAGTCGACAACAATTCCATTTTCATCACGTATCGGTTTTACTTTTGCATATTTAATGGCGCTTAAAGAATCGGCAACGACAGATAATCCAGCAATACCGCCTGCCATGGTTCGTAAGATTTCACGGTCATGAAGAGCCATTTCAATTCTTTCATAGCTATATTTATCATGCATATAATGAATGACATTCAATGTGTTCATATACAGCCCGGCAAGCCATTCCATCATATGATCAAATTTTTCCACAACGTCTTCATATTGCAAATACTCGGTAATCACAGGTGCATACGCAGGACCAATTTGAGCTTTTAAGATTTCATCTTTACCGCCATTAATCGCATATAGCAATGCTTTAGCAAGGTTTGCACGAGCTCCGAAAAACTGCATTTGTTTACCGATCGTCATCGCGGATACACAGCAGGCAATACCATAGTCATCACCATAAATGCCTCGCATGAGATCATCGTTTTCGTATTGAATAGAGCTTGTTTTAATTGACATATTTGCACAATACTTTTTAAAATTTTCCGGAAGCAGAGTAGACCATAGAACCGTTAAGTTTGGCTCTGGAGATGGTCCTAAATTATCAAGGGTGTGCAAGAATCTGAAAGAGTTTTTCGTAACGAGCGGTTTCCCGTCAAGACTGATTCCACCGATAGATTCTGTTACCCATGTAGGATCTCCACTAAACAATTCATTGTAATCTGGTGTTCTAGCAAACTTCACTAAACGTAATTTCATAACGAAATGATCGACGAGTTCCTGCGCTTCGCTTTCAGTTAAGATTCCATTTTCCAAATCTCTTTCAATATAAATATCGAGGAAAGTAGATACTCGACCTAAACTCATTGCAGCGCCGTTTTGCTCTTTAATGGCAGCTAGATAAGCAAAATATAACCATTGGAATGCTTCCTTCGCATTTGTAGCTGGTTTTGAAATATCGTAGCCATAAATTTGAGCAAGTTCTTTCAATTCGCGAAGAGCACTGATTTGTTCAGCCATTTCTTCACGGTCACGAATCACTTCTTCCGTCATCGTTCCGCTTCCGATTAAATTAACTTCCGCTTGTTTTTGCTTAATTAAGAAATCAATCCCGTATAAGGCAACTCTACGGTAATCCCCAATAATTCGGCCCCGGCCATATGCATCAGGAAGACCCGTAATGATACCCGCTTTCCTAGCTAATCTCATTTCTGATGTATAAACATCGAAAACCCCTTGGTTATGTGTTTTACGATATTTTGTAAAAATCTCTTCTACTTCATCTTCTACTTTGAAACCGTAAGATTCAGCCGCTGCCTCAGCCATACGAATACCGCCAAATGGCTGCAAAGATCTTTTAAAAGGTTTTTCTGTTTGGAATCCAACAATTTGCTCTAGTTCTTTTTCTAAATATCCAGGACCGTGGGAAGTAATGGTAGACACAACTTTCGTATCCATATCCAACACGCCGCCATTTTCACGCTCAAGCTTCGATAACTCCATCACTTGCTTCCATAAAACATTTGTAGCCTCTGTCGGTCCTTCTAAAAATTCCTCGTTACCCTCAAAAAGAGAGTAGTTATTGACGATAAAATTTCGAACATCCACTTCCTGCTGCCAGCGACCTTCCACAAATCCTTTCCAATGACTCATTTGAAGCCCTCCTTGATATTTAAAATGAAGCAATAATGTAGATTGAAGATATTGTGAAGTATTGAGCAATTAAAAATACAATTGTGAAATGGTGAGCAATATCCTCACGTTTATTATAGCACCTTTTTATTTTTAGTGGTATTGGTTTTATGGCAAATTGTTGTCTAAATTTAAAAATGTAACAAACAAAAGTGGTTTTCTCCATTTTTTTCAGCTATAGCGCCTTTCGATAACAAATATTCTGCTATCTGCTAAGAAAACCGGATTTGCCTTACAGATCCACGTGAAGAAGACAGAACTGTTGCAGCTTATACGGATGGAATGTGAAGGGGAGGCGACTGTACCTCGCTGCCCAAGCCTGCAATAGAAAGTTGCTTTCAGACTCGTTTTTCCCAGAAGCCTTCCGCTTTTCATAGCTCAATGTATTTCCTTTATCTAGCAGGCAGGCCAGCAGCTTGTACGTCGATGGGCAAGGCGCTTACACTCATCTTGGGATAAGCATAAATAATAAAGCGATCTGGAGCATTACCGACAAATTGAAATGGGTAGCATGTCGTCACAGTGAGCACCTCTTTGCCATCAGTAGGGGCAATAATGGTTAGGTCTTCAGCGTCCACAATTTTAGTATTGTCAATAATATATTCATACTCACCATAAGGCATCTTTACAATAAATAAATCGCCGATTTCAAGCTCCCCAAACTTTCGGAATACTGTATCTCTATGGCCGGATAATACAATTTGATTTTTTTGACCGGGAAAAACCGTTCCGGGATAATGGCCAACACCGCTTTTTAGCTCTTCTTCGTCAACTCCGTGTAAAATAGGAATCTCTCTATCCAATGTCGGGATTTCCAAAACTCCAATGACCTCTCCTTTTTCAGCGCTAAAATCAACATCGATTTTTTGAGCAAGTTCCGTTTTCTTTTCAATATGTCCTATTTTTGTTTGTGCTTCTTGAAGTGCCTTTTTTTGCGATATTTTCATATCAAACATTTGCCAAAGACTATATAGGACGATTAAGCCGCCTAAGATAACAAGAAGAAATGATAATTTTTTTTGCATATGCTGAATTCCTTTTTGTGAGTTTAGTTATGATCCACTTAAAATCTTTCATTATTATAAAATATAACAGCCTTTTTTAATAATGGAATAGGAGTACTTGTTTCTCCAATATTATTATTCTATACTATTTATTCGGAAAGCGGTTACACCATTTCTATTAAGATCCTAAAAATAGGGAGAAATGGCGATGCAATTAATGGCCGGAAAACTTAAAATTTTAAAGGAAAATGGAATAATGACTCTTTGTAATGAAAATGGCAATCCCATTCAATTACGAGGAATGAGTACGCACGGTTTGCAGTGGTATCCTGAAATTATAAATCATAATGCTTTTGCTGCACTTTCTAGTGATTGGGTCGAATGTAATTCGACTTGCGATGTATGTAGGTGAAAATGGGTATGAGGCCAATCCGGATGTAAAAAAAAAGTAATAGATGGTATCAGGTTGGCAAAGGCAAATGATATGTATGTGATTGTAGATTGGCATGTTCATATGCCCCGGAGATCCAAATGCCGCTATTTATAGTAATGCTATGGATTTCTTTAAAGAAATCTCTACAATGTTCCTAAATGATCCAAGTATTATTTATGAGTTGGCGAATGAGCCGAATAGCGGGGAACCCGGTGACTCCAATGATGAGGCGGGCTGGGAGAAAGTTAAATCGTATGCAGAACCGATTATTAAAATGCTCCGAGATAGAGGAAACGAAAACCTTATCATTGTAGGAAGCCCAAATTGGACATAGCGTCCTGATCTTGCAGCTGACAATCCAATTAAAGATGAAAACACAGTCTATTCCGTACATTTTTATTCAGGTTCACATTTAGCTTCTACTAATAGCCATGACAGAAATAATGTTATGAGCAATGTACGTTATGCTCTTGAGAAAGGTGTAGCTGCCTTTGCTTCGGAATGGGGAACGAGCGAAGCAAGTGGAAATAATGGCCCATATTTGGATGAGGCCGACGAATGGCTAAACTTCCTTAACGAAAATAATATAAGTTGGGTAAACTGGTCACTAACGTGATCCAATTGACCGTTGAAAATGAACATCTCAAAAGCCTTAACTATACGGGGTTAAGGCTTTTTCATTCACTTATACCTAAAATATCTTCTATCTCATTAGACAATACTTCACTTTCATGGTTATACCAAAAATATTTTTCTCCATCAAAAAAGAACGGTATCTTTTCAGCAATCGGTGCGGAAGTGTAGACAAGGATGATAAAAGAACTCATTTTAGGATCTGAATAATCAAATGCTACAGTAGAATCGGGAATCCCTGAATGGAAAATATCAATAAGGTGAGAAATATCCGTTTTTTCGGTGATGGCTTTCCTAAAAATGAATTGGTTGTAAGATACTTCATCAAAAATTTGAATCTTTGCAACATCATCATTATTAATAGAAGAAAAATTATTCCTATTGTCTTTTTTGGCATAGATTTTATACCCATTTATTGAATCCTTGTCTTTAACTGCGATTAAATTTGAATCGTCTTTTATTTCGTACAGATCAGTTCCAGCAGGGAGATAGGCAGCATCGCCATCTTTAGATGTATAATTAGGATTCTTAATATTACCATCTAATGTATGTTTTATTTCACCAATTTTTTCTCCAATTAAATCGGGATCAGAAATTTCTAATTGGCTTCCTATATATTCATTCCCATCAAACTGCAAAAAGTCAACCCAATCAATGATTACGTTAGAGTGAATTAACTGATTACATCCCGTTAAAAAAAGGATACATGCTATTATTAAGTACTTCTTCATTTATAAATCCCCCTTACACTGTATAGACGATTTAATGTTAAATAATGTTTCGATTTCCATAAATCATTTTTTCATTACAATGTGCATGACTTCTTCCCGTTCGTTGAAACTATGTGAAGGAGGATGTGAAGTAGTATGAATGTCATGACAAATTTTGCAGAAAAAAAACGTGAAAAACAATTATATAATGAGCGCAAGCTTTTACGTGATTTATCAATAGAAGATGTAAAAAAAAGTATGATCGTCCACTTTAATGCAATGCGAATTGGAATCGCTCCTTTAGATGAAGGAGTAGAAGAAGCATGTTTTGATGTTGCGATTGAAGCGTATTTAAATGGGGGTGAATTTAGCCGTTTTACGATTCATGGTGAAACGATTGATATGGCGAAAAAGAGATGTCATCAAGATATCACTCATTTTATCGATACATTATATTATTTTTTGCTTTACTGGGATTTTGGAAAAAAGATGATTAGTGATGAAGATACGTTTATAGCGTGCGAGCATTTTGTTAATTATTGGTGGGTTAATGGTTATAGAAAAGGAGAAAGGAGATACAAATTGCGCCTTCACTAGGTTTCCGTTCTAAAAAATACTCTTGTCCCATATGCTTTTACGAAGAAAGCATGAAGGGGAAGATCGAATGGGTAGAAAAGCAAAGATCATTTTATTTTTTGTAGGAGCAGCGGTACTATTTCTTCTTATTCAATATAAGTTTTTGCCTAAGGATTCTTTCGATACGTGGAATCTCCCGCTGACAGGAAAAATTATTTATTTAGATCCTGGGCATGGCGGCCCAGATGGGGGAGCAGAAGGCGGAGAAACGCAAGAAAAAGATATCGCATTAAATGTTTCCCACAAGCTCCGCGATTATTTGCAGGAGCAAGGAGCACTCGTGTTAATGACGAGGGAAACCGATACTGACCTTGCTTCCCCTGATACAAGAGGATTAAGTCGACGTAAAACAGAAGACTTGCATAAGAGACTGAAAATAATAAATGAATCAGAAGCGGACTTATTTTTAAGTATTCACTTGAACGCCATCCCTTCTCCGCGCTGGAGTGGTGCTCAAACATTTTATGCACCTCATAATTCCGATAATAAAAGGGCGGCCAAGTTTATTCAACAAGAGTTAGTGTTAAGTTTAGGCAATACAACAAGGGAAGCAAAAACGATTCAACAAATTTTTTTGTTGAAAAATGCAAAAAAACCTGGGGCATTGGTGGAGATTGGGTTTCTATCGAATCCAAATGAACGCGAATCATTAAAACAGGACGATTATCAGGAAAAAGTCGCCTTCTCTATCTATAAAGGCATCATGCGTTATTTTTCAGAGGAAAAATCACTAGAATAATTCGGGAGATTCCCGGATTTTTTTTTGAGCGGTGTCTTGCCTACGATAAGTCAACATCAATTCGCCTTGCAGGTCCAGCTTCAGGCGCCAGCCCCTCGAGGTCAAATAACCTGAGTCAATAAAAGTCAAAGAGCGACTTTTTTTGCCTCAGAACATTTGCTTGTCGTGGCTGATTGGGCGTCTTCCGCTTTTCGTGGCTCATTGTGTTTCCTTTATCTCAATAAGAGGCCTTGAAGTTTGTACGTTGATGAACAGGCGCTTCCGCTTTTATGTGAGCGTATAACATTCTTTCAAAAGGTCATTATGATATACTGAAAAAGAATGAAAACGATGATAAGGAAGGTGTGAGACCTTGATCACTGAACAGCAAGCATATGATTTGGTAAAAAAAATGGAAGATCCATTACTACATAAAACACTTGAGGAAACGAATGGTATTCTTGAAGTGAAAGCAAAAGAAGAAAAAGCACATGTTAGTGTAAAAATAGCTCTTGCAAAAACGGGGACACCTGAACAACTCCAATTGCAAATGAAAATTGTAGATACATTAAAAAAGGCGGGAGCAGCAACTGTAGGAATTCGCTTTGCCGCCCTGTCTGAAGAAGAATTGGAAAAACACCGCGCCTCTGGAGATTTGCAAAGTGATGCTGCTGGTCTACTTTCTCCGAATAGCAAAACAACGTTTATTGCGATTGCAAGTGGTAAAGGGGGAGTGGGTAAATCAACTGTTTCGGTTAATTTAGCTGTTGCCCTCGCTCGCCTTGGAAAGAAAGTCGGATTAATTGATGCGGATATATATGGATTTAGCGTTCCGGATATGATGGGAATTACGACGCGTCCAAAGGTAAAGGGAAATCAGATTATTCCGGTCGAACGCTTTGGTGTTAAAGTAATATCAATGGGATTTTTTGTTGAAGATAATTCTCCTGTCATCTGGCGTGGTCCGATGCTTGGCAAAATGCTTAATAACTTCTTTACAGAAGTCGAGTGGGGAGAGCTAGATTATTTATTGCTTGATTTACCGCCTGGAACCGGAGATGTTGCTCTTGATGTCCACACCATGCTGCCGAGCTGCAAGGAAATCATTGTAACAACCCCGCATCCAACTGCAGCCTTCGTTGCGGCAAGGGCCGGAGCAATGGCATTGCGCACGAATCATGAAATCCTTGGCGTTATCGAAAATATGTCTTATTTCGAAAGTAAATTAACTGGAGAAAAAGAATTTGTTTTCGGTCAAGGCGGCGGGGATAAGCTGGCAGACGAATTAAGAACGGAACTTTTAGGGAAGCTTCCTTTACAGCAGCCGGACTGGAATGAAGAAGATTTCGCTCCTTCTATATATGATGCAAATCATAGAATTGGCCGTATTTACGGTGAAGTTGCGGAAAAGATGGTACAAATATTAGGATGACAAAAAGGAGCATTTTACCCTCAATAACAGGGTAAATGCTCCTTTTTCAAAATTGAAATGATTGGTTTTATTATTGCCCGGCGCCTCCCTCTCCTCCTTGACCATCACCTTCATCTTCTTTCTTATCTGACTTGCTGCCTTTTCCAGCTTCTTCCGCTGCTTTTAATAGTAAATCTTGAATTTTTGCTTTATAAAGTGGACTTTCAATTGTTTCCGTTACTACCTCTCGCATTTGTTCGCGGAACTCTTTGCTTTTTAAGGCCTTAGAGAAATCCTTTTGCATTTCTGGATTTTGAAAAATATCCATTAATAATCCTTGATAGTCTGGATCTTTCATTAAACCCTTCAGTAAGGCTTCGTGTTCCTTTTTCATACTTTTCGCTATAGAGGCTGCAAATTTAGGATCTTCGAATGCTTTTCTCCAAAAATCCTCACCCTTTTCAGAAGTGAGTGTTTTTTCAATCGTATCTGTAACAACCGCTTGGTCCATAATCAATTGTTGTTTCATTTCCTCGTCTTTCATCATATCTTGAAGTGCCTTCTTGCCTTCATCCGATTTTAAAATATCAACAATCATTTTTTTCGTTTGATCATAATCTGATTTTGCATTTCCTGGTTCATTGCCACTACAGGAAGTGAGAGTTAACAAAGCAATTAACAGGAGCAAATAAACAGTTTTTCGCATGAAAGAAGCTCCTTTCTAAGACAATATCCCTTACATTTAATATGAGATTTTGTGAAGAATTTATGCACAATCTAGACAATCATGGCTTTTTTATATGAAGATTGATAAAATCGGTTTGTTAAGTAAAGGCTATTTCCTTAAAATTTGTTGTTTTTGTAAAAGCCCAAGAGCCGGCTTTTACACCTAACGAGGAAGTTTAGCGGTTCTTATTAAGCTAGAAGCTCTTTTTCCATTTAATCATTTTTTCCAAGGTTAAAAATCTATATCTCATTATTTAGATTTACATCAAAGACAACAATGTTTGGGAAAAGAGCCTAAGTATATAGATGGGGGAATTTAGGAAGTGACTATTAGGAACTTGATTAAGTTTTTATTTAACTCACTCATATTGGGTGGATTGATAACAGGTATATTAGGATTTATTATACGTTGGAGTGAATTCCAACCTTATTTTACAGAAATGAAAGTTGGGGCTATTCTATCTACATTTATTTGGCTTGTTGGGGTGGGGTTCATTTTTGCCGTCGTTAGCCAAGTTGGTTTTTTTGCTTATCTATTTATTCACCAGTTTGGACTAGGCCTATTTAAGTCTATATGGAATGCTGTTCAGCTTGTTTTAGTGATTTTTGTCTTATTTGATCTCATTTATTTCCGCTTCCAAGCTTTTGCGGGCGAAGATGAAAGTCTTCTTCCATACATTGGCCTAGCTGTATTTATTTTGATGGCAGCATTGGTTGTCGCTTTTTTCAAAGCAAAAATGACAAATCGAAATATTTTTGTTTCTGCGTTATTTTTCATGGTTGTCGTCACTATTTTAGAATGGCTTCCAGTATTGCGTCCGAATGATGAAAGTTGGATATACTTAATGATTTTCCCACTAATTGCATGCAACGCCTATCAAATTTTAATGTTGCCTAAATATAATCGTTTATCAGCAGAAGAAAGAGCAAAAAGAAAATCGAATATACAAAATAAAAAAGCGATCCGGCAGTGATCGCTTTTTTATTTTATGGTACTAATGTCGTTTTTACCTTCCCATTAGCTATAAGGATTGATAGAGTTACGAGTTGGTCTTTTTCCTTAATGATGGAAATGACAGCGGGAAGCGCCTCTGCTGTTTGTGTTGCAGAATCCGAAGCATGCATTAAAATAATATCTCCCTTTTGCACCTTTTGGACGTTTTTCACAATTTTAGTGACTCCTGGGTTTTTCCAGTCTTGTGAATTAAGACTCCAGTGAACAACTGTTAATCCTAGTTGATTTGCAATTTTAAGTGTCCGTTTATCGAAATGTCCAGTTGGAGAGCGGAGAAGAGCTACATCCTTTATGTCCAGTTTTTTTAGAACATCTAAAGATCGTAATATATCCTGCCTTACTTTCTCGTCTTCCAACTCCGTATAATCTTCGTATGCATACCCGAGACTACCTATTTCGAACCCCATTTCCTTAATTCTTTTCACAGTATCTGGATGTCTTTCCGCCCAGGCGCCAGAAAGAAAAAATGTAGCAGACCGTACATCACTTTTTTTCAAAACATCAAGGATTGGTTCGGCTTGAACATCCCCCCACCCGATGTTAAACGTCAAGCTTATCCCTTTTTCTCCTTTATAAATAGCTTTCGGGTCATCCTTTGTACCAAATACCGGGGTATGAAGGGTAGCTTGAGAGAAAAAAAATAAGGCTGTAAAAAAAGAGATTAATACAACGAATAACCCTTGCTTTACCTTACGGCCATTTAAGGTAATAAAAAAATTCATGCCAATCCTCCTCATCTGCCTGTCCATAATAGTCTATGTACAATAAGGCTATTGATATGAATGTAAAAGATGATTAATCTGTTTTGGAGCCTCATAATTTCAAAGAGAAATGGAAATACATAACTATACAATAGAAAACATTGGGGTGTATATATGCTTGGCATACTTTTAAGCGATCAAGATAAAGAAGAGATCATTTACTTATTAAAAAGAGAAATGGATGAAATTTTATTTGATTTAAAGGATACAAGAATTGAATCAATTGTTAAACAGTCTATGCAAGCCCGCTATAAAACATTATTCTCTTTATTTAAACGAGTAGCGTCACAGCATGAGTGTATGAGGTATATTTTACCCTCTTCAAATAAATGGAGTGGAACAGAAAATAAATAATAAAAAGTCATTGACATGCAGAATGAACCTTGTTATAGTAATAAACGTTGCTGAAAAAAAGAGTTGAATGACTAAATAATAAAAATAAAAAAACTCTTGACGAGCATTTGTAAATTTTATATAATAACAAAGTCGCTTAAAAAAGCAACGTGTTTGATCTTTGAAAACTGAACGAAACATAACGTCAAAATTTTTTTGCAAGACCAGCTAATGAGCTTACAAACTTTAATGAGAGTTTGATCCTGGCTCAGGACGAACGCTGGCGGCGTGCCTAATACATGCAAGTCGAGCGGATCTTTAGGAGCTTGCTCCTAAAGATTAGCGGCGGACGGGTGAGTAACACGTGGGCAACCTGCCTGTAAGACTGGGATAACTTCGGGAAACCGGAGCTAATACCGGATAACTTCTTTCCCTGCATGGGGAAAGGTTGAAAGACGGTTATGCTGTCACTT
>NZ_JAGYPL010000006.1:70789-152423 GCF_018343715.1 Bacillus sp. FJAT-49711 | reverse complement strand
AGATTCCTTAGAAAGGAGGTGATCCAGCCGCACCTTCCGATACGGCTACCTTGTTACGACTTCACCCCAATCATCTGTCCCACCTTCGGCGGCTGGCTCCCAGAGGGTTACCCCACCGACTTCGGGTGTTACAAACTCTCGTGGTGTGACGGGCGGTGTGTACAAGGCCCGGGAACGTATTCACCGCGGCATGCTGATCCGCGATTACTAGCGATTCCGGCTTCATGCAGGCGAGTTGCAGCCTGCAATCCGAACTGAGAATGGTTTTATGGGATTGGCTAAACCTCGCGGTCTTGCAGCCCTTTGTACCATCCATTGTAGCACGTGTGTAGCCCAGGTCATAAGGGGCATGATGATTTGACGTCATCCCCACCTTCCTCCGGTTTGTCACCGGCAGTCACCTTAGAGTGCCCAACTAAATGCTGGCAACTAAGATCAAGGGTTGCGCTCGTTGCGGGACTTAACCCAACATCTCACGACACGAGCTGACGACAACCATGCACCACCTGTCACCGCTGCCCCCGAAGGGGAAGGCCTATCTCTAGGCCGGTCAGCGGGATGTCAAGACCTGGTAAGGTTCTTCGCGTTGCTTCGAATTAAACCACATGCTCCACCGCTTGTGCGGGCCCCCGTCAATTCCTTTGAGTTTCAGCCTTGCGGCCGTACTCCCCAGGCGGAGTGCTTAATGCGTTTGCTGCAGCACTAAAGGGCGGAAACCCTCTAACACTTAGCACTCATCGTTTACGGCGTGGACTACCAGGGTATCTAATCCTGTTCGCTCCCCACGCTTTCGCGCCTCAGCGTCAGTTACAGACCAAAGAGCCGCCTTCGCCACTGGTGTTCCTCCACATCTCTACGCATTTCACCGCTACACGTGGAATTCCGCTCTTCTCTTCTGCACTCAAGTTTCCCAGTTTCCAATGACCGCTCACGGTTGAGCCGCGAGATTTCACATCAGACTTAAGAAACCGCCTGCGCGCGCTTTACGCCCAATAATTCCGGACAACGCTTGCCACCTACGTATTACCGCGGCTGCTGGCACGTAGTTAGCCGTGGCTTTCTGGTCAGGTACCGTCACGGTACCGTTAGTTACACGGTACTTGTTCTTCCCTGATAACAGAGTTTTACGATCCGAAAACCTTCTTCACTCACGCGGCGTTGCTCCGTCAGACTTTCGTCCATTGCGGAAGATTCCCTACTGCTGCCTCCCGTAGGAGTCTGGGCCGTGTCTCAGTCCCAGTGTGGCCGATCACCCTCTCAGGTCGGCTACGCATCGTTGCCTTGGTGAGCCGTTACCTCACCAACTAGCTAATGCGCCGCGGGCCCATCTGTAAGTGACAGCATAACCGTCTTTCAACCTTTCCCCATGCAGGGAAAGAAGTTATCCGGTATTAGCTCCGGTTTCCCGAAGTTATCCCAGTCTTACAGGCAGGTTGCCCACGTGTTACTCACCCGTCCGCCGCTAATCTCTAGGAGCAAGCTCCTAGAGATCCGCTCGACTTGCATGTATTAGGCACGCCGCCAGCGTTCGTCCTGAGCCAGGATCAAACTCTCATTAAAGTTTGTAAGCTCATTAGCTGGTCTTGCAAAAAATAATTTTTGACGTTTTGTTTCGTTCAGTTTTCAAAGATCGAATGTGCTATTTAGTTAAAATAGCGACTTTTAAATATTAACACTTATTCTTTTAGCCGTCAACAACTTTTTTAAAAAATAAAAGCAATCAACTTTTCGACTTAAACGCGATCCGTTTTTTCGGACGTTTTCTAATTTAACATATAAATATAATTTGTACAATACCTTTTTATAAAAAAATAGCAATCTTTTTTCTTGAGCAGAATTATTTCCTTATCTAACTATTATAAAATAACTATATTCCCTTCTCCATAAAGTTTCAAACTTTTTAAAAGAACTTATCTTCTTAGTTTTCGTAAAAAATATAAACAGTGTTTGATGTTTCATTTTTATCTCAAAAACAAAATGTATAAAAGGCTGTGGTCGGACCCATAGCCTCTCATGTGAAAAGGATTATAAGTTAAGTTATATTGTCATGCTTCCGAATCCGCCATCTACACGAATGAAGGTGCCCGTAACAAAACCTGATGCTTTTTCGGAAGATAAATAGATAGCCGCTCCTTGAAGCTCCTCTGGAACCCCAAAGCGATTCATCGGTGTGTGACCCATAATAGAAGCAATTCGTTCTTCACTCAAAATTTTACGATTTTGCTCTGCAGGGAAAAATCCTGGAATAATGGCATTTACACGAATACCGTATGGAGCGAATTCTCTCGCTAAAAACTGTGTAACACTGTTAACTCCCGCTTTTGAAGCAGAATACGTGAATACTCTTGATAAAGGGGTGGTTGATGAAACAGATGAAATATTAATAATACTCCCTCTCCTGTTTTGCTCTACCATACGTTTTGCAAAGATTTGCGTAGCAAAAACAATTCCTTTTAAATTTACATCCATTATGTCGTCCCATTCCTCCATTTCTATTTCAAAGAAAGGAGTGGAACTGTTTTTCCCGGGTGCATTTAATACAATATCCCATCCACCTGACCACGCTTCAATTTCTTTAGCAAGATTTTCAATTGATTTTCGAGAACTTACATCACCGTAAAAAGATTTCGCTTCGCCGCCATTCTCAATGATTTCTTTTGTGACGACTTCTGCTTTTTCTAAGTTCCTTCCGACAATGGCTAGTTTTGCACCGTGTTCTGCCAATCCTTTAGCAATAGAGCTGCCGAGTACGCTATTTCCCCCGATAGCCACTGCCACTTTTCCTGACAAATCAAATAAATTACTCACCATTTCTCCTCCAATTTTACTATAAGAAATTTCCATCCTCGTTAAAATTCATTTCATGCAAGTCAGATATTTGTTCTAAATTTGGATGCTCTTTTACATAATCCAATAGGTTTTCTGACACTTCAATCTCACTTATTTCCAATGTGTTTTTTATCCGAACTAGATTTACTTTCGTAAAATCAAAAATGTTACATGTTTTGATGGCTGCTTTTATACAAAGACGATCATTTGCCAAAGTGGTCGCAATTTTAGTAGGTGCAACGACTGTAGATGTTAGTCCATTAGCGTATGTCGCTTCTCTGTCCATCTTGTCTACAAGACGTTGAGTTGTAAAATCTGCCGTTCCCACACCATTTGCATTACCTTCTGTCTCTTTCGTTAAATCTAAAACCGCCATCTTTGTCACATCAGGTCCACCATGTGCATACGGGGTTGGATACCTGCCTGTAATATTCGGATCCATTCCGTCACCGCTAATGTTTTTACCAATTTCATCGATGACAAGTACATCAATTTGTTCAAAGAAGAGTTTTGGCAGCAATTGTTTTGCTAGCTTTTGCAATTCTATTTCCTTTTCTTCAATCTCATCAGGAGTCAGAACAGCCACTTTTGCCACCTTATCGAAGGCATTTTCTACTGAAGCCACTGCGAATAATATCGGCATTTTTCCCATAATCATTTTAGCCATCGCAGGGACATGCTCGGCCATATACTTAAAGCCTAATTGATGACATGCTTCTGCCCCTTTTTGTTTGCCAAGTCCAATACTGATCATCTTCATGACTCCACTTTCAACAGGTCCACGAAATGCCGTATGTGGTTTAACGCGGTTCAATACGACAATTCCATCCGCCTTTGAAGCGATCTTATCTACATAAACAGGAAGACCATTCGGCAATTCCCCAACTTTGATTACTTCCATGGAAGAACGGATTTCTGCATTGATTGCTTCTTCCGTAACCCCAAGATGTTCAAGGACTGCTTTTTGTCCTTCCGCTGTCGCTCCTCCATGACTTCCCATACTCGGGACAATAAATGGCTTTGCACCTAACTCTTTTAAAAATTGGACCGTAATTGCGGTCATATCTACAATACGATCAACACCCCGACTGCCAACTGCAATCGCAATTTCCATACCTGGTTTAACAGCGGATCGGATTTTTTCTTGATTCAATTCAGCCCTTAGAGCAGCTTCAAAGTCTTCAATTTTCGTATCATTAAATTTCTGCCTAACTTTTACCATCTTTGGAAGAGGAATATCTTTTAGCAATTCTTCTAATATACCCATAATTTTTCACTCCCGGTGCCAATATTGATGAGGGCCTATCCATAATTAAGTAGCCCACCCACCTTTTTGCTACTCTAAACCGAAATATCGTTTTGCATTTTCATAGGAAATATTGCGTACGTATTTTTCTAATAGATTCATATCTTTTGGCACTTTTCCTTCTTCGACCCATGTTCCTAATAGGTTACATAATATTCTTCTGAAATACTCGTGTCTTGGGAACGATAAAAAGCTTCGTGAATCGGTAAGCATCCCGATGAAGTTACTGATTAACCCAATATTAGCGAGTGTTTTCATTTGGTCTTCCATTCCATCAATTGTATCGTTGTACCACCATGCTGTTCCAAACTGTACTTTCCCAGGTATTTCGGAGCTTTGGTAGTTGCCTGCCATCGAAGCAAGTACATCGTAATCCTTTGCATTTACACTATATAGGATTGTCTTTGGCAATTTATCTTTCTGTTCTAATGAATCGAGAAATCCAGCCAATTTATCGGCAATCAACAGATCTCCGATCGAGTCAAAGCCGGTATCTGGACCAAGTCTACTAAACATGCGTTTATTATTGTTTCGTAGAGGGCCTATATGAAGCTGCATCGCCCAGCCTTTTTCAGCGTACCATTCTCCAAGAACTAGTAATGTATATGTCTTAAATTTTTCAGCTTCTTCATCCGATATATCTTCACCTTTCAAGCGCTTTTTGAAAATTTGGTCGACTTCTTGTTTGGAAGCTTCTTTAAAAAACATCACATCTATACCGTGATCTGAACTCTTACAACCATGCTCAGCAAAATAATCTACTCGATTCGAAAATGCATCCAAAAAGGCATCGTAATTTTCAATGGATGAATTAGTTACTTCTCGTAATTTTTCCACCCAAGGTAAAAAGGTTTCCCTTTCAATATACAAACCTTTATCAGGTCGGAATGAAGGAGAGACTTTTACTTCAAATCCTTCTTCTTTCAGTGCACGATGACTATTTAAATTATCTATTGGATCATCTGTTGTTCCTAGAAATTCAACTTTATCTTTTTTCAAAATCGAGCGAACAGAAAGTTCTGGTGTTGCTAACTTCCTATTCGTTTCTTCCCAAATAGCCGGAGCCGATTTTTCATTCAATATTTCATCAATATCAAAATATCTTAACAATTCTAAATGAGTCCAGTGGTATAAAGGATTACCAAATGTATTAGGCACCGTTTCTGCCCATTTAATAAACTTTTCGTAACCGCTTTTATTTCCTGTAATATAATCCTCGTGGACTCCATTTGCTCGCAAAGCTCGCCATTTATAATGATCTCCACCTAGCCAAATATCAGCAATATCACTAAAATTTTTATCTTCCAATACCTCATCTTGTTTTAAATGATTATGATAATCAATGATAGGCAAATCTTTAGCTGTGTCGTGAAATAGTTCTCTTGCCGTTTCATTATAAAGTAAAAAATCATCGGTAATAAAAGTTTTCATCGATCGTTCAACATCCTTTCTCGTGTATGGACGATAAAAAAATTATAAGGAAACTACATTTGAATACGCCGCTTTAGAATCTTCATGCAAGACTTCGTTCATGCTCCCTGTACGATATCCTAATAAATCAATTGCTATATAAGAAAAGCCTAATAATACAAGTTCTTGATAAATCATTTCGTTCTGTTTCAATAATAAAGGCATTTCTTCCGGCTTTACTTCAATCCGAGCCACTTCACCATGATGACGGACACGAACTGTAGATAATCCAATCTTCATTAAAAAGATTTCTGCTTTGTTTACTTGATCAATTTTTTTATGATCTATCTTAATCCCATACGGAATTCTTGATGCTAGACTACAAGAAGCCGGCTTATTCCAAACAGGAACAGAAAGAAGCTCGGCCAGTTCTCTTACTTCATGCTTATAAAGACCTGCTTCTTGCAGAACACTACGAATGCCTTCTTCGGTTCTAGCTTTTAACCCAGGTCTAAAATCATCCATATCATCCATGATCATTCCATCTAACACGTAAGGATAGTGATGTTCCATTGCTAATTCCTTTAGGTGAGAGTAGAGCATTTTTTTACTGTGATACCAGCTATCTGGATTATTTGCGACAATATGAGGATTGCTCAGCTCCTGTATTTCTGTCTGAAGAAGCTGGACACCCATTTCTTCTGCTAATTTCACTGCACCCTCGAATTCTTCTTTTCTAAATAATTCAGAATGAACAACGACAGCTAAAACTTGGTCTCCGAGTTCTTGCTGAGCACGTTTTAGAAGAAGGGCACTATCCACCCCACCTGAAAAAGCTACCAATACGCGTCCCATATTTTTTATTATATTTCCTAGATCATCATTCTTTTTTGCAAGTAATTCGTTCATATCCATTCTCCTTCTCTTTTTATCTTATCGTTACACCTCAGCCACGAATTCCCTGTGAAGTGGAAGATCCAATTTTTCAGTTCATCCCTTTTACAATCCCAAAGTTTCTAAATGTTTCCCAATATGAAGAACCAAAGCATTTCTATATTCATCTTCATACTCATCAAGTGTTTTAATGAACTCATCTTTAAACAATGAGGCTCCGCTTTCACCTTTAGCAGTTAAAATTAACCCATAAGTGACATGGAAAACTTGACGTGCAGCATCACTATTCATATAGTTTGCTAGATTCCCATCAGTAACAGAATCAAGTGGAAGAATTGTATCCATATCAGGAGTAATATGATAGTATTTCAAGGCTTCATCTAAATTTCTCAATGCAAATGTATGCATCCTTCTATACAAGTCAGGATTCGTTTTCGCAATGACCCTGACTGCTTCAAGCCAGTTTGTACCAGCTGTCTTAACATGAACGATCCCCTTTGTGTATTTTGCAATGATCGGGAACACCTTAAATTTATCACTGCCTGAATGGATGCTGAGCTTATATCCAAAATACTCTGCAATAAGTGCATGATCACTTAATTCACGTTCGAATTGATCAACATCTCCAATATAATCAATCCCCTTCTGGAATTCCCCACAAAATCTTGGTGCAAGACTTGTCACCTTCACTCCTCTATATGTTAATTCATTCGCAACGAAGAAGTGTGCCATTGGGGATGTAACGGTTTCAGTTTCATCAATGGAAATCTCGAAGTTAAAGTTACGCTCCAGCTTGCTTATGTATTCTTCATATACATGAACCATATACTTAATAGCTTCGTTATATTCTAGTACAAATTTAATCATTGTTTCTTCATCGAAAGAAATCGTTAATCCATTTACTTTAAATGTTTGATGTAAATATCTTTCGTTGTAGTAGGACTGAATTTCTTGGGGTAGTTTTTCAAATTCAATACGGACTTCTTCTAATGATTTAGCAGCGATTCCAACAGGAATATAATCCGAACAATCTAATGTCAACATTGAGATTCCTAAATCAAGGGCCATTTTAATATCACTTTCTTGCTTTATATGATCACCATCAGCGCCATATCCACCCTCATATCCTTCTTGGAAAACAGCAAACGCAGCAGCATCAAGCATATCGTTCATCGTTCGATTGGTTAAAGTTAATTCGCGTATACTTTGTTGTGCAAGAATTGGTTTTACACGATGTCCTTTGACTGTTTCAATATGTCCAGGTGATGCAATTCCAAGACGGTCACCTAACCCCATTGTGGCTATGTTTGTTCCAAAAGCACGCGGGACCGTATAATCAAAATAACAATTCAGTACGAGACGGTTTTCATGGCTCAATGGACAAACCTTTCCATTACCGATAGCCCTTCCTTGCAAATCACCAAAAAGCCGGCCCTCCCCGACAGCAAGGATGTAACGGCTTCCATTTGTTTTCACCATTAATAAACGTACCTTTTCGTATAGCTTAAATGACTTTTCATAAACTTTTATTTTAATATCATTAGAAATTATTTCGCCTTTTTCTAGTTCCTCAATAACAGGAAGCAATTCTTCCATTTTTATCATCCTTTACATAATTATGATGCTTGGCAGCGTTCCAAAAATTACGTGTAGGAAAAATAACAACGTTGTTATTATTATGATAGACTATTTATTCTGTTTTCGCAATGTACGAAATTTTTAGTTTCCAATTCGCTTCAACAGATGCTATTTACCTTAATAATTATTAAAACAGCTCTTTTCAAAGTTATGAAAACGTTGTTATTATATGATACATTAAAAAAAGATAATTAATTTAATATTTCATAGGTGAAAAGAATGAGTGTAACCATTAAAGATATTGCAAAAGTAGCAGGGGTAAGTTATTCCACTGTATCCAAGGCTTTAAATGATAGTCCATTAGTAAAGCCTACGACAAAAAGTCGTATACTCAAAGTGGCGAATGATATGGGATATGAGCCGAATTATGCCGCTCAAAGACTTGTTTCTAAACAAACAAAAATTATTGGATTGATTTGGCCAACTATCGAAAGGATTGTTCTCTCAACTTTAGTGACGAATATTAGCAATGAAATCAGGAAAACTCCTTATTCCATGATTCTTTCGGTCGAGCCAATTGTAGAATCACTCGATACATTTAAAAGATTTCAAGTTGACGGAGTCATTTTATTTGATGAAAACACCAATAATTCCATTGGGCCTAGTAAAATACCTATACTTTTTTATGGTGTAGCAGATCAGCAAAATATTTCTTTCCCTGTCGTCGATGCCAGCCATGAACAGGCAATGCTGGAGGCAGTTAAATTTCTGCATTCCGAATTAGGGCATACAAAGATAGCTTATATTGGTGACTTTTCCAAAACAGATAGAAGGCAAATAGAAAAATTACAAGGCTTTAAAAAAGCAATGGACCATTTTGGAATCGTAATAGATCACCATTTCTTAGTAGATACGAAGGGCCTCGACTGGTATGATGGCTATCAAGCTGTAAGCAATTTACTGAAATCGCCCGATAAACCGACCGCAATTGTTGGAGGAAGTTATGATATCAGTGGCGGGATCATTCGTGGAATTAAAGAAAACCAGTTGGAGATTCCAAACGATGTCTCAATCATTAGTTATGACAATATCCCACAAATGGCGAATATGGAAATCCCTTTAACAAGTATCGGAGTTCCAGTCGATCAGTTAGCAGCTGAAATCGTTCATTCTATTATTGAGCTTATCGAAACCAAAAGTCTTCAGCCAACCATTCGTAAGATGACGCCGCAATTAAAAATTCGAAAATCATGCGGTAAAGTAAATCGAGTAGGAGGGAGTGATTAACCCCCGACCTCTCACACCACCGTACATACCGTTCGGTATACGGCGGTTCAACTAAGATTGGTGACGCAAAGTTTCGTAACGAGATAATAGACTTTTGAGCCCTTGGGAATTCCAGTAGGAGTTTCCAAGGGTTCTGTGTAGTATCGGACTTTTGGAGATTCTCCAATAACTTCTACGTGAGTTTCCCCATTCATAAGCCTTTCCTTTCGGAACGCCAAGTCTAATGAGGTTCCTCACCTTCGTGCTTGGTTTCTTCCAATTCTTCCACATACACATCCGAAGTCTTCTTCTAATCCATGAATCAAACTCCCTGAATACACTTGGCGTATCTGCCAGGGCGAAGTATCCGCACCATCCCATTAGATATTGGTTTAGTTTCTCTATTCGATATTCCATGGGATAAGGTTTCTTTCTTGAGGTAATTTCTCGGATTTTATTCTTCATCCGTTTCACGCTTTCTTTGGCAATCCGAACTTTGGGTTCTTTATGAAAGGTAAAACTGAATCCAAGAAATTTCCTCTTCCAAGGACGGTCTACAGCTGACTTTTTCAAATTAACTTTCAGCTTAAGCTTTCCTTCTATAAACAAGGTGATGGAATCCATCACCCGGTTTCCTGCTTTCATTGTTTTCACATAGATATTAGCATCATCGGCGTATCGTACAAATTTGTGACCTCTTTCCTCTAACTTCTTGTCAAATTCGTCAAGGACAATGTTAGAGAGTAAAGGACTGAGAGGTCCTCCTTGTGGAGTTCCTTCCTCACTGGTTGTCACAATGCCATTTATCATGATTCCCGATTCTAGATATTTACGGATTAACTTAAGCAGGCGTTTATCTTCGATTCGTTTCGCTAGTGTCCCCATTAATTTGTCATGGTTTACTCTGTCGAAGAACTTCTCCAAGTCGATATCAACCACCCAACGATAACCTTCCTGTATATAACCTTTTGCTTTCCTAACCGCATCATGGGCGCTTCGACCTGGTCGAAATCCATAACTATGGTCTGAGAACATCGGGTCATATATAGTCGTTAAAACTTGGGCAATTGCTTGTTGAATGAGACGGTCTGTTACGGTAGGGATACCTAATAATCGCACCCCACCGTCAGGTTTCGGGATTTCGACCCTGCGGACGGGTTGCGGTGTATAGGTACCCTCAAGAAGTTCCATTTTCATGGATTCCCAGTGTTTCTTGATATGCTCTCGTAGGTTTTGTACGGACATCCCATCCACACCATGACTTCCTTTATTTCGTTCCACCCTTTTCAGGGCGGAAAGGAGGTTTTCCCGTGACAGTATTCGTTCCATTAACATTGGTTACGCCTCTTTCCGTGAACAACGATTCCACTTATGCCAGTTCTGCTCCACCATCTTGAAGTCCCCCATGGGATTCACCATATCCTCCTTCAAGCATGCCTTATCGGTTATCTGTGTTCATCGCAGGTTACTGAATGCCAAGATGTTGCTCTCTCTTAATTGTTCAGCCCTTCCCATTCTTCTCGAGTTCGAATGGTACTATGGCCTCTGCTGACTTCTGATTGTTCAGCTATCCATCACTGGATAGGTTACCAAGTGAACTTGGCGTTCCAATCAGACCTCCCCAGGTAAGAACGTAGTCTTTCCCTCCACCTATCTGCTTCATTTACTACATACAACCTTCGGCAGAAAGGGCTTTGTTCTGTACTGCAAACTCACCCAATCGTAAATAGCCTAATATGAAGTTCGTGTTCCTCAGACCGGAGGTTTGCCGCTCGCTTCCTTCAGATTCCACGTCACCGTGGACACCCTTGCGTTAAGCTAACTGCTACTTCTGCCTTCGCAGTTCGGGACTTGCACCCTATAGACTACGCCCATGCTGGGCGCACAGTAAAAACCTTTCAAAGAAGTCTTGAAAGGTTTTTTTACTTCACTTCCTATTAATGAACAAATTTCTAGCGTTTACTTTTTTGTCACTATACACTTACGCAATATTTGAATCATGTTTGCAGGATCGCACTCATATATAATATCAAATCTACTTATTAAGAAGGTGAAATCTCGAATGCTAACAAATATTGCACTAGTTATTGCATTGGTTATGACCGTTTATTTATTTGCATACTCTTATATTGAAGCATTAAAAATTTCAAATTCTGAAGAACGAGTTTATGGCGGAACGTTTATTTTTTCTTCCATCATGGCGTTTGTGTTTTCGGGCCTTACATATTTATTTATTTAAGAACGTTAACTTAGATTCATCTACTACAAGTTTATTCAAGTCCCTGAACAACTTTGGATCTTTTTTCTTGAACAAGAAATAAAGTAACACTTACAATGATAATCAATCCGCCTGTGATTTGCGTCCAAATAATCTTTTCGCTCAAAATATAAACAGCCAAAATAGCTGCACCTACCGGCTCAAATAAGATGGCCATTGAGATAGTAGATGTACTTAACCATTTTAAAGACCAATTAAAAAGGGTATGCCCTAATAATGTAGGAATTATCGCTAACAAAATAAAATATAGCCAATCAATCGAAGGATAAGGGTATAAGGCGGATTCCGAAAGCAATACATATACGAACAAAACGACCGTACTAATAAAATAAACGGTAAATGTGTATGTAATAAGCGAGATTCTTTTCCTTACTTCCTGTCCAAAAAGTAAATAGGCCGTAATTAGAGCGCATGCAGCTAGGGCTAAAAAGTCACCATATAATGCAGAACCACTAATTTGAAAATCGCCCCAACTAATAATGACACTACCTATAATAGCAGCGAATCCACAAAAAATAGCTTTTGCTGAAAATCGTTCATTAAATAAGAAAAAAGTTCCGATAAAGGCGAATAGTGGCTGAAGGGTCACTAAAACGGTTGAACTTGCAACCGTTGTGTAATTAAGTGATTCAAACCACAAAATAAAATGGAAAGCTAGAAAGACTCCCGCAATAATAGAAAAAATCCAATCTTTTGTATTCATTACGAAAAGCTCTTTCATATATTTCGGAAAAAAAATCGGTATCATAATAACAACGCTGAATAACAGACGGTAAAAAGCAATCACTGCCGCATCAGCCGATGATAGTTTCACAAATATAGCGGAAGTTGATACTGACAAAACACCCACAATTAATGCAAAGTATGGGTTTATCGTTGGTTTATCCATATGTTTCTCCTTCTGGCTGGTCCTTAAGATTTTCGAAAAAAGCGGTTATGAAAACATTTTACCTTTCGAATAAGATATAATCCATCATATGATATAATCTTCAAGGAAGGAGTGGCTGTGTATTGGATTATTTGGACCTAGAATTATTACTTAAATTAGGCATTTCAGCCTTACTCGGTTTAATTATTGGGGTAGAACGAGAATTAAAAAGAAAACCACTTGGACTTAAAACAAGTCTAGTTATTTCTATTATTAGCTGTCTTTTAACAATTGTATCAATAGAATCAGCCTATATTTTCCCTGGGAACGACCAAGTTCGCATCCAAATGGACCCGCTCCGTTTAGCCGCTCAAATTGTTTCAGGTATTGGTTTTCTTGGGGCTGGGGTTATATTACGCAGAGGAAATGACCATATTTCAGGACTTACAACAGCTGCTATGATCTGGGGTGCCGCAGGTATAGGGATTACAGTGGGAGCTGGTTTTTATATTGAAGCCGTTGCAGGGGTCATTCTGTTGATCATAAGTGTCGAGTTTATTCCGTATACATTACTAAAAATCGGCCCAAAACGCTTGTTAAAAAGAGACTTAATCATAAAAATTACTGTCAGTAAGCAGGAAAGTCTGGAAATTGTAATTGAGAAATTGAAGGAAGATAAAATAACGATTACTCATACTAGAATCAAAGATCTTAAAGAAAGCGAAAACCATCTGCTCGAGCTGAAAACGAGAGTCAATGCAAATCGCCCTATTACAGATATTTATTATGCGATATCTAAAATAGAAGACGTTCAAGGAATTGAGATAATAAGTTGAAAAATCCCCTTGCACTTTCTCTAAAAGTTACTATAATAAGAAATGTAGTTTAATTTAGTCGGGGGATTAGCTCAGCTGGGAGAGCGCTTCGCTGGCAGCGAAGAGGTCAGCGGTTCGAGCCCGCTATTCTCCATTACCTAGAAATCCTTGTAAATCAAGGGTTTCTTTTGTTTTTGCAGTATTTTTTGAGGGATTTTGAGGTAGATTTCCAACTTGGTCATGACTCGCTTTTGCTATATTTTAAACAGTCATTACTTAGCTTAACCTATCAGCTATTTCAGATTGCATTATTGGTAATACGTGGGAATAAGTGTCTAAGGTGATTCTGATTTTCGCATGCAGCATACGAGCACCTTTTCCAGAGCTTGACTATCACAACTTTCTCAACTACTTCATAAAACTTTTCTATGCCTTACCTTGTTCTAGTCCATCTACAGGATTTTCGGACTAATGAATCTCTGCAAGTCTTGACAATTTGTCAACTCAAGGGTCGACTTTTCACGATATGTTATTATTATAGTCAAAAATAAACAACTACATCCATCCCACACTTCATCTTTATCTTCCAGATTTCGCCCTTTCAAAATGATTCCAAAAATTACGATTCTCCATAAATCTTTCAATTCACCTTTTGTCTTGGCTTTGTTAAACCTTAGAATTTAACATAGCTCATATTTTAATTCCTTAAACCATTAAGATTTTAACATTTCGCAATTAAATCTACTCACTAGATTTAGAACACAGCCCCCCTTCTGTTCCAAAACAGTATTAGGAGATAATTGCCCCACCCCATTATAATTTGACAAGCTTGGTCAAGATTTGGTGATGAAACTGGAGATCAATGCCGAAAAATAAAGGAATCTACAGAATGCAAAAGGTAATCTACCAACGCATCCAAGTAGCCCCAAGCCCCCAACAGGATACTGTAGGAAACACCCTTCTTAGACTGGCAGTGTAAAGGTCAGAAGTTCGAGCCCGCTATTCTCCATACTTGTAAAATTGTTGCTTCATTACTATACCTTTTTCTTTTTAAACTTTCTCTTATCTTAGTTCATTCAATTCAAAAAAACTCCTATATGATATAAACTAGTGCTTCTGCATGCTGGCCAAATCGCCGGTTGCCCACCGTTAAATCAACAGCAATTCTTTCGCGATAGCTGAAAGCAACACTAGGAATAGTGATCGTTGTTGAAAAAGAAATAGACTTTTTGCTTAATACGTTTCTTTTAAATAACTTTTCAGCTATTCTCCAATCTTGAGGTGTCACTAATTCTACTGTTACTATTTCTTCATTTTTAAAGGGATTTATCACTTCGACTAATATTGTAAAAGTATCTCCTGCTTTGACGAACGACTGATATGGGGTAATACATACACCAAAACCTTCTGCACCAAAATCAACCTCATCCAAAGGTAGAATCGATTTATGCAGTTCTTCAAGTTTTTCACCTTTTTCTTCGATTTCCATAAGATATTCTTCTGTGACTTGAATAGGATCCCAATGTCCGGAAATCAAAATATCTGGCTTAAGACTTTTATATAAATGCGCACTATCCACATAATCGTGAATGCGGAATTTATTGTGATAAACGTAATTATATTCGGCTCCATCCCCTTGGTATTGATCTCCTATCGCTAAAACGCGCTTGCCATCCACCACAAAATCAATGGCAACTGCATAAAGCGTATGCCCTGGCTGTTCATGAATTGTGAATTCATACTCTTCCCATTTAATCTTTTGATTGAGTGGAAGGTTTTTATCAACTGGGATTGGATCATACCAAAGACACGGCAAATTATATGTTTTCGGTTTCATGAAAATATTAGAGAAATTTTCCGGACACCATACTTGCGTTCCTTCTACATCACGTAATAGATTGAATCCCGCCACATGGTCATCATGAAAATGAGTAGGGATGACAACGTCAATTTTAGAAATATTAAAATTTGTTTTTAATTTAGATAAAGTGTATAACCATGGTCTTCTTGATGCCCGATCTGAACCTGCTGCCATACCTGCCATAAAATCGTAGCCATAATCAATTAATAAGGCTTTTCCGCTTTCGGATATCAGTACATAGGAATTTGCCATGCTTGTACGGTTTTTTAATAAATGTGGTGTAATGTTTTCATATGGCTTTTCACGCAATTCAAAAAGCCGCGGATTTTGTTTTCGCTCTTTCATTAATGAAGATAGCCGCTCTATTAGAAGATCCATGGCTTCTCTCGGTTGATCCATAGCCATTCCATGGGAAGGTAATAAAACATCAATTCCTCTTTCTTTTAAATCCAACATCGAAAGAATACTTAGTGCAATTCCCTCGCCACCATTATAGGACCATTGAGTTGCAGCCAGAGACCACATTTTTCCGGGAGCATAAATTAAATCACCTGAAAAAGCTACATTCATTTCGTCAATCTCTGCCATAATTGTAATAGATCCAACGGTATGTCCAGGAGTAGGAATAATTGTAAATGTAATTCCGTTCAAAACGTGACTGGAATAATCTTTTAATGTACGAAAAACTGGAATAGGTTGAAGAATTGAAAATCGATCTTGGCGCATATTGTAGTTGTTATCTAATTCTCTTGCCTTCCAATGCTTATCAACGGAATGAAATAAATCTTGCTCATTATGAGGAACCCAAATCCTCGTATCGTCACCGTTCATTTTGATAAGGCCTTGTGCTTGATCTCTATGATGGTGGGTTATCAATATATCCGTTACTTGGCCTACTCCAATAGTTGGAAGATGTTTCATTACATCTCCATCTCCAAAATCAATAAGGATTGCATTATCCTCTTTTCGAATGATGTAGACATTACAAGTGTCTTCAAATACAAACAGGTTTTTCGAAAGTTGTTTCACAATGATCACCTACATTAAAAATAGTTGACTTCTACTACCACTTCATCTTTATACTTCGAGCAATCGACAATATAGTAGTCATCTTGAAGGTTTAATAGTTGAGTAATCTCACCATTTACTAGAACCCTTTTAATCTCGGATAAAGCTAGAAAGCCGAACACCCCGCCTTCCTTCAAAAGAATCGTTGTTTTATTTCCATGTTCATATTGGTTAATAATTGTTAATGGCCCTAAGTATTTATTGATCAATCCTATGGAGGTAATTTCCTTTCTCAAAGGTATAATCAAATATAGTCCGACTTCATCCTTCTCTTATGAAATGTGCATTTTCTCATGTACTTCGAGGCGGAAAACTTTTTCATTTAAATAATCATAGATGACAAATTTTTCTCCCTTTATCCCCTGAACATCAGAAGGAGAAATTGTTCCATGTACCTCTTTATTTTCAAGATGAATATTAAAAGCCGCAATTACTCCGGCATCATTTGCCGTGTTCCAAACTTTCAATGGAACTTCTTGTTCATTCGGGTTTGAAAATAAACAGTCAGACGTTGGAAGTCCAGGTTGATTGGCACGAAGAATTTGGCCATCATTTAATATTAATGGCCTTATTTTGCAAGCATCTGTCTCTCCAACGGGGTCGCTAAAATACACAGGACCCCCACTAACAGCTCTTAAAATGGCGTTTTGTATACCTTCTGCGTGGTTGGTCCAATACATATCCCAATCGCCCCAATAAAAATGACTATGGAAAAAGGAATTGTATGCATTTTGCAGGGCATGTTCTTTAAAGCTAATTTCTTCGCCAGGAACAAAATCATCACTATTTCGCGATACAGAAGAAATCGGACGGTTCCAAATATTTTCGGATGACATTCCCATACAATTAATGATGCATTGATCAAAATGAATTCCAACAGAAGCCTCTAGAGCTGTGTGGGCACCACGCGCAGTTTTTCCGATAGACTCCTGATACATCATAAAATTATTAACTGCACTTTGGCTGTCTACTTTTACAAAATCAATGCCTTTTTGTTTAAGTTCACGATGCCACCTATCCCAAAAATCAAAGCCTTTCGCTGCGTCAGGGCTTGGAATCATTTTATTGTTATTTGTTTTATAAAGAAATGTCTCCATTATTTTTGCCAACTCACTATCTTTGTGAATTCCTCCCCAATAGCCAGCAATCGTATGCCATACTCCGACCCAATAAACGCCATATTGCTCTTTTAGTTTTTTTGAAATGCTCTGTAAGCCATTCGGAAATTTTCCCTTATGAGCCTTAAATGAAAAAAGCCGATTCTCTTTTACATCAAGCCATCCATCATCAATCATCACCCATTTTACAGGCAGCTCCTTCTCCTTTAATTCTTCCATTTTCTTGATGATTCCGCTTTCATTCACATGATGATAAAAAGCATCCCAACTACACCATCCAAGGTAATCTAAAGTTTTAGGATATCGTTTTTTATCACGGGGAAGAGTTGGGTAACCTAGTTCGGCAATTGCGGTTTTAATTGTATTCTCAGAAAGCTTAAACGGATTTTCACCTGTTCCAATAAAGAGAGCGAGAGTTTTGCAGCTATCAAATCCTCCAACATAGGACGATAGATGAATAGATAAGCCAGTTTCATGACCAGCAAGATCCGCTCTATAATCTTTATCTACAACTGGCAATATGTAATGGTATTCGCTTTTCGATTTCATTAGTAATGAAATGGTTCGTTCAGGCATTTGTGAAAGATCATTTTTAAAATATGGACGAGTCCACCAATCTTTATGTTGATAGTTTGCCATTAAACCATCTATTAGATCAATATCCTGAACTAGTAAGCTTATACTTTTTTCTGCAGCAAAATATCGATGCCTCGCTTGATCTCGTTCATTTTTAATCTTGGCGCCAACATATAGCGCAATGATTTTACCATATTTTTTTATCATTACCTCTAAGTTGATTCCACTTTCATCATTAGAAAAGTAATGCGTCGTATGTATTTCACTATTCTGAACTGTTTTAATATATTTCAGTAAAAATTTCGATTGATCATCCAAAGTAATGATTGGAGTGATACTTCCAGAAAGCATTACAGAACGTATTGTCTTTTTTGTATTCGTTATATTCATGAACGTTCCTCCTCCGATTCTAACTTGTCTAATGCAACAGACAAGCTGGCGAAGTCTCCTACTTGCTCTCCTAATCCAGCAGTGACAATCTTGCAAACTGCTAATGATTGCGGAAGGGCCTCTTGTTGCAAGACTTGCATTGTCATAGGTTCTAATAAAGATTGTTGCCGACCATAAATACTGCCTATTACGATTCGTTCTGGATTCAAAATATCTACTATGATGGCTAGTCCTTTTCCAAGTTTTTTTGCAACAGTTTGAAAAACTTCAATAGCTAATTTATCACCTAATTGTGCTGCCTCACCTACCTTTTTCGTAGTAATTGAATGAATGTCATCCATGCTAGGACAAAATAAAGTAGATTCGCCATTTGCAATATGTTCTTTTGCTTTCACTTGAGCCAATTGAGCTATTCCCCCGCCACTGCAAAACCCTTCAAATGAGCCAGCTTTCCCATATCCAATTGGACCGTCATCTTCTAAGCGGACATGCCCCACTTCACCGGCATTATCATTCGTTCCTGAATATAATCTCCCATTTAAAATAAGGCCAGCACCCATCCCGGTTCCAAATGTTAAGAACACCATGTTATGACATCCTTTTCCGGATCCCCACTTCCACTCCGCAAGCGCACAAGCGTTAGCATCGTTTTGCAGGCCGACTGGAACTTTGAAACGTTTTTGAAAAGGTGTAATCACATCTATATGATCCCAATTTGGTAAGTTTGGAGGGGAAAGAATGAGTCCTCTTTTACTGTCTAAAGGACTTCCACAGCTAATACCAATCGAATCAATAGAAGCGATATTGCTTTCAACTAATAATGTTTCAAGTGTTTCTAACATCATTTCTAGTGCTAAATGTGGAGATTCAGGTGTAGGAAATTGTTTTTTCGTCAATATTTCTATCGTTTGGTTTGTTGCTTTTCCAATTGAAACTGCACATTTTGTTCCTCCAATATCGATTCCAGCTAGGATCTTCATTGTGTAAAAAACTCCTCCTCCAACATAATGCAAAGTGTATGGTAGATCGGTAAATGCCTCTCTTGAATATCTAATGTTTCTTCAAACGGAACACAGATTGTTACATCGCATATGTCCTTCATTTCTCCCCCATTTTCCCCTGTCAATCCTATCGTTTTTAATCCGATTGTTTTGGCTACTTTTAAAGCATGAATGACATTTACGGAATTCCCTGAAGTGCTTAAACCAATTAATACGTCACCTTCTTTTCCATATCCGAACACTTGTTGAGCGAATATCATATCTGCGGCAACATCATTTGCAAATGCACTAATTAAGGATGATTGGCTCACTAAAGAAATAGCAGGAAGCGCACCTTGTAAATGACTAGATATATAATCAGAGTCATTTGGAAAGCTGCGCTCTATTTTTTGTTTAAATGAATCATCTACAGGCCGTTTTAATTTAAAACCTTTCATTAATTCACCAACGATATGTTCACAATCTGAAGCACTTCCTCCATTGCCGCAGAGAAGAACCTTACCTCTGTTGTGATACGCCTCTTTTAATAGTTGAAATGCTTCTAGTATAAATTGGCTGCAGACAGACAACTCTGGATACTTTCCCACTAATTTTTCAACTTCAGTCTTCACTTGTTACTCCCTTCGAGTGCTTGCTCCATATATGAGATGGCAATTACTTCAACTCCTAATTTTTCGATATCTTGACGTACATCCTCCCTTACTAAATCGCTCGTAATAAGCACGTCAATATCCTCAAAACCACAAAAAGTAGTAAGACCATTTCTTTCAAATTTGCTATGGTCTGCTAGCATTACTACCTTTCGGCCTGCTCTAACCATCGCTCTTTTTATTTCCGCTTCATACAAATCCGAACTCATAAAACCATGGCTCAAAGAAAAACCTGATGCACCAAGAAATACATAGTCTGCATTATATTTTTTCAGTTCACTTTCCACTTGAGGACCAACTAAACTCATTGAATTTTTCCTCAATTGGCCGCCAAGTAAATAAATGGATGCAGAATCATTCTTGCTGCTTTCTTCGACAACATTCAATCCATTCGATATAACCGTTATCTTTTCTAAATGGTGTAAATATTTTGCGGTGCACCATGTTGTCGTTCCGGCATCAAGAATAATAATCTGACCATCTTGAACTAATTGTGCAGCTCTTTTTCCAATTTCATTTTTCTCTTCAAAATATTGCAGCTTTCTTTGATGGAGCGGTAATATGAAATCAGGTTTTCGCTCATCTCCAATTAAGATCGCACCACCATATTTTTTTTCAATAATTCCTTCCTTTTCCATTTGATTCAAATCTCGTCGAATGGTTTCCTTTGATACACCAAATCCCTGGACTAGATCATTGGCATGAACACTCCCATTTTTAAGCAACAATTCTTTAATCTTTTTTTGTCTCTCTACAGCCATCAAAATGACCCACTCCTTCAACGAAAGAAATAATACCACTATTGATTTTTTATATGTTTAAAAGCTTTTTCAAAAAAATTCGGTTTGCCGAAGCTGCCAGATTTTAAAACTAGTAAAAATGAAGGATGGGACAGTGTAATACATGAAGACAGCCCTGGCTGGATTTCCTTCCATACTCTCATTCCACGAATATTCATTTTCCTACATACGGATGCAGAAGTATCCCCACCTGCTACAATAAATCGTGTTTGTCCTGTTTTCATAATTACCGAATGTGTGATATCTGCTAAAGTATTAGATACCCATTTTGAAACTTCTGTATTGTTTAACCCTTGCATCTGACCGTGTAATTTTGTCTCTTTAACAACCTTTTGTTTATTTGAAGAGTGTAGAATAACATCTAATCCTAGTTCCATATAAGCTATAATTTTCTCTGTTAATGAATAAACATCATTTTTTGGATCAGAAGATTCCAGTAATGAGACTGTATCCATTTCAATTACAACAGATTTTTCTTCCATATATTCAATCTGGCTAATGGTTTGCGGCATAAGGCTTCCAGCTACACAAAAGAATCCTTTATTCGTCATATTTTCTGGCAACTTAATCGAATCTTTAACTACTTTATTTTTTTCTAAAAAAGCCGGAAGTTCTTCAGCAAGTGCTGAGCTTCCACCAATGACTTTTATTTCTTTCACGGCCTCGGCAATAATCCGAAGATCCTCTTGTTCCGTCACATCTAAAATGAGATAGTTAACCTTTTCCTTTTGTTTTCGAATTTCTAATTTTAATTCAGTTGCTCCTGCTTTAATAACATTATAATCAATTAACCCTACTTTTCTCTTCGTCTGAGTTTGTAATATATTTACTAAATTTGATTGTGACATTGGGTGCATTGGATCATGTTTGAATTCCGATTCCTCCAACATTTTTCCATGCACATAATGAATTCCTGCAATCGTTGTCCGTCCGTTTTTAGGAAAACCGAGGACAACGATTGCAAATTCTTCTCCTAAGGCGTCTAGCATAGCATCGAATTCAGCACCAATATTTCCGCGAAAAACAGAGCAAGTTTTATTTAAAAAAATTTCCGCGCCCGCATCCTTTAATTTTTTTGTTGCTGCATAAGCTTTTTCGTATGCCGTTTCAGGATTATCAAATCTTGAATCTGTATCTAAAATCAATACGTCTGACTGCGTTATGTCACTTTCCCAATCGTTATAATCATAAATATCTACAATAAAGTTTGATTTTGCAAACATGATTCCTATATCATTAGAACCTGTAATATCGTCAGCTACGACACCAATCAATTTTCCCACCTTCTTCTCGGCTTATATCCTGAATGAAGAAGAAAATCATTCACAGTGGTTTCTGGTAAAGGCTGCAATTCCACGTTTGATGTTTTTGCCATTAAGATCATGCGGCATGCCATTTCCAATGTTTGCAAGCTCATTCTCGCCTCTTGAATACTCGTATCAAAAACAAGTACACCATGATTTTCTAAAAATAATACATTGGCGTTCTTCGCTTTTTTCCTAACAGCTTCTCCTAAATCAGCAGATCCTGGATGATAATATGGAACTCTTTCGACTTTTTCTAAATAATACATCGATTCGACAAATATGTTTGATGGTACGTTAATATCGGAACAAGCTATAAAGGTGCTATAGAAAGGAGATGCATGGAGAATAGCATTTATATCCGGTCTTTCTTCATAAATAGCAGAATGCATCGGCAATTCTTTCGATGGTTTTCGAGAATTCAATATATGGCCTTCTAACGTACATAAAGCGAAATCCTCGTCCCTTAATTCTCCTAAATATGTACCACTCGCTGTAATTAAACATTGATTATCGGAAACCCGTGCACTAATGTTTCCCGCATTCCCCCACGCCAGATGATTTTTCATCATATAACTGCCGATCTGCTGTAATTGTTTACGTGTTTCTTCCATGCTGTGTATTATCCTCCCTTCCGCATCATTCCCATTCCAACATATTTGTTTCGAATATTTCCTCTAATGAGTCTTTCGGAATTCTGAATGTTTTAATTTCTGAAGGTTTAAATGTTGTCTGGATCACCCTATTCCATTTTGGCAATACAATTGTTGCTTCCGTTCGATTGTTCGTTGTTTCGTAAGCTCGAATGATTAAATCATCATTGCCCTCTGCTTTTTTAACAACATTTACAATGACATTTTCTTTATCTACATCAATAAATGAATCCTTTTGCGGCAAGGAACCTTTATGATATGTTTCTATAATCGTAATTGGTTTTTGATTTAGCTCGGCAGCTCTTTTTACCGTTCCTGCCGTTTCCCAATTCCCTTCGTGCGGCACCAATGAATACGTAAATGTTTGAATGCCTTGATCAATAAATGTGTATTGACCTTCTTCATCAGGTACTAGCGGGTCATGATGTGCGTAAATAGGACTGCGTAAAACAGTAATGCTCATTTCTTTATTACGTATGTCGAAGCTATATTTTCCATCATTTAATATGCTAAGGCCATACATTTCATCTGTTGAAGGGTGGGTTCCTGAGATATCGATCCAGCTTTGTCCAGGTTCTTCCTCACCATTGCATTCTCTTACAATATGACCGTATGGGATCTCATACGTGCCTTTTCGGAAAACTAAATCAACAGGGAATTTTATTTTTAATGCTTTAAATTGTTCTTGCCAATTTACCGTAACATGGATATCAATTTGATTTAATTCTCGATACATCGTAAAGTCCTGAATAAGTGTAGATTTACCGTACTCACTGACCACTCGTATGACGGATTTAACCGGACCATGTTCAACTCTTTTAATACTTTTAGCAAAAAATTGACCAACTTCTTCATTAAAGTGAAGGACATTATGTGACCAAGTATCACTTTTATCATTGATCACGACTGGTCGTGCACCAGGGCCTTCTAATAATTCCACTTTTTTATTTTTATCATATAGACTAATAACAAACCCAGTCTTCGGATCAATTTCAACCCGGTATGTATCATTTTCCAATACATGATCATTTGCTTTAATTGTGTCAAACGTCTTATTCGGCGCTTTTTTCCTAATTTTGTACACTCTATATCCTAAAGCAGGCAATGCCGCTATAAAACTAATTCGATATCTCCCACCTGCAGTCGCCCAAGACTGTACTATTTGATTCGCTACTTCATTTCCTTCGTCATCTACTAAAATATAAGACTCCTTCAAACCACCAACTTCAAGTTCAACATTCACTTTGCTTTTCCATGAATGTGGATTGAACACAACAATCGGCTTCATGCCTTCTTCTTCTTCGATATCAATTCTCCACGACAACGACTGTATCGCGTAGTTCAATCCTTTACTTGCAATCGACATTGCTTCTCCATGCATATTTCGAGCATCTTCGTATGCAGTCTGAAGGCTTGTTCCCGCTAATATATCATGAAATTGGTTAAACAGAACATTTTTCCATGCTAAATCATAATTTTCCGGATATTTTTGGCCTGTTGTCCAGTTTGCAATGGCAGACAGCTTTTCAGCTGCCATCAATAAATTTTCAGCTTCCCGATTCCACTTTTTAATGCCTGAATGGACTGAATAACAGCCGCTCGCATGATGCTGCAAATCATCGTGTACGACCGGATAAGGCAAATCTTTCTTTATCATTTCTGAAAAATATTTATTAGGTGTACTAAAAATCATATTTGGAAAATTCAGATCAATATTCATTCTCTTTATGCTTTCTATATTTTCAATTGTCGGTCCTCCTCCGTGGTTCCCGACACCATAAAAGCACATTAAGTCATTAAACGGCTCTTTGAATTCTCCAGCATTCCTGCGAACATGCTTCTCAATATCCTTTCCCCAAGTACAGTATTCGAATGGAATTCTATATGTGAGCACGCGTGATCCATCATCTGATTCCCACCAAAATATCCGCCCCGGAAGGCCTTTCTCTTGAGGATTTGGTCTCATAAACACGTAGTAATCCATTCCACTCTTTTTAAGAATTTGCGGGAGCATGCCGTGATGACCAAAGCTGTCTACGTTATAGCCGACCTTTGCTGTTACTCCAAATTTTTCTTGAAAATAGTGCTGTCCGTACAACCCTTGACGTACATAGGATTCGCCACCAGGGATATTGCAATCTGGCTGTACCCACCAGCCGCCAACAATCTCCCAACGTCCCTCTTTGATTCTCTGTTTAATCTCTCTAAACATCTCAGGTTCATTTTGTTCAATCCACTCATAATTTGCTGCCGAACTATTTGTAAAAAAGAAATCATCGTATTCCTTCATTCGATCAAGTGCTGAACGAAAGGTTGCTTTCGTTTCTTGAAATCCTTCTTGCCATTGCCATAGCCATACTGGGTCTAGATGGGCATTTCCAATCATATGTAATGTTTGGTTAGTCGTTTTTGACTTATTTTTATTTTCTTGAATAGTCATTTGTTCCACTTCCATCCCTCACTTTTTACAGATTAAAATCATCGGCATGATTATTGCTTTTTAAAAAGACTTGTATTTTTTCCATAACTGTTTTTTCTACTGCTTTCCGTCCTAATTCTAATTGATTAATAGATAGGTTGTTACATTCTTCGTTCGTCATGCGCTCGTCCCTGCCAATAGCGTGTAATAACGAGTTTTCTAAATCAGTAGCGATATTCACCTTGCTGATTCCACCGTTCTCAAGATTAATCGCCTTTTGAATCATTTCTGCAGGTACGTCCGATCCTCCGTGTAAGACTAGGTGAACGGACGTTAATGCCCTAATGGCTTTTAATCGGTCGTAGTCAATCTTCGGTTCTTTTACGACATAAACGCCATGGGCGGTGCCAACCGAAACTGCCAATGCATCGATATTCGTTTCTCGTACAAATTGAAGTGCTTCTTCGGGGTCGGTATATAATTCCTCATCTGAATCTGTTTCGACAAAATCAGTCGTCCCGATCTTACCTAATTCGGCTTCGACTGATACACCTTTGGAATGGGCAAATTCCACAACTTCCTTGCTTATCTTCATATTTGTTGCAAGGTTATGTTCAGAGGCATCGATCATCACGGAAGTAAATCCTGCTGATATTGCATCCTTTATGACCGAAAAATCTTTCGTATGATCAAGGTGAAGTACAACCGGAACCGTAATTTCTTCTTTTGAAAGAACATTATAAAATTCCTCAGCAAACTCAGCGGGGGTTAACCCGTAGCGTATTAATTCCCGCTCGGAAATTTGAATAATTAAAGGAGAAGCTGATTTCTGACCAGCACTTAAAATTGGACGTATCATTTTCGTATAACGCGGCGAAAATGATCCAACCGCATAACTTCCTTCTTCAGCCGTTTTTAACATTTCCTTTAACGTTATTACATTTTGGGGCTTCGTGTTTATTGTCACATTACTCATCTCCCAGTTGATTTTGATAATACGTACGAAGTAACTTCTCCATCGTTAAATAGCTTTTTTTATAAACAGCTAGGTAAGCGGAATGATTCATTTCAATCGGAGTGATTTCATTACGAAATTGATTGCTGATTTTATCAAGGGCTTCCTGTTCATTACGATATATTCCACTGCCAATCCCTGCAGCCATAGCAGCTCCGAGTAGAGTGGACTCGCTTATATCAGGTATGGCATATGTACATCCCGACACATCTGCTTTTATTTGCATCCAATATTTATTTTTCGTACCCCCGCCTACGGCTACTACTTTCGTAATCTCTTTTCCAGCTATTTGCTCAGCAGATTTTTGAACTAATTTCAATTGATAAGCCGTACCTTCGAGCATCGACTTAATGATGTCTTTTCTTCCATGATTTTTTTCCAATCCGATAAAAGCAGCTTTTGCGTATGGATTAGGATTCGGTGCCCCGCTTCCTGACAAATAAGGAAAATATAATATTCCAGTAGGACTTTCAGTAGTTTCCGAAAGCAAACGAAGCATTTCATCATATGATAGTTGAGTATCTGAAAGTTGAGAACGCATCCATTCAATCGATCCACCTGAAGACGGATTTCCTCCCATCCAGAAATAACGATCTTTCACAACATGACAGCCATACGATAAACCGGATTTGAACTCTTTTTCTCCTAGTGGATGCTCTATAAAAGAACCTACCAAGGTTTCTGCTGTGCCCATAGAGTCAAGAACCGTTTCAGGATTCACCGCTCCGACTGCTAAAGCAGCACAAACATGATCATGACCCGAAACAGCTACAGGAGTACCTTTTGACAACCCGTATTCCATACATTCTTGATTATTTACTTCTCCTATTGGTGTGCCAGCCAAGTGTGCTGTAGGAAATAATGAATCATCCAATCCAAATGAGTTTAACCATGAAACATCCCATTTTTTCTCATCAATTCTAAATCCGTACGTTCTCGCCGCAAGCGAATAATCAGTTCCAAATACACCTGTAAGCTTATACGCAATAAAATCTGAAGCTGAAAGCCAAATGGAATCTTTTGTAATAGTAGAACCTTGTTTTTTTAACCACAGCAATTTCGGCAGTCCATATTTAAAGCTTGGACGCAATCCTGATTTAGAAAAGCGGTCGACAGGATCGGATAATTTAAAAATATACTCCGCTTCTTCCATTGCTCGTTTATCGAACCATGGGATCATTTCTGTTTTAGCCAGCCCTGATCTTTTATCAATGAGCAGTCCAGTTTCTGCCATACTTGTAATACCAACCACAACAATAGAATCCTTATGATCTTTTATCGCTTCTTTAATATTCGAAGAAACGATTGCCCATATTTCATCTGGACGATAGAAAGCTTGACCATTTTCTCGATAATGAGTTTTCGTTGGACGGCTGGCGATTTTCATGCATTTTCCAGTTTCATCAAATACGGCAGCCTTGCAATTTGTCGTTCCTACATCAATGCCAAGCAGCATTTTACTCATGGTTATTCCTCCAATATTTGTTTAACACTCATTATGCCAAACTTGGGGCTTGTTAGGAACTTCCTTTGTTGCTTTTTTGCTAGCAATGGAACCGCTCTCGCCATCGATGCTTGCGCTAGGACTACGATATCGGACCGTTCCGAGAGGTTGGACATGTGCTCGACTAATAGATCATCATGGCCTTTTTGATCTCCGCTTATTAAAAGCTTGTATGCCTCTTCAACAAGATCAGGCAGGAAATCTACCTTTTTTTCTCGCTTTTTTGCAGTAGCTTTTAATAGGTTAAGAGTAGGATTCATCGTTGTGGATAAGGTTGCAATTACTCCTATTTTAGTGCCGCGCTTAATAGCTTCCTCTGCCATTGCTTTATCAATGCGAACAATAGGGACTTTTACTACTTTCCCAGCTATATCAACTAATTCACCAACTGATGAGCATGCATTTAAAATAATATCCGCACCCATTTGCTCAGCAATTTGTGCATATTGAATCCATCTTTCTTTAACATCATTCAAATTGCCGCCATTTTGTGCTAATTGCGGCAAAATAGAGTCGTCCATAAAGTTCATGATGGAGATTTCAGATAAAACTTCATTCGCTAACTGCTTTAATGGTCCTACCGTGACAGGAGTTGTATGAATAATGGCTAATGTCTTACTCATGTTTCAACCTCTCGTTTTCTTTTCTCATATATTGTGAGATTACATGGTTTACATACATATGAACATCCTCCACTATTCCATAATCACTTGATGGAATCACAAGAGATATATCCGAAAGATTTTTCATTCTTCCTTCTTTTTCTCCAACAAGCGAAATGACTTGTGCGCCTGTATCCTTTGCATATTGAAATGCTCGAATTACATTTTCAGAGTCTCCGGAAACGGAAAGACCAATGACGATATCTCCTCGGTTTAAAATATTTTTCAATTGTTCTACAAAAATATCTGCATAACTCATATCATTTCCGTAGGCAGTGATTAGAGGTACTTGGTCCGTTAAACTAAAAATTCGAAGTCTTTTAACCCCATCAACATTAATGCCCTTTCCAAAATCACAAGCCCAGTGAGAGGCTGAAGCGGCACTTCCACCATTGCCTAATACAAAAATTTGTTGATTGTTTTCAGTAGATTTTTTGATCGATTCATAAATTTCCTCAATGATATGTATATCTAGCTGATACATCACCTTTAACCATTCAGATTGATATTCACTATAGTAAGCTCGAAACAATATGTTCAGCCCCTTATCTTTCATTTGCATATATTAAACTTGCGGCCCCTATTAAGGCTGCTTCATAACCTAGTGCTGTCCTTAAAATTGGAATGTTTTTATTTGTATCATCTATTACTGCAGATTGAAAAGTTTTACGTATATGCGGTTCAAGCAAGTCAAATGATAAACTTACTCCACCACCTATAATAATTGCACCAGGATTTAAGACATTCGCTGCATATGAAAATGCCCGTCCAATATACTCGCCAGCTTTTCTATAAATATGTAGAGCAGTTTCATTTCCAGTATAAGCTAATTCCGCCACATTTTTAGCTGTAGCTTGTAATAGATTCTCTTTTTCGGCCATTTTTGCAATTGCTGTACCCGATGCATGTGCCTCCAAGCACCCTCGGTTGCCGCAGCCGCAAAGATTGCCATTATCCCATTCAACAACTAAATGCCCAATCTCACCGGCAATAAAATGCTCCCCTTCAAGAATGTTGCGATCGATAATAATCCCGCCGCCAATTCCAGTGCTAATCGTTACCCAAAGGAAACTTTGGAAATCCCTTCCTCTTCCAAAGATAAGTTCACCTAGCGCGCAGGAATTTACATCATTTGCAATTCGAATCGGTATTGTTCGCCATTCTTCTTGTAAATACTGTTTAACAGGTACGTTTTTCCAACCAGCATAAGGTGCATGGATTAAAATGCCATTTTTCGGATCGGCTAGTCCGGGTACATTTACACCAATTCCAAGAAGTGATTGATCATCAATACTTATCTTTTTCATACAACTTCGTACGCTTTCGATACATTTTCCAATATGAATTGTAGGATCATCATGAATGTTGGTTGGAAATTGTTGACTTGCCAGTATGTGTCCCTCTCGATCAACAAGACCAATTAGAGTCTTTGTCCCGCCTATATCTATTCCCGCGACTACTTTTGACAAAGCATTCCACTCCTTACCCTTTCGTTCCAGCCGTAATGTTCATCCCTTCAATGAAGTATCGTTGGAATAAGAAGAAGAGAATGATGACTGGCAGAAGCACTAATAATGAACCGCCCATTAATAAATTCCATTGCGTATTCGTATGCCCCTTAAATACTTGCAGGCCTAGTTGCAATGTATAAAATGCCGGGTCATTTATGTATAGTAAAGGTCCAAGGAAATCATTCCACGCTCCATTAAAAGAGAATATTGCTACTGTTGCGATGACTGGTTTGGTTAAAGGAATCATTAATCTTGACCAAATATAAAAGTGATTAGCCCCATCAATTTTTGCAGCTTCAATTAACTCATTTGGAATCGTTAAGAAAAATTGCCTTATTAAAAAGATGAAAAAGGCGCTGCCAAAAAATGAAGGTACCGTTAAAGGCAACCATGTATTTAGCCACCCTAATTTCGAAAAAATAATATATTGAGGAATGAGCATGACAAATCCTGGTATCATCATTGTTGCAAGCACGATTGCAAACAAAACATTTCTACCTTTAAATCTTATTTTTGAAAAACCATATGCAATAAATGTATTAGATAAAACACTCCCTATTACACTTATAGAAGTAATGATCAACGTATTAGCACCATATCCGATAAAAGGTGCTGCATTTAATACTTTTTTATAGTTTTCCCAATGAAATTCTTTTGGAAAAAGCGTTGGAGGATAAACCATAACCTCTTTCATATCCTTTAACGAAGTCGAAATCATCCACCAAACCGGAGATAATATTAATAAGCTTCCCAAAATGAGAATACTAGTGAAGATAACTTTTAATATGAGTTTTCTATTTTTAGTACTTTCAAAATAAGTACCTTTTTTATGCGCTATAGTGCTCATCGATTATCCTCTCCTTCATAATGAACCCATTTTGGAGCAAGCTTAATATTAATAAGCGTTAGAATAAAAACAATAACAAACAATACCCATGACATGCCCATGGCATATCCCATATCAAAAACCCTAAAGGCCTTATTCCACATATGAAGATTAAAGAAAACTAATGAATTCGCCGGACCTCCGCTTCCGCTATCCGTCATAACATACGCCTCTTGGAAAATTTGGAATCCTCCTATTAAACTTGTAACTAAATCAAAAAAGATGACTGGAGTAATCATTGGAATTGTAATATGACGAAAACGATGGAAAACATTCGCCCCATCCATTTCTGCCGCTTCATATAATGATTTTGGCACGCCTTGTAAACTAGCCAAATATAAAAGCATTCCACCACCCAAGCTCCATAGCTTCATGAAAATGAGAGCTGGTTTTGTCCAAGTTGGATCTGAGAGCCAAGCTGGACCATCAATCCCAACCCAACTTAACATCGTATTAACTAGACCCGTATCTGGGCTTAATAGCTGCATCCATAGTAAATAAACCCCGACACCTGAAAGAACCGCAGGTAAATAATAAATCGTTCTGAATACTCTCATTCCTGGAACATTTTGATTGAGTAAAACTCCCAGCAAAACAGCACCAGCTGTAGTTAAAGGTACTGATATTACAACATAATAAAGAGTGTTGTATAAAGAAGTCCAAAACAAGTCGTCATTTGTAAACATACGAATATAGTTTTTCAGTCCAATAAAATCCATTCTTGATGTAACGTCATAATTAGTAAAACTTCCATACAGGGAAAATAATATAGGTCCTCCAGTTAAAAATAAAAATCCAATAATCCAAGGTGCGATAAATATATACCCTTGTATTGTTTCTCTCTTTTCCAACGACATTGGTTTTTTTCTTTTTTTGGAAGAAATCTCTATATCTGTAGTTGGCAAGGTACGCATTCTGTGCATCCCCTTTCTTCCTATATTAAATATTTAAGGGGGTGCCCTGAAAACAAATTTTTTGGACACCCCTTGAGTGGGGTTAGCACTCCTTGATTAAAAACAATATTTACTTCGTGCTCTCAATTAACTTCTCAACCGCTTTTTGGGCTTTGTCCAAAGCTTCCTGTGGTGTTTGGTCGCCTAATAAAGCCTTTTCAACTTCAGGATCTATTAAAGTTGTATAATCCGGCGCTTCTATCGGGTTTGGTGTTAAAATTGTATTTTTTAAATTCTCGACAGTCGCTTCATAAGTAGCACGACCATCATCAGTCAATTCGGAGCTTTGAGAAGCAGCTTCAGCAGCTTGAATATTGGCTACATTATCGAAGTTTTTAACTGCCCAATGCTCTTGTGCTTGCGGACCTGCTAAATATTTCAGGAATTCCCACGATGCTTCAGGATTTTTTGCTCCATAAGGAATCTCAGCAACAAACCCTCCGCCCCATGTTGTATGTCCAGAATCTTCCTCTCTCGCAGGCAATTCAGCAACACCAAATTCCATACCGTCACCATAATCACGAATTTGTGTATAGAAAGTTCCTGGTTGTATATACATTCCAATTTTTCCTGCAATAAAAGGATTTGCTGTTTCAGAACCGAATTCAGCTGTAAAAGCATTAATCACTTTTTGTCCGTAGTGGCTCTCATATTTAATTAACCATTCAAGTGTTTCTACATCCGTTGGTTGATTGATAATTGGTTTATTCGCATCATAGTCCCAATAAGATTTTCCATCTGCGTTCAGCATCCAAATATTATGACCTGCTCCATGCCGAGGTAAAAAGCCAATTCTCTCGTATCGATCACCATTTTTCTTGTCTATTTTTCTAGCAAACTCTTCAAGCTCTGCCCATGTCTTAGGTGGTTGTTCAGGATCTAAACCCACTTCCTTAAATATTTCTTTATTGTAAAAAAGCATATAAGTATCAGTATTAAAAGGCAGGGCATATGCATCGCCTTCGTATAACATTGGACTCCATAAATGAGGATAAAATTGATCTGCGAACCCTGGTTCACTATTGATATATTCTGCTAGATTTGTATTTTGTTTCTTTTCGGCACGTTGTGCAACTGTGTTGATATCATTAATGATCACATCTGGTGGATCTCCGGCTGCACCAGCAGCAAGTGCCTTCGTCCAAATATCGCCCCATGGCAAATAAGTATGTTTTACTTCTATTTCATCTTGTGATGAGTTAAAATCATCAATGATTTTTTCGATAATAGGCCGACGAGTTTCCGATCCCCAAAATGTCCAAAAATCTAGTACTACCTTATCTTTTGAAGGCGATGCGGTTTCTCCACCACTCCCCTCAGATTTTCCGGTTGGTTTAGATTCCGGCTGGCCAGCGCACGCTGCTAAAAAAAGACTTAGGGCAACTAAAAGAACAAATAACAGCTTGTATGACTTCTTTAAATCTTGCAAATCTCTTCCCCCTTGTAAATTTTTTAAGCAACACCACAGGTTCTATTAATACCAATCTACTTTCATTGGTATTGAGAGGTATTTTAATGTTTTTATGTGCATTTTAGTGTTTTTGGTTGCTTTTATATATTATTATATGATTACGCTTTCAATGTCAATAATATTTAAATCTTTTATTTATTATTTTTGTTTGTCTTAATAAGAGAAACAAACAAAGTTAGTATATAACTCTTTTTGTGTGCTTTCATAAGTTTTTATAAGTCATTTTGTTGTCTTTTCTTTTTATAACAAAAAAAAGCTATAAAACCTCTATTATTAGGTTTTACAGCTTATGGATCCTACACAATCTCCACATACTTGGGATTCGCCGTAATATACGCACCACTCTTTAATTCATACATTTTAGAACCATTTACTGTTAAAGTGTCGACAACTGTAAAAACATCTCCTTTCTTAGCTGTCCCTTCTCGAGCGTTCCAGTCGGAGTTGTTATAATACCACAATTCAGTTGCTTTCACTCTAATTAAGAAAGTGCTCGGTGTTTTAGCGCTTGTATTATTTTGAGGATTAATCCAACTGCCCGGCATCCCTTTTTCTTTCGTAACATTAATCATTCCTTGTGAGCGGTTGAATACGTAATATGCCCCTTTTTTCACTTTAGATTTCTTATTTTTTCCCGCCTTTGCGTCAGCAGCTGTCAAAAAGCCGTCTAAAGTTTTATTCACTTTGTACATTTCATCATCATCTTTTGTTTTTCCACTAAGGGAAGCTTCAGGCGCACTTTGTTTAGATTGTTTCTTTTTTAAAGTTAACGCCTTCGCCAAACCATTTGTATGTCCTCTTGCAATCTTGTCCAAAAAGGATGGCTGACTTAGCAGGATTGCATCGTGGGCATTGTCAATAAAACCATTTTCAGTCAATACACCTTGCATACTCGATTCCCGTACCATATGAAAATCAGCTTCTTTTTTTCCACGGTCAATAAATCCAGTAGCTTTTACTACTTCATCATGAATAACATTACGTTTCTGGTTTGTTGCAGCTCGACTAGGATAATTCCCGATATAAATATAGCTCTCAAAACCAGTTCCACCACTAGCGTTAATATGAATCGACAGTAAAAAGTCAGCTTTCCAAGCATTCGCTGCGTTTGTCCGTTCACTTAATGATACAGTTTGATCACCTTTACGACTGATCTTTACTTGTACACCGTCATATTCAGATAATAAAATTGTTTCAATTCTCCTTGAAATACTTAATGTTAAGTCTTTCTCACGTAATCCGTTACCAGTGGCTCCTGTATCCGTTCCTCCATGACCCGGATCAATAAATATTTTCACCATATTGCATCTTCTCCTTAACGCAATTATTGTAATTGAACGCAATCACCTCATGTTTTTTTACTATTGGACAATCTCTATCAACACCGATCCATTATCCCCTTCTACTTATTATGATATGAGTAAACCTTGCTTACAGTTACGGTCACATTAAGAAAATCGCAAGGTCTTTATCATAGATGTACTGGTTACAGGATGTGGGAACGTCGACATCGGCCATGGGACGAGAGTGTTTTAGTCGACATTCCATCTTTGGCCTTCTTCGACTGCGATAAAGGAAAAATGATGCGCTATGAAAAGTGGAAGGCGCCTGCTCAACCCTGACAAGCAAATGTTCTTCGGCAAAAAAAGTCGCTCTTTGATTTTTATTGGCTGAACGTTTGACCTCGAGGAGCTGGACAATAAAAAAAACAACCGATTATCTAAGAATGATAATTGGTTGTTTACTCTATTATTGACTATATTGTTGTCTCTCTCTTCTTTTATAAGCAGCTCTTTTATTTGTAGAGTATCCCAAAAATAATATTAGTACTGTAAGGAGCACTATGATTAAATAGGTCATAAACCCTTCGGTAATGCCTAAAAGCTGGTCAACATGCTTGTCCTTCAAAAGCATTTCGCCTGCTGTCCACGCTAATATACCTGAACCCACATAAGCAATCCAATGATACTTGTCCATTGCTTTAACAATAAACTTCGAGCCAAAAATCATGATTGGAATACTGATCGCCACTCCTACAGCTATCATCAGTATGTGGCCGTTAGCCGCACCAGCTACCGCTATAACATTATCCAAGCTCATAACAGCATCCGCCATTATAATCGTCCCTATTGCCTTCATAAATCCAGTATGTGATGAAATATTCGCCTCATCTTTTCCACCTACAAGAACAGTGTAGGCAATCCATAATAACAACAGTCCTCCAATAATATTTACAAAAGGTATCTGCAGTAACCAAACGATAATGATAGCAAATAGTATTCTTAGTGTTACAGCTCCGGCTGTCCCCCACAGAATCGCTTTGTTTTGTAAATCCTTTGGCAAGCTCCTCGTAGCCATGGCGATCACAATAGCATTATCACCTGATAGTACTATATCAATAGCTATTATTTTTAAAAGCGCAACGATTGCAGCAGTAGTTATAGTTATTCCCATTATAGTAGTTGCTATTTCCATTTTTGTTTCCTTCTTTCTCAGGAACTTAACTATGTAATTATAGCATACTTTCAAAAACGCTACTACAGACTAGCTATAATTGGAAAGTAAATGAAAACAGCAAATACATCTGCTTCGTTCACGCCCCCCGAATATACCTATTTTTTTCTACTGCAATGGAAAGGATATTATCAATTTTAAAGAACCTTTGGCCTCCCCGTAAATAACAGAAGGCCTTAAATGATGCGTCATCAATTGCCAAAACCTTGATTTTCCTTTGAGTTACAATTTTCTTATCGGATAAATATATCATTTCTAACCTAACTCCAGATGTCAATGATTCTGTCAGCAGTTTTCTCATCTTAAGACCCTCCTTTTGAAAATATTATAGAACATACGTTCGTAAAACTCAATGGTAAATGCTGTTATCAAAATGACAATATTGATTCTAGTTCCTTTATTAAATCTTTTCCCATACGAATATATTTTTCATCAAGGCTTCCATCTGGATCTTCGGGTTCGGAAAATTGGTTAAAAGCAGCGGACATATTGCTACTATCAGCTTGGTCATCCAACCCCTTTTGATATACATGCGATAAAACAAATGGAGTTCCTAATTGAACAGAGACACCAGGCGTATCAAGCTGGCCCTCCACAGCAGTAAATGGAATGCGTAAAAATTGATATCCATCATCATCTGCCATTTTATAATCAAAAAATCCTCTATCATAATCCCAGTTGCCACCTATGACATATCCCTTCGGTTTCATAAGTTGTTCAAGCTTATGTAAATTGTATTGCCCGCCTTCAATTTTTGAGTTAATTTCAATCACTTTAAAATCGCCCCTCTTTTTTAAACTATTATTCCTTTGAAAATAAGGACTTATTCTAAATAAAATAAAAGAGCACCTACATTAATGTAGGTGCCCAAGCAACGTTCTTATAATCTTTTTTCCAATTCAGCTTTTTTGTCTTCAAAACCTGGTTTTCCAAGAAGAGCGAACATATTAACTTTGTATGCTTCTACCCCTGGTTGGTCAAATGGATTAACACCGAGTAAATAGCCGCTAATTGCACATGCTTTTTCGAAGAAATAGACTAGATAGCCAAAAGTGTAAGCATCCATCTCAGGAATTTCCACAACTAAATTCGGTACGCCGCCATCAGTATGTGCTAACAGTGTTCCTTCGAACGCTTTATCATTTACGAAATCAACTGTTTTGCCTTCTAAATAATTTAAACCGTCCAAATCGCCTTCTTCACTTTCAATGAAAAGTTCGTGGCGTGAATTTTTAACTTTAATAACCGTTTCGAACAAATCACGTCGTCCTTCTTGAACGTATTGTCCAAGCGAATGGAGATCTGTGGAAAAATTCGCTGACGCTGGGAATATTCCTTTTTGGTCTTTTCCTTCACTTTCTCCAAATAATTGCTTCCACCACTCTGAAAAATATTGTAATCCTGGTTCATAGTTAATAAGCATTTCAATCGTTTTTCCCTTGTTATATAAAACGTTGCGAATCGCAGCGTATTGGTAAGAAGTATTTTTCTCAAGCTCGGGACTGCTAAATTCATCGCTGGCATCTGCAGCGCCTTTCATCATTTCTTCTATTTCAACACCGCTCACCGCAATCGGAAGCAATCCAACCGCAGTCAAAACAGAATAGCGTCCTCCGACATCATCAGGGATCACAAAGGATTCATATCCTTCTTCAGCAGCTAGTGTTTTTAGCGCACCTTTTGCTTGATCTGTTGTAGCATAAATTCGTTTTTTCGCTTCTTCACTTCCATACTTTTCTTCCAGAAGTTTACGGAAAATCCGAAAAGCAAGCGCTGGCTCTGTTGTTGTTCCAGATTTAGATATCACATTGATGGAGAAATTTTTTCCATCAAGCACATCCATTAAATCCTTCATATATGTCGAACTAATATTATTACCTACAAAGAAGACTTGTGGAGTTTTACGTTTCTCTCCTGGAAGAGCATTGTAAAAACTATGATTGAGCATTTCAATCGCTGCACGAGCGCCTAGATAGGAACCACCAATTCCAATAACAAGTAAGATATCGCTATCTTCTTTGATTTTATCCGCAGCTTTTTTTATGCGGTCGAACTCTTCCCGATCATACTCATGCGGAAGCTCCACCCAACCTGTATAATCATTGCCAGCTCCGGTTTTTTCATGTAATTGCTTATGAGCTGTTTCTACCGCTGCCTGCAAATATGTAATTTCATGTTCACCGAAAAAAGTAAGTGCTTTTGAGTAATCAAATTTAATATGTCCCATTACTTTTCCTCCTTATGTTCAAAATCTATATGGTAATACTCTAGCCGAACAAGCGAAGTTTTTCAAGAAAGTTAAATAATTGTTGTCATCTTCGTGGAAAACGTCCGATTCGAAACTTCGAGTATTTTCATTGTGAATTAAAAGTCTAATCTTTAATATTGTGAAAAAGATTCATCCCTAATTAAAGGACGGATAAGCAACACTATATTTATTTTAATTTACATTAAGGGATGGCATGAAAGCCTTTATCTAGTGTCAGCAAGCTATTATATGCTGGATTGGTTACCTCTTCTTCATCAAAACCAACGCGGGCAGGCATCAATTGCTGGATTGCTTACCTTCTTCACCGAAATCCAACCTAGGAAGGGCATCAATATTCGAATTGTTGATCTTCCCCATCGAATGAAGATTTATTTCTCGTCCAAATCGAAATTTAGAGTTGTTTCATCGGTAATTACTTTATCCAAATCCAGATATTAGGAACATTCAGCCACAACTCTGTCTCCTTAATATTTTTACAAATTTATCCACTATAGACAAATCCTTTTATTCAACTCGAACGATAACATCCCCCAATAAAAATACCACAGCAACAACTCACTGTGGTATTAGGTATTATTAAATTTACACCCATCCTCTAAATCTGGAAGCCTCTGCAATGTTTCGCATTCCTACCATATATGCCGCAAGTCGCATATTGACCCTGCGGCTTTCCGCGGTATTGTACACATTTTCGAATGCCTCAATAAGCTTAGTGCGAAGTTTTTCGTTTACTTCTTCTTCTGTCCAATAATAGCCTTGATTGTTTTGGACCCATTCGAAATAAGAAACAGTTACACCTCCGGCACTCGCCAGTACATCAGGAACGAGTAAAACGCCCCTTTCACTTAATATCCTTGTTGCTTCCTCAGTCGTCGGTCCATTTGCAGCTTCAACGACGATGGATGCTTTAATATTAGGTGCATTATCAGCGGTAATTTGATTTGCAACTGCAGCAGGAACAATTATATCGCAATCTAATTCAAATAGTTCTTTATTAGTAATCGTATTATCGAATAAAGTCGTTACCGTACCAAAGCTATCGCGACGGTCAAGTAAGTAGTCAATATCAAGACCATCGGGGTCGTGAAGAGCCCCATATGCATCAGATATGCCTACAATTTTTGCTCCGGCATCATTTAAAAATTTTGAAAGAAAACTACCAGCATTTCCGAATCCTTGAATAACAATTCTTGCATCTTTTAAATCAATGCCGCGTTTTTTGGCAGCTTCTTCAATACAAATCGTCACACCTTGAGCGGTAGCCTTTTCCCTTCCTTGGGAACCACCAAGCACAATCGGTTTTCCTGTAATAAATCCTGGAGAATCATTTTCACGTAGTCTACTATACTCATCCATCATCCATGCCATAATTTGTGAGTTTGTGTACACATCAGGAGCAGGAATATCTTTTGTTGGACCAACAATTTGGCTGATTGCACGTACATAACCACGACTAAGACGTTCTATTTCACCCATTGACATCGTGCGGGGGTCGCAAATGATTCCACCTTTACCTCCACCGTAAGGAAGGTTGACAATTCCACATTTTATACTCATCCACATAGACATTGCCTTTACTTCTTCTTCCGTAACATCTGGATGAAAGCGGACGCCACCTTTTGTAGGACCAACTGAATCATTATGCTGTGCACGGAAACCTGTATATACATTGACAGATCCATCATCCATCCGAACTGGGATTCGTACTGTTAACATTCTCATCGGTTCTTTTAAAAGTTCATACATTTCCTCGCCGAAACCAAGCTTATGGAGGCCATCTTTGATTACCTCTTGTGTTGATGTAAATAGGTTAAGATTTTCAGCCATTGTTTTTATTCGCCTCTTTATTGTGTAATCAAGTTCATTATATCATTTAGACAGTATTTTTTTAATCCGTTCTATCGCCCAATCCAATTCTTCTTTTGTTATCGTTAGTGGAGGCGCGAAGCGGATAACACTTTCGTGCGTTTCTTTGCAAAGAAGCCCTTCTGACATTAAAGATACGCAGTAGGCCCGCGCATTTTTATATAACTCAACACCGATAAATAATCCTTTTCCTCTTATTTCTTTTATCGACGGATTGTCAATTTCATTTAATTTTGACATAAAATATAGTCCAAGTTCAAGTGATTGCTCACAAAGTTTTTCATTAATTATGATATCTAGTGCGGCAATGGACACTGCACATGCGATGGGATTGCCACCAAAGGTAGAGCCATGGGAGCCTGGATTAAATACGCCAAGAATTTCAGTGTTTGCCGCTACACAAGAAATTGGAAAAACCCCGCCTCCGAGTGCTTTGCCTAAAATATACATATCTGGTACAACAGCTTCCCAATCGCAGGCAAACATTTTTCCTGATCGACCTAACCCCGATTGTATTTCATCTGCTATGAATAAAACATTCTTTTCTCTACAAATCTTATAAGCTTCTTGCAAAAATCCATCAGGTGGAATGATAATTCCAGCTTCTCCTTGAATAGGTTCTATCAAAAATGCAGCTGTATTTTCATTAATCGCTCTTTTTAAAGCCTTTATATCGCCGTATGGAATGAGCTTTATACCGGGTAGCATTGGGCCAAATTGATATTTATATTCATCTTCAGATGATAGGGATATAGCCGCCAACGTTCGACCATGAAAATTCCCTTCGCACGCGATGATTTCAGCCTGATTTTCTTTAATCTTCTTTTCTTTATATGCCCAGCGTCTTGCCGCTTTTATAGCTGTTTCTACAGCTTCAGCACCCGTATTCATAGGGAGTACCATATTTTTATTCGTTATAAGACTTACTTTCTCGTACCAGGGTCCAAGCATATCATTGTGGAAAGCTCTTGAAGTTAAAGTAACTCGGTCGGCCTGATCTTTCAATGCTTGAATAATGTTCGGATGACGATGTCCTTGGTTAACTGCTGAATATGCACTTAACATATCCATATATTTATTTCCTTCTGGGTCTTTTACCCATACCCCTTCTGCTTCGGAAATAACAACAGGCAGAGGATTATAGTTTCTTGCTCCGAATTTTTCGGTTTGCGCAATGATTTCCTCCGTACCCAAATCCCTAACCTCCTTTTGATCGGTAGACCAAGTGAGAAAATTACAACATTTCGGACGTTGTTTTTGCCTGCATATGAAGTAGTAAATAGTCTGGGCCACCTGCTTTTGAATCGGTTCCACTCATATTGAAACCGCCAAAAGGCTGGTAGCCGACGATTGCACCAGTACATCCACGATTAAAATAAAGATTTCCCACATGGAATTCTTCTCGAGCAAATTCAAGATGTTCTCTGTTTTTCGTGATGACAGCACCTGTTAAACCATATTCTGTGTTATTTGCAATTTCAATAGCTTCTTTAAAATCCTTCGCTTTCGCAAATGCCACAACGGGTCCAAAAATTTCTTCTTTCATAATTCTTGCTTCTGGATCAAGATCAGCAAATATGGTTGGCTTAATAAAATAGCCTTTTGAGTCGTCCCCTTTTCCTCCAACCATTAGCTTGCCTTCCTGTTTACCAATCTCAATATATTTCATAATTTTATTGTACGCATTTTGATCATTTACGGGTCCCATAAAATGATTTTGATTCGTTGTATCCCCGATTGTTAAGTTTCTCGTTAATTCAACAGCGCGGTCAAGCACTTGATCGTATACATCTTCTACAATTACCGCTCGAGAACACGCTGAGCATTTTTGGCCAGAAAATCCGAATGCAGATCTTACAATAGACTCTGCAGCCAATTCAAGATCTGCCTCTTTATCTACAACAATCGTATCTTTTCCGCCCATCTCAGCTATCACGCGCTTTAGCCAAATTTGGCCAGCATTCACTTTTGATGCGCGTTCATAAATTCTCGTCCCGACTTCACGTGATCCAGTAAAACTAATAAAACGTGTCTTTGGATGATCGACTAAATAATCTCCGACCTCCGCTCCACTTCCTGGTATATAGTTGACTACTCCTTTTGGCATCCCCGCTTCTTCAAGGACCTCAACAAACTTCGCAGCAATTATGGGAGTTGTGGAGGCCGGCTTTAAAAGAACTGTATTCCCTGTGACCATCGCGGCAACTGTAGTTCCGGCCATAATCGCGAGTGCAAAATTCCAAGGAGAAATAACAACGCTTACACCGAGTGGTATATAATCATATCGATTAAATTCACCGAACCGGCTTTTCACTCTCTTTCCATCTTTTATTTCGAGCATTTGACGTCCATAGTACTCCATAAAATCAATCGCTTCAGCCGTGTCAGCATCTGCTTCATTCCATGGTTTGCCTGCTTCTTTTACTAATAGTGCAGAAAATTCATGTTTTCTCCGCCTAACAATGGCAGCTGCTTTAAGTAAAACATCTGCTCTCGTTTCTGGGTTTGTTTTTTTCCACGTTTCAAAAGCCTTAAGTGAACTGTTCATTGCCATTTCCGCAAGCTCCTTATTCGCCTTTGAAACGTAACCAATGATTTCATCTTTATTTGCCGGGTTAATAGAAACAATTTTGTCCTCGGTTAAGATGCGCTCTCCATCAATAATTAATGGATATTCCCGCCCGAGATAACTTTTCACTAATTGCAATCCTTTTTCAAAAGCCAGCCGATTTTCTTCTCTAGAAAAGTCCGTAAATGGTTCATGACGATAAAGAATCACACTGTTTCCCCCTCATGGCAATTATTTTCTTCACATAAATAGTAACATATTTTCAGTATGTTAAGAACAAAAGCGTAAGTGTATGACAGGAACAAGGAAACACGGTGAAACACGAAAAAAAGTAGAAGGCGGCCAGATGGAAGGAAGGCTAAGACTACAATGTCCTGTCGCTTCGCCTGCATAATAACAACCATGCACGTCGCAACACCTTCCTGCCCCACAACCTGTACCTTAAACAAGCAAATGTACTGAGGTAAAAAATCGCATTTAAACCTTTAGTAACACCTTTTTATGACCTTGAGGAACTGGACAAAAAAGGAGCCGATGCATCATATTCAGAAACCGAAAGTTTGTTATGCACTAGACGGAAACTACCCTCTAAAAAGTATCCACATATAGTTTCAATTAATAAAAAGGATGCCCTTATGAGGACATCCCGAAAAAAATTATTTTTTAATTAGTTCATCGCGTGACTGTTCGATCCATTCTTGTAGTTTATCTTTTAAAGTGTTAAAACCTTCGCTGCTCGTTTGAGTTGATTCTACTTTAATCGAACCTTGACGACGTGGAGTTCGAGCTTCTGGTTGCTTTGGTGCTTCTTCAGTAGCGCGGATTGAAAGGCTTATTTTCCCTTTTTCTTCATCAACATTTAAAACCTTAACTTTAACTTCATCACCAACTGTTAAAACTTCGTTGATATCTTTTACAAAGCCATGTTTTATTTCTGAAATGTGAACAAGTCCTTGAGTTTGGTCATCTAATGCGATAAAGGCACCATATGGTTGGATTCCTGTCACTTTGCCTGACAGTATCGCTCCCGCTTCATATTTTGTACTCATGAAAACACTCCTAGTTTATATTAGATTTTCTCCTAATTTACGCAATTGTAAATTATAACATAGAGATAGAAGAGAATCAAAAATCCACTGTTTTTCCTTTATAGAAAATTTTCCCCGCGTTCAGTCTTTCAAACCTTTATAATCGGGTATTATATAATAGACCTATCTGAATACCGAGAGCGCTATTATATTTATTGGAGGTGGAGCGATGGCCGACGTACAATCTTCTAAAAAAATCAATGATATAGACATTTATTACGAGGAATTTAAAAACCCGCTCGCAACGGATACGATCGTTTTGATACATGGATTTTTGTCATCCACTTTTAGTTTTCGCAAATTAATTCCTCTTTTAGAACTTGATATGAATATTATTTCTATTGATTTTCCTCCATTTGGGAAAAGCGGTAAGTCGCGGAAATTTCGTTATACATATGCGAATATTGCTCATACTATTCTGGAACTCCTTGAAAAACTCGGCTACGAAAATATAATTGCGGCTGGACATTCAATGGGTGGCCAAATCGTTTTAAATATGACATTACTGAGACCAAATTTTATAAAAAAGGCCGTTCTAATATGCTGTTCCGGATATGTGCCACAAGCCAAAAAACATCTTAAATTTTTAACTTATATTCCATTTATCGGACACTTTGTAAAGCTTTATCTTAAAAAATCAGGTGTGGAAGGAAATTTAAATATAGTTGTTTATGATCGATCTATTATCGATAAGAAAATGATTAAAGGATACGAGGAGCCTTTTCATCATAATGACATTTTCCGCGCTTTAGCAAAAATGCTTCGCCATCGTGAAGGAGATCTCGCCCCAGAGGCTCTTCAAACGATTCAAACACCATGTTTACTAATTTGGGGAGAACATGATAAAATCGTCCCGCTACATATTGGAAATCGTCTTGTCAAAGATTTGCCGAATTCTATATTAGTCGTATTGAAAAATGCCGGTCACTTATTGCCTGAAGAAAAACCTGATGAAGTGTACAAGGAAATTATCCATTTTGTATGAATATAGTTACTTGTAAATTTCATCCTTTCAGCCTTATGATGAAAGAGAGAATTTTGGATTTGAAAGGAGCCCATAATGAATAATTTTGATGTAAATATTGATCGGAAAAATACATCTTCTGTAAAATGGGATGGAATGAAAGCGGCTTTCGGTAAAAATGAATTACTTCCGATGTGGGTAGCCGATATGGATTTCCGTCCGCCGCATGAAGTACTAGAAGCTATGAAAAAGCGTGTAGAACATGGTGTTTTCGGCTACACGATTATAGGGGATAACACAGCAGCAGCCATTATTAATTGGACTAAGAAACGCCATCATTGGGATATTGAACCTTCTTGGCTAATGTATAGCCACGGAGTCGTTCCGTCCATCGGTACGGCAATTCAGGCATTTACGGAGCTCGGCGATAAGGTCCTCTTGCAATCTCCCGTTTATACACCTTTTTTTAATATGATTGAAAGTAATATGAGAGAGGTTGTCAATTCACCACTCGTATTAAAGAATGGTCGATATGAAATAGATTTTGTCGATTTCGAGGAAAAATTAAAGAGCGGAGTAAAACTATTTTTGTTGTGCAGCCCACACAATCCTTCAGGAAGAGTCTGGTCGAAGGATGAACTCGTTAAAATGGCAGAGCTTTGCAGAGAATATGGAGTCATCATTGTGTCTGATGAAATTCATGCAGATATTGTTGCTCCTCCACACAAGCATATACCCATTTGTTCTTTGGATCCTTCCTATTCAGACTTTATCGCAACGTTTATGGCGCCAAGCAAGACCTTTAATCTCGCTGGGTTGCAGGCATCCTTTATCGTCGTTCAAAATACCGATATGAAGAAAAAATTAGCAGACATTCAAAAGAAGGAAGGCTTCCACACATTAAATACGTTTGGCATTATAGCGATGGAAGCAGCCTATCAACATGGTGAAAAATGGCTGGATGATGCTTTAGCTTACATAAAAGAGAATATAGAGATCCTTAAAATGGGAATTGAAAAAGAATTACCCAAGCTAGAAGTGATAGAGCCGGAAGGTACATATCTTGTTTGGGTCGACTGCCGAAAAACAGGATTGAGCGAAAAAGAATTACGTGAAAGATTAATTGAAAAAGGCGGATTAGCAGTCAATTTTGGAAATTCTTATGGGCCAGGTGGAGAAGGCTTTATTAGAATTAACACCGCTTGCCCTCGCTCAATTATCGAAGAAGGTATTGTAAGATTAAAAAAGGCTTTTAATTAGTAAATCGCAAGTTGCTGGTGCCTGAAGCTAGACAAGGAAAGACTTCTTTAAATTAGGATCGTAAAAACTTTATGCTTCTTTATTTCTTAAATGGTAAAAGTACTGCTCACTTTATAGAACAGTACTTTTTCTTTATTTTTCAGTTGATTTTGCTGGTTTTCGATCCTTTGTAATTTCACCGCACGCAATTCTTTCTCCTGAATCACCTGCTGGCTGAGTCATGCCATCATCGGCTCCTTCATTTATGACAATCGATGTCCCTTCTGTTGTATAAAGAGAGTTCTTTGCCTCATTAAATGTGACTCCTTTTGCAGAAAAATCCGTTTTTACTTTACCGTCCTCTTTCACAGTTATGTTTGGCAAATCCCCTGCATGAGGTCCTTTCGAATTTAAGAGTCCATGTTCTTTTTTATCTGGATTGAAATGCTCTCCAGCAGATAAAAAGTCGGGTGGGGTACATTGCCCTTTATCATGAATATGTATCGCATGCTCACCGGGAGGCAATCCCTTCAAATCAACTTTAAATGTAACACCCTCCGCTTTTTCTTCAAGTGTTATTTTTCCAAGAGAGTCGCCATCTGAATTTTTAATATCTACATCTAATTTTTTTGGAAGTGGATTTGTGCATGCAGACAGAAAAAGGCAAAATGATAATATTATTATTTTTCTCATAGCCAACCCTCCATTAAAATACCCTTTTCGTCATTATTGCCATGCAAAAATTGAATTATCCTGATTCTATTCAAAAAGGCTCTTTTCCATTTAGATTAAAGATTTTGTCTTTAAAACAAATATTGATCGGATCAGGGTTGGCATTATCAAATGAAACCATATCGTCATGCCCCCCAAGAAAAAGGAATTAAACAAAGTATGTCTCGCAAAGGAAACTGTTAGGATAATTTAGTGATGGAGAATTTCTTTTGGATTATGAAATCAGATTTCCTCTACTATAAGGAATTCGAGAGTGTAGAGCATTTTAAACAAGAACTTAAAAAATATATGGAATATTATAATACGAAACGGATGAAGGCAAAATTAAAAATGAGTCCGGTACAATACGTACAATACCGAACTCATTTTGAGCAAGTTGCCTAATGAAATAACCGTGTCTAACTTTTAGGGGTCACTTCATTTAAAGATGCTTTTTCTGATGTTCACGATTTAATTGTTCTTCTAATTCTTTTGTTTTTGCTTCTTGCTTTTTGGAAATTTTCTTTATGAGTCTAAAAGTAAGTACGGCCGCGAGAATAAAAAACGACATTGTAATACCTGCTGGAATATATTCAGATTTATCCTCAGGGAAATAAAGAAATGGCATATATAATACAAATGAATTAAAAATTGAAAACAAGGAAAACATCCTTTCCTTTATGGTTACTGTTTTCATTATAGCAAAGTCTTTTTAATAAAACCAAGATGCCCATTCCGAAAAAGTCGACAATAATGTGAAAAGCCGCCCATATCGGACGGCTATAACTTATTATTTAATAATATCAATACTTTCAATTACTACATCCTCAACCGGCTTATCTCCAGGCGCGGTTTTTACATTAGCGATACTATCCACAACATCCATTCCCTCTACAACTTGTCCAAATACAGTATGGCGATGGTCAAGATGAGGAGTACCCCCGTTTTCAATATACGCATCAATGATTTCTTTTGGGAAACCAGCATTCTCTAACTGACTTTTCACACGGGGATCCATTTGGCTATTTTGCACAATAAAAAATTGACTTCCATTCGTATTAGGCCCAGCATTTGCCATCGAAAGGGCTCCACGAAGGTTAAATAATTGCATTGAAAATTCATCTTCAAATGATTCACCGTAAATACTTTCTCCACCGCGGCCTGTACCAGTCGGGTCCCCACCTTGAATCATGAAGTCCTGAATAACACGATGAAAAATAATTCCATTGTAATAGCCGTCTTTTGCATGTGTTAAAAAGTTTTCTACTGTTTTGGGAGCTTGTTCAGGGAATAGTTTAATTTTGATTGATCCCATATTTGTATTCATCTGTACTAATTTTTCATTTTCCGCCACTTCAGTGGACAATTGTGGATAAACAACTTGCTCTGTCATTTTTGCATCTCCTTCTTTCTTTTCAGATTGATCACTGCCTGTAACAGTTTCCTTATTCAGCTTTATTTCTTGGGACTTCATGCCGCACGCAGACAATATCGTAACAAACATTAGTAAAAAAAGAAATTTCTTCATATAAAGCCCTCCGAAAATTACTTTACAGGAAATCTCGAAAAGCGCAAGTGCCTTGCTCATCAACATTCTGGATAGCAGGAATCAGTACTGTCGACTTGACATAAGGACGCAGCGGTCATCACCTATAACTTTCGCAAAAGAAATGGACAAGTAGTTTACAAGTAGATAAGTATTAAATAGGACAATAATAAAACAAGATTCCTTCTTTAACTTTGAAAAAAATGCATCATTCTTTCATAATGGAAAGAAAGGGAGGGGATTAAACATGCAAGTTGGCCAAATTGTTACGGCTTTTAATAAAACCGGCAAATATATTGGTGAAATTACAGCTGTTAATCAGGATACATATACGGTTCGCTGTCTTGCTGTACTGATTCATCCGAGACAAGGAGATTTGCATAATCCAAATGAGGCGGATGTGCCATTTTTCCACGAAAGAAAAGCACTAGCCTTCCGTGAACAGGCAAACATTCCTCTAAAAATGGTCAGACCCTATGAGGATGAAGTTCTTGATTATAAAGAATCGTTAATCTCCGCAGTACAAAAGCTGCAGACTCAACTTAAAGCTAAGCCTGAAGATGCATACAGTGTAAAAAGTCTTCAAGCATTAGATGGAGTTATAAAAGAATATGAACTTTTGTACTCCATACGTTTTTAATGAGACAGCCCTTGAAAAAAGGGTTGTTTTTTTGATTTCCGTACGGACCTGTTGAAATTATTATAAAAACCTTTATACTATTATTTAGGGAGTCGAAATAATATTCAAAACTAAATAAGAAGGTGTTTTCAATTAGTATCGAAAAACGCAATTTCCTCATTATGTGGATTTGCAATTTTCTTATTGCTGCAAGTATGACGATGGTTCTTCCTTTTATATCGTTATATATTGGTACACTTGGTGATTTTAGTCATGATTATATACAGCGTTGGTCTGGACTCGTCTTTGGTGTCACGTTTTTAAGTGCTTTTATCGTCTCGCCTCTTTGGGGGAGAATTGGTGATAAGTATGGCTTTAAGCCAATTCTTTTAATTACAGGCTATGGAATTGCCTCCTCCGTTTTTTTCATGGGTATTATAAATAGTGTTTTTGGACTATTTATTTTAAGAATGATTATGGGCTTTGTCACTGGATTTATTCCAACCTCTATTGCACTCATTTCTAAACAAACTCCTAAAAGTGAAGCAGGAAAAACATTAGGTACTTTACAGATGGGAAATGTCGCGGGAAGTCTTTTTGGACCACTGCTTGGAGGAATGATGGCGGATAGTTTCGGTTTTCATTATACCTTCATTATCACTTCAGCATCAGTCATGATTGCTACCACGGTTGTATTATTTGGAATCAAAGAAATAAAACAGCCAACAGGTAGTAAAACTAATATTCCCCGCACTCAAAAAGCAGTTATTAAACAAATCCTAAATCGAAAAATGCTTGTTATGGTAATGGTCATCGCTTTAATCATTCAAGTAGGAAACTTTAGTATTCAGCCTTTGCTTGCTCTTTACGTAAGTGACTTAACGAAAGCAACGAGCATTGCTTTTTTATCGGGACTTGCCTTTTCAGCTACAGGCTTTGGTAATTTATTATTAACCCGTCAATGGGGAAAGCTTGGAGATTCAATTGGCTATGAAAAAGTATTACTTATCCTCCTCGTTCTCTCTTCTATCTTAATCGTCCCACAAGCACTCGTAACAGAATTGTGGCAATTAGTCGGATTGCGATTCCTTTATGGAATGGTTGTCGGTGGAATGCTCCCTTGTATAACGGCTTATATTCGAATAGAAGCACCGCTTGATATGCAAGGAGAAATTCTTGGATATAATCAAAGCTTCCGCTTTTTGGGAAATGTGATTGGGCCGGCATTAGGGGGATTTGTTGCAGGGCACGCAGGCATCTCATCAGTCTTTTATGTCACAGGTAGTTTATTCTTGTTGGCATTTGGAATCTTATGGTGGAATATAAAACACGAACAGCAACATTTTAAAGAGAGTTATTAAAACAAAAGCGGAAGAGCCTGTTTAAGGACGTACAAAGTTTTTGGATTCTATAAGGGATAAAGGAAACACGGTGAGTAACGAAAAGCGAATGGCGCCTGTAGCCGGACATAGACATATAAAGCGAGCCAATGTTGACGTATCGGATGAAGAAACAAAGGTTCGCTTGGCGCTGCGCGCAGGAGCTAGTCGAAAAAACTATTTTCTTAAACACAAAAAGCCAATGAGTGAGATACTTTTATCTCTCATTGGCTTTTTTTATTTACCGTTTCATGCAATTCCGTCCAATAAGTCCATGCCTCTATATAGTCTTTTAAATCATCTGGATGATGATATAAGCATCTCTCTATGCGAAGATAAAGTCCTATAAGTACTTCCTCCACTAAATACTTTCTACTTTGATTGTAAGTGGGAAGCTTTCGAGCTGCCTCATAAATGACGTCATAGGTTAGTTGATCCGGTGAAGAACAAAAAGCAAAAACAAGTTCAAACAGTGGCGGAGCAGCAAGTGTCAACGGATCAATAACGCCAATGAGCCGATTATTTTTTTGCAAAAAGTTATGAACTCCACAATCCCCATGAAGCAAATACGGTTTTTCGCCAATCTGCCTAGTCTCAGTCAATGACTTGACTAGTTCATAATCTTCGATCGTTAATACAGTATCAATCGTTTTTTTTGCATCGTTTACTTCTGAAAGAAGGAATTCATTGAAACTATCATATCGTTGGTATGTATATCCCCATTTATTATCAGCAAATGGTACATAATGAAGAATAAGATCATCGACAAGAAGCTCTAGATTTGATTTTTTATCATTTAAAGTAGGCCTTATTTCACCTTCTATGTATTCGTATATATAAAACTCTTGATTTTCATCTATGAATATGATTTCAGGCAACATTTTAATATGTTTATAAGAATTTAAAAAAAGTGTTTCTTCTATGACAACATCCTTTTCATTTCCCTTATATACATATGATCTGCCGTTATCACCTATTAGCTTCCAAACATTGCTTGAAGTTCCACCACTCAATTCTTTCCAATCCAAGATCATAAAATCTAGCAAATGATCATTATTTAATGCAGCAATGTTGTGATCAATCGCTTTTTTATTGTTTAAAATAATAACATCCATCCCCTAACAGCGACGAGCCATGCTTTAATTAATCATAAAGCTTTTGCGATATATCGCCATCCTTATTATGAACAAACAAGACTCCGTTATGGTCCTTTACATATTCTTTAGCTTCTTCCAATAAATCTTCTTTCGTATCTTCTCTTTTTATTGCTCGCTCGCCATCTTTTCTTTTCAATACCCAATCTTCTCCATCCCCCATTACATGGTACTCGGTCCTATCATCGTGACCATCTTCAAAATATTTCCTAGCCTGAGCTATGCCGATGGAAATCGCCCTGCCTTCGTCTTTGTCATCCTCAACGAGAGCATTTGCAATTTCAATCGCCTTATTGCGAACTTCATCCGGTAAATTTTTCATTGAAACAGGATAGTCATGCTTTGACCATGGCATGTCTCAATCACTCCTTCATAGCGATTTTACCATACCTTTCCCTAAAAAAATTACACCAAAACATATTATCTTTTTGCTACGATTGCGATGGTGCAACGTGAAATGCAAATAAGCTGTTCTTCTTCATCCTTTATTTTTATATCCCATACCATTGTGCTTTTACCGCCATGAAGGATCTCTGCAATGGCAGTTACCATTCCACTCTTTTTTGACCGGATATGATTGGCATTGATTTCTAACCCAAAGCAAATTTCTTTTTCGGCATCAATCATGGCGGCGGCTCCTACACTTGCTACGGTTTCTGCTAAAGCCACTGATGCACCTCCATGTAAATAACCGTATGGCTGTCTTGTACGATCATTTACTAGCATCGTAGCTATTACTTTTCCTTTAGTCACTTCAACAATATTAATACCTAAGGCATCAAGAAGAGTTCTTTGCTCATCCATCATCTTCACTCCATTTCCTTTTATAGTATTCTATATAAGTATTAAGAATCCTTTTTCAAACAAAAAGCTCTCCTTTTATAATCGGAGAGCCCTTCGTATTAGTGTGCTAAACAGCTACACGTTTTCCTTAATAATTATATGGAGAATATCCTCCAGTGCCTACATTACCTCCATAGCCATAAGGTGCTTGGGCTGGCGCTGCTCCGTATCCATATGGCCCTGGGGGCGGCACTGCTCCGTATCCATATGGTGCCATCGGCGGATAAGCTATAATTGGACGAGGACGGGTAAATGCACTGACAAGTCCTCCGGCAATTCCTCCACCTATCAAGCCTCCAAAAAAGCCTCCAACTAGAGGGGCGCCAAATCCCCAAAAAAAGCGACTATCAGCATAAGGTACGGGGCCGCGATAATACATCATTTATTAGCAACCTCCTTTGTCTCTAAACAAATGCCCTTCTATATCTGTTTATGCGACAAGGGACTATATGGCATGGGCAATTAAGAAATTACATCGTTATTCTTTTTCAAAATCAAAATTCTCAACTAGCAATGCCAGCGTTCGTGCCATTACTCCAGTAGCCCCGGCAGGACCTAAATCATAATCGCTCTTTGTAGTCGCAGTGCCAGCTATATCGAGGTGCACCCATGGAGTCGCTTCTGCAAACTCTCCAATAAAAGCACCGCCCATAATAGCATGCCCTTCACGTCCTGGAGAATTATTTAGATCAGCCACCTTACTATTGCGTACTCTTTCTTTATCTTTTTCTGTATAAGGTAGGCGCCAAATGAATTCCCCTGCCTCATAAGAAGCTTCTAATACCTTTTCAAATAATTCCTCATCATTTGTGAGAGCTCCTGTTTTATCTAAACCGAGTGCTACTATAACTCCCCCTGTAAGGGTTGCTACATCTACTAAATAGTTTGCTCCTTGATGTTTAGCGTATGTAACGGCATCTGCGAGAACGAGTCTGCCTTCAGCATCCGTATTAAGGACTTCAATCGTTTTTCCACTTAAGGAAATGATCACATCGTCCGGTTTGAACGCATTTCCACTTACCATATTGTCTGTTGCTGGGATGACAGCTACTACGTTTTGTTTTGGACGCAGTCTTCCGATTATTTCCATTGCCCCTAATACGGAAGCCGCACCTCCCATATCCATCTTCATCCCGACAATACCATCTTTTGGCTTCAATGAGTAACCGCCTGTATCAAACGTAATCCCCTTTCCAACAAGGCCAATAACATCATTCCAGTCATCTTTTCCTTGATATTTTAAGACAATCATAAAAGGCGGCTCAGTAGAACCTTGATTTACTGCTAAAAAAGCCCCCATACCAAGCTTTTCAATTTCGGATTTAGTTAATATTTCTACTTCAAATGAATGAGTTTGCCCCAACTCTTTTGCATATTCTGCAAGATCACAAGCCTTTAGCATGTTACCGGGCAAATTAACAAGCGTTCTAGCTGAATTGGTCCCTTTACCGTATGCGCTGCCTACTTCTGCAGCAAATTCAATTTCTTCAATATCAGCATCAGTAAAAATCTCAATTATCTCAATATTGATTTCCGGTTCGTTTGATTTTTGTTTATACCCTTGAAATTGATAAGTCGATAATATGTATGCTTCACAAAACACAAGCGCGGCATCTTCGGCTGTAATTTTAGAAGAAACGAATGTATCAAGAGCTAATGCCAACTTTCTAAGGCGCATGCTTGCCGCTTTTTTACTTGCTGCACCATATGCTTCCTTCAATGAATGTAAGCTTAATTCTTTTTCCTTGCCAAGACCGACAAATATAATACGTTTCACTTGAGATTTTCCTAAACCATGAATGACAGAAAGTGATTTATATTTTGCCGATATGTCACCCGACTTTACAAGTTTCGTTAATTCTCCATCATATATTCCATCTAAACTTTCGAGTATCCCCGTAAACTTTTCTGGTTTTTCAAAAAGCCCAACAATTAAACATTCTTCCTTACTTTTAAATGGATTCTCATTTGTTATTTTGAACATCCCATTCACCTCAAATAAAATTATAAATGATATGCAAGTATATTTCGACTAACGAAGTTTATTAGCGAAATTAAACATGATTTCTTTTATTATAATGTGGTATTATAAATGGAACCGTCAATTGCTTCAATGTGAAAGGATGTTTTGAATGGAGTTCCTGCATAATTTTCCCTTCTGGGCTGCACTTACCGCCATATTCTTTGCACAATTTATTAAAGTGCCCTTGCATTTTATTATGACTAAAAAGGCAGATTGGACACTTATAACCTCAACAGGTGGAATGCCAAGTTCCCATTCAGCAGGAGTGACAGCATTAACAACAAGTGTTGCACTTGATGCAGGATTAGGTTCAACTCTTTTTGCAGTATCAGCTATATTTGCCATCATCGTCATGTTTGATGCAACGGGAGTCAGAAGACAAGCTGGAGAACAGGCAGCCGTACTTAATAGACTTTCCGTAGACTTTCAAAAAATGATCTCAGATATACATGTTTGGCAAGGAAAAACACATAAAGAAAAACAAATGGAATTTATAAAATTAAAAGAATTATTAGGGCATAAACCTGTTGAAGTATTTTTTGGTGGACTAACAGGAATTGTTTGGGCATTAGCCCTTCATAAATTACTAGGTGTTTTTTAAGAACAAAATTCGTCGACGTGCAAAAGCGGCCCGCCGACGAAGACATAAAGATGCGGCAGTCTGAGTCGATGTCCTCTGACTGAGATATTGGAAACACGGCGAAGAATCTAGCCGATGTCGGGTGTTGATTTATCTGACAGAAGTTTACTAGTGCTGCAGTAGGACCCTGAAACTATTTGCGAAAAAGTTACCCACAATACTTCCAGTTTATAATTTCCTAAAATCATAAGAAAAGAAGCGGGTTTACATAATCCGCTTCTTTTTCATTTATTTTAGAAACCTTTGACGAAACACCTGCATTGTTTCATTTTCATTTAATGTGGTCAAATCTTTTTCTGTTAATTTACCATTTCCTTTTTGAATGATGTATACTTCAAGTTTTCGTTTCCCCCACTTTTTATACACATCATCTACGGTTTCATAATATAAATCAATCGTATTCCCTTTAATGGCTGATCCAGTGTCTGCCACCACTCCATAACCGTAGTCTGGAATATATAAAATGGTACCAAGAGGAAAAACACTTGTATCCGCTGCAATCGTTGAATATAAATCTCGTTTAACTTTTACTCCTGAATACGTTATACCATAGAGTGGGTGACCTGGTTTTTTCCCAGTTGACTCCACACCTGCTGTATAGCCTGTTGCTACAACTTCCATAGTAGGAAATTGAGACCAATCTTCATTTTCCAATGATTTTGGTTCACTAGTTTTAGCGGAACTTACCTTATATGTAATTTGTTCCTCTAACGCGTTATACATATTTTTTAATGAATATCTTCTTTCTGTTATGTGGGGGATCACAAAAAACTTTTTTTCAAATTCTGTAATCACATTTGGAGCAGCCGATGCTACTAATGTCCTTGCATTCATACCCGTAATAGATTCAAATGTTGCAAACAACGCTCCAATTAATAGTAAAACCATCATCATTCTTTTACTTATTTGTTTAAAGTATAACATTTATACACTCCTCTCAAAAATATTACTTTCCCATTTTGAGAGGAATTATTCCTCTAGTTTATAAAATACTGAAAAATAAAAATTGTAGAACAACGATAAAGATGATTAATTGTAATGATAAGTCTGAAGTTTTCTAAGCACTCATCTAGACATAAACTATTCTAGATCAGGTATTCATTTACCATTTTCTAAACAAAATAAAAAGACTTCCATATGAGAAAGTCCTTAAAACATTCTATAGCCTTTGGCACGAAGTACTCGCATTGTTACTCCCGAACTAATGGCACCTAACAATCCACTCACTAAGATGGCGATATCAAATGGTGCAAGTGTAGATATGCTTTTTCCTAAACTTGAAAAAGATGCACTAGTGTTCGTAAAGTACTCACTAAAATCTGCCTTGTTTATGATTAATATTGCAATGATTGGATATATAACCGCCATGATCCATGTCATTCGCAGCAACATATTTAATAAAAATCCAATACCAAAAAATAAGACAAAAAACAACAGCATGGATACTAGTAATATTGGAATTATTGACATGGATAAATCCCCCTTGATTTACACTATTTCTAAGTCTACTAGATGAAGGTAGGAGCGTCAATCGTCATAATTAAGACAATTTAATGAACAAAACAAAAGTGGATGCGTCTTATTGACGTCCATTGACGAAGGCATAAGGATGTGGTGGTCTTAGTCAACATTCCTTTCTCGGCTTTGACTGAGATTAAGAAAATACAGTAAAGAACCAACAGATGATAACTTATCGTTTGAAGCTTACTAGTCGATTAGTGCTCAAGCTGGCTTGCACCAAAAAATGTCTCTCAAAAACAAAAAAGGCGAAATCGATATAAGATTCCGCCCTTTCCTTTAATAATGCTTAAAAAAAGTTAAACTTCCCTTTTTTCATCGTAAGCGGAACTCCGCCAATCATAAGCAACGCTCGGTTGTCGATCATCTTTTTCATAAATGATGCTTTAGAACCTGTAATTTTCTTTCCGAATACTACTCCAATAGCATCATCATGACCAAGAGAACAAACAGTACCTTTATTATCAAAAGTAAATGAATTCAAATGAGTATTCCCTTTAACCAACTTTGCAATATTGCTTGCCACTAATTCACCTTGTTGCATAGCAATTTGAGCTGTTGGAGGATATGGACGATTAATTTCTTCATTAATAACTAAGGAGCAGTCACCAATGACAAAAACATCGGTAAGTCCAGGTGCACGTAAATCAGGATCTACTTTTACCCGACCACGCATATTTTCAAATTCAGAAGCTTCAATAATTGGGTTTCCACGAACACCCGCTGCCCAGATAACGGTTTCAGCTTTAATCTCTTCCGTTTCTTCTTCACCTTTTGCTACAATAATTCCTTCAGGAGTTGCTTCCTTAATTGCGGTACCAATCATAAATTCGATGCCCTTTTTCTCTAAGTGAGCCATCGCATATTTAACTAATTCTGGATCAAATCCAGGTAGAGCACTCGGTGCTGCTTCAACACATACAACTCTTACTAATTTTTGATCGATATCATATTCTTTGCACAGTTTTGGAATTCTGTTGCCTAATTCACCTAAAAATTCAATGCCTGTAAAACCAGCACCACCCACAACGATTGTTAAACGATTAGGGTTTTTTACCTCTTCTGCCTTATATGTGGCAAATTGATATTCAATGTGTTCACGAATTTGACGAGCTGCATTTACATTTACAATCGAGAATGCATATTTGTCCAAACCTTTAATGCCGAAAGTCTCTGAAGCACCACCAAGAGCAACGACTAAATAATCATAATCAAGCTCACCATTATCTAGGATTACTTTTTTTGCTTGATGGTCGACTTTTAAAGCGGTAGCTTGTACAAAATCAACTTTGCTTCGATCGATAACATCTTTAACATCATAGCGAACACGGTCATGATGAAGTGTACCTGCAGAAGCTTCATGTAGCCATGTAGTTTCGTAGTGGTAATCATTTTTGTTAACTAAAACGATGTCAGCTTCGTTATTACCAAGCTGTTTTTGCAGACGGGTTACTGTCATTAATCCCCCGTAACCAGCACCTAATACAACGATCTTGGGCCTCTTCATAATATACACTTCCACCTTTACTACGTATTATTATTAGTTTGTACGAGAGTTTATAATAAAATGTTATAAGTGCCTAATGTGATTCAATTCACGTACAAAGCAAAAAAAAAGCCAGAAAAATGTCATAAATTATTAACATCTCCTTTACATTATATGCTTTTCTACTTCTTTTTCAAGCAATATTGAAAAAGAACGAAAATTGGTAATATTCGAAAACCTAATCTTTTGTTTTATATTATTTTATTTACTTAATATGCACAAAATTAATAGCATTATGTAAGATTCGCTCGTATGTGATATGATGTGTAAGATGAATTTTTCAAGTATTATGGGAGGGATTTTCTTTGAAAGAAGATCAAAAAATATATGATATTACCATTTTAGGAGGAGGTCCAACAGGTCTGTTTACCGCATTTTACGGAGGCATGAGAGATGCCAGTGTGAAAATTATTGAAAGCCTCCCACAGCTTGGCGGTCAGCTTGCTACCCTTTATCCTGAAAAGTATATATATGATGTTGCGGGTTTTCCAAAAGTAAAAGCCCAGGAATTAGTGAATAATTTAACACAACAAATGTCTATGTTTTCTCCGACTGTGTGCCTTGGACAAGCTATTAAAGGTGTAGAAAAATTAGAAGATGGAACGTTTAAACTTACTTCTGATGAAGAAATCCACTATTCCAAAACAATTATCATCACTGCTGGCATCGGTGCTTTTCAGCCGCGTCGACTTGAAATAGAGCCGGCTTTACAATACGAAGGAAGAAACCTTCATTACTTTATTGACGATATGCAAAAGTTTGCCGGCCAAAAAGTCGCTATTCTTGGAGGCGGCGATTCAGCTGTTGACTGGGCGTTAATGCTTGAACCAATTGCAGAAAAAGTCACGTTGATCCACCGTAGAGATAAGTTCCGTGCTCATGAAAGCAGTGTCGTTCAATTGATGAATTCTAAAGTGGAAATTTTAACTCCTTTTGTCGCATCTGATCTTAATTGTGATGGAGAAGCAATTAGGGAACTATTATTGGAAGAAGTAAAAGGAGATAAAAAAGTTTCAGTAGAACTTGACTCTTTAATCGTAAATTATGGATTTGTTTCATCGTTAGGGCCAATCAAGGACTGGGGTCTCGAAATTGAAAAAAATTCTATCGTCGTTAATAGTAGGATGGAAACAAACATTCCAGGTATATACGCTGCAGGAGATATTACAACATATCCTGGAAAGGTAAAATTAATCGCAACCGGTTTTGGCGAAGCTCCTACTGCCGTAAGCAATGCAAAAGCATATTTAGATCCGAAAGCACGCTTGCAGCCAATGCATAGTACGTCTTTGTTTGAACAGTAACACAAGCTTCTGGATCATCGATTAATTTAATGGAAACAGTTTGAGCCACGATGGGTGTAAGGCTTAACGTCCAGTTGCGAGCAAGTGGGTGCCGTATTGGCTTTACTTATACTAGCATTAGAGTACGTTACTATAGAAAAAGAAAAGAGCCGAGGCTTCAATTCCTCTGGCTCTTTTTTAAAAAAAATGTCTTAACATTTCTCAGGCGTACCTTCAACTTTCGCAGTGCGGAAAGATGAACCGCATCCGCAAGAAACAAGGGCATTTGGGTTATCAATAGTGAATCCGCCACCCATTAAGCTTTGCTTATAGTCGATGACCGTTCCAGTCAATAACGGCGCGCTTTCTTCATCTATGACAACAGGAATACCAAACTGCTCGAAAAATGTGTCGGTGTCTGATTTTTCGTGGTCTAAACTCATGCCGTATGATAAGCCGCTACAGCCACCACCATTAATGGAAAATCGAAAATAAGCATCTTCTTCCCCATTGTGTTTCATCATATCTTTAATTTGTAGAGCTGCGGCTTCTGTTAATGTTATGGTTGTACTCATATGTGCACTCCTTCCATTTACATATATATTAAGTATATACTTGAAATGGCTCATTCTCAACTGATGAGTCATATTAAAACATTGGATTTTCTTCAATATATTGATAAATGGCTTTAACAAGCATTTCAGGTGTCTCCCCTGTTACAACTTCACCGTTAACAAGTGCATATAAACTTTCCGCACATAAATCACAATGGTCAAGACAGCCATACTCGATAATATCTAAGTTTGGATCTTCCTCTAATAGCTGCAAAGCTTCATATCCCCCACTGCCTAAATTGCTAATACAAAACTCGATAATTGGATTCATAGAGATCACCTCTTAAGAAAAGCGCCAACGCCCGTTTAGCGACATGTAAACTTTTTAAACTTTTTCCTTATCGCAGAAAGAAGCTGCAAGTTTGCTAGTCGTTAGGCGTTAAAGCTAAACAATACAAGTACAATCCTACCTGTTTAGACCTTTATAGTCAAAGGGTACGTATATAATATTAAGGTTGAAATACTTTAATAAAATCCAGTTATACCACCTTAACCCTTATTCGATTGTTGTATATAAAATAGGAATCAGCTATACTTTTACGTGGGATTAATATCAATGTGTTATCATTATCAACATTTTTCTTCAAGTAGACGGCAAAAAGGAGATATTTTTCATGAAAAAATTAGTATTGCTCGGTGGAGGATACGGAAACATGCGTGTCCTGCGTGAATTACTGCCAAATCATCTGCCGAACGATGTGACCATTACATTAATTGACCGAGTTCCATATCACTCCTTAAAAACTGAGTATTATGCTCTAGCAGCAGGGACCATTTCAGACCAAGAAGTGCGAGTAGCTTTTCCAGAGCATCCAAACTTAAATATTTTATATGGTGAAGTAACAAATATAAACTTGGAACAAAAAGAAATTATTCTATCTAATTCAGATCCTATTCCTTTTGATGAATTGATTATCGGACTAGGTTGCGAAGATAAATTCCACAATATTCCTGGAGCAGATACGTATACCTATAGTATTCAAACGATCGGAAAAGCACGAGATACATATCAAAAACTCAATAATCTACCAGCCAACTCAATTGTCAGCATTGTGGGTGGTGGCTTAAGCGGTATTGAGCTTGCGAGTGAACTCCGGGAAAGCCGTCCCGACTTAATTATTAAATTATTTGACCGCGGTAAAACGATTCTTTCTTCTTTTCCCGAAAGAATTAGCCGTTATGTACAAAATTGGTTTAATATGAATGGTGTCGATGTCATCAACGAAGCGAATATTACTAAGGTAGAAGATCAGTTATTGTTTAACAACGATGAACCCATTTCTACCGATGTAATTGTCTGGACTGCGGGGATCCAGCCTAATAAACTTGTTCGAGAATTGGATGTTGAAAAGGATAAGCAAGGCAGAGTCACATTAACAAAATATCATAATATCCCTAATCGCGAAAATATATATGTGGTGGGAGATTGTGCGAGCTTACCATATGCTCCTAGTGCACAACTAGCAGAAGGACAAGCTGAGCAAATCGTGACAATTCTTACTAAGCGTTGGGAAGGAAAAGATCTCCCAGAGGAAATGCCTACCATTAAATTGAAGGGTGTTCTTGGTTCCTTAGGGAAAAAACAAGGATTTGGCTTAATGGCAGATCGCGCTATAACAGGAAGAATAGCTAGAATTCTTAAATCTGGTGTCCTGTGGATGTATAAATTTCATAAAGGGTAAGGAAACACTTGAGTACCCTGCTAATCGACATACAAACTTAGGGTCAGTCTTTCTTTGGACTGACCCCTTCATATCCGTACTTTTCCATCTCCAAATATATATCTTTCAAGTTCGGATTCCCTTCACCCACAATTTCTTCTCCAATTGTTACGACTGGATAAAATAAATCCTCTTTAATTACCCGATTCGCAAATGATTGATGTGTTTCATCTTCTGGTGGATTAAAAATATCTATATATCGTATTGAAAAGGGTTGATTAGAATATTTTCGGGAAATAGCCGCATCTAGCCATTCATAAGTCTCTATAGATGAAGGCATACCGACACAGCTTGCACAGATTTGCTCAGCGCCATAAACAAAAATTTCAACTTCCTTCTTCAAAATACCACTCTCCCCTTTTTCTTGAACGATCGAATCGAATTGTTTTATAGATTTTTTTCTTCATACTGATTATAATGGTTATATGGAAAGGAGTCGATATCAATGTATGAACAAACAATGATGGAACAAGTTCAAGAAGTATTAGATAAATTGCGTCCATTCCTCCTTCGAGATGGCGGAGATTGTGAACTCGTTGATGTAGATGACGGTATTGTAAAACTACGTCTACTTGGTGCATGTGGAACTTGTCCAAGCTCCACTATCACTTTGAAAGCTGGAATAGAACGTGCATTGGTTGAGGAAGTTCCTGGCGTACTAGAAGTAGAGCAGGTATTCTAAGACTAATTTACATTGTGTTTAAGAGCCTAAGAAATTTAGGCTCTTTTTTCATTTTCATAAAGAAGGATCCAGCCAATCAATGACGGGAAAATGTCCATGACTTACTTCTGCCAATTGGTAGAAGTTTCCTAAGAATCGTTCGTAATCCCTTGCATCCCGCAAATATTTATTCAATCTTTCTTCTAATTGCTTTTGAGTCCATTGCGATGAAGTTAAATAATGATCTTCAATACAAGTAAAATAATGTATCGGGAAAAGTAATCGTGAATAAATCAACCGCCAGGAAAATGCACTTAATGGTGATACGGATTCATATCCGCGTAAAAATTGAATTATATCCGGTTGAAAGGATCTAACGTTTCGAAAGTAACAATCTCTAATCCATTCCGCTAAATCTCTTGAAGGATGGTCAAATACCCAATCAAACGGATTCCTGATTTCCATTTGTTTATTCCATACATTTTCATGAAATCTTTGATGGCCTATTGTTCCCATATCAGAAAAAGTCAAATCTTCATCAAGTTCTGTGTCGGTTATATACTGAATGGCATTTTCACAAAGTCCAAGATAGTAAGGAAATGATTTGATAAATAATTTTTCAAACTCTTCACCCGTTCTATCCTGAACAACACTCGAATAAACTTTTTCAATTTGTTCGAGTCTTTTGATCCAATATGATTTCCACTGTCCTAACCGGTTTGCTCCAGAAAGCGGAGCCTGAATCAATTTTCCCTTTTCATGAAATTTAGCTAGTTTTCTTCCTGTGTTTTTATTTCGTGATGGTGGAAAATAATAATTATGCATAAGTACATAATCTTGATTTTCATGTGTGACAAGAAACTTTTCATTCACTCCTGGAACAAAAGTGGAGACTTTATTATCTCCATACTTTGCCATATGATCTGACATCTCATATAATTCAATTAATGCCTCTTGTTCCAAATGAGTAACTTGCATAATAGTATACAGTGAGTTATCCACCTTGTAACGAATAGAGCTTCCATCTTGTATCGTTTGATCTGGTGTTATTCCAAAATAATTTTCTAGTATTTTTTCTGACATGGAGCATCCCTCTTTCATTTGCTCTTTGTTATTAGTTCAATTATATGAAAAGAAAAAGTTTTCTTGCCGAGTAGTTTGATGTACCAGGAAACCAACTAGTTATATGATGAAAATATAGAGAGGATGAGACAAATGGAGAATGAACGATTCATAAGTATTTCCGAAGAAACAGCTCGCCGCCTTTTAAAAGAGCGTGGTGTAACAATTGAGGATATTGCAGAGTTAGTAATGTACCTTCAAAAAAAATATCATCCAGGCTTGCAAATTGAAGAATGTATTTACAATATTGAGCGCGTTCTTCAAAAAAGGGAAGTACAAAACGCAATTTTAACAGGGATTCAATTAGATATACTTGCAGAAAATGGCAAACTTGAAGAGCCTTTACAAAGTATTATCGCAAGTGATGAAAGTCTTTATGGAGTAGATGAGATTCTCGCCTTTTCAATTGTCAATGTGTATGGATCCATCGGATTTACGAACTACGGATATATCGATAAACAAAAGCCGGGCATACTGGAAAAATTAAATGATCATTCATCAGGTAAATGTCATACTTTTCTAGATGATATCGTTGGAGCAATTGCAGCCGCTGCTTCAAGCAGACTTGCCCATAGTTCTAAAGGTGAGATATAAAAGTAGAAAAAATGCTTGAGGATACTGAGACGTACAGAAATAATTCATTGTTTAGATGTTTATATAATAGCCATAAAACAGACACTCGCAAAATCCACTATTAGGATATTGCGGGTGTTTTTTATTGAGTCAGTAATAATGATAATACCGATTGAGCAGAAATCGCAAAGAATTCTGTAGGAGTATTGTGAAATAACGAGAAAATTAATGTTGCTTCGCGATTTGAATCCGATCAAGGCGGAAACTTTAGGAATCTTCTTTTGCATTTCGATTCAAATCTAATCAAATATTCTTCCCATCCTGCACGCAGATAGAGAAGCGCTAGAACGCATATTAACAATACTTCCATTAATTTAAAGGTTTTAAGAGTTCGAAAACTCCCACACTTAATTCTAATTAATTTCTAAAAGCTGATACTGGTCCAAGTTCATCCGTTAAATATGAACGAACACAATCAGGAAAAAGTTGAAGTTTAGTTATCGATGCTGATGTTTCATTTATTAAAGCTTTGTGATCCACTTCTATATATTGCTGAACGAGCATTTTTCTAAAAGAAATAAATCTTTTTAATACGATTGATAAACCCTCATCAACTACTTTTTCATCTGTCAGAATATCAACAATATCCTCATAGCTCCCTGGATCCCTCATAATAAATCCATCAATCATAGCATTGCCTGTATCAAGAACAGCTTCAATAATTGTATGTAACGTCCGTTCCAAGGCTGCTTTTTCAATTGCAGACTCCCAATTTTTGTTACTTTTAATAAGATTTATTTGCTTTTCCATAAAAATTAATGTTGCTTCAATTTTTTCCCTATCTACAAAATACATAGGTGCTGATGCCTCCACTCTATATGATCCCTATTATCATAACAAAACGAATGGACAGTGGTCCAATGAGGAAAGTCTTAATGAGAATAAATCGAAGTTTACAGGAGAAGGTACATGTAGAAAGGAGAATGAATATGGCAGATCAACGTCCTAAAGCAAATAACCAAGATAAAGAAGACCCTCCCTATACTGATTTATCAAATGTAGCGGATCAAAGAAATTATATAATACCCGAGGAGCTTCCAGAAGGTGCATATGGCGCTCCGCGTGGTGAAGATACACCTGTAGAGAATAAATCAACACCTTGGGAAGAGGGGCAACGTTCTTATAGTGCCTTTAACTATGAATTTAAATCGATGCATGAGGGCCACCCCCGTAAAGGCCCGAATGCTCATATTACACATGATGATCCAGAAAGGGAAACTCAACCTCCTTATGAAGATAGTTAAAAACAGGTGTCCCATTCACTAGGGGCACCTGTTTTTTTCAGCTACAGAGTCTATTGGCTAGCATACTTCTCGTCCTAATCTTTTGCGCAAGTCAACATCGATCCATGCTGAAGAACCTCGTGTTTCCTTTACCTCAATTAAAGGCTAAAAAAGGAACTTAGAGTAAAAAAAGCCACGTCTTTATGTCAAGTCGGCGAACCTACATCCCATGGGACTATACGTCGATAAACATAGCTTCCACTTTTTTATTTATCCATCTTTTTTAATACAAAATACGAACAGCCAAAATTGCAATACTCGTATAAATACTCGGTTAATGTTCCGATTTTAGTATCGAACGAAGCTTTTTGATTTTGATCCGAGAAAAAACCCTTAAGACGTAGTTGTCCGTACCCCCAGTCTCCAACAATATAATCATATTTCGATAATACATCACTGTATCTTGCTTTAAACGCTTCTTCATTGTATCCGTCTCTAAATTCATTAACTAATTCATATTGACAGTTATTAATAGTAATCATTTTTCCCTCCGAAAGTCGAATGTTATTTAAATTATAGCTTAATCTCCAACAATTACTAAGAAAAAAATATATTTTCCTGAGCATTCTATAAAAAGAGGAGGTGTATGAAATGAAATACAAATCAATTCCAATTATTTTTATAAGTACAATGTTGGTTGGCTGTGGTATGAATAATAAAAAAACTGCTGAGGACAATCATGTTTATCATAAAAGTGGAAATTCCATAAATGTTGCGGAACACGGAGAAAACTATAACCACAATCAGCAGAAGGATGATTTATTTGGATTTGTTCGCCAAGTAAAAAGCCCTGTTCCCGGGGGAGAAGCTGCGAAGCCTATGAAAGGGATGAACAAAGAGCAAACTGCTGATAATATTGGACAAATTTTAGTAATGCTGCCGGGTGTAGAGGATGCAAGTGTCCTTGTAACGGATCAAGAGGTTTTGATTGCCTATATTACAAATGAAAAACGGGATTCTGAACGTTTTGAAATAGCAGACCAAGTGAAAAAAACCGCGATCAGTGCAGTCCCGCGTTTTTACCATGTATACATTACGGATGATCCAACATTGCGCCAAAACATAGAAAATATTGCTTCTATGAATGCTCGTTCAAGCAATAAGGATACAACAGTACGTGATACAGTAAAATTAATGCTAGAACGCTCTCCACAGGGCAGAAAAATAAATGATGGTGAAAATTCTAATGGAGAAACAATTGGTGACCAAAATCATCATTTGGAACAATCCAATTACAGGCAGCAGTTTGAAAATAATAAATAACTTTCGAATGCTTGGCCTGTCTTTAAGAGGCCAAGCTTCATTAATTGTTTTGAAAAGAGGTAATAATATCCATGAAAAAATTCGTGCTAGCCAGCCTTTTATTTTTTTTCCTGCCCTATTCTATTAATGTCGACGCCAAAGAACTAACTCAAAAGGAAATATATGAACAAAGAATGCACTTATACAAAAAGACGGAAGCAGCTTCAAAAGTTCCTTGGTACTATATAGCAGCAGTTGACCAATTTGAAAGAAGCATCCGATATGTAAGAAAAGATTTACCACGGCCTGACGACATTGTAGGATTTTATGTTCCCTCTGAACATTGGGCAGGAGCCCTCAATCCAAACTCTGCCGATAACCAACTACTCAGTATTACTATTTTTAATGGCATCGGATTAGATGGAAACGGTGATGGAAAAGCTGACAAACAAAATGGAGAAGATCTTTTATTTACTTTAGCCAATTATTTATCGCAGTATGGGGTAAATGATCAAGCATTTCGAATGGCTGTCTGGGATTATTATAAACGTGACCAGTCAGTTAGGTCGATCATTACAAACGCAAGAATATACCGTAATTACAACCGTATAGACCTGGATGAAAAAGCATTCCCAATCCCTAAAGGTTATAATTATACATTTAAAAATACATGGGGTGACAGACGAGGCTGGGGAGGCAGGAGAATACATGAAGGAACGGATATTTTTGCAGGTTATGGCGCACCTGTTCGTGCTGCAGCTTATGGAGTAGTGGAACTAAAAGGCTGGAATAAATATGGAGGCTGGAGAGTTGGGATTCGTGATTTAAATAACACATATCATTATTACGCACATTTAAATGGTTTTTCTAAAGGTTTAAAGATTGGCGATATTGTCTCCCCTGGGCAGATTATTGGGAGCGTGGGCAGTTCTGGATACGGACCTCCAGGAACCTCCGGAAAATTTCCGCCCCATTTACATTTCGGAATGTATAAAGATAATGGAATAAATGAATGGTCTTTTGATCCATATCCACATTTACGATTATGGGAAAGACAAGAAAGAAATAAAAAGTAAAAGCTTCGGTTTTTAACTCCGAAGCTTTTATATTTAAGCGTTTCTCTTTGCTTCCCTTGCTTTAGAAATGGCATGTGCAACACTTGCAGCTAAGCCTCCCCAAATAATAACGACACCAATAACCATCATGACGATTGCACTACCTGTCATTATGAAACCTCCTTCTTATCTTCGTAAGCAGGCTGTTCTATGGCGTGCCCTTTCCATGGCTTTAATGTAAATAAGACTCCGACAAGAATCGCTCCAATAGCAACGGTCCATCCATATTGAAATAAGAATTCACGCGGGTAGTCTCCGCTACCGTAATCACCGGTTAAGTTTTGACGTAAATTATCAAACATCATATATCCTAATACAACCGGCGTGATAACCGAAAGACTAATCCTCCACCATGCCCCAAGTCTTATATCGGATACTGAATCAGCATGAGCTTGAAGAGGTTTGAGTTGTTTTGCAAACCAAGCAATAAAGATAACTTCAAACAATCCAGCCATCGCAACTCCGAATTGGTTAATAAAGTAATCCGCAACATCCAGAAGATTCAGACCATTTTGCGTGGCAAATGCAAGAGAAATTATAGCAGTAAAGCCACCACCGAAAATAACAGCCTTCGCACGGCTAATATTAAATTTCTCCTGAATACCAGCAATATACGTTTCAACAATAGAAATTAATGATGTTAGTCCTGCAAGAGTTAAAGAAACGAAGAATAGGATACCAAAAATTTCGTTAAAGGCCGGCAATTCATTTATGATTGTCGGAAAAATAGAGAATGCTAAAATAACTCCGCCTTTTACAACATCATTTACAGGAACGCCTTGCTGTGCAGCCATAAATCCTAAAGCAGCAAATACACCGAATCCTGCAAGCAATTCAAATCCCGAATTCGCAAAACCTGTAATAAATGCACTGTTCGTAATATCGGACTTCTTCGGTAAATAACTTGAATAAGTGATCATAATTGCAAAACCGATTGATAAACTGAAGAAGATTTGTCCGTATGCTGCGACCCAAACTTTTCCGTCCAAGATTGTGGACCAGTTAGGTTTAAAAAATTGATTCAAACCTTCCATTGCCCCATCAAGAGTGACTGCACGAATAACAATAATTAAAAATAAAACTACAAGTAAAGGAATCATAATCTTAGTTGCCATTTCAATTCCTTTTTTAACACCCGCGAAAAGTATCCCAAGTACAATTAGCCACACAAGAATAAGAGGAAATAATACACCGGGAACAAAGCTTCCAAATGTATCAGTGCTGCCAACTTTTAAATAATTTTCAATTAAGAATGGAGTTGTATCAGTTCCCCATTCAAGCTTAAAGGAAAAATACGTATAAGCTAGCGCCCATGCAATGATAACCGCGTAATACGTCGCAATAACAAAGGAAATACAGATTTGCCACCAGCCAATCCATTCTCCACCTTTTTTAACTCTCGCGAGTGATAATGGTGCAGATCCTCTATACTTATGACCAATTGCGAACTCAAGAATCAAAAGTGGGATACCAGCTGTAAGCAAAGCGAATAAATATGGAAGAAAGAACGCTCCTCCCCCGTTATCATACGCTACCGCTGGAAATCGCCAAATATTCCCGAGTCCAATCGCAGAACCTACAGCCGCAAAAATGAAACCGGCTCTCGAACCGAACTGCGCGCGATTCTCCATCAAATTCCCCTTTCCCTTCCTATTTGGAAGATTTTATTTTTTCAGATTATTAATTAATCTAACAGTATTATAGCCAGATAAGCCCAACTTGTCAAAACCTAAATTTTTTATGCAATATCGGCTTTTGTCTTTTTCTGTTCTTCCGTACAATGTCTAAAAACATATAAAAAACAGGATGGGCAGCGTAGCTCATCCTGTTTTTTCAGCAATATTATTATTTTTTCTTAATAAAACAAACATGATAATTAATAAAATGATAATCGTGATTAGCCCTAAAATTGTACTATCTGAAATTCCAATCACCAAATACCCTATTGCCGTGATCAACCCAGATACCAATGCATATGGCAGCTGAGTCATGACATGATCCATATGATTACACGCCGCTCCAGTCGATGAAAGAATCGTCGTATCGGAAATTGGTGAACAGTGGTCACCCATCACCGCTCCAGCAAGGACTGCTGCAAGAGCTGGTAAAAGCAGTGCCATATCTGTCACGGAAACTATTTGACCGGCAATCGGCAATAGAATTCCAAATGAACCCCATGACGTTCCTGTTGCAAAGGCCATGCATGCAGCCCCGATGAATAATATGACGGGCAAAAAGGCAGGATTCAATTGCGATTTTTCAACTAAACTTCCAAGATATAGCCCCGTGCCTAATTCATCAATAAGTGTAATGATCGCCCATGCAAATAATAAAATCAAAACTGCTGGCATCATGGATTTAATTCCAACTCTAAATCCTGTAAAAAGAAGACTCTTTTCTATTGAACGATATTTTAATGATTGACGGAAAAACAATCCAATAGTAACGAATAATCCAATTAATCCACCGATGACAAGTGCCTCTGACACATCGGCATTTCCGAATATATCCATTACGGTTGCTTTACCTTCTGTAGCGCTTAATCCGCTCCAAATGATTGCAGCTAAAGTCCCCGCAAATAATGCAATGATCGGCCATAATAAATCACCGACTTTTCCATTTTCGCTAATTGGCAATTCTTCCTTTATTTCACCTTGTATCGTTTTATTAGGATCGTAAGGAATTCCAGTGGCGATTGTTCGCTCCTCATGCACTTTCATACTGCCAAAATCAATGTTTAACCAAGCGATTATAAACACCATCGAAAGCGTTGTCCATACATACAGGTTCATTGGAATCATTTTTAAGAAAGCGGTAAAAGCTGATATATCGGTTACTTGATGTGTAGTTAATACTGTTCCAATAATTCCAATGATAAATGCCCCCCAACTGGAAATCGGCGACACAACACAAACAGGGGCTGAAGTTGAATCGATAATGTAAGCAAGCTTTGCCCTTGATACACGATGACGATCCGTAATTGGACGGGCAACTTGTCCTACTGCAAGTGCATTAAAATAATCATCAATAAAAATGATAATTCCAAACACAGCGGCAAGGATCTGAGCACCCGCGCGATTTTTCACTTTTGTCATTGCCCATTCTCCAAAAGCTCTGCTCCCCCCGCAAATATTGATGAGAGCTGTAATGATCCCTAACAAAAATAAAAATAATAAAATGTATAGGTTCCAAGTATTCAAAGCCCCATCTTCAATAAAAATTCCTTTTACAGCACTCCATAAAATGTCGGCTCCTTCAAGTATATTCCCTTTCGACAATAACAAAGCCGAAACAATAATCCCCGAGCCTAACGAAAGTAAAACCCTCTTCGTTATAATAACCATTACTATCGCCAATATCGGCGGAATCAAAGATAAAATTGAATTTTCCATGTTATCCTCCTGAAAAAAATGTAAGCTCCTTGTCCATCGACATAAAAGCCCCGCAGCCGCTGGGACGTAAATGAAGACATAAGGAAGTTTTGTCGATGCTTCTCTTAACATATAACTGAGATTAAGAAAGCATGGTGAGTCCGTTAGGATCAATCAATCTACTCAAGTGATAAGCACAATCCGCTTCCTAGTCGAAAAGCTTTGAAACCAGATAAAGAGAGTGCATTCGCCTCAGTTATCTACGTCTAGAGAAAATAAAAAAGAGCAATGATAGAGACCTATCATTACTCTTATTTGTAATGTACAGTTTCTCCACCGCGATCTGTAGCTCCCCACAATAGTACTATCACTATATATGAGAGTGTTACTCTTCTTCAAAGCAACACCAGCGAAAATCCTTTGACAAAAATAATCGCTTCGGCAAAAAAACCTTTCGAACTGTGATCACCGTTGTCATCCTTACACAGTCTACTCTTTTCTTTTGCTCCTCTACCCCATCCGATTTTGATAAGGTTTATTAAGTTAAAATACTTATATTAATATAACATTTTTTTAGTTTTACCGCAATACGACTAAGGTTTTGTAGGAATTTGGATGGACGGGTTTGTCTTTTCATTACTATTATAAAAATCTGGTACATCAAGAGGAAATACTCCCATTGCAAGAGGAACTTCTTGTTTGACAACGGTTTTTTTAGAGCCAAACGGAATAATAATCTGAACACTTACTTCGATCGGAATAATAACGGATACATATAAATTGTTAATAGGATATTGTTCCACCTTATGTTCAACATTAGTATATACACTGCCTACTACCGTAAACCTAATGGGAATCCTCGGTCCTAAGTTCCCGAGCAAGGCGTTTTTAGTGGCTTGACCTATTGGAAATGAATATACAATTCCCTCACCTTCACTTGATTTTTGATAATCGATTTGAATACCCGTTTCCGCTTCCAATTCCTCTAGATTTCCTTTTTCCGCTTGTTTTAAATTATATTGGATTGCCCTAGATAATTCTGCTTGAGTTTTGTTAATAATATCCGTTTTAAATACTACTGCACCGCTCGGTAAGATGTCCGCCACTTCGTTCATATTTTTAACATTAGGTATGACATCATGAACCGCTTTATTAATAACCGCAGGAGCGATTTTATTCGTTTGAGCTTCGGCGTAACTTATTAATGTTGGTTTAATACCAATATTTACAATCCAAAGACCCAAAGCGGTAGAAAATATAAAAAATACAAAAGACAAGAGCATAACATATCGGAACGGCAAAGGGCCACGCCGTATCTTCCGAACTCGAAATACAGCCAAAAAAATCCCCCCTTAATGCAAATGTATGCATAAGAGGGGCAAGTTAGGGCAAGTTTTAAAAAATTTGTCCCAGATTTTGTTATACCATTTTTAATAAAGCTTCCGTCCCGATCATACCTGCATGAATTCCTAATTTTTCGGCGGCAATCGTAACTGACTCGAGAGGCGCATTCATTAGCTGTTCAATCGTCTTTACACCGACCGCTCTTCCAGCAATAATTTGCCTATCAACTAAGCGATTATTTAATAAGGCCACATCGAGTGCACCACACATTATATAGCCTTTATCATTTGATATTGTCAGTAATGTAGTCTTAGGCAGTAAAACAGAAGTAGCAATAAACGTATGTCCTTCTATTGTTAAAGGTTCTACAGAAACCATATCCTTCACTCCTCCCAATACTCATATGTATGAAAGGAGAAGAAAATTGGTCAATCATTCATTTGCCCTAATTTCCATTCCATAATATCGCGAAGAAATTCCGGCATAAAATAATGCTTAACTTCAGATCTTCGAATTTCCGGAAAGAATCTCCCAAAAGTAAACATATCTGTCGTTGCAAGTGTATACGTTTTTACGGGATCAATTAAGGTGCCATTAATAAAAACTTGTTGTTCATTCTTCTCTATCTCTATTCCAGAATAAACAAACACCCCCATTACCGAGCCTCTGAAACCTAAACCGATTACTTCAAGATCAGACCAACCATCTTCTTCAGCATGAAGCAGAACTTCTTTTAATTGAGCCCCTGTAAGTTCAACATTACAAGGATTTATCGGATGGGGCAGCATTTGATGGATATCGTATTTGGTCACATATCCTTTTTGAAGCTGTGTTAGAACTAAGCCTGAATTGATCAATGCACAGTCGGCTTTACACCATTCCTGCAATGCTTCGCATAAAAGGTTTGCTAACGCAGAAGGCTTATCCCATGAAAATTCTAAAGTATTATGTAAATAGGTAACTCTACTATCCAATTGCTTTTTTCCGATACTTTCTAATTCATATCCAAAATTCACTTCATTTTCTAATGAAGGAAGTGAATCTGTTTCAAAGAGCTTCGGCTGGATCATTAAAGGTTTTTCTTTAAGTTCAACATCTACATATCCGACAAATCGGCCATATTTACCTGCTGCCGCCATCATCGTATGATGGACCTTATTTCCTTCATGAAAAAAGTGATGAGTATGCGCGCCCAATATTAAATCAACTTTAGGGAATAACTCTGCTATTTTTTCATCATCATGGATTCCTAAATGTGATAGCACAATAATCATATCTGTTTCATCTTTCAACCTATTAATTTGCATTTCGAGTTCGGTAAAAGGTTCAGTGAGCTCCCATCCAAGCAATTCATATAATTTTTGATAATAGGTCGTGACTGCCGTAACGCCAATTTTATGACCATGTTTCGTTTCATAAATAACATATGGTTGAACCCACTTCGGCCTCTTATAATGGGGTAGGTACAAATTCGCCACAATTACATCAAAATTTGCCTTTTCATACAAACCATCTAAATCTTGAAAAGGCAGGGTGATTCCTTCATTGTTTCCAATCGTTACAGCCGAATAGTGGCCTTCATTTAATATCTGGGTATTCCCTTTTCCCATTGAGCCTTCCGTAAATGGGTGCCAGCGATCCATAAAATCGCCACAGTCAAAAATAAAAACATCCTCCCCCGCCGATTCATGAATTGCTTTCCTTTCTGCTAGGAAGGATCGAATTTTTGGCCAATTTTCAAAATGGCTATGAAGATCATTCGTATGATAAATGTGAATCTTTTCTTTCACAGAGTACACTTCCCAACGATTCTTTTAAATTCTGGCTTACATCTCTATTTATTGAATATCAGTTCAATTCACGCGGCTTTTCGAACTCAAAATTCATTTTTTTCGAATTTCAGTCCTATCGGATATACCTTCGCACATTTTAAGATTTCTGTCTTACACAAGCAAGTTTTCACTAAAATAATCCGAGCTGCTTTGGAGCTAACCCAGTATACTCGATCCCGAACATTTCAATAAATTGTTTAGCATTATCAGCTGCATCTCCGCCAGAGTTATTATTGAAAAGAACATATATATCTTTCGTTTCTTTTTGTAGTTGAATAATCCATTTTTTCCATTCTAGCAGTTCTTCCTTATTATAGCGATATAAATAACGAACTTCTCTCCAATTTTTCCCATTCGGCTTCATCCACGCGGCAACGTTGCGGCCGTGCATTCGAACTAAAGTTTTATCTTTATTTGTAGGATGCAAAATCGTTGGAACCGAGCCTAATCCCGATTGTGGTTCGTCACAAATGCTATGAATCCAACCCTCATCCTCCATAAAACGAAGAGTGCTTTCTTTATATTGAGGATAAAACCATGTTTGATTTCGAAATTCTAGAGCAACTGGAGTATCTTGCATTTTTTCCCGGCAATATCGTAAGTAAGCAACATTTTCTTTCGTGCAGTCAAACCAAGGCGGAAATTGAAATAACACCATTGCTAACTTTCCACTTTTGATAAATGGCTGAATTGATAAAAGAAAAGCCTCAAACATTTCATCTTTCGTGGCAAATGGAATTTCACCTCTTTGATGCCCTGTCATCCCTTGATAAGCTTTCACAACGAAACGAAAACCATCTGGTGTATCATGAACCCATTTCGCACTATTTTTTTCCGGTTGAATGGCATAAAAAGAAGTATCCACCTCAACTGTTGGAAAATGAGCAGCATATTCCTTCAACTTATCACGTACTGTCGTACCGTTGTCGTACAATGTATCATGGTCTCCCCATCCTGTTACGCCAATATAAATCATTCGCTCACCCTCTTTATTTAAAAAGTGATATTAAAAATGTATCAAACTTTTTAATATAATTGAAGAAATACGAGTTTTCAGCATAAAAGAAGACGGCTCAATGGAAGCCGTCTTCTTTATAATTATTACTTCTTTTTATTTGATGGATCATGTTCAAACACTGCAAATGAACTAAAATGATTAGTGTCAACGGTCACTTGTCCATCACGATGTGTACCTCCAAGTTTTATCCAATCATTTTTTCCTTTATTTGAATAATAAACGCTAAGCCCTTCGCTTCCTTTGTTCACCTTTAAGGACAATGTTACATTTCGGTCGCCAAACTTGGAAATCGTATGACCGCCTTGCTTCAGTTCCAAATTATAAACTGTACTGACGGCACCGTTAACAGCTTTTTCTTTCTTTATACTTAGCTCAGCTTTGCCTTTTTCGTTTATAAAAATGTGTGATGGGATGGATAAAATAACATCCTCATTCAAATTAACTTTAACGATTGCTGCCTTTTCTTTTAACAACTTTACTTGTCTTTCACTAAGACGGACGAATGTATTATCCTTGTTGTTAGATAAGTTGATGATAACTGTCCCTTCATTTTTCATTTCATCTAATAGATTTTCTAAATCAGAGTCCGAAATGATCGCATTATTTCCATTCATTTGAAACTTTGCTTCAACTTGATCCTTCTTTTGCTCAGGAGGATTTATTGGATCTTCATCGCTTTCTCCTAATGCATCCCTTGCTCCTTTAACTTCCAACTTCACATTATCAATAAATACATCATGTGGATTCGTTAACTGTTGGCCACCTACATTACCAAGCAAAAATTGGAAGGTAGTCATATCGCCCTTTGTCATTGTAAATTCAAAGGAATATGATTTTACAGAATCAGTCAGCTGGACAGTATCGTTAAAATAACGATGGTAGGAAGGGGCCCCGTTATCAAGGACTACTTCTAGTAATCTATCGATTGTTGATCTCGCATCGAATGAAACCACATATGTCTTTCCTTCAGTTAAAGCTAGCCCTGGCTGATTTAATTGTACGTCCCAAGGATTCGTCCCAACATTTTGAACCGAAACCTTTGCTTCACCATTTACTGCTTCCATTGTTGCTCTTGAATTTCCGTCATAATCTCCTTGAACGTGTCGATTCCAATTAGCTAAACCCTCGGAAAAGTCGCCATTTTGAAGTGGGAAATGCTTTTCTCTTTCCCCTTTTATTTCAAAGCGGACATTGTCAATGATGACATGATGCGCCTCGTTTATCGCTTGGGTTCCTGCAATATTTCCAAGTAAATATTTTAGGCCAACTTCGTCATCTGTATTCATTTTGAATTCAAATTCGAATGTTTTCATTGTATCGTTCAATTGAATTTTTTCATCAAAAAATCTTGTATAGGATGCGTTTTCAACTATTACTTCTACCATTCTCTCCACTGTTGATTTGGCATCGAATTGTACTACATATGTGTTTCCTTTTTTTACATTCATTCTTTCCTGGATCAACATAAGATCCCAAGGATTACTGCCAACATTTTCAATGGAGAATTTAGCTTGACCATCTTCCACTTGGAGTATCCCTGATGAACTAGAATCACCATAATCCCCTTGAACATGCTTCGTCCAATCTTCTAAACCCTTTGAAAAGTTTCCATTTTTCAAAGGAAAAATATCATTTAATGTTAATTGATCATTCTTATTCGTTAAGCGAATAAGTTTTACATCGTCCAAATTAACATTATTGTTGTTTCCGCCAAGATAGAATACAAGCTGACCTTTAACATCAGTGATATCTGGCATTGTAAAACGAATCGATTTCGCTTCCATCGCATTCGTTAAAGGAATTGTTTGATTTCCAGAAAAATTAACCGTTCCATCCTCATTTAAGAAAGCAACTTGTATGTCTCTAGGAGAATTAGCTCTTGCATTAAAAGTCAATTCGTAATCGTCATTACTTAGTAGATTTACACCTTTTTGAACTACCTTAACTGCATCCCCAACACTGCCACCATCGATAATCTTTATCTCTAATTCTCTTTTATCAGGATTAACGGAAGCATTCGCAGCAGCCCCCTCTGTATAAAGATTCCAATACGTCATGCGATCCATTCTACCTTCATCAAAGGTTCCATTATACACATGGTTTCCATTTGATAATGGCTTTTTCGGTGCCTCTTCGTTATATGGGTCCACAGCTTCAATTTCTTCGAGAATGACATTTCCAATCCAAACAGGATTTGCATTGAGTCCTATATTAAATTCGAGCCTTGCCGCTGCATCCGTATCATGCTGCATTTGGAATTTTAATTCATATGACTGAGCACTATTCGTTAAGGCAAAATCTGGGGAAGGAGAATAAGCCGTATAGCCTCTTTCCGGTCCACCGCCGAACTTTATATTTAGATTTCGATTTGCATTCGATTTAGCATCAAAGCTTAACTTATACCAGCGACCTTTTCCTAAAGTAACATTTTGAATAAGTTGTACAGAGTATGATTGATTTCCAGGCTGATTAATATCAACTTTTGCAAAAGGTTTTCCATCAAGTTTCTCGACAGAAGCAGTTGCACTTCCATTGAAATCATTCATATTAACTAAATTCCAATTCGTATAATCCCACCTATTCTCCAAATCGGAACTATTAGCTATAGTTGTGAAGCCATTTTCATACGAATTATCCTAAATATAGTTTCCATTAATGGCTTCTTTCGCATTACTCGGTAATTCCTCCACTTCAAATCCAGGTTCAGCAGGCTCTAAATAATCTCGACCTGTTAGTTCATAAACCTTTACATAATCAACCTCTACTTGTCCCGGAAATTCAGTGCTCTCATCAGGATTTCCATCAAAATGACCACCGATGGCAAGATTTAATATGATAAAAAATTCTTGGTCAAACGGAGCGGGATATGAAAACTTGGCAGCATTTCCTGTTCCTGTCGAACTCCAATTATTAAGCTTTTGATAGAGTTCTCCATTTACATACCAACGGAGTTCACCAGGCTCCCATTCTAGGCTATATATATTAAAATCGGTAATATCTTTACCATCTTGAAAATCATAATCCTTTGCTGTATACGTATTATTTGGCCAGCTTCCTCCATAATGAATCGCACCGCCAACGTTATGCAGTTTACTACCTTTTCCTTCCATAATATCAATCTCGCCTGAAGCAGCCCATCCTCCGTACACATCATCCTCAGGCATCATCCAAAATGCTGGCCAAAATCCTTTTCCTTCCGGCAGCTTCATCTTCGCTTCAATTTTCCCATACTTTTTACTAAACTTGCCTCGAGAAAGGATTTTACCAGATGTATATTGATACGTGCCTCTATTATCAGAAACAGTTACCTTCCGACCTTGTAAAATTAGTTTTCCGTTCTCCACTTCTACATTATTTTCATGATAGTATTGCAATTCATTATTTCCCCATCCCGTAACCCAAGTTCCATCTTCCTGTTCATAGCCATTTCCAGTATCGATTGTCCATTTAGTTGAGTCTAACTCCTCACCATCGAAGTTATCCTCCCACACTAATGTCCAATCTGACTCATCGCTTGAAGGAGCTTCTTTTGTTTCATTTGCCATTACATTAAAACTAAATAAATTTGAAAAAAACAATAAAAAAACCATCGACAAACTCCACCACTTTCTTGACATTTACTCATCCTCCTAAAAATAGTAAATATGCCACTAGAATATGTAAATCCCTCCTCCTTATGTCTTAGAGAACAAACATTTATTTCCTACATTTATTATTCATCGCTTAAATGTTAGAATCCTCCCAACCTTCAGAAAACAGGACTAAGGACATAGTAACTATGACTTTGAAAAATTTAAAGGGTTTCAACTACTTTTATAGAAGATTACTAAAACTTATATTTTTTGGGGAATTTTGTAACTAGAAGGGAGTCAATTTCATGAATCTTATTGAAGTAAAGGGGTTAACAAAACAATTTCGGCATCCTATTAAAGATCCTGGATTAAAGGGAGCGATCAAACATTTATTTACACAAAATTATGCTGAAAAACTTGCGGTTAATAATATTGATCTTGCTGTTAAAGAAGGAGAAGCGGTCGCCTATGTAGGACCAAATGGAGCAGGTAAATCAACTACAATCAAAATGCTCACTGGGATACTTGTCCCTACATCAGGATCCATAACGGTCGATGGGCTTACCCCTTATAAAAATAGAATGGAAAATGCCCAAAAAATTGGCGTTGTTTTTGGTCAGCGCACACAGTTATGGTGGGATCTACCTGTCATTGAATCATTTTCACTATTGAAAGATATATATGAAATTCCAGAGGATGTTTATCAAGAGAATCTTAATCGCTTTAAAAATTTACTCGGACTGGATGAATTTCTCCATTTATCAGCTAGAAAAATATCTCTTGGCCAGCGGATGAGAGCCGATCTCGCTGCCGCTTTGTTGCATAATCCTAAAATCGTATACTTGGACGAACCGACGATCGGTTTAGATATTGCAGTAAAAGAACGAATCAGGACTTTTATAAAGGAAATTAACCGTGAAAAAGGAACGACTATCATTTTAACAACACATGATTTGGATGATATAGAAGATATTTGTGAAAGGCTTGTTATTATCGATAAAGGACGGGTCATTTACGATGGAGAACTTCAGGCAGTAAAGGATGCTTTTGTAAAGGAAAGAACGATTCACTTTCAAATGAAAGAGGCAATTCCTTCTTTGTCTTTATTAATTAATGACTTGCCAGGAGTTATTTTAGAAAATGAATTGGGACAACAATTTTCTGTCCGCTTCAATCGTTTTGACATTTCTGCTGGTGAAATTGCTTCATATGTCATGCAGCACGGCGAAGTAATCGACTTTCGGATTGATGAGCCTAAAATCGAACAAGTCATTAGAAAAGTGTATGACGGTAAGCTCGATTTAAATAGTGGCCATGAGGAGGAGGAGACTCGTCTTGTTCCAGAAAAAGTATAGATCCATCGCTAAAATTACGATGCAAAATACGCTAGTCTATCGATTCAACTATTTCATTAGTTTAATAGCTAGTTTAATTTTCATATTATCAATGTTTTATTTATGGAAATCGATTTACGCTGGAAGAACAGAATTAGGCGGATTTACTTGGGATCAAATGAAAGCTTATTTATTCATTACCTTTCTGACAAATTCATTAGTTTCATGGTATTCAGAAACTGGAATATCACGAAAAATATTGGATGGCAGCGTGGCGATGGATCTTCTAAAACCTCTTAACTTTCAAAAAGCGCGTTTAGCGGAAACATTAGGATCTAGCATAGTAGAAGGATTGATCGGTGCTATATTTATTAGTATTTTTGTCTTTCTTTTTGCTGGAGTATTAGTGCCAGATCATATTGTAACAACGGTGCTTTTCGCAATTAGTTTAGTTGTTTCTCTCGTTTTAAAGTTTAGTATCGTTTATATTTTTTCCTTACTTTGTTTTTGGACGACGAGCGCTGTTGGGATTGCCTGGTCACGTGCTGCCATTACGAATTTATTTTCCGGCGCACTTATCCCATTAACCTTTTTCCCTGATTGGCTAAAAGCTTTGGCGAGCATCTTGCCTTTTCAAGGAATCGTCTATATACCAGCTTCTATTTATTTGGGAAAAATACAAGGTGTTGAAGCTGTACAGATGATATTCTTACAACTATTTTGGGTAATCGTCTTATGGATGGCAGGAAAATTAATGTGGAATTGGGCCGTCCGTCAAGTGACGATTCATGGCGGATAAGGAGGTTTACGAATTGAGACTGAAAAAATCACTATTTATCTATTCTCGTTTATTTAACCAACACTTAAAAGCAATATTAGAATATCAGGCAGACTTCTTAATTACATTATTGGCCGCCATGTTAACTCAAGTACTCGGGTTTATTTTTCTATGGGTAGTTTATCAACAAATTCCTGAAATCAATGGTTGGGGTTTTTGGGAAGTGGCTTTTATTTATGCGATGATCTTTTTTACGGAAGGATTTGCTTCCTTATTTTTTGATGGAATTTGGTCGATAAGCAGATTTGTCAATCGTGGGGAAATGGATCGCTTACTTGTAAGACCGGTATCCCCTATCCTGCAAGTATTAGGATCTGCAGTCGGAATGAACGGAGTGGGAAATATCTTTATCGGAGCCGTCATTATCTCTCAAGCTCTACGAAATATTACGATTAATTGGTCAGTCGGAATGGTCATGATGGCGCTCGTTTTATTAATTTCGGCAATCGTCATCCGTGTCTCTATTTATTTGGCTGCGTGCTCGTCTGTTTTTTGGACACATAGTCCTGGAAACGCATTTGGAAACATGGTTCATACTGTAAGTGATTTCGCAAAGTACCCCATTACGATTTATTCATTAGGTGTTCAAGCTCTCGTGGCAGTGATTGTACCTTATGCTTTCATTAGCTTTTTTCCAGCAGCGTTGTTATTTGGAAAAACCGATTGGAGCATCTTTGGTTATTTGACTCCTTTGGTTGCGATATACTGTGCAGGAATGGCGGCGATTATTTTCAATCATGGGCTGCGGAGATATGAAAGTGCGGGGAATTGATTTATCAAGGTCACCAAACTAGCTTTGGTGGCCTAAGGGCATAAGATTTCAATGACGAAGGTGACCAATCAAGCTATTGGTGACATAAACACATCGGTTTTCAAGGACGAAGGTTATCAATTAAGCTATTGGTGACATAAGCGCATCGGTTTTCAGGGACGAAGGTTAGCAATCAAGCTATTGGTGACATAAGCGCATCGGTTTTCAAGGAGGTTGGTCAACAATCATGTTATTGGTGACCTTTGCACATCGGTTTTCAAGGACGGAGGCTACCAATCAAGCTATTGGTGACATAAACACATCGG
>NZ_JAGYPL010000006.1:0-70779 GCF_018343715.1 Bacillus sp. FJAT-49711 | reverse complement strand
ACACATCGGCTTTCAAGGAGGTTGGTCAACAATCATGTTATTGGTGACCTTTGCACATCGGTTTTCAAGGACGGAGGCTACCAATCAAGCTATTGGTGACATAAACACATCGGTTTTCGAAGAGGATGGTCAACAATCATGTTATTGGTGACCTTTGCACATCGGTGTTCAAGGGTGAAGGTTATCAATTAAGCTATGTTGTCAAGTGGAATGATGAATATCGATATTTGGCAAACGATTATCGTTATGCTAGCGTTCATAACATTTAGCTTATTATTGCTAACAAAAAGAGAAATAACCCGCACACTAGCTTAGCGCCATTGAGTCGGATTACTGCTGCAACTTTCTGGGCGGTTTTCCACCCACTTCCTTATTTTATTGTAATGATAGCATTAGAATTTTATACAGGAAAGAACCATGAAATTGTGGGGTGCAACTAAGAAATCCCCGTCACAAATATAAAGTGACGGGGATTAAAGTTATTAACCGATAGAACCTTCCATTTCGAATTTTATGAGTCGGTTCATCTCAACCGCATATTCCATAGGAAGTTCTTTTGTAAATGGTTCGATGAAGCCCATAACGATCATTTCTGTCGCTTCTTGTTCACCGATTCCACGGCTCATTAAATAGAAGAGCTGTTCTTCAGATACTTTCGAAACTCTCGCTTCGTGTTCCAATGAGATATTGTCATTCAAGATCTCATTGTATGGAATTGTATCAGAAGTTGATTTGTTATCTAGAATGATTGTATCGCACTCGATTGTGGATTTAGCGCCATCCGCTTTACGTCCAAAATGAACGATTCCACGGTATGTTACTTTTCCACCATGTTGTGAGATTGATTTTGATACGATGCTTGATGATGTATTTGGTGCCAAATGCATCATTTTTGCTCCTGCATCTTGGTGTTGGCCTTTTCCAGCAAGTGCAATGGATAGAGTCATTCCACGTGCGCCTTCACCTTTCAACAATACAGAAGGATATTTCATCGTTAGCTTTGATCCGATATTTCCGTCAATCCATTCCATTGTAGCGTTCGCTTCACAAACCGCACGTTTTGTAACGAGGTTGTATACGTTGTTCGCCCAGTTTTGGATTGTTGTATAACGGCAATATGCATCTTTTTTAATGATGATTTCAACAACTGCACTATGAAGTGAGTTCGTAGTATATACCGGAGCAGTACATCCTTCAACATAGTGAACAGAAGCTCCCTCATCGACGATAATAAGTGTACGCTCAAACTGCCCCATATTTTCTGAATTAATTCGGAAATATGCTTGGAGCGGAGTATCTACTTTGATGCCAGGAGGGACGTAAATAAATGATCCACCTGACCAAACAGCAGAGTTCAATGCTGCGAACTTATTATCTGTTGGAGGAATAACGGTTGCCCAGTGCTCACGGAAAATATCTTCATTTTCCTTTAATGCAGAATCCGTATCTTTAAAAACAATCCCCATATCTTCAAGATCTTGCTTCATGTTGTGGTAAACAACTTCAGATTCATATTGAGCAGATACCCCTGCTAGATACTTTTGCTCAGCTTCCGGAATACCAAGCTTGTCAAATGTTTGCTTAATCTCTTCAGGAACTTCATCCCAAGTACGTTCTGTTTGCTCAGACGGTTTTACGTAATACGTAATTTCGTCAAAGTTCAATGAATTTAAATCTCCACCCCATTGCGGCATTGGCATTTTATAAAAATGCTCAAGAGATTTTAAACGGAAATCAAGCATCCATTGTGGTTCTTCTTTCATTTTAGAGATTTCCTCAACGATTTCTCTCGTTAATCCCCGCTCAGAACGGAAAATGGAGACATCTCGATCTCGGAAGCCATATTTGTAATCACCGATTTCTGGTGCTTTTTTAGCCATTCTTCATTCCTCCATTCTTTTACTGTTCTTGCAACCCTTTTTCCATTGCTTTCCATGCTAAGGTTGCACATTTGATGCGTGCAGGGAATTTAGAAACACCTTGCAACGCTTCAATATCACCTAGGTCTAGGTCGTCATCGTAGTCTTTTCCCTGTATCATGTCGGAAAAAATATGCGAAAGTTTAACAGCTGTCTCGACATCTTGCCCAATAATTGTTTGGGTCATCATCGACGCAGATGCCATTGAAATAGAGCATCCTTCACCTTCAAACTTTGCATCTGTTACCTTTCCGTCCTCCACCTTCATTGTAAGATGAATCCGGTCTCCACATGTCGGGTTATTCATATCGACAGTCAGGTTCCCATCCCTTAAGGACCCTTTATTGCGAGGGTTTTTATAATGATCCATAATCACTTGGCGGTAGAGTGCATCTAGGTTATTAAAAGACATTCGTGAAATACTCCTTTGTTTTGACAAGCCCATCTACAAGCCTATCAATGTCTTGTTCCGTGTTGTATAAATAAAAGCTTGCTCTTGCCGTTGAAGATACGTTCAACCACTTCATAAGCGGCTGGGCACAGTGATGACCTGCACGAATCGCAATTCCTTCAGAATCTAGAACGGTCGCTACATCATGTGGATGGACATCCTCTAAATTAAATGTAATCACACCCACACGTTTTTCAGCCTCTTTAGGTCCATATATTGTTATTCCTTCTATTGCTGACATCTTTTCAAGAGCATAAGCTGCTAAATGATGTTCGTGGTCCAATATATGTTCAGGACCAATTCCCTCTAAAAAGTCAATCGCTGCACCAAGACCAATTGCACCTGCAATGATAGGAGTGCCTGCTTCAAATTTCCATGGAAGTTCTTTCCAAGTAGATTCTTGCAAGCCCACAAAATCAATCATTTCTCCACCAAACTCAATGGGCTCCATCTTTTCAAGATGCTCTCTCTTTCCATATAAAACGCCAATCCCAGTAGGTCCACACATTTTATGTCCGGAAAAAGCGAAGAAATCACAATTTAAATCTCGTACATCTATTTTCATATGAGGTGCAGCTTGGGCACCATCTACCACCATAATCGCTCCATTTTCATGTGCGATTGAGGCAAGCTCTTTAATAGGATTAATGACTCCAAGAACATTTGAAACATACATGATTGAGACGATCTTCGTTTTAGACGTAATCGTCTTGCGTGCTTCTTCAAGACTGATTGAACCATCTTCTTGAAGTGGAATATAATTAAGCCTTGCGCCAGTGCGCTTCGCTAATTGCTGCCAAGGGATAATATTGCTATGGTGTTCCATATAAGAAATGACGATCTCGTCATCCTCTTTGAGATTTTCCATTCCGAAACTTACCGCAACAGTATTAAGGGCAGTCGTTGTACCTCTAGTAAAAATAATTTCTTCTGTTGAAGAAGCATTAATGAATTTTCTAACCTTTTCACGAGCCGCTTCATACCGATCGGTTGCCTTCGTTCCGAGCGTATGAACGCCACGGTGAACGTTAGAATTATATTCACGATAATATTCATCTAATACTTCAATTACCCGGGCAGGCTTTTGTGAGGTCGCAGCGCTGTCCAGATATACGAGTGGATGCCCGTTTACTTCCTGGTCAAGTATTGGAAAAAGTTTGCGAACCTCTAAACTATTCATTATCTTAATTTCCTTTCGATAATGTCAGTAAGCTGTTGTTTTACTGCATCAATAGGAAGATTTTCAACAACTGGTGCTAAGAATCCATGAATAATCAATATTTCTGCTTCAGCACGTGTAATTCCACGGCTCATTAAGTAGTAAAGCTGAAGCTCATCCACGCGGCCTACAGATGCCGCGTGTCCCGCAATTACATCATCTTCATCGATGAGTAAAATTGGATTTGCGTCTCCACGAGCTTTTTCACTTAGCATTAATACGCGTGACTCCTGTTCAGCGTTTGCTCCGGAAGCGCCTTTTTCAATTTTACCAATTCCATTAAATATAGAAGAGGCAGAATCTTTCATAACTCCGTGTTTCAATATATGGCCTGTTGAATTTTTACCGTAGTGGACAATACTTGTCGTAAAGTTTTGTGTTTGCTTTCCTCGGCCTACAACAACGGTTTTAGCATCACTGCTGGAGCCATCGCCAATTAAGTTCGTAATATTTTCAAAAATGGTATTGCCGTCATTCATCATACCAAGAGCCCAATCAACTGTAGCATCTCTGCCCGTTACACCACGACGATTCACATAAATCGTGGAGCCTTTAGCCAAAGTATCAACTGCACCGAAGACAATTTTAGCATTATTATTAGCAATGACTTCCGCAACGATATTAGCAACACCACTTACTTCTTCATTCGTTGAAATGTAGTTTTCCACATAAGTGACAGAACTATTGTCATCCGCTACAACAAGAACGTGGTTAAACATCGCAGCTTCTTTATCATCAAAAATAAAAACAGCTTGTACCGGGTCTTTTACTTCAACGTTCTTCGGAATATAAAGGAATGCACCACCATTTAACAAAGCAGCATGTAAAGCAGTAAGCTTATGCTCATCAACTTTTACAGCATCTTTCATGAAATACTTTTGAACAAGTTCAGGATGTTCTTTTGCAGCAGTAAAAATATCTGTAAAAATAACACCTTGTTCTTTTAATTCTTCTGAAAGTGAAAGATAAGCAGCTGTTTGATTGTGTTGAATATAAAGATTTTGATTCGTGTTTTCTACATGAACGACTGATTTTGCTGCTTCAGGCAGTTCATCTAGCGATTGAATCCTACTTCCTTCAGCTTTGTGTTTAGTGAACTCTGTGAAATTCCAATTATTAATTCTTGTTTTATCTGGTTTTGGCAAAGCTTTTTCATCAGATAAAGCAAAGGCATTGAGCCGTAACTCGGTAAGCCATTCAGGTTCACCTTTTTCAGATGAAAAAGAACGGATATAATCCATATCTATATTCATTTTCGTATCGATTGTCATTATGATCCTCCTTACACTTATGCTTCCTGACCAACTGTTTCGTCTTCAATTCCTAGCTCTGCTTTGATCCAGTCATAACCTTCTGATTCCAAGCGTTGAGCAAGCTCCGGACCACCAGATTTTACAATGCGGCCCTGCATCATCACATGGACGTAGTCAGGAGTAATATAGTTAAGAAGGCGTTGATAGTGGGTAATGATTAAGCAACCAAAGTCACTTGAGCGCATTTCATTGATTCCTTTAGAAACAATTTTTAAAGCATCTATATCTAAACCTGAGTCAACTTCATCCAATATTGCAATTTTTGGTTTAAGCATCATCAATTGTAAAATTTCATTACGTTTTTTCTCCCCGCCAGAGAATCCTTCGTTCAAATAGCGTTGTGCCATGTCAAGGTCCATCTCAAGCAGTTCCATTGTTTTATCCAATTCACGGATAAATTTCATTAATGTAATTTCTTGCCCTTCCTCACGACGTGCATTGATAGATGTACGCAGGAAGTCGGAATTTGTCACTCCGCTGATTTCACTCGGATATTGCATCGCTAAGAACAAGCCTGCGCGTGCACGCTCATCTACTTCCATTTCCAACACATCTTCACCATCAAGCGTAATGGAACCACTAGTTACTTCATATTTTGGATGACCCATAATAGCAGAAGATAATGTTGATTTTCCAGTCCCGTTAGGACCCATGATTGCGTGGATTTCTCCACCTTTTATTTCAAGGTTCACACCTTTTAATATTTCCTTATCTTCAATTGCTACGTGAAGATCCTTAATAGTTAATGTTGAAGCCATGATCATACCTCCGTATAAACAAAGTGATTTTCTTATTTTGATGAGTTCATTCTCAATTTATTCTCATTCTTATCTTATATCATATTAAAATTATTATCAACTAGGAGGAAATATTAGGTCTAGCCAATGAATTATCCCCAATTTTAAAGGGCCGACGCTGTTTACGTCCGCCCTTGATTTATCGCATTTTTTTATTATTATTAAAGAATCACGAATGAATTTTTCTTTCCAACCCAGATTTTACCCTTTGAGAAAGAACGTACTCTTTTTCGCGTTTTTTCTCAATTGTCACCCTAACTTGATGTTGCCGCTTGTATGTTTCGTACCCCACTCCATGTGCACCGTACATCGCTTTTTCCATCCCGTTTGTGTACTGCATATCTAAGGTATTAATAAAAAACCAATCCTTTCGTTTGTTGGGACCTTGGTGTCCAAATTTAACTTCACTGACTTTTTTCACATTCCCTATTATAACGAAAAAAAACTTCCGTGAAAATAAAAAAATTGAAGAAAATAGTGAACAAATATAGGCGGAGAGCGAGTTTGAAGAGGGATGTAAGCATTATCACCCTTATTTTCTTTTGATGAAAAAGTCCTATAAGAAAAGCGCAAAGCGCCCGTTCAGCGACGTACAAACTTTTTAAGCTTCTGACGAGATAAAGGAAACACGGCGAGGAACGAGCTAGTGAAATTGGCACTTCAAATTTCACCTAGTGAAATTGGCACTTTAAATTTCACCTGATGTTGACTTATCGTAGAAAGAAGCTGAAAGTTTGCTAGTCTCTGGGCGCCTGAAGCTAGACAATGAAAGACTTGTTTTAAATAGGAATCGGGTAAAATTTTATAATTTCTTTACTTTTAAAAAAATCCGAGCAAAATGCCCGGAAGTAAATTAATTTCTTCTTATTTTTTTTGCTAACCAGTTGCCAAATGATTGAACTAATTGGACCATAATGATCAGTGTTATGACCGTAATAATCATTATTTCTGTTTTGAATTGGTTATAACCGTAAGTGATCGCCAAATCTCCAATTCCGCCTGCACCTACTGCTCCAGCCATTGCCGATGCCCCAATCAAACCGATCGTTGCAACCGTTAAAGCTAGAACAATAGAGCTTAAAGCTTCAGGGAGTAAAAAACGCCATATCGTTTGCCACGGTGTTGCTCCCATTGCTTGAGCTAATTCAATCGTTCCTTGGTCTACTTCAAGTAATGAGTTTTCAATCAACCTTCCTATATAAAAGGCAGTATATAGAACGAGCGGAACGATAGCAGCAGTTGTTCCAATCGAAGTTCCGACAATAAATCGGGTAAACGGAATAATGGCCACTATAAGAATGATGAAAGGTATGGATCTAAAAATATTAATCACAATGTTTAAAACATTATAGAGTATTTTATTTTCTAAGATGGCTCCTTCTCTCGTAACGACTAAAATAACACCGATTGGTATTCCTATTATAATAGAAATAATAAGACCTACAATCACCATATAAAGTGTTTCATTTATGGAAGTGAAAAACTCGGGCCAAAACCAAGACTCAAAGTGCATCTTGAGTAACCTCCCTTACAATGGCAGCTTGATCCTTCATATATTGCGCTGCACGTTCTATTTCATCTGGATCACCCTGTATATTTACTAATAGGTTGCCGAAAGGAATTCCTTGCAGTTCGGTGAGCATTCCATGAAATACATTCAGATCGACTGAGAATTTTTTGGCTGTGTCGGATAAAAGCGGAGCGCTTGTAGAAATCCCTTTGAAGATAATCCGATATGTTTTTCCTGAGTTCGTCTTTATTAATTCTTTAATAGAATTAGGAGTCTCATCATTTAATACAGTCCTTACGAAGCTTCTTGCAATCTCCGTTTTAGGTTCTGTAAACACATCAATGACCGATCCTTGCTCAACAATTTTTCCGCCTTCAATGACGGCCACTTTATCGCAAACATCGCGGATGACATTCATTTCATGCGTAATCATTAAAATGGTGAGACCGAATTCTTCCCTGACTTTTCGCAGCAATTCCAATACTGATTCTGTTGTACTTGGATCAAGTGCAGAAGTTGCCTCGTCGCATAGAAGGATATCTGGATCTGTGGCAAGGGCCCGAGCAATTCCAACCCTTTGCTTCTGTCCGCCCGACAATTGCTCGGGATAATGATTCATTCGATCTTCTAATCCAACAAACGATAATAACTCTGTCACTTTATCCTTAATGAACGCTTTAGGCTTTCCTTCCAAACTAAGCGGCATAGCAACATTTTGAAAAATCGTTTTCGAATGCAATAAATTATAGTTTTGAAAAATCATGCCAATTTTCTTTCTTTGTTCCCGTAATGCCTTTGGTGAAAGTGATAGGAGGTCGACGCCATTGATTAAAACTTTACCGGAAGTCGGCCGCTCCAATAAATTAACACATCTAATCAATGTACTTTTCCCAGCTCCGCTAAAACCCACGACTCCAAATATTTCTCCTTTATTAACGGAGAGATTAATCCCTTGTAGGGCTACGACTTGTTTCTCTTTCTGTTTCCCATACACTTTATGAACTTCTTCTAATACAAGCATATGTTTTCTCCTTACTTCATTAAATATTTTCAACGAGCATTTCGATTTTACAATATATCGATAAATATATAAACCATTAGCCTGTTTTCTAGAAAACAGGCTAATGGTAAATGATTAGTTTTGTTTATAATCATCCAAGAATGAAATCGGCTCTCTAACCGGAACGGCAGCTCCGCTAAATTCTTTTTCAATAAAGCTTTTCACTTCATCTGTATGATAAATGTCTACAATTTTCTTTAACGTTTCGTCATCTTTGCGTTTTGTTTGAGCAGCAATAATATTTACATAAGCTTTGTTGCTGGCATCTTCTCTGAAAATAGGATCATTTGTAGGATTTAAGCCTGCATTGATTGCCATGTCAGAGTTAATGATAGAAGCAGCTGCATCATCAAGACCGCGAGCTGTTTGGCCAGCATCAACCGGAGTAATTTCTAGATTTTTAGGATTTTCCACAATATTTTCTACTCCGCCTGTACCATCAAAACCTTCTTTTAATGTAACTAGTTCAGCTTTTTGAAGTAATAAAAGGGCTCTTCCTAAGTTTGTTGGGTCCTTAGGAATGACAATTTGATCCCCATCTTTCAGCTCGCTTAGATCCTTTACTTTTTTAGAATACAAACCCATTGGCCAAATATTTGTTGTTCCAATAGCAGCTAAATCTAGTTTGCGATCCTCTTTAAAACTATCAAAATAAACAACAGTTTGGAATGCGTTAATATCAATTTCTCCGCTATCCACTGCAAGATTTGGTTGAACATAATCATCAAATTTGACAACCTCAATTTTAATGTCTTCTTTTTCAGCCAGTTCTTTTACAAGATTCCAAGTTGGCATTTCTGATGTAGTCGTTCCTACCTTAATCACATCTGATTTACCATTAGAGCCACAAGCAGATAATACTAAAACTAATCCTAACAAAATCACAGCAAATAATTTCTTCATTATAATATCCCTCATTCGTTTTTATTTATTGAATCGATTTGGATCGAACATACTGATCTCAAGTGTTAATGTTTTATCGGTTGCTAGTTCCGCCGCAATTTTCCCCATGACGGGAGCAAACTTAAATCCATGTCCTGCCATTGGGCCAAGTAATGTTACATTTGGTAAACCTGGTGCAGCTCCAAGGATAAAGTGTTCGTCTGGTGTATTCGTATAGAAGCATGTTTTGGCTTTAACCGGCACAGGAATAAGATCTGGGAAATATTCTTTCACTAGTTCGGTAACCGGTTCTAGATCTGAGTTGTGTATTTCCCGGTCTACTTCATCCGGATGATTGAAGATTTGCCCACCATGGTGCAGGGCAACTTTGACTGTTTTCCCATCAACAGTTGGGAATCCATAAAATCCTATCCCATCTTTCATTCGTGAGAAAATCGGAAATTTTTCTGATGTAAACTGTTCAGGATCTTTCGCATCATACCAAACTAGTACTTGCCGTTCGAGTGAAAGCGGCAATTTTAGTTCAGGAAGAAGATGGGAAGTCCAACCGCCTGATGAAACGATCACTTTTTTAACTCTAAATTGTTTATCCTCACATATAATTGTTACTCCATCTTCATCCGCTTGGATATTTTTCACAGGGCTGTCTGTAAAGACAGTTCCACCTAATTCTTCTCCTCGGTTCACAGCAGTTTCGATGGATAATTCAGGTTTTATGAAGCCAGCATATTCCTCATAAATTGCCACTTGATTATCTTGGAACTTAATTTGAGGATATACTTTTTGAGCCTCGGCTCCAGAATATTTTTTGTGAGGAAGCGCAAATGTATTCACACTTTCCTCTACTGTTTTGATGAAAGGATCATCTTTTAATCCAAACATCGTACCACCATTTTCGGTATATAACTCTATTCCTGTCTCTGTTTCCAATTCTCTCCACAGCTTTCGCGCTTCCTTGAGTAACGGAACATATTCAACACCTTCACCATAGGCTGTACGGAAAATTCTCGTTTCTCCATGTCCAGCCCCTTTGTCATGACCCGGTCTATAGCGGTCAAAGCCAACAACATTGGCTCCCATTCGAGCAAGCTGCCAAAAAGCAAAGCTTCCCATAGAGCCAAGTCCAACTACCGCAACATCCCATGTAAAATCCTTCGTCATGCTTTTCTCACCCCGCTGTAAAGTAGTATTGTCGATTGGAGAAGGTCTGTTTTCAAAATAAAAATACCTTCCTGCAAAAATGAGCAGAAAGGCATAAATAATTAAAAATCCTTCCCTCATCTTTCAAAGCAATTAAGCTTTGTGTGAATTGGCACCATTTCACTTACGTGACGGTTGCCGGGCTTCATCGGGCACATCCCTCCACCTCTCTTGATAAGAGTTTAAAGATATGAAATTGTAAGGTATGAAAGTCATATTATCATAGACTTTTTTACGAGTCAACAGGTGGGAGCGAAAAATTACCTAGGAAATATGTCGAAGATTTGTAATTTATCGTTCGGAGTGGCCGCTGTATCTTGATATAAGCTCGTGCAAATAGGGAACTGATTTAAATGCATAGACTTTTTCTTGAACCTTGCCCGCTTTTGCGATTATTAAACAAGGGACGCTTTCAATTGAAAACATCTCCGCCATTTCAGGGCTATAGTTTAAATCTGCTTTTCCAAAAGTAGTATCGGGATGCATTTGCTCAACAACTTCGAGCATTTTCCCCGCCACTTGACAGGTGCCGCAGAGGGGAGTGTAAAAGTAAAGTATGGTTGTGTTGGGTTGTTCGCTTGCTTGTATGATGTCTTTTTTCGTTAATTCTTTCATAGAAGAAAAATCATCCTTTTTAGGATATTTTTTAAAAAAATCTTATTATCCTTATACAACAATACTAAATATTGTTTAATTGAATTTCAACAACTAGATAAGACATTTATTCTGTATTAAATTTTAAATGTTAAGAAGAAATTCGAGTTTAATTTATTTTTGATATCGAGAATTGATGCTGGATTATCGACTAAAGCAATAGTTCCATGATTTTCACCGGGAATTATCCCTGGATTATCGACCAAATTGATAGTCCCATGATTTTCATCGAGAATTATCCCTGAATTATCGACCAAAATGATAGTGCCATGATTTTCATCGGGAATTATCCCTGAATTATCGACCAAATCGATAGGTCCCATGATTTTCATCGAGAATTATACCCGGATTATCGACCAAATCGATAGTTCCATGATTTGCATCGAGAATTATCGTTGGATCTTCGTAAAGTATATACAGTAATAGTTTTTTTGTTATCTTAACTCTTTTTTACATAATATGATGCCTTCGTACTTCCAATTTTAACAAATTTCTTTAATAGAATCTTTTGAATCGTTTCCGTAGTTTTTATTCCTTTAGTCCATTCAAAGACCCCACTTGTTGTGATTTTCTTTTCTGGAAAAAGAAGACTTAATTCATCTACACTCCGTAAAATTGCCGACTCAACTTTTTCTATACTTCCACAATTTTTACATACTATGAAGGACTTTTTACTTTCTATCATAAATGAATAACAACTCGCACACGTAACCCCTTTCCGCAGTTCCCCATAGCTATATTTTGGTATTTTCCTCAAAGGGAAATCCGTCTTGTGCTCAGAAAAAAGTTTACGTGCTAGTGTTTTATGGCGCTCATATATGGTTGATTGCATTTTAGTTAGTTTATCAAAAAACCTATTTAGTTGGGTTGGGAATATGATAGGTAGATTTCGCGGGGCATTGTATAAGTGGAAATCAGGATTGATGAAAATAAGGTGGGTTTCGATGGGGACGTTGTGGCTAAGATCCCTAAGCATTCTTCGAAGTAGCATTTCACTTCTTTCGAGCTGGGATACTGGATTTAGGATTTCTGTACCGTTGTTGTAAAACCATTTATCACCGTCGATATAATAATCTCCTTCATAATTTTTAATCTCAAACAATATTGCTGGTTTTTGTGCTATTATGAGCGAGTCGATTTGGAAGTCATTATTGTTGCTTTCCAACTGCAGATCATTGAGTACTAGCCAATCATTCTTTACTTTTCTTAATCGTTCGTCAAACAATAGTTCTCCTTCATACCCTTTTTCAAGGTTTGCTAGATGTACTGCTTCCTTAATAGACAATACTTTTCTACTATTTAAAATCCTATACACCTTTAATTCTTTACTTTCAACTCTTTGTTTAATTTCCATTTTCCACATCCTTTTATTGTAATTATCTTAATTGTATGAAATAAGCCCTATTTATTCAACTCATAAAAAAACACACCTCAGCTCACGCCTCAGTGCATTTCTCCAATAAAATTACTCTTCACTCATCATTTTCACATACTCATCCGCAGACATTAGGCTGTCCACTTCACTTAAATTGGAAGGTTCGATCACAATCATCCAAGCTTTTTCATATGGGGATTCGTTTACGAATTCTGGGCTATCGTCTAGATCTTCGTTTACGGCTACAACTTTCCCACTAATTGGTGCGTATAGTTCGGAAACAGTTTTTACTGATTCTACGCTTCCAAATGGCTCGTTCGCTGTAACATCGTCACCAACTTCTGGAAGTTCAACGAAAACTATATCCCCTAGCTCCGATTGAGCAAAATCAGTAATGCCAATACGAATTTTTCCGCCCTCTTCTTTTACCCATTCGTGTTCTTCAGAATATCGCAAATCTGTTGGTGTATTCATCTAGATCCCTCCATCATATTATCTATTATTAATGTACAAAAACGCATCATCTAAATCAAGAAATCATTTATTCCAAGTCTTTTCATAATCTTCCTCTTTAAAACCGAGAGTAACCACATTTCCATCAGTTACGAGCGGGCGTTTTATAAGCATGCCGTCACTGGAAAGGATGTCAAATAGTTCTTTCTCCGTTAAGGTTCCTATTTTATCCTTCAATCCAAGCTCTCGATATTTATTTCCACTTGTATTGAAAAATTTCTTAAGTTCCAAATGACTGTTTTTATAGATTTTCTCGATTTCCTCACTTGTTGGAGTATTTTCAACAATATGTATTTCATTATATTTAATTTGATGATCCTCCAACCACTTTTTAGCTTTGCGGCATGTACCGCATTTTGGATAACAATAAAAGGTTAACACTAATTATATCCCTCCAACCAATCATTACATTAATTGTAACATAGAAATGATTTTAACGTAAAAGAGCATCGATCATTTCGATGCCCTTTCATTCATATCAAAATTCACACAACAAATCGCTCAGCATCAATTAATTTTTCAGCTACCTCCCGCTTTTTGGCAATGACATTAATTGGCGTGTGGCGAATTAATTTTCTTAATGCTGAATTCATCATTCTAAACATGTCGCCTTCTTCAATTGCTGCCAGGCTCTCCCGTGCTAGCTGTTCGACTTTAACGATGGAGTCTTGGCAGAAAATTTGAGTATAAAGAAGTTTTTGTGTACTTTTTTCAAGACCCACTTTATCAATTGCTTTTTCAGTCCGGAGAACAGTAGACTCCATCGCATATGCAAATGAAACAATATCCGCAAGCTTTGCTAAAATTTCTTGCTCCCTCTCCAGCTCTTGACCGTATTTTTGTGCGGCAAGTCCCGCAATCATTAAAGCTACTTTTTTCGTTCCTTTTACTAAATGTTTTTCTTGTTCAAGAGGTGCGTCACCAGGGTCCTCTGGCATTAACATCATTAATTCTTCCTGCAAGGTTTGGGCCTTTTCCAGTAATGGCAGTTCTCCTTTAAATGCTTTTCGCAAAAAGGTTCCTGGCACGAGCAATCGATTGATTTCATTCGTCCCTTCAAAAATACGATTAATGCGAGAATCACGAAATGCTCTTTCGATCTCATATTCTTGCATATAACCGTAGCCGCCATGAATTTGGACTCCTTCGTCCACAACATGGTCAAGAACTTCCGATGCAAAAACTTTATTTAATGAACATTCAATGGCATACTCTGCTATGGAAACCGCTACATCTGCACCGTTCTTTATTTGTTCTTCTGTTAATTGGCTCATGCGATCTTCAAACAAACCAACTGTACGATAAACAGAACTTTCTGCAGCATATAGCTCGGCGCCAAGCGTTCCGAACTTCTCCTTCGTCAAATTAAACTGTGATATTGGTGTTTTAAATTGCTTCCGCTGATTCGCATATTGCACGGTAATTTCAAAAGCTCTTTTCGAACCACCTACGGCCCCAACTCCAAGCTTATAGCGGCCAATATTTAAAATATTAAATGCAATTCGATGCCCTTTTCCCGCTTCGCCAAGCAAGTTTTCAACAGGTACTTCTGCATCTTCTAAAATCAATGTTCGTGTCGATGAGCTTTTGATGCCCATTTTCTTTTCTTCCGCCCCAGTCGAAACCCCTGGGAAATCACGCTCCACGATAAAGGCGGAAAACTGTTTCCCATCGATTTTCGCATATACGATGAATACATCGGCAAAAGCGGAATTCGTAATCCACTGTTTTTCTCCATTTAAAAGATAATGAGTTCCAGCGTCATTTAATTTAGCAGTCGTTTTTGCTCCAAGTGCATCTGAACCTGATCCTGGTTCTGTTAACGCATATGCAGCCAGCTTTTCACCTGTTGCAAGTGCTGGTAAATATTTTTCCTTCTGTGCCTCATTTCCAAATAGAACAATTGGAAGAGAGCCGATTCCTACGTGAGCTCCGTGGGAAATCGAGAATCCTCCAGCTCTAGACATTGCCTCGGAAATAAGAGAAGAACTCACTTTATCAAGAGCTAATCCCCCGTATTCCTCAGGAACATCAGCTCCGAGCAGACCAAGTTCTCCAGCCTGCTTCAGCAACCTAACAGAATGTTCAAATTCTTGGTTTTCTAATTTTTCGACTAAAGGTAATACCTCGTTTACGACGAAATCTTCACTCGTTTTATAAATCATTTTATGTTCATCTGTATAATCCTCTGGTGTAAACATTTGGTCAGCAGAAATATCTTCGATTAAAAACGCGCCGCCTTTAATCAGTTTTTCCGTTTTACTTTCCATCGTTTTCCCTCCCAGTCATTAAACTAACTCAAATACTCCAGCAGCTCCCATGCCCCCGCCGATACACATCGTCACTATTCCAAATTGAACATTCCTCCGTTTCATTTCATGAGCAAGAGTGAGTGTTAACTTCGTTCCTGTACAACCAAGTGGGTGACCAAGTGCAATCGCTCCTCCATTAACATTGACCATTTCTTCATTTAGTCCTAACTGACGTATGACTTGGATCGATTGAGAGGCAAAAGCTTCATTTAATTCAAAAAGACCTATATCCGAAAGTTGAAGGCCCGCCATTTTTAATGCCCTTGGAACTGCTTCAACAGGGCCGACTCCCATAATTTCAGGCGCAACTCCTGCAACTGCAAAGGATCTGAATTTAATCATCGGGGTCAGCCCTAGCGAATTAGCTTTTTCACGGTCCATAACCATGACCGCCGCTGCTCCATCACTCGTTTGCGACGCATTCCCCGCAGTGACCGTGCCACTTACAGAAAAGGCCGGGCGAAGTGTTGATAGAATTTCCATATTTGTGTTGGGACGGACACCTTCATCCATCGCAAATTCTATATTTTTTTCGACTAGTTTGTTATCTTCGACAGAGCGTGATACAACATTTACAGGGACAATTTCATCATTGAATTTCCCTTCCGCAATCGCCGCTGCTGCTTTTTGATGACTTCTGACTGCAAACGCATCTTGATCCTCACGTGAAATATGAAACCTTCGTGCTACCTCCTCTGCTGTATGACCCATTCCCATATAATATTCCGGCATGCTTTCGGCAATTTTGACATTTGGTCTTACGACATGACCCATCATTGGTACTAGACTCATAGACTCTGCTCCACCGGCAATAATCGTATCAGCATTCCCTAGCATAATTCTTTCAGCTGCATACGCAATTGACTGCAAGCCGGATGAACAATAACGATTGATTGTAATCGCCGGTACTGTATTAGGGAGACCAGAAAGCACTCCTATATACCGCGCCATATTCATGCCTTGCTCCGCCTCAGGCATGGCACAGCCAATGATTAAATCATCAATATTCCCTTCATAATTCCCTGCACGTTTCAATGTTTCTTTAACCGCAATCGCTCCTAAATCATCTGGTCGCATATGGGCAAGTGTTCCTTTTTTCGCTCTCCCAACAGGCGTCCTTGCTCCTGCGACTATTACCGCCTCTCGCATGGTATCCCCCCTATGTTCTTAGTGGTTTTACTTTTCGATTATTTAAGCCTGAACTTCCATTTTTAGTTCCGTAGTGGTTTTCCTTTAACAAGCATATGCTGCATACGTTGCTGAGATTTCGGCTCTGCTATTAAACTTAAAAATGCTTGGCGCTCCAAATCTAGTAAATATTGTTCTTCCACTTCTGTCCCATAAGGAAGATTTCCTCCTGCGATGACATAAGCAAGCTTTTTCGCAATTTTCATATCATGATCGGAAATATAGCCTGATAGATGCATCGCTTCCGCTCCAAGTAGGAGAGTGGCATAGCCAGTTTCTCCCGTAACCGGGATTTTTCTCCTTGCTGGTGGGATATAGCCTTGATTGTGTAACGCAATAACAGCCTGTTTTGCATCGTATAGCTGATGATCCCCATTAATGCTAATGCCGTCTTGATCGTTTAGAAAATGATTTTCCCTTCCTTCTTCTCCAGAAGTTGATACTTTCGCCATCGCGATCGTTTCAAAAACACGATTAGCCACTTTTTGTAAATCAGCCATTCCGTCCGGCATTTCGTTCAACAGCTTCAAGTACAATTCCTTGTTTCCACCGCCTCCTGGAATAAGTCCAACTCCAGTTTCAACAAGGCCTATATACGTTTCCATCGACGCTTGTATATGTGCACAAGGAAGACAAACTTCTGCACCACCACCTAAGGACATCCCAAAAGGGGCAGCGGCAACAGGCTTCTTACTATATTTAATTTTCATCATCGCTTGCTGGAATTGGCGCACGATCATATCGATCTCAAAAATATCATCGTCTTGGGCCGCCATTAAAATCATTGCAAGATTGGCTCCAACACAAAAGTTTTTGCCCTGATTTCCAATGACAAGACCTTTATAATTCCTCTCCACTTCATCAATGGCATAATTGATCATTTGAATAATATCAAAGCCAATAGCATTATTTGGCGACTGGAACTCTAGTAAAAGAACGTCATCTCCCAAATCTATTAAATTAGCTCCGCTATTTTTCTTAAGTACTTTCCCTTCTTTTTTTAATACCTTCAAGTCGATTTCTTTTGGATTTTTGAGAATTTCTTTATACTCTCCATTTGAAAAATATAACTTACGCCCGTCTACGTCCTTATAAAATGATGTAAATCCTGCATCAAGCATCTCTTTCACAAAAGTAGGAACTTGAATCCCTTGCTCTTCCATTTTCTGAACGGATTTCTCAACGCCAATCGCATCCCATGTTTCAAATGGTCCTAATCTCCATCCAAATCCCCATTTCATCGCCTGATCAATTGATACAATCGAGTCGGCAATTTCACCTAATAGTTGCGCCGAAATCGCGAGTACTGGGGCCATAATATTCCAAAGGAGCTTTCCAGCTTTATCTTCCGAGTATACAAGCGCTTTCATTTTTTGCGCCGTTCCTTTTGCTTGTTTTGCCATTTCAATTCCTGGGGTCTTTAAGCTTTTTCGTGGTGCGTATTCAAGTGTTTCTGGATTTAATTCCAATATGTCTTTTCCTTGCTTCAAATAAAACCCTTGACCCGACTTACTGCCTAGCCATCCATTTTCATGCATCTTATTCATGAATTCAGGTACTTCGAATACTTTCTTTTCGTCTCCTTCAACTTGTTCGTAAACATTATTCGCAACATGAATGAAGGTGTCGAGACCAACAACGTCCAATGTCCGGAAGGTTGCACTTTTTGGCCGGCCAATCAGTGTACCTGTAATCGAATCAACTTCCCCAATACTAAATCCGCCTTTTAGCATCTCTCTTACCGTCACAAGCAAACCGTACGTTCCGATGCGGTTTGCGATGAAATTCGGTGTATCCTTTGCAACAACCACACCTTTTCCTAAAATATCCTCACTGAATTGTTGCATGAAAGCTAAAACATTATTATCAGTTTTCTCGGTTGGAATGATTTCAAGTAATTTCAAATAACGTGGAGGATTAAAAAAGTGAGTCCCTAAAAAGTGCTTCTGAAAATCATCTGAGCGGCCTTTCGCCATTGCTTCGACCGAGATTCCAGATGTATTGGAACTTACGATTGAGCCTTTCTTTCTATATTTATCGACTTGCTCAAACACTTTCTTTTTTACTTCAAGTTTTTCAACTACAACTTCAATGATCCAGTCGACTTCCGATAATTTTTCTATATCATCTTCAAGATTGCCTGGACTGATGTATGATAAGCGATTTTTATGGGTAAGAGGTGCAGGCTTTTGTTTCAACAGTTTTGCTAGCGCCAAGTTTGTCATACGATTCCGAACTTCCTTGTCTTTTAACGACAATCCTTTAGCCATTTCTTCCTTTGTTAATTCTTTAGGAACGATATCAAGCAATAATACGGGAATACCAACATTTGCAAGATGAGCTGCAATTCCTGAACCCATGACTCCTGAGCCTAAAACAGCGGCTTTTTTAATGCTGAAAGTCAAAAGTAACTCCCCCTCTATTTTTTGAATGAATACTCATTCATTTTTACGGTAAAAAAATGCTCACTTATGAGTATATAATTATTATTAATATATCGAAAATATTCTTTATGTGCAATCTTTTAATCTTAAAAAATTCTATCTTTTGAATATTCCTTTTAGTACAAATGCAACGTTGGCTGGCCTTTCCGCTAATCTGCGCATAAAGTAACCATACCAATCCTTCCCATATGGCACATACACTCTCATATTGTATCCTTCTTTTACAAGTTCAAGTTGGCGTTCAGACCTAATCCCATAAAGCATTTGAAATTCAAATAAGTCATAGTCAATCTGCTTTTCCAAAACAAATAGTTTCATATATTCAATGATTTTTTCATCATGGGTGGCGACAGCAGTAAAGTGTCCATTTAATATATGGGCGGCAATCAATTTTTTGAAGTTTTTATCCACTTCTTCTTTAAACGGAAAGGCAACTTCTGCCGATTCTTTATATGCACCTTTTACAAGTCTTAAATTAGCCGAATGTCTGGCTAGATGATTTAAATCCTGTTCAGCCCGATACAAATAAGCCTGTAAAACGGTCCCGATGTTTTCGTACTCTGATTTTAACATTTTATATACTTGCAATATCTTCTCACAACGGGCATAATCCTCCATGTCAATCGTCACAAAAACTTGATTCCTAGCAGCCACATCCATGATTCTCCTCATATTATAAAGTACAAGTTCATCAGAAATATCAAGCCCCATTGATGTAAGCTTCAATGATAATTGTGCATTTAGTCTTTCTTTTCTAATTGCTTGGATCGCATGGATAGAATTATCAGCCATTACATTCGCTTCCTGTTCACTATCCACAAACTCCCCTAAGAAATCAATCGTTACGGATAACCCTTTATTATTTAATTCCTTAATGACATGGACAGCTTCCTCAATCGTTTCCCCTGCTACAAATTTTGAAGCCCCAAATCTGAGTCCATATTTTTTTGCCATTTTCGTTAGGAATCTATTTTTCGATAAAAATAAAAAGAATGTCCGCATTATTTTTTCCACGATTCATTTCTCCCTTGAACCTTTAATGTGTTCGTTTTCATTTTAACATTTATTTTCTTACATAAAAAAGAAAATGGTCAGGCATGCTAAGTACAGAAATAATAAAGGAGGATCTAGATATGCATAATCAACAAATGCAAAATCAGCAAAATATGATGCAGCAGCCACAAAACCAACAGAACTTAATGCAACAGCCGCCGCATGTCATTACTACAAAGGATTTTGCTTATATTAATGATATGTTGTCTTGGAATTTACTAGTCATGAAAAAAGCTCATTTCGCAGCTTCTCAATGTCAAGACCAGCAAATCAAAACCCAGCTAGATGCCTGCGGACAAATGCATCAACAACATTATATGAAGATTCTCGGACATTTAGAGGAAAAACAACAAAACAATTCAATAATGCAATAAGAAAAGCGAAAGCGTCTGTACATCGACGTACGGGCCCACAGGATGTGGGTCCGTCGACGTTGCCACAGGACGTGGCGGGTCTTAGTCGACGTTCCTTCTTTGGCCTCTGACTGAGATAAAGGAAACACAATGAGCCGTAAGGCGAATTGATGTTGACTTATCGTAGGGAAGAGGACAAGAAGTTTGCTAGTCGATAGACGCTGGAGCTGGACAAAGAAAAGCGAAAGCGTCTGTACATCGACGTACGAGCCCACAGGATGTGGGTCCGTCGACGTTGCCACAGGACGTGGCGGGTCTTAGTCGACGTTCCTTTTTCGGCCTCTGACTGAGATAAAGGAAACACAATGAGCCCGAAAGGCGAATTGATGTTGACTTATCGTGAGAAAGAGGACAGGAAGTTTGCTAGTCGATAAGCGCTGTAGCTAGAAAATAAAACAGGAGGCTCATTATGCAAAATCAAAATCAAAGTAAAATTCAAAATCCAACGACTCAAGTTCCTAAAACTCCAACAATGAATGATCGAGATTTTATAAACGATTTGCTTTCTACTGAAAAATATATGACTCAAGCATACACAACAGCCCTACACGAAGCGAGTCACCAACACTTATACGATGATTTGTTATCTATTTTTACAGAAACCCAACAAATGCAAAGAGATTTATTCAATCTTATGTTTCAAAAAGGCTGGTATAGCATGGAGGTCCAGGATGCGCAGAAAATTCAGCAATCATACCAGCAGCATACTGGTTATACAAACCAATTCCCCTATAGCGGGCAAATGCAATAACTGACTAAGATGCAAACACCTTGCCGTTTGCATCTCTTTTTTTATATAAGAATATTTTATGTGAAAACGGGCACAGATAAAACAAACATTCACTTTATAGGGAGAGATTGATGACATTGTACTCCAAAAAACAAAAAAAGATCACATCCAATATTATTAATCCGGTAAAATCCCTTTCGGAGATCATAGAAATATTATCCAAGTCAAAAGACTTTAAACAATCAGAAGCAATCAATGAACCATCAAACACTTCCTTTCTCGTTGCATATATTTCTACCTTGGTGGATGACAAAATTACACAAAAAGATTTGATGCCTTATTTACTATATGGGAATTTTAATACTCTTGAAGATATAAAGTATATGATGCCTTCACGTGATTGTAATATCACATCGGATCCAGCTGATATAGAGGAAAAATTACTTACCGGCTGGATTATGATTCGGCTGAATAACAAAGATAAAACTGTAGCGTTATTACCTGCAACTGAAGAGGTTGGACGGGAAGTATCGCCTTCTGAAGTAGAATTTACAGTAGGTGGACCGAAAGAAAGCTTTGTAGAATCAATTGAAAAAAACCTTAACTTAATAAGAAAAAGGCTTCCTATCAAAGAGCTCGTAATTGAAGAAGTAATCGTCGGAACATTGACTAAAACAAGGGTAGCCATCATTTACATTGACGGCCTTACCAAAACAGACAATATAAACACAATGAGACAAAGAATAGAGAATATCAATTTTGATCAAATTCAAGATAGTGCCTATATTGAAGAAATGATCGCTGACAACAAGAATTCTCCCTTCCCCCAGTTATTAAATAGTGAAAGACCTTTAAAGGTCATTTCATCACTAGTTGAGGGAAAAGTTGCAGTCATTTCGGATGGATCCCCTTTTGCCATTATGGGGCCATCCTCTATTATGTCTTTCTTTAGTTCAGCTGAAGATTATTTAATGAGTTGGGGAGTAGCTTCTTTCATAAGAATTTTGAGAATAATTGGAGTGACCGCTTCGATTTTTGCCACACCAATGTACGTTGCCATTTTAACGTATCATCCAGAAATCATTCCAAAAGACTTAATGGCTTCCATTATAAGTTCCAGAAAGCATGTCCCTTTCCCGCCTTTTCTGGAAGCTTTGTTCTTAGAAATTACGATAGAACTCCTTCGTGAAGCTGGAGCCCGCCTTCCGACAAAGGTTGGACAAACAATCGGCATCGTCGGAGGTATCGTCCTCGGGACGGCCTCCGTTGAAGCAAGCTTGACAAGTAATGTTTTGTTAATTCTCGTTTCAATCGCTGCTTTAGCATCATTTACTACACCAGTATATAAAATAAGCACGACAATCCGATTGATCCGCTTCCCTTTTTTGCTGTTCGCTCAATTATGGGGCTTTCTCGGAATTGTCATAAACGTCTGCATAATATTAGCACATCTTATTCAATTAAAATCATTAGGGCGACCTTACTTAGAGCCAGTTTATCCACCAAGACTTACAGACTTGAAAGATGCTTTTATTAGGTTCCCTTTTTACAAAGGGCAATTACGTCCAGGTTATTTACATAGCCAAAAGCCGGTACGCTTTCAAACAAATAAAGAAAATAAAAAGAAGGATATTGATGAATGAAAAGTCTGGAGGACATCACAATGAGCAGCACCATAAAGGGAGTGCAAATTTCACCATATCTCGTTTTCTTCCTAGTCCATTCCATGCAGATTGGGATTGGTGTCCTCGGTTTCCAACGACAAATATCTAAAAGTGCCGGCTATGATTCTTGGATTGCCGTCCTAATTGCATGTGCATTATCACATATCATTCTTTTTATTATTTATAAAATTGCCGAGCTCGGAAAAGGGGATATGAATGATACACATCTCTTTATTTTTGGAAAATATATAGGCGGAGTATTCAATCTTGTTTTCTCTGTTTATTTCATCTTAATGGTTATCGCTGTTACCCGCACATATATCGAAATTTTACAGATTTGGCTCTTTCAAGATTTAAGTGTGTTTTGGTTTACTTTCAGCTTTTTGCTTCTGGCGATATATATTGTCAATGGTGGCATAAGAACAGTTACAGGGATTGCTTTTTTTAGTGTTGTCATTCCGTTTTATTTATTTTTTGCTTTTCTTTTCGCTGTGCCTTTTTCGGACTATAGCGATTTTTTGCCAATTCTTCACCATTCCTTAAAAGATATTTATAAAGCAATATTGCAACTATCCATTGCTTATTTAGGCTATGAAACTTTGCTTTACTACTATCCGTTTATCCAAAATCCAAAGAAATCAAAAAAATGGGCACACTTCGGATTATTGTTTACATGTATCATTTACTTATTTATTACGTTTATTTCATTCGGCTATTATAGTGAATCGCAGCTCCAACATATTATTTGGGCCACTTTGTCGATTTGGAAAATAGTGAAGCTTTCTTTTATGTGGCGGTTTGAATATATTGGAATTGCCACTTGGTTCATGGTCATTCTTCCAAATATATGCATTCCCCTTTGGTGTGCAAGCAGAATCATGAAGAAAACAATTAAAACGACACAACGAAGTGCACTAGTTTGGATTTCCGCCGTAATCTTGTTTATTGTGCCTCTATTTCAAACAAGAAATCAAATTTATTTCTTTCTTTCTTTCCTCAATCAAGCGGGCTTTATCATCAATTTTATTTATATTCCGCTTTTATTTATCATTTTACTTATTGTAAAGAAGGTGAAGAAATGAGGAAGAACATGTTTATTTTTTCTCTGCTTCTAATCATATTAGCTGGATGTGTGCAGACAAAAGTCATTGATAATCTAACCTTAATTAACGCAGGTGGGATTGATTATATTGATGAAAATAACATTAAAGTTACGGGCGTATACACTCTTTATAATGAAGAAAAAAAGGCGGAAGATAATAATATAACGATGACTATGAATAAAGATGCTGGCCTTCTCGATCATTTATCTAGGGAAGCAACATCACCGATTTTAATCGGAGATCTCGATATCATTGTTATTGACATGCAGACGGCGAAAAAAGGCATTTATCCAATTATCGATACGTTGCAAAGAGAGCCGAGTGTGGGTTCCCGGTTATATTTAATGATCTCAGAAGGATCTGCACATGATCTTCTAATGGGGAAATATGGGACTGAGGGAAATGGTAAATTTATTTCCACTATGATTGAAACAAATATTAAACATCGTGATATCCCAAAAACAAATCTACATATGTATGCGGCTGATTTTTTTCAGGAGGCAAAAGGATCTTTTCTTCCTATTTTGAAAAAGGTTTCAAATGAAAAAGTAAAAATAGACGGACTTGCAATCTTTTCAAAAGATAAGGTAGTGTATAAAATTCCGACTGATGAAATGTTTTATTTCAAGCTATTAGTTGATCGACATAACAAAGGGAGTTTAGATGTAAGTGTAGAAGATCATGGTGCAACCATCCAAAACATAAAATCAAACTCTTCCATTAAAACAGATTTGAAGAAAATGACTGTTGATATCGAATACAATATGACAGGTATTATAACAAAATATACGGGAAGAAAGTTGAAGAGCGGTATTAAAAATAAAATTACTAAAAATGCGGAAAAAAGTATAGAGAAAAAGGTATTGAAGTTACTAACCGATTTTCAGGAAAAAGGAATTGATCCTGTCGGAATTGAGCGAAAGTTCATCCAGCAGCATAGGAATTTTGACAAAAAAAAATGGAAAGAGGATTATAAAAATATAACATTCCGTATCCATTCAAATGTTACGATTTCCGAATCTGGAACGCTAGAATAAGGAAAAGAAGGCTGCCATCATCGGTCAGCCTTCTTAGTCATCAGAAAACATATATTTTTTATAATGATAGCGAATCGATAAAACTACTCCAACCGCCATCATATTTCCAAGCAACGCACTTCCCCCATAGCTAATAAATGGCAATGGTATTCCAGTAATGGGAACCAGCCCAATAGTCATACCGATATTTTCAAAAACGTGGAATGCCATCATCGCTACAACTCCGGCGCAAATATAAGAATAAAAAGGATTTTTCGTTTCTATCCCTGTTTTGGTGATTTGATAGATTAGCATAAAAAACAAACTGATCACAATACTGCCGCCAATAAAGCCGAATTCCTCTCCTACAGTACTGAAAATAAAGTCAGAATGGGCTTCCGGCATATATACTTCCCCGCTTCTATAGCCTTTTCCTGTTGTTTGTCCTGACCCAATTGCGAGTAATGATTTAACTAGTTGAAAGCTTTCATCTGATCGATACGAATGTGGATCGAGCCACGAATATATTCTTTTATATTGATGGTCTGCCAAAATTCCTTTTAAAAGCTCATGCTGAAATATCGCAACATAAAGCACGCCTCCGACCAAAACAGCCATGGATGAAAAAAGCGGAAATAGCAGCTTCCACGTTATTCCGGAAACAAGAATAACCGCTAGTAAAATACATCCAAATACGAGTGATGTACCTAAATCAGGTTGTTTGAAGACTAAAGCAGTTGGAATCATCGTAACTACTACAAGCTTGATTAAAAGCCAAATATCAGTTTTAACACTCTTATTAATAAATTTAAGATGATGTCCTGCCGTCAATTTTGCGAGTACGATAATAGTAAAAACTTTCATAAACTCTGATGGTTGAATTGCTCCCGCCCCCGGAATCACATACCAACTTTGCGCACCATTTCTAATCGGAGTTAGTTTCGTTTCAGGAGCGATAATTAAACCGATTAATAATAGTAAACAAAATCCATACAAATACCATGCGACTTTTTTCATCTGGTCTGAATCCAGCTGAACAATCACAACTATTGCCACTGTACTAATCGCATACCACATAACCTGCTGCAAAACAAAATTCGTCGAACCATATTGTCCTGTTTTTTGGGCACTAAATATAGTAATTAAACTGACGATTGTCAATAACATTAATGATAAAATGATACCATAATCTATTTTAGGAATTGGTTTTTTTTGAGAAGTCATCACTTCGTCTCCTCTATATTAATAGGCTTTTATAGTTTTCTTTTTGTTGGTAATTCCAACACTATGATGATTGAAGCAGATATCAACTTTATAATTCAGCAAAAATCATCTTTGGTCATCTTATCATTATACTGAATGAAGTTAAATATAAAAAGTAGGAATTTGTGGTTTTCACAATATTGATGGAATGCTTGAAAATTGAATTGCTTAGTCTAAGCTTATAAGATATCAATAAGGAGGTGGTATATATGGAAGAAATTAAAACTAAAGAACAATTTGAAGAAATTATTTCAGGCAGCAGCCCCGTTATCGTGAAATTTGAAGCTGATTGGTGCCCAGATTGTAAACGCATGGATATGTTCATCGACGATATTGTGAAGGCAAATAGCCAGTACAGTTGGTATGAGATAGACCGTGATAAATTTCCTGAAATCGCTGAAAAAAATGCGGTCATGGGTATTCCTAGCTTGCTCCGTTTCCAAAATGGTGAAAAAACAGCCCATTTACACAGTGCAAATGCAAAATCACCGGAACAAGTAAACGAATTTCTTGAAAGTATAAAATAAAGCACTTAAATCCTTATTTTTTTCAGTTCGAATCGAGCGCTGGTTCGGATTAAAGTCGGGACTTTTTAATTTTACAGTCCAAATTAGAAAGAATTTCGAACTTAATCGTGACCTTTCAGTTTATGAGTCCGAATCATATGCGATTAAAGCTTGAAATCACGACTTTTTAGTATTTCCAATCGCAATTTCGAACTTATTTCAACATCACAATTTCCAATTCAAAAGCCAAGTATCTTCAAATAGAAGATACTTGGCTTTTTTTAATAATTCCTTACTGTAAATGCTGCTGCATAGTCGTCGAATCACCCATATATGGAAATTGCTGTACAGGCTGATACAAGCTTCCAATTGTTTGGATTGCTTCTCCTGTAGCTGGTGTAAGCGGATAGTACCCCTTTTGCATCATATATTCCCAAATCTCGTAGCTATGGCGGCTGCTATTGAGAAATGCATTTTCTAAAAATGTTCTTAATGTAGGATTAGCACACTCTAGAACGGAAGCGGCATAGTTTTTTGCGGCAGCTTTTTGATTAAGTAAATATGCTGTGGCAATTTCTCGATCATTGTGAGTTTGTGCATTTGTTCGTGGAGCAGCTGCTTGAGTTAAGTTTACTGGTGGCTGTGTGTAATTATTTAACTTTGGCGATAATACGTCTGGTTGAAATTTTGAAATATCTGGTATTGAAGAACTTTGAACAAATTCCACTTTTAAATTGTAATCTTCAATATGCTTTGGATAATGTCTTTGAAGCAATGATTTTAATTCAGGATCCTGAGCTTGGTTAATAAACATCCCCATGCAAGTTACAGTATTAAAACAACTTGCAATAAGTTCACTTAGATCATGAAGCTCATGCGATGCCAATTGCATGTTTTTCACCTCCAACTATATTCTCTTACGATAAAATGTTTTTATTCAACATTTCCTCCCATATCGAATGTCCTGATTATTCCACGGACAAGGAAGTTTTAAAAATGTATACATAGGGTACTTTAATAATAAGCATCAAAAATTAGCTAGCGAAAGGATTTTGATCTATGCTTTGGACCATTATTGGAATATTAATCGTACTATGGTTACTTGGATTTATAGCAAAAATTGGCGGCGCGCTCATCCACATTTTGCTAATAGCTGCTCTCGTCCTTTTCATTTTCAATCTCATTACTGGCAAAAAGACTAGATAACGAAGCCGTTCCTTCTTTTAGGAACGGCTTTTATAATTTGTGGATTAATTGCATAAATATGTAAATACATACATTTTTTAATTTATTATATTATTCTCTTAAAAAATAATTATTAATCGCTATTTTATTTTAGTATAATACGTTAACTACAGGGGATAAATAAAACATACGAATTCAAAAAAATAAGCTATTATGTATGATTGTTTTATAAAAAAATAATAAATGACCAAACTTAATGCTATATTAATTTTCAAAAAGTTATTGTATTCGTAATTAATCTGTAATAATATACATATGAGCCATAAGATTTTACTGAAAACTTTAATATATTGGAATAATAGTTTTTTATGGTGAAAACGATTATTTTATTGAGCAATTTATATATATATTATACAATCTATTAATATCGTGTTTTATAGTTAAATAGTCTTAGAACAAGGAAGGTGACTTTTAATTGACTACTTTACTAGAAGTCAAGAATTTAAAGACACATTTTTTCAATAGAAAAAAGGTTATCCCCGCTGTTGATGGCGTAGATATAAAAATTAATAAAGGTGAAACAGTTGCGCTTGTTGGTGAGTCTGGATCAGGGAAAAGTATTACCTCTCTCTCTATTATGAGATTAATCCCTAGCCCTCCCGGAAAGATTGTTGATGGAGAAATTTTATTTAATGGAACTGATTTAGCAAAACTATCAGAGAATGAAATGTGCCGAGTTCGTGGCAACGATATCTCTATGATTTTCCAAGAGCCAATGACATCATTAAATCCTGTATTGACGATTGGCGAACAAATTACTGAAGTTCTTATATATCATAAGAAAATGTCAAAAAAAGAAGCTACAAGAAAAGCGATTGATTTATTAAAAATGGTAGGATTTTCTCGTGCTGAAGAAATCATTCACGATTATCCACATCGTTTATCTGGCGGAATGAGACAAAGGGTCATGATCGCAATTGCGATGAGCTGCGATCCGAAGCTGCTAATTGCAGACGAGCCTACTACTGCCCTTGACGTAACGATTCAAGCACAAATTTTAGACTTAATGAAAGAGTTAAGTGATAAAACAAATACTTCTATCTTAATTATCACACATGATTTAGGCGTAGTTTCTGATATCGCCGATAAAGTACTCGTTATGTATTGTGGCCAAGTAGTAGAAGAAGCCGATGTAGATGATCTTTTTGGCGAGCCGCTTCACCCATATACTGTAGGATTGATGGAATCCATTCCTTCTCTTGAAATGGATACGGATCGACTAGTCCCTATCCAAGGTAATGTACCTTCACCGGAAAACTTCCCGAAAGGCTGCCGTTTTGCACCACGTTGTCCTCATGCTTTTGATCGTTGCCTCCAAGAAGTGCCGAGCTTGATGACGATTGATGGAAAACGTTCAGTACGCTGCTTTTTATACGACAAGGAGGAGGCTACAGTATGACAACTCATGTTAAAGACAAACAAAGCCTCTCGAATGACAAAAAGTCAGAATATTTATTAGAGGTAAATAATTTAAAAAAACACTTTCCTATTAAAGCTGGTATTCTCCAAAGAACGGTTGGACATGTGAAAGCAGTAGATGGAATAAATCTTCATGTAAAAAAAGGAGAAACTCTCGGTATTGTGGGTGAGTCGGGCTGTGGAAAATCGACTGCTGGTAGAACCCTTATCAGGCTATACGATCCTACAGAAGGGAATATTATTTTTAACAACCAAGATATTTCCAAAATGTCTGAAAAAGAATTAAGGCGCTCCGTCCGTAAAAATATTCAAATGATTTTCCAGGATCCTTACGCTTCAATGAATCCTAGGAAAACATTGAAATCAATTTTGACCGAACCAATGATTACTCATAAATTGTACAATCGTAAAGAGCGTGACGAAAAAATAGCTGAATTACTTGATCGAGTTGGTTTCAATCCATCCTTTATCAACCGGTATCCGCATGAATTCTCAGGTGGTCAACGCCAAAGAATCGGAATCGCTCGTGCATTGACTTTAAATCCTGATTTAATTATCGCTGATGAAGCAGTATCTGCCTTGGACGTATCTATCCAAGCTCAAATTATCAACTTAATGAAAGATTTACAAGACGATTTTGGTCTTACTTATATATTTATTTCCCATGATTTAAGTGTCGTCCGTCATATTAGTGATCGCGTCGGTGTTATGTATCTTGGTAAAATGATGGAAATGGCTCCTAAAGCTGATTTATATGGAGAACCACTGCATCCTTATACGCAAGCACTTCTTTCAGCAGTGCCTGTCCCTAGAAAAAAAGGTGCTCAGCCACGAGAAAGAATTGTATTAAAGGGAGAGCTACCAAGTCCGGCAAATCCACCTACAGGGTGTGTATTCCATACACGCTGCCCTATGGCTATGGATATTTGTCGAAAAGTAGTCCCACAATTTCAAGAAGTAAAGCCTGAACATTTTGTTGCTTGTCATTTATATCAAGATAAGTAACAAAATGGGACACTTGAAAGGGGGAGATGCATCTAATCAATCTAAGTAGTAGTGATTAATTATGGAATACTATTTTATGGGGGGAAAACAATGAAGAAACCTGCATGGCTTTTAATAAGCATGATGCTTGTACTTTCCATGTTCTTGGCTGCTTGTGGCGGCAATGACGCTGCTCCAAAAGACAATAACAAGGGCAACGACAGTGGTAATTCTGGTGAAAAAACTGAAGAACCAGCAGAAAGTGATGAGCCAGTTGATGGCGGAGATTTAATTATCGGGTCAAGTGGTAAACCTACTTTATTTAACCCATTATATTCAAACGACAGCGTAAGTTCTGACGTTGAAGGTCTTATTTATGACAGCTTAATCGGCTCTGACTTAGAATTCAATCCTACTACAGATGATGCAATGGCAGAAAAAGTAGATGAATCTGAAGATGGTCTTACTTATACAGTTAAACTTCGTGACGGAATTAAATTCCATGACGGTGAGCCTTTAACTGCTGACGACGTAGTTTTCACTTACAATATCCCATTAAGTAAAGACTATGACGGTCCTCGTAAATCATATTTTGAAGCATTAGAAAAAGTTGAAAAAGTGGATGATTTAACTGTTAAATTCACTTTAAAACAAGTGGATGTACAGTTCCCATCTGTTGGATTAAGCTTCGGAATTCTTCCTGAGCATATTCTTAAAGATGTTCCAATTACTGAACTTGGTGAAAATGAATTTAATACAAAAACTCCTATTGGATCTGGTCCATTTAAATTCGTTGAAAACAAACCAGGTGAATACGTAAAAGTAGAAGCATTTGATGACTATTATCAAGGTCGTCCACATTTAGATTCTATTACAATGAAGATTGTTCCTGATGCGAACGCTATGTTAACTCAACTTCAAAACAGAGACATTGATTTCTGGGCTGGAGTACCACAATCTGATGTAGAAACAGTTGAAAGTTTCGCTGATTCCATTGGAGTTAAACTTGAACATGGTCTTGCTCTATCATACAGTTTCTTAGGTTATAACCTACGTAATGACCTATTTAAAGACAAAGAAGTTCGTCAAGCTATTACACATGCAATTGATCGTCAACAAATTGTTGATGAAATCATGGACGGAAAAGGTGAAGTTGCCGACGTTCCTGAAAGTCCATTAAGCTGGGCTTACAATCCTGATGTTCCTAAATTCGATTTTGATCCTGAAAAAGCGAAGCAAATGCTTGCTGATGCAGGTTGGACACCAGGCTCTGATGGCATTCTTGAAAAAGATGGAAAACGTTTCTCATTTGAATTAAAAACAAACCAAGGTAACAAAGTACGTGAAGATATTACAGTTCTTCTTCAAGCACAATTGAAAGAAGTTGGGATTGAAGTTAAACCAATGATCGTTGAATTCAGCTCTCTAATTGCTGATATCGATCCAGGTGTATGGAACTTTGATGCAATCGTTCTAGGTTGGAGCCTTGCAACAGATCCAGACCCAAGTGGTATTTTCCATACGAAAGAAATTGCTGAAGGATTAAACTTTGCTGGTTACTCTAACCCAGAATTAGATAAATTAATGGATGAGCAACTACAACAAAGAGATAAAGATAAGCGTAAAGAACAAATTGGACAAGTCCAAGCAGGAATTGCAGAGGACCAACCATATAGCTTCCTTTACTATCCAGAAGAATATCGTGCAATGCCAGCTGAGCTTCAAGGTTATGAGTTCCATGCTAAAAACTATATCTATCACCCACACAAATGGTGGTTGAAACCAGCTAAATAAGAATTGCTTTTTTTAAAAAGGGGGAAATGGATTGTCCGCTTCCCCTTTTTCCTGTGTTATAATATTAACTTGAAAACTAATGTCCTGCATCTATGCAGTATATTTAAGATAGATGATTCAATTGGAAGGAGAATAGGCAATGATTTCCTATATAATTCGTCGAACGCTGATGGCCATTCCGTTATTGCTCGGGATCTCGATCTTATCATTTGCCATTATTCAATTAGCACCAGGGGACCCTACAACATTAATGATGGATCCAAGTTTAAAACCACAAGACCAAGCAAAGTTTAGAGAAAAATACGGCTTAGACGATCCCGTTCCTAAACAATACGTAGTATGGCTTGGTAAAATGGTTCAAGGCGATTTTGGCACTTCCATCATTGAACGAGGCGTTCCTGTCAGTGAGTTGATTATGGCACGTTTACCAAATACTTTATTACTCATGGGTGTTTCCACTATACTTGCAATCCTCATAGCCGTACCTTTGGGCATATTTTCTTCGATGCGGCCCTATACAATACGGGATTATACAGTGACAGTCGGTTCGTTTCTTGGTGTAGCTACTCCAAACTTTTGGCTCGGCTTAATGATGATTCTCTTTTTTGGAGTTCAGCTTAAGTGGTTTCCAACTGGTGGAGTTGCGACTCTAAATGCTCCATTCAGTATATGGGATAGAATTCACCATTTAATCATGCCGGCATTTGTATTAGCAGCTGCCGATATGGCTGCTTTAACTCGTTATACACGTTCAAGTATGCTTGATGTCCTTCAACAGGATTATATTCGAACTGCAAAATCAAAAGGTTTTAAAGAAGGTAAGGTTGTTTTAAAACACGGGCTTCGAAATGGATTAATTCCTATCATCACCATTTTTGGTCTTATGATCCCGTCTTTCATTAGTGGAGCCGCTATTACAGAAAACGTATTTAGTTGGCCGGGTCTTGGTCGTTTATTCATCGAATCGGCATTTACCCGAGATTATCCAGTCATTATGGCTCTTACAGTTATTTCAGCAGTATTTGTTGTAATCGGAAATTTAGTAGCGGATATTCTTTATGCAATATTTGATCCGCGAATTGAGTATTAGGGAGGGATTTAACATGTCAACAAATTCTGCAATAGACGAACTCGAATTAAATCCCAAACCACAAAAGCCCGACACATTAACAAGAATATTTTTCCGTAAGTTTTTTAAAAATAAATTAGCCGTCATTGGTGCGATTATTTTACTCATTATTATTCTTATGGCAATTTTTGCTCCCTTAATCGCTCCCCATAATCACGAATTAGTTAAAATGGGAGATAAGCTAAAACCGCCAGGTAAAGAATATTGGCTTGGAACGGATCGTTTTGGACGTGATATTTTCTCTCGTCTCCTTTTCGGAGGTCGAATCTCCTTATTGGTAGCTTTTGGTTCCGTTGCGGGTGCCCTCATTATTGGAACAACTATCGGTGCACTTGCCGGCTACTATGGCGGGATATTGGATGCCATTCTTATGAGATTTGTAGATATCGTAATCTCCATTCCAAGTTTATTTTTACTTATTACAATCGTAACGATTTTTCAACCAGGTTGGGATAAGTTGATTTACATCTTTGCCCTAACATCTTGGACAAGTACTGCAAGATTAGTACGTGGTGAGTTCTTATCTTTAAGAACCCGGGAATTCGTTCTCGCCTCTAGGACAATAGGTACAAGAGCATCTAAAATTATCTTTAGCCATATCTTACCGAATGCTATGGGACCGATTATTGTAGCAGCGACTTTATTAGTTGGTGGAGTTATTCTTTCCGAAGCCGCCCTAAGTTATCTTGGACTTGGTATTCAACCCCCTACTCCAAGCTGGGGCAATATGCTTCAAGATGCACAAAGTATAACTGTGTTAATAAGAGCTCCTTGGTACCCAACATTCCCAGGACTACTCATCTTGATCACCGTCCTATGCTTTAACTTCGTTGGTGACGGATTGCGTGATGCGTTAGATCCAAAGGGAGATTGATAGAAAGACGAAAGCGTCTTTCTCTAAAACTAGATATGATAAAAAGCCAGGAATTTTTTCCTGGCTTTTTTTGTGTGTAATATTGAATGGCAGATTTATTATAAAAAACCATTGGAATACATTAATCCCAATGGTTTTTTACGAAAGCCGGTTTAACCAGCACTTTTTTCAGAAAACTGGCTTCTATATAAATCAGCATAAAATCCATTTTGATTCATCAATTCATCATGTGAGCCTTTTTCAATGATATCTCCTTCATTCATTACTAAAATAATATCCGCATCCCGAATCGTTGAAAGTCTATGAGCAATTACAAAACTCGTACGTCCTGCCATAAGTTTATTCATAGCCAATTGAATATTCATTTCAGTTCTCGTATCTACACTACTTGTTGCTTCATCTAAAATAAGAATTTTTGGATTAGCTAGTATAGCTCTAGCTATCGTAATTAATTGACGCTGTCCTTGCGATATGTTGGAGGCATCCTCCGTTAAAATGGTATCATACCCCTCTGGTAATGTTCGTATAAAATCGTCAGCATATGCACTTTCCGCTGCACGAATAATCTCTTTTTCCGTTGCGCCACTCCGTCCGTAAGCAATATTGTCACGAATCGATCCATTGAAAAGCCATGTATCTTGGAGAACCATCGCAAACATCGACCTAACCTGTTCTCTTGATAATTCATGCAGACTAATTTTGTCGATCGTAATCTTACCTTTATTAACCTCGTAAAACTTCATTAATAAATTTATAATGGTTGTTTTCCCAGCTCCAGTCGGACCAACTATTGCGATCGTTTGACCAGATTTTACTTCTAATGACAAATCCTTAATGACTGGTTTTTCCGGATCATATCCAAATCGAACATGTTCAAATGAAATACTTCCATCAAGCGAATCCAAGTTAACAGGCAATCTTTCTTCGACCCTCTCCTCTTCTTCGTCTAATAATGCGAAAATCCTTTCTGCTGATGCAAGCGCTGTTTGAATCATATTTGCGATCCCGGCAGCTTGAGCCATAGGTTGCGACAACTGCTGTGTATATTGAATAAATGCTTGTACATCCCCCAGGAAGATGGTTCTGTTTAGGACAAGAATTCCACCTGCAATACTAACAAAAACATATCCAATATTTCCGACAAACGTCATGAGCGGCATCATAATACCACTAATGAACTGAGCTTTCCATCCTGATTCATAAAGTCTATCGTTCATTTCATCGAACTTTTCAATGGATGTTTTTTCTTGACCAAATGCTTTTACAACTTGATGGCCCGAGAACATTTCCTCTACATGACCATTTACATTACCAAGCTCTTTTTGTTGATTCACGAAATGTTTTTGAGAAAATGAAGCGATAAAACGAATGACGACGGCGCTTAATGGCAGTGTAATAAGTGCCACCAATGTTAATAATGGACTAATCACTAGCATCATGATAATTGTTCCAATGATGGCAATTGCAGATGTAATCAATTGCGATAATGCTTGTTGAATCGAGTTATTGATATTATCGATATCATTAATAACACGACTTAGCACATCGCCATGTGGATGCTGATCGTAATAGCGTAAAGGAAGCTTCGTTAATTTTTCGTTCACAGCTTGTCGAAGTTCCGCGGTCGTCATTTGCGAGACCCCTGCCATAATATATTGCTGTAAATAAGCAAAAAGAGCAGACAAAACGTATAACCCTATTAATATTAAAAGTAACTGACTTAAGAACGTGAAATCAATTCCTGTTCCTTTTGTGATACTTGCAAAAATAGATGTCGTTGCATCACCAAGTAACTTTGGACTAATGACATTAAATAATGTAGAAAAAATAGCTGCGATTGAGACAAATATTAATTGATTTTTACGAGGCTTCAAATATCCCGCTAGGCGTCTTAGCGTTTTTTTGAACTCCTTCGGCTTTTCTCCATGCATCATATGCGGAGGGCCGCCTCCAGCATGTCCCCTAGAAGATGTTCCTTTTTCATTATTTTTACTCATGCGCCCTCCTCCTCTGTACGTTGTGAGGATACAATTTCCTGGTAAATTTTATTTTCAGCCAGTAATTCACGATGCGTGCCGATTCCGGCAATTTTACCTTCATTTAATACAATAATTTGATCAGCATTGATGACAGTACTTACACGTTGCGCAACTAAAATAATCGTTGCATGAAGTATCTCTTTATTTAATGCAGCTCTTAATTTCGAATCTGTCTTATAATCCAAAGCTGAAAAACTGTCATCGAATAAATAGATTTCCGGCTTTCTAATCAGTGCCCGGGCAATTGAAAGACGCTGTTTCTGACCACCTGAAAGATTAGCTCCCGCCTGCTCTATATTTGTATGGATACCATCTTCTTTATCCAATACAAAATCAATGGCTTGTGCAGTTTCAAGAGCATCTAACATCTCTTCTTCACTTGCATCTTCTTTTCCAAATTGAAGATTATCCGTTATACTTCCACTAAATAAAGAAGCTTTCTGCGGAACGTAGCCAATTTTGTTTCTAAGTGTCTGTTGAGTCATTTCTTTTATATCAATCCCATCAATCAATATTGACCCATCCTCGACATCGTAAAATCGGGCTATTAATTTAATGAGGGTTGATTTCCCCGCCCCAGTACTGCCAATAATCGCTGTTGTTTCCCCTGGATGTGCTTTAAATGATATATCTTCAAGTACTGGTTTTTCCGCACCTTCATAGCGAAACGTTACATTTTGAAATTCTACATACCCTTTATCAGTTGGTATTTCTCTTGGATTTTCTGGATCTACTATTTCGGCTTCCATCTTCAATACTTCATTAATCCTATTGACCGATGCTTGCGCACGAGGAATCATAATAAAGCCCATGGAAAGCATGATTAAAGAAAACAGAATCATCATCGCATATTGTAAAAAAGCCATTAAATTTCCGACTTGCAGCAAACCATTATCAATACGAATGGCCCCGAACCAAACGATAGCAACACTCGTAAAATTCATGATAATCATCATGACTGGAAAGATAAGGGCCATCAACTTATTCACTTTAATGCCTGTGTCACGAAAGTCTTCATTTGCCGTATTAAACCGCTTTTTTTCAAAGCTTACTTTGTTGAAGGCTCGTACAACACGGATGCCCGTTAAATTTTCACGAACGATTAGATTTAGTCGATCAGTCTTCTTTTGCAATGAAACAAATAGTGGGATTGCTTTCCTTGAAATAACGAAAATAAGCAACGCCAGAATGGGCAAGGCAGCCAAAAAAACGAGTGATAACCCTGCATCTCTAGAGACTGCTAGAATGACGCCACCGACCAGCATTAAGGGTGCTCGCGTCATCATACGTAAAACCATATTGAGAACATCCTGCACTTGCTTAATATCATTTGTTGTCCTAGTAATTAAAGAAGCTGTTCCAATTTTATCGAATGCTTGTAAGGAAAGATCTTCTACATGAACAAATAAATTCCGTCTCACATCTCTTCCAAAACCAAGTGCTACTTTGGAAGCAAAGTAAGATACTCCTACTGTTAAAAACACAGCAGCCAAGGCACAAATAATCATATAAACGCCTGTTTTTACTATGTATGGGATGTCACCGTTTACAATTCCGATATCAACCACATTCGCCATTAGCGTAGGCAACAATAGCTCTAGTAAAATTCCTGCCAATGTTAAGATGACAACAATGCTTATTTGCCACGTATATGACTTTAAAGCTTTTAACATGTTAACGAATCACTTCCTTATAAAACTGATAAGTCTATCGTATTTGTATTAGTTCATTGAGTCAATAAAATAATTTATTTACATGTGTTCCTGCGAGATTTGAGGTCAATTGAAATGGCATTTCCGAGATTACCAGCGCTCCTTCACGATTCGATTTCAATTGAGACGGATTTTCTAGTATTGCCACTATTTCATCTCAATCCGAAAATAACAGCTTATTTTATAAAGATTATTACATTTTTTCTTTCATAATATGTAGCCTTTGCATTTTCCTACTATTAAAGTGTCTTATTACAATCTTTTGGATTAATTTCCACGGAGCATCATTCATAAATATCCTTAAGTGTGATTTTTTTATCAGGAAAAAGAATGGTATTTTCATCAATGAACTTGAATATTGATAACTCTATAACTTCTATACTTTTGCAGTTTTCACATACTAATACCAGCTTTTTTCTTTCAATATTAAATGGATTGCCAGATGCACATATAATCCCTTTCCTGAGTGCTATTTAGTATATTCCCTTATTTTTGTAAAACGCGTTTCTTCCTTATAAAAGGAATGCAACTTTGTTATGGTGATTGTTCACATTTGAAGGTCTTTTACTTAACTTCAAAAAAACCGATTTAGTTGATTCGGGAATATAATTGATTGATTTCGTATGCGTTGTATAAGTGGAAATGGGGAATTATAGGCTTCTCTGGAAATTGTGTAACCATGGTTACATAGCAGACATCGAAAAGGCTGAGAAAAGGGAATTTTTTCACCATTTATGTAATACTACTGGTCATCTTCAAAGATGGGCGATTTCTTTAAAGGATAGCTCCTTATTTACAAAACGCTTTTTAATAATCATTTTTCAACTCTCTATTTAGTACCTCCTCTAATGTAAAAATATCCTATCTTTTTACAAAGTATCTTAGAAATACGTTTTTATTAAAATAAAAAAAGGACTCTCTTATGATGAGAATCCATAGTTCATATTAAATAACTAATAAATCTGCAGCTTGTGTCTCGCTTATATCTTTAATGATGCTAAGTTCACTTATTAATATTTTTGATGCATCATTAAGCATCTGTTTCTCACTCGAATTGAGTGGTTTTTCTTTTTGAAGATGTAAAAGATCTCGTACTACTTCCGCTCCATCAAGCGTACCTCCGGTCTTTAACTTCTCCATATTTTGCTTATATCTTTCTTTCCAAGGAAGCCCACAAGTCGGCTCCTCATTATGAAAATCAAATATAATACTCTTCATTGTCTTGCTATCGGCTACTGGCCGTACACCTGCTGTTTCTACAGATCCTATTGGAATCATAACATTCATATTACTGATCGGAATAGATATTACATAATATCGGCGGCGTTCGCCTAATATTTCTTTTTCTTCAATTGCTTCGATGGTACCTGCTCCATGCATCGGATACAATACTTTATCACCAATTTGAAACAATTTATCACTCCTAAGTTCACTATATACTAAGTATAACACTATATTATTTTTAGTCAAATATTATATTTTAACACCCACCTTAAGTTATAGTCAACACTTTTCACACGAAAATTGCGGTTTTTTTACATAAAAAAAGAACCTTGGTTCAATGCCAAGGTTCTTGCATAAGAAGTAGTTATCCCTTTATTCCAGTCAAAGCTACCCCTTCAATAATTTGTTTTTGTGCAACAATATAAATGATCAAGACCGGGATAATGGAGATTGTTGAACCAGCCATCATAAGCGCCCAATCCGTTACATAAAGTCCTTTAAAATAGTTTAATAATAAAGGAACTGTATAAAGCTCTGGAGTTGTCAAGTAAATCAAAGGTTCTAAGAAGTTATTCCAGGATCCCATAAAAATAAAGATCCCTACTGCAGCAAGTGCCGGCCGAACAAGTGGTAGTATTACACTCCAATAAATTCTAGGCGGGCTCGCTCCATCCATAACTGCTGCTTCTTCCAACTCATTTGGTATTCCCATAATAAATTGCCTTAATAAAAATACAGCAAACGCGTTAAACAATGCACCCGGTATAATTAGCGGCAAATGTGTATCCAGCCAACCGATATAATCCATAATCATAAATGTAGGAATCATCGTAACTTGTTTCGGAATCATCATAGTAGCCAAGAACAAGATGAATAACAAATTTGATCCTCGAAAGCGAATTTTAGCAAATGCATAGGCAGCCATAGAGCCAGTAAATAACTGAAGTCCCACTACTAAAATAGTTATATAAAAACTATTCCAATAGGCCAATCCAAAAGGCATTGCTTGCAATGATGCAGGGTAATTCGACCAAACAAACGGCTTCGGAATAAACTCTGGAGGAACGATGAATATTTGTGATATATCTTTTAACGAGCTGCTAATTGTCCATAAAAAAGGAAAAACCATAATTGCTGAAGCAATGATTAAACCAACATGAGCAAGTAGAGTGGAAAACTTAAATTTAAATTTCTTTTTCTGAACCACTACTGGACGTTTATTCATTTCAATTGTACTAGCCTTCATAATGAACCCACCTTTTAGAAACTCTAAATTGAATGAGAGTAAAGATTAAGATGATGACAAATAAAATCATTGCCACCGCGGAGCTTTCTCCCCATTTAAAATTCTGAAAGCCGGTTTGGTATACGTGATAAACAAGTGTGTAGCTCGCTTTAGCCGGGCCTCCACTTGTCATGACAAAGGCTTGGTCGAAAACTTGAAAAGATCCAATAATGGACATAATTGAGACGAAAAACGTAGTTGGTGAAATAAGCGGCAACGTAATATGTCTGAACTTTTGAAACTTGGAAGCCCCGTCAATTTCTGCAGCTTCATAATAGCTGTTGGAAACGCCTTGAAGACCCGCAAGGAAAATAACCATATTATATCCAACCTGCCACCAAATACTTAGCATGGCGATTGAAACCATGACCCACTTCGTATCTGTCAACCATTGTGGACCTTGAATTCCTATAGTAGCTAGGAACTGATTTAAAATTCCAAAATCCCCATTTAAGATCCACATCCAAATGACACCGATTGAAACCGAACTTGTGACAACTGGCATAAAAAAGAAAACACGATACAATTCCTTACCTTTGATTCTATTTAATGCTAAAGCTAGCAGTAAAGATATGGTTACGCCAACTGGAATTGTAAGAATTGTATAGAGTGTTGTATTCCAAAGTGCTTTCCAAAAGACTGCATCTTTAAACTGTCCTATAAAATTACCTAATCCAACGAATGTTTTTTCCCCAAATCCATCCCATTGCATAAAACTTAGTACAAGCGCAAAGCCAAGGGGAATGAGTGAAAAGGCAAGGAGACCTATTAATTGTGGCGTTAAAAAGAAATAACCCCAAAAAGTATTATGCTTTCTCATGAAATCATCCTCTCAAACTATTGAAAGAAAGGGTCTTTCTCCCTTTCTTTCAATTTTTCATCTTGGTGTTAATTACTTTGCCTTATGCTCATCGATCATCTCTTTTGCCTTTTTAGACACTTCAGCAATTGTTTTATCTGCATCTTGTTTTCCAAGATACATTAGTTCGATGATATCGCGTAATTCTTGTTCTAAACCTGGGATTTGCACTTGTTTATCTTCAACAATACCAATTTCACGAGCATCGATTAGATATTTTGCATGTTCTGGAACAGCATCTTCAGTGATTAATTCATCAACGCCGCTTACGGAAGGAACCGCATTACCATTTCCTTCAAGACGGGCTTTTTGTCCTTCAGCAGACGTATAATATGACATGAACTTCATAGCTTCTTCTACATTTTTAGAATCTTTTGCAACTGACATATAAGCGATTGCGATTGCTGCAGGCTCCATTTTGTTGCCGGTGTTTGTTGGCCATGGAATATAGTCAAATTCCAAAGACTTGTTTTCGCTGAACATTGGAGTCCACCAACGACCTGCCGCTGCAAACCCAACTTGGTTTGACATAAACATCGCGTCTGCACCTTGTCCTTTTGGAAGGGAACCTGAATAAGTGAAATTACCATTTTTAATGTTTCTTTCAAGGAATTTAAATGCTTCCTTAGCTTTTTCATTTTCTTCTAAAATCATATTGCCTTCATCATCGTAAATTTGACCACCATTGGACCATGCCCAAGAAAATAAGTGTGCAGTCCAACCATCCGCAACAAATCCTTTTTTCCCAGCCGCATTGATTTTACCAGTCATTTCTTCAAATGCTTGCCAATTCCATTCACCAGCATCATAAAGCTCTTGAGGTGATTTATCAATTCCTGCTTCAGCAAGAACTTTTTTGTTGTAATACATTACTAAAGGATTATTATCAACGGAAACTCCGTATATTTTTCCATCTTTTCTAGCTGCTCCCCACAGGCCGTCTGCAAATTCACTTGCTTTTACATAGCTTGCAGAACTGTCAAGGAACTCTGTTAAATCTGCAATTTTACCCGTTTCAACGAGTTTTGGCATCGTATTGTCACCAACGTAGAATACATCATGTGATTTACCACCAGATAACTCTGTCAATAATTTTTCCTCATAGTTATCACCTGGTACAGGGACTAATTTGATCTTAACATTCGGATGTTCCTTCATATAGGCATCTACGCCTTTTTGATACACTTTAATTTCAGCCGGGTTTCCCCATGCAGCCATGGATAATTCTACTTTATCGTCACCAGAACCACCGGATCCACCACTACCAGATTTGTTTCCCCCACAGCCCGTTACAACGAGCAATAAAATAAGAAACATCGGAACTACTTTCCATAATGTCCATTTCTTTTTCATTCAGAAATCCCCCTTGTTATTTTCATTTAACATGATTCCCTTACAACTAACTTTAATGGAAGTTCATAAATCTTTTCGGGAGCGAATTGATCATTTGTGAGTAAATTGATCATAACTTCCATTGTTTTCGCTCCAATTTCTGCAATTGGTTGGTGAATAGTTGTGAGTGTAGGTTGTATTACCTCCGAGATTGGTTGGTCATCAAATCCAACGACCGCAATATCATCTGGAACCTTGAATCCCAAAGTCTTCGCCTCAGAAATAATTCCTGCAGCCACTTCATCGCTTCCGGTAAAAAGAGCATGTGGCTTGTTTTCCATTTTTGTTATTTCATTCATAATTCTTTTTCCGTCTTCAATACCGAAAGCATTTTCAAAAAGCCAGTTGCGATTAATTGGCAACCCTGATTCTGTCATTGCTTTTTCAAAGCCAAAGTAACGATCGTGGGCTAGTCCACTAAGGATTCCTCCCCAACAATAACCGATCTTTGTATACCCTTGTTTAAGCAAAAATGAGGTTCCCATATACCCTCCTTCCACTTGGTTTAAGCGAATGGAAGGAACATTCGCTGCCAGACTATACTCATTGCAGAGTACAATTGGCCCGTTCATGGTGATTGCTTCAATTACTTCCCAGTTGTTTTCAATGGATGTCATAATAATTCCATCGACCTGCTTTGATTTTAAATACCGTAAAAAATCTAATTCTCTTTTTCTGTTATACTTCGTATTACAGATTAAAATTTGTAAACCGTTTTCAGCAGCTTTTTCTTCTAAACTTTCGACTAAATAAGCAAAAAATGGATTTGTCAGTTTTGGAACCAAAACAGCAATAATATTTGTTTTTTGCTTCCTTAAATTTTGTGCTGCAGAATTTGGTATATATCCCAAATCCCGCATTGCTTTCAAAACTGATTCTTTTTTGGCTTCTGACACGTAGGGATGATTATTAATTACTCTAGATACAGTCGCTCTCGATAAACCAGCTAATCGAGCTACGTCGGAAATTGTCGGCATATTCCTCCTCCCCTGCGAAATAAAGTCTAAAATCTGAAATTTGAAAACTGAAATCGATTTCAGACAACGGTTACAAATTTCATAATAATCTAGTCTTTTGGAATAATCAATAGTTAAATAGATTTTCGTAATTAAAAAATTTCTGTTTTTTCTTTTTTCTATACATTGCCTTTATGAAATAATCGTGTTATTTTTGAATAACATAGACTATGAGACAAAGGGTGTGGAAAATGAATATTTTCAGTATTGATGGCGGTTTCTATCGATTTTTGGAAAAGTTTACAAACTTTTTTCTCTTAAATTTACTTTGGTTTATTATGTGTATCCCAATCATTACGATATTCCCTGCCACAGCCGCAATGTTTGGTGTCGTAAGACAATGGGTTCAGAAAAAAGATTCGGGAGTGTTCAAGCCTTTCTTTACTCTTTTTAAAGAAAATTTCTTGCAAAGCTTTCTATTAGGACTTGTCTGGTTTGCATTTGCTCTCATGTTTTATTTTAACTTTATGATCACTTGGCAAATGTCAGGAACGGCAAAGGTTATTATGGTTTCTGCATTATCATTCATCTGTTTATTTTTCTTAATGACGACCGTTTTTCTATTCCCAGTCATGGTTCATTACAAGACTCGTTTTACAATCCTAATAAAAAATTCTTTCTTATTTTCGATCAGCCAGCTCTGGGTTACGATAGTTTGTGGGATTATCTTTCTTTTAACAGCTTTAATTAGCTACTTTATCCCTATTACGACTATCATCATTTGGAGCATCGGTTTTTATTTAATCTATACTTTATGTCATAGGTCATTCAATAAAATTGAAGCTATGATTCAATTAAATCAAGAAACTCAAGAAGTTCAGGAAGTTAGTTAAGAACAAAAAGCGGAAGACCCTTGTTTAGCACAGCACAAACCTTTTAGGATTCTGAAGAATAAAGGAAACATGGTGAGTCATGAAAAACCCGAGTGCTCCCAAATAGTTGACTTATCCTAGTAAGAAACCGAAAGTTTCTAGGCGCTTGAGCTAGACGGAAACTAATCCCTAAAAAGTTATGCACAAAGTAAAAATATATAATTCCCTAAATTATTAAGAAAGGCTTGCCTAAAAACTAGGCAAGCCTTTTTTCAATTTAATTAAACTTCGGCAGCCAGTCACCATGTGCTTCAATAAGGTCGTCACAAAGTGCAACAATATCATCTAATGATAATTCAGCTGCTGTATGTGGATCCAACATTGCTGCATGGTAAATATGCTCTTTTTTCTTTGTCATTGCAGCTTCAATTGTGAGAAGTTGTGTATTAATGTTTGTACGATTCAGTGCCGCAAGTTGTTCTGGCAAGTCACCAACATAAGTTGGCGTAACACCACTGCTATCTACAAGACATGGCACTTCTACAACTGCTTTTTCTGGTAGATTAGTAATTAAACCAGTGTTTAACACGTTTCCGCCAATTTTAAATGGCACGTTTGTTTCCATCGCTTCAATGATATAGGAGCCATATTCATGTGAACGATGGTGCTCTAGATTTTTATTATTTACAAGATCATTACGCATTTTTTTCCAGCCTTCAATTTGATTCACACAGCGACGAGGATATTCGTCAAGAGGAATATTCAGCTGGTCAATTAGCTCTGGATAACGACTCTTAATAAAATACGGATGGTATTCGGCATTATGCTCGGATGATTCAGTTACATAGTAACCAAACTTCCTCATTAATTCAAAACGGACCATATCATCATGCTTTGTTTTTTGTTTTTCCTCAGCACGTCTCTTAATTTCTGGATATAAATCCTCGCCATTACGTTCAATTTCCAGCAACCAAGCCATATGATTGATTCCTGCAATTTTCCAATGCAAGTTATCTGTCGGCATATCAAGTGATTTAAGTAAGTGGTCAGCACATACTTGCACACTGTGGCAAAGTCCAACTGTTTTAATTCCGCCATAGCGGATCATAGTTCCTGTTAAAACTGCCATCGGATTTGTATAGTTTAAGAACCATGCATCAGGACAAACCTCTTGCATATCCTTTGCAAAATCCAACATAACTGGAATCGTTCTTAAGTTTCTAAAGATCCCACCAATTCCTAATGTATCTGCAATTGTTTGGCGCAAGCCGTATTTTTTAGGAACTTCAAAATCTGTAATCGTACACGGATCATATCCACCTACTTGAATGGCATTGATAACATATTTCGCACCGCGCAATGCTTCCTTGCGATCAGTGTAAGCCTTTACAGTAACTGTCGATTTAGAAGTATCTTTCATGTTATTTAGCATATTTTCTGAGTCTTTTAATCTCTCATGATCAATGTCATATAACGCAAATTCAAATCCTTGAATACTTGGAACCTGCATACAGTCGCCTAGTACATTCTTTGCGAAAACTGAGCTTCCAGCGCCTAAAAAAGTTATTTTCGACATTTTTAAAGCCTCCATTTTTTGTGTTGTGTAACATATTGCTATATTCTTTTATTATAGAAATATGTTAAAATGCTTGATATATTAATCATAAAATGAATATTATTCACTTACAATGGTAAAAACTATTGAAAGAAGGGTAAAATATTGCTCATTAGTCATCGTAAAAAAAACTATGAATCCTTCGGTTTTCGATTTACAGGCGAACATCAAAAAAAGATTGTCGGTATCCACTCGATTGGGTGGGACGAAGTTACCTCACCCACTTACGACTGGGATGGATTAAAAAGAAGCGAAGTTGGAAAATGTGTTTTTCAATATACTCTTGCTGGACATGGGATGATTCAAGTTGGCGAAAAAAAATACCCTTTATCATCCGGGCAAGCTTTTTTAGTGCAAATTCCAAGTAATCATCGTTATTATTTTCCTTCAAACGGTGAGCGATGGGAATTTATTCATATTACATTGTATGGAAATGAAGCACAAAAAACCTTTGAGTTTATTAATGAAAATATCGGGCATATTATTTCGTTTTCCCCCGAATCAGAACCAATTAAATTATTACTAAATATATTTGAAGCAGCTGTCGGTAAAAAAATAACAGACGCTTATCAGGCGTCTGCATTTGGATATTCTTTTTTAATGGAACTAAATCGATTTGTTCAAAATATAGGGTCTCCCGTTGAACAATGGCCAGAGTCAATCTCGAAGGCAGTATTATTTGCTCAAAAACACTATAATAAACCAATCGGATTAGATGACATGGTAGAGGCTTCGGGACTTTCCAAATACCATTTTACAAGACTATTCCATGGAACGATCAGTACAACCCCTTTAAAATATTTAACGAGAATCCGAATGGATAAGGCGATTGAATTACTTCGTCAATCCAATCTATCTATCGAAGAAATTGCCAGTCAAATCGGCTACTCAAACGGCAATTACTTTAGCAAGGTTTTTCATAAAAGATATGGCATGCCACCTGGACAGTTTCGCCAAAGCAAATACACCGTTCCTGTAAATTATATTGTGATAGATTAGGATCATTCGATTTAAGATAGTGAAAATCAATCAGTTTTTACAGAAAACTTTTCTGGAATGATCCCTAAAGAATCAGGACGAAAAAAAAACTGTAATGTTGGACAAATTCTTCGGTGTCTTCGTAATTTTGTCCATCATAGCTGCCTTGATGGACAAACTACTCGGTTTTTCTGTACATCTGTCTATCATAGATGCCTTGATGGACAAACTACTTGGTTTTTCTGTACATCTGTCTATCATAGCTACCTTGGTGGACAAACTACTCGGTATTTCCGTACATCTGTCCATCATAGATGCCTTGATGGACAAACTAAGCTACTTTTCCGTAAATCCGTACAACATCACAACTGCAGCAAAAAAACTTACGTTACCTAGAAAAACACTTTTTTACCTGTCCGGGCACTTTCAATCGCTTTATAAACCATGGAAACGCTATGAATATTATCCGTACAATCTGTTTCTGCTTTGCGGCCTTCTAACAAAGATGCAAACATTTCATCTAAACAACCGAAGTGGCCATCTTGCCCATTATAAGTGGAGGACGTTTCTACTTTTTCATAGTCTTGTAAAAATTTGTGTTCATTTGATGGGATTGTGATTTCAGCATATGGTGAATGTGTTCCGTCCCAGATAGCTGTTCCTTTACTTCCCACTACACGCCAAGAGGACTCCCATGAGGTTGGTGCACCTTCTGCACTCCAAGAACCGCGATAATTAAAGACGGCTCCGTTGTCCATTTCAAAAATACAAATGGCTGAAGCATTCCCTTTATACCAAGAACCTGCCGGATTAAATTCATGGCAGTAAACCGAAACAGGATTTGCTCCTGAGATAAATCTAGCCTGATCAAACGTATGGATTGCCATATCGAGGATTAATGGACTGTCCATTTCATCACGAAATCCACCAAAGTGTGGACCTAGAAAAAAGTCAGCATTAATAAATCCTTGATCACCGATTTCGCCAGATTGAACTAAATCACGAAATGCTCTTATTTGCTTATTAAAGCGGCGATTCTGCATAACTACATAGCTTTTGCCAAATTCGTTTGCTGCATTTTGCATTTCGACGGCATCTTGCATAGATTCTCCCATTGGCTTTTCGCCAAATACGTCGCAGCCTAATGATAGAGCCGTTATCGTAATACTTTTATGACTTGCCGGTATTGTAACATCAAAAACTAAATTTGCTCCTGTTTCCTTAATAGCTAAGCTAATATCCGTATATGTATTACAATCCAAAGCATAATTTTTCGCAGCATTTTTTGCGGTCTCCTCAAATAAATCAACGAGAGCTACAATTTCCGCATCTTTTCTTGTCAGTGCGTACTCAATCCATTGATGGGACATGCCTCCGCAGCCGGCAACTACAATTTTAAAATCAGCCATTACCATAACCCCTCTCCTAAATAAGAAATCTCCGCATATTACATCGGAGAATTCATGTAGTTTTATTTTCTCTTTTCTCAACCACTGTTTAATATGAATTTTTCGAGTAATTCAACTGAGAAAAGAGCTGGAAACTTCATAAGAATTGTTAAACTTTGTAAACAATAAACTTAAGAAGCTAGCCTTTTATACATATTATTATAGTTTTCTACTAGCTGCAATATTGATATCAATTACTTAATTTTCTTCTTCTAAGCCCTATAATAGGTTGATTTAAAAATTTCCTCATAAAAATATACGCAATAATCGTTTCCGTCATAACACCAACAGATTGTGCGATTGATCCAATTAATCCTCCTCCATTGGGCATTACGAACAGAAGAAAAAGCAATACAGCAATAGTCATGAACACATTTCCTGCTTGGGAAAATTGCAATACTTTTGTTTGACCTTTTAACATCAACACTCCATTTATAAAATCAAGCCATGGAAAACATAAAGCAAAAATGATGAAAAATTTTAGTGCTATTAAACTTTGATCAAGGAGTTCTCCCGAAACACCCATTATATGTTGTAATCCCCAAACCCCTATAGGTGTATAGGCAATTCCGAGCAATAAGAGACTGGGAACAAAACTAAAAATAAACGAAAAACGAATAACCATTTTCGTGTCTTGATCATAGAAGTTTATAACGATTTGATGGAAATAAGTTGAAAAACTAAGTAATAAATTTAGAACTGAAAACGCAACAGCATAGGAAGCTATCGCAATTTCTGCTTTGCCGCTCGATCCTAACACTGCATTCGTAGCAGGGGAAATAATAACAGCTATTAGTGACGCCATTAATAAGGGGAGATAAAATTTTCTAACTTGGGAATGGCTTACAATATGGTGATTCTCTTTTTTTGCTGGCATTTTTTTAACAAGTTGGCGCCCCTCAATAAAACTTACAAGAGCTTCAATGACCATTCCGGCCAAAAAGATATAAGCACCAATATACCCGTGATTGACCCAACCTTTCTGAATAATGATCCATGAAAGTCCCGCCATTACCAATAAACGAATGACCATTCCAATCGTTAACCATTTCGTGCGCAAATTAGAAATGATAATCCCTTGAAAGAGGCAGCGGATACCCGAAAATATGGTTACAAACATTAAAACCTTATATACAGATAAAGTTGGGCCAAGCATGTGATCCTTCACACCCATAACATGTAAAAAAAACAGTTCACCAATAGGCGAGTACGCAATAATAAAACTTAAAAGCAAAATAGCAGACAATATGAAAATGGTTAACTGTGAAACGAGTTTAAAAGAATGCCTGTCTCGAACTAGAGTTGCGCAAGTTTGCCGTAAAATAACTGCACACCGTTCAAAAATGGCAAATAAACTCATGGCGACAGAATAACTAGCAATGACAACCGCTGGATTCGCCGCACGAGCAAGAGTACTATTAATAATGACATGTGAAATGGTAACAAGACTTGCGGAAATTCCTAAAGGAATAAAAAAGTAAAACAATGTACGAAAAGCAACTTTTTTCCCTTCAGCAGATAGTTGTTTAGTCATGTGTGATACCTTCAATCTGATTATTTTTACAAGAATGCAAAAACACTTCAAATATTATTCTACCACTTTTTCTTTATAATATTTATTCGGCATCCATTTTATTGTAATAAACGCACCAGCAAAACTGAGACAACCGATTATAATAAATCCTGTAGCAAGACTAGCCATTTCTCCGATCCACCCTGCAATAAATGGACCGCCAAACATCCCTAAAGAATAGATTGCTTGAAAAAAGCCCATCGCCGATGCCCTGCGTTCTTCTGAAACGGACTGAATAGCTAATCCCATTAATACTGGAAACATTAAACCTTGTGCAAATCCATTGAACGCCTGAGTAATAATTAATAATAGTAAGCTATTTGTAAATGGCAACAAGACTGTACACAGGCCGGCAGCTATAAAACCTAATAAAATCGTTCGTTTTTCCCCAAATTTCCTGACAAAATAGGTTCCGCTCATATATCCTGCAATCGCATTTGGCAATGTTGATAAAAGTGTCAAAATACTTAAATCTCCATTCGATGCCCCTAAGCTTACCGCATGAAGCGGCGTAAATCCAAACATTGTTGTAAAAGTAATACATTGGACGATGATTGCCATTAAGGAGACAAATAATAATAATTTTTCTCCACCCATTTTGACGAGCTCTTTAATCTCAACGGGCTTTCTGTTTTCAGCTGGCATTTCTACAATTTTTAATGCCAAAAGTAATCCGAGCAGCCCGACAAAAGCTCCAGCATAGAAAGGGGCAGTCCAACTGATATATTCAGCTAAGAACCCACCTAATGTTGTAGCCGCCATTTGCCCGATGCTCGTATAAAAACTGATGAGCCCCATCGCTTTTGGTGCTTCTTCCGGCTCAAAATAACTAGCAAATAAAACGGTAAAGGCAACCCAGCTTGCAGCAGCTACTCCCGCAAGAGAGCGGAAACCAAAAATTGCCCACACATTTGTTGTCATAGCAAGCCCTAAGCTGCTTAACACAGCACAAGCGATCCCCGCTATTATAAACAATTTTCGTTTTCCGATTGCGTCTGACCAAATTCCTAGTGGTATGCGAACGAGCAGCTGAGTAAAACCATAGCTCCCAACAACTAGGCCGATCATGAATATGGATCCTCCTAAATGCTCCACATATGGAGATAGGATGGGTACATACGTATACATGGAAAACCAATACATCATCGTAACGATATAAAATAATATCTTTCTTTTTGAATTCATGAACAAATGCTCCAATTCATTAGAAAATCGCAAGGCGCCTGAAGGGATATGAAGGCTATAGGTGCAACGTTGCTCCAGAATTAAAAATAATGCAACTTACGCTTTCTATACTAGTGAAAAAAGAAGAAAGCGGACTCCTATTATCGGAACGCTTCCTTGTTTTTCTATTTGGCTACATATCCAGCGTATATTCTTTAAGCCCTGCTGGCAAAGGCTTAGGCTGTTCACATGTGCTATTTAATTCATAATGCGAGCCGCTCGTTGATGCATCATGGATCCCATGCATGACATCCAATACATGAAAAGCTAAATCCCCATTTGCACGGTGAGCTCTTCCACTTCGAAGTGCATAAGCCATATCGGCCACACCAACACCTCGACTATTGTCAATATATCCATGTGTCAAAGGAATTTCTTCCCATTCTTGACTGCCGTGTTTACGAAGAAAAACCGGACCGCCAAACGTATTTGGATCTGGAACGAGAATCGTTCCTTTCGATCCATATACTTCTAAATTAGGAAGCTTTGAACCAGCAACATCAAAACTCGTAATGAGTGTTGCGATTGCCCCATTCTCAAAGTCTAATATTCCGGTTATATGGGTTGGTACTTCTACTTGTATTTTTTGTCCATGTTTAGGCTTGCTCGTAATTGTCCTTTCCGGAAAGCTTATTCTTGTTGATCCCGTTACGCGGCGAATTGGTCCTAATAAATTGATAAAAGCAGTTATGTAATATGGTCCCATGTCAAACATTGGCCCCCCACCCACTTGATAATAAAACTCAGGATCCGGGTGCCAGCTTTCATGTCCTGGACTCATCATGAACCCAGTAGCCCCAACCACTTCGCCAATTGCTCCATCATCAATTAACTTCCGGCATGTTTGTATCCCGCCGCCTAAGAACGTGTCAGGAGCACCACCAACTAAAAGCCCCTTCTCCTTCGCAATCTTAAGGATTCGTTCCCCATCCTCACGTGAAACAGCCAATGGTTTTTCAACATATACGTGTTTTCCTGCCTCAAGTGCAGCAATACAAACTTCTGCATGCGCTTTCGGTATCGTTAAATTTATGACAATTTCAATTTCAGGATCAGCCAATAATTCCTCGACTGTATATGCGTTTGGAATCTTGTATTCTTCAGCTCTTGCTTTTGCACGCTCAAAATCTAAATCAGCAACAGCGATAATATCAAGCACATCAAATTTCTGACCAGCTTGACAGTAAATACTACTAATATTCCCGCAACCAATAATCCCTACTTTTACACTTTTCATATTATCCTCCTTATTCTCTTTCTATTTGATACTAGTATAAACAAAACATAGTGAACTTTCATTATATTAGCGAGTAAAAAATATTATTTGCTATCTATACTATTTTTGAGAATACTCCTATACTAAGTTTATGAGATACTTCACATAGATGACAACTGAAATGAGGGTACTTTTATGTTCAAAAGAATTACTGGAAACGCTCGGGCCTGTTTAGTTGTGGAACCCTTATTCATTCTTCCCTACAGTATGTATTTGCCATATGTGTCTGTGTACATGCTGGCTCTTGGGGTCGGTAAAACCCAAATTGGGATGATTGCAAGTTTAGGTTTAATCGTACAAATTTTCACCTCTTTTATTAGCGGATTTTTAACAGATCGTTTAGGAAGAAAGAAAGCGCTTTTAATATATGATCTTATTAGCTGGCCACTCGCAGTTTATATTTGGGCCGTCTCTCAAAATATATGGTTCTTTATTTTTGCAGCTATTTTGAATGCATTTCTTAAGATTCCCCAAACAGCCTGGACTTGTCTTTTAGTAGAAGATACACAACCGAAAGATCGATCTATTGTATTTACTATTTTGCAAGTCATTGGTGTGGTAGGCGGACTATTCGCCCCGCTTGGCGGTTTATTAGTAAGTAAAATGACTTTAGTTCCAGCTGTTCGAATTATGTATGTGATTGCAGGTACATCAATGCTCATCATGATACTCTCCCGCCACTTTATGACTCACGAAACCGATATAGGTTTACAAAAACAAAAGGAAGCAAAGAACATCTCATTAAAAGATACATTTATAGAATATGGAAGTATTATGAAAAAAATTATTAAAAATAAAGGACTATTACTGATCTTTGCCGTTTATATTTTTTTCAACTTCCAAATGGTCATGCAAAATACATACTTATATGTATATTTAGTTGAGGCATTATCGGTATCTGAGTCAACGATCTCAATATTCCCAGCCATATCATCAGTCTGCATGCTTTTCCTCCTCTTTTTTGTCATTCCAAAATTTAAAGAGGAAAAAAATTATTATTATATGATGATTGGATTTTCGCTATCAATAATTGCTAATATCATTTTAGTCATAACAAAAGGAAGCAGCTTGACGCCAATCATTATTAGTTTAATATTTTCTGCTGCTGGTGTCCTAATTGCTAATCCATACTTGGAATCAGCAGTGGCTAATTCCATTGAAGATGCTAATCGTGCAAATATGTATTCAATTTTGCAAGTATTTCTTTTATTATTTATTTCTCCAGCGGGTATCATAGCGGGGCTAGCATATAAAATGGATCCGAGGCTCCCATTCCTTATTATGGTGTTCTCATTACTAATTAACATCGGAATTTTATTATATTTAGCAAAACCATTTTCACGCAAAAGTAAATTTTTAAAAGCATAGTATAAGAAAATAAAAAAGAAGCGGAAGTATAATTACATCTTCCGCTTCTTTTCTTATTTAGTAATCCCTTTAAGAAATTCCCTTTTTGATTATCCTTTCGCACCAGAAATAACAATACCTTGGATGAAGTATTTTTGGGCAAAGAAAAACAGTGTCAACGGTGGAATGACTGCAACAAATGAAGCGGCCATTAATAAATTCCACGGAGTTGTTGCATAAGCTCCTCGGAAGCTTGCTAAACCTAATGAAAGTGGATATTTTAATTGGCTGCTTAAATAAATAAGCGGCCCCATCAAGTCGTTCCAACGATACATAAATTCCATAATTCCCGCTGTTGCAATAGCTGGAATAGATAGCGGTAAAATAATGCGGAAATAAATAGTGAAGTATCCACCTCCGTCTATTTTGACTGCTTCATCCATTTCCTTAGAAATCCCTAAATAAAATTGTCTTAATAAGAAAATTAAAAATGCACTTGCTCCAAATGATGGAACGATTAACGGTAAATACGAATCCACCCAACCGATCTTACTAAAGATTAAGTATTGTGGAATCATTGTTACTTGAGATGGAATCATCATGGTACTTAAAATTAGAGCGAATAAAATGGTGCTCCCTCGTGCACGTAATCTTGCAAATGCGTACGCTACTAACGATGATGAAAAAGCTGCACCAAACATACTTATAATCGTATACCATGACGTATTCCATAAATACATACCCATTGGATGCGTAGTAAATACTTCTTTAAAGTTACCCCATTCCAGCGTTTTCGGTAATAGCGTTTGTAGATGTACCTGTCCTAACGTTTTAAGTGAAGTAGAGATCATCCAAAAAACTGGAAATCCGAATAAACATAGCCCTAATATTAACACTATATAAACAATTACTTTACCAGTTAAACTAATTTCCCCATATTTATATGTTTTGTTTTTCCTAGCTAATTGCATCAAGATCGCCCCCTATTTATTTCGAATCATATTCATAATGTACTAATTTTTTTGAAGCCAATAACGATAGCATGGTGAAAGTGAAAATGATGATGAATAATATCCATGCCTGAGCGGATGCATATCCCATCCTAAATTGGCTAAAAGCGGTATCAAATAAATAGAGTACATAGAAATATGACATCCAATCGGGGCCGCCGCCTGTAATAATATAGGCTTGTGTAAATACCTGAAAAGATCCGATAATTCCCATGATTGTATTAAATAAAATAACCGGTGAAATGAGCGGTACAGTAATTTTGAAAAACTGCTTCAATCTGCTGGCACCATCGATTGCGGCTGCCTCGTACAATTCTGCAGGCAATGATTGTAGACTTGCTAGAAAAATGACCATTGTTCCACCAACAGCTGTTAATTGCATTAGAACCATTGAAGGAATAACCGTTTTTGTATCATTAAACCAACCCGGTCCTTCGATACCAAACAAGTCATTAAGAAGTCCATTCACAATTCCAAAATCAGGATTCAATAACCAAGTCCATAGGAATGCTACAGAAACCCCGGATATAATCGATGGAGCGTAAAACATTGTTCTAAAAAATGCTTGTCCTCTTACTTTTTGGTTAAGCAATACGGCCATTGCTAGTCCGATTATGATACTAAATGGCACTGCCAGCACAACATAATAGGCGGTGACGGTCAATGATTTATAAAAAAGCTTGTCATCAAAAAGACCAGCGAAATTTTCAAAACCGATAAACTTAGGAGCATCAATAACGTTATATGATGTAAAACTTAATACTAACGAGGCGATAATTGGACCACCCGTAAAAAATAAAAATCCGATAATCCAAGGAGAAATAAATATCCAAAAAGCTCTTTCCTCTTTCTTAGCCTCTGCGGAAAGTTTACGTTTTTTTGGAATGATCACATTTTGATTAGTAGATAAATTTACTTTTTGATCCATAATAATTTCCCTCCGTTTTTTGTGAAAAGGGTATCGCCGAAAATGACATCCTGCCAACACAAAATTGTGTTAGAGGGGTGCCCAGTTTGTACGGGACACCCTCAACTTATACTATGTTGTGAAACTTCTATTCTAATTTTAATGAACGGAGGTTCTTATCAATTTCTTCTAAACCTTCTTGTACAGTCTTTTTACCTTCGTAAACGGCTGTCATTGTTTGATCAATGGTTGTTGAGATTATAGAGAATTTAGTGATCAAATGGTTATCTGCTTCTTTACCGTCTACAAATGCACCATCGTTAACTTGTTTGATTTCTTCAACTGACATTCCAGTGATTTCAGACATTTGTTGATACCAATCATCCATCAAAGTTGAATCTGCTGGAGTGGCGGATGTAGCTTGCATGAATGATTTAGCTGCGCCATTAGGATCAGCAAGGAATTTTACAAATTCCCAAGACTCATCTGGATGTTTACTTTTCGCACTAATATTCCATGGATCCACGTATAGAGTTGCAATACGTCCATCGGCATATGGAATTGGTGCAACACCCCAATTAAATTCAGCTGGCTTATATGCCCAGAATCCCCAACCACCGTTTACAACCATAGCCACTTTACCTGTCATAAATGGATCACCAAGTTGAGAAACGGCGTCAAGTGCAGATGGGTTAGGTGAAACCTTATGTTTATTAATTAAATCAGCAAAAAATTGAAGTGCTTCAGCATTTTTAGGATTATCAAGAATGGCTGGTTCGCCCATAACACCTGTTGTATATGCTTCTGGTTTCCAGAATTCACCACCAAATGACCAAGCCTTACGTGCAGGTGAATTATTATCTAGCAATCCATAAATCTTGTCTGCACTTTTACCAGTGTCCTTTGTTAATTTTTTAGCGTATTCAAGAGCTTTTTCCCAATTCCATGAAGTATCATTCCAATCAGTTGTCGGGTATTCTAATCCAGCTTCATCAAATAAATCTTTGTTATAGAATAAATAGCTTCCAATACCTAACATTGGAATTCCATAAACTTTCCCATCAATTTTATAAATATCCATTAAGTGATCCGGAATTCCACTAAGCTGTTGTGCATCATTTTCAACATAAGGAGTTAAATCAAGTAATGCGTCCATCCCGCGATATGTCGCAAATCCTGAATTAGCCCAGTTGGAGGACCATACATCTGGTACATTTCCACTTGAAATCATAGTCGTTAAACGTTGGTCAATCTCATCTTGTGGAATTGTTTCCAATTTCACTTTAATATTCGGGTTTTTTGCTTCAAAATCTTTGATTGTTTGTTTTTCCCATTCAATCATATTGGCATCTGTTCTAACAAGCCAAGTAATTTCTACTTTTTTGTCGCCGCCTTTGCTTCCTCCAGTGGATTCAGATCCTCCACAACCAGTCAAAGCAGCGGAAATAACTAAAATAAAAACCATCATAAAAACCTTGTAGAAACTTGACACTTTCCTCAATCCAATTACCCCCTTTTTTATTGTGTTCCTTTTTGTTACTACAATTTGATTCATATGCCGCAAGATTTTGAGCAAAACCACCTCCCTTATTTTCACAGGCTAATACTTTTCTCCTAATTACAAACTACTTACGATACAAAATACATTGGTAAGCGATTACAATTCTTAATCAATTAAACATTCAATCTATTTTCCATAGATATTATCATATGTTTTCTAGAAATGGAAGATTATTTTTTTCAAAGATGAGAATTATGTTGTAAAAACCAATGAACTTTGTCATTTTTCTTCGCTTACTTTATAATAATATTTTTTGTAAAATAGTTTTTGAGGTTAGAATAGGATGGATTTTGTGAAATATTTATTTAATGAATAAAGCCCTATAAGGAGAAATATGAAAATGTTGAAGGAATTATGCCAATTTTGAAATCACAAAAGCAATAGGCATAAAGTAATAAAGACAACAACATAAAAGGTTATGATGAATTTAATATGATATGAACTTATAGTTTCGAAGATCTGTATTAAGTTTGGTACCCTCAGATAAAGAATGTATCACCGCTTAGAGCAGCACTTCGGCGGTTGTTTACATTGCCAACATTAAAGGACATCAATACAATGATTGATGTCCTCCGATATCCCAAACTTTATAGCTAATAAGTGTTAGTCCCAAAATTACTTGCTTGAATATGAACTATTTCGGGAAGTACAGGATGCTATAAATCTATAAAGTGTTACTATTTACCATTACATTAGTCACCTTACATAATTTCAGGTATTATAAAAGTATAGAGAAGCATATTTTAAAAGACCGCTGGTGCTGGAACACTGCGCTTACCTTAAAGCACAACGCGGTCCATCCAATAGAAGGTTCCCTCCTTGGGCAATCGGCTATGAGAAGGAAATTAACTCACCCCTTATGCTTGGAGGCTCAAGGGTGGGTTATTTTTTTGGTCCAGTTTGTAGCATTGCCACGAGTAAGCCTGCAAAGGTACACGCAAAAATCAACGCTTCAAAGACCGACACAAGCACTCCCCCTTTCTATAGAGGTATGCTGACCACCCTTGAGAAACCTATTCTATTGTTTTTTAATTATACCACTATTCTGATAATAAGTCTGGGGTTTTCTTCCAAATAGGATGATGGTCTTATATGATATTCCACTACTAGGTCTTCGGTATTCCCTTGCTTTACAGGAGTGGTAAAATCACTCCCCTCGTTAGTCTAGTGATAAGTTTCTTGATAAACCCCAATTATTTTTTTATTAAATCTACGAAGTTTTGAGCAGTCTTAGACAAGTAATGATTTTTCAGCCATATTAATCCGACGGATGCGGACAGTGTTTTGCTTGAAATTTTGTAGGCATGTATTGGATATCCTTTATGGCATTTAAGTAATGTTTCTGGAACAATGGCAGCACCAAAATCGGATGCGACTAAGTCCATCAAAAGTGTAATATCGGAACATTCACCAACAACGTTAGGATGTATTTGAAATTTAGAAAATGCCTCCATAATCACATAATGCACACCTAATCCTTCCGTGCTAGGTAAAATGAGTGGTTCGTTTTGAATATCAGCAAGTGAGATTTCATTACCAGTCCGTTTTCGTTTTTTTGATGTAATAAAATAAAAAGGCTCAGAATGAAGATGGAGAACCGATAAATCATCCAACTCGAGCGGCAATCGAATGATCGCAAGCTCAACTATCCGCTCTCTTACTAATTTACAAAGATGTGCGGATTCATTTTGTTGAATTTTATAAGTAACTTTAGGGTATTGTTTTTGAAATTTATGAAGTATTTCAGCTAACTTAACAGCTGAAAACGTGTTAATGCCTAATGTAAGCCTGCCATTTACTCCATTTCCCACTTCCTTGACTTCTATTTTCGCCTCCTCCATTAACTGTGTCACTCGCAAGGCATATTTATATAAAGCTTTTCCGGCTTCTGTTACTTCAAAATGTCTTCCACTTCTCTCAACTAATCTTGAGCCTAGTTCATCTTCCATTGTTTTTAATTGTTGGCTTAATGGAGGTTGAGATATATGCAGTCTTTCAGCAGCAGCGGAAATTTTTCTTTCCTCTACAATCGCTATAAAATATCGTAGCTGTCTTATATCCATCGCTGAAAATCCTCCTTTTTATTATATGAAAAACTTAAGTAAAACTTATTTTTTTTATATTTTTCATATACATACTCTTATGTTAGCATTTTTATATAGACAGGAAAAGGAGATACGTGGATGTATCGTTTCTTCATGATTTTAGTTGTTGTTTTGCTTGCAGGGTGTCATGGAATTCCCAATTCTTCAGAGAGTTTACAGAAAGAATCGCAATCTAAAGAAAAGAAGGTGGAACTTATGAATCAACAATTCATTTCATCGGCTGAAAAAGGAGATACCGAAAATGTTCTGAAATTGCTAGAAGATGGTGCAAATATTAATGCAACGGATGATCTTGGGAGAACAGCTGTTTTAGCAGCGACTTATAACAATAATGTAGATACAGTAAAAGCACTCATCCAAAAAGGTGCAGACATAAATATTCGTGACAACAAATTAAACAATGTGATCCTGTATGCCGGAGCAGAAGGGTTGCTTGAAATCGTAAAACTTGCGATTGATGCGGGTGCAGACACGAAGCTTACGAACCGGTTTGGGGGTACGGCTCTTATACCAGCATCAGAACGAGGTCATGTTGAAGTTGTTAATGAACTTCTTAATCGTTCGGATATTGACGTAAATCACATCAATAATTTAAATTGGACAGCATTATTAGAAGCGGTCATTCTAGGTGACGGCGGAGATAATCATCAAAAGATTGTTCAGCTGCTAGTAGACCACAGAGCAGATCCCAATATTAGTGATCGTGAAGGAATTACTCCTTTAGAACACGCTCAAACACGTGGATTCCAAGCAATTGAAAATATATTAAAAAAAGCGGTAGAATAAATCGCCAGCTTTTAAGAAGGGACGTTAAAAAATGACAAATTCATCATACTGGTTAACGAATGTCCATTTAGAAACTGGATACCATTACGAAAATGGTACAGTTACAGGAACGAAAACAGAATGTTTCCATGTAAAGATAGAAGATGGAAAAATAAAAGAAATTGTTGAAGCAGACAAACTGTTAGAAACCCATCTACCTAAACGGGACGCGAATCATTATTTAATGCTTCCATCGTTTAGAGACATGCACATTCATATTGATAAAACGTATTACGGAGGTCCTTGGAAAGCCCCTACTATTCCAACTAAAGGGTTGATCACACGGTTAGAAGAAGAGGAAGAACTACTTCCACGCTTATTGCCCGTTGCCGAGGAAAGGGCGAAAAAGCTATTAGATTTGTTGTTAAGTAACGGTTCGACTCATATTCGTACACATTGCAATGTTGATCCTTTTATTGGATTAAAAAATTTAGAAGCCGTATTACGCGCAACGGAAGCATATAAAGATAAAGCTTCTGTTGAAATCGTTGCATTCCCACAACACGGTTTATTGCGCAGCAATTCTATTTCATTAGTGAAGGAAGCATTACGCAGTGGAGCTTCCTTAGTTGGTGGGGTAGACCCTGCATCAATTGATGAAAATATTGAGAAATCATTACAAACGGTGATGGAACTAGCTATAGAAGCCAATGCAAACATCGATCTTCATATACATGACCCAGGTCATTTAGGTATTTTTACGTTTAAGCGATTAGCATCTCTAACAGAAGAAGCCGGATGGCAAGGTAAAGTCACGATTAGCCATGCATTGGCATTTGCTGATATCCCTCCTAAAGAAGCGAGTGAAGTCGCCGAGTTACTGGCTCACCAAGGAATTTCAATTACTTCATCTGTTCCGATTGGAAGAACGATCCCGATTCCTCTCTTGCATAAAAAAGGGGTAGACATCTCCCTAGGTGATGATAGCATTACAGATCACTGGTCCCCATTCGGAAAAGGAGACAGTTTGGAAAAAGCAGGAACGTTAGCAGAACGATTTGGTCTTAGTGATGAGCGTTCACTTGGACAAACCTTAGGATATATTACAGGTGGCATAACTCCTCTTAATAAAAGTGGTGAATGTGTTTGGCCAAATGTTGGTGATGATGCCAATCTTGTTCTCGTTCATGCAAGCTGTTCCGCTGAAGCTGTTGCACGACGTGCGGAAAGAAAAGCTGTAATCTTTAAAGGAAAGATCGTTTCTGGGGAACTTTAATATTGAAAAAGAAAGGAAAGATACTATGAGTTCTACTTTTTGGTTAACAAATGCCCGACTAGAGACTGGCTACCAATTCGATCATGATGTCATAACAGGAACGCAGACTGCATGTTTTCATTTATTCATACAGGAAGGAAAGATCGCAAAGATTATTTCCTCTGATGAAACCATTGCAGATGATGTACAAAAAATAGATGCAAAACAGTTATTAGTTCTTCCATCTTTTATAGAAAAACATTGTCATTTGGATAAAACATTGCTAGTTGACAAGTGGCGCGCAGTCACACCTGTTAACAGTATATTTGAACGACTTGAAATTGAAAAAAAAGTTCTTCCTTCTTTGGAGACTACCACGCAAGAACGTGCAGAAAAGTTACTTGAACGATATTTGAAAGCCGGAGTGACTCATATACGTACACATGTAGACATATACCCTGAGGTTGGATTAAAGAATTTAGAAGAAGGTCAAAAAGCATTGCAAAAGTTTGAAGGAAAGCTTTCGTATGAAATTGTTGCATTTCCACAACATGGTTTATTACGTACGAAGGCAAAGGATTTAGTAAGAGAAGCTATTCGACAAGGAGCGAGCTTTGTTGGTGGTGTAGACCCTGCCACAGTGGATGGAGATATAGAAGCTTCTTTACAAGAAATGGTTGAACTTGCGGTAGTAGGTAATGCAGGAATCGATTTGCATTTACATGATGCAGACCATCTAGGAATTTTCACAATGAAAAGATTGGCTCAGTTAACAAAAGAAGCCGGTCTACAAGGGAAGGTTGCAATCAGCCATGCATTTGGACTTGGGGATATATCGGAAACTCAAGCAGAAGCCATGGCAGATCAATTGGATGATGCAGGAATCACTATTATTACGAGTGTTCCAATTGGTCGAAAGTTTCCACCTGTAGGTTTATTACACAGAAAAGGAGTTTCAGTTGCCGTAGGATGCGATAATATTTTTGATGTTTGGTCACCTTTTGGGAATGGTGATATTTTAGAACGAGCTGGACGATTAGCGGAAATTTCAAGATGGAGCGATGAACGATCATTAGCACAAACTCTCTATTTTATTACCGGTGGCAAAACACCTCTTAACCCTGAGGGAAAACAGGTCTGGCCGAAAGTGGGAGACGAAGCAAATGTCGTATTAGTTGATGCATCTTGTTCTGCTGAAACCATTGCAAGAAAATCGAAACGAGCAGCTACGATGTTCAAAGGAGAGATCGTCTCGGGCTCGCTTTAATTAAAGAAGAAAAAAAGTTTGTTTTTTTTATTCATTATTTTCTCCGTTTCCATTTTTCACAAGTTGTATTTTTTCATTATACAAAAAAGCACCCTACAGATAGACTTATTTAGTGTCTACTTTAGGGTACTTTTAATAATTTCTAATCCTAGTCAAAAAAATAAAAACCACCAAATATGTATTTGGTGGAGACGGAGGGAGTCGAACCCTCGTCCAGAAACATCGGCACTTAAGCGTCTACGAGTGTAGTCAATATATTGTAATTTCGCGACTTCTTCCGCCTATCGACGGGCATCCGAAACGCTAGCCTGATTGATCTCTTCCATAGTCCTCAGGCGGAGGACGTCCGGCGTAGCCCACTTAGAGTGAGTCCCTTACCCTACCACATGGGCGATGGAGGGAGGAACCGCTATCGACTGTTATTAAGCAGCGAAAGCGAAGTTGTTGTTTTCTTTGCCAGTTATTATTGGCTTTGACGTTTTTACGAGGACGATCCCCTCGACTCGCAACCTAAGCTCGAACTATCCCTGTCGAATCCGTAACGTCCCCATAATAAGAAGATGTTTTCCGGTTTTCTTTTTAGTTAACCTAATAAAACATCTAAGGTGTTACACTGATTATTATAACATACGTTCGCAAAATTTCAAGGTATTGACCATGGTATAACATACCATCTATCTATTATTGTTCTGTATTCTCTTCTGTACCACCCAGTTTTTCTACTAAGGATTGCATCTTTAAAAAGATCCGATAATATCCATAAAATGATAAATAAGCAATGATTGAACCAAGGCAAAATGGAATAAAAACAGGAATATATTTGATCAACAGGAAGAGGAACATTCCACTTAGCACCGCTAACAAAAGTGTGTAATGAGGATTGCCTATCGCCAACAAAATCGATTTTATAAACGAATCCTTTAATTTCGCTTGAAAATGAACTGTGTCCGAAAAGAAATGAACAGTAAATGTAAAAAGGAAGATTGTAACTATCACATAAAAGTAAAATGAAATTGAACCAATTTGAACACCGGAAGTTAAATAATTATAAAGCCAAGCTGACCATATTGGAACAATAATAATGCCGCCTAACAAGCTTTTTAAATAATTCTCTTTATAATATTTCCAATAAGAACTTATAAGTGGCACAGCCTTTTTTCCCAAAATCCAATCTCTTACTGCTCCAAACATTGCTGTTGTCGCAGGGAAAAAGAAAAAAGGAGCCAATACCGCAATGGTAATAACGATTAATTGGAATTTTTCAAAGGTGTCTGCATATAGCAAAATTAATACAAAATAAACGACCGGCAAATTAAATAAGAGCCATATAATATTTGTAACTGCAAATTTCATAATCCATTCGGAAAAAACGAGAAGTATTCTTGAAAAACCTGTGTATCCCATGATGTCCCCCTTGAACAATATTTCTTTTTATAGAATAACATAAGGGCCCTGCCTCGGCACGTGTATAGAGTGTCAAATCTTTGACACTCTATACAGTTCGAAGCGGCCCTTTTATTATTAGTTATTAATTACCAGCCATTTTCGCTTTATTTTCTTGCCATTTTTGAGTTTTGAATTCCAATAATTTATCGTATCCAACTGCTTGTGCATCTTTTTCTGCTTCGTCAAGGATTTTTATGACTTCCTCATCGCTCTTTGCGTGAACTGATTTAGCTCTTGCTTCGTCATAAATATCGTTAACTCGCTGTTCAATTAATCCTTCTTCAGAATCTGGCATTGGAGAAAGATTTACAAACTCAGTTGTATTATATTGTGTTTTCCAAGTGATTTGAGATTGATATCTTGTAGCCCAGTTTTGTTGCTCTTCCGGCAGCGTCATCTCAAATGCAGATTTGGATTTATCAATGTATACTGTATTTCCAGCCCATTGAAGTGGATCCGTCGTTTGCATTAATTTATCACGCTCAGTTACATCCGTAACAAATTTATCTGTAAATACTGGTGCTTCGTCGATTCCATCAACAGCATGTGTTCCTTCCCAATACAAACCTTCAGGTCCCCAGAAAATATGACGTTGACCTTCTGGACCAGTATACCAGTCAAGAAAAGCAAAGATGGCTTCAGGATTTTTTGCTGCTTTTGTGATGACACTTACGTTCCAACCAAGCTGCGACCAGCTTCCAGTCCATATTTTGTTTTTATCTAAGCCTTCTTTATGGAAAGGCCATACCATTTTAAGACCAGCATCTGGATCTTGCTCTCTTAAAAGGGAGTCTGCCAAGTTAGAGTTAACTGTTGGACTGCTTCCTGCATAAACAGCAAATTTACCAGTCATAACCTTTTCTTTTACTTGATCCGCGGTTTGCGTTAACGCATCTTGTGAAATAAGTTTTTCACGGAAGAGCTTGCTTACATATTGCATAGACTCACGATAAACAGGATCTGTAAAAATAGATGATAGCTTGTCTCCTTGTGGAACAGCACGCATTCCCACATAAGCTGTCGTATGGTCTTCACCAAATGCGGAGTAAAGAATATCAAGTCCGTCTCCTTGGCCAGGCTCATATGGTACAATATCAGGATACTTTTCTTTTATTTGTTTCAAATAAGCATATAATTCCTCTGTTGTTTCTAATTTTGGTGATCCTAATTCTTTATACATTTTTTCATTTACAACATAACCAGAGTTGCCATTTGGCTGTGATGTGTACCAGTTCGGAAACTGATAAATGTGTCCATCATCAGCACGAAGCATGTTAAGCGTTGATTCGCCTGCCCATTCCTTAAGGTTAGGATATTTTTCAATGTACTCGTCAAGAGCTACTAGCATTCCAGCATCACGAAGTTTATCTACATCCGGTCCACGATCCATCCAGATAACATCAGGAAGTTCGTTACTAACAATCATTGTATTGAACTTTTGTGCCGCGTTACCACCAGAGCTTACGGATTTTACATTAACTTTTTTGTTTTCTTTTATCCATTTTGAAGCGATATCTTCGCCCCAAGTTGGCATTGTGTACCAGTCATAATGACCATACATAGTGTATTCTAGCTCGTCTTCCCCGAGAACGAATCCTTCGCCCTTACTTTCGGAATCTTTCGATCCACTGCTATTATTTCCTTTGCCATCGCCCGCACTGCCTTTAGAACAGCCCGACAATATGGAAAAGACCATAAGTAGAGCGACTAGAGATAAAGTCAAGAACTTCATCTTGTTTTTCATTCTTTTTCCCCCTTGGTGTCCTTTAATATATTTAAAGCTTGTGCCTTAAACCGAATATAACTAATCAATCCTATAGGTAAAACGCTTACTTATCAGAAAAATAAAATCAACATCTTTTGCGTTTCTATAAATGTCTTTTCTTACCTATTAATTATGTAATCCCTTTCAAAGGATTCATAAAAAAATAAAAACGCTGATGTTGTTATAAACAATTTTAATATTGGCGTAACAAATAGTCAATATAAATTTAAGAGAATTGTAGAATATTGTTGATGATCTACTTTAGATGTCGAAAATATAGAAAAGGTCACTTCAGTTTATAATTCTGAAGTGACCCATACATTTATTGGCTATTAATTTCCAGCCATTTTTGCCTTGTTATCTTGCCATTTTTGAGTCTTGAATTCTAGCAATTTTTCATATCCAACAGCTTGAGCATCTTTTTCAGCTGCATCGAGGATTTTTATAACTTCATCTTCGCTCTTCGCATGAAGTGCTTTTGCTCTTGCTTCATCATAAATTTCATTCACACGTTGTTCTGCCATACCTTCTTCTGTTTCAGGAAGTGGCGATAGGTTTTGGAATTCTGTTGAATTCATTTGAGTCTTCCAAGTGATACTCATTTGGTATCTTGTATCCCAGTTTTGTTGTTCTTCTGGCAACGTCATTTCAAATGCTGTTTTGGATTTATCGATATAAACAGTGTTACCAACCCATTGGAAGCTGTTTGTTGTATTCATCAATTTAGAAAGATTTTCAACATCCGTTAAATATTTATCCGTAAATACAGGAGCTTCCGCAATGCCTTCAACAGCTTGTGTTCCTTCCCAATATAGGCCTTCTGGTCCCCAGAAAATAGTACGTTGACCTTCTGGACCTACCATCCAATCAAGGAAAGCAAAGATGGCTTCTGGGTTTTTAGCTGCTTTTGTTATAACACTTACGTTCCAGCCAAGCTGGCTCCATGTTCCTGGAGTGATTTTTTCTTTGTCCAAACCTTCTTTATGAATTGGCCAGATCATTTTAAGTCCTGCATCTGGATCTTCAGCTTTTAGTTCGGTATGAGCAAGGCTTCCGTGCTCTGTAGGAGAGCTTTCTGCAAATACTGCGAATTTACCCGAAACAATTTTTTCTTTTACTTGTTCAGCTGTTTGAGTCAAAGTATCTTGTGAAATTAATCTTTCACTATAAAGCTTGTTCATATAAACCATTGCTTCTCTAAATACAGGATCTGTAAAGATAGAAGATAATTTGTCACCATTTGGTACAAAGTGTTGACTCATGAACATGTTTGGATGTTCTTCAGCAAATGCTGAGTAAAGAACGTCTAGTCCGCCACCTTGTCCAACTTCAAAAGGTAATACATCTGGATATTTTTCTTTAACTTGTTTCAAATAAGCATAAAGATCATCAGTTGTTTCTAGTTTTGGTGAACCTAATTCTTTATAAATTTTTTCATTTACGACATAACCAGAGTTACCATTTGGTTGTGTTGTATACCAGTTAGGAATAGTATAAATATGTCCATCTTCAGCACGAAGCATGTTAAGAGTAGACTCTCCAACCCATTCCTTGATGTTTGGATACTTTTCAATATATTCATCAAGTGGAACTAACATATCGTTGTTGCGAAGTCTGTCTAAGTCTGCGTTACGATCCAACCACATTACATCTGGAAGGTCGTTACCAACGATCATTGTGTTGAATTTTTGTGCAGCATTACCACCAGAACTGATTGGCTTGACGTTAACCTTTTTGTTTTCTTTAATCCATTTTGTTGCTTCGTCTTCGCCCCAGTTTGGCATTGTATACCAGTCATAATGGCCGTACATTGTGTACTCTAACTCGTCTTCACCAAGAACAAAGCCTTCACTTTTACTGCCCGAATCTTTGGATCCGTTGCTATCATTGCCCTTGCTATCGCCTGAACTGTCTTTAGAACAACCGGACAATACGGCGAAGACCATAAGTAGAGCAACTAGAGATAAAGATAAAACCTTCATCTTGTTTCTCATTTCTTTTCCCCCTTAAATATTTTTAATATATTTAAAGCTTGCGCCTTAAACCAAGTTGATTACCCTTTCAAAGAACCAACCAATACCCCTTTAACGAAATACTTTTGAACGAATGGGTATACACAGATGATTGGGATCGTCGCGACCATCATTGTCGCCATCGACAGGGATTTTGTTGAAACTGATTTTAATTTCTGCATATGCGCGGCAGCGGTTGAATCAGCCTGCGCCATTTGCTCCGTCATAATGTTGGAGCTAAGGATTTGCTGCAGCATGGTTTGGATAGGCAATAGTTTTTGTTCTGAGATGTAGATGCTTGGTGAAAACCAGTCATTCCAATGATAAACAGCTGTAAACAACGATAAGGTTGCGATAACTGGGCCCGATAGCGGCAGGATGATTCGGAAAAACGTTCCCCAATATCCACATCCATCCACTCTCGCGGATTCTTCCAGTCCTGCTGGCAAGCCTTGGAAGAAGGTCCGGAAGATAATCATATTCCATACGCTTACTAAGCCCGGAATGATCATAACCCAAAATGTATTGAATAATCCTAATCCTCTAATCAATAAGAAGGTAGGAATCAAACCACCACTGAAAAACATCGTGATGACACAGAAAATCATGTAATAGTCACGACCAATTAATTCTTTTCTCGACATCCCATACGCGAAGATAGCTGTAAACATGACGGCTGTCGCTGTTCCGATAACGGTACGAAGAATAGAGATAAAAAATCCATTTAGGATACGAGAATCCTGGAAGACGATTTCATAATTGTCCAGGGAGAATTCCCTTGGCCAAAAGGTGACTCCGCCTTTCATCGTATCGATTCCGCTGTTAAACGAGATAACCAATGCGTTCCAGAATGGATAAAAGGTGACGAAAGCTAATATTGTAAGCATGATGTAAATGGTAACCGACATGACTCGATCGCCTGTTGTCATTTTTAACATGTGGAATCCTCCTTTTCCCCTTTTTTTACCACAAGCTTGATCCTGCTCTTCTTGACAAGAAGTTTGCCAATGTGAGCAAGCCTACACTGATGATGGCTTTAAATAAACCTACAGCAGTTGCATAAGAAAATAGTGAGTGTTGAATACCTCTTCGGTATACATACGTATCCAAGACATCCGCTACATCCCTCACAACAGGGTTAGAGCCTAAAAGGAGAATATCCTCAAAACCAGCATTCAATAAGTTTCCAATCGCCAAAATCATGAAAATAAGGATGACTGGCAAGATAGAAGGAATTGTAATCAAATACATTTGTTTGAATCGATTTGCACCGTCAAGTGCAGCCGCTTCATAAAGCTGAGTATCAACACCGGCGATAGCGGCTAAATAAACAATGGAACCAAAACCAATATCTTTCCATACGTTCGTAGCCACTAAAATCGTCCAAAAATATTGCGGGATGCTTAGGAAACTAATTGGTTCATCAATGGTTCCAATCTTTTCCAAAGCAATGTTTAAGCTTCCGTTATCTGTGGATAGTAGTGACATGACGAATCCTGACACAATAACCCAAGATATGAAGTGAGGTAAATAACTCACGGTTTGCACAATGCGTTTAAAAAACATTTTCCTAACTTCATTCAGCATTAAAGCCAAAATGATTGGTGCCGGAAATCCAATAAAGAATTTCAGAAAACTAATCACAAGCGTATTTCTCATTACTTGTGTAAATTCAGGAGCGTTAAAAAACATTTTGAAATGTTTTAAGCCAGCCCAAGGACTTTCCGCGATCCCCTTAAAAATGTTGTAATCCTTGAACGCCATAACGATTCCGTACATCGGAATATAGCTAAAGATAAAAATGAAGATTACGGCAGGAATAACCATTAATTGGAGTTCCCACTGATTTGCTAGTCTAAAGAAAATCGATTTCTTTTTTGGCACGATTACGATATCTTTACTTGCAACTGCCTTTTCCATATCGTCTCCCCCGATTACATCTTGATGTTTTTTATTTTTAGAAAACTCTGAGTTAATAACGCTTACTTAATTTAATAAATAAAAAAGATAAAGAACTTGTCGAAGTTTCCCCTTTCATATAATTTAGAATTCTTAGCGCTTCCATTATGATTCTGGTCATTTACCAATTCAATCTACTTTAACTAGCTTCATAGTTTTAGACTTAAAATCCCTTTGAAAGACTCTGGCATCGTGATCAATACTATTTCTAGTTACTTGATTGAAACTATGAAATATACTGATAATTGTTACTATCAGTTTAAACTTGATATAACAATTAGTCAATATTATTTTTAAAAATTTGTAAAATATTGTAGGAGAATGGACGCAAGGACTTTAGACTTAATATAAAATAGATAGAATTTATAAATGCACTCTAGTTTTTCGACATTTTCATATGACGCATTATTCCTTTTATAGGTTGCTTTTACAATGTAAAAAGGGGCTGTCCCAAAAGTCCATGAAAAATGACTTCTGAGGACTGCCTTTTTTCGTTAGGCTTTTCTCACATACTTTGTTGCTTTTTATCAAGTAGTGCGTAAAGGTTGATTTCCGCTACAGTTGCTCGCTTTCCGCGGGGCGGGCGGTGAGCCTCCTCGGCGCAAACGCCTGTGGGGTCTCACCTGTCCGCACATCCCGCAGGAGTCTCGCACTTTCGCTCCAATCAACCTTCAAACAGTGTTGGTTTTAAAAGCAACAACCTCTCAGAACAGTGCCTTCCGTTATTAAAAATAGGTACAAAAAAATCGTCACTTCTTGTAAAATGAAAGTTACCACACCAACATTTAGGAAGGACGATTTTTTATGAGCAATCCAAAGATTACTAACCCCAATTATATCACTGAACAAACTTCACTTCCACTGGAAATACAAGAG
>NZ_JAGYPL010000005.1:24298-200455 GCF_018343715.1 Bacillus sp. FJAT-49711 | reverse complement strand
GCCGATGGTAGTAAGGGGTCTCCCCTTGCAAGAGCAGGACGTTGCCAGGCAATCAAGGACATTCTCAACTGAGAGTGTCTTTTTTTGTTTTTATTTAAGTTATTCATTATTGATTTTCGAGTAGGTAGGAGAATTAATAGGCGGGTAATTTCCTGCTAATGTATTTTGAGGAAGCTTGAAAGGAGATATAAGCGGAAATATTCCGATTAACTGCTCTAAATAAGACAAAAACCAAGAAATTGGATGGTATAGACGGAAATACTTCCCTTATATTAAAGCAAATATGGGTATTTCACAATTTAAACGGAATTTATCCGTGTATTTTTTAAGTACAGTGCAATCAGCATACAGGTAAAAAACCGCTTAATATATAAATGGCAACTGGGATTAAAAGAATCATTGCAGTCTTAACCTTTATGTAACTATTTTTAACCAATAAGAAACGAATCCCTTTATTGAATTGTTTATGATGTCTATAGAAAGAAAAAAACAAAAAAACGAAAGAGGGATTTGTAAAATGGAAATGAGTATCTCCGTAAAAAAATCATCATGGGTCATCGCAATTGTCACAGCCTTAGCACTTATGTTTTCATCTTTGTTTAGCTTGAATGCAGATGCGGCAGCACAGACAAAGGGAGAGAAGGCAGCGGCCTATGCACAAACGTTGAAAGGGAAACCGTTTAAATGGGGTGGAACAACGACAAAAGGATTCGATGCTTCTGGCTTTACTCAATATGTGTACGCTAAAAGCTTAAAGGTACAGTTACCACGTACAAGTGCAGACCAATATAAAAAAGGTAAAAGCGTCAAGTTGAAAGATCTTAAAGCAGGGGATTTAGTATTTTACAAAACAAATGGTAAATCTGTTTCATTTGTCGGTATCTATGTTGGGAAACAACAATTTATCGGTGCAACATCGAATGGAGTTAAAATTCAATCGATGAACCTTACGTACTGGAAATCAAAGTATGTTGGCGCAAAAAGGATTGTAAACTAAAAAATCTACAGGAGAGTCTATCATGAAGCGGGCAAAGATGAAGGAACTTATTCACTTTTTGATCTATTTACTTATAGCGGTGTCCCTTTTCGGGATGGTCACTCTCCTCGTTGTCTTTTTCTTTATACATTTTTGATCTTCGTAGGTATGAATCCTACGGAGATTTTTTTATTTGAATTAAGACAAATAATACTTGCTTTTTTTTGGAGTACCCGGTATAATAAGTTTTGTTGCACATTAGGAATACATTATTTATCGTCGCGGGGTGGAGCAGTCTGGTAGCTCGTCGGGCTCATAACCCGAAGGTCGCAGGTTCAAATCCTGCCCCCGCAATCATTTTTTTCACACCATAGAGATAGGTCCCGTGGTGTAGCGGTTAACATGCCTGCCTGTCACGCAGGAGATCGCGGGTTCGATTCCCGTCGGGACCGCCATATAATCTTAAAATGAAAACGAAACTTAGTTTCGTTTTTTTTCATATTATCATGTACTAAAAGGGAGTACTCGAATGGGAAGCATTCAGTTTAATTCAAATAGACCCGAAGATACGTTTAAGCTTGCAAAGCGGTTGGGCAAATTGCTCATTCACAACGATATTATCTTACTTGAAGGGGATCTTGGAGCTGGGAAAACCACTTTTACAAAAGGTCTTGCCGCTGGGTTAGAGATTCAAAAAAACGTTAATAGTCCAACTTTTACAATTATAAAGGAATACATTGGAAGGCTTCCCCTTTATCATATGGATGTATACAGAGTTGAAGATGCATTTGAAGATTTGGGGATTGATGAATATTTTTACAACGGTGGGGTAACAGTGATTGAATGGGCTCATATTATAGAGGAACAACTCCCATCTGAACATCTCTCTATTTATATATACCATGATGGTCAAGATAAGCGTATTTTAAAATTTGAGCCGTCCGGGGCAAGATATGAAGCGTTATGTAAGGAGCTATTCAATGAAAATCTTAGCGATTGATACTTCTAATGATTGTTTAGGTATTGCATTATTAAGTGAAGAAAAAATTATTGGCGAATATATCACAAATATGAAAAAAAACCATAGTGTTCGAGTCATGCCGGCCATAGAGCGATTACTTTCTGATTGTGAGACGGATACAACAGAATTGAGCAAAATTGTTGTGGCGCAAGGACCAGGATCCTATACAGGTGTTCGTATTGGTGTGACGATTGCGAAAACAATGGCATGGAGTTTGGGAATTCCATTAGTTGGGGTATCAAGTCTCGCCATACTAGCAGCATCTGGTCGTTATTTTACAGGTGTTATTTGTCCATTGTTTGATGCAAGAAGAGGGTTAATTTATACGGGCTTATATAAGTATGAAAATGGAGTCCTCGTCGATGTGATGGAAGACCGAAATATATTAGCGAGTGAATGGGCTGAGACACTTAGTTCTTATAAAGAATCTATTTTATTTATTGGAAATGATGTATCTATTCATAAAGAAACATTCAAAGCTATACTGCGAGAAAAAGCTATTTTTTCACAAATACCGGAACAAAATCCAAGGCCGAGTGAGCTTGGGATGATGGGGTTAAATCTTCCAGCCGCGGATATACATTCTTTCACCCCGGATTATCTCCGTCTGGTTGAGGCAGAGGCGAAATGGCTGGAAAAACAGGAGCAAAAAAATGATTGATTATCAGCAAGATACGTGTGGCATTTCGTTTCGAATCGCGAAGGAATATGACATTGAAAGTTTAGTTAAAATTGAACAACAATCGTTCTCAGTACCATGGCCAAAGGAAGCTTTTTATCAAGATATTATTAGTAATCGGTTTGCTGTTTACTTAATAATAGAATACAACAAAGAGATTGCTGGCTACTGCGGAGTATGGCTTGTTATGGATGAAGCGCATATTACTAATATTGCTGTCCTCCCAGAGTTTCGAGGACGAAAGCTTGGAGAAGCGTTATTGAGAAAAATGATGACTTTGGCAAAAGAAGCAGGCACTAAAACGATGACGTTGGAAGTTAGGGTCAGTAATACTCCAGCTAGATCTCTTTATAAAAAGTTGGGCTTCCAAGAAGGCGGCATTAGAAAGAACTATTATACAGACAACCATGAAGATGCCATTGTTATGTGGGTGAAGATATGAAAAAAGATTTAATCGTATTGGGACTTGAAACAAGCTGTGATGAAACTGCAGCTTCCATTATAAAAAATGGTACGGAAACCTTGTCAAATGTTGTCGCTTCGCAAATTGAAAGTCATAAAAGATTTGGCGGCGTCGTACCGGAGCTTGCATCCAGGCATCACGTAGAGCAAATCACCATCGTATTGGAAGAAGCATTTCAACAAGCAAATCTTACGATAAAAGATATTGATGCTATTGCCGTTACGGAAGGCCCGGGGCTAGTAGGAGCATTACTTGTAGGTGTAAATACAGCAAAGGCACTTGCATTTTCTCATAAAATTCCACTCGTGCCTGTTCATCATATTGCGGGTCATATTTACGCAAATCGTTTAATAACAGATTTGAAATTTCCATTAATATCTCTTGTCGTTTCAGGTGGACATACGGAGATTGTATATATGGAAAAGCATGGTTCATTCCAAGTAATTGGAGAAACTCTTGATGATGCGGCAGGGGAAGCATACGATAAAGTTGCACGAACTTTGCAGCTTCCGTATCCAGGAGGCCCTCATATTGACCGGCTTGCGCATGAGGGGAAGCCTTCTATTGACTTGCCTAGAGCATGGCTTGAAGAAGGGTCTTTTGATTTTAGCTTTAGCGGTCTAAAATCAGCAGTTATTAACACTCTTCACAACGCTGAACAAAGAGGCGAGACGATACATCCTGAAGATTTGGCGGCAAGCTTTCAAGCGAGCGTTGTGGAAGTTTTGACGAAAAAAACTGTTCGAGCAGCAAAAGAATATAATGTACACCAAGTTCTTTTAGCAGGAGGAGTTGCAGCGAATAAAGGACTGCGACATTCATTAACATCCGCATTTGAACAATATCCGGAAATCGACTTAGTCATTCCGCCACTTTCATTATGTACCGATAACGCGGCAATGATCGCAGCGGCGGGAAGTGTATTATTTGAGATGGGAAAAAGGGGGGCGATGGATATGAACGCCCACCCAGGTTTGGATATTGAAAAATAGATGTTTGAACCCAATGGGAGTAAGAGCCATTGGGTTTTGGTTTTGCTTATAAATTTTAGAATTTCTCGGAAATAGTCTACAGCAAACTTTCTGTATTTTCATACATAAATCAACCTCGCTTCTCCTTTAATATCCAGATACAGGACTAACCCTCAAGGCCATAAACTATCAGCAATAAAAGTCAAAGATCGACATTTTTCAATATTTTGCTTGTCAGAGACGCAGGGGATGGACAGGAGTCATAGCAACGATGGCAAAGTGAGGCAGGCTGAGCCGTACTTCCCCTCGACGATCTCTAGCCCTCCCTCGCTCACCGTGTATCTTTTATCTCGTCAGATCACAAAATATTGTACATTGCTGAACACATACTCCGTCTTTGTTATTGTGGATAAGCTGTGAGTAAATGTATAGAAGAAATGAGTATTCCCAACGATTAACCTTTATTTGTGGATAAAGAATTCTTATCCTGTGGATAATGTGGAAAAGTCTTAGGATAACTATTATATCAGCACTGTTTCTGTGAATAAGTTTGTGGAAAATAAAATAGCACCTAAAAAAAGGTGCTATTCCTGAAGAAGCTCTGATACTTCCTCCCACTCTTCTAAAAGTTGATCCATTTCTAATTTAATTTCTTCTATCTGTTTATTTATACTCATTACTTTTTCATGATCTTCGAAAATTTCTGGTTTGCAAAGAAGTTCTTCTAGTTCGCTCATTTTTTCTTCTAAGATTCCGAGGCGTTCCTCTATTTCTTCGACTCGCCGCTTTCTTTGTCTTTCAAGCTTTTTCGCTTCCTTGTCTTGTTGGAAAGTTGTTTTAGACGCACGGTTTTCTATCTGCACTTTTGACTGTGATTTTTCCGCATTGAGTCTAGCGATCTCTAGCATCTCTGCTTTTTTCTCTACATAATAACCATAATCACCAAGATATTCTATCGTCCCGTTAGGAGAAAGCTCGACCACTTTGGAGGCGATTCTGTTAATAAAATATCGATCGTGTGAAACAAAAAGAATCGTGCCTGGATAATCAACAAGCGCATTCTCAAGAACTTCCTTACTATCCAAATCTAAATGGTTCGTTGGTTCATCGAGAATAAGGAAATTAGCTTGTTCCAGCATTAAGATGGCAAGAGCAAGGCGAGCTTTTTCACCGCCACTCAGCGTAGAGACGGTTTTTTGTACATCGTCCCCACTAAACAAGAAATTGCCGAGCATCGTTCGGATTTCCTTTTCATCCTTCAAAGGGTAATGGTCCCAAAGCTCCTGCAAAACGGTTTTATTGGATGATAACTCTGCTTGTTCCTGATCATAATAGCCAATTGTGACATTGGTTCCGTAATCGATATTGCCCGAAAGTAATTTTAACTTTTTAATGATTGTTTTTAAAAGCGTGGACTTACCTACTCCATTTGGTCCTACTAATGCAATACTATCCCTGCGAAAGATGGAAAAACGTATATTTCTCGACAGAGGTGTATTTCCGTAGCCTATTGCAGCATCTCTTATTTTCAACACATCATTACCGCTTTGCTTTTCAATACCAAAGGATATAGAAGCGGATTTATCTCCACCGGCAGGTCTGTCCATCAGCTGCATTTTTTCTAGCTGCTTTCTCCTGCTTTGTGCCCTTTTCGTGGTAGAGGCTCGAGCTAGATTACGCTGAATAAAGTCTTGCAATTTCGACACTTCGTCTTGTTGCTTTTCATATAGCTTCATTTCACGCTCATAATTTTCTGCTTTTTGCACTAAATATTTGCTGTAGTTGCCATAGAATTTCTTTAATTCATGCATGGAAAGCTCATAAACTTGTGTTACTATTTTATCTAGGAAATATCGATCATGTGAGACGATTAAAATGGCTCCTGGATAGCCTACTAAATATTGCTCAAGCCAAGTAAGAGTTTCTATATCTAAATGATTAGTAGGTTCATCAAGAATCAATATATCTGGTTTTGTTAATAATAATTTGGCAAGGGCAAGGCGCGTTTTTTGCCCGCCGCTTAATGTTGCGATGAGAGTAGAGTAATCTTGCTCATAAAACCTAAGACCATGCAAGACAGAACGAATATCGGATTCATATTGATAGCCACCAATTTCTTCAAACTTTATTTGAAGCTGATCGTATTCTTTTAAAAGCTTTTCAGCATGTCCATCATGCGAACTATTCGCAAGTTCCAGCTCGATATTCCGAAGATTTTGTTCCATTTTTTTTATATAATCAAATACGGAAAGCATTTCATCCCAGATGGATAGTGAAGATTCGAGTCCAGTATTTTGCGCTAAGTAACCAATAGACACATCTTTTGGTTTTACAATTTGACCGGAATCATAGGATAAATGCCCCGCAATCATCTTCAGCAATGTCGATTTGCCGGCACCATTGCGTCCGACGAGGGCGATTCGATCTTTCGATTGTATTTCTAATTTTATATTTGACAGTATTAATTCCGCACCGAAGTATTTTGTCAGTTGCTGTATTTGTAGCAGCATCATTGCTTTTCACCTCTAGTTTCATAGTCAGTTTACCGTATAATCAATACTTTCGGCAATATCTCATTCATAAGTCCCTGAGAAAAAAGACAGCTTGAATGAAATAGTGTATGATAATAGAGAGGTGTTGGCATTGAATCAATTAACTCATTTTAATGAGCAGGGACGCGCAAAAATGGTTGATGTGAGTGAAAAACCTGAAACTGTGCGAACTGCAATGGCTCAATCAAGTATAGAAGTTAATGAGACTATATATGAACATATAACGACAAATAAAATAAAAAAGGGTGATGTGCTTGCCGTGGCGCAGGTTGCTGGCATCATGGCTGCAAAAAAAACATGGGAAATCATACCTATGTGCCACCCAATACCATTAAAGGGAATTGATATCTCATTTGGATGGAGTAAAAATACAAATGGGAACTGGCAGCTTGATATACAAGCTTTAGTTAAAACAATTGGAAATACGGGAGTAGAAATGGAAGCTCTCACTGCAGTATCTACAGCGGCATTAACGGTTTATGATATGTGTAAAGCAATTGACAAAGGAATGATCATCGGGCCAACCCTTCTAATAGAGAAAACGGGTGGAACGAAGGGAAAAGATTATAAACGACAATCTCACGATAATGAGTGAAGATCTGGAGGTTTAAGTATGGGCGACGAAACAACAAAAATACCACATGCAACGGCAAAGAGACTGCCTCTTTATTACCGTTTTATTAAAAATCTACATGCATCAGGAAAGCAGCGTGTATCTTCTGCACAGTTAAGTGAAGCGGTAAAAGTGGATTCAGCTACTATTCGCCGTGACTTTTCCTATTTTGGTGCATTAGGAAAAAAAGGATATGGGTATAATGTAAATTATCTCTTATCTTTTTTTAGCAAAACACTTGATCAAGATGAACTGACGAAAGTAGCACTAATAGGCGTTGGTAACCTTGGGACAGCATTTTTAAATTACAATTTCCTGAAAAATAATAATACGAAAATTTCCATGGCTTTTGAGGTCGATCCAAAAAAGATAGGAACGTCCATCAGCGGTGTGCCAATTTATGATATGGCTGAGCTTGAAAAAAGACTAAAAGATGAGCAAATATCGGCCGTCATTTTAACGGTGCCTGCCAATGCTGCACAGCAAATTACTGATCGACTAGAAGATACAGTTGTAAAAGGAATATTGAATTTTACACCGGCAAGACTTGCCGTGCCGCCGTCTGTAAGGGTCCATCATATTGACCTGGCTGTAGAACTTCAATCACTCATTTATTTCTTAAAAAATTATCCGAACGAAGACACGGAAAATTCACAAGAATAACGGTTTAGGAATAGCCAAACGGAATATCATCCTTTACAATAAATGAATAAGGAGGTGGGCGCAAATGGTATTAGGTATGATCGGACCAACTAGTGCAGTCCTAATCGGGCTTGTTGCGATTTTAATATTTGGCCCCAAAAAATTGCCTGAGTTAGGGAAGGCAGCTGGAAAAACACTTCGAGAATTTAAAAATGCTACAGCAGGCTTGGCGGATGATGATGAGAAAGATAAAGAGAAGGATCAGAAAAAAGACGCCGACCAATGATAGGATGAACGTGCAATGAATCAGAATCATATGACGATTTTAGAACATATAGACGAATTAAGAAAACGACTGATGATCATAGTCGTTTTCTTTGTATTGGCCATTATCGGCAGTTTTTTTCTAGTGGAACCATTAATCAACCTTCTCCAAAATGCTGCTTCAGCAAAGGAATTGACGATGAATGCGTTTCGTGTCACAGATCCTTTTAAAGTGTATATGAATATGGTATTTGTTCTGGCGTTAATCTTCACATCTCCCGTGATTTTATATCAAATATGGTCATTTGTGAGCCCAGGACTTCTTGAAAGGGAACGAAGAGTGACATTGGGATACATTCCTGCCTCTGTGTTTTTATTTTTGGCGGGACTAGCTTTTTCATATTTTATTCTTTTTCCCTTTGTTATGAAGTTTATGCTGGGCTTGTCCGGCAATATGGGAATTCAATCGACAATTGGAATCAATGAATACTTTCAATTTTTATTTCAAATTACACTGCCTTTCGGACTGTTATTTCAGTTACCAGTCGTCCTTCTATTTTTAACTAGACTCGGTATTGTAACACCGATGTTTCTGAAAAAGATTAGAAAGTATGCCTACTTTGTACTATTTGTCATCGCAGCTCTTATTACACCGCCAGACATTGTCTCTCATTTAATGGTCACCGTTCCGCTTTTACTACTCTATGAAATTAGTGTATGGATTGCGGGTATAGGTTATAAAAAAGCTCTGGCTGCAGAAGCGGAGCAAAGAGAAAAAGAGGAAGCCTAAGGCATCCTCTTTTTACTGTTTACTTTTTTTCTTTTTAATTTTAAAATGCAGTGCAATCAATCTAAATCCCGCGCCAAAATCAAATGTAGCTAAAATGAGCAATACATAAACGAAGAAATTCCAATCATTCATAATTACTTGCTGGAAAGCAAAAAATGTGAAAATACCTCCAAGAAATAAATATATCACTCCTGAAAAAAACGGAGATCTCATCTGAAAAACCCTCCAATCCAACCGTGAACCCACTCAAAAAGCCCAGCTTGATTATTCATATATTTAAATTGTGCGACCGTTACAATTGTATTCATCATCATATGAGAAATAATCGGAACGATAATCCTCTTTGTTTTCACATACAAAAAGGCAAAGGTAAAACCCATCGTTGCGTATAAAATGATATGCATTGGATCAAAATGGGCAAGTGAGAATACGAGCGAACTTAACAAGGCTGCGACCCAAAAAGGAAAACGATTATATAACATTCCAAAAATAACTTTTCGAAAGACGATTTCTTCTAAAATAGGACCAAAAATAGAACTTGATAATACAACTAGCGGAAATAACTTAATTAAGTTCATAATTTGTTCGGTATTTTCGGAGCCAGGCTTGATTCCAAGGGCGGTTTCAATATAGACACCGATTAATTGAGCGATAAAAGCAATAAAAATTCCTCCAATAGCCCACATGATCGCTTGATTTATCGGCATTGGCTCTCCTTGTTCTACTTTCGTATATGGTTTCACCTTTCTTAAAAGAAGAAGGACAATGATTAATCCAACAAAAAAGCTAAAAACAACCCAAATGCCTGTTGCCAATATTTCCATTTTTGCAGGTTCTATATGGAACAAGAAAATCCCGGCAAAACCTATTAAAGGCATACCGATAAATACGGAAAGCTGCATGGCAATGTAAGTAATCAATATATATAGATATTTTTTTTTCATCAATTAAATTTCCCTTCATCAATTTAAAACGACACAACCTTCATTTTACTAATAAACTTGGATGGCTTCAAATGTGAAAGCTTTTAAAAATAATGTAGAGCTTTGCTGAAAAAGTTTTATTGATAAATAGAGCTTAGGGCTTGCAAATCAATAATGAATTTATTATTATAATAACTGTGTTAGCACTCGTTGAGTAAGAGTGCTAATAAAATTAAAATACATATTCATTTAAGGAGGTTGTTTCACTTGTTAAAACCATTGGGTGATCGCGTCATTATTGAGCTAGTAGAATCGGAAGAAAAAACAGCTAGTGGTATTGTACTCCCGGATACAGCAAAGGAAAAACCGCAGGAAGGCAAAGTAGTTGCTGTAGGGACAGGCCGTGTTCTAGACAACGGTGAACGTGTGGCTCTAGATGTATCTGAAGGAGATACAATCATCTTCTCAAAATACGCTGGCACAGAAGTGAAATACCAAGGGACTGAATATTTGATTCTACGTGAATCAGACATTTTAGCTATTGTTGGAAAGTAAGTCTGATTCTTAATTTTAATTATAAAAACGTATGAGGAGGTCATTATTCAATGGCAAAAGATATTAAATTCTCAGAAGATGCTCGTCGCGCGTTACTACGCGGTGTAGACCAATTAGCAGATGCTGTGAAAGTTACATTGGGACCAAAAGGACGCAACGTAGTTCTTGAGAAAAAATTCGGTTCTCCACTAATTACAAATGACGGCGTTACAATCGCTAAAGAAATTGAATTTGAAGATGCATTTGAAAATATGGGTGCGAAGCTTGTTTCTGAAGTTGCAAGCAAAACAAATGATGTAGCAGGTGACGGAACAACAACTGCAACAGTTCTTGCACAAGCGATGATTCGTGAAGGCTTGAAAAATGTTACAGCTGGAGCAAATCCTGTCGGCGTTAAAAAAGGTATTGAAAAAGCAGTTGTAACAGCAGTAGAAGAACTAAAATCTATTTCTAGACAAATTGAAGATAAAGAGTCAATCGCACAAGTTGCATCTATTTCTTCTGGTGACGAAGAAGTAGGTCAATTGATTGCTGAAGCAATGGAACGAGTTGGTAACGACGGTGTTATTACTATCGAAGAATCTAAAGGTTTTACAACAGACCTTGAAGTTGTAGAAGGTATGCAATTTGACCGTGGATATGCGTCTGCCTACATGGTAACGAATACAGATAAAATGGAAGCTGAGCTAGAAAATCCATATATCTTAATTACAGATAAGAAAATCTCAAACATTCAAGAAATTCTTCCTGTATTGGAACAAGTTGTTCAACAAGGCAAACCACTATTATTGATTGCTGAGGACGTAGAAGGCGAAGCTTTATCTACACTTGTTCTTAATAAACTTCGTGGTACATTCAATGCTGTAGCGGTTAAAGCACCTGGTTTTGGTGATCGCCGTAAAGCAATGCTTGAAGACATCGCTATTTTAACAGGCGGTCAAGTTATCACTGAAGAACTTGGACTTGAATTAAAATCAGCAACAATCGATTCTCTTGGACGCGCAGCAAAAGTAGTTGTTTCTAAAGAGAACACAACAATTGTTGAAGGTGCTGGAAATTCAGCAGATATTAGTGCACGCGTTAACCAAATCCGTGTACAAGCGGAAGAAACTACTTCCGAGTTTGACAAAGAAAAATTACAAGAGCGCTTAGCTAAGCTTGCTGGCGGCGTAGCTGTCATCAAAGTAGGTGCAGCAACTGAAACAGAATTAAAAGAGCGCAAACTTCGCATCGAAGACGCATTAAACGCAACTCGTGCAGCTGTTGAAGAGGGTATTGTTTCCGGTGGTGGAACAGCACTTGTAAATGTATACAACAAAGTAGCTGCTATTGAAGCAGAAGGCGACGTTGCAACTGGAATTCGCATCGTACTTCGTTCACTAGAAGAGCCTGTGCGCCAAATCGCACACAACGCTGGTCTTGAAGGATCTGTTGTTGTTGAGCGTCTGAAAAAAGAAGAAATCGGCGTAGGATTCAACGCTGCTACAAACGATTGGGTTAACATGATCGACGCTGGTATCGTCGACCCAACTAAAGTAACTCGTTCAGCTCTACAAAACGCTGCATCTGTAGCTTCTATGCTATTAACTACAGAAGCTGTTGTAGCTGACAAGCCAGAACCAGCTGCTCCTGCAATGCCTGATATGGGCGGCATGGGTGGTATGGGAGGAATGATGTAACTTTCTGCACCGAAACGTTGGTGTAAGGCGGTTTTTATCACTAAAAAGTGATATATCCGCAAAAATATCACATTATATTTTGATATGCATTTTTATAGGATTGCTTTTCGTAAGATGTCTCCATAAAGTCCTTCGACTTTATCGGAGGCATCTTTTTTCATTGTGGTAAAATGTGTATAAATACCGACTGTAGTCTCTATATCTTCATGCCCCACTCGTTGCATTATTGTAGGGAGATCTACTCCGCTTTTGTCACCATACTGATATGTGTATGTCTAAATATGTGTGGGGTAGCATGCTTTTTATGGATGTACCATTATCATTGTTATGGCGTACAACGGACTAAGAAATATCATATTATAAACGAAGGTACCCCCAACTTGATTCCATTTTCATAAAAAGGTACTGTTTTGCTTTTTCTCCTAATAAGTCAAAACTCCAAGCACATTGAAATTCACTGATTTGCAATCTAGCATAAGCCAAGACCGTGATAATGACGTAATTTTTCTGAGGGCTTTTGCCAATACAAGTTGACGAAAACTTCTGCCGCCATATTATATTCAACACAGTTGTTCTTATATTGAATTATTGTAGAAATCGTAAATTACCCCTTTTCAACCAGGCTTTGCCTTACAGGATTGTGAAAGTTAGATACCTTTTGCTATAAGGCTATCCATGTTAAAATGAAGGAACTATAGTTGAATTTTTTTCTTAGAATATTAATTTCGTTTAATGATAGGTGGTATCAACATGAAGCGACAAAAAAAGGTCATGATACTTGCTTGTATGCTTATTGTGAGCCTCCTTCCTTTTTTGTATTATTCACATTTCACTCAAACGAGGCAAGTGAGTGAGACGGAAAAACGGCAGGATTTTAAGGATCAGACCGAGGAAAATAAGGAAGCTATAGGGAAAGAATTACCTAATGAAACTAGTACTGAACGAGTGGCTGAGATCGTTCCTACAACAGAAGAAGAGATACAGCAATCAGCAGATGGGGAAAGTAATAGTCAAACCATTACGGAAAAATTAACAGAAAAGGTAAGGGAAGCTATTAAAGGAACCATAAGTTTGTTTAAAAAGGATCTCAGGATTGTCTCCATCGGTGATTCATTAACGGAAGGGATAGGGGATCAAACCGAAAGCAGCGGGTATGTCGGTATTCTCAATCATACTTTTGAAGATAATCAATTAAATATAAGTATTGAAAACTATGGTAAAAAAGGAAATCGTACAGATCAGTTACTTAAACGGCTGGACAAAGATGACGTTGCCTCTTCTATTAAGAAGGCGGACATTATGTTAATTACTATTGGCGGCAACGATGTCATGAAGGTAGTAAAGGACAACTTTTTGAACCTTACAACGGAACCTTTCGATAGGGAAAGAGAAGAGTTTAAAGAGAGATTGAGAGCTATTTTTCATAAAACGAAGGAACTAAACCCGGATGTCCATATTTATTTAATTGGGTTTTATAACCCATTTGAACAATATTTTGGTAACATCGGGGAGTTAGGAATGATTATGACAAATTGGAACGAGGCTGGAAAGGCAGTTACAGAAGAATTTGAACATGTCAGCTATATTCCAACAGCAGACCTTTTTGTTTCTTCCGATACCGAACTACTAGCTAATGATCACTTTCATCCTAACACAACCGGTTACAAACGAATGGCCCAGCGTATCCTTGAAGAAATAGATGAAATCGAGATCGACACAGAAATATCGATTGCAAATAATTAGGATCAACAAAATTTGTTTACAAGAAAAACACTTTACTGCGAATGCAGTTTGTTCATAGGCTAAGCTCAGTAACCAAAAATGTGGCTACAGAAGCTTAGTCTTTTTATTTACTAATTTTATTAGAATGGGCAAGAGTAAAAGAGGGGAAGGCTTACGGGAACTTTTTCCTTATTCGGCTGTATTTAACTTATGTTCACCAAATTAAGCAAGCGATGTCACATTAATGAGACTAGGTGAAATATATCTGGATGCATTAAAAAGATTTGCTCAAGAATTATAACTCAAAAAGGGTTAAATAATTGCAACTGGGATAATATGGTCTATCGTTGGGGATAAATCCGAATAGGCTGAATGACAATCATTGTATTTTCAATTTGGATGAAACGGAAATTCTTCAGAATATATTTCGAATAATAATCTTAATACCGGTTGAAAAAATAACTTCACTGAGTGGAAACCGTATTTGGCATGGGAATAGGGAAACATTGAGAAGAAGAGCTAAAGAGGAATTCGTTGAACGAATTGGTATGCAAGAGGTAAAAGCTATAAAAAAATGGGGAAAAGAAGTGTGTGTTCACTCTGTGTCTATTTAATATCAAAGGCTAAATTTATATTTTATTTAACTAATGGGTGCGTAAATCTAGAAGGATTAACGCTTTTTTTATTAAGGTTATTAAGCTAAAAGCTAGGTTGGAAAAAGAAGATTTGCATCAACTGCCATAAAAGTGGATGCCGAGCAAGTAGCGAATACGGGAACGTTATAGTAAATATTAACTGAGGAGGGATACTTTGATTATTTTAATAAGCGGTAACGGTCAGTCTGGTAAAACATTTATGGCTCAAAATTTACTTGATAAATATAAAGTGCCCTATCTTTCCATTGATCATCTGAAAATGGGGATATACAGAAGTGATAAGAATTGTGGATTCACCCCGCTGGATAGCAGTGAATTAATAGGAGATAAATTATGGCCAATAATTAGGGAGATTATTAAAACAAACATTGAGAATAATCAAAACCTAATTATTGAAGGGTGCTATATATTACCTCACTATATAAAAGAGTTTGAGAAATCATACACTGAAAAAATTATATCTGTATTCTTAGTTTTTTCACCTCAATATATTAAAGCAAACTTTGAATCAAAAATCTTAAAACATAGAAATGTAATTGAAGATCGCGGAGAACTAGATGAGTCAGATTATAATATTACAGAAAATATCAAAGAACATATCAAAGAACATAATGAATATAGAAGCAGATGTATTGAAGCTGGTTTTAAGTATTTTGAAATTGATAAAAATTATGAAGAGGAAATTACTAAAGTTTATGACTATATAGAGACTCAAAAACGTATAATTGAATCAAAATCAAAGTAGGAAGATACACTCACTTAACTGTTTTAAAACTTTCAATAGTTAAAGTGATACTATATAAAGTAACTAAATTATTTAATTACTTCGACAGTCGTGCGCTTTACTTAATAAGAAGGCGTCGTATGGGCAATACATTGAAGGGGTTGAGTTTATTGAGGTGTTTTAGCCTTCTTCGGTTCTTTTACTGATGAAGGCAAAGGTATCGGCAACTCTAAGTAGAGTATGAATGGAGAATGCAAGTATAGCCGTTTAAAAGAAAAATTCCCCACCGATGATGTCACTATTTTAATTGTAGCTGAAAAATATCAAACAAAAGTGATAAAAATAATGCTCATAATTTTGCTCATAACATTTTTCATTACTGTTTGATTGTATTTGACCTAAAAGCGGAAAACCCTATAATTTACCATCACCAAAAGCGCTTATGAATGGGCGATATGTTATGGTATTCCCGAAAATCCAGGGTAATAATAGGATTGGAGGGTTATAAAATTAAGAGTTCATAATTTACTCATATTAGTAAGTTATTACAGAGATATTGAAAGTTTTCCATCAGGATAGAAAACTGTTGGAAGACTTTTTCATTTTTTTCAAACCAACGAAAGTTTAAAAATATAAGGTACTAATTTTGATTGTGAAGTTATGCAGCTAACTAAGCGAAAGGAAACGTTGCTACAATAAATGTAAAAGCATTTTTTTTATTATATCAAAGGAATTTAGCTCTTAATAAGGATTAAATGGTACACCCCTAAATTGCGATTTAACATTCAATTAAAGGGAGTTTTATAGGATGGACAATTAATATGAATTCCATTGCTATTTTTTTGTTTTTGAGATTGTAACAAATAGTTCATAAACGGAAAATTGTCTGTGATCTGCATCACACTAAGGTCTTTAGGCCTTATACATCTATAATTTCCTTTTTACAAATTATTCCTTTCGCATTCTGTAACAACTTTTTCCGTTTGTTGGTGTTACTATCATTTACACAGTGTTAAATAAATTTACGCGATCATTTTAGCGTCTTTTTTTCAGATGGCGAAAAAATGAAGCAGCTAAAAAAATTTTTGACAACTTTGTGAAGTTATACACAAGTACTGTGTAACTTTAATAATTGTGGAAAAAGAGCATCCATTCGGAAAGGAGTACATTTATGAAAATCAAATGGTTTTTCTTAATGATGGTTTTCACCATTGCAACTGTGCTGTCAGGATGTGAACCATTGCTTGTTTTTGATCCAAAAGGACCGCAAGCAGAGAGGCAAGCACGTGATATCCTGCTGTCAATTGGAATCATGTCTTTTGTGATTATTATCGTATTCGCCTTATTAGTATATATGCTTGTAAAATTCAGAGCTTCAAAAATGCCAGAGGATTATGAGCCCCCGCATATTGAAGGACATCCATGGGTTGAAGCTATATGTATCGGGATTCCAATCATAATTGTTGCGTATCTTTCATTTGTATCTGTTCAAAGTAACTACATTGTCGAGTCAACACCACAAGGCTATGAGGATCAAGAGCCATTGGTTATCTATGCATCCTCCTCAGATTGGAAATGGCATTTTAGTTACCCAGAAGAAAATATTGAAACAATTAATTATTTATACATTCCAACTGATCGACCACTTGAGTTCAAGCTTTACTCATATGGACCAATTACGAGCTTTTGGATTCCACAGCTTGGTGGCCAAAAGTATGCGATGGCAGATATGATTACAACCCTGCATCTTGCGGCTGAGGAACAAGGAGAATTTATGGGGCGTAATGCAAACTTCAGTGGTAAAGGATTTGCTGAAAATACATTTAGTGTAAAAGCTGTTTCTCAAAAAGACTTTGATGAATGGGTAGATGAGGTTAAGCAGACAGCGAAACCTCTTACTGAAGAAAGCTTTGACGAGCTTTTAGAGCCAGGACATCTTGGTCAAATGACTTTTACGGGAACGCACTTAGGGTTCGCACCTCCACCAGAGCATAATCACGGATCTTCAGATGCGGATACGGACGACCTGGCGCATGATGAGCATTCAGGACACGATGTTCATTCAGGACACGATGTTCATTCAGAGCATGAAGGTCATTCTGAACACGAAGGTCATTAATTCTTAAATAGAACTCGAACGCTGAATTCAAACTTTATGTGTGAGTTTTGAAACGAAGAAATTCGATGTATCCTTTTTACCGGACTTTTTGAACATCATCCTCATTTGAAAGGAGTAACAAACGGATGGAATTCTTTGATCGTTTTGCCATACCACATGCAAGTCCAGCCATTTATGCATCGATGGTGGCAATTGGACTTACCCTAATCGGAATTATCGCCGGGTTAACCTATTTTAAGAAATGGGGTTATCTTTGGCGTGAATGGTTAACAACTGTTGACCACAAACGAATTGGTATCATGTATTTAATTTCTGCTTTACTTATGTTATTCCGCGGTGGTGTCGACGCTATAATGATGCGTGCACAGCTAGCTGCACCAGAAGCAAAATTATTAGACGCACAGCACTATAATGAAATTTTTACAACACATGGTGTTGTTATGATCATGTTCATGGCGATGCCGTTCATCTTCGCATTTATGAACTATGTTGTTCCATTACAAATTGGAGCACGTGACGTTGCATTTCCACGTCTAAATGCGATTAGCTTCTGGCTATTCTTTATGGGAGCAATGTTATTTAATATCTCTTTCGTTATTGGTGGATCACCTGATTCAGGATGGACTTCGTACTTCCCGCTTGCAGGCAATGATTTCAGTACATCAGTTGGAACGAACTATTACATGATAGCCTTGCAAATTTCGGGTCTTGGTACGTTAATGACAGGTATCAATATGATTACAACGATTATAAAAATGAGAGCACCTGGTATGACTCTAATGAAAATGCCGATGTTCACTTGGACTACTTTAGTTGCAAACTTAATCGTTGTTACAGTATTTCCCGTCTTAACCGTTGCATTAGCAATGGGAACAATGGATCGACTTTTTGGAACCCACTTTTTTGCAAGTACAAATGGCGGTATGGATATGCTTTGGGCAAATCTATTCTGGGTTTGGGGACATCCAGAGGTTTATATTTTAATCCTGCCTGCGTTTGGTCTTTACAGTGAGATTATTTCAACCTTCTCAGGAAGAAACTTGTATGGCTATAAATCAATGGTTGCATCAATCGTTATTATCTCGGTTCTTTCATGTCTAGTATGGGCGCACCATTTCTTTACAATGGGGCAAGGGGCTGCATCAAACAGTTTTTTCTCAATCACTACAATGGCTATTGCTGTACCAACGGGTGTGAAAATCTTTAACTGGCTGTTTACTTTATGGAAAGGTAAAATCCGTATGACCGTTCCAATGCTTTATTCAATCGGATTTATTCCATTGTTCACAATTGGCGGGGTAACTGGGGTAATGCTTGCAATGTCAGCAGCAGATTATCAGTATCACAATACGATGTTCCTAGTAGCACACTTCCATAATACTATTATTCCTGGAGTAGTATTTGCGATGCTTGCTGGTCTCACTTACTACTGGCCAAAAATGTTTGGCTTTATGTTAAATGAACGAATCGGAAAATGGACATTCTGGTCACTTGCAGTCGGATTTGTCTTAGCATTCTTCCCAATGTATATCACTGGATTAGATGGTCAAGCTCGTCGTATGTACACATACTCAGAAAGCACTGGTTTCGGTCCATTGAACATGATTTCATTCGTCGGTGCCGGAATTATGGCGATTGGCTTTATTTTAATCGTATATAACGTATACTACAGTATCCGTTATGCTTCAAGAGATATCGGAAGTGACCCATGGGATGCACGTACACTAGAATGGGCAACACATACACCGGTTCCTGAGTACAACTTTGCGCTGACACCAAGTGTGAATTCAACCGAACCATTCTGGGATGACAAAAAGAATAAGCACAAACTGTTCCTAGGTAAAATTGAAAAAATTCACATGCCAAACAATAGTGGACTTCCATTTATTATGTGCAGCATATTCTTTGTATGGGGCTTCTCATTCGTATTTGCGATTTGGCCATTGTTGATTATTTCAACAATTGCAATCTTTGTATGTATGGCATATCGTTCATTTGAAAAAGATCCTGGACATTATATTCCAGCTGAAAAGGTAAAAGAAACAGAAGAAAAATTGGGAGGTGCAAAGTTATGAAACTAGATCACTCGCAACCTCTAGAATATAGCACGCACCAAAACCAATTAAATATTTTTGGTTTCTGGATTTTCCTTGGTGCGGAAATTATGCTTTTCGCAACCTTGTTTACATCCTATTTCACATTAGAAAACCGCGTTGGAGGCGGTCCATCAGGTGCCGAGATTTTTGAAATCACCCCTGTGCTAATTGAAACATTTTTACTTTTAACAAGTAGTTTTACAATTGGTCTTGCAGTTCATGCGATGCGTATAGGCAGACAAAAGGCAATGATAGGCTTCTTTGCCGTGACACTGCTCCTAGGGTTATCTTTCTTAGGTGTTGAAATCTATGAGTTTGTTCACTATGTCCACATCGGAGCGGGTATTCAAACAAGTGCATTTACAGCTATTTTATTAACAACTTTAGGAACACACGGAATTCATGTGACATTTGGATTAATTTGGGGAACGATGATTATCCTCCAAATTAGAAAAAGAGGCTTAACTGCAGAAAACGCAGGTAAATCATTTATCTTTTCCTTGTATTGGCATTTCCTAGATGTAGTCTGGATTTTCATTTTCAGCTTCATCTATTTGAAAGGAATGATGTAAGATGAGAGAACTATTCCCAGCCAAACAAGTCATGGGCTTCGTCTTTTCATTAGTTTTAACAGCTGTCGCACTCGCGGTGTATTTCCTAAACCTTAGCTTTGCAGCTGGTTTAACAATTCTTGTTATTACAGCATTTGTCCAGGCTCTGCTTCAACTAATCGTCTTCATGCATGCAGGTGAAACAAAGGACAAATGGTCAATTTACGGAAATGTAGCGTTCATGATTTTTATCGCATTAGTAACGATCTTCTGTACACTATTCTTATTTCTTTGGGATATGTAATCAATCGAAGAGTGTCTCACGAGGCACTCTTTTTACTGTGCGCCCAGCATGGGCGTAGTCTATAGGGTGCAAGTCCCGAACTGCGAAGGCAGAAGTAGCAGTTAGCTTAACGCAAGGGTGTCCACGGTGACGTGGAATCTGAAGGAAGCGAGCGGCAAACCTCCGGTCTGAGGAACACGAACTTCATATTAGGCTATTTACGATTGGGTGAGTTTGCAGTACAGAACAAAGCCCTTTCTGCCGAAGGTTGTATGTAGTAAATGAAGCAGATAGGTGGAGGGAAAGACTACGTTCTTACCTGGGGAGGTCTGATTGGAACGCCAAGTTCACTTGGTAACCTATCCAGTGATGGATAGCTGAACAATCAGAAGTCAGCAGAGGCCATAGTACCATTCGAACTCGAGAAGAATGGGAAGGGCTGAACAATTAAGAGAGAGCAACATCTTGGCATTCAGTAACCTGCGATGAACACAGATAACCGATAAGGCATGCTTGAAGGAGGATATGGTGAATCCCATGGGGGACTTCAAGATGGTGGAGCAGAACTGGCATAAGTGGAATCGTTGTTCACGGAAAGAGGCGTAACCAATGTTAATGGAACGAATACTGTCACGGGAAAACCTCCTTTCCGCCCTGAAAAGGGTGGAACGAAATAAAGGAAGTCATGGTGTGGATGGGATGTCCGTACAAAACCTACGAGAGCATATCAAGAAACACTGGGAATCCATGAAAATGGAACTTCTTGAGGGTACCTATACACCGCAACCCGTCCGCAGGGTCGAAATCCCGAAACCTGACGGTGGGGTGCGATTATTAGGTATCCCTACCGTAACAGACCGTCTCATTCAACAAGCAATTGCCCAAGTTTTAACGACTATATATGACCCGATGTTCTCAGACCATAGTTATGGATTTCGACCAGGTCGAAGCGCCCATGATGCGGTTAGGAAAGCAAAAGGTTATATACAGGAAGGTTATCGTTGGGTGGTTGATATCGACTTGGAGAAGTTCTTCGACAGAGTAAACCATGACAAATTAATGGGGACACTAGCGAAACGAATCGAAGATAAACGCCTGCTTAAGTTAATCCGTAAATATCTAGAATCGGGAATCATGATAAATGGCATTGTGACAACCAGTGAGGAAGGAACTCCACAAGGAGGACCTCTCAGTCCTTTACTCTCTAACATTGTCCTTGACGAATTTGACAAGAAGTTAGAGGAAAGAGGTCACAAATTTGTACGATACGCCGATGATGCTAATATCTATGTGAAAACAATGAAAGCAGGAAACCGGGTGATGGATTCCATCACCTTGTTTATAGAAGGAAAGCTTAAGCTGAAAGTTAATTTGAAAAAGTCAGCTGTAGACCGTCCTTGGAAGAGGAAATTTCTTGGATTCAGTTTTACCTTTCATAAAGAACCCAAAGTTCGGATTGCCAAAGAAAGCGTGAAACGGATGAAGAATAAAATCCGAGAAATTACCTCAAGAAAGAAACCTTATCCCATGGAATATCGAATAGAGAAACTAAACCAATATCTAATGGGATGGTGCGGATACTTCGCCCTGGCAGATACGCCAAGTGTATTCAGGGAGTTTGATTCATGGATTAGAAGAAGACTTCGGATGTGTATGTGGAAGAATTGGAAGAAACCAAGCACGAAGGTGAGGAACCTCATTAGACTTGGCGTTCCGAAAGGAAAGGCTTATGAATGGGGAAACTCACGTAGAAGTTATTGGAGAATCTCCAAAAGTCCGATACTACACAGAACCCTTGGAAACTCCTACTGGAATTCCCAAGGGCTCAAAAGTCTATTATCTCGTTACGAAACTTTGCGTCACCAATCTTAGTTGAACCGCCGTATACCGAACGGTATGTACGGTGGTGTGAGAGGTCGGGGGTTAATCACTCCCTCCTACTCGATTGCATAAAATAAAAAGCTTAGCCATTTGTTTTCGGCTAAGCTCAATTTATATATGAACTTTTATTAATCCTGACTTAGACCCTTTGCTTTAAGCAACATTTCTTCGGATACAATTAAAAATAATCCCATCAAAAAGACAAAAATGGCTCCCATAATGGTACCGATTCCAATTGGCGTTAATATACTGGAACCATTTGCAAAAAAACCAAGACAGAAAATAATGATACCAGCAATAAGTACTGTTCCTCCAAAATACTTAACAGCCTTAAGCATATTCGTTTTCATTTTTCATCATCCTCCTACTATAAATTATTCACATTGTTCATAAAACTGTCAAATGTTTTTCACTAAATGTTCAAAAAGTATATCTTTGACGGAGAACAGAAAGTGATCTTAATGGAGCTCGGAGAATAAAAATATTCATATGAAATAACCTTCCGTTAGGTTAAAAATCTACTTCAATCCTTCATCTTTAGTCAGTCCATGCTTATAGTCCTTAATCAATTTCTTTCAGTAAAAAGTTTTTTTAAGAAGGTTAAACCCTGCTAAATGTCAAATATAATAAATTTGGTCAACACTAGGAACATTGGGGGAAACAAACTTGGAACATTCAGTAGAAAAACAATTCACTTCTGAAATTATGAACAAAGTCTTGCGTACTTATCATTTAGATACTGAATTTAAAAAGCTCGGCGATTTTGAGAATTATGCTTTTGAAGTTTACCATGAGGGAGAAGCGAAAATATTAAGAGTTACGCATAGTTCGCATCGTACGCAAAAGGAATTAGAATCGGAATTGGATTGGATTCAATACTTGCATAATTGTGGAATCAGTATTCCAGCGGTGTTTCTATCTTCGAACGGGAATACAGTGGAGGAATTTCAGGCAGAGGATTCCGTTTTCTATGCCTCTTTGTTTGAAAAAGCACCGGGAAATCCTGTGAAGCTAGTTGATTTTGATGAGAAGCTTTTCCATATTTGGGGAAAGGCGATTGGAGAAATGCATCATCTTACAAAAAACTATCAACGAGGAGAGAACATTCAACCACGTTATCAATGGAATGAGAATGATTTATTGCGTTTAGAATATTACTATCCTGAATCTGATCAGGAAGCTTTGAAAGCAGCTCGTCATGTTATGGAAGAAATCAAGAAATTAGCAAAAACGAAAGATTCTTTTGGACTTATCCATACAGATATCCATGCTGGAAACTTTTTCTATGATGGGGATTCCATCCATATTTTCGATTTTGATGATGCAAGCTATCACTTTTTTGCTTCTGATATTGCCATTCCGCTTTATTATTCTCTCATTAGTAAGCATTTATATGGAACTAGGGAGGAGCGCAATGAATTTGCACGAGAGTTCATGCAAGCTTTTCTGAAAGGATATAGCGAGGAAAATGAACTTTCGCAACAATGTATCGCAACGATTCCATTGTTTTTGAAGTTAAGGGATGTTGAATTATATTCTGTTTTTAGTAAAAAAGTGCCGGCTGAGGAACGAACAGAACGAACTCAGCATTGGATTGCCGAAATCAAGGAACGTATTGAAAAAAATGAGGCGATTGTGGATCATGATTTGATTAGTAACCTGTTATAGGATCACCAAGTCGACACGGTTGTTCAACCGGCCTTAGAAATATCATTTAATAATAAAACTCTACTTTTCCATGATAAAAAGAAGAGTTTTTTTGCTTTCTTCCAGCTCTCATAATAATAAATATAGATGTGTTAGAGTAAGGTATTATTTATTATATAGTAACTATAAATTTTGAAGTATCTATTATTTACGTAATTATCGCAAGAAAATTTCAGTAATTGAAATAAAATAATGGACGTCATATACTTTCTTTGTAGGAATCTTCACAATGGAAAGCGGATTAAAAATGAAAAATATATGAAGGGATAATTACACAAATTCTTGGAGGTACTATGTCTAAGAAATATAGATGATTAGTTTAGGCAGCTAGTACTTAGCTACATAATGATCATTGTTCAGTCACTCTATGAAATGAAAATACGTTTAAAAAGGAAGGTTTCGTATGATAGATGTTAAGGGGAAATGGGCACTAATTACTGGTGCAAGTAGAGGTGTCGGTTATCAAACAGCTCTTTTTATGGCAAAACAAGGTTGTAACCTCATTTTACATAGCAGAAGTATAGAACATACAAAAAAAGTGTTGGAAGAGGTAAAGGCACTTGGTATTGAAGCTTATACCGTTCAAGCAGAGCTTGCTAATCATGATGAAGTAGTTGCAATGCTTGATGAAATTGAAGCGAAAGGGCTAGCTGTCGATATTGTTTTCAATAATGCGGCTGTACAAATAGCCTACCGAAAAGAGTATTGGAAAACGCCTATTGAAGATTTTGAAATGAGCTTCCGAATTAATTTTATTTCTATTGTGACGATTTGTAATCGATTAATTCCAAAAATGATTGAACGAGGCTTTGGCCGTGTGATCAACACAACAAGTGGAATAAAAAATGAACCGGAGCAATCAGCTTATGCAGCAAGTAAGGCAGCACTTGATAAATTCACAAAAGATTTAGCATCAAGACTTGAAGGAACAAATGTGATGATTAATATTACGGATCCGAATTGGTGTAGAACAGATTTAGGAGGCTCCCAAGCACCTAATTCAGTAGAAAGCGCTGTTCCTGGAGTTGCAGTAGGTGCATTCGTAGATGATAAAAAGAGTGGGAGGTTTTTCCACGCTTCGAATTTTTATGGTTTGTCACTAGAAGAAGCCGTTAAAAAAGCAGAAAAGATAGAAGCAACTCCTTATACAATATAACTTGATAATTAAGATAATATGGGACTATAAATAATTCACTTTTTTATGGTCTCAGACTGTAGATTGGTGAGCCGCTAGCATGATGGTAAACCTATATCACGCTATCTAAAAATAAAAGTAGTTTTTTGAGTAGAGTTTTCTACTCTTTTTTTTATAAATAAAAGCTTTCACTCTCTATGCCATAATTTTTTGTACGTAATTTTTCTCGTATTCTCTATATAATGATGGCTTCTTGCTCGGAGTAGGTTCAGAGAATAATACGATAACGAAGATTGGGGTTATAGTGCTTTTTTACTAGATTTTTATGATATAATTGTAAACAGAATGACATAAAGGAGACATCTTAGAAATGACAAACCAGGAAAAACCAAAAAATTCAAAAAAACCATTTTATAAAAAATGGTGGGTATGGGTGATTGCGATTATTATTATTGCGGCGGCCGTCAATGGCAATGATGATGGTGCAGACGCAAGTAAAAAGGAAAGTAAGCCGGCTGTCACTGAACCAGTGAAGGAGAACCCGAAAGAGAAAAAGGATGAACCTGCAAAAGAGGAGCCTAAAAAGAATGAACCTAAAAAAGAAGAACCTAAAAAAGAAGAACCGAAGGAAGAGGAAGACGTTCCTACTGAATATAAATCTGCTTTGAAAAAAGCTGAATCATATGCAAAAACAATGAACATGTCCAAGAGTGCTATTTTTGAACAATTAACTTCAGAATATGGTGAAAAGTTTTCTGCAGAATCTGCAGAGTATGCAATGAGCAAACTTGAATATGACTGGAAAGCCAATGCTTTGAAAAAAGCTGAATCCTATTCAGAAACTATGTACATGTCAAAACAAGGAATCTATGAACAACTTATTTCTGAGCATGGCGAAAATTTTACTGAAGACGAAGCACAGTATGCAATTGACAATGTGGAAGCCGATTTCAATGAAAATGCCTTGGCCAAAGCAAAAAGTTATCAAGAAACTATGAGCATGTCACCTGAAGCGATAAGAGATCAACTGACTTCTGAACATGGTGAACATTTTACACAAGAAGAAGCCGATTATGCTATTAAGAATTTAGATAAATAAAATCTAAAAAACGCCCTCACCATTTCTTTGGTTGAGGGCTTTATATTAGTCTTTTGTTAGTTTATTTGCAGCATCGCAGATAAAGCTTAATCCTTCATGTACATACGAATAAAGAATAGAGACAAAACTTTTATTTCTTCTAAATTTTTGAGCCTCTATATGGGTAAGTATTCCAAGGAATACTATACAAACATGCCACATTTTCATCCTCTTATGTATAATTCATTTAATTTGAATACTACCTCCACCCCATTATTACAAAGATATAATGTCATCTCAATTGATCTCTATTTTTATTAAATCATCTCTACATTTCTAACAGCAAAATTCCTCTAAAACTTGTAATTGTTAATATAAGTATTGTTCCTTATAGTAGTCTGCTGAATTAACATTCCTTCACTCATTCAATCCCCCCTATAATTGCCATAGTAAAAATCTAGTTGAAAAATATAAAATAAAAAATTACAAATACCCTTGACTTAGAGTTCACTCCAATTGATATGGGACTCCGACCTGGATTTGGTCCGTCGTGGTTGATGAAGCACTCTATGTGCGCGCTTACTACGGACAGAACTCTCGTTGGTACCGGGCTGCAGTAAAACAAAAGGCAGGAAGGATCACTGTCGTGGGCATGACGAAGGAAGTAAATTTCGAGCCGATCAATAGTCCAATCAACGACCTCATTGACAATGCCTACTGTAAGAAGTACAACAGCAATCCATATCTTAGTTCGATGATCAGTGCACGTGCCCGCTCAGCGACAGTAGGTTATCCAGTGTGAAGGCAACACATAATAGAAAAGTTGTTGACTAATTTTCCATAATCGGATACTTCAATGAAGTAATCTCAAAAGCCCAATTTATTTTTTATAAAATAAATTGGACTTTTTAGTATCGTAATTTCTTACATGCCAAATTTGTATATTGTTCATGAATTTAAATGTATATGTTGAATGATTTGTTTATTACAAATTGAAAAAAAATAAAAAAGTTTATAGTTGACTTCGAGTGAACTCTAGGTGTTACAGTAGCGTAAATACAAGAAAAGGAGAGGGAAAATTCGTTCATGATCAATTAATAATAAATAAATCAACACAAGTTGAGTATTCAAAAGGTTAGCTTAAAAATTTTTTAGAGGTGGTATGTATGATAAAAACGATACAACCGAAGATAGAAACTTTTGAGCAATTTGAATCTCAAGTAAGAAGTTATAGTAGGAGTTTTCCAACAGTCTTTGAAAAAGCTAAAGGATATTACCTTTGGGATACAACAGGAAAAGAATATATTGATTTTTTCTCTGGGGCTGGAGCATTAAATTACGGACATAACAATGAAATGATGCAAGATGCCATAATAGATTACATTAAAAAAGATGGCATTATCCATAGTTTAGATATGGGGACAGTTGCTCGTGGGGAATTTCTAGAAAGATTTAATGAGATTATTCTCGAACCTAGGGATTTAACTTATAAAGTGATGTTTCCTGGACCAACTGGAACAAATGCAGTAGAAAGTGCTTTGAAAATTGCACGTAAAGTAACTGGCAGACAGAATATTATTAGTTTCACAAATGCGTTCCATGGTATGACGATTGGTTCTTTATCATTATCCGGGAATGCAATGAAACGAAAAGGTGCAGGAATTCCTTTAAATAATGTCACAACAATGCCTTATGATGATTATGTAAAAGGGCAAGATTCTATTGATTATATATTAAGGTTTTTATCAGATATAGGTAGTGGAGTAGACTTACCTGCTGCAATTATTTTAGAGACGATTCAAGGTGAGGGTGGATTAAATGCAGCGAGTTTTACATGGTTAAAGGAAATTGAAACCATTTGCAGGGAGAAGGATATCCTTCTAATCGTCGACGATATACAGGCGGGATGTGGTCGAGCCGGTACCTTTTTTAGTTTTGAGTCAGCAGGTATTAATCCAGATATCGTTTGTCTATCTAAATCCATTGGAGGAATAGGTCTGCCGATGGCCCTTACATTAATAAAACCTGAATATGACAAGTGGCTTCCAGGAGAGCATAATGGAACGTTTAGAGGGAATAATCTTGCGTTTAAAGCAGCAGCGGTTGCCTTAGATTATTGGAAGGATCCTCAGTTTAGCCAAGAAATTCAGGAGAAATCTAAAATGATCACGCAACAATTATATCGATTAACTCGTACATATCCGTCCATAGAAGGTGAAATAAGAGGTAGAGGATTTATGCAGGGAATTGCCTGCAATATACCTAGTATTGCAAAAAATATCACCAAAATAGCATTTGAAAAAGGGTTAATTATTGAGACGTCAGGACCAAATGATGAGGTTATTAAGTTATTACCTCCGTTAACCATTGATGAAGGCGGAATACAAAAGGGCATATCTATTTTAGAGGAAAGTATTCAAATGGTGTTAGATAATCCAATTAAATAAAGGATATTAACATGAATGAAAAGCATTACTAACAAATACAAATTTCGTTCTTTTAACCATTGATAGGAGACCGGAATTAATTTTAAAAATATAAAGTATTGAACAGTCACTCAATACTTTATTTTTTAAAGGCAACTAGATTTAGGAAGTTGATCAAATTACCGCAAAAATGAGGAATATAATATGGAATTATCATTTAAAGACAAAGTTGTATTAGTTACAGGAGGCGGGACTGGTATTGGTTTAGCAACGGCTAAAGCGTTTGCGGAAAATGGTGCTTCAGTTGTCTTGAATGGCCGGCGTGAAGACATTATTCAGGCAGCGGCTAATGAGATTATTGCAGATGGCGGCGGCACTGCTGTTGCCATACAAGGTGATGTATCTGACGAGCAGCAAGTAGCTAAACTTTTTGAAAAGATAGTCGAGAGGTTTGGTCGACTTGATATAGCATTCAATAACGCTGGTGGTGGACAAAAAGGGGGTAACCTCGCTGACATCTCGATTGATGAATTCGATAGAATCATTAATACTCACCTTCGTGGTGTATTCCTATGTATGAAGCATGAAATTCCTATAATGATGAAAAATGGCGGCGGCGCCATAGTGAACACTTCTTCTGGTGCTGGCATTATTGGCATCCCGGGTGCAGCGTCCTATGTCGCTGCTAAACACGGTATTATTGGGCTGAGTAAGTCAGCGGCACTTGATTATGCTGCTTCAAATATTCGTGTCAATGTTATTGCTCCGGGGTATGTTGAAACGCCTATGTATGATCCTTCGATGGAATGGGATAAAGTTCTTGAACAAATACCGGTTCGTAGAATTGGAAAACCGGAAGAAATTGCTGCCGCAGTCTTATATCTTTGCTCTGATGTTGCGGCATATACGACTGGATCCGTAATGGTTGTCGATGGTGCTCAAACTGTATAATAGTATGGGAGAGTGCAAGTATTTAAGCTAAATCGGATTTTGTCTGCAGATCTTTTTCACATAGAATTTAAAGACAATTTTTTATTCCACCTATATGCATGCTAAGTTAACGTGGATCATCTTTTCAGGAGCAGTTTGTGCTGCTCTTATTTGTTTTACAGAATCTCAAAGACACCTGACAAAATAAATATAGATTTTAATAAAGGAACTATTCAATACATCGAATTTAACAAAAGGCAATTATTGATAAATGTACCGTAAGGAGTTTTATTTAAAAAATATATCTCCTACTTGACCTAGAGTTAGCTATAGGAGCTAACATTGCTTGCAAGGAAGCGAATCATTTTGAAAATATATATTTCGTCGAAGGCTTTATTTATGATAACTACTGAAGAGAGCGCTATTGACAGTCCAGACGAACCATTTCAAAAGCCGTGGTTATCAATATAATAAGATATTGCTTTTTTTTCCATTTGATTAGGTTTAAAAATTATGTCAAGAAACTATATGATACGTTATACTTTTTACTTCTTTTGCATTGTACTAGAGGGAGGATTTCCGGATGGATAAAACGAAAAAGAATTTAACTTTATTTGCTCTTACATGGCCAATTTTTATAGAACTGGCGCTCCATATGTTAATGGGAAATGCAGATACACTGATGTTAAGTCAGTATTCTGACTCGTCCGTTGCCGCTGTAGGTGTATCTAACCAAATTATTTCCTTTGTCATTATGCTGTTTGGTTTTGTAGCAACAGGTGCATCGATTCTAATTGCGCAAAACCTTGGAGCAAATCGCGATCAAGTTGCGGGAACGATCGGTGTTACATCGATTAGTATGAATTTGATTTTTTCAATCGTACTAAGTCTAGCTTTATATTTATCTAGTACATCCATTTTAAGATTAATGGGTCTTCCTGCAGTGCTTATGGATGAAGCATCCAACTATATTGAAATCGTTGGTGGTTTCATCTTTGTACAAGCGGTAATCATGACGATTTCAGCAATACTTCGTAGTTATGGTTTTACAAAAGATACAATGCTTGTCACCATTGGGATGAATATTCTCAATGTCATTGGAAACTATTTTGTTATTTTTGGTCCATTTGGTTTCCCGATCCTTGGCGTGGAGGGTGTCGCCTATTCGACAGTCATTAGTCGTTTTCTTGGTTTTGTAACTTTGTTTATCATTTTAGTAAAGCGCAGTAAACAGTCGTTACCATGGCAGTCATTTATAAAATACAACAAAAAACATGTCAAAAATTTACTTGGTATTGGGATTCCAGCAGCAGGGGAATCGCTATCACACACTGCGAGTCAGATGGTTATCACATTACTTGTTACACAATTAGGTGTTGTCGCTATTACGACCAAAGTTTATGTACAAAACCTTATGATGTTCATCTATTTGTTCTCGATTGCAATTAGTCAAGGATCACAGATATTAATCGGCCATATGATTGGTGCGGGAGAAATTGATAAAGCCTATAAAAGGGCAATTAAAAGTCTGCAAGTATCAGTCGTAATTACATTCATGGCAGGTATTATTATATATTTCTCCAGCGATCTCCTACTGGGCATTTTTACTAATAATATGACAATAATTGAAATGGGTACAATCCTTTTACTGCTTACGATAATTTTAGAACCTGGTCGTGCCTTTAACTTAAATTTAGTTTTTGCCTTGCGTGCTGCCGGTGATGTTCGCTTTCCAGTTTATATCGGTATTGCATCGATGTGGGGGATCAGTGTGGCGTTTTCTTGGTTTTTCGGGATTTACCTAGAGTTTGGCCTGATCGGTGTATGGATTGGATTTATAGCTGATGAGTGGTTGCGAGGGATCTTTATGCTGAGAAGATGGAGATCGCGAGTTTGGGTTCAAAAAACGTTTGTTAAAAAGGAAGAGGCTGTTAGCTAAATCCTTACATGAGGTTGAAAAGGAATGCCAGTGTATGAAAGCCATGAAGATGGTTAATTCGATTAAGGATAATTTGATTTCTACTAACTTCATTTGTATTTGAATTGACCGATACTTATGATAGTTTGCGTTCATAAATTCAGTGTGTAACGGATGGTGAAAATGGGATGAAACTTCCTAATGGAATAACTGGCTTTTATGGTTCAAAAGCCAATACCCCTCCACAAGTAGATGGGAAGCAATTTAAACAATTATGCTTCGACTTTGCCTCTCGTAATCGCGGGAAAGTAATTGATTTCGTTACTCCGCGATATCCATCAAATTTTTATTATGCTTATGTTGATATTTTAGGTAATCGATTTTACATATTGTTGAATGAACATTATCCTTATATCGCATTCGCTTCGATAGTTGAATTCGGAAATATTAAATTCATCGACAGACCTGTTCTTAATGAACAATTTTCTTCTTTCTATCAAATAATGGGCAACGATGAACTAAATGTTCCTTTTAATAAAAATCTTATAAAGAAAACAGAATTAAATGGTGCTGAGTTAGAACAAATTAACTATTGGAAACCTGAAACGGTAGGGCAAGTAGTCTTTAACTATTGGGATTGAACAATAAGAACGCCAAACATTGGAGTTCTAATATTTGTTTAAAAAATCAACATTAACGTATAAAAGAGTCTTTAAAATAAAAATAAAGCCATCTGTCTATCGAATCAACATTTTTGAAAGACAGATGGCTTTTTTGTTAGTTTAAACTTCTATTTTTTCGTTTTTATGAATATCTTCCGTTCCAGCTTCTAGTGCAATCTTGTAATATTCACATTTATAATTTATAAGTTCCATTGTTTTACTTAATTCTTCCAACTGTGCCTCTACAGCAGCTTTTCGTTCCGTAAACATGTCAAATCTTTGATGCAATGTGGAATCCCCTTCAGAGCACCAATCTATAAAGTTTTTTATCTCTTTAATAGGCATCCCAGTCGCCTTTAAACATTCAATTACTTTTAAAGCGTCGATATCCGAATCTGTAAACACTCTTGATCCACTAGATGTACGTTCTAAAAAAGGCATAAGTCCCTCTTTATCGTAGTATCGCAAGGTATATACTGTTAAATTCAATTCCTTTGCAACTTCGCTAATAGAATATGTTTTCAATATTCATCTTCCTTTCTTAATAATGTAGACCTCGAGTTAACTCAATCTTTATGGTGGGATATTATCACGAAATTTAGAGTATGTCAAAGCCTTCTTAAAGAAAAAGGCTAAATATATGAAAAAGAGATTCTACAAAACTATTCATTAATTACTTGACCTCGAGTTAACTATAAGGATTAACATAGATATTGCAAGAGAGTAGAAGGGGAAGGAAATAAATGAAGGGCAAATTATTAGCTAATTCCCCTAATATCTCTTGAAAAGTATTAATATTGGAGGTTTTATTCATGATAACAGCTAAAGCACGAGCAGTAGACGGTCCGGACAAATCGTTTCGAGCTGCCGAAATTAAAAGACGTGATCTTGATTCATATGATGTTCTGATTGAAATTAAATATGCAGGCATTTGTCATTCTGATATCCATACTGCTCATGGCGAATGGGGTCCTGTTAACTATCCACTTGTACCTGGACACGAAATTGCAGGTATTATTACAGATGTCGGACCTAAAGTGACAAAGTACAAAGCTTTATGGATTCGCTATTCTGTAAAAAAGCAGTAAAACGGTAATGGAGAAAACTTTTATTAACAAGTCAGGAATTCCCGTGACTTCAGTCGTGGGATTGAATTGGCTTTTTCTTTTTAATAGCGTGGTGTATTCTTAATGGGGAAACCATTGCTATCCCACAATCTAGTAATACTGATCATGTTATTAATAATATAAAAGCTGCATACATTCAGCTTACAGAAGAGGATCTAGCTAAAATAGATTCTGCCTATCCAGAACCGTATGTTAGTGAGCCACTAGCTTTGTGGTAGGTAAACTTAAATTATGAAAGAAATTGTTCAGATTCGATGTGTAAATAAAAGTAGTAATAAGAATAGATTATTGAGAGTAGGATGCTATTATTAAGGAAAATTAATAGAAGTTTCTCATGAATTATCATACTAATGAGAGGCTTCTTTTTTTTCGTTCTTGAATTGCACCGGAACTCCAGTCCATCTATAAATGATTTCTTGAAAAATATGTTTCAAGTTCTAATATTTATAAAATTCTAATTGATATTAATTATCATTATCATTTATAATAGGAGTGATTAAGAATTATGAAATGTATGTAACGAGGTTGTTAGCTAAGGGGGATAATATGGATTTATTTGATGTGACGATTATTGGCGGCGGGCCTGCTGGCTTATATAGTGCTTTTTATAGTGGCTTGCGAAATTTGAAAACTAAAATTATTGAAGTGCAATCTGTCCTAGGTGGTAAGGTCAATACTTATCCTGAGAAGGTTTTATGGGATGTTGGTGGGCTTCCGCCAATGCGAGCACAACAATTTGCTCAAAATTTAATCAATCAAGCTAATACTTTTTTACCGACTTTATGTTTAAACACTAAAGTGGAACAAATAAAGAAACAGGGCGATATCTTTGTCATATCAACAGATTCGGGAGAAGTACATTACTCTAAAACAATTATCGTTGCTGTAGGTGGAGGAATATTAAATCCAATTAAACTTGAAATAGAAGATGCTGAAAAGTTTGAAAGAACGAACTTACATTATACAATTTTAGAACTGCAACGCTTTTGCAATAAAAAAGTTCTTGTGTCAGGCGGTGGAAATGGAGCAATTGACTGGGCGGTAGAACTTTTATCCGTCGCAAAAGAAGTAGTTGTTATTTATCGCAACGAACAATTAACGGCTCATGAGTCTCAAGTTCAAAAGCTAAAAGAACATGGCGTAAGCATTATGCTTAATGCAGAAATTCAATCCTTCATTTCGGCTGAAAATAAAACAGTTATTGAGCAAGCTATCGTTTCACAAAAAGGAGCGACATATCAGTTGCCGGTTGATGATGTTTTAATTAGTCATGGCTATCACCGAGAAGTGTCATTACAATTCGATGATGATATAAGCCCATTGCGAAAAAATGATTATTATTTAGTTAGTCAAGGCCAATGTAAGACATCTGTTCCAGGGATTTTTGGTGCTGGTGATATTATTGCTTATGATGACAAAGTAGGTTTAATCGTTGGCACTTTCCAAGATGCAGTACTTGCGATTAATAACGCTAAATTGTATCTTGACCCACAGGCCGATGAATATGCAATGGTTTCTTCACATAATGAAAAATTTAGAGATAAAAATAACGAGCTTTTAAAAGAAGTATATTACCAGGCTTAATCTAGTAATCATAAATAATAATTGACAGCTTATGATAAATGATATACATTGATTGATAATGAGAATCATTATCAATCACATATGAAAATTAAAAAATCATTTTTACTAATGTTAACGCTTGTAATGATGGCAGTTTTTGCATTAGCTGGCTGTTCTAGTGAGTCTTCACAAAATAAGGAAGAACCGAAAACGACAGATACCGAAACGGAAACCGATACCGATTCACAATACCCCATTACGATTAAACACGCATTAGGTGAGGATGTTATTAAAAGTAAGCCAAAACGGGTTGTAACCATTCAATGGGCGAACCATGATGTTGCTTTAGCACTTGGTGTAGTACCAGTAGGATTTTCGGCTGCAAACTTTGGGGTTCAAGATGATAGTGGTTTATTACCATGGACAAAAGAAAAGCTAGATGAACTTGGAGAAACGGATCCGAATGTTTTTCAAGATACAGATGGTTTAGATTTTGAAGCCATTGCAGATGCAAATCCAGATGTAATTCTTGCGGCATATTCTGGTATTACTGCTGAAGATTATGAAACATTAACCCAAATTGCCCCAGTAGTGGCCTATCCAACTGCACCATGGGCAACTACATGGCGTGAACAAGTTGAATTCAATGCTAAAGGTATGGGTATGGAAAATGAAGGTAAACAATTAATTAAAGATACAGAGAACTTAATTGCTGAAAAACTAAGTACTTATCCACAGATCCAAGGTAAAAAAGTAGTGTGGGTTAACTTCTCAGCAAAGGATTTATCCCAATTACACATTTATACTCCGATTGATTCACGAGGAGCGTTTTTAGAAGAGCTAGGGATGACTTATCCTGAAAGTGTTAAGGCATTAATTAAAGATCCAAAAAGCTATTCTTTAAGTTTGAGTGCTGAAAATGTGGAAGCTTTATATGATGCAGATTTAATTGTTGGTTATGGTGATGATGCACTATACGAAACTATTAAAGCAGACCCGCTACTAGGGAAAATTCCAGCTATAGAAAGAGGCTCTGTGGCGTTTATAACGAGCGATTCTCCAATAGTAGCAGCTGGAACTCCAAACCCACTTTCAATTGCTTATACAATTGATGAATATTTGAAACTAATCGGTGGAGCGATTGATAAAATTGAAGAATAATCCCCCTCCTTCTAAAAAAGAACAATTGGATATACGAGTACAGAAGCATTTTTTACTGATTCTTGTATTGAGTTTTATTTTATTAATCATCACAATCATTGCTTCGCTTGTATTAGGAGCTAGGGTAGTCAGTTTTCCAGAATTAATAGATGGATTATATTATCATAATGAAGATTCCTATGGAGCCATTGTAGTGCAAAAGCGGGTTTCACGTACGATATTTAGCTTGTGCTGTGGTGTCGCCTTAGGAATCGCGGGTGTGCTTATGCAATCTGTGACACGGAATCCATTAGCTGATCCAAGTATTTTAGGTGTTAATACAGGTGCATCATTGTTTGTAGTATGTGGAATTACTTTTTTCAATATTACTACTGCAGGCCACTATATTTGGTTAGCCTTAATTGGAGCAGCTGTTACGGCCATTTTCGTATTCGGAATCGGTTCTTTAGGCCGTGGAGGTGCAACACCAATCAAATTAGTTCTATCTGGAGCTGCCACAAGTGCAGCTCTTTCTTCACTTGTAACGGCTATTATGATTCCTAGTGCATATGCGATGGATCAATTTAGATTTTGGCAAGTAGGAAGTGTTGGCTCTGGATCATGGAATTCCATTTCCTTTTTTATTCCTTTTTTACTAGTTGGAGCGATCATAGCATTTATATTAGCCCCAGCACTAAATGCGTTAGCGTTAGGTGATGATACTGCTACTGGTCTTGGCGTACGGCCAGGTTTGCTCAGAATTATTGCGGTTTGTTCAGGCGTTATTTTATGTGGAGTAACGACTGCTTTAGCAGGTCCGATCGGTTTTATTGGCCTTTTAGCAACACATGCTATGCGTTTAGTTGTCGGACCAGATTTACGCTTTTTAATTCCTATGTCCGCATTAGCAGGGGCAATTATTTTAACATTTTCCGATGTGGCTGGCAGACTAATAGGAAGTCCTGGAGAGCTTGAGGTCGGGATTGTAACAGCGTTTATTGGTGCACCCATCCTCATCTTAATAGCTAAGAAAACGAAGGTACGGTCATTATGAAAAAGCAATCTGGTGAAATGAGTCTTATTATGGAAGGGATGCGTCAAAGAAGGAGACGCATGTTCCTCGTTACCTCTATATTAATAGTTTTAGCAGTCGTACTTTGTTGTGCCATGTTATTATTAGGAAACACTATTTATCCTGTGGATGTGGTCATTCGTTCCTTATTAGGTGAAGAAATAGCAGGAGCTAATTTTGCTGTTAATACAATTAGACTTCCTCGAATGCTCTCTGGCTTATTTGCAGGATTTTCTTTTGGAGTAGCAGGGTATATTTTTCAAACGATATTACGCAACCCATTAGCCAATCCAAACATTTTAGGTATTACTTCTGGCTCTAGTGTTGCTGCAGTCTTTTGTATTACCGTACTACATTCAAGTAAATCGATAATATCAATTGCAGCTGTCGTTGGGGGATTAATTACAGTTATCATCATGTATATATTATCTCGTGGCAGATTGTTTTCTATTGGCCGTTTAATAATAGTGGGGATTGGTATACAAGCGATGTTAGATGCGGCTATTTCGTATTTGATACTTAAAAGCGGCCAACAAGAAATTGCAGGTGCATTGAGATGGTTAAGTGGTAGTTTAAATGGTGCGAAAATGAGTGAAGTACTTCTATTAATGATGATGGTTATTGTATTTACTCCTATCATGCTCTTACTTAGCAAACATTTAAGCATGCTAGAATTAGGCGATCAAACGGCAACATCACTTGGTGTAGCAACTGATAAAATACGAATTACTTTAATCGTAAGTTCTGTATTTTTGATTGCCATTGCTACAGCAACAACTGGACCCATTGCCTTTATATCTTTTTTAGCTGGGCCAATTGCGAATCGAATAGTTGGTGTAAGTGCTTCAAATATTCTCCCAGCAGGTTTAGTCGGTGCTAATCTAGTATTATTTGCAGATTTAATTGGACAATTTGCATTTGAATATAGGTTTCCAGTCGGGGTGATTACGGGTTTACTCGGTGCACCATATTTAATTTATTTACTAATCCGAATGAACCGAAAAGGAGAATTATAATGGGCAATACACATAATTTTCGTGTCGAACGTCTCGTTTCTGGATATGAACATAAAACGATCATTCACGGAATTGACCTTGAAATTCCAAAAAACAAAATTAGTGTCATTATTGGTGCAAATGGTTGTGGGAAGTCAACATTGTTAAAAACGATGGCCAAACTAATTAAGCCTACGGAAGGGAATGTCACGTTGAATGGCAAAGCAATCCATAAATACCCTCCAAAGCAATTGGCTCGAATTTTGGGGCTCCTCCCGCAGTCTCCTGTCGTTCCTGATGGGATTACGGTTGCGGATTTAGTCGGCAGAGGGAGGTTTCCACATCAATCATTATTCGGTGGATGGTCAAAAAAGGATTATGAAGCTGTTGAAGAAGCGATGGAATTTATGAACATTACTGAGTTTGCGAATCATGATATTGATGAGCTTTCAGGTGGTCAAAGACAGCGTGTATGGATTGCAATGGCACTTGCACAACAAACAGATATTTTATTTCTTGATGAACCTACTACCTTTTTAGATATTACGTATCAGGTAGAGATACTGGACCTACTAACAAATTTAAATCATAAATACGGAACAACGATTGTAATGGTATTGCACGATATTAATTTATCAGCTCGCTATGCAGACCATATTTTTGCGGTGAAAAAAGGAAAGCTTGTTGCAGAAGGAAAACCAACTGAAGTCCTAACAAGTGATCTAGTCAAATCTGTTTTTGATTTAAATTGTGTTGTCATCCCAGATCCAGTTTCTAATACGCCATTAATTATTCCAAAAGGGCGTTATCATGTAAATGAGTAGCATATTTATTTTGATCAAATAAACTATAATAGTAATAAAAATGATTAAAATAGGGATAAATAATCTGAAGCTAGAAAAATTAATATAAAAGGAATTGCCACTATTCATAAGTAGTTCCGATAACGTGAAGAAAACCTATAATCGCGGCCCAGATAACATACGTTTTCGTAGCAAAAATATCAAACGAATTTACAATACAATTAACACACAAAAAATCTTGGGAATATCCCCAAGATTTTTGTATTTAATTTGTTTTTCTTATACAATTAAAGCACCTAGCTAGTTGAAGTTCCTATATTCTTTGCTACTCAAATCGGAACTATCCAACTGTCGCTTCATAGATAGCATTCTAAATCCAATAATGATTTTTATGATACTGTCAATCATTGCAAACAATAGAAAAGGAACACTTGATAAGAATATCCCTATTAGGGAGTTTAGTGTTGTTAAAACGCCTAACAAGGGCATTAGTTTCCCTTGAGAAAAATAAAACCCAAAGAAATGTATACCAATGACGATAAAAATACATAGCCATAGTAATCTTAAATCATCAAAGCCAATAATCAATCCACAAAGTGTGCATAGAATGATAGTAACCACAACAGAAATATTATCCATTCTATCTTGAAACTTAGAATTCTTACCATATGCTAGTTTATTATTTACAAAGGGCAATCCAAGTATTAGCAAATATCCAATAAAAAAACCGAATCCCATAAAAAAAGGCTGGATCAACAAGTCACGACCCAAAATAGCAGAAAGAATAATAATAACGCCAATAAAAACTAACCATACCCCTACTGTTCTTTGGGTATTATATTCTCTTTTAACTTTTTTCATATCCATTTTCTTCTCTCCTTTAAAATTCTTCCTTTTATATACTTTTTTGCTAATAAAATTTTCCGCTAACCTACTTCGTTAGGTGGGGAACTGAATTTCCATAATACTCAAGCATACATTACCACATAATGCCGTAAATCCTTGAGTTTTTTCGCAACAGACTGAGAATTACACATCAATTAACAACATAAATAGCACCCTTTTTCATACGATGACAATAGCCATTGTCAAGATGTTATTCATAGGTGCTATTTGATATGCTATTTTGTTGTTGTTTTCTTATACGACGCTGATATTTAAACAAAAACAGCTCTGTTATTTACTATACTAAAAGGTATCCTATTTCGTATTCTATTTACAATGTTTCTCCACGAAATCTGAACTACTTACACTATTCAGCAATTCCTTTTATATAGTTTACTTCCATCTTACGTGCAAAATATATATTTATCCAAAAACTCGTTGCGAAACTTACCATTCGGATCATATTTCATAAGCAGTTGTTGAAAAGCAGGCATCTTTTCATATAGTGATTGTATTTTTGCAGGAGAGGTAGTAAACAGTTTTCCCCAATGCGGCTTTGCTTGAAAAGGTTCAAGCTGAGCTTCGATGAGTGGCAGCAATTGCTTAACTTCCGTCCATTTATCCTGCCATGTAAAGTGAATGGCTACCGAATCCTGTTTATAGGATGGACTCATCCAAAGCTCGTCTTGTGCAATAGTCCGCACTTCTGATATAAACAAATGAGGTGCGATTTGGTCACGGATTTCACTAAGGGCGCAAAGAGCGTCATAAGCGTGCTCGCGAGCCAAAATATATTCACTTTGCAGCTCTTGACCTTTACTTGGGGTAAAATCCATTCGGAAGTGCGGCAAGCGATCAAGCCAATCTCCTGGCACACCTAGCTGGGCTGTACAATTCTCTGCTCCTACTCCTTTTAAGGGATGGAGATTTTCTTTGGCTGCATCAGCTCCATAAAAGTTCTTTCCTAATGAAAAAGTTTGATCAACCTTCAGTTTGCTCTTTATCCATACTTGATTAAATATTTCGTCCTGCCAATCCGTAAACAAGCTCACACTATAAGCACTGGAAAAAATGGCGTCAAAATCGTGAGCTAGCTGAGCTAACGGAAGATTTTCATAAACATCCTGCCGTATTTGATAACTAGGAAGGATATCTAGTGTTAGTTTTGTGACGACGCCGATTCCTCCTAGCCCAATAACCGCGCCATGTAATTCATCTTCCGATTTTTCTCTTGAAAAAGTTACAATGCTTCCATCGCCGATGACAACTTCTAAAGCACGTACAGCTGCCGCTAAATTTTGAATTCTATTACCTGATCCATGTGTTGCTGTTGCACAAGCTCCAGCAACCGAAATATGCGGAAGGGAGGCAAGGTTATGTAACGCATATCCTTGTTGCTGAAGTGTATGGCAAAGACTGCCATACGTAGTTCCCGCCTGTACCGTTACGGTTTCTTTTTCAGGATCAATGGATGGAGCTGTATTAATTTTTTGCAAGGATACTATATTCTCATTCGAATCTGCAATACTATTAAATGAATGACGCGTACCTATCACACGCAGCTTTCTTAATCTTGAGACTAATTGTTGAACTTCTTCAACAGATTTGGGTTCATGCCAGTTAGTCGTGCTATATTGAAAATTCCCCGCCCAATTTCTTACTTTAACCATGAATTCAGCTCCCTTTTTACTGTTTCTTTATCTTAACTATACATATAAGAAATAAAAATTTTCAATCAATTATATGAGAAAGCACCAAACATATTTAGAAAAGGTCCCTTATCTTCTTCTTTAAATCCATATGTTAGAATGGACATAACATTTTTATTAAAGGGGGCGAAAAAAATGTACATTTTTCTTACATATTTTGTGACCCTATTTGTCATAGTGATATCAGTCTTTATTTCGCTTTTATTTAAATATGAATTAGAGAAAATGTTTCGAGAAAAAAGTGGTGTGCTCCCTTTTCATATATGTAATGTGCTAATTATATTAATGGTTTCTTTTGGAGTACACACGGTCATGAACATTTATATCGCTGGAATAGAATTTAATTTCCTCCTACAATTCATCATTCTCCTGTTCATGTGTTTGCCCATTTATATAGTAGGTCACTTAGCATTTGAAAAATACAAATTAACATACTGGCCATACGAAACTACAGAAAACAAGACGATAATTATCCTTAATGAAAAATACTTAAAAAAGAAAAAACTGCCTACAAGATTGAGAAATTATAATGTTGCTTCCAAGGAAAATAAAGCAAAAAAGAATGAGCTCAAAAAAGGATGACTTGGATGTTTTCTAAGTACTGATCTTTTTAAAAGTCGTATCCGTATTATCAAGAAGGAGAAAATACGTTTTTGTCGAATCTCTAGATAGTAGAAGCGGATAGAAAGGATGAAGAAGTATGTATGAACATATGGTGTTTTTTAAATTTAATGATAATATTACTCCGGAAAAAGAACAGGAGCTATTAAATAAGCTGCAAAATTTTAAAGAGAAAATTCCTGGGATTGTTGAACTTTCCGCGGGATTTAACGTAACGGAAGAGGAAGAACGAAAACAAGGTTATAGCTTAGGTTTGCGTGTGACATTTGAAAATAAAGAATATCTTAATCTATACGGCCCACATCCTGTTCACCAAGATTTTGTAAAATCTTTGGACACTGTAATTGAGAATGTAGTGGTCGTAGATTACCCAATAGAATAAATAGTTTCCAATAGAGTATTATGTCATTTACTTTTATCCTCCGTAGGTCATTCGGAGGATTTATTTTATGATTGAAAGCCTTTAAGCTAAATAGGGTACTATTTTAGGCTTAGGGGGTTTATATTTATGGGTGATTATAGAATAATGTCAAAAATGAAAAGAATGGTTATGCTAACAATTTTCTCTCTAATTTTTGTGATTTTAGGGATTTTTATTTTAGCAGGTGGACTAGTTGAAAGTTCGATTGGCCTGATGATTATTGGTATTCTAACAATAATCGTTTTTGGTCTTTGTATTATATATTATATCATTGTACTTATTAAACGAGAGCCGGCCATTATTATTTCTAATGATGGGATTATCGACAAATCTAGTTATATCGGAGCAGGACTTGTGAGATGGACGGAGATTGAAGCATTTGAGTTCATTAATTTTTCAGGTCAAGTATACCTTGGTATTTTTACAATTGACCGTGATTTAATCATCAACCGGATGAGCGGAATGAAAAAAGTGTTCACACGAATAAATAAAGGCTTATTAGAAACACAAGTTAACATCCCAGTAAAAAATCTAAATTGCTCTATGGATGAACTGGTTGATGTAATTAATGAACGATGGGAACAGGCGCTTGAGAAAAAAGAATCGCAAATTTGAGTGAAAAGCAGAAAAATTGGAGGGAGCGGTTTTGAAAAAAGTTTATGTGATTCCTATTTTTATAGTCATTATTTCTTTATTGGCTGCATCACCAGCTGCTGCCCGCTCCTTTTCTATCGATAAGGTTCATATTAAGGGATGGATTCAATCGAACGGGGATTTACTAGTCAATGAGGTTTTTACCTATACATTTGATGGCGAATACAGCAGGGTGAGAAGATCTATACATTTGGATGGCCATGACGGTATTGGAAAATTCGAGGCATATGAGCTGTTAAATAAGGAAGGGACCCCGGGATTCATTGACATGAATGAGCTTCGTCCACTTGAACTGGAGCAGAAAGGCAATGACTTTTTTGCAAGTCTTCCCGCGAGCGATGAAACAAAAACCGTTTTCTTTTTATATGAATTAAAAAATGCAGTACGTTCATATGATACATACAGTGATTTGACTGTTCCATTTTTCAGTAAAGGTCAAAACCATGATTCCGATTTGCACAATGTAACGATCGATTTCGTTTTTCCTGAACTAGTCCGACTGGAAGATTATCATGGATTCATTCATGAGCCTGACGGTGAACTTGTGGAAAGAAACGAAGAAGTCGTTAGATTTCACACACCAGTTTCTAATAAAGGTGAATTAACTGAAGTAAGACTGTTGTTTCCATCCTCAATTATGAAGGACCAAAGCAAAAGCTCTGCTCCCGTCAGTCTTGAAAAGGTGCTTGAAGAAGAGAATAAGCTCTTACATGCTGAATCAGAAAAAAAGGAATCACAATCAGGATTCGCATCGTTTTTATATGTAGTCGCAATCATTTTTGCTTTGGCGGCATTTGGACTAATGTTTTTGCCACAACGTATTTGGAGAAGAAATGATCATCATATTGACTTGAATACGTACGATCCGCTTTTTCTATATACGATCGACCGTGCAGGGAAAAAGGATGATTTTGCATTTTTTGCCGGTGTTCTATCTCTAGTTGAAAGAGGGCTTGTCACGATCAGCGATACGAATACCTTGACACGTTTTGCACGAGACGAGGAAGCACCGTCCCAAACCTTAAGTTTTACATACCGGACGGGTATTAGCAATTTGTCAGAATGTGAGAATATGTTCCTCGACTGGTTATTTACGCGAAGAGTTAGAGGCGGGACCAGGATTTTTTCTATGAATAATATATTTGGAGCCACAAAAGCAGAAAAACAAGACGGAAAATCAATGCATGGCCACTATTTGCGGCGGTTCCGCTTTATGCAAATGGAAAAGCGCTGGTTTGACTGCTTCATTCAGAACATGAAAGACTCAGGATTATTTTATGATAGATTTGTACGTATCCTAGGTAGAGTTTTAATGATCACCGTTATGGTAATGGTTGTTCTCTCGTACTTTGTAGATTCAGCTCCGGGCTTTGGTATATTTTTATATTTAATAATATCGGGCTACTTGCTGAAAAAGGGATGGGCAGCAGAAGGGCGTTCTCAAACGCTTGGGCTTTTGGGTGTTTCTATGTTCGCCGCAATAATTTTAATAGAATCTATTATGCTACTGCCCTATATACTTTTAATAGTATCAGCGGTGTTGCTTTTTATGGCAATACCGAAATATATTCTTTCAAATGAGGCAGCTCATATCCGAGCGAATATCCGCACATTTAGAAAACAGCTGCAACAAGAAGGCATATCTTCCACTGAAGACGGCACACAGCTTGATCGGTTGATGGGAAGGGCTCTTATTTTACGGGCTAAAAAATTCACGATAGAAATAAACGAATCTGAGGAATTTATGAAGGCTGCTCCGCTTTCCGCCTTTATTCTTTCCGAAGGCAGCCCGATGGACTATTTATTGAAAACATGGAAATTAAGCAAACCGCCGCGTGAATTTTATAAAACAAAAAAGCAGCAGAGCAAAGATGGAGGCACCTATTTTGATAGTGGCGGTGGAGGAGGAAGTTCAGGCGGCGGTGACTCCGGCGGTGGAGCAGGAGCAGATTGATATGAAAAAGTGAGGTTGCAATAGATGCTCCTCACTTTTTAAATTTATTTAGCAACTAATTAGGAAATCAAAATGTAGGCGTATCCCTTATTAACTTACATGTATATTCTTACCTAGCAGGATTCGACCTGTCCAAAGTGAAAAAAGCTATTCTATGAGCAGGGTACATTAAAAGAACCGATAAAGTTCAAGAATAAGACTTTACTAGGTATATAAATGAAAATATATGGAACCTTTTTCAAACTTTAAAGTCTAATGGTGAAAGGGGGGAGATCGATTTGGAGACGGATGTACTTTTAGCGCAAAAAGGAGATAAAAAAGCATTTACTCGTTTGATTGAGGAATGCCAACTCACTTTGTATCGTGTTTCAAAAGGCATCTTAAAAGATGATATAGATTGTGCAGATGCTATACAGGAGACAATACTAAAATGTTATCATTCTATTTCTAATTTAAAACAACCAAAATATTTTAAAACATGGCTTACTAAAATACTTATCAACGAATGTAATGACATATTAAGAAAACGAAAAAAAGTAATTTTGTTAGAATCAGTGGAGGATTTTGGAAATGGCAGGAGAAATACAGAAGAACTTTTCGAACTTAACGAAGCTTTATCAAAGCTTGAATATAAATACAGTTCCGTCCTTATCCTTTTTTATTATGAAGAATTTTCAATTAAAGAAATTTCACAAATACTGAAGATAAAAGAAGGAACAGTCAAATCCAGATGGAGTTGTGCTCGTCATAAACTCTCATCACTACTGAATTTAAATAAGGATGAAAGGGGTGGGGAAAATGAATAGTCATAAAATGGATTATGAGTTGAAAAAGCAATTTGAAAAGGAATCAATTGAAATTCCTGAGTTAATAAAACAAAGAATACATTTTACACTAGAAAACTTACCAGAAAAAAACAAAACAAAATCGTTTATTTCCTCGGCTAGTTTTAAATATGTTTTAGGAAGTATCGCTTGTTTAATACTAGCATTTGTAACGATTTTTCCTTTTATCTCTAATTCATTTCGATCTGGGCATAATTATACAATTCCTGACGATATGACAACTATTCAAAATTCATTAGAAACGTTTACTACTGTTATGCCTAAGAAATGGGAAACAGTTGAACTAGGGGATGACCCGAACCGTATAATTAATATGGGACCAACTGATCAAAGTGTACATCTAACAGTTTCAGAAGGTGTTTACTATATAACAACTGGCGATGAAGTAGCAAGGAACATTTTGATGGAAAAGTATGAAGCAAGTGATTCTTATCAGGATTTTGTTGATAAAATGATTAATCATTATTCTTCTCGTGGAATGTCTATTGTAGAAATTGACAAGGTGGACGATATCCCTATTTTTATGGAGAAAATAGATCACCATATTACGCTAATGGCTTATCCTGTCGTCGATAAAAAACCATTCGTCATTGTATTAGAAAGCAGTGGGCTTAGCACTGTGAAGGAGCTAAAAGAAAAAGGTTACTATCAGCATTTTAAACAGGCAATTCAGCTAACTCATCCTAATTAATTGTTCAAAAACATTCGAACATACAAGTTGTGAGAAAAGCCCCTCAGTTCTGTCCTCTAGCACTATAATGCTATATCGTGCTGGGGGAGAGACCCCGAATATATTAACGCTACCTAGAGCACACTAAGCATACAAGTCGCGATGTTTCTTGCATGTTTATTTGTTTTTTCCTTTTTTTTACCTTTCGAATAAAATCGTTAAAAACGAAAAGGATAGCTCCGATAAAACGTTGTTTCAATTCAATTCTATTATCAAATAAAAAACCCTCCACCATGAGTGGAAGGTCAATTCATGTTATTGTTTTTCAATGACTGTTTTCTTGTCTTTTTCCAATAATACAATTAATCCCGGCAATAGGATTCCTCGTATAAGGAAGGTATCCATCAATATTCCCACGGCTACGATAAAACCGAAAACAAATAGCAGTTCTATGGGCTGTGTTGTTAAGACGGCAAATGTTGCGGCAAGGATAAGGCCTGCTGAAGAAATTACACCGCCCGTATGGGAAACTGCGATTTCGACAGCTTTACGAATGGGACGATGCTTTCTTTCCTCCATAAACCGTGATACAAGCATGATATTATAATCAACACCTAGTGCAACCAAGAATACAAAGGCATACATCGGAACTCTGTTATTGATGGTATCAATTCCAAACAATAATTTGGTTAGGAACATACCAAGACCAAGCGCCGCTACATAAGAAATCAATATTGTCCCCATCATGTAAATAGGCATTTTGATTGATTTAGTTAAGAAAATAAGCAGGGAAAAAATTAATAGTGTTTCAAGTGTAATCACCACTTTTAAGTCGCGATTATTAACAGAGCGGTCGTCTACTGATGTAGCTGTTTCTCCTGTGAAATATAGTTTTCCTTCCACATTTGCATCTCTCAAAATCGTACTAGATTGATTCATCATAACTTCAAGTGCATCCATTGCTTCAACCGAATATGGGCTTGCATCAAATGTCAAACTGTAGGACACAGCTTTTTCGTCATCTGAAATATTTTGAAGCCGGACATTTGCGACATGCTTTTGATTTGCAAGAAGGTTAGATAGCTGCTTTTGCTCGTTCTCACCAATGATACTCTTTGCTTCAACTAAAACCGTGGTCGGTGCAAGATCGCCTGGTTCAAACTTTTCTTCCAGAATTTCATATCCAACACGTGAGGGCATATCCTTAGGAAATGATTTTAATGTATCAAATTCATAATGTGTATTGATGATGTTGCTAGCACTTAACAAAAGAAATACACCAATAACAGTTACGGATATGACTGGTTTTCTTACAATAAAATGACCAACTTTACTCCAAATCGAATTGACTTTCACATGGGAGTCGCCAACCTTCGGAATGAGTGGCCAAAATGCCTTTCTTCCAAAAATCGCAAATAAAGCAGGCACAAGTGTCACGGATGCTATCATGACTACAACCATCGTTGTTGAAAATAACGGAGCGAAATTATGGGAATCGCCGTAGTTAGTAAAGAACAATACGAGCATGGCTGCAAGAACTGTTCCACCTGAAAATAAGACTGGGAGGCCGACTCCGCGCATTGCGTGCTGCATCGCTTCATACTTGCTTTCATATGATTTTAGTTCCTCACGGTACCTAGAAAAAACAAAAAGCGAATAATCAATAAGTGCTGCAAAAAGCAAAATGGACATAATCGACAAAGATTGTGAACCCATAGGGATACCTGCTTTGCCGATCAAACCAAGAATTTGGTTTACAACTTCATAGACAATTCCTGCTGCGAGCAGCGGAATTAATGCAAGTGCAGGTGAACGATAAATCACTACAAGTAATAACAAAATAATCCCAACGGTTGCAAGGATAAGAACGATATCTGCCCTTGAAAATAGATTTTTAGTATCAACTGATATTCCCGCTGGTCCCGTGACTTCCATTTCCAAATCTGTATTGGCTTTAATTACTTTATACATTTGGTCAATAGAGTCCCGTATATCTCCAGTGTCGAGTGAGGCATCAAAATTCATTGGCAACAGTGCAGTCGTCCCATCTTTAGATAAAAATGATTGCAGTGCCTGTGGCGGTAGCTTATCGATTGGGATGACTTGTTCCAGTCCTTGTATATTTTTTTCGGTAATTTCAGTGACTGCACGAGCAAAGTCCTCGATTTGAAGTTTCCCTTCTTTAGCTTGAAAGACAAGAATAGCTGGAATCCCGTCATTATTCTTGAAATAGTGATCTAGTTTTTGCTGGGCAACTACCGATTGAGTGTCGTCGGGAAAAGACTTTAGACGGGAAACCTCATAATCCCTTGCACTTGGCGCCAAGGCTGCAAGAATAATAGTGAAGGCAAGCCAAACCCCAACTGTTATCCACATGCCTTTTTTGCTGCTTACAAAATCGGTTAAGGTATGGATTATGTTCAGCATAATAATGTATCCTTTCATATAAAGTGAAAACAAAAGTGACACATATGTTACTTTATTATTATTTTCCAAAGTAACATATGTGTCAATTATTTTTCTATGACGATTCCATGACAAATGATTTCTTTAATATATTGAATCCATTCAGAATAGGGAATGTTTCGGTGATTAGGTAAATCAATAGTGTTGAAAAGAAATCCTATAATCAAGTCATCAGGCAGCTGCTGTTTTAATTTAGCTTCGTTTTTGCCTTTATTGATGAAATCTTGCATGGATTGGTACATGTTTTGATGTAAAGCTGCTATCCTTTTCTTATTCTCTCCGATTTTTTTATGCTCTATTTTAGGCATCTTTATGGCCATTTCTCTGATTTGATGAATTTCTGTATCCTTTAAAATGGTATGCAGGACAAAATCAAATTGGCCTTCAAAATCCTCGATTGTATTAATCTTTTTAAGCTTTTCGATGAATTGTTCCGTTTCGTATACCATGTAGTCAGTGATCAATACATCCTTATTGTCAAAATACTTGTATAATGCCCCTCTCGAGATGCCTAGCTTTGATGCAAGGATTCCAAATGTAAATCCTTCATACCCATATTGTAAAAGTATATGTTTCGTTTCTCTGAACAAGTCATCCATTGAAAATTTTCGTTCTCGTGCCATGTACTCACCTCTAACCCAATTATAAGGATATCAGCCGAGAAATTGAATCATTATCCTCGAATCGATGCCTAGCACTCTTGTTCTCACCTATGATAAGCTTAGTATAAAGTCAGTGAAAAAATAAAAGGAGAAAACCGTGGAATCAATTTACAACCTTCTTATTGAATATGGAATGAATCCTGAAATAGCCAGCTATCTTTCTGTTTTTATTCAAATTCTTATTATCGCGATTCTCTGTATCGCGGCGAATTTTATTACGAAAAAGGTAGTAATCAGGATCATTACACATTATTTTACGAAAACGAATTTCAAATGGGGCAGTATCATTCTAGAAAGGAAAATATTTCGTAAGCTATCCCATATCGTTCCTGCCATCATTATTTTAAACTTTTCAAAGACCTTTCCAGGTTATGAAGGCTGGATCGAAAAGGGAGCTATTATATATATCATTATTGTAGGACTTTTTATACTGGATAGCTTTTTAAATGCAATTGATGATGTTTATAGAACATATGAAATATCGAAAGTTAGACCCATAAAAGGATATATTCAGGTAGTGAAAATTGTTGTTGCTATTATCGCAGGAATCATTATTATTGCCAACTTAATTGGGAAGAGTCCTACTATTCTTTTAAGTGGTATTGGGGCATTATCAGCTGTAATCATGTTGATTTTTAAGGATTCTTTATTAGGTCTTGTAGCCGGCATCCAGCTGACTTCGAATGATATGGTTCGAGTGGGTGATTGGATTGAGATGCCTAAATATGGGGCAGATGGGGACATAATTGAAATCTCTTTAAACACTGTAAAAGTTCAAAATTGGGATAAAACGATAACGACAGTGCCGAGCTATGCGCTTATATCTGATTCCTTTAAAAACTGGAGAGGCATGCAAACATCTGGTGGACGGCGGATAAAGCGCCCCATTTATATAGATACGAGCAGTATCAGTTTTTGCACCAACGATATGATTGGAAAATTTAAAAGCATTCACTATCTGAAAGATTATATCATTAACAAGGAAAGTGAAATTGAAGAGTATAATTCTAATAATGAAGTAGATGGAATGAATAAAGTGAATGGACGGTCCATGACGAATATCGGTGTCTTTAGGGCTTATATCGCTAATTACTTAAAAAATCATCCTGGAATCAATCAAGAAATGACACAAATGGTAAGACAATTAGAACCAACTGAACATGGTTTGCCATTAGAAATTTATGCCTTTTCGAATGATGTTAGGTGGGCAGTTTATGAATCTGTACAATCTGATATTTTTGACCATCTCTTTGCTGTAGCACCTGAGTTTGGACTAAGGGTGTTCCAGAATCCTACAGGGCATGATTTAAGAAATGTTTTGGATGGGAAAATAAATAGTAAAGATCATGGAACTTCATAAATGATACTATCCCCTGCCGTTCTTTAATTGATTTAATGAATGTTCAAGAAATCATCAGTAAAATAGTGAAAAATAGACATAATCATGAATACGATAATGACTCTAAAAGAAATGAATAAGTAACTGCCCCCACCAACTATGGTGGGGGCAATTTCGATTGTTACTGATTGTATACATCAAAGCTTCTATTTTAGTGATCTAATATTTACGCAACTCCAGTTTTACTGTATTTTCCGTCTTAATTAAATATTTTCATTGAAGCAATTTTATTAAGGTTGGCCGTCGATAGGGTTCTTATGAGCGTGAAAGAAATCATATCCGATTTAAAGAGATGTAATCATGTATTCTAATCATCATAAAATCCCCTCATTCTACAAAAAGTCTGAGGGGATACTCTATTTGTTTTTTTCACGTCCAATAAATAAATAGCCTGCTATCTTTATTATTCTTTCCCAAATTAAATCGCATTTCGGACACGGTCAAATAATACATTATTTTCAAGGTGAACATGATTAAACGTATCCTTTTCAAGCTGTTCTAGCCGAGCATAAACTAAGCTGTATGTTGCGCATGCTCCCTCAGGTAGAGTAAAGTTATTTGTTATATCGCGTAGTTCGAATAGTAATTTACCAGCATTCTCATGCTCTTCCTCAAGTTCAAATACATGTGGCCTAACTGTTTCCTTTATTTCTTCTTGTGGATTTCCTAAGAATTCAAGGATAAGAGGGAATACATTTTTGTCTTCATCTTCTGTATGTTCGAGCAGTTCTTTACTTAATTCATCAAAAATTTCTTGTATTCGATATAGATGTGGCTGCCAATCTCCATGTACGTTTACAATCGTTGAAACATATTGTGATAAAGTTGGCAATTCCTCGCGTAAACATTCATGATATTTTTCTTGGATATAGGCTACGAGGGTTTTATTTCCAAATGTAGCAGGATCGACAGCACTCTGATTTCCTTGATTTATTTCAATTGCTTTAATTTCGTTTAAAACCTCAATTGGATTAAGATCTCTTGCCTCTGCAGCTTCTTTAAGGGCAATCTTACCCCCACAGCAAAAGTCAATTCGTAAATTTCTAAATAGATCTGCACTTTGCGGTAGTGCTGTAACGATATCGGCTACATGTGTATCAATGGTTAGCTGAGTCATGGTTCATGCTCCTCCTTTTTCATATTACTATTCTTATCATAATGAAAAGCTGATCGAGATATTGTGATGAAAGTCACACTTGTAGAAATTAATGATTAATCTTTCTTTTGTCTTTTTCGATTCCAAGAGGAGTGCTATAATCCTAGTAAATGTGAGGTGTTGTGTATGGACAAAAAAGTTAGAATTGCAATGGGGCAAATGCTTGTTGAAGCTGGCCAGTTGGAGGCTAATCTTAAACGAGCATGTAAAATGATACATACAGCAGCTGACAAAGGGTGTGATATTATTGTTCTGCCGGAAAGTATGGATTTAGGGTGGACTCATCCCTGCGCGAAGAACCTTGCTGAACCCATCCCAGGCTATAGCAGTGCAAAGCTTTGCCAAGCCGCAAAAGAATCTAATATTTATGTGGTTGCAGGTTTAACTGAACGTTCTGGTGATCGAATTTTTAACGCAGCAGTTGTAATTTCGAATGTTGGTGAAATTCTTATTACTCATCGGAAAATTAATGAATTATCTTTTGCACTTGATCTTTATACAGTGGGGGACAAATTAAATACAACTGAAACTGAATTTGGCAAGATAGGATTAGCCATTTGTGCCGATCTTAGACCCGAGGGGGATCCAATTGGTAATACATTAGGATTAATGGGAACCCGCCTTCTATTAACTCCTTGTGCGTGGGCAGTGAAACCTGATCATAATAATAACTTGAACCCGTATGGTCAAGAATGGATTGATCCGTACTCAAAAATTGCCAAAACCTATCATATGACGGTGGTAGGTGTAAGCAATGTAGGAATGGTTGAGGGTGGAGAATGGGATGGTTGGAAGTGTATTGGTTGTTCCATAGCAATCGGACCTAATGGAGAACTACTGGCACATGGAACTTATGGTGAATATGCAGAGGAATTAATTGTAATTGAAGTGTAAATACCGTGTGAGTATTCTGATGATTCAATAATTTCAAGTGATAAACAAAAAATTGAAGGGGAGGATGCAATTATATGACTTTAAAAGTAGGTATTCAACTTTATTCAGTACGACAAGCTCTAAAAGCTGAACCATTTAGCACATTAGAAAAAGTAGCCCAGGCAGGTTATAAATATGTAGAAGCTGCAAACCATGATGCAATGACAGACGATGGTGTAGGCTTTGGATTATCTGCGAAAAAAATGAAAGAAGCACTTGATAACTTAGGCTTATCAATAGTTGGCTGCCACGTCAACCCATTGAAATTGGAACGGCTTCCAGCTGTTTTGGATTATCACCAAGAGTTAGGAAACAAACAAATCGGTTGTGACATAGAATTTTATCCGTATGAAGATATGGATTACTTGCTGCGTCGCTGTGAACTATTTAATAAAGTGGGAGAAATGTGTAAATTACGAGGCATGCGCTATTATTATCATAACCATTTTCAAGAGTTTCAAAAATTTGGCGATAAAACAGTGTATGAGATTATTATGGAAAATACTGATCCAAATTTAGTTTTCATCGAAATGGATACATATTGGATCACGCGTGCTGGTCAAGATCCTTTAAGATTAATAGAAAAGTACAAAGACAGACTTGTTCTTCTTCATCAGAAAGACTTTCCAAAAGAAGCTCCACAGCCTATTGTGATGTATGACGGGGTCATAGAACGAAATCTAGAAATCACGTATCCGATGTTTGAAGATACGAAAGACCCAAGATGTTTCACCGAAATTGGTACAGGTGTGTTGCCAATACAAGAAATCATCAATACTGCCTTAAAAGCACCTAATTTAGACTATATCATTTTGGAACAAGATCATACGAATCTTGATGAGATAGATTCAATCAACACGAGCATGAAAGCTTTTCAAAAGTATTCTGGAATAGAATGGATCTGATCACAATGGACGTGGCCACATAAAAGGTGTAGCCACGTCCATTGTGGTGTTATCGTAAATAGAAATGACTATACTATTTGGCAGGCAAAGTCGTATAAAATCTGCATATTTGCATTGTTTATGGGTATTAATATCTTTATATCAATTCACATGGAGGAAAAGATATGAACAACAATGGTAAAGAAATTGAAAACGATATGACGCTGACGAATCGCCAAGGTCATCCTATTTCAGATAACCAAAATATTAGAACAGTTGGAAATAGAGGCCCCTCTACATTAGAAAATTATCATTTCATTGAAAAAATGTCACATTTTGATCGTGAGAAAATTCCTGAACGTATTGTTCACGCACGTGGGGCGGGTGCACATGGATATTTTGAAGCTTATGGTAAGATCGGAGATGAGTCAATTTCCAAATATACAAGGGCAAAGGTATTGCAAGAAACAGGAAAACAAACACCTGTCTTAGTTCGCTTTTCTACTGTGGCAGGGAGTGCTCATTCTCCCGAAACATTGCGTGATCCCCGTGGGTTTGCTGTGAAATTTTACACAGATGAAGGCAATTGGGATTTAGTAGGGAATAATTTAAAAATATTCTTTATTCGTGATGCTATGAAATTCCCTGATATGATCCACGCTTTTAAACATTCACCTGTCAACAATCTACCTAATCCTGAAAGAATGTTTGATTTTGTTTCACAAACACCAGAAGCTACTCATATGATTACCTTTTTATTTTCTCCATGGGGAATACCGGCTAATTATCGTCAAATGCAGGGATCAGGTGTAAATACGTATAAATGGGTAAATAGTGAGGGGGAAGCAGTACTTGTTAAATATCATTGGGAGCCAAAACAAGGGATAAAAAACTTGACTCAAAAGGAAGCAGATGAAATCCAAGGGAAAAACTTTAATCATGCAACGCAAGATTTATATGAAGCCATTGAACGTGGTGATTATCCAGAATGGGAGTTATTTGTTCAAATAATGAGCGATGATGAGCATCCCGAACTAGATTTTGACCCACTAGATGATACGAAGCTATGGCCGAATGATCAATTTCCATGGCATCCTATCGGTAAAATGGTCTTAAATAAGAATCCGGAAGATTATTTTACAGAAATAGAGCAAGCAGCATTTGGCACAGGTGTTCTTGTTGATGGACTTGACTTTTCAGATGACAAAATGCTTCAAGGCCGGACGTTTTCTTATTCAGATACACAGCGTTACCGAGTCGGAACAAATTATTTGCAACTTCCTACTAACGCTCCGAAAAAACGAGTAGCGACGAATCAAGGCGGGGGGCAAATGCAATATAAAGTTGATCGGGCTCCTGATCAAAATCCTCACGTTAATTACGAGCCTTCAGTACTAGGCGGGTTGGAAGAAGCAACCAATAATAGTAAGGAGCATCAACCACATTACGATGCAAGACTAGTACGACAAAAAATTGACCGTACTAATGACTTCAAACAAGCTGGTGAAACCTATCGTGCTTTTGACGATGTAGAAAGAGATGAATTAATTGCGAATTTGGTAGATGCTTTAAAAATTTGTAATCCAATTATTCAAGAAAAAATGATTGAATACTTTACTAATGCTGACCCGGATTATGGAAAACGAGTTGCAGATGGAATTGCAAATGCAAAACAAAATAGCGATGGGCATACAAGCTCTTCTTCGGCAGATAAGGCCATGGAGGACGCTGAAAAGATGGGACATGAGACAGACGGTTATTAGTATTAGGACATATAAGCTATTTTTTTAAAAAAAAGTAGGAAGTCAAGAAAAACAAGATTTTCTATTCGAGACGTTCGTAAATGTAAAAAGGTATAACCACCTCATATAAATTGAGGTAGTTATACCTTTTTTGTTATTACAAAAAGAATTCATATAAGCCTGTTAAGTACATTTTAAGAAACAATATTAAGTGTCTCAGCTGTTAAAGTAACATCAAGGATATTCTCATTTTGTCCAGGTGAGGTTGAACGTACGATATTTCCAAATAAAGTATAGGTAAATGTCCCTGTACCAGGCATATCGATGGCTGTAAAAGTGGTAGTCATCTCATCAAAATCAGTATTTTGTACATCTCTGACCATGAAATTATCAGAAGTTCGGGTAATGTTAAATCTTATAACATTAGCTTGAAGTGGAGTACCTACTACCGTTGATGAAGAAGTATCCGACCATATTGAGACGATCAATCCAACTGCATCCGAAGGCTCATTCACCGTTACGGTTACTGTTGAAATAAGCATACCTGTCCCATCCGATGGCAAAGTGGGTAAGGGACTACTATTATTGCCTAGCGAAATTCCGCAGCACATTGGTCTTAAACCCATAGAATATCTCCCCCTTTCTTATTGAACTAGTAAATCATATGATTAAAATTAAAAGATTGATTGGATATGAGAGAAAATGTGCTATTAAATAGTAGGAGATCTCTTAATATGAACCATTGAAAGGGAGGGAATGAATGGATAGCTAGAATGGAAGGGGTTAATCAGGGCACCAGATTGTCTCGGCTAAAATGATTATCCAATTTCGTGTTCTATAATGATTCTTGCGATTATAAGATTCGTCACTTAACTACTATTACCTTCCAAAAATCAAAAAAGACATCGAGAGAGCTACGCTCGATGCCCTTTGTCGTCAATCTGAAAGGCTGTCAGTGAACAGCCTTTTTTACAATAACATAATTAACGCATATGCATTTCATTAGGATCTGCATTATGACGCTCGCCGCGGTCTATAGCTGCAATCTTGTCCATATCCGCATCACTTAATTCAAAATCAAAAATATCAATATTTTCTTCCATGCGTGAAGGTGTTACTGTTTTTGGAATCACGATGACATCCGTCTGTAGCTGCCAGCGTAGAATGACTTGGGCCGGTGTTTTTCCGTATTGCTCAGCTAATTCTTTAATGACCGGATCTTCTAATACCTTTGTTCCGTTCATTAACGGACTATATGCCTCCAAATAAATGCCGTGTTTTTTACAAAATTCCTTTAATTCTTTTTGTTGTAAATATGGGTGACACTCTACTTGGTTCACTGCCGGTACAACTTCACATTCATTCATGATTCTCTCGAGATGTTCTATCTCAAAGTTGCAAACACCAATAGCTTTTGCACGTCCATCTTTATAGATTTTTTCCAGCGCTTTGTATGTGTCCACATATTGATCAAATTTAGGCGTTGGCCAGTGGATTAAATAGAGGTCCACATAATCAAGTCCAAGTTTTTCAAGACTTTCATCAAAAGCCTTTAATGTATTTTCATAACCTTGGTCCGCATTCCAAACTTTTGTTGTTATGAATAAATCCTCACGCGGCAAGATATTTTTGGCAAGTGTCTCTCCAACCCCAACTTCATTTCGATAAATCATCGCTGTATCAATTAAACGATAGCCAGCATAGATTGCTTGTTCCACTGCATTTGCGGCTTCTTCATTAGGCACCTTCCATACCCCGTAGCCTAATTGCGGAACACGAACCTCATTGTTTAATGTTATGTATTGCATGAAATCGCTTCCCTTCTTTTAGTATAATAAAAGTCTTTCATAGAAATTTTTAAAATTAAAATAATGATACAGGCAGAAACCACCTATGAAAGGTGGAAAGAAATTATTGCATTTCCTTTGTTGGTCCCATTACAGGCGGTACAGTTAATCCTGCTTGGCGAAGCAAAACGGTCATTTGTCCGCGGTGGTGGGTTTGGTGATCAATTAATGCACGTAAAAGTGCTCCACGAAGTGTAGGACTACCGAATCCTGTAACCTCTTCAAGTAAAGATTCATCAGATAGCTTAGATATTTCTTTCTTAAACGCGTCGATGACCTTTTCATAAGCATCCACTATTTCTGATGCATTTGTAGGGATTGGTTGATCTCGGGTAGGACCAGGAATGTTAAGGCCGGCAAAATGGCCGAATGCACCAGCGGCGCCAACTAAGTGCCAAGCTAACCACCCAAGGCTACTATGACCAGGTACGATGGCTTGATCCATCTTATCATTCGTCATCGCTTTAAATACATTTAATGTTCCAGCAGAAGCAACATTCCAATCGTTTACAAAATCCTCGACTTTTCTGTACACTGTGAACAACTCCCCTTTTTCATTCTTTTCAATTTGATTATAGCCAATAAGGGATATGGTGTCCAAAGGGGTGTCTTGTAGTATTTGCTTGCATTAGTGTCATAAATCAAAAAACTAAGCAAAAGGAAGGCAGTATAGTACGGCTGCCCTTCTCACAAAAAACAATGGAATTCGTTACCATCCCATTGTTCCATAAACTTCTAGAATCGACCAGGAAACTGCTTTACAATTGCTTCCGCTATCATATCAGACATTCCGAGTGCTTGCGCTTCAATTTCATCAAATACTGCTACATCAGCTCTATAATCCCTTTGAATCATTTTTACAGCTTCATCTTTCGTTAAATTTAAATGCATATAGAACATGTTTCTTACATCTTCTTCTCCCAAATACGGATTAATATTACTTAAAAAAGCAGCTATATCATCTGCATTCCGGTACCATTGTTTATTTTTTTCAGCAGCTGTTTTAGTATCTCCTCTAACAGATGCTGTTACTAATTCTGCTGCTAGTACTAAGTGTTCCTTTATGAGCATGGCGTATTGATCTGCAATGTGATTACCATAGAAAGGTCTTATACAATTTCCTAAATCAGTTGCATTTCGTAAAAGGCGCTCTTGTACAAATTGTAAATCAGGTAGATTAAACACAATAGAAATGATCGTCATTCTCGTCCAATTAACATGTTCTTCCCAGAGTAGGCGGTTCATACTAAGAAAATCAACTTCATTTTTTCTTATTAATTGTTTGCTCGGTTCTGTGGCTGATTTTGATAACACGTATCTTACGGGTGCTGTATATTGTGAAATTGGACCCCAATAAATGGGCTGAGTATACGTAGGCAACATATTTCGAAAATAGAACATTTTATCTTCTCTCCTTGAATCTAAATAAAGTTTTTTAAGTTAATATACTCCATTCCATCATTTAGGTGATTGTCCCTGAACCGTTATCCAAATATAAAAAACCCGCTCATCTAGAGCGGGTTTACTTGGCCAACATTTTTATGAACTTTTGATTTTCTTCTAGCTAATCCAAAATAAGAAAGAAGAGCCAGTGAACTAGCGATAAAAATAATGATTCCCATTGGCAATGCCGTATTTTCGCCTGCAATTCCAACAAGAGGCGCGGATATGGAGCCCAAAATATAAGGTAGTAAACCTAATAATGCTGCTGCGCTGCCAGCTACATGGCCTTGAGAATCCATTGCAAGTGAAAAAGATGAAGTAGAAATAATGCCAATGGATGAAACAAAGAAGAAAAGCGATATCACTACAGCAACTAGCGGACCTTTTAGTAATAAAACGATTAATAAAGAGATGCTGGCAGCACTTGACATAAATAAGCCTGCTTTTAAAAATTTCTTTTCTGAAATGTAATCTGATAATCTACCAACTACCTGCGTTCCTATCATAATTCCTAAACCGTTCATACCAAACAAAATACTAAATAATTGTGGAGAAACTCCATAAATATTTTGATAAACAAATGGTGTGCCTGATACGTAGGCAAAGATTCCTGCAACAGTAAATCCTTGAGCCAAAGCATAGCCTGCGAATTGTCGATCTAAAATAAGGGATCGGAAATTTTTAAACGTTTGTCCAATATTGCTGGGCACCCGGTTTTTTGCTGGCAATGTTTCTTCTAGTTTCATAGACACTAAACTTACTAGGAGAACACCAATTACACCTAAAACAATGAAAACACCTTTCCACTCTGTGAATTTAAGAATGAGTCCGCCGGCAATAGGAGCTAATATGGGAGCCAGATTATTTATCAGCATCAGCAATGAAAAGAATTTCGTAAGCTCTCTTCCACTATAAAGATCGCGGACAATTGCCCGTGAAATTACGATTCCTGATGCAGCAGCAAATCCTTGTGTAAACCGTGCTGCTAAAAATACATAAATATTGGGAGCGAAGGCACAGGCGACGGAAGCGATAAAATATAATGATAGAAAAGTGATCAATGGTTTTCGTCTACCTCGAATATCGCTCATCGGTCCAATAATGATTTGCCCGGTTCCTAGCCCAAGTAAGCAAGCTGTTAAACTAAACTGAACAAGTGAGGCATTTGTTTCATAAAAAGCTGCGATTGTTGGAAATGAAGGTAAATACATATCGATTGTAAGTGGGCCCATGGCTGCCAATGTGCCGAGCAGCACAACTAAGCCAAATCGTTTATTCTTTTTTATATTCAAATATATACACCGTACCTTAACATGAGTGTTTGTCTATAAAAACATCTGACAGTTCCTTATTTCATCAATGTTTTTAATTATACAATAGTATGAAGTGATTTAACATGAAAGAATACTTCAAGAGTAGTTTATTATGGAGGAAAATGATATGCAATTTAGAAAAATAAAAGAGAGAGACATTGTAGAGCTGGATGATTTATTTCAAAGTTGTTTAAAGGACTTGGTCACAAGAGAAAAGAAGAGCTCTGAACTTATTGAAACTGAAGTTGAGCGACTAAATCGTATAGTACAAGATAATTTGCTTAATGGTAAAACGTTATTTTTCGTGACAGAAATTCATAATCAAATTGTTGGTACAATCGCACTTACAAAACCAAATGAATTCATAACCGATCACGTTGGTATAGTTGAAAATAGATATGAAGTTGGTTGCGTGTATATACTTCCAAGTTTTCAACGGAAAGGAATAGGTAAATTTATGTTCCAGCAAATTAAAAAGGAATTAGTTCGTTTAGGCCAAGAACAATATTATTTAGATGCAGGCTTTTCAAGTTCCCAACAATATTGGAAACATGTATTAGGAGAGCCCTCAATCATTCTTCATGATTATTGGGGAAAGGGAGAGCATCATCTCATATGGGCTCGAACATTTAATTAACCCATTTCATATAAATTCTTTTTCGATGAGTTGATGAATTATATTTGTCATTTTTGGATATGCGGCCTATACAAAATGGCAAACGCCTTCGTAAGATATGAGCAAGAGCCTGTTTTTTCTTTATGGAGGTGACAAATAAAAGATGAATAAAGTTTTAAAAAGAACCAACGATGAAATTGGGAGAGCAGGAACAAAAAACTACTCGAATGATTATATTTTCGAAATCCAAGGTGATTTAAATTGTAGATTGGAGCAAGTAGACGTAGGTCATAGCAAGCTGCATCCCAATATTACAATGGCAATATGTGGGAGCATTGAAATATTTATAAAGAATAATGAAGGATGTTATAAATCTAAAAAACTTAAAATCCATCAGGTAAAAAATACTTCGATTATTGTACCTCCAAATTCGAAGTTAAGGTGTGAGCTTAGCGATTTTAACATCGTACTACTCAAACATCCTTGTAAAAAAACACCGATAAAAATGCTTATCTGCTGTAATATCTTTATTATTAACAATAATAACAGTATTTCGAAATGTTCAGTTTTGGTAACTAATTTTGACATTACTCTAAATAATGTTCAATTAGAAAAAGTTCCTAATATGAATATCGAGACTCATGAATATATGATTGTATCTAATACATTAAAACCAGAACATTGGATCCAATGTGAAATTGATAATCATGAAGAACCGCAAAATGGAGAAAAGAAACGAAAATGTAATTGTAAAACAATTTGCTACTGCAGTCCATTAGGTGAGATTGAGCCAACAAGTGATCACGAACCCACAAGAGATTGTGAGCCGACCCGTGATTGTGAACCAACTGAAGAATGCGAGCCAACCCGCGATCACGAACCCACAAGAGACTGTGAGCCAACTCGCGATTGTGAACCAACTGAAGAATGCGAGCCGACCCGCGATCACGAACCCACAAGAGATTGCGATCCAACTCATGATTGTGAACCCACAAGAGACTGTGAGCCGACCCGTGATTGTGAACCCAAAAGAGACTGTGAGCCGACCCGTGATTGTGAACCCACAAGAGACTGCGAGCCGACCCGTGATTGTGAACCCACAAGAGACTGTGAGCCGACCCGTGATTGTGAACCAACGAGAGATTGCGAGCCAACTCGCGATCACGAACCAACTCGCGATCACGAACCAACAAGAGATTGCGATCCAACCCACGATTGTGAACCAACACGAGACAGTAATCCAACTTATGAAATAGATACAGTAGATGAAGTGGAAGAAGACGCTTTTAATAACCATACGGATTTGCAGCACATAAAGCTAAATCATTTAGTTAGTAAAAACTATCCTCAAATCATCGGGCATCTCGCGAGTGCAGATGCGGTTTTAGTATCAACTGGGGATATTGGCCAGCTAGTAGATGATTTGGACTCGGTCCATTTTGATAAGGTTTGGATTAAAGAAGAAAATCAAAACGATTATTATTATGATTATGCCGGTAAGCTAACTTTGTATGAACCTGGAGACTATCGAATCATCTATTATGTACTATCAGATGAAGTTTCTCATTTTTCAATTAATATGGATGACCGAATTAACTCACCAGCAACTTATTATAAAGGGGCAGATGAAAACTACTATATTGATTCGGCTGAAACGATTATAAGTATAGAGAAAGCCCCAAGTATATTGCAGCTGCAAAACATCACTGGCAATGCCATTATCCTGTCACCGATTGATGAAAGTATCGCTTTTATCGCAATCAAGAAAATTTACTAAGGAAGAAAACTTCTATTATTTATATAGAAGTTTTTTCTTTTAATATGGAGTTGATCAACTTGGTTTCTATCAGTTTATGCATGATCGTGAAGAATGAAGAAAATACGCTAGGGAGATGCCTAGAAACGATAAAGGATCTTGTAGAGGAAATTATTATAGTAGATACTGGTTCAACAGATAAAACAAAAGAAGTAGCCATGCAATTTACTGACAAGATTTTTGATTTTGATTGGATAGACGATTTTGCAGCAGCGAGAAATTATTCATTTCAGTTTGCTTCTCAAGAATATACAATGTGGCTAGATGCTGATGATATTCTTTATGAAAAAGACAGACAGCTTTTTAAGGAATTAAAGGAAACCTTAAATCCTTTCTTTAATACGGTGACAATGGATTATATTGTCGGTCGTGGAACTGGCGGAGAAACTTATCAAATGGTACGAAGAAACCGACTTGTTAAAACGAATAAATATTTTCAATGGAAATCGCCGGTCCATGAATATCTTGAAATTTCCGGGCCGGTATATCATAGCGATATTGCCATAACCCATTTAAGTAAACCAGGGCGGGCAAGCCGGAATTTATTAATATATGAAAAGCGGTTGAAAGAAGGCAAAGATTTTTCCGTTCGAGATCTTTTATACTATGCCAATGAGCTGCGCCGCCATAAAAGCTATGAGGAAGCGATAAACATATATGAACGTTTTCTTGCTGAACCTGAAGGATTGAATGAAGATAAAATTATAGCCTGTGGTAGATTGGCAGATTGTTATTTTAGGTTAGGTGAACATGAAAAAGAACTTGAAACTGCATTTAAATCTTTTAAATATGCAAAACCTCGGGCAGATTTTTGTTGCAGAATTGGTTATAAGTTTCTTAGTGAAGAAAAGATACAAGAGGCCACTTTTTGGTATAATCTTGCAACTGAATTGGAATGGGATAAAGATTGTTTAGGCATCTATAATGTAGCTTGTTGGACGTGGCTTCCGCACTTGCAGCTTTGTTCTTGCTACTATAAGCTAGGCGATTATCAGAAGTCATATGAACATAATCAAATAGCCCTTTCTTATCGACCGAACGATGAAAGAATGATTGGAAATAAAAGATTATTAGAGGGAAAATTGGCGGAATGGCCAACAAAAAAATAAATGGCCATTTTTTATATCATTTTTGCTTTTTTTAAACATTCAATGATGTAGGAAGCCCGGTTTTTGTAAGAGTGAGGCTGTACAGCCAATTGTCCTTGCTTGCGAATTTTTTCTCGCTCTGTTTGATTTTTAAGAAAGTACTTAGTTAATTCTAATGTTTCTTCAGGGGATGAAGATACAATAATCTCCTCACCAGGTTTAAATAATTCCCTGATCGCCGGAGTATCAGACGTAATAAGAAAACCGCCTGATGCTAGGATTTCATATGTCCTTTGAGTTACTTGTGTTTTATAGTTTTGCGGTCCAAGAATAATATTAGAGGAACTATATACTTTATTTGCATCTAAATATCCTATATGCCCTTTTATAGAACGCTTAGGTATAGAATATCCTAAGATTGGCTTCATTTGATCCCAATGTCTGCCCCAAATATTTACTTTTACGTTATTTTTCAAAAGTGGTTTTAATAGTATTCGCAATGATTCATTTCTGAAATGATTTGGTGACTCTTGAAGGACTAAAGGATATCCGTTTGCTACAATTGAAATATCACTTTTAAAATCCGCAATAGGTTCGACCTTTCGATGAATGGCCGGATGGAAGCCAAAATCTAAATGTTCTGATGGAATGCCTCTATTTTTATAAAAATGAACTAAGTCCTTCGCCAATGTAAATACAAAATCTGGCCGCATGCGCTTTATTAATGGAAGTGTGTAAACGGAGGTGAAATGTGGATCTTCTACTGCCCAATAAATTAGTTTTGCTTTTTTTGTGCTTTCCCGAATCCAATTCTGTTTAGTGATGGACTGTTCAGGCCCCCAGCCAACTGTAAAAATAAAATCGGGAGAAAATTGTTCTATGATTCTAGGAGTATTTTCTTTTGTCAGCGGTCCAGATGCCATTACTTCATGTCCGAGATCGTGAAACCCATGCGGGAGTCCGTTTAACCAAATGGGGCTGCTCTCTAAAAATAATATTTTCACACCGCCTCACAACTCCTTCAATCGATATACCACGGTAGGATGTTCCGGTTATATAAAATATCAAGAATATACTTTGCGCGTGCTTGATAAGAATGCTTCTTTACAGCTTTCAAAGCATTTTCCCTAATTTTATTTAGCTCCTCTGGATTGGAAAAATAATAGTCAAGCTGCTGCCTCGTTTCATCCAATGATGAAGAAACGATTAAATCCTTTCCGGGTGTAAAGAGTTTTCTCACTGCTGGTGTATCCGTTGTAAGCAGAAAGCCCCCGGATGCTAAAATTTCATATGTTCTCTGGGTGAGCTGTGTTTGTTTATTTTGAACACCTATATTAATTTTTGCGGAACTGTAAACTTTATTTGCCTCAGTGTAGGGCAAATAACCTTTAATCCAGCTTTGTGGCACATTTTCTTTGAATATTTTTTTCATTTCATTCCAACGACGACCATAAAAGTATGTTGTTTTTCCTAATTCTAAAAAAGGCTCGACTAATACTTTTAACGAAGTAAATCGTTGATGGGTAGGGTCTTCTTGAAAAAGTAGTGGATACCCATTAGCAACTAATGCGGCCTCACTCTCATGATGTGAATCTTTTATTTTAGGGTGGTGGACACTTGAATGGTATCCAAAATCCAAATGGGCGGAATCAATATTATGATTTGCATAAAACTCTATCCTTTCAGGACAAATGGTGAATACGAAATCGGGCTTTGTCCTCTGGATATATGGTAATGAAAAACGTTGTGTATGTCCTGGATCCTCCGTTGCCCAATAAATATGCGGAAGACCCGACGCCTCAGTAACTTCGCCAATTTTTTTCTGAAGTTCGGGAGTGTTGTTGATTGGTGTCCATCCTATTGTAAAAAGTAAATGTGGCTGAAATTCATTTAAGGTTCTTAAAATTTCTTCTACCTCGTGTGGATTTGCAAGTTTCACATGGTGACCTAAATCCTTAAATCCATTCGGAAGTCCATGAATCCACATAGGGTGGGTTTCTAGGAACAAGATTCTCATTATGTTCTTCCTTTTTTACTTTTTTTGTTAGTATATGTTTCTCTTAGGAAATGGATAAAAGTTACCATTTGCAAGCCAGAGTGTTAGGAAGGCTTTCAGTTTAGTAGTTATTATGTTAATATTCAAAATATAATACACATTTTTTCAGACATCACTTGCGAAAAAAATATTTTTTTACAAGGGAGGAAGAGGAATGTTACATGTTACAGAGGTAAGCAAGTTTGCCAATTATCCACAGCAGCCTCATGGCGGTAAATTGGTAAACAAGGTGGTGACTGGTCAGGAGTTGGAGGATGAATTGAGCAAGGCGAGGCAGCTTCCAACAATTATGGTAGATTTAGAAGCGGTTATCACACTTGAAATGATAGCGACAGGTGTTTTATCCCCTAATGAAGGGTTTATGAATAAAGCTGACTATCATTCCGTACTGACGACAGGCCGATTGAAAAATGGCTTAATTTGGCCAGCTCCGTTAAGCTTTGCTCCAATTGGTAATCGAAACAAGGAAGTAATATTATCCCTTTCAATTGGGGATGAAGTCACGCTTGCCGACGAAAATAATGAGCCTGTCGCCATTCTTCAAATAGAGGATATATTCGATTATGATAAAGATTTTCGTGCTTCTCATCTTTTCGGGACGACAGATCGAAATCACCCTGGAGTTGATGCAATATTTAGAAGAATGGGAGATACTGCCTTAGGTGGACCGATTAAGTTATTAAGACGAGTAAATTGGGGGCCATTCGAGAAACTTCGCCTAGAGCCTAAGGATACATGGCGTATATTTTATGAAGAGAAGAAGTTTCGTTCTACAGCAGGTTTTATTACAGGAGCCAATCCTTTACATAGAGGGCATGAATACATTCATAAAAATGCTTTAGAAGAAGTAGACGGTTTGTTTCTTCAGCCTTTAGTTGAAATGGCAAAAAGGGAGTATACACGCCACGAATTTCGTATGTTGTCATATAAAAGTGTTCTAGAAACGTATTATCCAAAAGGTAGATCTATTCTTGCTCCACTGCGGGTAACATACATTTTTGCTGGGCCAAGGGAGACCGTTTTACATGCTTTAATCATGAAAAACTACGGTTGCACTCATGCACTTATAGGTCGAGATCATGCCGGAATTGGCGATTATTATGATAAGTATGCAAGTCATCGAATATTTGATCAGTTTAAGCCGTCTGAGCTCGGGATCGATGTACGTTTGTATTACGAGGTCTTTTATTGTACACGCTGTGATACTCCAGCTACTATCCAGTCATGTCCACATGATGAGCGATATCGGATTAGCATTTCTGGTACAGGAATTCGCGAAATGCTCCGTCATGGAATTATGCCGCCAAAAGAAATTGTACGGCCGGAATCGGCTCGAATCGCTATGCAAGGAGTTCAGCCTAAAGGTCTTGATGAAAATGGAAACGCTATCTCACCTGTAGGAAAGACCATTAAAAGTATGTTCCCATACTACTTAGAAAGAACAAGGATCGGTGGACCGAAACGAACAATCCCTTTAACCATCGAAGATTTGACGAATCACGATTTAGAAATGGCTAATCTTGATGTCCGCTCAAATGCTGATAGAATTTATCGAGATATTTTTGATGAGTATAGTAGTGTAGGAGATACGAATCGTCATTTGCAGCCAGAATGGGTCGCTGATACTAGAGAAGCTCTTAGACACCAACAAGAAATGGTCATTGAGGATTTAGAAGAAAAGGTAAAACGAGCTCCTGTTTCAGCTTCTGACGAATTTATGTATCAAGACAAGGAAGAAGCAGAAAGGGAACTGGAAGTAGCCAAAAAGATTTTGGCAGATATTCCAAAGATCCTACGTGAGGATGATATTAAATATCGATCTTGGAACACATTGCCGTACCAGCGTTATCGTGGTAGTGATGAACTAAGCGAGAATAAAAAATAAGAATACAAATTAGATCCGCTAATGGTTAGATCCTTGTAGCGGATCTTTGTATTTACAACTAATGGGGGATCTGTTGTATAATACTTACGAAGTTTGCTGGAGGTGATATCACATGGCGAATTTACAAGCGTCAGGGGTTGGAACGTCTCATGCAAAGCCTACTATGGAAAGGCGATTCTTTGCATGAGGTAGAAGATGAATAAACATCGCCTAATATCATAATGGCTTTGCCCCTTATTTCAGTAAAAACTATAAAATAAGGAGCTGTCTTAAATGAATAGCCATATGAATATAAAACCTTTTATCAGAAGTGACCAATATAACTTTATTAAATTTCAAGTGAAACACTTAGTACAATCATTTTCAACTATAAAAGATCAAGATGTTCTTAAAGCAATAGCTTACAGTTCTCTAGATAAGGTCATTAATTTGTTCCCAGAATATGATCATTACAGAGAGAGCTTCGAAAAAATTCTAGAAATCAAAAGTGATATTCAAGCAACTCATTTTCTTGATGAGTTAGGGCCTTACAGGATTCCGTTTAGAACAGTATCAGATAAGACGATAGAGAAATTATTTCCTAAAGCAAAGAAATTGAAACTGCCGCCAATGGAATTAGATTTAAAGGAAGTTTCATATTTGGGATGGTATGATATGCGTTCAGAAAGGAAATATCTCGTTTTTGATTATAATGGAAAACTTTTAGGGATAAATGGAACATTTAGGAATACTACTAAAGGAATTTGTTCTTTATGCAATGGTCATGAGGAAGTAGGGTTATTCATGGCTAATGTAAAAAGTGGGAAAGAAACGTATACCAATCGGGGTAATTATATTTGTAATGATAGTCAAAAATGCAACGAGAACATTAAAACACTTGATAAACTCTATCAATTTATTGAAATTGTAAAAAGCTAACATAAAAAATAGCTCCACAACCTATTTAAGGTGTGGGGCTATATATCATGCTGCAATCCGATCAGCCAACCGTTTCCATTTTCCACTATGGTATTGAATCAAGGATGGAACTAATCCAAGCGCCCAGCCAATTGGGCCTGCATACCAAACACCGATATGACCAAACATCATTCCCAAAATAAAGGAAAGTCCTACTTTTGCTATTAACTCGACAATACCTGAAAAGAGTGGTATTGCCACTTCACCCATTCCGCGCAACGTATTGTTGTAAAACCAGATTAGTCCTAAGAATGGGAAAAAGCATGCACTAATATATAAATATTCCTTTGACATTTTAACGATCGCTTCAAGGTGAGTATCTTCATTAGAGATAAACATTCTAACAATCACGTCACCAAAAATAAAAATCAACACCGAGGAGACAAGCGTAATAGCTAATAAAATAAGTACGACTTTTTTAAAGCTATCTTGGATTCTTGTAAATTTCTTCGCCCCTAAATTTTGAGCTGCAAAGGTGGAGTAAGCTTGAGCCATGTTAAAAAAGGCAAGTGTAGCAAACTGTTGAACTCTCATGCCGGTAGTATAAGCGGCTACAGCGTTAGTGCCAAAGGAATTTATCACACCTGTCACTGTCATTTCTCCTACAGAGAGCAGTAAGGTTTGCAATCCCATTGGAATTCCGATTTTAGAAATTAATCCAATATTGCTAAAGTGAGGACTCCAGTCAGTTCGTCTCACCCGGAAAATCGGAAACTTTTTATACGTATAAATGATACAAAGTAAAGCGGATACAACTTGGGATATGACTGTAGCGATAGCCACTCCGGCCACTTCCATACCAAAACTGAGAACAAACAGTAAATCAAGCAAGACGTTAAGTAAAGATGATAAAATTAAAAAATATAAAGGTGTTTTGCTGTCGCCAACTGCCCGTAGGACCGCTGATGCAGCATTATAAAAAAGCAATCCTATACTTCCGCCAAAACAAATTTGAATATAAAGAGTTGCATCATCAATTATATCGGGTGGAGCATTCAATAAAAGCATTAAAGGTCTAGCTCCAAAAATTCCTATAAAGGCTAATATAATGGTGCAAACAATCGTGATATAAATAGAGCTTACTAATGTTTTTCTTACCATTTCTTCATTTTTTGCACCAAAATACTGCGACATTACAATCGAAAAAGCATTTGTCAGCCCGAGAGTTAAGGAAAGTAAGAAAAAAAACGTCGAACCTGTCACACCTACCGATGCAAGGGCACGTGATCCTACAAATTTCCCTACAATTAATGTGTCTGCCACATTATATAACTGCTGAAATAATCCCCCTATAATCATCGGCCCCATAAACGCAAAAATAAGCTTTAGTGGCCGCCCTTCTGTCATATCTTTTATCAATACCCCATTACCCTCTCTAAGATGTTATCTTTTTATTTTTATCTTTCAATATTACATCTAATATAATAGTTATAACATAAGTATGATATATAAAATCAAGAGTAAATTTAGTTATTTGGTAATGGGGTAGAACCTATTAAACGACAAAATTTCCAGAAAAAGTATCGAATCTATTAAATGAATGATAAAATAGTACTGGAATGAATATCCAATTTTATGCAAGCGTATTCTTTGCCAAAGGTCATCTATCTTAAAATAGAGAGAAGTGGGGGGTATCATGAATAAGGAGACCATTCTAATTGTTGATGACGATGATGATATTCGTAAAGTGCTGGAATTATATTTATGTGATGCAGGTTACCGTATAGTCGAAGCGGACCATGGGTATAAGGTTATGGATATCTTCGAACAGGAAAAGCCAGATCTGATCATTTTAGATGTGATGTTGCCGGGATTAGATGGTTTGGAGGTATGTCAAATGATCAGACGGAGAAGTGATGTTCCAATTTTGTTTTTAAGTGCAAAGGAAGATGATGTCGATAAAATTGTTGGACTTGGAGTAGGAGGCGACGATTATATTTCTAAGCCATTTAGTCCGTCGGTTTTAACTGCTAAAGTGAAAGCGCATTTACGCAGAAATCGTCTTTTAGATAAAACTTCTCATTCAAAAGAAAATGATTTTAATAGAATGCCAATCATTTCATATCCAGGACTATCAATCGACCAAGAGTCTTATTCAGTGAAGGCTAATGGTAATGATATACACTTATCTACAAAGGAATATCAAATTTTATGTTTGCTGGCAGCCAATCCTGATCGGGTATATTCATTTGAACAACTTTTCCGAATGGTTTGGGGTGAAAGCAGCTTTGGAGATCATCGGACTGTTATGGTGCATATTAGTAATTTAAGAAAAAAAATTGAAACCGATCCAGCTTCACCTGAGTTTATTACGACGGTAAGGGGAATTGGCTATAAGTTTAATTCGGATTTGTATTGATTGCCGTGATTTTTTTCTTTGAAAAAATCACGTACATGCTCAATGCTTAACCCTTGACCTTTGGCTAATTTGATTAATGAAACCCATTCTTTATCCAATTGAATTTCATGTCCCAGTTTCTTTAAAGAGTGCTGATCAGTAAGCTGCACCATAATATCACCTCTAACATCATTTGAGTCCTATCATACAGATTGTAGTATAAATTTCATTCAAATTATTCTAAAGATTTGTTAAAGTTTTTCGTATTTGTATTGTCTGAGTGGTTAGATGTGGGTAAAGATTATGTTAGAAACAAATATCCCATCACGATTTAATGGAGGATTTTCATGAATGCAGCAGTAGACCTACAAATAAATTTGCCTGGTTATGAAAGAATTGTTGAGCTCGAAACAAATCAAACTTGTACATATTTTAAAGCTGTGGATCGAACATCAAAGCGTCCTGTTCTTATTAAGAAACTGATTATGGAAACATCTGATTCTCAGGAATTAGCTACAGCGATTCATGAATATAATATGACAAAAAGTTTAGAAGTAAACGGGCTGTTAAAACCGATTAAGTTAGAAAACTATTGGAATAAACCATATTTAATTACAGAGCGATTCAATGGAATTACTTTAAGCACATATATAAAGAAATATGTGATTGATATAAAGCTTTTCTTACAGATTGCTGTTAATCTCACATCGATTATCGAAGAACTTCATCTAAGTCATATTATCCATAAAAATATTCAACCAGATAATATTTTAATAAATGATGGGACAAGTGAATTAAAAATTACCGGTTTTCATCATGCTGCCATGCTCAAGCGTGAAAATTATCGAGCCCATATGAATCCTTATATGCTAGGCAAGCAGCTTTATTATATTTCACCTGAGCAGACAGGTCGGATTAATCGTTTTCTTGATTCTCGTACAGATCTGTATTCATTAGGTGTAGTATTTTATGAGCTGCTAACAGGTCGTCTGCCTTTTGAAGTAGAAGACCAAATTGAGCTTGTTCATGCCCATATTGCTAAAAGACCTATTCCTCCGCATAAGATTAATCCAACAATTCCTCATAAACTATCGGAAATCATCATGAAACTACTAGCAAAAATGCCGGAATCGCGATATCAAAGTGCTGCTGGGTTAAAGCATGACTTGAAGAAACTTGAAGTAACAATAGATTTTCCATTAGCTGAGAATGATCCACATCAAATATTTGATATCGAGGATAAGCTTTATGGAAGGGATGAAGAATTACAGATTTTCACAGCAGCCTTCGACCATGTTTGTAAAGGTCATTGCTCATTTGTACTTCTTCCAGGTGCATCAGGAATTGGAAAAACAGCACTTGTAAATGAAGTGCAGAAACCACTCGTTCGAAATAAGGGATATTTTATTTCAGGAAAATTTGATCAATTAAAACGAGATGCTCCATATCATCCACTTATTCATGCCCTTCAAGATTTACTAAAACAAGTAATGGCAGAAGGGGAAAAAAGTATCCAGCACTTGAAGGGTCGTTTAGAAACAGAGCTGGGGCCATATTTATCTGCAATAACAAAAATGATTCCCGCTATTAAGTGGGTTGTTGGTGATATAGATGAACCAGAAGTTTTGCCGGCAATTGAAAGCCATAACCGTTTACGTTTTGCTTTTTTAAGATTAATCAATGTATTTTCAAGTGAACGCCATCCGCTCATATTATTTTTAGATGATTTACAATGGGCAGACCATGCTACTTTAGATTTATTGCAATATATTCTATCTCAGAAAAAAGTGCAATATTTACTTGTAATAGGCGCATATCGTGATAATGAAGTAGATGTGACCCATCCTTTTCACCTTATGGCGAAAGAGCTTAAAGCTATCAAAGGTCTTGTGAAAACAATCCGTCTAAATCCGCTTCGCATTGAAGATATAGAAGAATGGGTGAAGGATGCATTATATAGCAATAAGAATGATTCGGCAGAAATTGCAGCATTTATTGAAAAAATTACAAAAGGGAATGCCTTTTTTATTAAGCAATTATTTCAATCCTTCTATGACCAACAATTAATTACATATGATGAAGAACAAAGAAAATGGACAAGTGATTTACAACAATTAACGAAGCTTGAAATTCAAGACGATATTATTGCGCTCATTGTGGAGAGATTTAATAAGCTCCCTGATGAAACGAAAAAGCTAATGAAACTGGCCTCTTGCATTGGAAATGAGTTTGAGATCAATGTGTTGAGTGCGGTTTATGAAGAAAATACCATTATAACGGTCAATACTCTATGGGAGGCATTGCGGGAAGGGATGCTCTTACCACTTAGTCCTAGTTATAAATGGATATATGAAGGTATGGATAATGATCTTGAGGAAATGCAGCATCTTCCCTATAAATTTTTACATGACCGCATCCAACAAGCAGTATATTCAACAATGACATTAACCGAACAGGAACAGTATCATTTATCTATTGGTAGACTCCTATTATCGTATTACACGAGTAAAAATAATTTTGAGGAGAAAATCTTTGAGATTATCAATCATTTGAATCAATGCCGTAATTATTTAAATAGCCATGAAAAGCTTCAGCTTGCAGAGTGGAACTGTATTGCTGGGGAAAAAGCGAAGCAAGGAGCAGCATTTAATGCTTCACTTTCATTTTTTAAAATAGGTAAAGAATTACTTGGTGCAGACGGCTGGGAACAATATAATAAGCTATCTGCTCGTTTGACAATTGGACTCGGAGAGGCGGAGTACTTAGATAATCAATTTGAGCTTGCTGAGCAAAGATTTGATGAGGCATTAAGCAAGGTCCAAACAAAGCAAGAGCAGCTTCGGATTTATCAATTGAAAATTTCATTATATACGCACTTGCATCGGGTAGAAGAAGCAATTGACTGTGGATTGAAAGGACTCCAACTATTTGGATGGCATATAAATAAAACACCTGGAAAACTTGCAGTTGCGAAGGAAGTTTTAAAAGCAAAGATATATTTAAGCAGAAGAAAAGCAAATGATTTGAAGTCGTTGCCTATATTAACGGGAGAAGACAAGCGTCTTATTTTGCAGACGTTTATTAATATGAATGGTCCTTCCTATCATGTAGACCAAAATCTAGCTGCATTATTAATGCTAAAAGCTTTTAACTTTACAATAAAGTATGGAACGACAGATGTATCTGCACTCGTCTATAATAATTTTGCACTTATTTTAAGTTCTGGTTTCCACCAATATAATGAGAGCTATGAATTTAGTCGTCTTGCTCTTGATGAAGCAGAGAATAGCCAGAACGCCCATTTATTAGGCAGAGTTTATTTTGTGTACGGATCTTTTGTGAATCATTGGAAAAATCATATTATTTATAGTCAACAATATTTGGAGCATTCACAAAAACATTGTATTGAATCAGGAAATGCCCATCTCGCGGGAGCATGCAGCTCATTTATTTGTATGACTAGTTTTTTAAAAGGTCATCAGCTGGAAGAAACACTAAATACAATAGATGCTCAGCTCCACTTTTCCAATCAAATTCAATATGATTTATCAAAAAACTATTTGAACGAATTAAAATATTGGATTCATATTTTAAATGAAACGAATGTTAAACCAGATTGGGGTTTTCCGAAAATAACTGATGATGAATCTGCAGAAGTTGTACACTACACTGTTCGTTTGCAGTTGGCTTATTTATTGGATGAACTCGATATTGCAAAAGAGTTAATGGAAAAGTTAAATAAGCTTGTCGATGGTTCTTTAACTCTTGTCATTGCACCTGAGTATAATTTTTATAAAGGTTTATGGTTGGCTAAGCTGTATAAAGATGCAACGATTAAAAATAAAATGGTTATACGTAAGCAATTAAAAAAACAACTCTCTCTTTGGCGGAGATGGTCAAAACATTCTCCTGTTAATTATGAGCATAAATACTATTTAATTAAAGCAGAAGAAGCAAGAATCAAAAAAGACTTCACAAAAGCTGCTGAATATTATGACCAATCCATTTTACTGGCACAGAAAAATGGTTTTATTCAAGATACTGCCATTGCAAATGAATGTGCAGGGAGTTTTTACTTTTCTCGTAGCTTGCCTTTTGTAGCTAAAGCGTATTTAACTCAAGCTGTTTTGGCATATGAAAATTGGGGAGCGGTAAGAAGGTCGAATTTATTAAGAAATGAATATCAGAATCTATTAAAAGAAGGTTATGCAGATAAGGTAGAAAATACGGTGAACCTTTCCGTTGATCTAGCAACAATGATGAAAGCTGCTCAAGCACTTTCGGGGGAAATTGTATTAGAGAAGCTGCTTGCTCGACTTATGAATATTGTATTAGAAAATAGTGGTGCACAAAAAATGATTATGTTTTTGAAAATGGAGGAACGATTAAAGCCTGTAGCTTCTGGAACTGTAGATAAGATTATGACGTTCGTAGAAGAAGAAATTATTGAATATCCGATTAATATGATCTACTACGTAGAAAAAAGTCTCGAACCTGTTGTTCTGTCAAATGGTGATGTGGGCGGGATGTTTAAGCACGATCCTTATATGAAGAAATATCAACCGAAGTCCGTTCTATGTTTTCCAATATTACACCAAGGCAAATTAATTGGCACCTTGTTTTTGGAAAACAATATAATGACTCACGCTTTTACAAAAGAAAGAATTGAGATATTGAATATACTTTCCACCCAAGCAGCCATTTCATTGGAAAATGCTTTATTATACAGAAATTTAGAGGGGAAGGTTAAGGAGCGAACGGCTCAATTAGAATTTGCATACAAAGATTTAGAAAAGGCAAATCTTGACTTAGCTCAATCGGAAGAAATGAGGAGGAAATTTTTATCTAATATATCTCATGACCTTAGGTCCCCCATTACTTCTGTCCAAGGTTATATCGAAGCCATTATAGAAGGAGTCATTACAAAAGAAGAAGACAAGGAACTTTATTTGGAAAGAAGTCATCAACGATTATTAATGCTTAATCGGATGATTGAAGATTTATTTGAACTGACAAAGCTAGAATCACGTGGAATGTCGCTTCATTTTGAGTACGTCCCTTCTGATCAGTTATTTAAACATTTATGGAGGCAATTTGAGCATGATGTAGTCAATGCAAATCTAGCTTTTTCCGTCCAAATCGAACCACCTTCTATAAATGGTGAATATCCACTTCTAGAGGTTGATATTAGAAGAATGGAGCAAGTCATTCAAAACCTTATATCTAATGCTATAAAAAATACGAAAGTTGGCGAAATCACCTTTCAACATAAAGTCGAATTAAATAAAAATGAGGCTGTTTTTATCCTATCTGACACTGGAAATGGTATTTCTGCCGACGATCTGCCACATATTTTTGAACGTTTTTATACGAAATCGATTGAACGAAATGATGGACATGGTTTGGGACTCTCCATTTGTAAGGAAATCATTCATTACCATCGAGGAGACATTTCAGTTGATAGTATAGAAGGGAGCGGGACAAGCTTTATGATACGGCTTCCAATATTTGAACTTGAGGAGAAAGATATTTAACAGAAATTTAAGAGGTTTTTTAAAGTGATTCCCGAATATAAATAATGATTGATGATATTAGGGGAGGGATAGATGGTGGCAGTTGAAGGTGGAAGATATATTAAGGTAGAACATGGCGTAGAGATGTTTGTCAAGGATGCGGGAAGCGGGGACCCTATTGTTTTTATTCCAGGATGGACTTTTACTTCAGAAGTTTTTTCTAAGCAGATAGAGTATTTTCAGAAGACAAACCGCGTAATAGTAATGGATCCCCGAAGTCATGGAAAATCATCGATTACAATGCATGGAAATGATTATGTTACGCATGGATCAGATTTAGTGAAGATAATCGAGGCACTAGAACTGAAGAATGTAACGTTAGTAGGTTGGTCATTTGGATGTTTGACAATATGGGAGTATATAAGGCAGCAGGGGACGAAGAATATCAAGTCATTAATTTTTGTAGACTTATCACCAAAACCATTATCAATCAATCACGAACAAGACTGGGTAGAGGGGCCGCTTGATGAAATAGCTGCAGCTTATACTCATTATCTACAAGATCGAGATAAACAACGAGAGTTCATCTCAGGTTACGCCACTGGAGTGATGGTGCAAAGAGAGTTAGCAGAAACCGAGTTAAACTGGTTAGTAGAGCAATCTTTAAAAACTCCACATTATATAGCAGCTAGCTTATTTGCTTCAGGAATGTTTTCTGATTACCGCGAAGAGGCAAAACTTGCTAGTGAGTCAGTACCCGTTCTTACTGTTATCGCGGAACACTGGGCTCCTATAGCTAAAGCATTTACTGAAAAACTTACTCCTCAATCCTCGATCGAAGTGCTTGGAGGACATTTAATGTTTTGGGAGCATAGTGAAAAGTTTAATGAGATTGTTGAGAGCTTTTTGGGTGGAAATCGTTAAGTGATTTTTCTAACATATAAGTATTTGCAATCGGAATTAAGCTAATTCGCAATTATTAAAACCTTACGTAAAATAAAGTAAATTTATGTAAGGTTTTTTGTCATTCATTTTTTGAGGAAAAAGCTATTAAAATCAATGAAATATACCTATCAAAAAATGAGTAAAGTATTTCCTAGTTTTTTGTCGCATTTTTACTGTAAACGAGATACATGTCCAATCATGAATACATTTAAAACATACGTTGTAGCATATTTGTCACGATGAAAGAAAGGAGGATTAATGTGGAAGAAAAGGAAGAAAGAAAAGGTGGATTTAACTTTGCTTTAATCGTAGTGCTATTTATTTTGTTAATTATTGTTGGTGTCTCATATGTAGGCGGTGCTAATGGAGGTGGGGGCGACCCGGTATTCGTAGGGGTCGGGTTCTTTCCGTTCTTTCCATTCTTTTGGTAGTATTTATTGGTGTGATGGTATTAGAATTAAAATAGAGGCTGGGACATAACTAAAACAATCAAACCTAAAGACGAACAATGATATAACTTAGCGAAGTATATTTCCGGAGCGGTTATATACACTAAACAACCTATTGTTCGGATTTATCTTTGTCTGAAATAGTTATGTCCTGGTCTCCTTCAGCTCTTATCTTTTTTTCTCTATATATTCAAATAGGAATGATTGCCCATTTCGATAAAAACGCGGATCATACAGGCCGAGTCGATCTTCGTCATCTACGACCACTACGAATGGCGACCACTCATGAAGAGTTTTTGCTTCCGGCAACTCGGTAAAAAGAGCGTCCAAATCTGCATTTTCATTCGATTGTAAAACATACAATTCTTTCTTTTTTTGGAAAAGATTATCCTGATAAATTGTCACTTTATCATCTTTTTTCGTGATAACGGAAAATGACCATGGGATAAAATTAGCAGAAAGAGCTACTTGGTCAACATTTTTCTCATATTGTTTATAAATCAAAAAACCTTGAGTGCTTTGAACCATAATATGAAGGGCAATAAAAGCCCACGCTAATTTAAAATAGTAAGGTGATTTTAGCTTATTTCTTTTTGAAAATAGGAAGGAAGCCCCTATAATGATCCAAATAACAAAATCAACAATAGGAATTGTGCCAAAGCTTAAGCGAATATTTGAAAAAGGTTCTAAATATCCCGTTCCCCATGCATTGAAAAGGTCGCTCGTATCATGTATGAAAACCGCCAGCCAAGCGAGCATAAACAATTTTATATCCTTTATTTTAAATAATAAAAGACATAGTATGAAAAATAACAATGCCCAAACCGGAGTTAAAAACAGAGAATGAGTAATTCCACGGTGCCACATTTGATAAAGCCCTGCATTATCCCACCATTGGGATATCACATCAATATCAGGTATCTGACTGGCTCCGACAGCCGTTAAAAGATAAGCTCCTTTATACTTTTTGTCCATATTTTTCTTATCAACAGTTCCGTATAATGCCAACCCAAATAAAGTATGGGTAATCGTATCCAATCCACTACCCCCAATGCAATAATTTCCAACTTTAATTATAACCTATGTATGGATACTGATGGTGATAGTTTTTAAATACAATAGATAATACATAAGATGGGTGTACAAAAAAGGATGCCTTTTTTTTGCCATGAACGAGTCTGTTGGTTTCTACTCTAGTTGCTTCGCTTTCCGCGGACAAATGGCCATCCTTCACAGGCTCGTCTTGCCTATCTCCTATTTCTAGCAGAGTCTACGTTTATTCGGGCTGCTCAGCGTCTATCAGTTTTTTCTTTTTTCAAATTCCAACAATCCCGAGAAACCAGATTACGAAACGGTATCTATTATAAAAGTGGAAAGCCCTTATCAATCGTATAGGCCAAGGCATCATTATAGAAAAAGACTGACCCTAAAGAGTCGTATTTAACGACCTTTTGAGTCAGCCTTTCGTTAACATAATTTATCTGCAAACAATTATTAGCTGTTTCGGCCGCCGCCGTGACTATTTTCTCCGCCTTTTTTTCCGATCTCTTCATAGAAATCTCGATCATGATTATCGGAAGTGGCTTCTCCACCCTTTTTTCCAATTTTTTCATAGAAATCACGGTCGTGATTTTCGGAGGTTGCTTCTCCGCCTTTTCTTCCTATTTCTTCATAGAAATCCCGATCGTGGTTCCTCGCTGTTGCCTCTCCACCTTTTTGACCTGCTTCTTCGCGGGACATTCCATCACGGTTGTCATTATTGTTAGCCATCAGAATCTCTCCTTTGAAAAGTATTGGTCTTACATCCATATGTTTATCCACTTGGATTTCTACTAAACTTTCTTTTTGATTAGTACTCAAGTACCTGAAAATATATAAAGTGCCAAGAAAGCGATCGGAATAATACCTTGAATTCTTAAATCATTTAATTATAATGATAAAATAGTTAGAAACAGCTAAATTTAAATTTAGTCATATTTTCTTGTTTTTTTTCTACTATTTGAGAGCTAGGGGTATGTATGAATAAACGAAATATAAATAAGCGTATTAAACAATGGATTCTTTTAACGATGAGAGCTGTCCATATGAATGTTAAATTAAAATTACAGGGTACAGGCGTTAATATGAGTTATGACTTTATCCATCATTTTCTTTGTTGTGATATGAATCGTGTGCAGAAGGCCAGAAAAAGCATGATAAAATCTATTCCACTAGAGACTTATATAAAAACTCTAACTATGCATGAACTGGGGCATGCGATGGATCGAGAAGCATTGTTAAAATCATTGCCAATAACGATTGAGATATACAAGATGAAAAGAAATCACTCTCCATCCGAATACCGAAACAATAGCAAGCTGTTTCGAATGATCGTTGAAGAGCATGAAATGAATATTGAATTTGAAGAAACTGCATGGAGAAATGCTGAGGCATTAAACCGTTTATATGAAATAGTTGATGAGATAGACTTTAATATTGTAAAAGAACATAGCTTGGACACATATAAAAGAAGATATGAAGCAGATTTATATCATTACAATATGATGATAATAGAAGAGAACCGGCAAGACGCTGGTTAATATTTGCTAAATATGACGAATATCCTCCTAAATGTGGGAGAAGAAACAAGTATTACAAGAAAACCATATATCAGCTGGCTCGGTGAAAGCCGAGTGTCTATGAACGTGAAAGGAGGGTTGACTAGTGAATAAACAGGAGCGTTGTAAAGTTTTGATTGTTGATGATGAAGTGTTGATTCGCCAAGGGATCAAGCATTATATAAATTGGGAGCAGGAAGGTTTTACGATTGTTGGTGAAGCTTCAAATGGAACTGAAGCACTTCAATTAATTGAGCGGGAGCGGCCACATATAGTCATTACAGATATGGTTATGCCTGTTATGGATGGTGAAAAGTTGACAAAGGAGATCAAGGAAAACTATCCAGGTACTGAAGTGATCATTTTAAGCAGTTTTAGTGATTTCGAATATGTACGCTCAACCTTTCAAAGCGGAGTAGCAGATTATATCCTAAAACCTAAATTAGATGGACCGGAACTATTAAAAGCATTACAGAATGCGGTTAAAAAAATACCAAATTTTACTCTTAATCGCACCGAAAGCAAATTAAACACAATAGAAGAAATCATTCATTATTTGATGGAGGGCTACGACATCCATTATGATCAGCAATTAGTGAAAGAGGCATTTCCTAAAAAATATTATTGTTTGCTTGGCGGAGATATAGACACGGAAGGTGTAGAAGTTTCACAAATAGTCCAAGCAGTAAGCATGTTTACAGGGATCAAGCATTATCAAATATTTAAAGAAGATACGAGCTTTACATATTTACTTAATATCGATAAGGATGAATTATCAATCATTCACAAAAAATTGGGAGATATCGAACAATCTGGGGACATTCCATTTAAGATTAAGTGGACTTTAAGTGAACCATTTACATTATTAAAAGACTTAAAAAATCAATTTCAAAATGATTTGCAGAAGCTTAGACAATATCACTTTTACTTCCCTCATTATACTTTGTTATCTCATGAACAATTACCTGAAATAATTAAAGAAGAAAATGATACATTTGATTTAAATCATTTTATTGATGTTTTTAAACGAAGAAATTTTGCAGAAGCCTTTATATATTTAAACGATTATGTTGAATATTTGTCTCACCAATATACAAATGATGAAAATGAATTTAAATCCTTTCTCGGAAATATTATTTTCAATACGACTATTTTGTTGGAAAACTTAAAGTTTAAAAGTGAAACATTACAACAAGAAAAATATCATCACTTTTCTATGATCAATCATGCAAAGGATGTTCTCGAGACAACTAATTATTTCCACTCCTATTTAAATCAAGTAAAAGAAGTGATTGATGATGAACTTCAAGATCCTAGTCAATCCAATATGAAAAAATTACTTGCTTATATTGAAGAGCATTATGCCGAGCCGATTAGCTTAACTAGCTTAGCTGATCATTTTCATTTTAATCCATCTTATTTATCATCATATTTTAGCAACCATCATGGGATAGGATTCAATGAGTATTTAACACAATTCAGAATTGGGAAGGCAAAAGACTTTTTACAAAATAATAAGATTTCAATTTCAGAAGTTAGCGGCATTGTGGGGTATTCAGATCATAGTTATTTTTGTAAGGTTTTTAAAAAAACGACGGGAATGTCTCCTAGTAAGTATAGGAAAAGCTTTTCTGGAGCGGACTTGAGAAAATGATAAGAAATTTTTTAAACAGTATAAAAAATAATAGCCTATTTTTTAAGATGTTTCTTGTAATGGTTGTGAGTATTGTAGCTGTCTCCGTCTTAATTACGTATACGATGATTCGTATGTCAGAAAGGTTATTTATTGATACCTTTAGTATTGCAAATGCGAAGGTAATGGATCAGGTGACAACTGATTTTGAAGCCTTTAGTTATTCATTAGTATCTGTCGCTAACCAAGTCCAGCAAAGTGGATATGTGCAAAATTACTTAACAAGTGAACAATCAGAGCCAATAGAATTGGCAAAGGCAACACATCGAATTAAATTACAAATGGATCGTTATTTAACGATGATCAATCAAGAAGGAATTAATATTGTTTTATTGGGCGAGAATGGTCGCTTATATTCAACCAACTATGTGAATTGGCCTGTTTCTGCAGACAAATTAAAGAAGGATCGTATTACGTTGAATTCCTATAAAGACCCAAATAGAATTTTATATCAATATGATCCAAAAAAAATTGATCATGATATAAACCGGGAAGAAACGATCGTCGTTTCAAAAGCGCTAGTTGATAAATCTACTGACCATATTTATGGTGTGATCTATATTGCAATCCGTGAACAGGATTTCAAGCAGTTATATGCAAGATATACTGGTAATGGAAATAATGTATTGCTGTTAAATCAATCTGGAATGGTTGTATCAAGTAGTGACGAGTCCATCGCTGGACAAAAATTTCATGATTTGCTGCAAGATGTTGAAAAAATGGATGAATACAAAGATCATTATAAACAAGTTGAAGTATTGGGAGAAAACCGTTTATTATTTTCCACATATTTACCAACTTTAGATATGTTTCTCGTCAATTTAATCGATCGTGAAACGGTTACAAGCAACTTGCTTAATTCAAAAATGATTGCCTTGATTAGTGCTATCATTGTTTTTTTAGCTTTATGTATCGTATTTATCATTTCACGAAGGTTGACTAAATCGTTATCTTCATTAGTAAGACAAATATCTAATATGAGTCAAAAGAACTTTGATTCATATGTCAACGAATCGGGAAGCTATGAAACAAGGCAGCTTGCCAAGGCGTTTAATGATATGTTGGATGAGCTTCATGAATATGTAGAAAAGCTGATAGATACACAAAAAAAGCAGAGAAATGCTGAATTGGAAGCTCTTCAACAGCAGATCAATCCCCACTTTTTATATAATACACTGGCATCTGTCAAATTCATGGTGCAAAACGGTGATAGAGAAAAATCCGCACAAACGATTAATGCGTTAATCTCTTTATTACAGAACACGATTGGTAATATTAGTGAAACAAACACTGTAGAACAAGAATTGGATAATGTAAAAAGCTATGTATATATCAATCAAATTCGTTATGGTGATTTGATTAAAGTTCATTATTTCGTTTCTCCTGAATGTTTACAACTCGAACTTCCGAAATTAATATTGCAGCCTTTTATCGAGAATGCATTTTTTCATGGATTTAACCGCAAAAAAGAAGGGATCATTCAGCTAATGATATTACAAAGAGACGACTTGCTTATTTGTGAAATAAACGATAATGGGGATGGAATGGAGGATAAAACTCTAGACCGTAAAAGCAAGCGCCAGCTCTTTAGCGGGATTGGCATCCGAAATGTACAAGAGCGGATTCAGTTAATATATGGGGAACAATACGGTGTAGATGTATCAAGCCAATTAGGGGAAGGAACAAGAATCACAATTAGGTTGCCCGTTATTAAATCTAAAGAAAATACAAATTTATAAAAATAGTGCCAATAGGAAAACGTTTCCAAAAGATTATCAAAATATATTCAAAGTTTAATCCAAAGATCGTCCTAACGGTCTTTTTTTTTATTTTGTTATCATTTTTATAGGGAGCAAGCGTTTCCAACAATAAGGAGGTATATAGAATGAAAAAGCTATTATTGTTAGTCGTTGCGAGTATAATGATGCTTGCTGCATGTGGTTCAGGTTCAAAAGAAGGAAGTGGTTCTGACAAAAGTGGTGATTCAAATACAATAACTGCTTGGGCATGGGACCCTAATTTCAATATAGCAGCTTTAAAGCTAGCTGATGAAGCTTATAACGGAAAAGAAGATGTTAATCTCAAAATTATTGAAAACGGTCAACCAGATATCGTTTCTAAATTAAATACAGGATTAAGCTCCGGAACAATGAAAGGGATGCCAAATCTTGTCCTAATTGAGGACTACCGTGCGCAAAGCTTCTTAAAGGCATATCCGGATGCGTTTTTTGATCTATCTGAGTATATCAATAAAGACGATTTTGCAGCTTATAAAATTGATTCTGCTAGTTTAGATGGGAAAATCTATGGTTTGCCTTTCGATACAGGTGTAGCTGGCTTATATGTTCGTACAGATATGATTAAAGAAGCCGGTTATACAGTGGAAGATTTTACAAACATCACGTGGGATCAATTCATCGAGATGGGTAAAAAAGTGAAAGAAAAGACAGGAAAGCCAATGATTACGGTTGATCCTAACGATTTAGGAACAATTCGCATGATGATTCAAACAGCAGGAAAATGGTACTTAAAAGAAGATGGTGTTACTCCTGATATTAGTGGCAACAAAGCATTGGCTGAGGCATTTCGTGTATATAAAACAATGCTAGATGAAGGAGTTGCCGGTATTCATTCAGACTGGAGCCAATTACTTGCAGGGTTTAACAATGGTGATGTTGCTGCTGTTGCACAAGGAAACTGGATTACACCTAGTATTAAAGCGGAGGAATCACAATCCGGAAAATGGAGTGTCGTTCCAATTCCAAGATTAGACTTGCCGAATGCTGTAAATGCTTCTAACTTGGGTGGAAGCTCATTCTATGTTCTAAATGTTGATGGAAAAGAAAAAGCAGCTGAGTTTTTAGCTAATACATTCGGAGCCAATAAAGATTTCTATCAAAATTTAGTAACAGATGTAGGCGCGCTTGGCACTTATAAACCTGCTGCAGATGGGGATGCGTATAAAGCGGAAGATGAATACTTTGGCGGTCAAACGACAGTAGCTGATTTCTCAAAATGGATGGAAGAAATCCCTGCTGTAAACTATGGTATGCACACATATGCGGTTGAAGATATTTTAGTAGCAGAAATGCAAAATTATATAGGCGGCCAGGATATTAAGGAAGTTCTTAAAAATGCTCAAAAACAAGCAGATGCACAATTAAAATAAATCTACTCACAGCCTTGGACAAGTTCCTACAATAAAGGTGCTTGCGCTGAACGTAGAATTGTTCAAGGCTTATTCTAAAATCGGTTCTGAAATGTTCTTGTAAGGAGATGATAGCCATCATGAGTAACAAACTAAGAAATAATGCAATCGGTTGGTCATTTGTCCTATTGGCCACTATTTTAATCGTTTTGTTTTTTTTCTATCCAATGATCCAAGCTCTCATTTTATCGTTTAAATCTGGGATGGGAAATAACTTAGAATTTGTTGGGTTAGATAACTATACTCGATTATTTAGTGACCCTACCTTTATTGCAGCGATTAAAAACACTTTCATTTATTTAATTATCCAAGTTCCAATAATGATCATATTGGCATTAATTTTATCTGTATTATTAAATAATCCAAAATTGAAATTTAAAGGCTTTTTTCGTACAGCCATCTTTTTGCCGGCTGTCACTTCACTTGTAGCATATTCAATTATTTTTAAATATTTATTTGGTATGGATGGGATCATTAATCAGTTTTTAATGAATATTTCACTTATCTCTAATCCCATTCCTTGGTTAACGGACCCTGTACTTGCAAAAATAACAATTATCATTGCGATTACATGGCGTTGGACTGGCTATAACATGATCTTTTACTTATCTGGCCTTCAAAATGTAGACCAATCCATATATGAAGCTGCAAAAATAGACGGGGCCAATGCATTTCAAGTGTTCACGAAAATCACCATTCCTATTCTAAAACCAATCATATTATTCACCTCTATCACTTCAACCATAGGAACGCTCCAAATATTCGACGAAATCATGAATATTACAAAAGGTGGCCCGGGTAATTCTACCGTCTCGATCTCTCAATATATTTATAATTTATCCTTTAAATATTCACCTGATTTTGGATATGCGGCGGCTGTTTCATTTGTGATTGTTATATTGATCGTAATCTTTTCATCTCTACAATTTAAAGCGGCAGGTGATCGAAATTGACTATGTTTAAAAAAATATTCACGTATGTCTTCTTATCGATAGCTGCATTCATATCCATTTTTCCGTTTTTTTGGATGATCATTAGTTCTACGAATGTATCGAAAGATGTTACGAAAGGTCGGCTCCTTCCAGGGAATCATTTTTTTGAAAATGTTAAAAACTTATTTGAAAATGTCAATATGGGCACAGCATTGATAAATTCTGCAATAGTAGCGATTGCAACAACTGTTCTAGCCTTAATCATCGCATCTTTAGCTGGATATGGATTTGAGGTATTCCGCAGTAAAAAGAAAGATATCGTGTTTAATATTTTGTTATTATCCATGATGATTCCTTTTGCAGCATTAATGGTTCCGCTATATCGAATGTTTGGGAGCATTTCACAAGTATTGCCTTTTATTGGGATTGATACTTTGGCAGCTGTCTCTTTACCGACTATTACAACTGCATTTTTAATCTTTTTCTTTAGACAAAATACAAAAATGTTTGCTAAAGAATTAGTAGAAGCTGGTCGCATCGATGGGTTATCAGAACTAGGTATTTTCTTTAAAATTTTTATACCATCAATGAAAACGACATATGCTGCAGCAGCGATTATTACCTTCATGGGAAGCTGGAATAACTACTTATGGCCATTAGTTGTGATTCAGTCACCTGAAAAGCAAACGATTCCACTGCTTATTTCTAATTTAGGATCAGGATATACACCTGATTATGGCGTTATTATGATGGCGATCGTGATTGCTACTTTACCAACGGCATTAGTCTTTTTCCTAATGCAAAAACATTTTGTTGCAGGAATGATGGGTTCAGTAAAATAAACTAGAGGGGGATCTATGATGTTAAAGCAACTGAGAAAATTTGAGTACACTCCACCGAAGAATGGTTATCCAGAGTGGAACAATAATCCTGAGATATTTCAATTGAACAGGCTTGAAGCACATGCAACTTTAATGCCTTATCATACAGTTGAGGACGCATTGAAAGGAAATCGACAAGCATCCAAATATTATAAGCTATTAAACGGTGAGTGGAAGTTTTCTTTCTCTGAAACTCCTGATAAGAGAAATCGTGATTTTTATAAAGCTGATTTCAATTCTAGTAATTGGGATCATATTCAAGTGCCGGCTCATTGGCAATTACAAGGATATGATTATCCTCAATACACGAATGTGCGTTATCCATGGGAAGACACCGAAGAGCTTAAAGCTCCTTTCGCGCCTACTAAATACAATCCAGTTGGTCAATATATTCGAACGTTCTCCGTTCCTAAAATCTGGGAAAATCAACCTGTATATATAAGCTTCCAAGGGGTTGAATCGGCATTTTACATTTGGGTAAATGGGGATTTAGTTGGTTATAGTGAAGATACGTTTACGCCAGCCGAATTTGATATTACTCCATATTTAGCTGAAGGAGAAAATACATTAGCAGTTGAAGTGTATCGTTGGTGCGATGCCAGCTGGCTTGAGGACCAAGATTTTTGGAGATTGAGTGGTATTTTTAGAGATGTTTACTTATACTCAACGCCGCGTTTACACATTCAAGACTTCTTTGTTAATACAGAGCTTGATGATGAACACCGTCATGCAGAGTTGAAAATGAATGCAAACATTACAAATTATGTAAAAGAAACTTGTGAAAATGTCACTTTTGAAGCGATGCTCTATGATGATAAGGGGAATAAGGTTTTGGCAACGCCTAATTCAGTAGATGTTAATATTTCGGGCGAAGCAAAATGTGAAATCAGTACTTCGGCATTCGTTGAAAATCCATTGAAATGGAGTGCTGAGCATCCAAATCTTTATACATTAGTTCTTAGTTTAAAAGATGAAAACGGGGAGCTTATAGAAACAGAAAGCTGTAAAGTTGGATTCCGTAAATTTGAACTGAAAGATGGATTAATGAAGATCAATGGCAAACGCATCATCTTTAAAGGTGTAAACAGACATGAATTCAATGCCGACAAAGGACGCGCAATTGATTTTGAGGATATGGTCCATGATATTACCCTCATGAAACGGCATAATATTAATGCAGTTCGAACTTCCCATTATCCAAATAATCCATATTTGTATGAGTTGTGTGATCAATATGGCTTATATGTCATTGATGAAAACAACTTAGAAACACACGGTTCTTGGGTTTACGGACAGAAGGAACTTGAAGATACGGTTCCAGGAAGCAAGCCGGAATGGACCGAGAACGTGCTAGACCGTTGCAACTCAATGTTCCAGCGCGATAAGAATCATCCTTCGATCGTGATCTGGTCACTGGGAAATGAATCATTCGGAGGTGATAACTTCCTTAAAATGCATCAATTTTTTAAAGAGAAAGATCCAAGCAGACTCGTTCATTATGAGGGAGTATTTCATTACCGGCCTTCTGAAGCAGCGTCAGATATAGAAAGTACGATGTATATTACGCCAGCGAAAGTTGAGGAATATGCAACCCGTGCGGAAAAATCTGGTGGGAAAATGAAGCCGTATATCATTTGTGAATATAGTCATGCGATGGGAAATTCCGTCGGAAATCTATTTAAATACACAGAGCTATTTGATCAGTATCCAATTATTCAAGGCGGTTTTATTTGGGACTGGCGTGATCAGGCTTTACGTACAAAGACAGAAGATGGCGTTGAGTTTTTAGCATATGGCGGAGATTTTGGTGAATCACCACACGATGGAAACTTTTCTGGTGATGGATTGATCTTTGCGGACGGTACCGTTTCTCCAAAGCTTTTTGAAGTGAAAAAATGCTACCAAAATATTGAGTTTACAGCAATTGATCTTGCTAACGGTATTGTCGAAGTTCGAAATAAAAATTTATTTGCGAACGTAAATGAATTTGAACTTTGCTTTGAAATTACTAGCAATGGCAAACTTGTAATAACAGACAAGGTTGAATTGGACATTGAGCCATTATCAACAGGTAAAGTTCAATTAGGCTATTTGCTTGAGGGACTTGATCAAGACGGAGAAATCATCCTAACAGTCAGTCTGCGTTTAAAAGACTCTACTCTTTGGGCAGAAGTTGGATATGAAATTGCTTTTGAACAATTTGTATTACGTGAAAGTGTTAGTGAGAGAGCAGAAAGTGTACATGGCATACTTGATCTAGTTGATGAAGCAGAAGAACTAACGGTTTCGGGAGAAGAATTCTCGATGCGCTTTAATAAACAGACGGGTGATCTTGTTTCCTACCTTTTTGCAGGAGAAGAATTAATCAATCGTCCACTTGTTCCTAACTATTGGCGGGCCATGACGGACAATGATAAAGGAAATAAGCTTGATGAACGAAGTGCTACATGGCGCGAAGCTGGAGTAAATCGCAAGCTCGAAAGCTTTCATGTAGAAAAATCTGTTGGTCAAATAGTCATTCTTGTAAAATATAGTCTGCCTACTACATCCATATCTAGCACAGAAATCCGTTACGTTTTGAAAACCAATGGAGAAATTGTAGTGGAATCAACAACGACACCGGGCGATGATTTACCAGAAATACCAGAGGTTGGATTGCTCTTTACGATGGGTCAAAGCTTTGAAAACCTAGAATGGTATGGAAAAGGTCCCCACGAGAATTACATCGACAAAGAAAAAGGCGCAAAAATCGGTCTTTATGAAGGAAAAGTAAGAGACCAGTATATCCCATATTTAAAACCACAAGAATGTGGAAATAAAACAGAAGTAAGATGGGCTTCTATCACTAACGACAAAGGTATAGGCTTTAAAATTGTAGGACTGCCAATCGTAGAACTAAACGTACTTCCGTTTACACCTTTCGAATTAGAAGAAGCGAGCCACTCATATAAATTACCGGAAAGCACGGAATCCGTCATTCGGGTTAACTATAAACAAATGGGTGTAGGTGGAGATGATAGCTGGGGACAAAAAACGCATCCAGAATTCACTCTATATGCTGACAGACCATATAGTTATACATTTTCATTAATACCGATAAAAAAGTAATTCTATGAGAAAAGGATAGATGGGCAGATCATATTGCTCTACTATCCTTTTTTTTTATGGTAGCTTGATATTGCGAGATCTAAAACTACGCTGATTAATCGTTCGATGCAGTTGATAGCAACTCTATTTTTTGAAATGAACTCTAAAACGCATTCCCTGTATAGTCGCGACAATTTACGAAAGTTGTGTCGCGAATCCATCCGATGCTGATCACAATCGGTGATGTTATTGAGCGTAAGGAACCGATGCGCATCGCAAAGGTGACAAATCACGAAGTTATGATGCGAATAGAATATTAATGATAAGTCAAAAAATTGACTGCCCCAAATTTAAGAAGAGTAATCAAAGTATTAAACTACTTTAGTAGTAAACTTTAGGAAATCATCGTATGATGATAATAGAGTGGAAAATTGAATTATTCGGAGGGATAAAATGAAAGCGCTATTTATTGGCGGTACTGGTACGATCAGTTCAGCTATTACTGAACAATTGGCTCAAAGCGGTTGTGAACTCTATCTTCTAAATAGAGGTACGAGAAATGACATCTTGCCTGCAGGTGTAAATGTAATTACGGCTGATATTCACGATGAAGAAAAGGTTGCAGAACTTATAAAAGATCATGAATTTGACGTCGTTGCCGATTTTATCGCCTTTGTACCAGAACATGCGGAAAGGGATTATCGATTATTTAACGGTAAAACAAAGCAATATATTTTTATCAGCTCCGCATCTGCCTATCAAAAACCACTTTCTGATTATCGAATCACTGAAGGAACACCATTATCCAACCCATATTGGAATTATTCCCGCAACAAAATTGCTTGTGAAGAATATTTGATGAGGCAATATCGAGACAATGGTTTTCCAGTGACAATCGTTAGGCCAAGCCACACATATAGTGAACGATCTATTCCTCTCGGTGTCCACGGGAATAAAGGCAGCTGGCAAGTAGCAAAGCGGATGCTTGAAAATAAGCCAGTCATTATTCATGGGGACGGTACTTCGTTATGGACTTTGACCCATAATCGTGATTTTGCGAAAGGCTTTATTGGATTGATGGGGAATATTCATGCGATTGGAGAATCCGTACATATTACATCCGATGAATCGGTCACTTGGAATCAAATATACGAAATTATAGCGGATGCTTTAGGCGTGAAACTAAATGCTGTTCACGTTCCATCTGAATTTTTAGCTGCTTGCAGCACGTATGACTATGAGGGTGGGCTTATTGGGGATAAAGCAAATACTGTTGTTTTTGATAACTCCAAGCTAAAAAGACTTGTTCCTGATTTTTTAGCAACAACTAGAGTCGACCAAGGGATAAAACAAGTCGTACAACATATTTTAAAACTTCCTGAATTGCAAAGAGAAGATCCTGAATTTGACGCTTGGTGTGATAGAGTAATAGAAGCATTAGACGAAGCTATTATGAAAATAAAAGAATAGAGTATTTAATAAGCTATTGGGTAACTTTGCCTGGTAGCTTATTTCTTTTGTGGAAATTAAATGAAATATTAGTAATGTAATTGTAATAATAGTAAACATATAGTAACTTAAAAGATAGAGATTTATCGTTCAGGCAAAAGGGGTTTTGTATGTATGAAAAAGGGGATTTATAAAGTTTTAGCATGGATTGCAGCAATTATTGTTGTCGTTTTGGGAATTAATAAGTTGGTATATGCCACATATCCTTTAATGTCTAGTCCAGAACTTATTGAAGAGACAAGTTCAAAGTATCCAAATATTAATCTTACAACTTTTACGAAAGAAACGAAGGGATACACATATTCTCTTAGTAAACCGAGTACGAGCAGTGAAAAGATTAATAGTAAAATAGAAGAGTGGATTCAAAAAAAACAAGATACTTTTATAAAAGAAGCCGAAGGTAACAAGAAATTATTTAGAAAAACTCCACAAGCAGACCTCAATATACAAATGGAAACATACAGGATTTCTAAAAATATATATAGTTTAGTTTTCCACTCATATGAATACACTGGTGGGGCAAATGGAATAAACACCACAAAGGTATTCAATATCGATATTCAACGAGACCGTTTATTAAATATTGATGATTTACTTAATATAAATAAAGAAAATATGAAAGAATTCCAGAAAATCATATTGGAAGAGTTACAAAAAAATAAGGACATTGAACCTTATATTTTTCCAGAGGAATTGCAGATTTTAACTCAGCTAGAAAAATGGCAATGGTCCATTAATCAAAAAAACTTTACATTATATTTTGATGAGTATGAGATTGCAGCAGGAGCGGCGGGCGCGATAAAATTAAAGATTCCTATTGAAAAAATACAAGATTATTTTCAAGAAAACTTTAAAACCTTTTTGAAAATACCTAAAATAGAAGAACCAAAAAAAGAACCGGTCGCCCAAGAAGAACAAAAGAAGTTCAATAAAGAAGGAAAGTATGTAGCTCTTACGTTTGATGATGGTCCAAGTAAAAAAGTAACGCCACAAGTACTTAAAGTATTAAAAGAGAATAACGCAAAAGCAACCTTTTTTATGCTAGGAGTACAAGTAGACTATTATCCAGAACTTGCTAGAGAAATTGCGAAAGAAGGACATGAAATCGGTAATCATTCAAAAAGTCATCCTAATTTAAGGAATATGAGCAAAGAGCAAATTAGGAAAGAGTTAGATTACACGAACAATAAAATTAAAGAAGCTACGGGCATTGTCCCAAAACTAATTCGTCCACCTTACGGATCATATAATGATTTCGTCATCAAATATGCAAAAGACCATGACGATTCTATTATTCTCTGGTCCGTTGATTCATTGGATTGGAAAAGTCGAAATGCAAAGGCTGTTAATGATGTAGTACAAAAAGAGATTTCGAACGGGGCAATCGTTTTAATGCATGATATTCATCAAGAAACGGCGAATGCACTGCCACAGCTTTTAACAGCATTAGAATTGGAAGGATATCAATTTGTAACGGTATCGCAATTACTTGATTGGGAAGAAAAAAATGGAGTTGGACCGCATTTTGGAAGTATTAAATAAATATATTGTTGTTCTTCTAAGAGCAACTTAAAACTCCCTTAAGTTATTTGAGGGAGTTTTTTAATATGATCTATCATCGATCGAACTTTTGTCCTGTTTTGTCGCTTTTTAGCAGCTGTTTTTTCATAACTTTTCTGTTCGATACTTAGAATTATATTTCTCATTCTCCTTTATAAAATTCTCAATCCAACTACGCAAGAGTATTGATGGGTTTTGATCCACTTCTTTACAATGAGCAACAAACCTATCCTTTAAATCTTTTGAAATCCGGATGTTTAATTGGTACCTTTTCATGATAGCCTCCTTAATTAACTCTTTTTTATTATTTATAACAAAGACGTCTATACATTTTCTGAAAGTGTACGTTTTAGGATACAACGTTAATTTTGTATTTAAAAAATGCTCATATATTTAGTTGAAAAGGTTGGAGAAAATACAAAATAGGTAAAAAGAACTATTCGAAAAGTGTTCTTGTTTGTAACTTTTAATCTATTTTTATTTTAAAAAATAATTGTTATGAAATTTATATATTAAAATTAACCGTTTTCATTCTTGGAGAAAAAAGAGTCTAGGTATTTTTCATTATAAAAACCTAGACTTTTTTATTTTTTCTACTATTATTTTAGTTTTTATTCACTTTCAGAAATTGTTTAGAATGGTTGGTTAAAATTTTAATTTGGAATAAGTAGTAGTCAATAAAGTACATATTTATTTCGAGTATATTATTGGGTTTAAAACGAATTAAAAGGAGGGGAACTTTTAAATGAGAAAGAAATTAAGTATGATTGCCTTTATTATTGTTTTAGTTTCTAACACAATTCTCAGTGGAGCAGCACCACTAGTCGCAACAGCTGAGACCGTAAAGAAAAGTATATTTCAAAATGTAACTTTAACAGACGAAAAAGGCAATGTGATTGATTCTAATCAAAATCCAGCATTTCTTCCAAATATTGATACAACAGTGAATATACATTTTGATTGGTCATTAGCTGATTTAGAAGTAAGTGAAGGGGAGACATATTCCTATAAACTTCCAGTGCAAATGATTTCAAAAGAAGAAAACGGAAAGTTACTTACATCCGGGAATTTAGATATCGGTACTTACAATGTTGCTAATGATGGACTTGTGACAATTGTTTTCAATGAGGAAGCAGATATGAATGCCAATGGAATGCTGGCAATTAAAGCAAATTTTAATAAGGATGTTATTGGGGACAAAGAAACGGTTTCAATTCCTTTTACTTTTAATAATCAAGAAAAGGAAATTCCTGTTTCTTTCCAAGTAGATTCAAAACCGGAATCGGAAGCAGATCAGCAAGAAGATGAGACAAAACAAACTGAAGCAGCTGATGAAATAGACAAAGAGAAAGCTGAAGTTGCTACAGGGGCAACAGAAGAAGAGGCAGAAGATAAAGAAGAGGCTAAATCAAACTCAGATAAAAAAGTGTTAAACGCTGAAGTGAAACGTAACCCAAAACCAATCGCAGAAAATATCATTATAGATGGATCGCTCGTTTTAAAAAAGGTTGATGGATCATCCATTGAAGAAGGGGAAATGCTTGATCCTGCAGAAGGGTTGAGAATTGAATTTGATTGGGCATTATCTAACACTCATGATTATATTGCAGGTGATACATACGAATTACAATTACCTGAACAATTGGCAATTTATAATGAGATTAATGATGTACTAACAGACGGCAATACGGTTTTTGGAACGTATAAAGTAACTATAGATGGTAAGGTGCTATTTACTTTTAATGAACATATAGAAAAGGTCCCTAATGTTCACGGTCATTTCTATGTTCAAACTGAACTGAGCGAACAGAAAATCATAACGACAGAAAACATTCTAGAATTTAAAGTAAATGATAAAGTGATTAAAGAAATCCCCATAAATGTAAAACCGAAATACGGTCAAGCGATTGCTAAATCAGGGCAACCAGTTGGTGGTTCATTTAATGCAGCCGAAATTGCATGGACTGTAATTGTTAACACTTCAAGGGAATCGTTAGAAAATGCAATTATTCAAGATCCGATATTATCCGGTCAAGAATTAATTGTTGAATCCATTGTATTAAAGGAAGTTGAAGTAGATATAAATGGCAATGTGCTAAGAGAAAAAGACGGGACAGTTGCGCTTAATAATAATTCAACTAAAGAAAAATTAGAGTTGGAATTGGGCAATACAAATAAAGCATATAAACTTACATTTAGAACAAAAATTAAAGAAGACGAAAAAGATAAAGAAGGCGCAACTACGTATTATAATACAGCAAAGTTAGTTTCGGATAACAAGAAAAATGCAGAAAGTGGTTCATCCGTCTCCATTTCCCGCCCGAAATCACTTGAAAAAACATCTAGTGCCTTTAATAAAGGTGACCGTTCTATTGAATGGACAGTAAACGCGAATTTTACTGAAAAAGAGTTAAAAGCAGGAGAAACGATTACAGATGAATTTACTTTTAAGGTTGGTAACGATACCTTAAATAATATATTTGAAGTAGTAGACATTAAGATATTTCAAGTAGATTCTTTTGAGAATGGTAAGGTAAAAGATCAATCTCAAGCAAATGATTTATTTAACATCCATTTTGATGGGAATAAAGTAACGTTCACATTAAAAGAAGATACCAACAAAGCTTTTATTTTCAAATACAAAACAAAAGTTAAAGATGGAGCTTATATTACTGACGATGGTAATATAACAAACGAAGTTTTATTAAAAGGGAAGACAGCAAAAAGCAGCCAAGGTGTTTACCAGCAAGTCGGTAAAAAAAACCACGGTGAAATTAACTATAAAGATAAAACAATCGATTGGACCATTACTGTAAATGCAGATAATCAAGATTTACGCAACTTCGTTTTAACAGATAAGTTTCCTGGATCCGGTCAGAAACTAGTTCCAGGTACGATCAAAATTAGTCCAGAAGCAAGTGCACATATTACCGAAAACGAAGAAGGCTTTGTCATAAACTTTGGCAATATTACTAAAGCATATACCATCACATATCAAACTCAGTTTACGTATGATTTCGGTAGTGCAGAAACGAAGCCTATTTTTACTAATGGTTTACATTTATCCTATGAAACAAGTGATGAGGGTAAATACGAACTTGAAATTGAAGACAAAGTGGATCCTAATCATCAAACGAAGAATAATGGTGTCAAAAATGGTTCAGTAAATAATGAAACAAAAGAAATTACCTGGACTGTTGACATTAACTACAACCAACTAAGCCTAGAAGGTGCAAAATTCGTTGATAAAATTGCTAATAACCAAACATTGGTGAAAGGTTCGGTTCAAGTTTTTAAAACGACTATCGGAGAAAAAGGCGGAATAGCAGTAGGGGACGATGTAACAGAAAATTTTGCAGTAACTACTGATAACGATGAAATTAAGATTAATTTAGATGAAATTGTTCAAAGCTATCGTATTGTGTTTAAAACAGTCGATAAAGACGGCATCTACAACAGCAACGAAAAATATGAAAACACAGCACAGTTTATTCCGCGTGAAGGGGAAGAACATAATTTAAAAGCACATGTTACATTACCTCATCAAGGAGAGTTTTTAGGTAAAAAAGGTGTGCACAATATAGAGGATTGGACGATAGATTGGACAATCGAAGTGAATAAATCAAAATCTACGTTAACAGATATAATCGTAATAGATGACTTAGGTGATAAGAGTTCACAAGTATTACTAGAAGATTCGATCGAAGTTACAAAAGTAGGGTCCGATAAGCCTCTAGTTTTTGGTGAAGATTATGACCTAGTAGTAGATGATAACAAATTTACATTGAAAATTAAAGGTGAGACATCGGACACATACGTTGTTAAGTATTCCTCATATATTCTTGCTAAAGAAACTACTAACATAAAAAATAATGCTGAAGTAAAGTCAAATAATGAAGTAGTTGGGACGACTAAGAAGGAAGAATCTGTCCAAGTAAGAATCAGCTCTGGGGGTGGCCCTACTCAAGGTGGCACGGGTGAGTTAATCATTGAAAAAGTTGAAGACGGTTCTAACAAACCGCTTGCAGACGTTGCTTTCGTATTAAAAACAACAGTTGGCAATAAAGAAATTATCGTTCGCGAAGGAACTACGAATGCTAATGGAAAACTTCACTGGACTGGCCTAAAATATGGTACTTATACTTTAGAAGAGACCGTACCGGCTGGATATTTAGCCGAAACACCATTAACCATTGAGCTAAAATATGATGAGATGCCTGAAGGGATCAAAACGAAAAAAATTGTAAACAAGCGTCAAACAGGCTCGGCGAAAATAGTTAAGAAGGATGCTGTAACAGATGAGACTTTAGCAAATGCAACATTCAAAATAACTAATTTGGAAACAACTCAAGCCTATACATTTACAACAAATAATCAAGGTATTGCAGAAGCAAATGTTCCTTATGGTGAGTATTCTGTAAAAGAAATTATGGCTCCTCAAGGATATAAAATTGCATCAGAATTAAACAATATCAAGATTGAAATAGGTAAAACAACAGAAATTACTATTGATAACCATGCGATTGTCAATGTTTCCGGAGAGAAAAAATGGATCGATGGAGATGGAGAAAATCGTCCGGAATCTATCAAAGTTCAATTGTTAGATGGTGACACGGTTGTCGCAGAAAAAGCAGTAACAGCACGTGATAACTGGAAATACACATTTAATGCTTTACCGAAGTATGATAAAAATGGTAATGAAATCAACTATATAATCAAAGAAGTTCCAATAGATGGATACATTTCAGAAGTTGATGGTAATAATATCACCAATATTGAATTGATGGATATTTCTGGTGCGAAGACATGGAAAGATGGAAATTCAGCAAATCGACCAGAATCTATCAAAGTTAACTTACTTCGAAATGCAATAGTAGTTAATACTATTGAAGTAACAGCAAATGATGAATGGAAATACAGTTTCACAGATTTAGAGAAATATAATAATGAAGGTAAAGCATACGAATACGCTGTAAAAGAACAAAGTGTTCCAGGTTACAAATCAGAAGTTAATGGATTTGATATTAAAAATACTCGTTCTGAAAAGACATTTGTTGAAGTAACGAAAAGTTGGTTAGATGGTGAATCAAAAGACCGTCCAGATTCCATCACAGTTATTCTCTTTCAAAATGAAAAAGAAATTGACAGTGCAGAAGTAAGAGCTTCTGCTGACTGGAAGTATGTATTTACAGACCTTGAAGCCTACGATGAAAACGGAGTGGCATATGAGTACACTATTAAAGAAGAGCGTGTAGAAGGTTATGAATCAACAGTCGAAGGTTATGACATCATAAACCTCCGTGTTGGAAAAACCTTTGTGTCTGGAACGAAGACATGGAAAGATGATAACGCTGAAGGGGACCGTCCAGAGTCTATAACGGTAGAGTTACTTCAAAATGGAAAGGTAATAGACTCCAAGGAAGTAACAGCAACGGATTACTGGAAGTATAGCTTTACAGATTTAGAAGAATTTGACGAAAATGGAATAGCCTATAAATACACTGTACAAGAACAACCTGTAGATGGTTATCAATCAACAGTAAAAGGCTACGACATCACAAACGTCCGAGTTGGTATAACATCCGTAGAAGGTACAAAGACATGGAAAGACGATAATTCCAAAGATCGTCCGGAAATGATCAAAGTAAACCTCCTGCAAAACGGTGTAGTGGTGGATACACATGAGGTAACTGCAGATGCCGATTGGAAATACAGCTTCAAAGATTTGGACAAGTATGATGGGGAAGGCAAGGCATATGAATATGCTGTAAAAGAGCAAGGCGTTCTAGGTTATAAATCAGAGGTAGATGGCTTTGACATTACAAACACTAGATCTGATAAAACATCTGTTGTTGTCACAAAAGGTTGGAAAGATGATAACACCAAAGATCGCCCAAGCTCCATTACAGTAAACTTACTGCAAAATGGTGAAGTGATTAATACAGTGGAAGTAACTGCAGCTGCCGATTGGACTTATGAGTTCTCAGGTTTAGAGGCGTATGATGAAGATGGAGTTGCTTATGAGTACAATGTTGAAGAGGAAGCTATTGAAGGTTATGAAACGACGATAAACGGTTTTGACATCACAAACCTACGTGTTGGTAAAACATCCGTAGAAGGTACAAAGATATGGAAAGATGATAACTCCAAAGATCGTCCGGAAATGATCAAAGTAAATATCTTTCAAAATGGTGTTGTAGTTGATACACAAGAAGTGACAGCTGATTCTGACTGGAAATATAGCTTTACAGACTTAGCTAAGTATGATGAAGAAGGTAAAGAGTACGATTACTCAGTAAAAGAGCAAGGTGTTCCAGGTTATAAATCAGAGGTGGATGGCTTTGACATTACAAACACTAGATCTGATAAAACATCTGTTGCTATCACAAAAGGTTGGAAAGATGATGACTCCGAAGAACGCCCAGACTCCATTACAGTAAACTTGCTTCAAAATAGTGAAGTGATTGATACAGTGAAAGTAACTGCTGTTGACAATTGGACTTATGAGTTTTCTGATTTAGAAGCTTATGATGAAAATGGAGTTGCTTATGAGTACACTGTTGAAGAGGAAGCTATTGAAGGTTATGAAACGACAGTAGATGGTTACGACATTACTAACTTGCGTGTTGGAAAAGCTTCCGTAGAGGGTACAAAGACATGGAAAGACGATAACTCAAAAGATCGTCCAGAAGTGATTAAAGTTGACTTGCTACAAAACGGTAAAGTCATTTTCACTAAAGAAGTGAAGTTTGACACTGACTGGAAGTACAGCTTTACAGATTTAGACAAGTATGATGAAAACGGTAAAGCATACGAATATAGTGTAAAAGAGCAATCTGTAGAAGGTTATCAATCAACAGTAAATGGCTACGACATCACAAACTTACGTGTTGGTAAAACATCTGTAGAAGGTACAAAGAGATGGAAAGATGATAATTTCAAAGACCGTCCAGAAATGATCAAAGTTGACCTCCTGCAAAATGATAAAGTAATCGACACGAAGGAAGTAACAGCTGACACTGGTTGGAAATACAGCTTTACTGATTTAGAGAAGTATGACGAAGAAGGAAAGGCATACACTTATTCAGTGAAGGAACATGTTGTCGAAGGATATGAATCAATTGTTTCCGGGTTTGACATTACGAACGAGTTGATACTAGGCGATGTTAAATTGATTAAAGTCGATAGTAACAACAAAGAGATTACTTTAGAAGGTGCAGAATTCGAACTTCAGGATGGAGACGGTAATGTACTCATAAAGGGATTATCAACTGATAAAGCTGGTAAACTAGTTGTTGGAGACTTAAAACCGGGCAACTATCAGTTCGTTGAAACGCAAGCACCGTCAGGTTACGATCTAGATCCAACTCCAATCACATTTACGATTGAAAAAGGTCAAGAAGATATCTTAGTTATTGAGTTTGCTAATAAAGCGACGATTCCAGTAGTGCCGGAGCAACCAGAAAAGCCTAGTAAACCAGAACAACCTAGCAAGCCGGAAAAACCATCTAAAGATATTAACAAGCTCCCACAAACAGGGGAACAAACCTTGTTGTATATGATGATAATAGGCTTCCTATTCCTATCAATTGGTGGAGTACTTCTTTTACGCAGAAATAGAAAAGCAGAATAAAGATGAAAGGGGATGTCCTAATGAAAAATGCAAAATTAATAGTAGGCCTTGTATTTTTGGCAGCAGGACTAACCTTCATCTCCATTCCGCTTTATTACGAATGGCAACAAGGGAAAGAGTTGAGGGCTTTGGAGGAAGCCCTCTCTCTTATTTCAGAAGGTAATGGTGAATCTGTTGATCTTTCAAGTATTGATAATCTTTCTTTTACTGAAGATCAACTTAAGGATGTGATGGAATTAGAAATTCCGTCAATTAATCTAAAACAGAAAATCTTAGTAGAAACAACAGAAGAAAACTTACGAGTAGCATTAACACAATTAAAAAAAAACCAGAGTCCAGGAATTGGGAACTTTACCGTTGCAGGACATAGAGGTTATCGGGGTGAGCGCCATTTCAGTCGATTACCACAAGTATCTATTGGGGATAAAGTATTTTTACATACAGAAAAGCAGACATTTGTGTACCAAGTTACAAACAGAGAAGTTATTGATCCATCTTATGTAGAAATCCTAGATAATCATCAAGGAAAAAAAGAGATTACGATGATTACTTGTACTAAATCAGGATTTGATCGTATTGCTGTCGTGGGAGAGCTAATTGATAAAAATGACTAGCCTTAATAAACATCTTGTCAGAAGGAGTATTTAGTTTGGATGTTTCTTTGTCTTTGTAGAGTATTAAACATTGTTTTTATTGTGTCTACTTTTGTAACATTTACCACATCCTGGTGGAAGATGATGTTTATATACTTAGTCGCATGATCTATAATAAAGGTATATAGATATAGCACGAGTAGTAAAGGTGGGAAGTTTTGGTGAAAGTGATCCTTATTGATGATGAACCATTGGCCCTTGCTTACTTAGAGAAACTACTAGGTGAAATTGAAAATCTTACTATTATCGGAATGTATGGAGATCCAAGAAGAGCATTAGAGAGAATAAAGCATAAACGACCGGAAATTGTTTTTCTTGATATTGAAATGCCAGAGCTAAATGGAATGGAATTAGCGGAACAAATCCAAAATGAAATTCCGGAAATAAAAATTGTCTTCATTACTGCATATGATACGTATGCTGTAAGAGCATTTGATCTAAACGCAGTGGATTATATTGTAAAACCTGTGAAGCGCGATCGATTGCTACAAACAATTCGACGTTTTCCCGGAGTAGTTGATGCAAACACAGTCGAAGCGACTAAACCAATGATGGTTCGTTGTTTCCAAACGTTAAGCTTTTGTATATATGGCGACGAGTCACAAACTGTTAACGTTCATTGGCGAACATTTAAAGCCCGTGAACTATTTGCATTTCTGATTCAACATCGTAATCAGCCTGTCCGTAAAGATGTAATCTTAGATATGTTTTGGCCTGAAACGGATTGGAAGAAAGGCTTTCCCCAACTATATGCGACCATTTATCAAATTCGTAAAACATTACAATCTATCAATGTCAAAATAAGTATTACTAGTTCAGAAAATAGTTATAAACTTGTTTTTAATGATGTTTTATTAGATATAGATGTATGGGAAAAAAGAATGAATGAGTTACCTATTGTAACAAATGAAACGCTTCCGGAATATCAAAAGCTATTAAACTTTTATATTGGGGACTACTTAGCATCAGATGATTACTTATGGGCTGAAGGGGAGCGGGAACGATTTAGAGGCCTTTGGCTGCAACTTGTAAAAAAAGTAACTGATTACTTAGTCTTTAGAGGTAATTATTCAGAGGCTATTGTTCTTTATCATCGTGTCCAAACGATTCATCCTTATTTTGATGATAGCTATTTTATGCTTATGAAGCTATATGATGATTTAGGGGATCGGCCTTCAGTCGAGCAGCAATATGCGGAATATACTAAAATGTTACTGGACGAATTTGGATTAAAGCCTACGGATATAATTAAAACTTGGTATGATCGATGGAAATTAAAAAACCATAAATAAAAACAAAGGATGCGATTCATAAAAACAACATCCTTTGTTTCATTTTGTTAGTGAATAATCGGAACTTTGATTGTAATGTTGGTTCCATAATTAGGGGTACTAATAATTTCAAGCCCTTTGCCGAATATTTGTACTAAACGCTTATTTGTATTGCGCAAACCTACACCTGTTCCACTACGATCACTAAAAAGTATCTGCTCCAGCTTTTCTTCACTCATGCCAATACCGTTGTCCTTTATATTGATTATGGCTACTTCACCATGAGTTTTTATTCCAATGAAAATGGTACCGCCTTCCATACGTGATAACAGTCCATGTCTAACCGAATTCTCCACAAGAGTTTGTATTGAAAGCGGTGGAATTTGAATATTTATGGCATTATCTACATCCCAGATAACGTTTATTCTTTCTTTAAAACGTTCTTTTTCTATATATAAATAGGATTTTACTAATTCAAGCTCTTGTTCTATCGGAATAAGGCGCTCTAGATTTATCGGATCGAAGCTTTTTCGCAAGTAATGTCCAAATTCTTCAAGAAGTGCGGACATTCTTTTCGTATCTAATTCGCTTAAGGAAGTAATAGAATTAATTGTATTGTATAAAAAATGAGGTTGAATTTGTGCTTGCAGCCATGCCGCCTCCATGTAGAGCCTTTCTGAAATAGAATCGGTTAAATTAAGGAGTGCCTTAACTCTTGCGACTAGTTCCTGCTTTATAATTGGTTTCGTTACATAGTCATTGGCCCCAGATTCAAATCCTGCATATATATCCCTTGGTTGGCTTTTTGCCGTTAAAAATAAAATTGGCAATTCGGAGATAGAGAATTGTGTTCGAATAGAGCGCGTAAGTTCATAACCTGACATATTAGGCATCATGATGTCCGTGATAATCAAGCTCCATTCATCTTTATGGAGAAGTGACAAAGCTTGACTCCCACTAGTAACAGCTGTCACATGATAATGCTCCGAGAGTATGGACGATAGAATATGCAAATTAATCGGATCGTCGTCTACAACCAAAATTTTATTGTTGTGGTATATTTCTTTGTCGTTATGATTGTTTACGCTATATTCATCAGCAACTGCCACCTCATCCATAAATACAGCAAAGTTTGTCTGTTCCTGATCGTTTATCGTCACATCATTTATCACTATAGGTAAGGAAAAAGTAAAAATGGATCCTTTATTACGAATAGATTCGACATGAATGAACCCGCCATGTAATTCAACAAGCTGTTTGGAAATGGATAATCCTAGTCCAATACCACCTTCGACGCCAGACTCTCCTTGAATATATGGTTCGAATATAGCCTCTTTAGTAGCTTCGTCCATACCTATACCAGTATCTTCAATATGAATTAAAACCATGTCGTTTTTAATATCGGCTCGAACGATTATATTTCCTTCATTCGTATTTTTCAATGCATTGTGCAAAAGATTGACTAATATTTGACTTAGTCGGTTTTCATCTGCTTTCACTGTAGGAAATGATGTGGGAATCTTGTTTACTATTCGTATGTCTCTATTTCCAATCATATATTTCATCATATCTATTACAATTGAAGTGGCGATATGCAAGTCAACATCTTTCTTATTTAGCCTTATAACCCGTTCCTTTAAACGTGAAACATCGATTAAGTCATTTAATAATAACGATAGTCGTTGTCCAGTGGTGGTGAGCAATTCTAAATTATATTTATTTTTACTAGATAGCTTATTTCCTTCACTATCTGAAATAGCCTGAGCCATGTTGACGATTACATGCAGTGGAGTACGTAATTCATGTGAAGTTTTCGTTAAAAATTCATCTTTTTTCTTATCTTCTTCTTGTAGATGAATAACTATTTTTTCATTCTCATCACTTATTCGAAAAAATCCCTTGAACCAAAAAATAGACAGAGCAAGAAAGGTGAAGACTAAATCTATTGGATAAAACGTAAATATTTGAGTACTTTCGCTTTTTATTGATCCCCATATTGCACTTGAGGCAACAGATATTGCCGCCAACAGGAGAAAAACACTATCCTTCTTATCTTTTTTTAGAAACTTTATAAAGTAATAGACGATTACAGCATAGTTTAAAACACCAGTTAATAGGTAAATGGGCTGGGTAAGTTTTACATAAACAAACGGGATTAATAAGCAATAGGAAATCCGGAAGTAATTAAATATAATTAAAGCAGTCATTATCTTACTTTTCTTCTCCGATATAAGAGACTTTGTAATTAGAAGTAATAATAAACTTAAAAACGAATAAAACAATAACAGAAGTCTAATTGACCATTCATAACTAATTGGAATCCATTGGAGGAGTAATTTATCGTCATCCATCGAAGTTGCAAATGCCATAAGAAAAACAGCAATGGCAAAATAAAGAATTTCTTTATTTTTTCTTCTAAGTAAATAAAAAATACATGCGTATAATCCATGTAAAATCATGATAATACAAACCATATATTGTAAAGCTATAGACATATTGTATAATTTCTTAATTGCAAAGTTGCTACCGAATAAAATGGATTTATGGATTCCCCCTTTGAAATCTGATACTTGGTTTTGGGATGAAATCAAGATTTCAATATTGTTTCCGTTATTGATCGAAAATGTTTTGGAAAAAGGAATGAATTGGGCCTGCTTTAATGTAAGGTCTTCCGTAGGGCGGCCATTTTGACTAACTAGTTTTCCATTTACGAATATTTTTGATGCAGTTTTGATTACTGGAAAACGAATTCCATATAACTGATCGACATCCTCATTTACTAATATTTTTAGTCGATACGTACCTCGGCCATTTGTTGGGCCTAAGTTTTTATGGCTAGTCCCTGGTACGGTGATTAAGTTGCTAGTTTCTCTTTTTGAAGATTGAACAATGTCATTTGGTGAGAGAAATAAATCAGGATAGAACTCCCACTCTCCGTCTAAGGCAATTGGCTTATTGTTAGCAATATCCCAATTCCGTAAATCCAAAACACCATTTGTGATCTTTAGGGGTCCAGGATTTATATGAGCGGTATACCAGATAACTCTAAAAGTAGTGATTAGGAAAATAAAACTACATACTATAAGAAATGTTTTATTATAAAATAATTTCTTTATCATCTTTGTAAAATGATCCTCTCAAAGTAATTCAGTATATAAATAATTATACAATACAAATATTTCCTATTAAGGTAATAAATTTTTCAAATTTCATAAAAGAAGCTTGCACTCTTCACTTTCATTTGATATAATTTTAAAAATATTTAAATGCGACGAAGAGGAATAGTAGGACTTTTGAAACGACAAGAGAGCTGTTGGTTGGTGCGAAACAGCCGTTGATTAATCCGAACTCGCCTTGAAGCAGCCCACTGAAATGGAATAAGTAGGTGGGGACGGAGCCTAACCGTTAAAGTAGGGGGATATAAGGTTTTTTAAAAAACCCGTATCTACCTGAGTGCATATCATCGATGATATGAATTAGAGTGGTACCGCGAAAAGATAACAAAGTCTTTCGTCTCTATATAAATAGAGGTGAAGGGCTTTTTTTATGGTGAAAATGCATATATTCAGATATAGCGAAAGGGCGGTTGTCAAAATGAAAAATGTGGATAAGTATGCGAGAGGTTACTTTATGCCTCCAGAGGCAAGTATGAATTGGGCGAAAAAGGAATACATTACGGAAGCACCTACATGGTGCAGCGTCGATCTACGAGATGGAAATCAGGCGCTTGTTGTTCCGATGAATCTTGAGGAAAAACTTGAGTATTTTCAATTGCTTGTCCAAATTGGTTTTAAAGAAATTGAAGTCGGTTTTCCAGCAGCGTCAGAAACTGAATATACTTTTTTGCGTACTTTAATTGAAGATAACTTGATTCCTGATGATGTCACGATTCAAGTATTGACCCAATCAAGAGATCATATTATTAAAAAGACATTTGAATCGCTGCAAGGTGCGAAAAGTGCGGTTGTTCACCTGTATAATTCCACTTCGGTGGCCCAGCGTGAGCAAGTTTTTAGAAAGTCAAAAGAAGAAATTGCTGAAATTGCGGTATCAGGTGCAAAGTTATTGCAAAAATATGCGGCTGAAACAGAAGGAAACTTTAAGTTTCAATACTCTCCTGAGAGCTTTACTGGAACGGAAATAGATTTTGCGCTTGAGGTGTGCAACCAAGTACTTGATGTATGGCAGCCAACTTCTGATAATCAAGTAATTATTAATTTACCTGCGACTGTTGAGATGTCAATGCCTCACGTTTATGCGAGTCAAATTGAATACATGAGCAATAACTTAAACTACAGAGACAATGTAATATTGTCACTTCATCCTCATAATGACAGGGGAAGCGGGGTTGCCGACGCAGAGCTGGGACTTCTTGCTGGCGGGGAGAGAATTGAAGGAACTCTGTTTGGAAATGGCGAACGAACTGGGAATGTGGACATCGTAACACTTGCTTTGAACTTATATTCCCATGGAGTGGATCCTAAACTTAACTTTGAAAACATTCTTGAGATCAAAGAAGTATATGAGCGCATGACGAAAATGAAGGTGAATGAAAGACAGCCATATGCAGGTAAACTTGTATTTGCAGCTTTTTCTGGTTCACACCAAGATGCAATCGCCAAAGGAATAAAATGGCGAGAAGAAAACGAATGCGATACATGGACAGTTCCATATTTGCTCATCGATCCTATGGATATTGGAAGAGAGTATGAAGGAGACGTTATCCGCATTAACAGCCAGTCCGGAAAAGGCGGAATTGGTTATGTCCTTGAGCAGCAGTATGGATTTGATTTGCCTCCAAAAATGCGTGAAAGCTTTGGATATGTTGTGAAAAATGAATCAGACCAAATGCAAAAAGAGCTTCTGCCAAATGAAATATATAGTATCTTTACGAAAGAATATGTAAATATTTCTGCACCTGTCGAGTTTGTTCGCTATCGTTATACTCAATCAGATGATTTTGAAACACTCGTTACCGTAAAGATTAATGACGAAATGGAAGTATTGACGGGCGAAGGAAACGGTAGACTAGATGCAATAAGCAATGCCCTACAAAAGAGACTTGGAATTCAATATACTGATTTAGTTTATAAGGAGCATGCTCAAGAAATTGGATCAAGATCGAATGCTGTATCATACGTAGGGATTGCTGCTTCTGATGGTACAGTGTATTGGGGTAGTGGAATTGATGCGGATATAATGACCTCGTCTGTTAAGGCGCTTTGCAGTGCGGTTAATAACTTATTAAAAGAGTTGGCGGTTAGTAAGGTGTCAGTGGATATATAGAAATTAAGATTCGATAAAACATTCGTAGGTTTTTATCCAGAGCAAACTTAAAAAAAAGCAGATAAAATAAAGAGTTCTACATATTGTACATGACTAATATGTGGAGCTCTTTTTGTTTAACTATCGTGTCCCGTTAGCGAAATTCTGAAATCCCTCAGGAAGACCGGGGGGGGCGATTTGATTATGGTGTTATCTAATGGATATGCCATCTAGGAAACACTAACATTTCTTTTACTTAATTCCTTAAATACCGAGTAATCCTTATCGGACTTTATAAAACTTAATATTTTTTCGGCACATTCTATTGGATTCAAATCTTCAGTATTTACTTCAAGATCATATTCATTAAAGCAATATACTTTGCTGAACTGTGAAGCTGCTAGTCCAATCTTTCTATCGCCTCTTATTTGCTCTCTTCTTATGAGTTCTTCTTTCGAGCATATTACACCTATAAATAATGTGGGCTGATCAGAAAATACATCAAGACATTCATTAAACCACTTGTCATTCTCGATTACGGTATCTACTATTACATTCAAACCCATTTCTGAAAACAATTTAACTGTCGAATAGAACATTGATACTATGGGATCAAAAATTATTTGTGCGACAACGTGGTCATCAACTTCTCTTGTAGGTTCAATATCCGGAAATTTTTTATCAATAAATTCATTGAAATTATAAAAAAAATCATCTATTGATAAATGATGAAAAAGAATTTCTTTCTGATTTACCAGTTCAATAGAAATACTGGTCTTTCCTGAACTTGAAGTTCCATTCAATAATACAATCATTCCTTGCTTCAAACTAATCACCCTTACATATAAGATTTGCGTATCTTTCAGATAACGTTATAATCACATATTTAATAAAATGATCCAACTCATAAAATATTCGAGAAACGATCGAATTATCCTGCCCTGTTCGTATTATCAAATAGTCACGAGCAACAGCAAGAATATTTGCTAACTCATCATCAACCGGAATACGGTGTCCTTTCACATACGTTTTTTCAATATCAATTTGAATCAATTATTGACCATTGAGTTTGACTAAACAATCCCGTAGTTAAGCATAATATCAGATATTCCAAGACATGTTTTAAATGCTATCCAAACTACATATATCATGATGATTCGTTCCAGATGAGTGCCATTAATGTATTTTGATTTTTCAGAACACTTAATGTTTCTTTCCTAAGTCTATGGTATAGTAAATAAGGAATTAATAATGAATATCAGGGAGGGAATGAAATGAAAAAACTTGGAATGATAGGTGGACTAGGACCGGAGTCAACAATAGATTACTACCAAACGATTATTACTAAATATCAGGAAAGAGTTGGTAGTAAAGAAGTACTGCCTGAACTTTTTATTAACAGCATTAATATGTACCGCGTTTTCGAGTTAATCGATCAAAGCAATCTGGAAGGGTTAGCGGATTATTTGGTGGAAGCAGTTCAGAAGCTGGAACAAGTTGGGTCAGATTTTGCGATTATCTCTGCCAACACACCGCATATTGTGTTTGAGCAAGTTCAAAATCGTGTGCAAATTCCTCTGTACAGTATTGTTGAAGAAACGTATGAGAAAGCTCGAGAATTGGGATTGGCTAAAATTGGGCTAATCGGGACTAAGTTTACTATGGAACATGATTTTTTCAAGACGCCATTTACCTCTCAGGGAATAGAAATAGTAGTGCCAACAACATCAGAACAACAGTATATTCATCAGAAAATAGTTGAAGAGCTGGAGAATGGAATTGTCAATCAAGCAACGAAACAACAGTACTTACATATTATTAAGAAAATGATACAACGAGAGCAAATACAAGGAATTATATTAGGCTGCACGGAATTGCCAATGATTATTAAAGAAGAAGACTTAAATATACCACAATTAAATACAACTGAGATTCATATTAATAGAATCATGAATTTGATGTTTAGTTGATGATTAAAAGCTAGTTGTGTGTTTGACACTATTAAGAAAAAATTGAAGGTACTGAGTCCTTTCATATAATTCAATCTTTCACTTTTTTTGAGTATGGATATCCATTAGACTTGTTTGGAAAAGATATAGAAAGAATTATGGATGAAAAAAGTAGTTGAGGCTTAAAATGGATTTATTCGAACTAATAGTGATTTTCATATAACTGCAGTGAGAAAGGGATATTGAAGGAGAAGATAAAAAATGAATCAGGAGTTTATTGAAGTTATTAATGGAAGAGAAAATAATTTGAAAGATATTTATGTGCAGATTCCTAAGGGGAAAATTACTATTTTTACTGGGGTATCCGGGTCAGGGAAGTCATCCATAGTTTTTGATACGATTGCTCAAGAGGCAGGACGCCAGCTAAATGAAACGTTTAGTAGTTTTGCGCGTCAGTTTTTGCCAAAATATAGACGACCTGAAGCTGATGAGATTAATAATCTTTCTACTGCAATCATAGTTGACCAAAAGCGGCTTGGTGGAAACGCAAGATCTACGCTTGGGACTGCAACCGATATTAATCCTTTATTAAGACTACTTTTTTCACGGTTTGCCGAACCACAAATTGGTTATAGCAATGCTTATTCCTTCAATGATCCAATTGGGATGTGCCCAAATTGTGAAGGAATTGGTAGAACGATAACGTTAAACCTCGATGCAGCACTAGATAAGGAAAAATCCTTAAATGAAGGGGCCATATTACTTCCTGGGTTTGGACCCGGGACATGGCAATGGAAAGCATATGCTAATTCTGGTTTCTTCGACAATGATAAAAAGATCAGGGATTATACAATAGAAGAATTCGAAAAGCTTGTGTATGCTGAGGAGGAAAAAACTGTTGTCAGTTATATGAATGAAGAATTTAATACAACTTATGAAGGCTTAGCTGTAAAATTTACGCGACAAAATATCAATAGAGATAAAGACACCTCAAAAGCAGCCGAGAAAAAGCTAAAAGAATTTACAACAACAGGTACATGCCTTAGCTGCCAAGGAACACGTTACAATGAAAAAGTCTTGTCATCTAAATTTAAGGGCCATTCGATTTATGACCTAACTGCCATGCAGCTAGATGAGTTAAGTGATGTTCTTCAACAATTCGATGATCCAAATGTAAAACCAATTGTAGACGGGATTCTAAATCGAGTGGAAAATCTTTGCGCTATTGGTTTGAGTTATTTGACATTGACAAGAGAAACTCCGACTTTATCTGGCGGTGAGTCTCAAAGGGTTAAAATGGTGAAGTATTTGTCCAGCAACTTAATTGGATTAATGTACATATTTGATGAACCAAGCACTGGACTTCACCCACGTGATGTTTACCGCTTAAATGAATTACTTGCTAAATTACGTGATAAGGGAAATACGGTTTTAGTAGTAGAACATGATCCAGATGTCATACATATAGCCGATCATATCATCGATGTTGGCCCAAAAGCGGGTGCTGCCGGAGGGCATATAATGTTTAGTGGAAGTTATCAGAGGTTATTGTCTTCTGGTACACTAACTGCTCAATTTTTAAACAAGAGACTGGAGCTGAATACAAATCCAAGACGAGCTATTGAGTTTTTAGAAAGTAAAAAAAGTAGTCTCCACAATTTGAAAAATGTCAGTATACGCGTACCAGTCGGTGTTTTTACCGTTGTTACCGGTGTAGCAGGTTCTGGTAAAAGTACACTTGTTAACGAAGTGTTTGCGAAAAATTTTCCAGAAGCTATTCGAATTGATCAAAGTCAAGTACATGGTAATATTCGTTCTAATCCGGCAACCTATACTGGAATAATGAATTCGATTCGAAAAGCTTTTTCTGATGCGAATAATGTGGAGAGTGGGTTATTTAGCTATAACTCAAAAGGGGCCTGCGAAACATGTGGTGGAACGGGAACGGTGGAGCTTAATTTGTCTTTTATGGATAAAACGGAAATGGAATGCAGTGAATGCAACGGCAATCGTTATAAACAAGAAGTGCTCCAATACGTGTATAAAGGGAAAAATATTGTAGAGATTATGGAGATGTCAGTGGCGGATGCTGCGGAATTTTTTGAAACAGCAGATATTAAGCGACAGCTGAAAAGCATGGCAACCGTTGGACTTGGGTATTTGGCTTTGGGTCAACCACTAAATACTTTATCTGGTGGGGAAAGTCAAAGACTGAAACTGGCAAAAGAACTAAATAAGAAGGGCAATATATATATTTTAGATGAACCGACAACAGGATTGCATCTTTCAGATGTCACTAATATTCTACTAATTATTGAAACATTAGTTGAAAAGGGTAATACAGTGATTGTTATCGAGCATAATCTGGATGTTATTCGAAACAGTGATTGGATCATTGATTTAGGTCCTGATGGTGGTTCTGGAGGTGGAGAAATTTTATATGAAGGACTGCCAGCAGACCTTATTAATTGTGAACGCTCTGTAACTGCGAAATATATATAAGTGAATCAACAAGCAGCAACTTATATAAAACACTTAAAAATATGATTACTAATTAAAGTAACGAGACAAGTCTAATATCTTGTCTCGTTCTTTTTAATTATATTAATAATGGCTTAAATTCTGTAGGAAACAGTCCGACGTTATCATATTAACTGTCAACTTGCCCTTAATCGTCAAAAATAATTCCTTGTCTATTGGATTCGATTGTTTCAATAAATTTTTCGATTGTAGGTGTCAAGTAGGCATCGGCTCTTCTTATAAAAACAGTTTTTATCTTACTATATTGCTCTGGGAGCTTGTGAAATTGAATAAGTCCATCTCTTTCCAATTGCTCAACTTCTGACTTTGGGACGAATGCAATGCCAAGTCCCATAACAGCGCTGCGCAAAATCGTTTCTAACGTTCCGAATTCCATAATCTTTTTAGGGGCAAGGTTTTGATCTTTATACCATTCTGCGAGACGTGCGCGGTATCCGCAGCCTTTGCTAAAACATAAAATAGATTGTTCTTTTAGCTCTTCTAGAGTGGAAACGCGAGTATCAGATATTAATACGAGCTCCTCTTGGAATACTTCATGTGACACAAGGTCGGGATCAGAATCTAATTCTGTAATGAAAGCACCATCCAACTTATGATTCAATACATCCTTTACTAAGTTTCTAGTAACTCCAGTAAATACGGATAAGTCGACATCTTTATATTTTTTAATATAGCTAGACAAAATAATTGGTAAATGGCTGACCGTTTCTACTGTACCAATTTCTAATTTTCCAGATGGTTCATTAATAGTTTGAACAGCCATTTTCATTTCTTCTTTTAATAATAATATTTTTTTACTATAGGTTAATAGTTTTTTCCCTTCTGGTGTTAAGCTCATACCTCGTCTATGTCGATTAAATAACGGAGTATTCATTTCTGATTCTAACTTGCGAATTCTAGATGTAATATTTGATTGCACATAATTTAACTCTTTTGCTGCTTCCGTAATGGTGCCTTTTTGTGCAATCAATTGAAAAATCTCTAAGTCTTTAAATTCCACTATTAATCCTCCTGATTATTCCGTATTCATATGATATCACGAAAAATGATAGTAAATCATCTATAACATTCATTTTACAAGATATCAAAAAGATCAGATAATGGAATCTGTTATTATTTGGGGAGGAAGAAAGACTTGAGAAAAAGTGTATTATGGGGAGCTGTTTTGTGCTTTATTGCTGCAGTTTCATGGGGAGCAATGTTCCCTGTCGCACATGCAGCATTCAAACATATTGATCCTTTTTATTTTACCATCATTCGATACGGTGCTGTTACGATCATTTTGGCAGCGATGCTTTTCTGGAAAGAAGGAAAACAAGCTTTTCGGTTTGAAGGGAAAGGTCTGCAATTATGGTTTTTTGGTACAATGGCATTTACGGTCTATAATCTATTTATCTTTTGGGGAGAAGACTTAATGGGTGAATCAGGAGTAATGGTTGCATCCATTATGGAGTCACTAATGCCGATGATTTCCATTGTAATATTATGGATGATTTTTAAAAAACGTCCTCATTTTTTTACATTAATTTGTGTCATCGTATCATTGATCGGTGCGATATTAGTCGTTACAAAAGGTGATATTAAAGCATTTTTAGGTGCCACAGAAGACTTTATCCCATCCATACTCATATTGATTGCAGTTATTGGATGGGTACTTTATACAATGGGTGGAAGTGAGTTTACTAGTTGGTCCGTTTTGCGGTATTCAACGTTAAGCTGTTTACTTGGAACGATAACAGCTGTTGTGATTGTATTTGGAGCAACACTATTTGGATACATATCTTTTCCAACAGAAGAAGTGATCATAGCGACTACTCCGCATTTATTGTTCATGATCATCTTTCCTGGCTTCATTGCATTGCTCGGTTGGAATATTGGAGTTAGTATTTTATCACCAATAAATGCACTTTTATTCATTAACTTTGTTCCCGTAACTACACTCTTAGTTTCAATTTTTCAAGGGAATAATGTAACTATGTTTGATATTGTAGGCACTGTTTTCATTATCATTTCACTGCTGGCTAATAATATTTTTGTTAGGTTGCAAAAGAAAGAATATAAGCGGCCTATTCGGACAAATTTACGTGAGCGGGTATCTTAGCCAACTAAAAGTCTTGTTCTTACAACTAGAAATTGTAGAAACAAGACTTTTTTGCTTTTAGGTTTATGAACCGATGACATTTCATATTTCGCTATAATAGAAGGAAACTATATAAATAGGTAGAATATAAAATAAAAGTTAGGAAATAAATATTCTCACAAAAATTAGGATGCACATGCTGCTTAATGGAGGTGAACAAAAGATGCAAGATTACAAGCAATATGATGGCATAGGATTAGCCGAATTAATTCGAAAAAAAGAAGTTAAGCAAGAAGAAGTACGCGACATGGCAATACAGGAAATTGAGCAGAAAAATGGGAAGCTTAATGCGGTCATTCATAAAATATATGATCTTCAGGAAGACGGTCTCATTCAGAATAAGGGGATTTTTGCGGGTGTACCAGTATTGACGAAGGATATTTCACAGGAATTAAAAGGGCATCCCATTTCAAGTGGTTCAAAGGCTTTAGCCGATTTTATCGCAGATCACGATAGTGAGTTCGTACGACAAATAAAGGAGGCGGGTGTCGTCATTATTGGTCAAACGAACGTTCCGGAATTTGCGTTAATGGGAATAACGGAACCTGCCTTTTATGGTCCTTCCAGAAACCCTTGGAATACTGATTATACTCCGGGAGGCTCAAGTGGAGGGGCAGCAGCTGCAGTGGCATCAGGGATGGTTCCGATTGCTGGTGCAAATGATGGCGGTGGCTCCATTCGGATTCCTGCTGCTTTTTGTGGATTATTTGGATTAAAACCAACTCGTGGCCGCACGCCAATTGGTCCTAATCGGGGGCGGGTGTGGCAAGGGGCCTCAGTCGATCATATTTTAAGTCGATCGGTAAGAGATAGCGCCGCAATGCTCGATCAATATCGATACGACCGAGCATCTGCCTTCATTGCACCGCCATTTAATGGGTCTTATCTATCTGTATCAGAGACTCCTATTTCTAAATCATTAAAAATTGCCTTTACAACAAAGTCACCTATTGCCTCCTCTGTTGATGATGAATGTAAGGAGGCAGTAGAAAAAACTGTAAAGCTTCTTGAAAATATGGGGCATATAGTGTTAGAAGAAGAAGCACCTGTAGATGGAAAAAAGCTTGCTAGTAACTATATGATGTTATATTTTGCAGAGGTTTCTGCAACTTTGAGAGCCCTTGAGGATGTCATTGGTAGAAAAGTAAGCTTTAAGGATGTAGAACCTGCAACATGGATTCTTGGTTTACTAGGCAAAGCTGTTTCTGCGGAAGAATTTTTAACAAGTTTAACATTTTGGGATAAGGCGGCAATCCAAATGGAAAGCTTTCACGATGACTATGATCTCTACATTACTCCGACTACTGCTTATCCACCTTCAAAGATTGGTGAGCTCGATCAAACCCAATTTGAAAAAATGCTCATTCGAACGATTGGTGGTCTCGGATTGGGAGGAATTTTGAAAAAGTCAGGTTTTGTTGATCAACTAGCATATAAAAGTCTTGAGCGAACTCCTTTTACACAACTTGCAAATCTAACCGGTCAACCAGCAATGACTCTTCCTATGCATATAACGAAGGATGGACTTCCGTGCGGAGTTCAAGTGATGGCAAGACGTGGTCGTGAAGACCTTCTGTTACAATTGGCTGCTGAATTGGAAAAGGCGGATTCATGGATTAATATAAAAGAAAATCCAACTTATTAATCTATTATTTCTCATTTAATAAAGCGTACGCGAAAACAATCGCGTACGTTTTATTAAATTTAAATAGGTATTTATTTCCATATATAATTCAATTAGTATGCTTCATTCAATATACTCTTGCTATAATAGAACAAGGCATTTTTAATGAGAATGAAATGAGGTTTGTGTATGTCGCTGCAGTTTTTATCCACTGAAAGATTCATTAATGATACACTTATCTTCCCCTCGTTTGATCTAACTATTGATACAGGCAAGGTTATTGCCATCAATTCAAGCGTAAATGTCAGGGAAGAACTTATAAAATTACTACTCGGAAAAACAAAGCTTTCAAAAGGTGAAATTCTACTTGAACAACATTATCTTTCTGAAAGTCGCCAAAAAATCGGTCTTCTTTTTCTTAATATTGAATTATATGAGCGTCTCTCTATCGAAGAAATACTTACCTTCACAAAACGCCTTTATGGTACTAGCATGTTTATTGAAGAGATCCTCCATATTGTTCAGTTAGAAAGTAGACGTAATGTACGAATTCACAAGCTATCTTATTCAGAGAAGAAGCGGGTGCAGCTTGCGTGTTTACTCATTCAGAACCCAGCTGTTTATATTATGGAGGAGCCCGATCAAAACCTTGATATTGAATCAAAACGAATATTGTTAAATGTTCTTCAACATTTACGTCAACTAGAAAAGTGCATACTTGTATTAACTGGAAATATGGAAAGTGCTATAACACTAGCGAGTGAGGCATATAGATTAGACGAAAATGGACTCCATTCTATTCAAATACAAAATGAAGATGATACAGAGACAGTTCACGATGAAGAATCTACTATCGACCATATCCAGCCAGTTCGCTTTGAAAAAATCCCTACTAAAGTGAATGAAAAAATAGTCCTTTTTAATCCACCAGAGATTGATTACATAGAAAGCAATGAAGGACAATCTTTTTTACATATAAAGGGAGAGACTTTCCCATGCGTGTTCACATTGACAGAATTGGAACAACGCTTAAATCACTTCGGTTTTTTCCGTTGCCATCGTTCGTACATCGTTAATTTACAGAAAGTGCGTGAAGTAATCACTTGGACAAGGAATAGTTATAGCTTAGTACTGGATGATAGTAGTAAATCTACCGTTCCTTTATCTAAGTCGAAAATGGCAGAGCTTAAAGAGATGTTAGGTTTCTAATTTTGTAGAATAATGGATTATTTCCTCGGAAATATCAAAATCCATTTGCCCTATGAAATACTCCTGTCAGTTTTACTTGAACTTAAAGACATGGAACTAGTTTTCATTTGCCCTTCATAATACTCCATTCATCTCTTCCTATACTCTTTTCATTGAAAAACGAATGCATACATGTTTCATCACTTGTAACATGAAAGTACAAATTCGAAATGAATGGCAACTTGCACAGGAGGATGGAAATGGAAAACATCATTGAAGTGAAAGGATTGGCGAAAATCTTTGCCAATCAAACGGCAATTGAAAGTGTTGATTTTCAAGTTAAAAAAGGAGAAATTTTTGGATTTCTAGGTCCTAGCGGATCTGGAAAAACAACTACCATTAAAATATTGACAGGACAGCTTAGTCCAACAAATGGAACAGCTACTATTTTTAGTGAACCAGTTTCTATGTTGAAAAAATCAGAATACCGTAAACGATTTGGTGTTATTACTGATAATAGCAGCTTATATGGAAGACTTTCAATCAATGATAATTTAAAACTATATTGCGACCTATACGATGTGCCACATAAAAAAATGGATGAAGTTTTAGAGATGGTTAATTTAAAAGAAGAAAAATCGAAAAAGGTATCTTCCTTATCTAAAGGAATGGCCCAAAGAGTCTTACTAGCAAGAGCACTTCTACATGAACCAGAACTATTATTTTTAGATGAACCGACTTCTGCACTTGATCCTACAAATACACTTCATATTTATGAAGGCTTGAGATTGCTAAATGCTAAAGGAACAACCATCTTTTTGACAACACATGATATGTATGAGGCGGATACGCTATGTGATCGTGTTGCTTTTTTAAATAAAGGTAAAATCCAACTTTTGGATACACCAGACAATTTAAAGAAAGCACACTCAGATTCTACTATTACAGTTGAATTGACAAATGCTGAAAAAGTTATTATTCCGGCAGGTGCTGAAGGCGCAGAACAACTTTTTCATTTTATGAATGAAAATCAAATAGCGGCCATCCATTCAAACGAGCCAACATTAGGAGATATATTCGTACAAGTGACAGGGAGGAAATTAACATGACATTTTCATTTAAGCGAGTAAATGCTATTTTACAAAAGGATTATAAAGATTTTTCACGAAATTTTGCTGTTTCGATTGTAATTATTATTCCACCTATTACTGCAGCAATCTATGGACGAATGGGTATAGAAAGCATTGATTCCTTTTATATGCTTATTAATATGGCGTTTTCGATGGTCGCAGCTTTTGTACAATGCTGTTTGATTGCGGAGGAAAAAGAGAAAAACACATTGCGAGGCTTAATGCTATCGCCGGCAAGTACTAGTGAGATTTTAACTGGCAAAAGCTTGTTGTCATTTATCCTAACTATAGGCGTAATAATATTTACAGTTATTTTGGCTGAATATCGTCCTCAAAATATTGGATTAGTCACTATTGCTATAATCTTATCATCTTTTTTTTATATAGGATTAGGTACGCTTCTTGGTCTCTTTTCCAAATCTGTAATGGAAGCATCTGTTATAGTTTTGCCAGTCATTATCATATTTTCGATTGGTTCATTTATCACTGGACTAGCTAGTCAATATCCGATTTTAAAGCTAGCAAACTACTTGCCAAATATTCAGCTTATTGAGTTGGCAAAGCAAGTGGAAATAGGAGCAGGATTCGGAGATGTTATGCCAAACTTAGGGATCATTCTTGTATGGGTAATGCTAATTGTGGTTTTAACTACGATTACTTACAGAAAACGAATGGTTAACTGACCGGACATGGATCATTATGTCATTTGCAGTGATTAATATTATTTAAGCATAAAAAGGGAAGCTGCTTGTTCAAACCATTAAGCAGCTTCCCTTTTTATTAATTATTTTTATGAAATTCAATCATAAACTCTCTTAAAGCCATGCAAGCTTCAACTGGTACGGCATTATATGCTGAGGCACGGCAGCCTCCTACAGTACGATAACCATTCACTCCTACAAACCCTGCTTGTTTAGCTTCTGTCAAAAATTTCTTTTCTAAATGTTCATCAGCCAGTTTGAATGTAATATTCATAAGTGACCTGCTTTCTGACTCAGCATGCCCAACATAAAACCCATTGCTCTCATCAATCGCGTCGTAAATAAGCTTTGCTTTTTCCTCATTTTGTTTTGCTAATATTTCTAATCCACCTTTTTCTTCTATCCATCCAAGTACTTCGCCAAGCATATAAATACCAAACGTTGGAGGTGTATTAAACAATGAGTTGCTTTTCGAATGAGTGCTATATTTTAAAATTGTCGGGACATTCTGATTCGCTTTTTCAATCATGTCTTTGCGAATAATAACAACCGTTACGCCTGATGGTCCAAGATTTTTTTGTGCTCCCGCATAAATCATGGCAAATTTACTTACATCTACAGGTTTAGACATTATATCGCTGGACATATCCGCAATCAGTGGAACATTCCCTGTATCGGGGAAGTCCTTCCATTGTGTACCATAAATGGTATTGTTAGAAGTTAGATGAATATAAGCATCATCTTTATGATATTTAAGGTTACTCTTATTAGGGATGAAACGATGATTACTCTCTTTACTACTTGCTGCCTCGTAAGGATCGCCAAATGATTTTGCCTCGGCAAATGCTTTTTCTGACCAAACTCCCGTATTCACATATGCGGCTTTTTGATTTTCTTGTAAAAAGTTCATTGGAATCATGGAAAATTGAAGACTTGCTCCACCTTGTAAGAAAAGCACTTCGTAATTTTCAGGAATGGAAAATAGATTTTTCAATCGAGAAATTGCTTGAGTATGTACTTCTTCATATGTAGTGCTTCGATGGCTTAGTTCCATTACGGACATGCCAGTCCCACGGAAATTAAGTAATTCTTTTTGAGCTTTTTCGAGAACTGCAGCAGGAAGTGCCGATGGTCCAGCGTTAAAGTTATATACAGATTGAATTGCTTTGTTCAAAATACTCACTCCAATTTTATATTTTCATTATTGCCGCTAAGTAGATTAAACGGAATAAACATGAAGGAATTGCGATAATTTGCCTTCTTTTTAATATAACTAATCATAATGAATAATTGGTGTAATTTAAAGTACTATTTTGTACAATTAAAGATATTCTGCATGAATGCGGTTTTATCTTATAGGAGGTGTATTTATTGGATAAGTCAATTGAACTTTTGACTGAAATATTTGAAAAGCATCAAAATCGTGAAAATGCGATACTAATGGCAAAATATATGAAGGATCTATTTCCGTTTCTGGGGATTCGTTCTCCAGACAGAAAGACCATTACTTCAGACTGGTTTAAAAGTATTAGCTTAAGTCCTAACGAATCATTGTTCCCTTTTATTAAAGAATTATGGATAAAGCCAGAAAGAGAATACCAGTATGTAGCAATAGATTATCTTATTAAAAAGAAAAAATATCTATTAGAAACAGATATTGATTTATTGGAGTATGTAATTGTAACGAAAGCTTGGTGGGATACGGTTGATTTGATTTCCAGTCATTTGGTAGGAGCGCTTTTTTTAAAACATCCCCATTTAATAAAAAAACATGGAGAAAAATGGCTCCTGTCAGGGAATATGTGGCTGCAGCGAACAATGCTGTTGTTTCAACTTAAATATAAAAATCAGACGGATGAACAGTTATTATTTTCGATTATAAAACGCACTTCTCATATTAATGAATTTTTTATCCAAAAAGCAATTGGATGGTCATTAAGGGAGTATTCAAAAACATCCCCAGATGCGGTTGCTCAATTTACAGAAACAAATGAATTATCAAATTTAGCTAAAAGAGAAGGGTTAAAGTATATAAAATCCGTCAACCACTCTTAACACCATAAATAATATAAGCAACACCAAGGAATATCCAGACAAATTTTCCAAATGCAATTTTATCGGCAAGCCCTACTAAACCAATCATGGTTGTAATGATAAGTATGGTTGGCCCGATTAATGCTAGTGAACTATTGACGATTAACGCCTTTTCTATATCATTAAACTTAATCATCAAAAATGCGGCGAAAATTTCTATGCTGCCTGATAATATGCGTAGTAGCGCCATCCCAATAACGGCTTTTTCCAGCAAACTAATCATACTTAACCTCCTGAGGATATACTCGTTCCATTATATGTATTACTTGTCCACATCATCACAGTTAAAAATTCGATTCACGAAAAATGTTTCTACATAATCATTTTTTCTCCTCATAAAATGGACAAGAGAGGGCTGTCCGCGAGGTGAAACGATGAGAAAATTACTAGCGTCTTATATACTTTTATTAGTCGGGGCATTTGTACAAGGGATGGCTATGTCCTTTTTTTTATTTCCCCATTCAATTCCCTCAGGTGGGGCGGCTGGTTTGGCTATTCTCGTTAATCACTGGTTTGGGTTGCCTCTCGGGATATCGTTATGGCTGGCGAATGCCGTTTTTTTAATTTTTGCTTATCAATATTTCGGCTCCTCTTGGACCTTTCGTACCATTATCGCTGTGGCAACAACCTCAACGACTGTCACCATTCTTGCGTCGCAGCTTCCTCTCCCACATATACATATCATTTTAGATATTTTAGCCGGCAGCTTTTTTTTCGGAATAGGAGTCGGAATCTTGATTCGTGTTGGCTCATCAAGCGGAGGGATGGTCATTCCAGCTTTAATGATTGCGTCATATAAAAATTGGAGCCCTGGAAAAGTGATGATGGGGATCAACTTACTAATTTTTCTACTAACTTCACTTGTGATCGATTATAAAATTGTTGTTTACGCTGTAATTTGCCAGTTTTTCTCTACGAATATAATTGATTATATTTATGAATTTAAACTGCAAAAACTCGCTTTATTAACCCCAAATTGGAGAAAAAAATAAAAAAAGGGTGTAAGAAAAGCGCAAGCGCCTGTTCATCGACATAAAGGCCCACGGGATGTGGGTCCGTCGACGTCGCCACAGGACGTGGCGGCTTTTAGTCGACGTTCCTTTTTGTCCTGTGACTGAGATAAAGGAAACAGGTTGAGTCCGTTAGGACGAATCGATGTTGACTTATCGGAGGGAAGAGGATAGGAAGTTTTCTAGTCGATAGGCGCTATAACTAGACAGCTTAAAATCAGAATCTCTGCAATATTTCTTTATCATATAAATAAGATAAAATCATATATACGGACTCATCTAATATCATTTTATCTGTTTCAATTACGATCTCGGGATTAATTGGGACTTCATAAGGAGAACTGATACCTGTAAAATCTGGAATTTCACCAATTCTGGCTTTTTTATATAAACCTTTAGGGTCGCGGTCTTCGCAAACATGTAATGGGCAATTCATAAAAACTTCAATAAATTCCCCTTCATTAAACATATTTCGAACGAGTTGACGATCCTCGATAAATGGGGAAATAAATGCGGAAGAAACGATTTGACCGCTATCTACAAATAGCTTTGCCACTTCACCGATTCTACGAATATTTTCTTTCCGATCCTCCACCTTAAAGCTCAGGTCGCTATTTAATCCATGGCGAATATTATCTCCATCTAATACATAACTTTTAATTCCATGGCGAAATAATTCAACATCCAAGGCATTCGCCAAAGACGATTTGCCTGATCCAGATAAGCCAGTAAACCAAAGTACACAGCTTTTATGACCGTTCAAAAGATGACGATCCACTTTCGTGACTAATGTATCGTGCCATGTGATATGAGTGCTTTTTCCCATGTCATCACCTTCAATGCAAAATATAAGCTTCTTTTAATCCTTCAATCAGCACTTCAACTACCTCTGGACGGCTAAATTCCTTTGGCGGATGTTCTCCATTTTTTAACATTTCTCTTACTTTTGTGCCGGATAAAATGACATGGTGTTCTGAATCATGCGGACATGTTTTATTTGATGCCATGTTTTCGCACTTTTTACAGTAAAAGCTATGTTCGAAAAATAATGGCTTTATTCCTAATTCATCTTCATTAAAATGACTAAATATTTTTTGCGAGTCATATGTTCCATAATAATTTCCAACTCCCGCATGATCTCTCCCTACTATAAAATGAGTACAGCCAAAATTTTTTCTTACAAATGCATGAAAAATGGCTTCTCTAGGACCGGCATAGCGCATTGCAGCCGGAAAGACGGAAAAAAATACTCGATGCTTAGGGTAATAGTTTTCAAGTAAAATTTGATAGCTTTTCATTCGAATCTCACTTGGAATATCGTCTGATTTCGTTTCTCCAACAAGAGGATTTAAGAAAAGTCCATCTACCGTTTCTAATGCAGACTTTTGAATGTATTCATGAGCACGATGAACAGGATTTCTCGTTTGGAAGCCAACTATCGTCTTCCAGCCTAACTCATTAAATTTCTTTCTTGTCTCGATAGGGTCTAAATGGTATAAATCAAAATTTATTTTTTCAGGTTTTCTAATAAGAGTAATAGGGCCAGAAATATACCAGTCCGGTCTTTTGTATAATTTATTTACACCAGGATGTTTAGGGTCGGTCGTTCGATAAACTAGTTCAGCTTCCATATATTTATCGGGCTTAAATTTTTCATCTACCTCCAATACTCCATAAATCATATCATTGTGAAGAAGATTGATCGTCTCTCCTTCTTTGATTTCAGCTGCCTTCCATCCGTCAACTGCCAGTGTAATGGGGAGTGACCATGGAATGCCATTTTCCAGCCGCATATTTTGAAGCACGGAATGATAATCAGCTTTTCCCATAAATCCTTCAAGCGGGCTGTACGCACCATTCGCTATTAATTCCAAATCACTAAGTTCCAATTGATCAAGCTCGACAAAGTTTAGAGAATGGTCCGCAATAAAAGAGAGATTCATTCTATTAACCATTTTTCCCCCGTGTGGCAATATACTCAATTCTAATTTCCTCCTTTTTAAGTCAGATGGAGTCCGCATTCTAATTTCGCAGTACCTGCCCACCGTCCTGATCGCAGATTGTTATTATTAAGAACTGCCGATGTACATGGCTGACAGCCAATACTTGGATACCCCTGATCATGAAGGGGATTGTATGGTAAATTATTTAAATCGATATATGATAAAATATCTCCCCAAGTCCAATGAATGAGGGGACATATTTTTATTTTTGAAAACTTATTGTCTTTATTAATAAATTGGGTGTTGATTCTAGTCGGAGATTGATCTCGTCTCAAACCTGAGATCCAGGCTTTTACACCTTTCAGAGCTTCTTGTAAAGGCAGGACCTTCCTAATATTGCAGCACTGATTTGGATGAAGTTCCCATAACTTTTCACCAAACATTGCTGCTTGCTCCTGCAACGAAATTTTAGGTTTAACCATTTCGATATTTAAAGATGGGTATCGGCTTTTCACTTTTTCTATCAATTCATATGTTTCGGGAAAATGAAGCCCGGTATCGAGAAAAATAATTTTCGCATTGGGATTTACTTTGCTAATTAAATCAATTAATACAATTCCTTCAGCTCCAAAGCTGCATGCATACGAAATTTGCTCCCCATATTCCTGGAAGGACCATTTTAAAATATCCATATAATCTGGGTGGTCACGTAAAATGATATTAATTTTTTCTTCATCCCAATTTTCGAAACTTACGATGTCAGACATATTCTGCACCCCGTATCGCAGGATCTTGTTCTCCCATAAAAAAAGTTTCACATCTTAAACCTAAACGTTGGGCTTCTAAAACTAACACATCACTCAATTTTACATTTCCCAAATTAACATTAGGTCCAATTTCATTAATAAAATACATTTGCTGTTTTGGTGTCGGTGCTTCGAAAATGATTTTTTGTTGATCAATATCCTGCAAAATATCCGCAATTAAGTTTGTTTTAATATTGCCATTTTTATCATAGATCCCGGCGGTTCCAGAATCTCTTCCTTCCGTTATCACATACTTACAACCTGCATTGAGTAAAAGTTCAATTTCTTCCTTCCATTCGGATATTGGTATTTGATTGTTAATATCCTTTGAACCAACCTCCGCAATGACATGAAAATCATCGACAAGGCGAGATATAAGATTTAGACGTTCTTGAATAGGAATATCCAATGTTCCAGTAGAAATCTCAATATAATCAATTCCAAGTTGTTTTAAGTAGTTTAAATACTCGGAAATTTTATTTTGAAAATAACATTTTTCAAAGAAAGTGCCTCCACAATAAGGTTTAATTTGGAATTCCTTATATAAATCAATTTTTTTCTTTACATTTGGGGTTATATACGCTGAGCCAATCCCAATTTTTGCCACGTCAATAAACGGACTATAATCCATTAGAATACTTTTCAGTTCATCATAAGGCGTGCCTAAATCGATGATAGATGTTAAGCCGTACTTCCTTGGTTTTGACGTCCTCTCGGGTAATTGTAAAAAGTCCATAGGAAAAGTGCCTCCTCTATTTTTCTAGGTTAGCCTATTCGGAAATTGGGCGAATGTGTAAAGAATGGGCTTTTACCATGGAAAATAGGCGATTGCCCTGCATAAAAAAAGAGGACCATTCAAACAATAAAAAGACATTTGCAGCAGGGGAGGACCGTTATGCCAAAGAAAAAACCTAAAGGTGGGACGATTCTTGCAATCAGCTCCATCCCGCTCATTCTTGTTTTAGGGAATTCCATGCTAATTCCGATTTTGCCGAAAATGAAATCAGAATTAGATGTATCCCAATTTAAAATTAGCTTGATTATTTCTGTATTTTCGATTGCTGCAGCAGCATCCATTCCCATCTTAGGATATTTATCAGATCGATTTTCGCGAAAAGCGATCATCATCCCTGCACTTATTTTGTATGGAAGTGGTGGGATATTGGCAGGAGCTGCGGCCGCTTGGTTTTCAAATGCATATACGTGGGTTCTAGCTGGAAGGATCATGCAAGGAATTGGTGCTGCTGGAACCGCCCCGATCGCGATGGCTTTAACAGGAGATTTATTTAAAGGGGGAGAACAAAGTAAAGTATTAGGATTGGTGGAAGCATCAAACGGAGTTGGGAAGGTCATTAGTCCAATTATCGGCTCTTTGTTAGCTCTCATTATTTGGTATGCTCCTTTTTTTGCCTTTCCTATTTTCTGCCTTTTTTCAATATTATTGACCATATTTCTTGTAAAGGAAAAGAAAAAAGATAAAGAACCGCCTCCTCTTGGCAGTTATGTTAAAGGATTAGTTTCTGTATTTAAAACGGAAGGCCGCTGGTTATTGGTCGCTTATTTAACGGGTGCTACTTGTTTATTTGCGCTATTTGGAATTTTATTTTATATTTCCGATATTTTGGAAAAGGATCATCAAATAGATGGAGTGTTAAAAGGGGGTATTCTAGCTATTCCTTTATTGTTCATGACGACAACATCATATATTACAGGGAGCAAAATTGGAAAAAACATGAAGTTGATGAAAAACTTAATTGTCCTAGGATTATTATTAATGACACTTTCGTTTTCATTGCTCGTTTTCTTTAAAAGTTTGGTTCCTTTTTTTTCAGTCCTTGTCATAAGCAGCATTGGAACTGGACTTGTTCTTCCGTGTATTAATAGCTTTATTACGGGATCGGTTCCTTCGGATAGAAGGGGATTTGTTACATCTTTATATGGTTCAGTCCGATTTTTGGGGGTTGCTATCGGTCCGCCTATTTATACTACTTTAATGGAATGGTCGCGAACAGGAATGTTTTTGTCTACAGCCGGTTTAACATTGTTTGTAGCGTTTCTCTGTCTCGTCTTAATTCGAGTAGGAAAGAAAGAATCGACACAAGAAAACGATACATTATTTGAAAAATTGGAGTTTACGTAAAGGGAGGGAAATGACATGGAAATTTACTTCTCACCAGAGGTAATGACGCCACACTATCAAGTCTTGAATGTCGTAGATTCAAAAAATAAAGCGGTCGGGAATTTGGCTATTTTATTTGATGAAAAAAAACTGTATGTTTACGGGATATTGGAGGAGGAAGGAGTGGGGGCCGATTTTAAAGATCTAGTCACTCCTTACGTAAAGGGATTGGCAAAAGCAAATCCAGACGCGGATATTTTATCTTGCTTGTATGTAGGATGTAAGAAGATTAAATTGAATGAGGATGAGCAGGAGAAGAAATAAAGACTCTATGGAGTTCTTCCAGGAATCTGTGTGTACGACTTGTTAAGGATTAGAAGGAATTATTGATTTCTCGAATTTTATTGTAAATTGGGCATTAATTTCCGATGAATATTGTGATTTTCTGATTCATCGGGAATCCGTTCATAATTCCCACTGAAACTTGATGATTTTCCGATTTCAGTGGGAATCCAATCTTAATTTCCTCTATAAATTAGTTGGTTCTCCGATTTCGTTAGGAATCAGTTTTTATTCCCACTGAAACTTATTCATTTTCATATTTAATCGTGAATTCAACAAAAATTCCTTATAAATATCAAATTTCTTTGAGAGTTCCATCACTTGATTCAAATATATATAGAAACCAAAAGATTAAATCCAACCACGGCTTATTCTTTTTATTTTTTTCTGGTCACGGTGCAATGATTTCAATCATAAATTGGGATAAAAGTCTAGTCAGATGAAAAAGGTTTGAGGTGTGCCTAATGAGTATTGGCATTATTGCAATGGGGCTGTTTGTTGGTTTTTTAGTTGGATTAACAGGAGTCGGAGGAGCTGCCCTTCTAACTCCAATATTGATTTTATTGGGAATAAATCCTTCTATCGCAGTCGGAACTGATCTTGCCTATAATTCGGTTACAAAATTATTTGGCTCTTTTCAGCATTGGCGGCAAAAGACCATTAATTTCCAATTAGTCAAATATCTTGCGATTGGAAGCGTTCCAAGTGCTGTATGTGCAGTTAGTGTTCTTCATTTATATGACTCTTTTTTTCATAATCAGGAAGAATTGATTAAACATGCTTTAGGCTATGCATTAATTTTAGTAGCCATTACGACCCTAATCAAAACATTTTACAAAAAGATGTATGAATCAAAGCTTCAGCTAAAACCGTTGTATGAAAAAAGAACGATTACAATCATCATCGGTATTGTGCTTGGCTTTATCGTTGGATTAACCTCAATTGGCTCTGGATCTATGTTTGCCATTGCTATGTTGTTTCTTTATAAAATGAAACCGTCGGAGTTAGTTGGAACGGACATCGCCCATGCATTCCTTTTAGTTACTGCGGCAGGTTTCATGCATGCGGGAATAGGAAATGTTGATTATTTGTTAATGATTAATCTTTTAGCGGGTTCCATACCTGGAGTCATTTTAGGAAGTACTTTTTCATCAAAACTTCCAGCAAAACCATTACGAGCCATCATAGCAATCATGATTTTAATTAGTGGTTATAAGCTTATTTAAGTATGTTGGTGGGGATAAAAATGTTCAAGAGTCTAATAATGACGTTGGCCCTTTTACTCATTCCTTTAGCTATTTTAGGAATAATACAGGTCAGTTTAGAAAATATTTATGAATATTTCTCAAGGGAAGAAATCAGTAGTATGACAGAAGAAGATAATTATTTCGTAAATAAATATAAGGATCAAAAAAAGACAATGAAAAGTCCACAATGTCCTTCCAATAATCTTGATCATTTTTCTCCAAAAGGGCATCCAGAAAGTACCATTCAAGATCCTTTAGCCAATCTTGTCATAAGGAGTATTCATTCTTCCTTTTCAATAATCAATCATAAAAGCTACCTGATTTTTATCTGTTATATTCGTGGCCAAATAGACGAATTTGGAAACAAGGCGTATGAGAAAAACAATTGGCTACAGACGATAGGAATAGTTCAGAAAAAATGTACTCATTCTGTTAAATGCCTTTTGTCTAATACTTGATTTGGGAAAGGGAAGTCTAAAAAATAGGAAAGAAGAAGCCACTAATTCAGAGCTTTAGATGGATGATTTAAAATCCTAAGCTTGAAATAAAGAGCTTCATCAAAACATTGCTTTTTATCTCAGTTTTATCATGTTATTCTTTCTTCTTCTAAATTTCTCCAAAGGTGATGGGCTTCCCTAGCAATATGCTCTAACAAATCTGGAGGAGAGGTTGTAACGGCCGCGCATTTTTTGATTAAATCATCCAACTCTAATTTGAATGATTCCAAGCTTTTAGCCTCTTTAATAATCATTTGCTTGAATTGCGTCAAAACTGGCAATGTTTCATTGCGCGGTTTGCGTATCATTGTTTTTAGTGCAGTTGCCTGCATTAATAGCCGCTCAAATTTTTGCATCATCATTGTTACCTGAAAGTTTAGGTCATAATTAGATATATCTAAATAATGGCGTATATAACCTAGATGATCTGCCATTTGCCTTAACCAAAAGACGCTTTCATGTATGATTGCATCCGATGGAGAAACTTGAAAGCCACTTTGCATTAATTTATAGACTTTTTGAGACTCTTCGGCTTCCCGTACCATATGATCAAGAAGCGATACAGGAGTTGAAATAATAACCTCACAGTGTAAGGATTTATCCATTGTATAGGCGATTAGACTGTGAAATTCACTTGAAGCATGCTGGGCTTCAAGGAGCAATGTTCCAAGATCCCCTTGTCTAGCCTCCGCCTTCTTCCATATTGCACCCAAGCGCTGAATATTATTTTGGTTTGCACGGGCAAGTTCTATTTCATAATGACTTATTTCTCTATCGAAAAATCGGCCATGATCATAATCGTTACGCAACCAAAAAGCGATCATCCCATAGGCATCCCTTTCATAGTTATCCGTATACCCCAAATTACCCACTCCTCCCCAGTAATTACTTACCACAGTGGGCTACAAATGCATTATCCACCAATAAAAATGTATTCATTCATTATGTCCATTATGCAAGACCAGGGTGGCGCAGTCCTAAAAATCATTTCATTTTTATAGGGACAAAACTTCTTTTATTAGCGATTTTATAAAAAGTGGCTATCCCATTTAAAATGGAGGCAGGGATCTTCTTTGGAAAAAATCGTTTTGTATAAAGACGATAAAAAGCATTTTTTAAATCCAACCATTGTGTGTCTGTTTCAATTTGTTTAAAACGAGCAACGTCAATCATTTTTACTTTTCCATTATTGATCATGATGTTTCGTAAATGAATATCAGAAGGGTTTAATCCTTCTTTTCTAGCAAGCTGAATGGCTATATCAACCTCTTTAATATTGTTTTCTGAAATGGGAATCCCACGGGTGAGACACTCGAATAATGTGTAACCATCAACATAATCAATTACAAGATAATGGGTTCCGGATTCATATAGTTGAGGGAAGTAATCAATATGTTGGATGCTTTGGTAAACATCGGCTTCCACTTTGGCCAAGTGTCGATAACTTGGAAAAAACACTTTTAATGCGAGTTGGGTATTTTTTATTTTAAATACAAATGCGCTGCGTCCAATGCCAATTAATGATAAAGAAGCGTCAAATTGAATGAGCTTATGATTGTTTGGATCGATTACAACACTTTCAGCAAGTTCTCTATACTTATTCAAAATCTCAACTCCCTTATAAGAAAAGCGCAAGGCGCCAGGTTAGCCCCGACAAGCAAATGTTCTGAGGCAAAAAAGTGTGTATTTTGACTTTTATTGCCGCTGGTTTATGACCTCGAGGGGCTGCCGAATGCAGCTAGACAAGACGAGCTAGTGAAATTGGCACTTCAAATTTCACCTAGTGTTGACCCATCGCAGGAAGAAGCTGAAAGTTTGCTAGTCGTTGGGCGCCTGAAGCTAGACAATGAAAGACTTATTGTAAATTAGGATCGACAAAATTTTATGCTTTCTTTACCCTAATAAAAAAACACTATTACCAATTTCGGTAATAGTGTCTTATAAAATAAATAAAAGACCTTACCGAAAAATGGTAAGGTCTCGCAAACAACAAGCGTTGCCAATAAAGCCGAGGAAAGATTCCCGTATTGACGACTTTATTGTATAGCTACTCCCCTTAGGATAGGATATTATATTGTGTTCATTATAAATAACAATGATAGGCGAGTCAAATGGAAAAAATACATACCCATACTTTAGAATCATTTCCAAAAATTAGGTTGACAATACAAAGTTCATCATGTAAGATTCAAGATAATTTCATATGTAATTCTTATTAAGAGAGGTTGAGGGACTGGCCCGATGACACCTCGGCAACAGGCTTTTTTAAGTACTGTGCCAATTCCAGCAAGCGAGAGCTTGAAAGATAAGAAGAGACAAACGGACGGAATAAAAACCTCTTCTTTATCGAAGAGGTTTATTTTTTTGTTCTAAACCAAGTAACTGGATAGGTTTAGTGCGTCTCTTAAGGAAGGGGGATCATACAAGAATATTGGCAGTGAATGAGTATTATTAAAAAATGGAGGAATGGATATGTCAACAGTAGAAACTTTTGAAAAGAAAATCGGCGGGATTCATGCTATCCCGGACCTTGCCCCACAATGGAAAAAACTTGATTTAGCAGAGATTTTAACGAGGAGAGCAGCGTTTGTATCCGTTAGTCAAAATAAATCTTTATACGAATCATGGGGAGCACAAGGCCACGAGGATCATCGCGCGAGAGGGAGTTTGCCAGCAACCGTAAAAGTAGTGGAAGCTGCAAGGAATGCACATAATTTTGTCTCATTTAATTGGGTTGGATACAGTGTTTTTCGTGAAGATTATCCAAAGTCCATTTTTGATAAAGTTCAATATGAAACTTGGATAGAAAAGTTAAATTTCACTGAAGAACTAAAAGTGAAGGATAATGAACTAGTTGACGAGCTTCAAGCGTTAGTGAGACCTGGTGATTTACAATTTAATGAGCTTGCTTTGCAAACAGCATTTGTCGGAACTCAATTGCCATTGGAGCTCGCACGAAAACAAGTAGAAGTCATTGTGTTTACAGGAATACACCTTGATTGGTGCATTGAAGGAAATGCCCGTTCAGCAAGGGATCATGGATATCTCCCAATTATCATAGGTGATGCTACGGGTTGTGCAAAACCTGAACAGGAAGCAGCAGCGATGGAAAGAATCAATAACTACTTTGCTCCAGTTATTTCTGCAGACACATTTGTCAATTTAATAAGTCAACAGACAGAAAGCGCATCGTAATCATGAGCTAAAAATGCAGAGGCGGGAGGAAAGGAAATGCAAAATGTCGGCTTATTGTATTGTGGTGCTGTGTTATTCATTAATGCATTGATGCTATTAGGAAAAGTAGATAGTAAAAGTGCTGGAGTATTTAATTTGTTTCTTGGAGCCATCCAAGTGATTACCCCTTTTTATGTAATATTTACAGCTGGATCGGATTCTTGGGTGATCTTTAATGCATCAGGAGTCTTCCTATTTAGCCTAACATATCTTTATGTAGGGATAACGAACTTAAAGGAATGGGATAGTGCGGGTGTCGGTTGGTTTTCATTATGGGTGGCGTTTATGGCTGTAGGCTACGGGATTATGAGTTTTGTCCATTTCCATGATCCGAAGTTTGGTATCATTTGGTTTATGTGGGCATTCCTATGGACGCTGTTCTTTCTGCTGCTTGCCCTAAAAAAAGATATTGCTATTTTCACTGGCTGGGTAACATTGATTCAGGCACTTATTACCACAACGATTCCTGGATTTTTAATGCTAATCAATGTTTGGGATTCCATTGGAGTCGAAATAATGTGGATCGTTGCAACACTTTTCGTAATTATTACGGGGTCCCTATACTATCAAAAAGTATCGATTCGGAGTAAGAATGTAGTTAAAGTGACGAAGTATTCAACATAAAACTTCATGATCACAAGGAAATAGGTTCCCGGTTTCAAATACAAAGGGGACTTATTTCTTTTTGCAGATCACAATCTATATTGAAGAAGCCAAGGAAATCGATTAGGGATATGATTGGATGAAGAAAGATCAGTGAGAGATCATTTGGTAGTTTAGTAGTATTGACCATTTGCTGGAACAAATTTAATCTTTTTATAAGACGTTAATATGATCAACATGAAATAACTGACAGAAATAGGTAAATTGATTATTTTATATCCTCAAAATGAAGGCGGTTTAATGCGTGGGGGTGATGCATTTACAATTTATTGTTTTTTTGTGTTCACAGTAATAATGGGGATCTTTTGAAAGGAGGTAATGATATGCTGAAGACGATGATAAAAGGAGTGTCTATTATTTTAATGATCGCCGCATTTTATCCACTTAATTCTAACGTTTCCTCGGCAAATCAGCCGAATGAAGGATTTGAAGATCATTTTGATTTTTTTAATCCTGAGTTATGGTATCGATCTGATGGATGGGCAAATGGAGCCGACTTTGGCGTTGGGTGGCTAAACGATCATGTAGAGTTTTCTGAAGGGAAAATGGCGCTTCGATTAGATGATGCTCCAAATAACAATGATAAACCTTATACCTCTGGTGAATTTTATACTTTGGAAAAATACGGATATGGACGAATAGAGGGACGAATAAAAGTCGCTAAAGGTGTCGGTCTTGTCACTTCTTTATTCACATATTCTCCAAACGCCGATGAAATTGATATTGAAATACTTGGAAAAGATACTACCAAGTTAGAGACTAACTTTTTTATAGGCGGCGTAAGAGGAAAGAATGCTCATGCTATCATTGATCTTGGATTCGATGCCTCGGAAGACTTTCATGACTATGCTATAGAGTGGTCTGCAAATTATATTAAGTGGTTTGTTGATGGGGAATTGGTTCGTACTGTAGAGGGGGATGAGATCGAATTACCATCGGAACCTTCCTCTATTATGGCGAATTTATGGTCTGGTGCTGGTGCCGCGGCCAGAACGTGGACGGGAGAGTTTGTTTATCCTGGCAGCCCGGTACGCGCTTATTACGATTATATTAAGTTCACTCCTGAAAAAGATGATAGCACTGAACCACATGCTGTGAGCCTAGAGTATATGAAGGAACTACTAGACAACTATATTGCTGCAGGAGAAGTAAGTGGTCCACTTGCCAACCAATTAATGAACAATTTAAAACAGGCTCAGCACCATAATGAAAAAGAACATCAAAAACAAGCAATCAAGTCAATGGGAGATTTTATTAAGCACATAAATAATAAAGGAATGCAAAAACATATCACCTTGAATGCTCAAAAGAATCTTCATGAAAGTGCTGAAGCTTTGATTCAGTTATGGTCAGATTAAAATAAAAAGAGGAAACCCTTTATCCAATGAGGGTTTCCTATGTTTTCTATCTGTTTTTAGTACTGTTAAATTCGAATAAACTAAAAGAGGTGGCAGTTGTTCGAACACATATGATTAACTGCAATAGACGTCCCAATTTAAGGTGAGACTTATGGGGTAACAGGTCCTTATTCCAAAACTCAAAGGGGAAAGCTTCCTTTTTCGGAATGAAAACATCTTAATTTCTCGATATTGCTACCCAATGACCTTGCGACACCTCTACTAGCTCAGAATTCTGCAACCCATATTTATCTTCATCCGTTTGTTCCGTCATCAATACTCTTTTTTTCTGTGATTCTACTTTTGGATCTGGAATCGGAATGGCTGCCAACAGCGACTTTGTGTATTCGTGCTGCGGATTACTATACAATTCTTCGCTTTCCGCAAGTTCTACAATTTTTCCAGCATACATAACGGCAACGCGGTCGCTTATATGCTTCACCATTGATAGGTCATGGGCAATGAATAAATAAGTTAAACCAAGTTGTTGCTGAAGGTCTTCCAGTAAATTCACGACTTGTGATTGAATCGAAACGTCGAGTGCCGATAGGGGCTCGTCACAGACGATAAATTTTGGCTCCACTGCAAGTGCCCTTGCTATTCCAATTCTTTGACGCTGTCCGCCAGAAAATTCATGTGGATAGCGATCGGCATGGAAAGGTTCGAGCCCAACCATATCGAGCAGTTTTTCTACTTTTTTTCTTCTTTCTGCACTGCTTCCACTTAATTGATGGATATCTAACGCTTGTCCAATAATATCAAGTACCTTAAATCGCGGATTAAGTGAAGAATACGGGTCTTGGAAAATCATTTGCATATGGCGACGCATCGTTTTCATTTCATTTTTTGACAGACGATTGACAGCCATTCCTTTGAATAAGATTTCTCCGTCCGTTGGTTCATGTAGCCTTAAAATAGCTCGGCCCGTCGTTGATTTTCCTGAACCAGATTCGCCAACAAGTCCAAGTGTCTCGCCAGGTTTTATATGGAAGTTAATATTATCGACCGCTTTTAACACATTTCCTTTACCCATATCGAAATATTGTTTTAAGGATCTGACATCAAGTAAAGGCATCCCTTTATCCATCGTGCCTAAAATCAGCGGAGTTTTTTTCGGTTTTTTCTTCTCGTCTAATCGAGGTAATGCATTTAATAGTCTGATTGTATAAGGATGCTTCGGGCTTTCAAATATTTCATCTGTTGTACCCGTTTCAACTACTTCTCCGTCTTTCATGACGACTACTCGGTCGCACATTCCAGCAACGACCCCGAGGTCATGTGTAATTAAAATAATAGATGTCCCGAATTTTTCCTGAATATCTTTCATAACGTTTAAAATCTGCGCTTGAATGGTCACGTCAAGAGCAGTTGTTGGTTCATCAGCAATCAACAATGTCGGGCGACAAGCTAGAGCAATCGCAATCATAACTCTTTGGCGCATCCCACCAGAAAATTCATGTGGATATTGGTTATAGCGTGCTTCGCTGTTGCGTATTCCTACGAGCTTCAATATTTCAATGGCTTGTTCCTTAGCTTCCTTTTTTGATAGTTTCTGATGTTTGATTAAGCTTTCAGCAATCTGTTTACCAATTCGTATGGTAGGATTTAAGGAAGTCATAGGGTCTTGGAAAATCATTCCGATATCTCGCCCTCTGATTGCTTCCATTTCCTTTTCAGTCTTAAAACCGAGATTTTCTCCAAGAAAGGTAATTTCGCCAGCTTTCATATATGAAGGAGGTGAAGGGAGGAGGCGCATGATACTTCTAGCAGTAACACTTTTTCCGCTACCCGATTCTCCTACAATCCCAAGTGTTTCGCCTTTTTTTACTTCAAAATTTATACCGCGAACAGCTTCAAATTCGCCGTCCCGGGTATGAAAAGATACACGTAAATCTTTTACTTTTAAAATAGGCTCCAATTTTTCCACCGCCAAAAAAATCTAATGATTGACTTTCAAATAAAGCTAAAATAAACTATACTATACCGGTCGGATTAATGCAATTATACTTTTATATACTAAAAGTGTGTTAATTTAATAGCCTGACATAAAAAGAAAACGTCATTATATATGGGGGGAGGGAATCATTATTGAAAGGGGTCATGGAAACAAATAAGAAAATCCAAAAAGGTGAAAGTGTGCAAGCTCTATTAAGCCGGACATATATGAAAATGCAATTGCGTCCTTCTTATAAATACTTGCTTTGGATACTAGGTTTGCCTGTTCATATATTTGTGTTTTTCTACTATTTATATAAAAGAAAAAATGATTCCTATTTTGTAATTTTAGAAGAAACAAAGAAATCTTTGCTCACCTCAGGATATAAGGAAGAGTTAAGGCGAGATTTTCAAAATCAGCTTCTACGGAAACAAGAGTTTTTTAACGAAAAAATATCCCAGCGTGAGATTGATCAGAAAGCGGAAAAGTGGGCAGAAGAAAAATTTCAGAAGACATTGCTTGAAAAAACAAAAGAGGACCTTGATAAACAAGGGGAGAAAAGATTGACGTTTGAAACTATATTTCAAACTCTTATCTATAACCCGCTTTTTTTAATTGTTTCATTTATACCTGGTTTACCAATGTATATCCTTATTCTGTTGTATAGTAATGCCTTTCTAAAATACATTTTTGAACGATTGATTATGAGTATATTCGTTATTCTCGGCGTAGCCATACTCGTATTTTCGATTTTATATCTATCTCCATTTGATCCTGCGGCAAATATTATTGGTGAATCTGCTACGAAGGAACAAATTGCGAATTTCAACCGATTATATGGACTGGATCAATCTTATTTTGTCCAATTATGGGACGCGCTTAAAGGAATTGCTACATTTGATCTTGGAAAGTCCTTTACCGGAAATGAACATGTGGCAACGAGTATCGCGAATAAATTTCCTATTACGTTTAAATTGACGATTTTTTCATTAATCATGGCGATTGTAATCGCGATTCCTATTGGAATCGTATCAGCAACTAAGCCCAATTCTTTTTTCGATTATTCATTTATGTTTATTGCTCTTATTGGATTATCGATTCCGAGTTTTTGGCAAGGGCTTATATTTATCTTGAATTTTTCAATAAAGTTGCAATGGTTCCCGGCAACGTACAGCCCACAAAACTGGCTCTCAATTATTATGCCAGTTGTTGTGCTTGGTACGGGATTGACGGCTTCTGTTGCGAGGATGACGCGTTCCTCTATGCTTGAAGTCATTAATGAAGATTATATTATTACGGCCAAGTCGAAAGGTTTGAGTCAGCGTCATGTTTTATGGAAACACGCAATTGGAAATGCGATGATTCCTATCATTACAGTGATTGGTCTTCTTTTCGGCGGGATGCTTGGTGGGGCAGCGGTTACGGAAAAGGTGTTCAATATAAGCGGGATTGGGAGCTACATCGTAGACAAACAATTTATTCCTGATATTCCGAGCATTATGGGCGGAGTTGTTTATATTGCCATAACGATTTCGTTAGTAAATGTCTTAATTGATATTCTATATGCATTTTTCGACCCGCGTATCCGTTCGAAAATGAAACAATATTAAAGCAGGTGTAGTGATGGCCAATATCGTGAAAGAAATAAGCAGTTTTCATAAAAAACATGCTATAAAACTATCAACAGAATACACACAAGCAAATTTCACATGGATTTCTTCCTTGGCACTTACGGTTATCCTTTTTATTAATAGTTTTGATTTTACTGCAAAAACGATTAAACCTATAATGTTCAGTGTTTTTCTCGTATATCTTTTATTTACCTTATTTCAAATTTTGATTACGCTCCTCATCAAAAAGGATTTGAATAAAGAGGGTTATATAAAAAAGTCAACGAGAAGATTAGGATTTATTCAACTGTTCAGTATACTAACCGGAAATCTGTTTGTCGTTGCTTTTGCATTCAATCTAATAAAAGAAAAGAAAACACCGGAATATACCTTCGCCTATTACATGTTGGTCAACCAGATATTTATCATAGCTCTTTCAGCTCTTAATCTGTTTAAACCATATGTAACGGATACATTTCCACTGGCGATGCTCATATTGCTTTTAATAAGTGCATTTTATTTAGTGGTACTCCTATTCGTTGCAAAGCAAACGGAAAGAGTTTCGAAATGGATGAATGTTATTGCAATTGCGCTAGTGGCGACTTCGTTAACGGGGAATTTATTTGCGTTATTGCTCGGAGTTAATTTGTTGATTCAAAAGGGCAACAGTGATAAGCCAAGTATTGGCAAGTGGAATGTAATCTGGGAGAAAATTACGCGAAATACGACTGCTATGTTGGGAATGTTTTTTATCGTTTTCGTCTTTTCGGTATCCGTATGCAGCCTTTTCACTTTTGATTATGACATGGCCACTGAAAATAATTATGAGGTGCTACTGCAAACTCCAAGTCTAGCATATCCGCTTGGAACTGATAATTTTGGAAGGGACTTATTTTCACGAATCGTATTTGGAGCAAGAATTTCGCTCATTGTTGGATGTATTTCTACGATTATCCCAGCAGTTATCGGTGGAATACTAGGAGCGATAGCAGGTTATTATAGCCCACGCACAGATAATGTCATTATGCGTTTGCTAGATGTTTTATATGCGATCCCGGGAATTCTGCTAGCGATTGCGATTATCGCCGCATTTGGGGCTAACACGATGAATTTGATTTTGGCGCTAAGTGTCGGGTCGATTCCTACTTACGCGAGAACAATGCGGGCGAATGTATTGATGGTATCTAATTTCGAATATGTCGATTCAGCCAGAGCGTTAGGCTCAAGCGATTTTTCAATTATTTTTAAACAAATTGTTCCTAACTCACTTGCGCCTATGATAGTGAAAGCTACCCTTACGATCGGCTCTGCCGTCATCGCAACAAGTAGCTTAAGCTTTCTCGGTCTTGGAGTAGAGCCCCATATCCCTGAATGGGGAAATATTTTAAAACTTGGCAGTACGTATCTTGAGTCTCATTCTTATCTTGCTATTTTCCCTGGGCTAGCAATCATCATGCTCGTATTGTCGTTTAACTTTTTGGGTGATGCGTTAAGAGATGCTTTAGATCCGAAACTTGATTAATTTTTGTTTAGTTTCAGCGCTTATAAGTCGCTTTTACACTAAGTACAATCTCGGAATTTCCAAAAGCCTATTGGGAATTGGGATTAATTGAAGATGTGGTATGTCTATTTTCAAAGGTTTTTCAAAAATAGACATACCAATGCAGCGTCACATATGTATTTTTTAAAAAGGTTGTTTGTAAACATTGCTGCCTACCAAGATAGTGCTTGGTTGATTTCCGCTACAGTTGCTCGCTTTCCGCGGGGCGGGCGGTGAGCCTCCTCGGCGTAAACGCCTGTGGGGTCTCACCTGTCCCGCAGATCCCGCGACGGACAGGACGTCCTAGTGTCGGCGTTGGCCACAGGACGTGGCCGTCTTTAGCCGACCAGGAGTCTCGCACTTTCGCTTCAATCAACCTTTAATGGATTTTGTTTTAAAAGCAGTAAACCCTTGGATAAGATCCTTTAAAAAATTTAGCCATTGAACAGGGAATTTGACTGTTAAGGAACAACAGTTCATCTTTTTGATGAAAATACCAAGCATCAATATGCTGACACATCATAATGGCATATGACCGGATGTACCATATTTTAGTAGACCGATGCCGACCAGATTCCAAATGATAATTCATTTCTTCTAGTTTATTTGATCGTTCTACTGGTGTTCTTTCTTTATAAACGGGTTTCCATTTTTCAGGCGTTTTGGGGGTATTAGTAAAAGCCGAAGATTATCTTTCCCCAATGATATGGAATATTCTTCCGTATAAAGATTGTGATTGGAAAAACTCAAACAGTTGATCCCTTGGCAGCTTCTTTTTCCTGATGCTACAGCGAAAAAAACGATCGACTAATTTTCTTACAATTTCCGGGCTGGATAGGTATACTTTTTCACCATTTTTGGGCTTCTTTTTGTTCTTTATTTGACGTTTTGGTTTGATTTAGGGTTTAACATTGGCGTTTTCCCTTTCCCATAAACGGCATTTTGGAACATGGTATGATCACTGACCTTACCATGAGCAAAAGAATATCTTAGTTGAATTGAAGTGGAAGGCGGCGACTCCTGGGGGAACAGCGTGATAGATGAGACCCCGCTGGGCGCGAAGCGACCGAGTAGGCTCACCGCACGCCCCCCGGAAAGCGTCCGCCTGGAACGGAAATCAACGGTAGCTAGCTCTTACGTTGTATGTAAATTATTATCTCGTTCAATATAGAACGGGTAATTTTACTAATAAAAGTGAAATATCCCCCTATTAAATAGGAAGGGAAATAAAAAAACGGTACTAGAAAAACTTGTACTATCTAACTCGGTGTATGCCGAAAGTCTATTTAAATATTAGGAGGAAAGAAAATGAAAAAAGCCATATTGCCATTATTATTAGCGTTTATCCTCGTATTGGCTGGATGTGTCAATACGAAATCAAATGTTAAAAATGAATCAAAGTCGAATGAAGGTAATAAAACAGCAAATACATCAAAACCAACAATTGAAATTCTTGGAATGAGCACTAGTGAAGATGATATGAACATCGTTCGCGATCAGCTAATTAAAAATGGTTTTGAAGTAAAATTAAATATCCAACCAGACTATGGTAGCTTTACTACGCAAAAAGATGCAGGAAACTATGACTTAGCGGTTTCTAGTTGGACAACGGTAACAGGAAATCCTGATTATGCAGTTCGTTCGCTTTTCAAAACTGGTGGAGATTATAGCATTATGTCAGATGAAGAAGTAGATAAGTTAATTGATCAAGCAGCTACAGAAACACCAGATCAATTTGCTGATACGTATAAGAAATTTGAAGATCGTCTTGTTTTTGATAAAGCTTATATTGTACCCCTATATAATTCTTTTAAAGCACAAGGTGTTAATAAGGATATTGTGAACGCTGATACTGTCCGTCTTGCAAAATCTCGCGCAGTTGCGTGGGAAACAATTGATTTTACCGATAAATCGAAAAGAGAAACGGATCCATTAATCGTTCAACAAGCAATAGGAACATTAACATCCCTTGACCCAATTAAAGGGAATGATGGTTCAATCAATACACTGAATACAAATATGTATGTTCGTCTTGTTAATTTAACGGATGATGATGTCGTAACTTCTGACGGTTCACTTTCACTAAATCACAGCATTGCAGATGGAAACTCAGATTACTATTTCTTATTAAGAGATGATATTAATTTTGCAAAAATTACAGATAAAAAAGCTGTTGACTCTGGTGAACGTGTAGGTGCGGACGATGTTATTTTCTCATTGAATCGTGCTAAAGATAAAGACTCTGTACCAGATCATCGTACTTACAGCTTGCATGAGCATATTAAAGATGCTGAAGTTGTAACAGACCTAAGCGAGCTTGATTCCGTGAAGCAATCAGGTGGAAACGGAACAATCCGAGAAGCACTTGAAGATGGATTAGATGTGAAAATTAAAGAACTAGTTGCGGATAAAAATGATGCGAATAATAAAGATGGAAAATACCAAGTTGTCAAAGTAACGACAACAGAGCCATTCCCACAAGTATTGAACTATATGGCGCACCAATCTGCAGGGATTGTATCGAAAAAACAAGTCGAAAGCATTAATACGTATGATATAGCTTCATTTGACCCAGCGAAGGATATTCCTTATGGTGATCAAAATACAGTGACAGAGGGTGATCAATACAATAATCATTTATATGCAAGCGGCCCATATATTTTATCGTATAAAAATGATTATGAAGCGATTTTTTACGAAAACCCTGCCTATATGAAAGGCACGGATTTTGAACCAAGAATTTCTCAAGTAACGGTTCGATTCATTGAAAATCCTGATAGTGCATTATCTGCTCTTCGAAATGGTGAGATCCACTTATTCAATGGTGTTCCTGAAACTAAATATGACCTCGTTGAAGGAGATAGCAAGCTTCACCTGCAAAAAAATAAGAGCAATGCCGTTTCTTACTTACTCGTTAATACATCTAATCGAGAAGTAGCGAACAGTGAAGATTTAAGAAAAGCGATTCTTTACTCTATTAATCAAGAAGAATTTATTAACTTCTATCAAGGAAATAAAATGAAAGCTTCTTCGACAGTTAGTCCACTTGTCGAAACAGGAAATGAGCTAAAAGCGGATTCAGCGAAAGCGAAAGAATACTTGGCGAAATATCAAGATGGTAAAAAATAACTTTTTTTCTACTCCAATCTGCATTGGAGTAGATTTTTTATTTTCGGAACTCTTGTAATCGTAGGCTTTTATGTTGATAATAAAAATTAGAAATCAAATAAGGGGAAATGAAACGGATGAACATTGCAGAGTTCTTTCAAAAAAAAGGTGTTAAACGATTCATCATTTTCGGATTAATCGTATTAATCTTGTATTTTGTGAGGAGTATGATTAATTTAATTTTACTTACATTCATCTTTGCATTTTTAATGGACCGACTAGTGGAATTTACGGCAAAGCGTATTCCAATTAACCGAAAAATACTTGCTGTATTGCTCTATACGCTTATTGTCGGGTTATTAACGTGGGGCCTTGTGAAATATTTACCAATTATTACGATGGAAATTAGCCAGTTGGTGAGAAGGATAACGGCATTTTATGCAGAGGGTCCACATGATAATGTCGTAATTAATTATATTGAATCATTTATTTCAAATAATCAAATAACAGCCTATTTAGAAAATGGTTTTACATTTTTAGTAAAATCATTTACCGATATTAGTAAAACAAGTATTCAAGTGTTGATTGCGTTGCTTTTGAGTTTGTTTTTCTTGCTGGAAAAACCTCGATTAAAAGAATTTACAGCTAAATTTAAAGAAAGTAAAATTGCTCCATTTTATTATGAAATTGAATTTTTTGCACAAAAGTTTTCACGTACGTTTGGTAAAGTCATTGAAGCGCAATTTATTATTGCCATTGTGAATTGTGCATTAACAGTTATTTCTTTGATGATTTTAGGCTTTCCGCAAATATTTGGTTTGGGCATTATGATCTTCTTCTTAGGCCTCATTCCGGTAGCTGGCGTCATCATATCGTTAGTTCCGCTTTGTCTGATTGCCTATACAATTGGAGGATTTATAAAAGTATTTTACGTTGTTGTGGCCATTATGATTATTCACGCTATAGAAGCGTATATTTTAAATCCGAAATTAATGTCCTCTAAGACGGATTTACCCGTATTTTACACATTTATCGTTTTGATTTTTTCCCAAAACTTCTTTGGTGTCTGGGGACTTATTATCGGAATTCCAGTGTTTGTTTTCTTACTGGATGTGCTCGGTGTAACAAATAAAGAACCGCAATTGGAGAGTTGACAGTGAAGATAGTAAAAACGATTTTACAGATTGCGCTTCTATATTTTATCTTTTTGCTTGGAAGCTGGATTCAAAAGACGTTGAATCTCTTCATTCCCGGAAGTATTATAGGCATGCTCATTTTATATTTGTTGCTCTCGACAGGTTTTTTTAAGCAGGAATGGATCGAAAAAGGATCCGTCCTGCTCATTAAATATTTGCCTTTGCTTTTTCTTCCCGTAACCGTAGGAATTATTAGTTTTCCACAATTATTTAATGTACAAGGAATTCTTTTAATTTTGATTATATTGTTTAGCACCGCTTTAGTGATGGTCAGTACAGGGATTCTGAGTCAGCAATTGCTTCGAAAAAGGCGGTATGAAAATGAATGATAGTTTAATAGGATTGCTCGCCATTTCGGCTACGTTAATTGTGTTTTTTACCGCTAGAAAGCTGAATCAAAAATTCCCCCATCCTTTCACACTACCCGTTTTAACTTCTACTATTATTCTTGTAATTGGTTTATTGATATTACGTATCCCATATGAAACGTATTTTATTGGTGGAAGATGGATTGAAGCGTTTCTTGGACCAGCCGTTGTGGCATTGGCTTACCCACTTTATCAACATAGAAAAATACTGGTAGATTATACTTTTCCTATATTAATTGGCACTTTGCTCGGATCTTTTTTAGGAGTGGCGAGTGGACTGCTGTTTGGAAAATGGATGGGTTTGGATCGCCTTCTTTTGCTTTCACTTTTACCAAAATCCGTAACTTCGCCGATTGCTATGGACGTTGCAGCTAGCATTGGAGGCTCTCCAACTTTAGCAGCCGTACTTGTGATGGTGGCAGGAATAGGAGGGGCCGTCATGGGCCATTCCTTATTTAGATGGGTCGGGATCGACCATCATCTTGCTAGAGGACTTGGAATGGGCAGTGCTTCCCACGCAATCGGCACAGCACGATCTATGGAAAGTGATTTAAGGGAAGGGGCAGCTAGCACGGTAGCCATGGTATTGAGCGCTATTTTTACATCAGTGCTTACCCCGATTATAGTAGCGGTGTTTTTGTGAATAGGAGAAGTTTTGGCCATGGATTAGGTTACTTGTATAGAGCGAATAATCTTCAGCTTTCATTCGAATCCATTTGAATTTGGATGGAAACAGGAAGCTTAAGAGAAATTCATCTCGAATCGAATATCATCTAGACTTAAATTGCAATATTGATGCCCTAAGTGATCAGAAAAAGTGTGGTGAAGGTAACCAATCGCGTTATTAGTGCCTTAAGTGGTCAGCAAAAATGAGTTGAAGGTAATCAATCGTGTTATTGGTGCCCTAAGTGTTCAGAAGGAATGAGGTGAAGGGAATCAATCGCGTTATTGGTGCTCTAAGTGATTAGAAAAAATGAGTTGAAGGTAGCCAATCACAGTAAGGGCATCGTTAGCTTTCCAATAAGTGATTTTAATAATCTTTGTCTTAAAATCTAAAACGATTACTACAAAATTCCATGTTCACCCCTCTTTCTTTCATAAGGGAAGGCTTTGAGCCTCATAAAAAACATAGTACCTTGGAATATGTTAAAATAAAGCCAATTCATTTATTGGAGGAATCGTTTAATTGAGTTGGATGTATGTTCTCTTTGCTACAATCGTAGAAGTTTTTTGGGTTGTTGGCCTCAGGTATTCAACGACGACCTTAGAATGGATCGGCACTATTGTCATGATTGTATGTAGTTTCTTTTTTATCATTAAGGCTTGTGGAAAATTGCCCGCTGGAACGGTTTACGCTGTTTTTACTGGATCAGGTGCGGCTTTAATTGTTCTAGTAGATATTATTTTCTTTCATGCTGAATTTTCCATTTACCAGTTTCTTTTCATAGGATTAATTATTATCGGGGTTATTGGAATTAAAATGACAACAGAGGATTCACCTTCAAAAAAAGTAGGTGAACAGTAGGATGGCATGGATTTATTTAGTTATTGCCAGCTTCGGAGAAATCTTCGGGGTCATGAGCATCAATCTTTTTCTACAAAGAAAATCAATTGGCAGACTTTTTCTTATCATTACGACATTCGGACTTGGTTTTGTTTTTCTGTCTTTAGCAATGAGAGATATTCCACTAGGGACTGCGTACGCAGTTTGGACTGGCTTAGGGGCAGCAGGTGCCGTCATCATGGGAATATTATTTTTCAATGAATCCGCTGGCTGGAAGCGAATTCTTTTTCTCATTTGCATCATTTCAGGTGCTGTAGGCTTAAAACTGCTTGGTTAACTTTTTATAAAAAAATGAAACTTTTTTCGAGTAGAAGGGGTATATAGATTAAAGTCAAAATATTCGAGGAGGGCATTATGGGAATTTTATCTAGATTTAAAGACATTATGGCGAGTAATATTAATGCATTATTAGACAAGGCTGAAAATCCGGAGAAAATGATTGATCAATACATGCGGAACCTCAGCAGTGATTTAGGAAAAGTAAAAGCAGAAACCGCTTCGGTGATGGCGGAGGAACAAAGGTCGAAAAGGGCACTCGATGAGTGTAAAGCAGATGTTGAGAAAATGCAAAATTATGCCATAAAAGCAGTAGAAGCTGGAAATGACGAGGATGCTAGAAAGTTTTTAGAAAGAAAAGCACAATTGGTTTCCAAACAATCTGAATTACAGGAAGCTTATAATTTGGCAGCTAATAATGCCTTTAAAATGAGGCAAATGCACGATAAGCTTGTAGAAGATATCGGAGAACTCGAGTCGCGCAGGTCCATGCTTAAAGGTAAAATGGCTGTTGCCAAAACTCAAGAAAGATTAAATAAAATTGGATCTTCTGTAGCAGGTGCAGGTCACTCGATTTCTGCATTTGAAAGAATGGAGGAAAAAGTAAATAAAGCCCTCGATGAAGCAACTGCTATGGCTGAATTAAATACAAGTCCTAAAGATGACATAAAGGACTTAGCCGCAAAATATGATAGTGGTGATACAGGCGTTGAGGATGAGTTGGCAGCACTAAAAGCAACATTAAAAAATAAAGAATAAAATGATAGTCCTTAAACGAAAGCTGTAGCTTAGGCTACAGCTTTCGTAGATGAAAGAGGTGAAAAAATATGATTCTGCAGTACAAATGTCCGAACTGCGGAGATGATATGACGTTTGATAGCGAGACGGGGACGCTTTTATGTCATAGTTGTGGAAGAACGGAAAATATTGAAAACTTCGATGAGGATTTTATCAAGTCCACATTTTCAGACGATGAGGCGAAAGAATACCATTGTAAAAACTGTGGCGCAGTCATCATCACTGATGCTGATACAACAGCCACTTCTTGTAGTTTTTGCGGTGCAGCTGTTGTGCTTGCGGATCGGCTCTCTGGCATTTTGGCACCTGGAAAAGTAATTCCCTTTAAAATTAGTAAGGAAGAAGCGATTAATGCTTTTAAGGCTTGGTGTAAAAATGGACGTCTTACTCCAAAAGGATTTATGAATGCGGATCGAATAAAGAATATTACCGGTATGTATGTTCCTTTTTGGATGTATGATTTAAACAGCAAGGTAAAGGTAAATGCTACGGGGACAAAGGTTCGTACGTATACTCGGGGAGATTATATTTACACAGAAACACAATATTTCGATGTTTATCGTGATATTAATCTTGATTACGTAAAAGTTCCCGTCGATGCATCGGAAAAAATGGTTGATGGAATGATGGATAAACTAGAGCCTTATCATTATACTGATTTAAAAGATTTTAAAACCCCTTATTTAGCTGGATACATAGCCGAAAAGTACAATTACGATGATAAGGAATTATTGCCGAGGGTAAAGTCAAAAATACAAAGATTTATAGACTCATATATTAGTTCTACGATTTCTGGTTATTCGACGGTCTCATATAAAAATAAACAAATAGATACTAAAAAAATAAAGAGTATTTATACGCTATTTCCTGTATGGATGGTCTATTATGACTATGATAAAGCGGAACACACTTTTGCGATGAATGGCCAAACAGGGAAGGTAGTTGGAAAACCTCCAATTAGCATAGCGAAAGTAGGAATGTGGTTTGGCGGAATTGCGGGCTCAACCTTTATTGCACTAAAACTCATTTCCCTTTCTTTAGGTGGTGGTTTATGGTGAAAAAGTACTTTTTAATATTCGCCTTCCTATTCGTTTTATTGCCATTTTCCACAAATGCTCATGCAGCAGAACAGAAAATCTATGACAATGCTGGACTATTAAATGGCGATCAAATTCAAAGGCTTGAGGCGTTGGCCAATGAATATGGGGCGAAGAGAAATACGGATTTTATTATATTGACGAAAAAAGATGCTGATGGAATAGACATCGAAAAGTATATGGGAGATTTTTATGATGAAAAAGCTCCCGGCTATGATCAACCACATGGGAATACCGTCATTCTTGCAATTGATATGGAAGAGCGGGATATTGTTCTAGCAGGATTTAAAAAAGCTGAAAAATATTTAGACAGTAATCGTTTAGATTCGATACGTGGTAAGATCACTCCAGATTTATCGAGCGGAAACTATGAACATGCATTTGAAACTTTTATTAAAACTTCTTATAAATATATGGGATTTCGCCCTGGCGTGGATCCGGATAATATATTTTTCAATATATGGTTTCAAATCATTTGTTCACTTGGATTAGCGGGAATAATAGTTGGAATAATGGCTTACAATTCAGGTGGCAGAATTACGATAAATAGTAGTACGTATGAAGATCAGAATAAATCTAGGGTATTGGATAGAAGTGATGTTTATATTAGAACTACGACTACAAAAAGAAGAAAACCATCGAATAATAATAGCAGTGGGGGCGGCGGAAGTGGCGGAGGATTTACAGGCGGCGGCCACTCCTATAGCAGCAGTCGGGGGAAATTTTAAAAAATATATGGAAAGGATTTGGTGATGCATGTCATTATTTAAAAACCAATTTGCAAATGTTGTTGAATGGGAAGAATTCAGAGATGATATGATTTTCTGGAAATGGAGCAACCGGGAAATTAAAAAAGGCAGTAGACTGATTATTCGTCCGGGACAAGATGCCATTTTTATTAATAATGGAAAGATCGAAGGGATTTTCACGGATGAAGGGGATTATAATATTGAATCGCAAATCATTCCTTTTTTATCGACATTAAAAGGATTTAAATTTGGTTTCAACAGTGGCATGCGCGTGGAAGTTTTATTCGTGAACACGAAGGAATTTACTGTTAAATGGGGTACGAAAAACGCTATTAACATTCCAACGCCGATGCTTCCTGGAGGTATGCCAATCCGCGCTAATGGAACGTTTAATTTTAAAGTGAATGATTATGTAGCTTTAATTGATAAAATTGCCGGGGTGAAAAATAGTTATCTCGTTGAAGACATCAAAATTAGGATTGTTTCGATTCTCGATCAACTATTGATGAAGTGGATCAGTAGAGAAGGAAAGGACATGTTCAATCTTCAAGCAAATTCTTTTGAAATAGCAAAAGGAATTCAGGAAGATCTCGATATGCAACTCATTGATAGTGGAATGACGATTAAGGGATTCAATATTATGAGCTTCAATTATCCTGAGAAAATTCAAGAGATGATTACAAAAACAGCTTCCCACGGGATGATTGGCGATATTCAAAAATATCAACAAGTTGAGATGACTGATGGGATCGCATCTGGAAAAGTAAAAGGCGGCGGTGCTGCTGCAGATATGGCAGGCATGATGATGGGCATGAATGTCGCCAATGAAATGATGAAAAACGTGAATCAAAATCAGAATCAATCTTCTCAAGGAAATAATTCAAGTGGAAACAAAATACCGAATTTCTGTCCAAACTGTGGGCAAAAAACGAGCGGCGGCAACTACTGTTCTAATTGTGGGCAGAAATTAGCATAGTAACTTAATTTCTTTTTCATCAATTGTTGATAACATGTAAATCTATCGTTATCTTATTGAAAAGATCATTCGCTAAAATGTAATATAGTGACTATTTTGTCTAGCGAAAAAAGCGTTGATGAAAAAGGAGTTTGACGATGGAAGCTCATGTGAAAAAATCCTTGGAAGAATGGAAAGAAGAAATAGGCGACATTTTAGTGGAAATTGATAAGGAATATGAGGATACAAAAAGAGAGCTGCAAATATATTCTTATAAATTCAGCATCACGAAACAAGTCATTCAATCCACTGTAAATGAAGAAATCATACGAAACATCCGCCATTTGTATCACTCTCCTTTCGAAGAACGATTCAAAGAATTAAAAGAGGGAATTAGAGACTTAGAGGAGAAAAAGAAAGTTTTCCAGATGTTTATTGATAAGATTGATAAAGTAAAGGGAAGACAAGATCCAACAAGTGCTGTATTACAACAAAATGGATAGCGAATAAGGGCGTCTTTCTTCAGACGCCCTTATGTTTTAATTTTGTTTATTTTCCTTCCAAGTTTGAATTGTTAAGAGACTAGATAAGATGACTAAAAGAAACAATCCAAACTCTGGTCCAATGCCAATAGCGCCAATGCTTCGGACAAAAAAACCAATAGAAACAATCGAACAAATTGCGAAAAAATATGGAGTGACTTTCATTCTTTTCTTAACAGAACATATAATTGCTAAGGTTCCAAATATTATAGGGAAGCTTAATGCGATTATATTCTGTATGGGTAGTTGTTCAGTGTGTCCCGAATTCAGTGCATTTCCTAATGAATTCGATAGTAAAAATAGAATCATACTATAAAACGTTATTGCTATAAAGATGATCCCTATACAAATTCCAGCATACCTTACAAAACGACTGTAATGCATACAATTCCTCCAAACATTATTTGGAACGATTACGGATAATTTTCAGTTCCTGTAAACAATCGCGTGTAATATTCTTTGCAACCGTCCCACTGCCTTCCACATTTGTTGCAAAAACCCATGTGTCCTTTGAAGTTTCAATATATCCAACGTACCAGCCTAAACCTAGGTCTGATAGTCTCGTGCCTGTTTTTCCATGGATGACATACTCATCTTGATCATCGTTAATCATCATTCTTTTCACGGTTTTCAATACTTGTTTATCAAAAGGCAATTTCTCTTTGACGAGCTTTTCAATAAAAGTTACTTGCTCACGGGCTGAAATTTTCAGGCTGCTATCTAACCAAAAGGTATCGATCCCTCCGGAAATATCCCGATTTCCATAGTTCATTTTATCGACATTGCTTTGCATCTGTCTGACTCCGATATCCCTTGCCATATCTTGATAAAACCAGATTGCCGATTGCCTCATAGCAGAAGCTAATGAATGATCGGTATTCCACTCTTCAAATTCCCTGACGACACCATCCCATCTTTTCACTTCGTATTCGTCTTTTACAGCTTTCATTGTCAGTCCAATGATGGCATTCGGTACTTTGAAAGTAGATTCAGGAGTAAATCTTTTCTTGCTTCTTTTTTCATTCACAACATATGTTTTTCCTGTTTTTACATTTTTAATGATCGTCGTTCCTTTGACTCCATTGAATACTTTTTCTAAATTGTTTTCTTTGCTGTTCGTCGGGGCGGCATTTGTCACAGTATTCATAGAAAATACCGCTGCTAGTGAGAACATTACTAAAATAGCAAAAATCTTTAAAACTCTCATCTTCGTCCTCCTCAAATTTTGCATTTATTGGATTTTTTGTAAAACTTTGAAGCAATGTAAAGTATACTTGTGAGGAAGTCATTTTTAAAGAAATGGTTTTATACACTGTACCCGTACAGATGTGGAGGAGGAGTCCAACATTGCCTATATATGAGGAAATTATGAAGGAGATCGATCAGCGAGTAACTAAAGGAATTTTAAAGCCTGGGAGTAAATTGCCTTCCATTCGACAGTTATCTAATGAGTTCTCATGCAGCCGGAATACTGTTATAAAAGCATATGAGCAGTTGGAAAAGAAACATCTTATTTATGCGGTGCCTAAAAGTGGCTATTATATTGTAGATCGTTATCAACCTAGTAAAAAGAAATCTATAAAACCAATTATCATTGATTTTTTTTCAGCGGGGCCGGATAAAAAAATCATGCCATTTCGTGATTTTCAACATTGTATGAATCAAGCGATTGACATATATAAAGAAGAGATGTTCTCCTATTCTGAAATTCAAGGAATGAAGTCATTAAGGGAACAGTTAGCGAAGCATTTGCAAGATCTTCAAGTCTTTACTTCAGCTGAAAGAATATGTGTTGTCACTGGTTCTCAACAAGCGTTAAACCTTTTTGTCTCGCTTCCATTTCCAAATGGGAAAAATAATATTTGTCTCGAGCAGCCAACGCACCATGCTTTCATTGAGTCCATTCAAGTACATAACCCTACTGTTTACGGAATCAAGGTCACAAATAAAGGTATAGATCTTGAACAATTGGAATATTTGTTTAAAGAAAAGGACATTAAATTTTTTTATATCGTTTCAAGGTTTCATAATCCAACAGGATATAGTTATACAAATTCGGAAAAAAAGAAGATCGTTGAATTATCTCAAAAATACGATGTTTATATTGTGGAAGACGATTATATGGGGGACTTGGATATTAATTCAAAACGAGATCCAATGTTTGCATTTGACCCTACAGGCAGGGTCATTTATACAAAGAGCTTTTCGAAAGTGCTCCTCCCAGGATTACGTCTAGGAATAACCGTCATTCCTGAAACAATGATAGAGACCTTTTTACGTGCAAAATATGCGGATGATTTGCATACTCCATTACTTACACAAGGCGCACTGGAGATTTATATGAAAAGCGGAATGTATGATGCTCATATTAAGAAGATGCGGACGATTTATCATAAAAAAGGAAAGGTGTTGCAAGAAGCTTTTTCGGAGCATTTACCTGACAATACGTATTCTTGCTCCCATTCGGGGTTTTACTCTACTGTTGAGATTCCGTCACATGTAAAGTCGAAAAAGCTTGTAGAAGAATTAGGGAAGGAAAATGTCCTTGTACAAGATGCCAGTATTATGTATTTACCGCAATATAAAAAAGAAAACGTGATACGCTTAAGTGTTTCTCAAGTAGAAGAAAAGTATATTAATATGGGCATTGGAAAAATTGCAAAGGCTATTAAAGAAATCAGGCAAACAGTTAGATAATGAGGTGTAAAAATAGGAAAGCTTAATGCTTCTTATATAAATGCTCCATATGAAATCAGCATAATTAATCTAGAAAGGAGTCAATTATGGATGATTCGGGAAGCTGAGATATCTGATAAAGAACAAATATGTGAACTTTACAGAATGTTAGTACCAAAAAAAAGAGACCGTAATAATTTTTTGCTTGTATACGATAAAGAGGGAGAAATATTGGGGACTCTCACACTAAACATATGTTTACAGGCCTTACATGGCATGGGACCATATGGAATAGTTGAGAATATAGTTGTCCATGAGAAACATCGAAGTAAGAAGATCGGACAAAAGCTTATGCAATATGTTGAGGATTTTTGTAAATTGAAAGATTGTCATAAGATTATGCTTTTAAGTAGTTCGAAGCGTCAAAGGGCTTACCAGTTTTGGGCGGGATATAACGGATCTGTAAGTAAGGGATTCAAAAAATATTTATAATTGTTATTAATCAACGATTAGGACATTATCGTTGCCAATTAGTAAAAGTAAAATGAAAGGTCCCTACAATTTGGCAGGAACCTAATCCATTTAATAAAAATCAATTCTTATCTTTTTTTCATAAACATGAATGGTACAATTTTTTGAAAGCATTTGTTTCATCGTCGCCAATTCCTGTTCATTTAAAGCGAGATCCAAAATTCCTTTTTCGCTTTGTACATAGTCTTGGTCTTGAATCTTATTAAATTTTAGACGCAACAAGTTTTTAAGCCCGTTTATAGTCATGAACTTTATCGAGTATCCATTTTTAATGATAGATTCAAAATCTTTTTCGTTCGTGTTTGCTAGTTTTACTAGCTCTGTAAAGTCGAAGGTTTCATCCATTTTTCTCCAAGGACTTATATCGTTTTTATTAATTTGTTTGAGTATTTGATCGCCCGTAACGCCATTCGCTCTTAGTGTTTCCAACATAAAGGCGGTTGGTAATGAAATCTTTATCGTTTCCAAATTGTATTCCTCCGTTAACTATATAAAAATGTATATGAATATATTGTAATATAGTAATCAACTACGAACAATTAATTATTCTGATATGTTTAATGTGATTTTCTTTTAAAGGCGCTCCAGAGAAAGGTAGTATTATTAATAATTAAATGCTTTTAATCGGCAATTTGCTTTTATTTGCAGTATGATAATATAGAAGAAACAATTATTTGAATTGGAGGAATTATATGAACTCCCATCTTACATTTGATTTTCATACCCATCATGATCGCTGTGGGCATGCCCGTGCCAATATACGGGATTATATCGAAGCAGCTATCGAAAAGGGACTGGATATGATCGGCATTTCCGACCACTCTCCTTATTTTGCGAGCGAAAAGGACCAACTCCATCCAGGAATTGCGATGGCGATAAGTACATTTCCTGAATATGTGAAGGAAGTTTTACAGCTAAAAGAGGAATATAAAGGGAAAATCGATGTCCTTCTAGGAGTGGAATCTGATTTTTTTCCAGAATATATTGACTTATATAGCAAATATTATGATCAGTATCCTTTCGATTATATTATTGGGTCCGTTCATTTTGTAAACGGAGTGAGTATTTTCAAAAAGTCTCGTTGGGAAGGGTTGACAGAAAAAGAACGAGTTCGTACAAAGGAAGAGTATTATGAACTAATTCAACAGTCGGCAAGTTGTGGAGTGTTTCAAATTTTAGGCCATATAGACGCGATGAAGGGATTTTATCCAGACTTTTCTTCGATTGAAACAGATGTAGTGGATCGTACTTTAAAAATAATAGCAGAACATGATGTCGCGATTGAAATTAACACCTCTGGAAAAACAAAAGATTGTGGCGGCTGGTATCCAGCTGATGAAATTCTTGAACGAGCGCTGTATCATCAAGTGAAAGTTACATTTGGCTCCGATGCTCATGATCCTGAACGGGTCGGGGATGATTTTGACTTAGTTAGAGCAAAATTAAAAGAAATAGGATTTAAAGAGTGGGCTTATTTTCGCGAAAAGAAAAGATACCTTACTTCTTTATGATGATCAGAAAGGTTGTTTGAGAATGTACGAGATTGCGAAGGAAAAAGATGAACAATATACGATTTATCATTTAAAAGATAAAGAAACTGGATCTTGGTTGAAAGTAGCTCCTGAAAGGGGCGGGATCATTACATCTTTCGGAGTAAAAGGTGTAGAAACATTATTTTTAAATAAAAAAACGTTCTATGATGAAGAAGCAAATGTCCGTGGTGGAATTCCAATTCTATTTCCGATATCAGGTCAATTACATGACGGAGAGTATGAGTGGGAAGGTACTGTGTACAAAATGAAAAACCATGGGTTCGCAAGAAATCTTCCGTGGGAAGTTATTGATACTAATACAGAGGGTCAGGCTTCCATTACATTGCGTTTAACAAGCAGTGAGGCAACTAAAAATGCGTATCCATTTGAATTTGAAGTTATTTATACATATATTTTAAAGAACAACAAGCTGCAAATTTTGCAAGAGTATGTGAATCGATCTGATAAAGAAATGCCAATTTATGCGGGATTTCACCCATATTTTATAACTTCCAATAAAAAACTTGAGTATGAAACGGATGCGAAAACTTATCGTGATGATAATGATTTTGAAATCAAAGATGTATCAGATGGACTCGATTTAACTAGTAAAATAGAATCCTTCGTATTATTGGATGCCGAGAAAAAAGAAATTGCCTTTACATTACCTGAAATCGATAAACATATTACGCTGAAATACGGTGAAGAATTCAAATATGTATATTTATGGACGGAGCAAGAGCAGGGTTTTATATGTGTGGAACCATGGATGGCGCAAACAGATGAAATGAATCGGAAAGAAGAATTGTACTTCGTGGGAAAAGGCGAATCATTAAAAACATATTTAAATGTGAGTGTGCAGTAGATCAGTTTGGTCTACTGCTTTTTGTATAAAAAAACCTCCTATACAAAACATAAAATGTTGATAAAAGAGGAGGGTGTATGAATGAAACTACGATTTTTACATAATTGGTTTATTGCCTTACTTATTATTTTTATAAGTATTCCTACATTACAAGTCCAAGCTGAGAGCAATGCAGAAGTAAAGAATATCATTTTTATGATCCCGGATGGCTTTTCAACATCGTATGCGACTAATTATCGATTGTATAAAGGAAAGGAACTCGCCATGGATTCGATGTTGGTCGGGATGCATCGAACATATTCCGCCAATTCACCTGTAACGGATTCTGCTGCGGCCGCAACGGCGATGGCGACCGGATTCAAGACGAATAACGGGATGATTAGTGTTTCTCCAGATGGAAAAAAGCTTAAAACAATATTGGAGGCTGCAAAAGTGTCTGGTAAAGGGACAGGACTTGTTGCGACTTCAACAATAACTTATGCAACTCCAGCTGCTTTCGCTGCCCATGTTTCTTCCCGGAAAGAAGAGGCCGAAATAGCAAAGCAATATTTAGATAATGAGGTGGATGTCCTCCTTGGAGGAGGAAAAACATATTTTACATCATTATTGGAAAAAGGGAAAAAGAAAGGATATGAAATTGTTACGAATAAAACAGAGTTAAGCAATGTGAAAATGCCGGAAAAATTACTTGGGCTTTTCGCGATTGAAGGGATGGTTCCTGAACTGGACCGCCACTTAACTAAAGAACCAAGTCTTGAAGAAATGACGAAAGCTGCATTAAGAATTTTAAATCAAAACGAAGCGGGATTTTTCTTAATGGTGGAAGGCAGCCAAATTGACTGGGCGGGGCATGACAATGATGCCGCGTGGGCGATGAAGGATATAGAAGCATTTGAAAAAGCGGTGTCAGTTGCGGTAGATTTTGCGAAAAAGGATAAAAATACACTCGTTATTATAGCGGGTGATCATGATAATGGCGGCATGTCCGTTGGAGCATATGACAAGTATGATGCAAAATTGGATGTGCTTCGGAAGGTAAAATCTTCTGGTCGTTATATGGAAATGCAATTGGACAAAAATCGCAGTAATGCAAAAGAAATAATGAAAAAACATGCAGGAATTGATTTGACAAAAGAAGAAGTAAAGACAATAGAACAAGCTGATAAACCGTTAAAGGCTATTAATAAGATCGTATCTGAACGAGCACTTATTGGTTGGACGACTTCACAGCATACCGGCGTAGACATTCCTGTGTATGCATTTGGCCCAAGATCGGAATTATTTAGAGGCTTGCATAATAATACGGATTTGCCAAAGATAATGGCGAAGGTGATGGATGTGAACCTTCCATAGTAAATATAGAGAGTTAGGGGGAGCATAATGAAAACTTCTATCGATTGGTTCAAGATGGATGATGAAGTTGAAATTTATGTGAAAAAGTGGATAGATGCGGATGTTGAACCAGTTGCTATACTACAACTAGCCCACGGGATGGCAGAATATATAGACAGGTATGATGAATTTGCGGAATACTTAGTTCAGAATGGTATCTTTGTTTTTGGCAATGACCATCGGGGTCACGGAGAAACAGGAGAAAAGACAGGCATGCTCGGTTTTTTTGCTGAAAAAAATGGGTTCGATCGTGTCGTGGATGATCTTTATTATCTCAACGAATCAATTCAAAAAGAGTACCCTCATACCCCCGTTTTTTTGATGGGCCATAGTATGGGGTCGTTTTTAGTTCGAAGATATATACAAAAGTATTCTTCCACTGTTCATGGTGTAATTCTTTCCGGAACTGCCGGAAGCCCAGGGATAGCGGGAAAATTAGGAAAGATCGTTGCAAAATGGGAGGGTCGTGTAAAAGGCCATAAAACCCCAAGCCCATTTCTTGATCGCCTTTCTTTTGGCTCTTTCAATAAAAGTATACAAAACCCTAAAACTGATTTTGATTGGCTTTCGCGTGACGTTAATGAGGTTGAAAAATATATGAATGATCCACGTTGTGGGTTCGTTTGCAGTTCGGGTTTTTTCTATGATCTTTTTGAGGGACTGGAAAAAATTCATGATCCAAAGCTAAATCAATCCATTCCGAAAGAATTGCCGATGTTATTTTTTAGTGGTGATAAAGATCCTGTCGGAGGCAAAAAAGTATTAGAGGTTATCAAGCATTATAAAGAAATGGGTCTATTGAACATTGAATTTACCCTTTTTAAAGATGGCAGGCATGAAATGTTAAATGAAATCAATAAAGATGAGGTCTATCAGCTCACTGGGAAGTGGATCAAAAATCATGTATAAAAACGAAGCATTGTTCCTTAGTCGAACAATGCTTTTTAATTGAATACATTTCTTATGAAAGAACAATCCTATTATGAAGTACTGTAAAAATGAGTGTATTTCTTAGGAGGTAGCTGAATGCCATTAAATATAACGCAAAAATTAATTCAGTCGCATCTTTTATCGGGGGAAATGATTCCGGGATCTGAAATTGGCTTAAAAATTGATCAAACATTAACCCAAGATGCGACGGGGACGATGGTGATGTTGGAGCTTGAGGCAATGGGACTAGAACGGGCTAAAACAGAAGCATCTGCCCAATACGTCGATCATAATCTAATCCAAGTTGACAGCAAGAACCCTGATGATCATCTGTTTTTACAAAGTGCAACGAGACGATTTGGCCTGTATTATAGCCGCCCCGGAAATGGAGTGAGCCACCCGGTACATATGCAGCGTCTAGCTAAGCCCGGTAAAACATTGCTCGGATCTGACAGCCATACTTGTGCAAACGGATGTATGGGCATGCTCGCGATGGGAGCTGGTGGACTTGATGTAGCTTTAGCGATTGCAGGAGAACCTTTTTATGTGAAAATGCCTCAAGTATGGGGAATCAAGCTTACTGGGACGCTTCCTGATTGGGTAAGTGCAAAAGACGTCATCTTGGAACTCCTTCGTAGGTACGACGTAAAAGGTGGAGTTGGAAAAGTTATTGAATATTACGGTCAAGGCGTTGAAACATTAAGTGCGATGGATCGCCACGTAATCGCCAATATGGGTGCAGAGCTTGGGGCAACCGGTACTGTTTTCCCTTCTGATCAAGAAATTAAACGATTTTTAAAAGAGCAAGGGCGAGAAGATGATTGGATTGAATTAGTGGCTGATGCTGAGACGAAATATGATTTAACAGAGGAAATTAATCTTTCTGAGCTCGAGCCGCTCATCGCGAAACCTTCAAGTCCGGGCAATGTCGTATCGGTCAAAGAGGTTGCCGGTACTCCAATCTACCAGTCATATATTGGATCTTCAGCTAATCCAGGTTTTCGTGATTTCGCCATCGCCGCAGAAATTGTAAAGGGAAAACATATAGCCGGGGGGATTTCATTTGATATTAATCCGACTTCTCGACAAATGCTCACCGATTTAGTGAAGGAGAGTCATATCGCAAGCATGCTCCAATCAGGAGCAAGATTACATCAAGCGGGTTGTAATGGCTGTATCGGTATGGGACAAGCACCTGCTACAGGTCGAAACAGCCTGCGGACGACGCCTCGAAACTTCCCAGGACGATCAGGGACGAGGGAGGATAGTGTTTTTTTATGTAGTCCTGAAACGGCAGCAGTCTCCGCACTTGCTGGGAAAATTACAGATCCACGAACAATGGATTTCCCTTATCCAAAAGTACAGGAACCGAGGAATCCTACAGTAGATGTGAATTTACTGGAACCACCTTTGCCTTATGAAGAAGCTAAGAACGTGCAGCTAATAAAAGGGCCAAATATTGCTTCCATTCCTTCCATGGATGAGCTCCATGATCATATGAAAATCCCGATACTTTTAAAAATGGGAGATAATATTTCAACAGATGAAATTTTAGCAGGCGGAGCACGCGTTTTGCCATTCAGGAGCAATCTTCCTGAAATCAGTAAGTTTGCTTTTGAAATTATTGATCGAACGTATTATACAAGGGGAAGGGAGACAGTCGAGTTCGGTGGTCATGCAGTAGTTGGAGGATATAACTATGGCCAAGGATCAAGTCGGGAACATGCCGCACTTGCCCCAAGATATTTAGGGTTGAGGGTAGCACTTGCTAAAGATTTCGCGCGGATCCACTGGCAAAATCTCGTTAATTTTGGAGTATTGCCTTTGACTTTTATCAATCCTGCGGACTATGACAGCTTGAATCAAGGTGATACCTTGGAACTTAAAAACGTCAGAACCACGATTAAACAAGGAAATGAATTTGCAATAAATGTAAAAGAGCGGGACAAGATTATAATGGTGAAACATACTTTATCAGAAAGACAAGTAGACGTAATGTTGGCGGGCGGAATGATTAATTGGGTTAAAAGTCGTCAAAAAATAGCTGAATGAGTGGAGGCAGTAATATGGTTGATCGAGAATTGACATGCAGGGCCTGCGAAGGTACAGGCATGCTATCTGATGATGAAGGCTGGCAATATAATTGCAGTGTATGTAGAGGAGCAGGGGTTGTTGAGGCAGATGGCGGATTACAATCTGCCAAACTAATGTCAGTGGATGAGAATAATCGATTATTAGATTAACGCAAAAAGAAGAAGTGATCATTCACTTTTTCTTTTTGCTTATTGCAAATAATTTGGAGGAGGTTCTTTAGGATCATTTTTCGTGATTTCCGTAAAAATGTTAGTGTCCGAATCATTGTTAATAATTGAACTGCTCATTCGACCTGTTTGTATAAGTTGTATGAGATTGATAATGTCTTCTTTCGTAGCCGGATGTTTTTCAGGCTTTAACGTGTATCCTAATTTTCCATTCACTTCAACAGTCACTGTTTCTAAGTCATTCATTGAAGAGATTCCGAGTTGCCGAAGCCGTTCCTCTAATTTATCGACCGTTAATCTTAATCTTTTCAGGTTTTTTTCATTTAGCTGACCTTTTTCAATAACAAGTACAGATTTCCCAGAGATAATCGTTTCAAGCAGGTCAGATTTTACTTGGATCCATTCTGTTATGACGAGAGCCAACATGAAAATAGCGCCGACTACAATAGTAGTCCATATACTTTTACTCGTTACAGGTTGAATAAGCATTGTTCCGAAAGCAATCATAATAATAGCTTCAGGCATCGTCATTTGAGAAATTGTTTTTCGTCCACTAAGTCTCAAATATAATGTCCCAATTGCAAATATTAATATTACCTTCCAGACCAAATCCATATCCATGATTAAAAACCTCTTTTAATTAAGTTTCATAATCCACATACATGTATTATGTGATAAGGAATAAAATACATACATCTGGATAAGATATGTTGGAATTTTGATTGGGCAGGAGGAATGATGTTTATATGGAAAACTGGGATATGAAATTTGTAAGGGATAATGAAAAAATGAAAACGAGAGAAAAAGAAGACGCGAATAGGGATAAAAAGCAAGAGGCAATTAAGTCTGAAAAACTTCGTTATAAAAATGCAGATGAAATATATGAGTAAACTTTCATGGAGTTCTGAGAATGGCTGATTTTTGCCCTGTAAGATGGCCTGAAATACCGACACCTGAAAATGAAATGAGTTGTCAGGATTGTGGTCTTTATCAGCAAGGATCACGCATGGTGTGGGGAGAAGGAAATCCAAATGCCTCGATAATGATCATTCTAGATAATCCAGGAGCACGCGAGGATAAAGAAGGGAATCCGATCATTTGTGGGACGAGGCAAACATTGCAAAAAGCTGCACACGAGGTTGGTTTACAAATGACAGATTTGTACGTGACATATATTTTAAAAAGACGGCCAGTTCGAAAATATGAAAAAGAGCAGACAAGAGAAATTTGTATGCAACACTTAGAACAGCAGATTTTATCTGCTAAACCGACTTTTATTTTTTGTATGGGGAATGTGGCTGTTCAATCTTTTTTTAAAACAGCGAATGCTGAGGTAAAGAACCTTCGAGGCAAGTGGCATAAAATTCAAGATTACGAAACGGCAGTGGCCTATCATCCACTCGCAGTCAGGCGTCGGCCAAATTTATGGCCTTCTTTTTTGATGGATTGGGAAATGGTATACGAACAATACAAACAATTACGATCATGATTGATAAAAAAGTAAGCCTTTCTTCTACAAAATGGTAGAAGAAAGGCCTTTTTTATTGTCTAGTTTAAGGAGCCCAACGACTAGCTAAACTTCAGCTTCTTCCTACAATAAGTCAACATCAGCTCGTATTGTCTAGCTCTAGGCGCCTTACGCTTTTCTTATATGTTAATGGATATGACTCTTAATAGAATCCTCCGCCATATCCACCAACAAATGATGCACCGATGATAATTAAAAGAATAAACAACACGACAACTAATGCAAAACCTCCGTAACCTGCTCCAAAGCCTCCACTCATTAAAAGGCACCTCCTTTAATCTGGATACCTTATTCTATGTGGCGATTGTCTCTATGTGTTAAATGAACAACCGTAAAATGCCCATTTTTATCGTACAGGCATGAATAGGAATTTATAACCATACCATAATTTTTCCCTTGCATACTCTGGAAGGAGTAAGGAGGGAAGGTAAATGAAGAATAAATCGTTTTTCATTTTCACAACCATGTTTATCCTTTTATTGATTCCAATCATCCTATTTTTTTCAAAAGATGATAATCACCATAAATCCGGGGATAAAAATGGACAAGAAAAGCAGCATGAAAAGGAGGATAGCAAAAAAGGAAACAAAGATAAAAAGAACAATGATAATGGCATCAGCTCAGATGATATTATGTGGGGCGTCGATTCTGCCAGCCTTACTACTAAAGAGTTATACGCTTGTGTGAAGGAGCAATTTGGCACACCAAAAGTTTGGGGAAGATATTTAGGAAATATTGAGGATGTGTCAATTGGATTGACTGCCGATGAAGTAAAGTATCTTCATTCAAAAAAAGCTAAAATCCTCATTATTTATAATCATATTACAGAAGCAAAAGGGTATGAAGATGGTAAATCTCACGCAGAAAAAGCGATCTCAATGGCGAAGAAGCTCAAAGTTCCGAAGGGTAAAGCGATTTTTGCAGACATCGAACCATCATTTCCAGTTGACGCTAAATTCATTGAAGGCTGGTTTGATGAAATGAGCAAATCGTCTTATACTCCAGCAATTTACGGTGTCTTTGCCAAAGAACAAGCATTATTTTCGGCATACAATAAAGCCGCTGATAGTCAAAAAGACTTGAAGAAAAAACTGATACTTTGGACAGCACACCCGCAAAAAGGAATCACCTCTGAGAAAAAAGCACCTAAATATGATCCCGAAGCACCTAAACAATCAAACATACTAGCCTGGCAATATGGAATCGACGCCAAAAGCTGCAACATAGATACCAACCTATTTAAAGGCAAAATAATCGAATACGTATGGTAAATTGTTCGGGTGCCAGGCACTTGAACAATTCTGAATTGTCTCTAAGTTGTTTGAGTGCCTGGCACTCAAACAATATTTTAAAAAAATGATTATATCTTCCCTATTTTTTGATTGTAGGAAAATTTTCTTCCATTTTCTGGAGTTGAATGAGATGGTTACCCAAATTTTAATATGTTAAACCACTTCGATAGACCTTGAAAAAATGAGAACTATTGGAGTGTGCTAGTAAAAAATGACTAGGTGCAAATTTTTGTGATTTTTGGGCTAAATTGACCGATTTGTGAACACATGATATTAGTAAAAGAAGGGTGAAAAGTCACATATTTCTAAAATGAATAAGGAGTATTTTATGCTGTTACTTGTTGATGAAGTTTTAAGTCTTAATGAAGAAGATGAAATGGTTAGGGAAGCATCGCTAAAAGGAAAGTATACTCATCTTCAAGACGCAATTCGATTTATAAAGCCGGGAATATCTCCCAAGAAGCTTATCTTTAAAGATCCGACCATGGACGGGGAGCTGGAGTATTTTACCAACCTATTTAAAGATCATGATAAAATTATCTATTTTTATGATGAGCGGTTTGTGTCCGGCGAAATGTTGGACAGACTTCAAAACTGGCTGCTGCCAAATAAGGTTTTATGGCCAATTCCGATTCGGGGCAACAAAGCAGAGTATTTATTTTTAAAAAATGAAATTCAAAAAATAATACATAACGGTGTAAATTACAATGATGTGATGAATCATATTCAGAATATGAAATCAAAAATATCTAGCTGGGTTATCTCGCCTAGTCCAATGAAAGTCATACGTGCGAATAAATATAGTGCGATTTATAAGGAAGGCAAAAAGAAGATCTTTATGCTCACAGAAGTACTTCCAAATAGAAGAATCAAAACACACCAATCAGGGGATTTGGATGGTTTATGGAAATTCCTTATTGAGAAAAAAGATGCGAAAGAAATTTGGGTAGTCGGTAAGGCGATTGAAAAAGATCTTCCTAACGTAAAAAAGCATATACAAACGGAAAGCGCATCGTTACCAGTGGGAATCCCCTACATTCAGGCTGTAACAATTAATTAGAACAAGAATCTTGTATGGATTGATGGAGGAACGCAATGATTAGTGCGAAAAGAAAAGCTTTTATATTTTTAACGATTGCTTTTTTATTGGCAATCTTGACAGGTTGGTTTATTAATAGCCAAGTTTCCGAGGCGAAGGAATTGATGGGACAATCGGTAAAAGTAGCAGTAGCGAAGAAGGATGTATCGGCCTATACAGAAATTACACCGGATATGATTGATTGGCTAAGCATTCCAAAATCAAGTGCTGTCTCTTCATTTTTGACGAGTGAAAAAGAGATGGAAGAACATCTTTTTATCGTAAACATGAAAAAAGGCGATCTCATTACGAGAAATTTAATTCGATCACGAGTGGATATTCCGGAAGGCTATCGAATTGTTTGGTTAAATCCTACGGAAAACGTCATTATGGATCAGGAAATATTTGTTGGCGATAAAGTCGACATTATCGCATCGTATAAATCGGATAATGAAGGGAAAATAGAAACAAAAAGAATCATGAACAATATTGATGTTATTCAAAGTGAATCAGTTCAATTAGAGGATAAAAACCAAACGGGAATGGCCATTAAAGTTTCCTTAACGATTCAGCAGGCGGAGCAGCTGATTCATATGCAAAATACGGCTGACCAAATTCGAGTATTGAGGGTCAATCAGCTCGAATCGAATAATAATGAAATAGATTCCGAGAATAATAACGAGGAAGTCCCTGTACAAGAAGAACCAGTTAATCAAGAAATAAAAGAAAACAAAGAAGTAAAAGAAAAAACAGAAGTAAAAGAAAAAACAGAAGTAAAAGACAATCCACCTGCAAAACCAGCTAATAATGAAAAAGAAAATCCAGCTAAAAAGCCTGCTAAAGAAGAAAAGAAACAAGAAAAGGACGATAAAAAATAATTTTAGGCAGTGAATCAGTGCGAAAAGAGGGTTTTACATGAGAAGTACAAATGCAATGGTCGTCACAGAGGACGAGTCATTATTAACGGATGTAAAAAGAATTTTATATAACTTTGAAGTAATTGAAACGAACGAATGGCAAGGTCCTTATGTAGCAGAAGACGACATTTCGTATTTTCTAATCGACGAATTGATGCTGGATTCTGTTGTTCCTGCTCATATTCCGATGACAAGTGTTTTAATTGGTCTTGTTAGGGATCGTTCCTTTGAAAATGCGAGAAAGTGGATGAAACTTGGAGCGAAAGAGCTAGTCATCATTCCGGATGAACTTGAAAAATTAGTTTCCATATTACAGAAGCCATTTCCAAATTTTATAAGTAATCGTCAGGGAAGTGATTATTACGCCTTTGAAGGTTCTGGCGATGTAAGAGCATTTTACAGTGCAAAAGGTGGGACTGGGAAAACATTAATTGCCGCTATGGTAGCTCAAAATTTACAAATGCAATGTGATCAACGCGTCATTTTAATTGACTTTAATGTGCAGTTTGGCGGTATAGAGGTCGTCTTCGGAATCGAGCCGGAAAGATCATATATGGATTTACTCCCTGTCATAAACGAGCTTTCGATTAACCATATTCAAAATGTTGCGGTAAGAGAAGAAAATACTGGCATCCATGTTTTATTAAGTCCAGCCAATCCTGAGCAAATTGAAACAGCATCTGAAGAAATGATTACAAGAATTATTAGGACATGCAGAAATCATTTTGATCAAGTTATCTTAGATTTGCCGTCTACTTTTAATTCGACTACTTTTACAGCCCTGAATGAGGCAACGCATATTTATTACGTACTGAATCCAGACAGCTTATCGGTTCGTGGATTAAAACATACAATCAATCATTTTCACCGCTATCAAATCGGTAATAAAAACAATGTATCTATCATAATTAACCGAAATAATAGTAAAGCTGAGCTGACGGAAAAAAACATCGGAACATTAATTGATTTGCCGATCATTGGCAGTATTCGTGCTGACTTTTATGGAGTCCAGCCTTTAATCAATATGGGGCGGCCCTTTTATTTTAAAAAACACGATAAAGGCGTATCAAAAACCGCACAAGATGTGAGGAAAATGGTTAAAAAGTTGGTTGTAAAAGGAGTGTGATCTAACAATGCAGTGGTTCGAAAAAGTTAAAGAATATCCATTACATTCACAAGATGAATGGAATGTGATGGACATGGAGTTGGAAAGACGAGCTCGGCATTATAAAAACCGTTTAATAAAAGAATCGGACCTTGAAACGATCACCACTCTTCCACCAAAAGAAATGCGGCAAACAATCGAACGATTAGTGTATCGAATGATTGAAGAAGAAAGGGCCATTATCCCAAGGCAGGAAATGGAAGCCCTCGTAAAGCAGATCATTAATGAGTCTGTTGGGTATGGGCCGTTAGAGGCTTTATTAAAAGAAGATAGTATTACGGAGATTATGGTAAATGGACCAAGGGATATTTACATAGAGCAGGAAGGAAAATTAATTAAGACGGATGTAAGGTTCAAGGACGACCAGCATATTCGCCATATTATCGATCGAATTATTGCGCCAATTGGCAGGAGAATTGATGAAAGCTCTCCGATGGTGGATGCCCGCTTGCATGATGGGAGTAGGGTCAATGCCGTTATACCTCCGATAAGTTTAAATGGACCAATTCTCTCGATTCGTAAATTTAATAAAAATCCTTTTTCTCATAATGATTTAATCAATTTTGGAACCTTTACTGAAGAGATAAGTGAATTCTTGCAAGCAGCTGTACAGGCAAAATGCAATATTTTAGTTTCTGGAGGAACGGGCAGCGGGAAGACGACACTGTTAAATGTTTTATCAAGTTCGATTCCGTTCGGTGAACGTGTCGTCATTATTGAGGACATGGCCGAATTGAAATTCGAACATGATAATTTAGTGCGGATGGAGGCACGTCCCAACAATATGGAAGGGAAGGGTGAAATCAACATTCGTATGCTTGTACGGAATGCCTTAAGGATGAGGCCAGACAGAATTATCGTTGGGGAAGTTAGGGGCTCAGAAGCAATTGATATGCTTCAAGCGATGAATACGGGACATGAGGGGTCGCTTACGACCGTCCATGCCAATTCACCGAAAGACGCACTCGGGCGCCTAGAAGCGATGGTCATCATGTCGGGACTTGCCCTTACTGTTGATGTTGTTCGCCAATATTTTGTCGGTGCACTTGATTTAATTGTCCAAAGTGAAAGACTGCCCGATGGAAAAAGAAAGCTCGTCAGTATTGCAGAAATAAATGAGAAAAATGGTGGCATTGAAGTGAACGACATTTTTAAGTTTGAACGGCATGGCGTTGACGACAAAGGAAGAGTTTTAGGCTCTTTCGTCTCTACAGGTTATGTCCCTAAAGTATATACCCGAATGAAACAGCACGGGATTGAGATTCCTTCAACACTTTTTAAGGAAGGGGTGTTGTTGTGAATGCAATTGTATTAACAGGAAGTGCTACTTTCTTTTCGCTCTTTATTTCAATTTATTATTTTCTAAACTATAAAAATGTAAATAAAGCAAATAAGAAAATGGAGAAATGGTTTGATACTGAGCTAAATCAAGAAAGAAAGAGCTCGATTATCTTAATTGGTGATAAATATGATCGATCGGAATTAGCGGAAGATTTAAAAAAGAAGTTAGTTCAGGCAGACATTCAATTAAAGCCATCTGAATATGCAGGTATTTGCATCCTTCTTTTTGGAGCGTTTCTGTTTGCAGGTCACTTTTTATTCAAGCTTATTTTTATCATAAATATCACATTAGCATACTTAATCATTTGGTTTGGCTCTAAGCTTTTTCTGAAGTCCAGGCAAAATCAATTGACGGAAAAGCTGAATCGACAATTGCCGGAAGTTTGCCGCATGATGAGCAATACGATGAAGGCAGGACTTACGATACCACAAGGGATTGAAATGGTCGGCGAGGAATTAAAGGCGCCGATTGGACCAGAGTTTAAAGGGATGGTTCAGCAGCTTCGGCTAGGGACAAATTTTGAAGATGTAATGAATCAGCTCAGGGAAAGATTTGCTAGTAAAGAATTAAACATCTTTGTCAGCACCGTTGTCATTCAACATCGCGTTGGCGGAAATTTAGCGGAAGTGCTAAGCATTATGGCAGATACACTTGAGGAAAGAGCAAGGGTGAATAAGGAAGTCGATACCGTCACTGCGGAAGCGAAGTTTATCGCGCTTATTCTTCCAATCATGCCATTAATGATGGCTTTGATGATGAATTTATTCATTGAAGGCTTTTTAAATCCGCTCTTTACAAAATGGGGACTTGTCCTATTAACAATTTTTATAGGGATGCAGCTTCTTGCGTTCCTTGTCATTCGAAAAATAACAACGATAAGGGTGTAGCTCTATGAGTCCTTATTTTGAGATACTCGTCCAATTGCTAACAGTCATTGTTTTAATATTTATTCTTATTGGCTTTGTCTTTATATGGCTTTATATTGTGAAAAAAGAGAAATTACTCGTTCATTTGCAAAAATCGAAATTGATGAAAAGTCGTAGGAAATTCGCAGAAATCATTTGGAAGCCACTCATTAAAGCGGCGGAATATGTGGGCCCGACGGCACAACAGTATAAATTAATGTTCGATTTTGAAAAAGATGAACAAATGCTTGTCAGAGCCGGAAATCCAATGGGGTTGACTCAAAAAGGCTTGCACGGATTAAGGTTTGTACTCGGAATGGGATTACTGTCTTTTTCCATTATCTATTCATTTTTAGGCATGCCATTTGCCCTTTTTTCATTACTGCTATTACCGATAATTGGGTTTGCGTTTCCGTCACTTTGGATCATGTATTTGGCAAAAGAAAGGCAGGAAATCATTAGTACAATGATGCCCGACTTCCTAGATACCGTAAGCATTACCTTGCAAGCAGGAGTATCATTGGATGCCGCATTACGCCAAGTGACAAACCAAATGGAAGGTCCGCTGAGCGAGGAATTCCAACGATTTAATAGAGAAATAGATTTAGGGGTTCCAAGGCGCCAAGCCTTCCAGCACATACTGGACCGCAACACATCAAAAGAATTGGAAATGCTCGTCAATTCTTTAGTGCAAGGGTCGGACCTAGGCGTTCCCGTCTCTACGACATTCCGCGTCCAAGCAGAAAATTTACGTGCTATGCGCGGATACCGGGCAAAGGAAAAAGCGGCAAAAGCAAGCCCGCAAGTAACACTCGTCACCACCTTCTTAGTAGCACCAGCCGTATTTTTATTAATCATCGGATTACTATTTTTGAACATGTTATACAATCCGGAAGCGTTTGGTCTAGACGTGTGGTTTTAAGATAAATAAGTTCTATTTTTTATTGAGTGAGGGCAATTCTCGTTCGGGAGGTTCTATCCCGTTCGGGGAGGTTCCATTTCCGTTCGAGGAAGTTCTATTCCCGTTCAGGGAGGTTTAATTCCCGTTCAGGGAGGTTTAATTCCCGTTCGGGGAGGTTCCATTCCCGTTCAGGGAGGTTTTATTCCCGTTCAGGGAGGTTTAATTCCCGTTCAGGGAGGTTTAATTCCCGTTCAGGGAGGTTCTATTCCCGTTCAGGGAGGTTTAATTCCCGTTCGGGGAGGTTTAATTCCCGTTCAGGGAGGTTCTATTCCCGTTCGGAAGGTTTAATTCCCGTTCGGGGAGGTTTAATTCCCGTTCGGGGAGGTTTAATTCCCGTTCGGGGAGGTTTAATTCCCGTTTAGGGAGGTTCTATTTCCGTTCGGGGAAGTTCTATTCCCGTTCGGGAGGTTCTATTCCCGTTCAGGGAGGTTTAATTCCCGTTCAGAGACTGCTATTCCCTTTTATCCAGAATCTATCCTTTATGAGGCAGATTCATTAACATTTGTGAAACAATTTTAAATATATATATCAATTTAGGAGGAATCATCATGTTAACAAGATTATATGTATCAACGAAAATGAAGTGGGATCAATATGTGAAAAACGAAAAAGGAGCACAAGCGCTTGAGTGGATCGCGCTTGGAATGCTGGTGCTTGCAATCATGGGGGCCATTGCCGCTACGATGAAAGGCGATTCGAGTATGGGTACAGCTGTTAAAAATCAACTAGTGAAAATGATTAATAGTTTGAGTGGTGATTGATTGGATTGGATGTGTTACACATGAAACGAGTATTTCGACATGCCAAAAATGAAAAAGGATCACAGTTAATAGAATTTGTGGCTGTGTTTCCTATGATTGTGATGGCGCTATTGTTTATATGGCAAGTCGCTTTAGTAGCCTATACAGTCGTCGTTGCAGAATCGGCAGCAAGAGACGGCGCTAGGGTAGCGGCGGTTGGCGGTGATTATGGATCCGCCGTCAACCGTGCGGCCCATGGGATTAAAGTGAGCAGCAGCGTATCGGAGGGTTCAAGTTCTTATGGGAAGGAAGTAACCGTAACTGTAAAGGCAAAGGTACCGACTATTAAAATTCCCTTTATTGGAAAGTTTGACCATGAACTTAAAGCTAGTGCTTCCATGCCAAAAGAAGAGGTGGATGACTAATGATAAGCCGCTACGTGCGTAACGAAAAAGGAAATACCCTTCTCGTTATCATTGGGTTGTTAGTAGGGGCTATTTTCATTAGTTTCATCTTTTTTGATTTTTTCACTACGTATGCAAGTAAACGTGTCAGTCAAACGAGTGCAGATGCCGCGGTTCTGGCAGCCGCCAATGAAATAAAAGAAGTGTATGATGAAAAGTTAAAGTCTGAAATAGAAATCCGGATGGACCGTTTGCGTGAGGTAGCAAATGAATTTGTTCAAGAAAAAATTGATGAAATCATGGAGGACAACACAGAGGAAGATGAAGAAGGCAATCCGGTACCTCCACCATCATTAACAGAAAGAGAATTAGACGCTATTTGGAATTGGGTTATGGATAAAATGCAAATTCCTAATGAGTTGAGAAAAGCCGTCAGGTATTCATATGAAGAAGTAGATGCGAATGTGGCTTTAAGGTATTTTTTCAAAAACGTTTGGTATAAAGAATGGTTTAGTAGAGAAGTGAAGGAAATAAATGAAGTGGCATGCGAAGCGATAACAAGATCAGAGCCGCAATGGATGGATGCCGCTAAATATTTTGCAATAAAAAACGGTGCGGAAGAAGACATAGAAATTATTTTTAAAGGAAAAGAATTTAAAGTGATGGCACGAGTAAAAAAATCAGCATCGTTCATTACAGTTAAAGATCAATCTTTCGGTTCAGGTGAACAAGATGTGTATGCCGAAGCTGAAGCAAGCATCAAAACTCCAAAAGGGATTGACATTAAATGTAAATAACTGCTTTAGGAGGTTAATAGATTTTGCAAAAAAAGTTATTTATTTTCGTACTTGTATTTCTAGCTTTAACTTTGAGTGCTTGCTCTTCCAAAGACAATTCAACTGAAGCAAAGGAAAATCAAAACGAATCTACAGAACAAGCAAACAAAGCGGCAGATAATGGCGAAGCAGAAGAAGCGAAAGAAGATGAGGCAGGAAAGGTAATCGAGGCACCAAACCTTCCCGAAGATGCACAATCCTTATTGTCTTACACACCGGGTATGTTCTCTGGAACTTTTTATGATGATGATGAAACCGCCATTGAAGAAGAGTTGTCAAAACTCCCTGCTTTAAAAGAAGAAGATGGTGAAGAAGAGGTAAAAAAATATTGGGCAAAACTTATTTCACTTTTTGCTGAAGATTATCCCGATCCGAATGAAGTAGTTGAAAACTGGAAGAAAGAAGACTTTGGAAACCCTGAAATTGGCGATCCGAGATATGAATTTAAAGAACAATATAATGTCGAGATCATCTTGGATGCCAGTGGCAGTATGGCAGAAACCATTGATGGAAAATCGATGATGGAGTGGGCAAAGGAATCGATTCGGACATTTTCTGCAAATCTTCCGAAAGAGGCGAATGTTGCATTACGTGTATACGGCCATAAAGGAACAGGATCTGATTCTGATAAAAAACTCTCCTGCTCAAGCAGCGAGCTTCTATACGAAATGCAGTCATACGATGACGCGAAATTAAATGAAGCCTTGAATCAATTTCAACCGAGTGGATGGACGCCAATCGCGGAATCATTAATACAGGCAAAAAAAGATTTTGCAAAATTTAATGGCGATAAAAATACAAATATTATTTATTTAGTAAGTGATGGGGTTGAAACTTGTGATGGAGATCCTGTAAAAGCTGCTAATGAGCTTGCTGCATCATCTGTTGCGCCAATCCTGAATGTAATTGGTTTTAATGTCGACAGCGAAGGTCAAACTGAGCTGAAAAAAATAGCAGAAGCTGCGGATGGAACGTATTCTACTGTTCGAAATGTTGAACAACTTCAAGCAGAATTTGATCGTTCACAAGAAATGGCGACGAAATGGCTTGATTGGAAGATAAATGCGGAATCACAAAATATTGATACGGTTCTAGCAAGAGAAGAAACCATTTTTGAATATAAAAACGAGTTTGCGGATAAAAGTTCATTGGAAATCCGCAATTTAGACAAGGCAATTCTTTTCCTTTATAAAAATGATCAAATTTCTACAGATCAAAGGGAAATATTTAAAACATTGCGCCATGCTCGTTATGATTTAACAAATAAAACTGAAAATGAGCTATATAATGACCTTCTGAAATTGGCACAAGAAAGCTACAAGGAAATCGAAAAAGAAATCAATGAAAAATATAAGCAGGGAAGTTGAATAAAAATCGTAAAGCCTTGTAAAAGGAGGTTTCCGGATGCAGAAATGGGCCAGTCGTATGTTAAAAAGTCTCATGCTTATTTCTCTCTTATTTTCAGTTCCCGTTACAACAATGGCCGCTAGTAATGTTGGGGACATAGAGTATGAGAATAATAGTTTAACACCTACTGAGCAGCAAGCATGGGGCAATAATGGTGGTATTTCCCTTAATCCAATAGATTGGAATTGGAAAAAAATCGGTGACTTTTTTAAAGATATTCTTGATAAAACGATAGAAGGTGCAAAAATAGGTTGGCATGCCTTTACTAAGTTTTTATCTGATGTTGGGGAAATGATTGCATCGGCTTGGGATGCATTGCCTGATTGGGTGAAGGATTTAATTGTTACTATTGGGATTATTTTAGCTGCTATTGCTATTATTGCTTTATTAGTAGTGGGAGGAGTTATAACAATCGCAGTAGCTATTGTAGCGGCAATTGCAGCCATCATTGCAGGAATTGTCTATTTTGCCTTGTATGGCGGCACAGATGCATTTAATCCGTTGCATGCAGCCGGTTGGATTTTCGGAGCGGCAATTGCAGGAGGATTACTCGCTTTTGCAGTGGAAACAGGGGCGATGGCTGCGTTCCTTACATGGTCCGGAAATATATTGAGAGTTGGAATTGGCAAAGTAGGTCTTGCCTTAAGCACAGGTTGGCGCTTTGTCATGACTAGAGCACTAGTACCAGCTTTTCAAGCGACCGTGAATGCTATGCGGGGAATAAGTATATGGCTGAGATTTCAAGCGGCTAAGGGTTTATTAATCACAAATCTTTATCGCTTCGCCCACGGTGGTTGGATGGGACTAGCAAAACATATTTTTGGTATAGGTCTAAAAGGAGCAGGTGTATCAGTTGCTTTTGACTTAATAACGGGAAATTGGGATCCGAAGTCAATCGGAATCAATGCCGTATTTGGATTTTTCACAGCCTTATTGGGTGTTGGTTTATGGACGAGAGTGAGAGAGGCAGCCAAATGGGAAAGAATCGGGTGGCTCGCATACAGTGGTGGAATTGGAGCCTTTTTGGAAGGCGCAAAGCAGCTTGTTACAGGTAATGGATTAAACTGGGGTAACATCGGTATCAGTACTTTAGTTTGGGGTTCGTTGATTCCAATGAATTTATGGTTAAATAAGGCTGGTATTTCAGGAATTTTAGTGGATTTGGCAAAGAAATTCCCAACGAAGTTTTTTACTGATACGTATAAAGATGTTATATACTGGAATAATCCAGATACTCACCCTGAAAACCGTTTGAAAAATATGTGGAACAGCTACGTAGATGCATGTAATAATTTTAAACATGATGTTTCTACCGGTTTTAAAAATTTGTATGAACGGTTATTTTGGTGGAAAACCTTTTAAGCTAGGTTCTGTTAGGAGTGGTATTCATGAGTGATCGAAGTTGGAGTTTTATCGGGTACTTTTTTACCGTGACGATTATTGTCGGAGGGCTTGGTTTAGCATTTTATGCTGATAAAAATAATCTTGAGCCCTTTTTTGGAAGTACGGCTGTTAAGTATGCGGTCATTATTTATTGTTTGATTGGAGTATTCTTTATTGTTTATAGTGAGGTACGAAAAAGGGTTCAAACAGTGAGTATTAAAACGATCGGGACTACGATCGTAGCCATAATAGTTATATTTGCCTTCTTAGCGCTTACGCGTTTGTAAAAGAAAGGAATGATTGTTTTTGAGTTCAAAAGTTAAACCGCCTTCCGAAATGACTCCCGTTGCAGATACAGAGAAACAATGGGCCGATCCTTTTGTCGGCCCGTTTGAGGTGGGATTCATAAGCCCGATAATCGTTTATAACAATCATTCGTACCGGTTATTTGGTGTATATAGTGGTCGTGAGGATAATATGGCGGCATTGCATTTTCACAAGTTTCATATTTTTGGTGAAGACGGAAAAGTGGTTGATAATGAGGAGATTGCTCATTATTGTCTTCAAGTGTATCTCACCTTTTACACGTTAATGGTTAGCGAGAATGAATTAAAGTCTGCATTGCTATATCAAAAAGAGGATGATTTACAGCCGGATTTAGCAAATCTTAAGGAAACAATGGAAGAAGGCTATTTGAATGAACATGGGAAGCTTTCCAAATTATTCGGTGATGTAGATGAAATGCTTGCTTATATAAGTGAAGTGAATGAGCCAGAGGAGAAAATGCATGAATATGCTAAAGAAATAACTGAGCTAATGGATGAAATTCGAGATACGTGTAAAGTGGAAAATGAGACATTTGCACAGTTATTATTCTCAACATTACAGTTCAAAAAACATGCGCGGCAAAAAGGAATCCTTCTCATGCAAAATCAAGATAAACTACGCATGGTGAGGACGTTGCTGCAAACTGAAGTCACCAATAAATATCTCGACGTCTTCCAAAAAAATACAGCAAACAAAATCATAAACAAAATCAGCAGCGAAATAGATTACCAACAAGTCGTCTACACTTCCCACGACAAACTTTTCGTCACACCTAAAAACTACATCAAAAAACTGCAAGAAATCCCTGATGACTACATAAGACTACAAGCAGAACAATTTCTAAGAAAAAAATGGCTCGTCCGGAAGAAGCCCTCGTTCCTAAGCAAACTTAAAAAATAATTGTGCGAGTGCCCACTAGTGTTGCACGTTTGTAAAAAAATGTAAGGTCAGACTAAATATTAATTTTCCACCTTGCGGTAAAATAAAAAAACTCCTAATGTAGATAGGGAAAGACGACCTCATCAGTTCCCTACACTACAAAAGGAGCA
>NZ_JAGYPL010000005.1:0-24288 GCF_018343715.1 Bacillus sp. FJAT-49711 | reverse complement strand
CCACTAGTGTTGCACGTTTGTAAAAAAATGTAAGGTCAGACTAAATATTAATTTTCCACCTTGCGGTAAAATAAAAAAACTCCTAATGTAGATAGGGAAAGACGACCTCATCAGTTCCCTACACTACAAAAGGAGCACGCAATGAATAGTGTAGATCAAGATTTAGTCTTTCGTCAATATTTATCTTTATTACCAGCCACAACACTGGCATGCCCATCCCATAATTACAACTTCACAAAATTATCGGATGAATCCTTAGTGAAAATATTTCTCCTTTCGACCCTCTTTCGCTGGGGTAGCCTTCGGGAAATCGAAGTAGCTATAAGGTCGAAAAAGCAGATCCAAAATGAACTCAAGATTGGCTCCATTAGTGCTTCTCAGATAAGCCGTCGGCTTAGGTCCTTGGATACAGCTGAGTTATCAGCCTTGTTGGGTCGCATCGCATGGAAATATTGGTCCATTAAGTCCAAGGCAAAAGGAATCCATTCAAATGTAGGGATATTACGTATCATTGATTCAACGTTCATAAAATTGCCCAACCAGGCTTCCGACTGGACGGCTGTATCAAAAGATTCCAGCGGGGTAAAATTGCATCTTTGTTTGGCCGTTGCCTCTTCCGACAGTGTGTTTCCTGAACGGATGATTCCTTCCACCTCCAATGTTGCGGATATAGATGCCGTCAATCATTTGATTGATTGTGACGATGCCACCTATGTCATGGATCGTGGATATGGTGAAAAAACTAAAATAGGCGGTTGGCTTAGCAGGGGCGTCAAGTTCTTAGTCCGTGTAAAAAAGACCTTTAAAGTTGAGACATTGAGAGAATATACCCCTGATGTACCTAATGTAACAAAGCATGCGAAAGTCTCGATAAGGACAAGGCCTGAAAGGTTGAAGCTCGTTGAATTTACGGATAACGAAGGCACATTTTTCCGAATCTTGACAAATCGCTTGGATTTAACTGAACAGGAGATCATGGATACCTATAAAAACCGATGGTTTATTGAGATTTTCTTCAAATGGTTAAAACAACATATTAAAGTAGAGCATCTATTCAGCCATTCGCCGATTGGAATATGGAATCAACTATTCCTTTCTCTCATTACCTTTGGATTGCTTGAGATATTAAAACTACTGAAACAGCCTAGAAAAACAGCTTGGCAATTTTTAAGGATCCTTCGCCAATATCTTTTGGATTCGTGGGATGAAGTAAACAGGGAATTTTATCGCCCTCAAAAAAGAAGCAAAGGAAGACAGAAGGTACCTAGTAAAATACCTATCCCACGAATATATGGTGAAAATGTAGCAATTGTCAGCCCGATTTCAAAGGATCATTACGTAAAGAAAGAAAAATAGAAAAGTAAATATTTACAAAAAAAGGGAACTGGGTCGAAATAGACTGAGCGTTACCTTTTTTTAAAAAATAGAATGAAAGCGACTGGAAAATTTTTACTTTTAAATCAAAAGTTACATTTATTGGTTATCGTGCAACACTAGTGGCGAGTGCCAGGCACCCAAACAATTCAGAATCGTGTCGAAGTTGTGTGAGTGCCTGGCACTCACACAACTTCTATTAATTTTATGGGGATGGTTCTTTCGGTTGGAGCTAGAAGATATAATATTTGGGGTGTAAAATAAAGGTGTTGAATTACACTAAATGAAAAAAGCGAGGGATCGTGTATGCGAAGGCTGAAGGGGAAGTTTGTGTATAGTCCGCCGAAAAATGGGTATCCGGAGTGGAATAATAATCCTGAGGTTTTTCAATTGAATAGAATGGAAGCGCATGCGATGTTAATGCCTTTTGAAACGGTTAAGGAAGCATTGGAAGGGAATCGCAAGTCTTCGAAGTATTTTAAGTCATTGAATGGTCAATGGAAATTTTCGTTTTGCGAAAATCCTGAGAAAAGAAATAAACGCTTTTATGAGGCTGATTTTGACAGCAGTAATTGGGATGAGATTAATGTTCCAGCCCATTGGCAATTGCAAGGCTATGATTATCCACAGTATACGAATGTTCGTTATCCGTGGATTGAAAAAGACGTCATTGAACCCCCATTCGCTCCAACGAACTATAACCCCGTTGGACAGTATATCCAAACGTTCACAGTGCCAAATGCATGGGTTGATCAACCTGTATACATAAGTTTTCAAGGTGTTGAATCTGCTTTCTATGTTTGGGTGAATGGAGAGTTAGTTGGTTATAGCGAGGATACGTTCACGCCTGCTGAATTCGATTTGACTCCGTATTTACAAGAAGGTGAAAATAAGCTTGCTGTTGAAGTATATCGCTGGTGTGATGCAAGCTGGCTCGAGGATCAGGATTTTTGGAGAATGAGCGGCATTTTCAGAGATGTATATTTATTCTCAACCCCTAAAGTTCACATACAGGATTTCTTTGTTACAACAGATCTTGATAAAAAATATCAGGATGCACAATTGAAAATTCAGGCGAAAATCTCCAATTATTTCGAAGAAAGCATCGAAAATCCGGTTTTGGAAGCGAGGTTGTTTGATCAAAAACAACAGGAAGTTTTGGAAACACCTTTCATTGCCCAGGCAAATATTTCGGAGAACGCTGAGGTGAAAATTTCAACCTCTTCGTTAGTTAAAAATCCTTTGAAGTGGAGTGCAGAGCATCCCAACTTGTATACTCTCGTGTTAATTTTAAAAGATAGTGCGGGACAAATCATTGAAACAATAAGCTGCAAAGTTGGCTTCCGAACATTTGAACTAAAAGACGGTTTAATGAAAATAAATGGCGAGCGGATTGTTTTTAAAGGTGTCAATCGTCATGAATTTTCCGCTGATAAAGGCCGTGCTATTGATTATGAAGATATGGTCCAAGACATTACCTTAATGAAACAGCATAATATTAATGCCGTGCGCACGTCCCATTATCCAAACAACCCTTATTTATATGAATTATGTGATGAATACGGTCTTTATGTTATTGATGAAAATAATCTAGAAACACATGGAACATGGTATTACGGTCAACAAGAATTAGAAAATACAGTGCCGGGAAGCAGGTCTGAATGGACAGAAAATGTTTTAGATCGATGTAATTCAATGTTCCAGCGTGATAAAAACCATCCTTCGATCATCATTTGGTCACTTGGAAATGAATCATTTGGCGGCGACAATTTCATAAAGATGCATGAGTTTTTTAAAGAGAAAGATCCTACCCGACTTGTTCATTATGAAGGAGTTTTTCATTACAGACCTTCTGATGCAGCTTCTGATATGGAGAGTACAATGTATATTACTCCTGAGGACGTTGAGAAATATGCTCTTGCAGCTGAAAAGTCTACTAGTGAGGCGAAACCGTATATTATTTGTGAATACGTACACGCGATGGGGAATTCCTGTGGAAATCTGTATCAATATACCGAGTTATTTGATAAGTATCCAATATTGCAAGGTGGGTTTATTTGGGACTGGCGTGATCAAGCTCTACGAACGGAAACAGCTGATGGTATTGAATTTTTAGCTTATGGTGGAGACTTTGGCGAGTCGCCGAACGATGGAAACTTTTCTGGAGATGGCCTTATATTTGCCGATGGCACCGTTTCACCGAAAATTTTTGAAGTGAAAAAATGCTATCAAAATATTGAATTTTACGATGCGAACTTGGAAAAAGGTGAAATCACGTTAAAAAATAAGCATCTGTTTTCTGATCTAAGTGATTTTGAGCTACGTTGGCAAATAGCAGAAAACGGAAAAGTCGTAAAAACAGGCAAGACAGATATAATCGTACAGCCGAATTCAATCGCGAACGTACAGCTTGGATTAGCATTAGGAGATTTAGCTGCTTCACAAGGTGAACTTATACTAACTGTAAGCTGTCATCTTAAAGAAAAAACTGTGTGGGCAGATAAAGGCCATGAAATCGCGTTTGAACAGTTTATGCTGAAGATCCCAGCTAAAGTTGAAGAATCTGTGTCAGAAGTATTAAATACAGATGAACAAGAGATAGATTTTACAATTACGGGTGAAAACTTCTCTATTCTCTTTAATAAAAAGACTGGAGATCTTGAATCATATAAGGTTGCTGACTTAGAAATGCTGCAATCACCACTTGCTCCAAACTTTTGGAGAGCGATGACCGATAATGATCGAGGAAATGGTTTGAATGAGCGCAGTGCAACATGGCGGGAAGCGGGTAAAAACCGTCAACTAAAATCTTTCAATGTTGAGGCAGCAGAAGATACGATCGATATTACAATAACGCATGAGATTCCAACATATAATACTTCAACCTGTAAGATTCAATACACGATCAAACGGTCGGGAACCATTGATGTTAATTATGAATTAACGCCAGGGAGTGAGCTGCCGGAAATTCCTGAAGTCGGTATTCTATTTACAATGGATCCAAAATTCGAAGATATTAATTGGTACGGTAAAGGCCCGCATGAAAATTATATCGATAGAGAAAAAGGGGCGAAAATTGGTCTGTACAAAGGAAAAGTGAAGGATCAATATGTTCCGTATTTAAAACCACAAGAATGCGGAAATAAGACAGAAGTTAGGTGGATTACGATTAAGAATGGAAATGGAATGGGGTTAAAGGTATCCGGACATCCTGCAATTGAAGCAAATGTTCTTCCATTTACACCATTTGAACTTGAAGAAGCAAGCCATTCTTATAAATTACCGAAAAGCAAGCAAACAGTCGTAAGAATAAATACTAAACAAATGGGAGTCGGCGGCGATGACAGCTGGGGCAAAAAAACTCATCCGGAATTCACATTATTCGCTGACCAAGCATATCAATACTCGTTTACATTAAGTCCAATCAATAAATAAGATTTGGGCTCATGATTATAGCTGAAGAGCATATCAATTTTAAAATACAAGATTGAGTCGCACCTACAAACTACCTCAATCGCTTTATCGTAGTAAACGCATTTCAATAATGAGATGACACTATTCGTCATTAAAACAAAGGATGTCCTTGCAAATATAAGGACATCCTTTTTATACGCCTCCATGCATAATATCTGTAATAATTTCCAAACTAATGGCAAGATCTTAAACCATTTGGGGGGATTATGTTGAAAAAGATATTTTTTTTAATGGTCGCAATGACTTTAATTATGACGGCGTGTTCTTCAGGGTCATCTAATAAAGGCGGGGGAAAAGACGATACGAAAAAAGGCAATAATGAAATCACGGCCTGGGCATGGGATCCTAAATTTAATATTGCCGCTCTTAAGCTCGCAGAAGCTAATTATAAAGATGATCAAGATTTTAAATTAAAAGTAATTGAAAATGGCCAGCCAGATATTGTTCAAAAACTTAATACCGGATTAAGCTCTGGAACAATGAAAGGGATGCCGAATATTGTCTTGATTGAAGATTATCGGGCACAAAGTTTCCTGCAAGCTTATCCTGATGCGTTTTATGATCTATCGCAATCATTTAACCCACAAGATTTTGCTGATTATAAAATTGCCCCTACTAGTTTTAACGGAAAACAATATGGGTTGCCTTTTGATACAGGGGTGACTGGATTATATGTTCGAACAGATATGTTGAAAGATGCTGGGCTATCAGTCGATGATGTTCGGGATATTGACTGGGATGAATTTATTTCAATTGGAAAAACGATAAGGGATAAAATAGGGAAAGGCTTTCTCACACTAGATCCGAATGATTTAGGAACGATTCGGATGATGATTCAATCTGCAGGTTCATGGTATTTGAAGGAAGATGGCGTAACGCCAAATTTAGCAGATAATGAAGCATTGAAAGAAGCATTTAGAGTATACAAGACGTTGTTAGATGAAAAAATTGCAGTGACAACATCTGACTGGAGTCAATTTTTAGCTGCCTTTAACAATGGAGATATAGCGGGGGTTCCTACAGGAAATTGGATTACGCCTAGTATAAAAGCCGAGGAATCTCAGTCGGGCAAATGGGCTGTCGTTCCGATTCCGCGATTACCGATTAAAGGTGCTGTAAATGCTTCAAACTTAGGTGGAAGCTCTTTCTACGTATTGAATATAGACGGAAAGGAAAAAGCTGCTGATTTCCTGGGAAAAACATTCGGTTCCGATAAAGACTTTTACCAGAAGCTTGTAAAAGAAGTTGGAGCACTTGGTACGTATAAACCAGCTACAGAGGGTGAAGCGTATAAAAGCGGTGACGACTTCTTTGGTGGACAAAAAGTAGTCGAGGACTTCTCAAATTGGATGAGTCAAATTCCGGGTGTAAATTATGGAATGCATACGTATGCAATAGAAGATATTTTAGTCGCGGAAATGCAAAATTATTTAAGCGGTAAAAACATTGATGATGTGATGAACGATGCACAAAAGCAGGCCGAAGCGCAATTGAAATAATGAAGTAAACCCTTGGGCAATTCTTTGATCGACTATCATTTTTGAGCCGGTCCAAAGAGGATTGCCCGAGATTTTATCTTTCCTGCAAGAAGGAATAGAGTTTAATCAAGGAGTGAAGGAGCCATGAATTATCGGTTAAAAAGTAATACTATTGGTTGGTCTTTTATCCTGATCTCAGTCATCTTTATTTGTTGGTTTTACTTTTACCCAATGATTCAGGCATTGATTTTATCCTTTAAATCAGGGGTTGGAGCAAATTTGCAATTTGTCGGACTTAATAATTACGTCCGATTATTTAGCGACCCTACTTTTATAGCGGCGATTACGAATACGTTTATTTATTTAATCGTTCAAGTTCCAATCATGATTATTTTGGCCTTATTTATATCAGTATTATTGAATGACCGTACATTGAAATTTAAAGTTTTTTTTAGAACAGCGATATTTTTGCCTTGTGTTACTTCTCTCGTCGCTTATTCGGTTATTTTCAAGTATTTATTTGCTGCAAACGGACTAGTGAATAAACTTTTATTATCATTATCGTTGATACATGATCCGATTCAATGGTTGACTAATCCTTTCTGGGCAAAAATAACGATCATTATAGCCATTACATGGAGATGGACTGGCTATAATATGATCTTCTATCTTTCAGCACTTCAAAATGTTGATCCATCTATTTACGAAGCAGCTAAAATTGATGGAGCCTCTGGGATACACCAATTTTTTAAAATAACGATCCCTTTATTGAAGCCGATTATTTTGTTTACTTCCATTACTTCAACAATTGGCACACTGCAAATTTTTGATGAGATCATGAACATTACGAAAGGCGGTCCGGGAAACGCAACGACCTCTATTTCGCAATACATATATAATCTTTCGTTTAAATACACACCCGACTTTGGGTATGCTGCGACGGTTTCCTACGTAATTGTAATCCTAATCGTCTTGTTCTCAATCCTACAATTTAAAGTGGCAGGTGATCGCAATGTTTAGTATTAAGCGTTTTTTCATTTATCTGTTTCTAATCATAGCCGCTTTCGTTTCAATCTTCCCTTTTTTATGGATGATCTTAAGCATGACTAATAAATCTGTCGATGTTACGAGAGGACGGTTATTGCCTGGCAGCTATTTATTGGAAAACCTTTCAAATTTGTTTACGACAGTTGAGATTGTCCCAGCACTGATTAATTCTTTCATTGTTTCCGTATCCACAACGATATTGGCTTTATTAATCGCTTCTTTAGCAGGCTATGGATTTGAAATATATAGAAGTACGGCGAAGGATGCTGTTTTTAATGTTCTTTTGTTATCGATGATGATTCCATTCGCTGCATTAATGGTTCCTTTATATCGCATGTTCGGCAGCATTTCACAATTTGCACCGATATTTGGTATAGATACATTGGCCGCTGTTGTTTTACCGACGATTACAACGGCATTCCTAATCTTTTTCTTCAGACAAAGCGCAAAAATGTTTTCAAAGGAACTGATTGAGGCAGGTCGGATTGACGGTCTGAGTGAAATAGGGATCTTTTTACGTATTTTCCTGCCTACGATGAAAACCACGTATGCCGCCGCCGCGATCATAACTTTTATGTCGAGTTGGAATAATTATTTATGGCCGCTCGTCGTTTTACAAACACCTGAAAAAAGAACAATACCTCTTCTCATTTCCAATCTTGGTGCCGGCTACTCGCCTGACTATGGTGTCATAATGACAGCGATCGTCATTGCAACATTGCCGACAGCTATCGTGTTTTTCCTCATGCAAAAACATTTTGTCGCGGGAATGATGGGATCTGTAAAATAATGCTTGTAGAGAAGTTTTCTCTACAAGTTTTTTTATGAAAAGTTCGGTGATAAGAAACAAGCAATGAAATGTAAAAAGGTATATTGTATAATGAATATTAGTTTCAGAATTCTGAGTTTTTTAGACGTAGGAGTGATGTCATTGCGACTATTATGGGACTTAGATGGAACAATATTTGATACATATCCAGCGATATTAAATAGTTTTTGTTCTGTTTATGAAGAAGTCCACGGGAAATCCGTTGATAAGAAGGAAGCACTTCGTTGGTTAAAAAGAACTTCGAAAGAGGCATTTGCCCACTTCGGTATATCGGAAGATTTTCGAGAGAGATTTAAAGTATTAGACCATGCTGAAGCTGAGGCAGGAAGTCCACCTTTCAATGGGATCGAATCTATTTTAGCTCAAGCGGAAATAAATGTGATTGTGACACATCGCACAAGAGCATCTACAAAGGAATTGCTCGTAAAATGGGGATTACTCCAGTATTTCGATGAAATTGTCAGTCCTGATGATGATGGATTTCCGAGGAAGCCAGATGTAGCTGCATATGAATATGTTCATAATAAATATCAATTGGAATGGGCAATTGGAGACCGGTCTCTTGATTTAATACCTGCCAAAGCAGTTGGAATGAAAACATGCGCATTTCAAAATGAGGATATAGAAGCTGATTTACACATCGATGCTTACACTTCATCATTCCTTGAAAAATTAAAAACGGGGAGCGAATAAGATGAAAAAAGCACTTTTAAACGTAGACTATACATATGATTTTGTAGCCGAAGATGGCAAACTTACATGCGGCAAACCAGGTCAGGAAATTGAAAAAGCAATTGTATCTATAACGAAAAAGTTCATTCAAGACGATGATTTTGTAGTCCTTGCCATTGATAAGCACACGGAACGTAATGAATATCATCCAGAAGCAAAACTATTTCCTCCGCATAATATTGAAGGAACGAGTGGCAGGGACTTATATGGAGAGCTTTCCGAACTATATAAAAAGCATAAAAATGATTCAAATGTCTATTATATGGATAAAACAAGATATAGCGCTTTTGCGGGAACAGATCTGGAAATAAAACTTCGTGAACGCGGAATCCAAGAAATACATCTTTGTGGTGTATGTACAGATATTTGTGTATTGCATACTGCGGTTGATGCTTATAATAAAGGCTTTCAAATTGTCGTACATGAAGATGCTGTGGCAAGTTTTAATCAAGCAGGTCATGAATGGGCATTAGGGCATTTTGTTAAAGTATTAGGAGCGAAGGTAGTATCAGGAAACTGAAATTTGGAGTGGTTTACAGTGAACGATCATTATAAAGACGATGGATTGGCTTTGCATACTGATTTATATCAAATAAATATGGCGAAAACATATTGGCAAGACGGGATTCATACTCGTAATGCTGTATTTGATCTTTATTTTCGAAAAATGCCTTTCGCAAATGGTTATGCCATTTTTGCAGGCTTGGAAAAAATCATTCATTTTATTAAGGATTTCCGATTCAGTGAAACCGATATTGAATACTTGCAAGAGGAAATCGGTTATGAAGTGGAATTCGTAGAGTTTTTAAAGAATTTAAGATTTACTGGAACGATTCGTTCAATGAAAGAGGGAGAAGTTGTTTTTAACAATGAACCTATTTTACAAGTAGAAGCACCGCTTGTAGAGGCTCAATTAATCGAAACTGCCTTGTTGAACATTGTGAATTATCAAACATTAATTGCCACAAAAGCTTCCCGGATTAAACAAATTGTAGGGGATGAAATTGCCTTAGAATTTGGATCAAGAAGAGCCCAGGAACTGGATGCGGCACTTTGGGGAACGCGGGCTGCTTTTATCGGGGGATTCGATGGTACAAGTAATGTTCGAGCGGGTAAAATTTTTGATATGCCTGTTGCGGGAACTCATGCTCATTCCATGGTTCAGGCATACAAAGACGATTATACTGCTTTTATGAAATATGCGGAGTCCCATCGCGACTGTGTATTTTTAGTAGATACGTATGATACATTACGGTCAGGAGTGCCGGCTGCGATAAAAGTAGCGAAAGAACTCGGCGACCAGATCAATTTTAGGGGAATTCGCCTTGATAGTGGAGATATGGCTTTCTTGTCAAAAGAAGCGAGAAGAATGCTGGATGGGGCAGGGTTGAAAGATGCGAAAATATTCGCGTCCAGCGACTTAGATGAATACACGATTTTACATTTAAAAGCGCAAGGTGCTAGGATTGATTCGTGGGGAGTTGGAACGAAGTTAATTACGGCCTATGACCAGCCTGCATTAGGAGCGGTATATAAACTTGTCTCAATAGAAAATGACCAAGGTGAAATGGAAGATACAATAAAAATTTCAAGTAATGCTGAAAAGGTTACGACCCCAGGCAGAAAAAAGGTTTATCGGATTATAAATAGGTTAAACCGTAAATCAGAAGGGGATTATATTACTTTATGGGAAGAGAAACCTGAAGATGAGCCGCGCCTTAAAATGTTCCATCCGGTTCACACTTATATTAGTAAGTTTGTAACCGATTTTGATGCGATTAATTTGCATGAAGTGATTTTCAATAAGGGTGAGCTTATGTACCGTTTGCCTGAACTAAAGGAAATCCAAGGGTATGCAAAGGAAAGTCTTAGTTTGCTTTGGGATGAATACAAAAGATCGCTCAATCCAGAGGAATACCCTGTCGACCTTAGCCAAAGATGCTGGAATAATAAAATGAGAAATATTGAAGAAGTGAAAGAAAAAGTAAGTAAATTGAAAAGATGATAGGTCAGGAGGAGTCATAGTGGATAAACTCCAGCAGCAAATTATTGAAGAACTTAAAGTTCTACCCGAGATAGACGTACACGAGGAAATTCGGAAAAGTATCGATTTTATGAAGGACTATATGAAGAAATACCCTTTTTTTAACGGATTTGTGTTAGGCATATCCGGAGGACAAGATTCTACACTTGTTGGAAAGCTTGCTCAAATGGCCGTTGATGAATTAAATGAAGGAAGAGATATAAAGAAATTCAAATTTATTGCCGTTCGCCTTCCATATGGAGAGCAATTCGATGCAAGTGATGTAGAAGATGTATTGGCGTTTATAAAACCAAGTGTCACTTATGAAGTAAATATTAAAAAAGCGGTTGACGCAAGTGTTGAGGCAATGAAAGATGCTGGGGTAGATATTACTGATTTTACAAAAGGAAATGAAAAAGCACGGGAACGCATGAAGGTTCAATATAGTATTGCTGCTATGAATAATTGTGTTGTACTGGGAACAGATCAAGCAGCAGAAGCTCTGACAGGCTTTTTCACCAAATTTGGCGACGGCGGCTCTGATCTAGTACCGATATTCCGATTGAATAAAAGACAAGGTAAGCAGATGTTGAAGGAACTCGGCTGTCCGGAACATCTATATATGAAAATACCAACAGCAGACCTTGAAGATAATCGACCACTGCTTCCCGACGAAGTGGCTCTTGGGGTTTCTTATGAGGAAATTGATGATTACCTCGAAGGGAAAGAAGTTTCGGATACGGCTAAAAATACAATCGAGGCCTTATATCGAAAATCAGCACATAAAAGGCATTTGCCAATTAATGTATTTGACAACTTTTGGAAATAGATTGACGAATAACTGGGACAGGTATAAAGTATCAAAAACTGATGCTTTTCGCCTGTCCCTTTTTACTTAATTCAACAATTTCTCAGTTTTGATAAATGGTAGAATAGATGTAAGAAAATCTTGGATCAATAAAAGAACTTAAAGCTGGATTCATTTAGAAGTCTTCTGATAATGCCACAGAGTTTTTAGGAATATAGGAATGTAAGCTAAGAGTAGAGTGTGACGCCCTGTGGAATTATGCACGATTAAAAATTTGGGCATCATTGATCTTTCAATTTACGGGAGGATTTTCCTGTTTTAGACAGAATATTAAGGATATAGAGACAAAATAAAAAAACGGCGGGTGTATATGGATGAACAGTGATATGATGCAGCAGCAAATTAAAAAGATTTTACAAAACATTGAAAAGGTCATGATTGGAAAAACCGATGTTGCAAGACTTAGCCTATTAGCCCTTTTGGCGGAAGGTCATGTCCTTCTTGAGGATGTTCCTGGAGTAGGTAAAACGATGATGGTTCGAGCATTGGCCAAATCAGTAAATGCCTCTTTTAAACGTATTCAATTTACCCCGGATTTACTTCCTTCCGATGTATTAGGGGTTTCAATATATAATCAAAAGGAAATGGAATTTACTTTTAGACCAGGACCGATTGTAGGAAATATCATCCTAGCCGATGAAATTAATCGAACTTCTCCCAAAACGCAGTCAGCCCTATTAGAGGGAATGGAAGAAAAAAGTATCACTGTTGACGGTGTCACTCTCCAATTGGAAAAACCGTTTTTTGTAATGGCTACGCAAAATCCGATTGAATATGAAGGTACGTATCCATTGCCAGAGGCCCAGCTTGATCGTTTTTTATTAAAAATGAAAATGGGCTACCCTACTGCACAAGAAGAAGTGGAAGTGTTGACTAGATCACAAAAAGTACCGCCAATTGAAGAATTAAAACCTGTTATATCACTAGAGGAACTACGGGATCTTCAGCAACAGGTGAAAGAAACCTATGTTGAAGAATCGTTAAAACAATATATCGTTGAACTTGCAAATCGAACAAGAAATCATCCAAATGTATATTTAGGTGCAAGTCCGCGTGCATCTATTGCACTCATGAAGGCATCACAAGCTCTTGCGTTCTTATCTGGAAGGGACTATTGTATTCCGGATGATATTCAGTATTTGACACCATATGTATTTTCGCACCGGATGATTTTAAAGGCGGATGCAAAGTATCAAGGAATCACAACTGAAAGTATTTTAAATGAACTTATAGAAAAAACTCACGTCCCAATAAAAAGGGCTGTTAAATAGTATGAAATTGAAATTCAGACGGAATCGGCTTTTTGCAAAATTGAAACCTTTTATCGGTTTGATTTTATTATTTCTACTTTTAGCACTTGCCTATTCTTATGCAATGTTTCAGGGGGGATTTGTCAGCTGGTTTTTATTTTTCAGCTTTCTTCCCTTCGCCCTCTATTCTATCGGCCTATTCATTTATCCTTTAAATGATTTTCAAATCGAGAGAGTTTTTAGTCCAACACAATTAAGCTCCGGAGACGAAGTAACGGTAAACATCACGTTGACGAGAAAAATCCCTTTTCCTCTGCTTTTTTTAGTCGTTGCAGATTGGGTTCCAGAAGGTTTTTATAATCGGGAAAGTAAGAAAATTTTATTCCCCGGCTTTAAAAGAAGATTTGAATACAAATATAAAATTAATAATATCCCACGGGGAGAGCATGTTTTTGAAGCCTTTCGTTTTAAAACTGGCGACGTTCTTGGATTAGTAGAGAAGGAAAAGTGGTTTGATTGCAAAGAAAGCCTGCTCGTTTATCCGCAATTTGAGGAAATTGTATATAGAGCCTTAGAAAGTCAATATGAACAGGGTGGTACAGCATCTGCCATGCAGTTTCAAAAGGATACTTCACTTGTCGCGGGGATCAGACAATATCAGCCAGGCGATCGTTTTTCATGGATTGATTGGAAGGCGCTGGCACGTACGAATGAAATAATGTCGAAGGAATTTGAAATACGGCAAACAAATGATCTTTTGCTTATATTAGATCGAACAAAGTCGGAAAGTTTTGAGGAAACAGTTAAGTTTGCTGCCTCCGTCACAAAATCAGTTTTAAAATATGGGGGACAAATTGGTCTTTTTTCTGCTGGAAAAGATAAAACCTTTTTTCCTATCCGGGGCGGAGATCAGCAAGAACAGCAAATATTCTTTCATCTTGCCAAGGTAAAGGCGGATAGTTCCGTACCCTTAGCCAATATTATTGAAAATGATTCAATTCTTTTTGCACAACCATCTGTTATGGTCGTAGTAACTTCTACTTTAAGCAAAGAATTGATTGACCAGGCAGGCGTATTTACACGACGTAGGGGAACGTTTGTCATTTATCACGTTAAAAAGAGAATCGAGCAGGCAAATCAAAATGAACTTATGCTTAAAGCTTCTGCTATGAAAAAAGGAATCATAATGATTTCGCTTCATGATGATGAGTTTCGATCAGCATTTATGGAGGTGAGGCGTGCGTGACTAAAAAACATTACGGTTCTACTTTCATTTTATATGTGTTTGGTTTCTTGCTTTTATGGGAATGGCTTCGACCACTTGATCAGATTACTCCTACAGGGGAAATCCAATATTTTGTTGTGTTTATCGCTGCTTCTCTTTTATTAAATAATCTTCCATTCTATAGCTGGCTTCGGCGATTGTTAAAGATAGGTATTATTATAGTGTTTCTTTTTATCGTGTTTGGACGTCAGGAACCGAGCGTTGTTACGTGGTTGATTGTATTTTTAAAAGACGCTTATGTAAATATGAAGCTCCTACTAACTGCTAATGTTTATGATTTATCAGATATGTTTCGAACGTTCCTGTTTTATATATTAATTTGGATTATGACCTATCTTCTTACTTATTGGCTGACGATACGGAAAAGGATATTTATTTTTTATATGATGACCGTTGTTTACGTTACTGTACTAGACACGTTTACAGTCTATAACGGAGAGTGGGCGATTGTCCGAATTGTAGCCATAGGCTTTACATTGCTTAGTATATTATTTTTTCAGAGACTTATTGATAAAGAGCAAATTCGAAACCACGGAACTCTTTTAAGTAAATGGGTCATTCCCCTTATTATGATGATTGTTGCGAGTGTTTTTATAGGTTATGCCGCGCCGAAAGCCGGTCCAATTTGGCCGGATCCCGTTCCATTTTTTCAATCAACGGCAGATAATGTTTTTCCTAGAAAGGGAGATGTAGCAAGAATTGGATATAGCAGCGATGATTCGTCATTGGGTGGCCCCTTTATAGGAGATAATCGGACTGTTTTTGAAGTGAAAACTCCTACTAAGCAATATTGGAGAGTGGAAACGAAAGATATTTATACTGGAAAAGGCTGGGAAGGCACAGAGGAATCCATTCAAGGAGTGTTTCTCGCAGGGGAAGAAATGGGTATGGATATTGCTTCAACAACAGATGAACCGATTCGAAAAGCATCGTTGGATTTTAAGATTACCTACCCACATATTGTTTTACCTTATGGTTTTTTATCAGTGCATGGCAACGAAGAGGGATATTTTAAATTTGATGAAGGCGAAAAAATCTTGTCGCTTAACACTGATGATTCGCCATCTAAGCTCGCTCATTATGAGATTGAGTATAGAAGAACAGCTTTTAGCTTAAAAGAAATGCGCATGACTTATCCAAGCGAATTGAATTCCCCAGCTACGGTTAAATATACACAGCTTCCTATGAACTTACCTGCGAGGGTTCAAGAATTGGCGGAGGAAATAACGAAAGATCAAGACAATTGGTTTGATAAAGCAAAAGCTATTGAAAACTTTTTTAAAAGTGGAGACTATGTATATGATCAGACTGATGTAGCAATCCCTACAGAAGATCAGGATTACGTCGATCAATTTTTATTTGATACGAAAAGAGGGTATTGCGATAATTTTTCAACTTCAATGGTTGTCCTCCTACGTGCCGCTGGAATTCCTGCTAGATGGGCGAAGGGGTATTCAGCTGGTCAGTATAATGGTGAAACTGAAGGAAAAGATAGGATATATAAGATTACAAATAATGATGCTCACTCATGGGTCGAGGTTTATTTTCCTTCAGAAGGTTGGGTTCCGTTTGAACCTACAATTGGGTTCAGCAACAATGCTACTATCGTAAATGATGAAGAGAAAGAAACAACTGCTCCTGTAACACCGGCTATTCAGCCTTCAAAGCCAAACAAAATAGAAAACAAAGATGATATAAAAAAAGAAGAGAATAAACAATCAAAAAAAGCGGATTCCACAAACATTTTAAATAAAATTGATTCATTTATAGAAAAGAGTAAATACATCTTAGTGTTCACTTTTGTAGCGATGATGATAGCAGTTGGCTGGCTGTATTGGCAAAGGAGCAAATGGATACCATACGTGCTTTTGTGGAAATATAAAAGAAAAAGCGATGAGGATACGCTCGTCACAGCATATGAAGAATTATTAAAACAACTTGAACGGTTCGGAGTGAAACGTAATATTGGGCAGACACTTCGCGAATATGCGAACTATGTTGATTATCATTTTGATACAACAGATATGAGCGCCTTGACACAGTGTTATGAAAGAGCGATCTATAGAGGAGATAAACTTGAAACGGAATGGGACTATGCGAGTGAGTTATGGGAAAATTTAATTAAAAGGACAACAGGTTGACCATGTTTTAAATCAGGTTTAAAATAAACGCAGGTTAAATGTTGTGACGGTAATTAAATACATGACGATCGCCTGAATTGGCGAAACTTCATATAATCCCATAAATATGGTATGGGAGTCTCTACGAGGCCACCTTAAATGGCTTTACTATGAAGGCAGGTCTTTCCATTGGACAAGCAAAATTTTTGTTCTGTCTTCTTTTATACTGGAATTCTGCCTTCTTAGTAATAGGAGGCGAAGTTCCAGTTTTTTAATTTTTTAGAAGAGGGAGGATCTTAAATGCCTGGAAAAACAGAATTGCATGATCAGGAAATGATTGTTGTTTTAGATTTTGGAAGTCAATATAATCAGCTAATCACAAGAAGAATCCGTGAATTTGGTGTATATAGTGAATTGCACCCACATACGATTACTGCCGAGGAAATTAAAGAAATGAATCCGAAAGGGATCATTTTATCAGGTGGGCCAAATAGCGTATACTCCGAGAACGCGTTTCGCTGCGATGAAAAACTATTTGATTTAGGGATTCCGGTTTTCGGTATTTGTTACGGAATGCAGCTTATGACTGTTCACTTCGGAGGAAATGTAGAGCGAGCAAAAGGTCGTGAATACGGAAAAGCATTGATACAAATAGAAGAAGGTGCTTCTTTATTTAAAGGTCTTCCGAACGAGCAAGTTGTTTGGATGAGTCATGGTGATTTAGTTCAAAGCGCACCTGAAGGCTTTTCGATTGATGCTACAAACCCATCATGCCCTATTGCTGCCATGAGTAATGAAGAAAAGCAATTTTATGCTGTTCAATTCCACCCAGAGGTTCGCCATTCTATACACGGCAATGAAATATTGAAAAACTTTGTATTTGATATATGCGGCTGTAAGGGCGATTGGTCGATGGAAAACTTCATTGAAGTAGAAATGGAGAAAATACGTCAAGAGGTCGGCGACAAGAAAGTGCTATGTGCACTGAGCGGCGGGGTTGATTCTTCCGTTGTAGCTGTCTTAATCCATAAAGCGATAGGTGATCAGCTCACATGTATTTTTGTCGATCATGGCTTGCTTCGTAAAGGCGAGGCAGACAGCGTCATGAAAACTTTCAGTGACGGATTCCACATGAATGTCATTAAGGTCGATGCAAGTGATCGTTTCCTTGGAAAATTAAAAGGTGTTTCTGACCCAGAGCAAAAACGTAAAATCATCGGCAATGAATTTATTTATGTATTTGATGATGAGGCGACTAAACTGGAAGGTATCGAATTTTTAGCCCAAGGTACCCTTTATACAGATATCATTGAAAGTGGAACAGCAACAGCCCAAACAATCAAATCGCATCATAACGTTGGCGGATTGCCAGAGGATATGCAATTTAAATTAATCGAACCTCTAAACACATTGTTTAAAGACGAAGTGAGGGCGCTCGGTACGGAACTTGGTATTCCGGATGATATCGTTTGGCGACAACCATTCCCTGGACCAGGTTTAGGAATTCGAATCCTCGGTGAAATCACGGAAGATAAACTAGAAATTGTGCGTGAATCGGATTTTATTTTACGTGAGGAAATTAAAAAAGCCGGCTTGGATAGAGAAATTTGGCAATACTTCACAGTGCTGCCGGATATTCGAAGTGTTGGTGTAATGGGCGATTCCCGTACGTATGACCATACAATCGGAATAAGAGCCGTAACATCAATCGATGGAATGACTTCTGATTGGGCTAGAATTCCTTGGGATGTTCTTGAAAAGATCTCTACTAGAATTGTGAATGAAGTAGAGCATGTAAACCGGGTTGTTTATGATGTTACGAGTAAACCGCCTGCGACGATAGAGTGGGAGTAAAGACATAACTTGATTTAACAAAGTACAGCCTATTTTACATGGTTTATTGAAATATAAAACGTGTGAAATAGGCTGAATTTAAAGTAATACCCCAACCACCCCTACTAAGATAAATCCTATAATTTTTATACATCTCGCACCTTCCCCCAAAAATATAAATGAATCAGAAAAGACTACTTCCTATTTTTTGAAACAATTAAATAAAGTACATTTTATTTAAAGTTAATCAATTGCTACTTTTTTGTAAAATACCCAAAGTATATATTGAATTGATAAAGAGTGTATATTATAGTGAATATAATTATAAATATGGGAACAAACGTTTCGTAATATATTTGGAAATTGAGGGATGATATGTTAGGTTATTGCAGTCATTTTATGATTAACAATAGAGTTTTCTGTGAGGTTTCTATAGCAAAGGGAATTTTAAAAAAAGATATAAAGTACATTCGATATCCATTTGCTAACTATTGGTTTAACCGACCTCTTGGTATGCGAAATAAACAAAAAAAATTAGAGAGAATTGTGAATGGTTATGAGTTATTTATTCCTGAAAAATTTACTTTAGAAAATCCAGTACTTTATGAATTTCGAGTGAAAGAAAGAGAACTATTTGGAGATGGGACACGAGTTTCAAGTTGGAGTGCTATTTCAAGTGAATTTGGTATAAATTATTACGCAAGTCTTGGACAAGATTGGTATCTTGATCTTGAACCTATGAATTCAGAAGGAATTAAAAAATTTTATGATGTATTTGAATTTAGATATTGTGGAATACTACAAGAAAGTAATGATAAATTAAGTGTTTATGATAGTTTTAATGATATTTACAAAGTTATTAATCCAAATACTTTAGAAGTGGAATTGAACTATAGAAAAATAAATAATTTCCCTTCTGAAAAAAGATTTGATGTGAAAGATAAGTTTGATGCCTTGTATTCATTTAATGAAAAGTGAATGTACTAAATTTTGATTAGTAAGGATTGAAAAGGTAAGAAATGCCCCTCAAGAATTTTCTTGGAGGGGCTTTTAAGTTTGAAAAAAAGTGAAATCCTTTTTGAGGTTCAAAATATTTTTTCTTCTTTCTCTTTATGAGAATCGAAAAGTTCCGTAATTTCTTGGAGGAATAATTAGATTTTACGAACAAATTTGAAATTAAGGCCATATTCCAAGTTATTTAATAATCTTATTCCCGCTCAACTTTTACTATCATGTAACTATAAGAGAGAATAAATAAAGTGATTTGAGTTTCTTAATACTATTAAAAAATTTTTAATGGAATAGTGATGGGTACCACAAAGGTACAGATAAATATAAACTTTCAACATTTGCCAAATCATATTGTACAGGTTAAAATAAGTTAATGATTGAAAAGGTGGAAAGTTTATGAACTATTATCAAGCTCGAATAGCGATTGATACAGCACAGTTACTAGAAGAAATGAAAAAAATTTATGAAAAAAAATCTGGAGTAACTATTACAAAGGGAAATGTTATTATGAAGGCTTATGAGGATTCTTTGTGGGTAGATGACTGGAAAGAAATATTTAGAGAACAAATCAAGTTATCTAAACATTATGAAATCCCTCCTAATTCATTAAAGCTTAGAGTTCAAATAAGCGAGGAAGTTGAACAAGGAATTAAAAATTTAAAAGATTTATTACCTAGTGTGCTGAGTGAATCAAGAAAACTACGGAATGTAACTATTGGAGTCTGTATAAGATTGATACTAAGAGCAGCTTATATTAAGAATGTGGAATTGGGTGATGTTAAATCGAGTGAAATTGAGTCAGCGATAAATAGATATAAAGAAGAAGCTAAATCTACATTTGATGAAGATAACTATAAAAAAGTAGTAACTTTATTAGATAAGCTTAGTTCTGAATTTTTAAATAAATTCTAAAAACTACGTTTGCCAAATTATTTTATACAAAAACATTGACACATTACAAGCATGAAAGTAGTATGTAATTAAGGGTTTGTATAATTTGATTTGGCATATTTTTTTGAGATGAAAACCGCCAAATCTGATTATACAATTATGATTGAAATTGCAAAGAGTGTACTTTGTAATTCTCTCTTTTTACTTAAAAGAAAGGTTGGTAAAAATGGCTTATGAAACGCCAGAAGGCAGAGAAATTATTAAAGTAGTAGTCAATATTGAATAACTTCAAAAGTCATTCTCGAAGTTTGCCGATAGATTTCCTTACGAATTGTTGGGGGAACTAGATGATCTTGAATATGAAATTGTTTCAAGTTCAGAGAAGGTGGAAGTTTAATAACGGAAGAAATAGAGGACGAAACGAAGGTGAGAGGAGGTTCTTCACAATTGTTGATACGAAGGAAGGAGGGAAGTTGCAATGACTGAGCAAGACATTATTCAGTGGCGAGAAGAAGACCCACAAGGCTACCAAAATTACTTGGATTATTTAGAGGAATGGGCAGAGATAAACCATGAAAATTGGGAATTGTAATGGAGGTATAGGGGTTGAGACAAACAAGATCCCTGACAATATTAGCAAGAAACTCATATTAATACAACAAAAAAAGAAAGAAGGGAAATAATGTTTTCAGGAATGAGAGAAGAAACTTTAAGGAAAATTCATAATCAGGAAAATAAAATAACAGGAGATAAAAATGTTCCTCATAATAGTGTAGTTGTTAGTGCAAGGGAAGAGCTACAAGGAATCTATTCTGGAGAAGGTCGTATTTATCCAAAATATGCTAAAGAAGTTGTTATAGCTTTAGAATATGCGAGAAATCACCATCACTTTGAAACTGGGTACTCAATGCTTGAAGATATTGAAAATGGTAAGAGAATTGACTTCAATGATTACAAAAAGTGAAAAAGTTAATTAAGAGAGTAACTATCGAGGTTACTCTCTTAATTAATAATGATATTGATATGAAACAGAAATGTTTACGTGTTCATCATACGTTAATTTTAAAATCAAGAAGTGATTAGAAAAGAAATTCCTATACTAAAACAGAAGATGGAAAAAGAATAATTGCCCTTGATGATGATACTATAAACATTTTTACAAGCTGGCGTAATAGACAATCGGAAATAGGATTAGGAAACGAAAACGATTTTATTTTTAGTTATGATGGGCTACCAATGATTAAATCAATGATAGCAATAGCACGAATTATTGAACGTTATTCAAAATTTGCAGAAGTGAAAAAGATACAAGCAAAAGGGTTGCGACACTCCCATGCTTCCTATCTCATCAATGAATTTAATGTATCAGTTCTTGTTCTATCTCAACGTATGGGACATTCAATCCAGAGATTACTACGCCCACATGTGGAGTGGTGTAGATATTGCAATTGCTGACGAAATGACTGGGAATATAAAAATCCAAACCGCTGTAGAAACAAAAGTTAAATTTAAGGAAATCAATCACTTAAAAAATGATGTGCGTGGGTGACGATAATTTATAATGAAACATTCATTAAATGTTGTGGTGAGTGCGGTATTGATTTTGTTAATGGTCAAACGGTTTATTATACATGGTATGAACATAGGTGTTTTTACTACAGTTGTAAGAATGTAATGGATAGTAGAGTAAGTGAATCATATTTGGATTGGCAAATTCGAAAGGTTAATAGAGGTGAATAATTTTTATGTCTGTAATAGAATTTGATTTTAAACCGTTTGTAGCATGCTTAACTATTGGGGAAATGGAGCTTACTTGGATACATAGAATGGACAATGAGCATGATATTTTTCAATAGCTTTCGAGTGTAGATGGATTTGACTACTATTTTATTAATGACATTTTAGTCATTCCTGATCCTGTGCCGGTAGCGAGAGAGAAATGGAATAGAAAAATTGGTATCAATGGTTTGGAAATAGAATGCCAAGGAAGCTTTTTAGTTTTTTTCAATTTTAATGAGGTAAAGGAAGGGATTATTTTTGCTGATTCATTGACACTTCCACAGTTTGAATTTTTGAAAAGTAGTATTCGGTGGGTGTGATTTTTTAAATTCCCCCAAGATGCCCCCCGAACCATTAGAATTTTCTTAAGAATGTTGTTAAATCATGGGTGAGGTAGTACCATCTTATTATTGAGTGGGAATAATACTTTTACTAGGAAAAGGCCTATTGGCATACGCTGGTAGGTCTTTTGTTATATTAGGATAATAATGTAATAATTTTTTTGTATAAATTAATTGACGAGGTGTGCCTAAGATGGTACTATAAGTGAACAGTCAACAGCGAATAACGATTTAAAAATATTATTCAAAATGCTTGACTGTTAAGAGAAATGATGATATATTAATAGAGTTGCTTCTGACAGCAACATCATATTTGATCTTTGAAAACTGAACGAAACAAAACGTCAAAAATTATTTTTTTTGCAAGACCAGCTAATGAGCTAAATCAACTACTTATATGAGAGTTTGATCCTGGCTCAGGACGAACGCTGGCGGCGTGCCTAATACATGCAAGTCGAGCGGATCTTTAGGAGCTTGCTCCTAAAGATTAGCGGCGGACGGGTGAGTAACACGTGGGCAACCTGCCTGTAAGACTGGGATAACTTCGGGAAACCGGAGCTAATACCGGATAACTTCTTTCCCTGCATGGGGAAAGGTTGAAAGACGGTTATGCTGTCACTTACAGATGGGCCCGCGGCGCATTAGCTAGTTGGTGAGGTAACGGCTCACCAAGGCAACGATGCGTAGCCGACCTGAGAGGGTGATCGGCCACACTGGGACTGAGACACGGCCCAGACTCCTACGGGAGGCAGCAGTAGGGAATCTTCCGCAATGGACGAAAGTCTGACGGAGCAACGCCGCGTGAGTGAAGAAGGTTTTCGGATCGTAAAACTCTGTTATCAGGGAAGAACAAGTACCGTGTAACTAACGGTACCGTGACGGTACCTGACCAGAAAGCCACGGCTAACTACGTGCCAGCAGCCGCGGTAATACGTAGGTGGCAAGCGTTGTCCGGAATTATTGGGCGTAAAGCGCGCGCAGGCGGTTTCTTAAGTCTGATGTGAAATCTCGCGGCTCAACCGTGAGCGGTCATTGGAAACTGGGAAACTTGAGTGCAGAAGAGAAGAGCGGAATTCCACGTGTAGCGGTGAAATGCGTAGAGATGTGGAGGAACACCAGTGGCGAAGGCGGCTCTTTGGTCTGTAACTGACGCTGAGGCGCGAAAGCGTGGGGAGCGAACAGGATTAGATACCCTGGTAGTCCACGCCGTAAACGATGAGTGCTAAGTGTTAGAGGGTTTCCGCCCTTTAGTGCTGCAGCAAACGCATTAAGCACTCCGCCTGGGGAGTACGGCCGCAAGGCTGAAACTCAAAGGAATTGACGGGGGCCCGCACAAGCGGTGGAGCATGTGGTTTAATTCGAAGCAACGCGAAGAACCTTACCAGGTCTTGACATCCCGCTGACCGGCCTAGAGATAGGCCTTCCCCTTCGGGGGCAGCGGTGACAGGTGGTGCATGGTTGTCGTCAGCTCGTGTCGTGAGATGTTGGGTTAAGTCCCGCAACGAGCGCAACCCTTGATCTTAGTTGCCAGCATTTAGTTGGGCACTCTAAGGTGACTGCCGGTGACAAACCGGAGGAAGGTGGGGATGACGTCAAATCATCATGCCCCTTATGACCTGGGCTACACACGTGCTACAATGGATGGTACAAAGGGCTGCAAGACCGCGAGGTTTAGCCAATCCCATAAAACCATTCTCAGTTCGGATTGCAGGCTGCAACTCGCCTGCATGAAGCCGGAATCGCTAGTAATCGCGGATCAGCATGCCGCGGTGAATACGTTCCCGGGCCTTGTACACACCGCCCGTCACACCACGAGAGTTTGTAACACCCGAAGTCGGTGGGGTAACCCTCTGGGAGCCAGCCGCCGAAGGTGGGACAGATGATTGGGGTGAAGTCGTAACAAGGTAGCCGTATCGGAAGGTGCGGCTGGATCACCTCCTTTCTAAGGAATCT
>NZ_JAGYPL010000004.1:464555-512610 GCF_018343715.1 Bacillus sp. FJAT-49711 | reverse complement strand
AGGTTAAGTCGAGGAGACGGAGCCGCAGCGAAAGCGAGTCTGAATAGGGCGTTTGAGTATGAGGTCGTAGACCCGAAACCAGGTGATCTACCCATGTCCAGGGTGAAGGCAAGGTAACACTTGCTGGAGGCCCGAACCCACGTACGTTGAAAAGTGCGGGGATGAGGTGTGGGTAGCGGTGAAATTCCAATCGAACCTGGAGATAGCTGGTTCTCTCCGAAATAGCTTTAGGGCTAGCCTCAAGGAGAAGAGTCTTGGAGGTAGAGCACTGTTTGGACTAGGGGCCCTCATCGGGTTACCGAATTCAGACAAACTCCGAATGCCAATGACTTATCCTTGGGAGTCAGACTGCGAGTGATAAGATCCGTAGTCAAGAGGGAAACAGCCCAGACCGCCAGCTAAGGTCCCCAAGTATCCGTTAAGTGGAAAAGGATGTGGAGTTGCTTAGACAACCAGGATGTTGGCTTAGAAGCAGCCACCATTTAAAGAGTGCGTAATAGCTCACTGGTCGAGTGATTCTGCGCCGAAAATGTACCGGGGCTAAACGGATCACCGAAGCTGCGGATTGACATCTTTGATGTCAGTGGTAGGAGAGCGTTCTAAGGGCGGTGAAGCAAGACCGGAAGGACTTGTGGAGCGCTTAGAAGTGAGAATGCCGGTATGAGTAGCGAAAGAAGGGTGAGAATCCCTTCCACCGAATGCCTAAGGTTTCCTGAGGAAGGCTCGTCCGCTCAGGGTCAGTCGGGGCCTAAGCCGAGGCCGAAAGGCGTAGGCGATGGACAACAGGTTGATATTCCTGTACCACCTTTTTACCATTTGAGCAATGGGGGGACGCAGGAGGATAGGGTAAGCGCGCTGTTGGATATGCGCGTCCAAGCAGTTAGGCTGGGGTGGAGGCAAATCCTTCATCCTAAAGCGGAGCTGTGATGGCGAGGGAAATGTAGTACCGAAGTTCCTGATTCCACACTGCCAAGAAAAGCCTCTAGCGAGGTAAAAGGTGCCCGTACCGCAAACCGACACAGGTAGGCGAGGAGAGAATCCTAAGGTGATCGAGAGAACTCTCGTTAAGGAACTCGGCAAAATGACCCCGTAACTTCGGGAGAAGGGGTGCTCCTAGGGGTGAATAGCCCTAGGGAGCCGCAGTGAATAGGCCCAGGCGACTGTTTAGCAAAAACACAGGTCTCTGCGAAGCCGCAAGGCGAAGTATAGGGGCTGACGCCTGCCCGGTGCTGGAAGGTTAAGAGGAGCGCTTAGGTGCAAACCGAAGGTGCGAATTGAAGCCCCAGTAAACGGCGGCCGTAACTATAACGGTCCTAAGGTAGCGAAATTCCTTGTCGGGTAAGTTCCGACCCGCACGAAAGGCGCAACGATCTGGGCACTGTCTCAACGAGAGACTCGGTGAAATTATAGTACCTGTGAAGATGCAGGTTACCCGCGACAGGACGGAAAGACCCCGTGGAGCTTTACTGCAGCCTGATATTGAATGTTGGTGCAGCTTGTACAGGATAGGTAGGAGCCTTGGAAACCGGAGCGCCAGCTTCGGTGGAGGCATCGGTGGGATACTACCCTTGCTGTACTGACCTTCTAACCCGCACCCGTAATCCGGGTGGGAGACAGTGTCTGGCAGGCAGTTTGACTGGGGCGGTCGCCTCCTAAAGAGTAACGGAGGCGCCCAAAGGTTCCCTCAGAATGGTTGGAAATCATTCGTAGAGTGTAAAGGCACAAGGGAGCTTGACTGCGAGACCTACAAGTCGAGCAGGGACGAAAGTCGGGCTTAGTGATCCGGTGGTTCCGCATGGAAGGGCCATCGCTCAACGGATAAAAGCTACCCCGGGGATAACAGGCTTATCTCCCCCAAGAGTTCACATCGACGGGGAGGTTTGGCACCTCGATGTCGGCTCATCGCATCCTGGGGCTGTAGTCGGTCCCAAGGGTTGGGCTGTTCGCCCATTAAAGCGGTACGCGAGCTGGGTTCAGAACGTCGTGAGACAGTTCGGTCCCTATCCGTCGCGGGCGCAGGAAATTTGAGAGGAGCTGTCCTTAGTACGAGAGGACCGGGATGGACGCACCGCTGGTGTACCAGTTGTCTTGCCAAAGGCATCGCTGGGTAGCTATGTGCGGACGGGATAAGTGCTGAAAGCATCTAAGCATGAAGCCCCCCTCAAGATGAGATTTCCCATCGCGCAAGCGAGTAAGATCCCTGAAAGATGATCAGGTTGATAGGTCCGGTGTGGAAGTGTGGCGACACATGGAGCTGACGGATACTAATCGATCGAGGACTTAATCAAAATATACGGTTTGTTTTCTCTATTATCTGGTTTTGAGGGAATGAAACATTTCTCTTAACTGAATACTTGTCTGGTGACGATGGCGAAGAGGTCACACCCGTTCCCATCCCGAACACGGAAGTTAAGCTCTTCAGCGCCGATGGTAGTAAGGGGTCTCCCCTTGCAAGAGCAGGACGTTGCCAGGCAACCAAAGACATTCTCATACGAGGGTGTTTTTTTTGCTTTATTCCATTAAATGCCGAAGGCATTAAAGAAGAAGCACACACAATATAAGCGAGGATCAGGAGGACCAAGAAGATCGAGGAATCGAACGAGCGCGGATGACGAAGAGATTCGCCGGTCATCGTGATCCGCAGCGCGAACACGGAAGTTAAGCTCTTGCGCCGATGGTAGTAAGGGGTCTCCCCTTGCAAGAGCAGGACGTTGCCAGGCAATCAAGGACATTCTCAACTGAGAGTGTCTTTTTTTGTTTTTATTTAAGTTATTCATTATTGATTTTCGAGTAGGTAGGAGAATTAATAGGCGGGTAATTTCCTGCTAATGTATTTTGAGGAAGCTTGAAAGGAGATATAAGCGGAAATATTCCGATTAACTGCTCTAAATAAGACAAAAACCAAGAAATTGGATGGTATAGACGGAAATACTTCCCTTATATTAAAGCAAATATGGGTATTTCACAATTTAAACGGAATTTATCCGTGTATTTTTTAAGTACAGTGCAATCAGCATACAGGTAAAAAACCGCTTAATATATAAATGGCAACTGGGATTAAAAGAATCATTGCAGTCTTAACCTTTATGTAACTATTTTTAACCAATAAGAAACGAATCCCTTTATTGAATTGTTTATGATGTCTATAGAAAGAAAAAAACAAAAAAACGAAAGAGGGATTTGTAAAATGGAAATGAGTATCTCCGTAAAAAAATCATCATGGGTCATCGCAATTGTCACAGCCTTAGCACTTATGTTTTCATCTTTGTTTAGCTTGAATGCAGATGCGGCAGCACAGACAAAGGGAGAGAAGGCAGCGGCCTATGCACAAACGTTGAAAGGGAAACCGTTTAAATGGGGTGGAACGACGACAAAAGGGTTCGATGCTTCTGGCTTTACTCAATATGTGTACGCTAAAAGCTTAAAGGTACAGTTACCTCGTACAAGTGCAGACCAATATAAAAAAGGGAAAAGCGTCAAGTTAAAAGATCTTAAAGCAGGGGATTTAGTATTTTACAAAACAAATGGTAAATCTGTTTCATTTGTCGGTATCTATGTTGGGAAACAACAATTTATCGCTGCAACATCGAATGGAGTTAAAATTCAATCCATGAACCTTACGTACTGGAAATCAAAGTATGTTGGCGCAAAAAGGAATGTAAACTAAAAATCTACAGGAGAGTCTATCATGAAGCGGGCAAAGATAAAGGAACTTATTCACTTTTTGATCTATTTACTTATAGCGGTGTCCCTTTTCGGGATGGTCACTCTCCTCGTTGTCTTTTTCTTTATACATTTTTGATCTTCGTAGTGTAAAACTTACGAAGATTTTTTTATTTGTTAGGAATTTAGATTACTCGAATCCAGGTGGATGGTTGCGTTCTGTAACTCTGATTTCCCTAGTTTTCATAGGACAATAAAAAGATTTTTCTCCTAAATTGTATTTTATTTATTCCATAGGGGTAAATGGATATAAAGAAAACATATTTTGGGGGAAGATTCATGTTGGAAAACAGTTTTGTCATGGTTGCTATTATTTTAACGATTAATGTTGTTTACGTCTCATTTTTCACAATTAGAATGATTTTGACCTTAAAAGGCTATAGATATATTGCGGCTTTTATAAGTATGATCGAAGTAATCATTTATGTTGTGGGTCTCGGGCTTGTACTCGATAATCTTAATCAAATTCAAAATTTGATTGCTTATGCAGTGGGCTACGGTATTGGTGTCATTGTTGGGACAAAAATTGAGGAAAAAATGGCTCTCGGCTATATAATGGTGAATGTAATTACAAAGGAATACGATCGAGATCTTCCGAAACAATTGAGGAATGAAGGATATGGGGTGACTAGTTGGGCAGCGCAAGGATTGGAAGGCGATCGAATGGCGCTTGAAGTATTGACCTCCAGAAAAATGGAATTGCAGTTGTATCAAAAAATAAAAGAATTAGATCCAAAAGCGTTTATTATTGCCTATGAACCGAAAACAATCTACGGTGGATTTTGGGTAAAGGCTGTAAAGAAAGGGAAATTGCCTAGGTGAAGTTTATGAAAAAAGAATTTGAAGTAATGGAAAACGAAACGATCAGTGAGTGTTTAAGTAGAATGGAAAGTGAGGGGTATAGGGTTATTAAACGAATAGAAAAACCAATTTTTAAAGAGGAGATCTCTAAAGGTGAAACTAAATACATTCCAATTTCACGAAAAATAATATTCTTAGGGGAAAAAGAGTCCTAAACACGAACATTCGGATTTTACATATTAAAAATGTTCGATTTTTAGTTGACATTGTATCCTTTCGTTTGTTAAGATTAAGTTGTATTAAACCTCGTATATCATGGGAATATGGCCCATAAGTCTCTACCCGATTACCTTAAATAATTGGACTATGAGGAAAGTGGAATTTGGGAAGCATTTGTGTGCTTTTTTCAAATGCGTTTTCTATACCCGGATCGACTGCTTTCTTTTACAGAAAAGCAGTTTATCCGGATTTTTTATTTTGTGGACGGAGGGATTAACTTGAACACCGAAGTCGGAATCATTATGGGAAGTACATCTGATTGGGAAACGATGAAACATGCTTGTGACATACTGGATGAATTACAAGTTCCGTATGAAAAGAAAGTAGTTTCGGCACACCGGACACCTGATTTAATGTTTGAGTATGCTGAAACGGCGAAAGATCGCGGATTGAAAGTCATTATTGCAGGTGCAGGAGGTGCAGCACATCTTCCAGGCATGGTTGCGGCTAAAACAATTTTACCTGTGATTGGAGTTCCCGTTGAATCCAAAACTCTTAAAGGACTGGATTCCTTATTATCGATCGTGCAAATGCCTGGAGGAGTTCCAGTTGCGACAGTAGCGATTGGAAAAGCTGGTGCTACAAACGCAGGACTTCTTGCAGCTCAAATTATTGGAATTGAAAATAGTGATGTGGCTGATCGTCTTGAAAAAAGAAGAGATGAATTAAAAGAAAAAGTATTGGAAAGCAGTGATCAGCTTGTCTAAACAGTTTATTAAACCAGGACAAACAATTGGTATCATCGGCGGTGGCCAGCTTGGCCAAATGATGACTTTTTCAGCAAAAGAAGCAGGATTTCGAGTTGTCATATTGGAGCCGACTCCTAATTCACCAGCTGGACAAGTGGCTGATGAGCAAATTGTAGCAGCATATGATGATCGCGATGCACTTTTACAGTTAGCTGAAAAAAGTGATGTTGTTACATATGAATTTGAAAATATAGATTTTAAGGCATTGGATTGGCTTTTGGATAAAGCGTATATTCCGCAAGGTGCGGAGTTAATTAGAGTGACGCAAGATCGGATTTTGGAAAAGAAAGCTTTGACGGAAGCAGGTGTTGATGTTGCTCCATATGCCGTTATTAATAGATTGGAAGATTTGGAGATAGGAATAAGGGAAATTGGTATCCCATCGGTCTTGAAAACATCTCGTGGTGGCTACGACGGGAAAGGGCAGTTTGTAATAAAAAATCAAAAGGACATTGGAAAAGCAGCGGTGCTATTAAAAAATGGACCGTGTGTCCTTGAAGCATGGATCTCTTTTGAAAAAGAAATATCTGTTGTTATGACGAGAAATACGTCTGGCCAATTGAGTTATTTTCCAGTAGGAGAAAATATTCACGTCAATAATATTTTGCATCAAACGATTGTGCCGGCGCGTGTTTCGGATAATGTGGAAAATAAAGTGGCTGAATTGGCGCGTAAAATTGCCAATCATCTTAGTTTGGCAGGTACATTGGCGGTTGAACTGTTTTTAACAGAGGATGAAAAGATCTATGTGAATGAACTGGCGCCAAGACCTCATAATTCCGGACATTATACAATTGAAGCTTGTAATCTTTCACAGTTTGATCAACATATTCGTGCCGTTTGCGGCTGGCCACTACAGAACGTGAAGCTTTTACAAAATGCCATCATGGTTAATGTTTTAGGACAGCATGTAGATGGGGTAGTCGATGAAATTACGAAACGCCCTGATTGGTCGGTACATTTTTACGGAAAAGAAGAAGCGAAGCATAATCGTAAAATGGGTCATGTAACTGTGTTAACTGATGATATAGAGGAAACATTAAAGGATTTAAACGAAACTAAAATCTGGAGGAGACATGATGATGTATAAAGTTAAGGTATTCGTAACGTTGAAGGAAAGTGTAATTGATCCACAAGGTTCTGCAGCGACAAAGGCATTACAAAAACTAGATTATCCTGAGGTTCAAAATGTGCGTGTTGGCAAATATATAGAGCTTACTCTTAATAATACAGATCAAAATATTGAAGAAACTGTACACAATATTTGTAAAGAACTCCTCGTTAATAAAGAAGTAGAAGATTATCGCTTTGAAATTGAGGAGGTTGTTGCACAGTGAAATTCGCTGTCGTCGTTTTTCCCGGAACAAGCTGTGAAGTCGATACGTATGACGTAATCAAAAATAAATTGAATGAAGAAGTGGAATATGTAAGTCACCTAAATGAAGACTTAGACGAATTTGATTGTGTTGTCATTCCAGGTGGAGCTTCCTACGGAGATGCCGTTCGTCCAGGTGCTGTAGCTAGTATGCAGCCAGTTATGAAAGCTGTAAAAAAGGCAGCTGAAGCGGGAAAATTAGTTTTCGGAATTGGAAATGGTTTTCAAATTTTGCTCGAAGCAGGTTTGTTGCCAGGGGCAATGCTTAAAAATAAAACACTTAAGTTTGTTTGTAAGCCTACCTTGTTAAAAGTAGAAAATAATGACACGGCTTATACTTTTGGGTATGAAAAAGGAGAGCAGCTAAATATTCCGATTGCTCACGGAAAAGGTAACTATTATTGTGATGAAGCAACTCTTGCCGAGTTAAAAGAGCACAATCAAATCATTTTTACTTATACATCAAATCCGAATGGAAGCGTTGAAAATATTGCAGGCATTACGAATCAACAAGGAAATATTCTTGGGATGATGCCTCATCCAGAACGTGCAATAGATTCATTGTTTGGCAGTGAAGATGGTCTTAAAATCTTTCAATCGATCGTAAGAAACTGGAGGGAATCACATGCAACAAACGCTTGAGCCAAATCCAACACAAATTAAAGACGAAAAAATATATCGTGAAATGGGTTTGACAGACGAAGAATTTGCCTTAGCGGAAAAAATGCTCGGCAGAACTCCGAATTATACGGAAACCGGTCTGTTTTCGGTTATGTGGTCTGAGCATTGCAGCTATAAAAATTCCAAACCAGTTTTGAAAAAATTCCCGACAAAAGGTGAACAAGTTCTTCAAGGACCTGGGGAAGGGGCCGGGATTGTCGATATTGGCGATAACCAAGCTGTCGTATTTAAAATCGAAAGCCATAACTCACCATCAGCAGTAGAACCTTATGAAGGTGCGGCAACTGGAGTCGGAGGAATTATCCGTGACGTATTTTCGATGGGCGCAAAACCAATTGCTTCATTAAATTCACTTCGTTTTGGTGAACTTGATACTCCTAGAGTACGTTACTTACTAGAGCAAGCAGTTGCAGGGATAGCAGATTACGGAAATGCCCTTGGGGTCCCAACTGTTGGCGGCGAAATTCAATTTGACGATGCTTATAAAACAAATCCACTCGTAAATGCGATGGTAGTTGGATTGCTTGATCACGAACATATTCAAAAAGGCCAAGCAAAAGGTGTCGGCAATACAGTGATGTATGTCGGTTCTCCTACAGGTCGTGATGGAATTCACGGAGCTACTTTTTCATCAGTAGAATTGGCAGACGAGGAAGAAGAAAAGGAAAGGGCTGCAGTACAGGCCGGAGATCCTTTTACAGAAAAAATGTTGATGGATGCTTGTTTAGAGCTTGTTAAATCTGATGCATTAATTGGAATTCAAGACATGGGAGCAGCGGGTTTGACGAGTTCTTCAGCAGAAATGGCGAGTAAAGCAGGCTTCGGCGTTGAAATGAATCTTGATTTAATTCCACAGCGTGAAGAAAACATGACAGCATACGAAATGATGCTTTCAGAATCACAAGAGAGAATGCTTATCGTTGTGAAAAAAGGACGCGAACAGGAAGTCATCGACCTTTTTGAAAAATATGACCAAGAAGCCGTTTCTGTAGGAACTGTGACAGATGATAAAATGCTTCGCCTCCTTCATAAAGGGGAAGTTGTGGCGGAAGTTCCTGCGGATGCATTAGCAGAAGACGCTCCGGTGTATTATAAGCCTTCAGAGGAACCAGCGTATTATCGTGAATTCCAAGCGATGGAGCAAGAAATTCCTGAAGTATCTGACTACAATGAAGCTTTACTGAACCTTTTACAACAACCAACGATTGCAAGTAAAGAGTGGGTGTATAGCCAATTTGATCAACATGTTGGGGCGAATACGGTTGTCAGCCCTGGCTCTGATGCAGCTGTTGTTAGAATTAGTGGAAAAAATAAGGCGATTGCGATTACGACAGACTGTAACTCAAGATATATTTATTTAGATCCTGAAGTTGGTGGGAAAATTGCTGTTGCTGAAGCAGCAAGAAACGTCGTTTGTTCAGGTGCGAAGCCACTTGCAATTACAGATGGCTTAAACTTTGGAAGCCCTGAAAAGCCAGAAATTTTCTGGCAAATTGAAAAATCAGCTGCAGGTATTAGCGAAGCGTGTATCGCGCTTGAAAGTCCAGTTATTGGTGGGAACGTATCTCTTTTCAATGAAAAAGGCGGAAAAGCGATCTACCCAACGCCAATCATCGGTATGGTCGGTTTGATCGAAGATTTATCTTACATTACAACGCAGAACTTTAAATCTGCTGGCGACCTCATTTATATTGTTGGAGAAACAAAAGATGAGTTCGGCGGAAGTGAGCTGCAGAAGATGGTTAACGGCAAGATTTTCGGTAAAGCTCCAGCGATTGATTTAGAGGTAGAAGTAAAAAGGCAAAAGCAAATTCTTGAAGCGATTCGCAGCGGATATATTGCATCTGCACACGACGTTTCAGAAGGTGGAGCGGCTGTTGCCATTGCAGAGTCACTGTTTGGTACAGATGGACTCGGGGCAGAAGTGAATCTGGCAGGAAACGAAACAGCAGCATTATTTGCAGAAACACAATCCAGATTTATTTTATCAGTGAAAAAGGAACATCAAGCGGCGTTTGAGCAATTGGTGGAAGATGCTACCTTGATTGGAGAAGTTACGGATCGCGGAGTGTTAGTAATCGAGGGTTCAGAAAAACAATTAATTTCTTCTGAAGTGAAGACATTGGAAGATGCTTGGAAAGGAGCCATTCCATGTTTGCTGACATTAAAGGGCTAAACGAGGAATGCGGCGTTTTCGGAATATGGGGTCACCCGGATGCTGCTAAAATTACGTATTACGGTTTGCATAGTCTGCAGCATCGCGGTCAAGAAGGTGCTGGAATTGTTGTAACAGATGGTCATCGCCTTAAAGGCATTCGCGGTGAAGGTCTTGTGAATGATGTTTTTAATGAAAAGAAGCTTGATAGCCTTCCAGGCAAAAGTGCTGTTGGCCATGTTCGATATGGTGGAGCTGGAAAGGGAGGGTTGGAGAATGTCCAGCCTCTCCTCTTCCATTCGCAAAACGGGAGTTTGGCACTTGCGCAAAATGGCAATTTAATCAATGCGAATGACTTAAAACATCAACTCGAGATGCAAGGAAGTATTTTTCAAACGACTTCTGATACAGAGGTTCTGGCACATTTAATTAAAAGAAGCGGCTATCTAACGTTTAAGGATAAAATGAAAAATGCTTTATCCTTAGTAAAAGGTGCTTATGCACTTATTCTTCTGACTGAAACAGAATTAATAATTGCCTTAGATCCAAATGGATTACGTCCACTTTCTATCGGAAAAGTCGGTGACGCTTACTGTGTATCATCGGAAACTTGCGCTTTTGATTTAATTGGGGCCGAGTTTGTCCGCGATGTGGAACCCGGAGAGCTCATTATTATAAATGACGATGGTTTGCATGCTGAAAGATTTACACTTTCTTCATCAAATGCCATGTGTACGATGGAATACGTATATTTTTCCCGTCCTGACAGTGATATAGAGGGAATTAATGTCCACACAGCAAGAAAGAATCTCGGTAAAGTACTGGCGCGTGAAGCCCAAATCGAAGGCGATGTCGTAACTGGGGTGCCGGATTCAAGTATTTCTGCAGCAATCGGTTTTGCAGAAATGGCAGGACTTCCATATGAAATGGGTTTGATTAAAAACCGCTATATTGGAAGAACATTTATCAAACCATCCCAAGAGCTACGTGAACGCGGCGTTAAAATGAAGCTTTCTCCTGTTCGAAAAGTAGTCGAAGGAAAGCGCGTAATTATGGTGGATGACTCAATTGTCCGTGGAACTACATGTAAAAGAATTGTCCGCATGCTAAAAGAAGCAGGAGCAAAAGAAGTTCATGTGTGCATTAGCTCACCGCCAATGAAAAATCCATGTTTTTATGGAATTGACACATCGACACATGAAGAATTGATCGCTTCTCAACATAGCGTAGAAGAAATTCGTGAGATCATTGGTGCAGATTCCCTTACATTTTTAAGCGTGGAAGGAATGCTTGAGGCGATTGGACGTAACGGTTACGGCAAGAATTGCGGACAATGTCTTGCTTGCTTTACAGGCGAGTATCCTACGGAAATTTATCCTGATACTTTATTACCGCACGAGAAGGAATTGTACAGTTATTAAGAAAAGCGGAAGCGCCTGTTCATCGACTTACAAATTTCAGGGTCCAAGACTTGCGATAAAAGAAACACGACGAGGTTGGAGAAGCGGAAGTCTCCTGAGGAGGAAGGAAAGCTAAGGGCGCAACGTCCTGTTGCAACGCCTTCCTGATCCACATCCTGCGGGCCTCCGACAAGCAAATGTTCTGATGCAAAAAAGTCCGTATTTTGACTTTTATTGCAGCTGGTTTATGACCTCGAGGGGCTGGCGACTGCAGCTAGACAAGACGAGCCGATGTTGACTTACGCAAAAGAGAAAGACAAGAAGTTTGCTAGTCGATAGGTGCTGTAGCTAGACAATGAAAATATCATTAGGAGGCGGGCGGGATGGCTAATGCCTACCAAAAGGCCGGAGTTAATATAGAAGCTGGGTATGAAGCAGTTGAAAAAATAAAAAAGCATACGAAAAGAACGATGCGTGCCGGAGTTATGGGACAACTAGGAGGCTTCGGAGGGGCGTTTGATTTATCGGAGCTTAATTTAAAAGAACCTGTTCTTGTTTCAGGTACGGATGGCGTCGGAACAAAATTGAAGCTTGCATTCATGACAGACCGACATGATTCAATCGGAATTGATTGTGTTGCCATGTGTGTAAATGATATTGTCGTCCAAGGGGCGGAACCGATTTATTTTCTCGATTATGTCGCCCTAGGAAAAGCAGTTCCGGATAAAATTGAGCAAATTGTTAGTGGGATTGCGGATGGATGTGAGCAAGCTGGATGTGCATTAATTGGCGGTGAAACAGCCGAAATGCCAGGCCTTTATGAAGAAGATGAATATGATCTTGCGGGATTTGCTGTAGGAGCATGCGAAAAATCTCAGATTATTACAGGGGAACATATTCAGGAAGGCGATTGTCTAATTGGTTTAGCATCAAGTGGAATTCACAGTAATGGCTATTCTTTAGTTCGGAAAATTTTCCTTGAAGATCAAGGTTTTGCACTTGATGCAAAGCTACAAGAGCTTTCTGGAACCTTAGGTGAAGAATTATTAAAGCCTACTAAAATTTATGTAAAACCAGTCCTGGCAGCATTACAAGAATTTGAAATAAAAGGAATGTCCCACATTACAGGCGGCGGTTTTATAGAAAATATTCCACGAATGCTGCCTGAAGGCTTAGGTGTTGTTATTGAAAAAGGTACATGGCCAATCTTGCCTATTTTCCAAGCACTTGAAAAATACGGGAATTTAGATAGGGAAGAAATGTACAATATTTTCAATATGGGGATTGGCTTTGTCGTAGCGGTTCGACCAGAAGATGCAGAATCAGCTATACGTTTTTTTGTAGAACAAGGTGAAAAAGCTTATAAAATTGGTTCTGTCGTTAAAAGCGATGGTGTTACATTTGTGAATGCGGGGACAGCAAAGTGAAAAAAATAGCTATTTTCGCTTCAGGTACAGGAAGCAATTTTCAAGCAATTGTTGATGCAGTAAAAGCAGGGGCACTTCATGTAGAAGTTGCCTTGCTTGTCTGTGATAAGCCTGGAGCTCCAGTTATTGAAAAAGCAGAAAAAGAAAATATAAAGACCTTCGTATTTAGTCCGAAAGAGTACGAAACGAAAGCGATGTTTGAGCAAAGTATTATAAGCGAATTGCAGCTATATGATATAGATGTAATTGTACTTGCAGGCTATATGAGGTTAATTGGACCTACTTTGCTTACCGCTTATAAAAATAAAATCATTAATATCCATCCGTCATTGCTTCCAGCATTTCCAGGCAAGGATGCAGTCGGCCAAGCTGTTAGGGCAGCTGTAAAGACAACAGGGGTCACGGTCCATTATGTCGACGAAGGAATGGATACGGGACCGATCATTGCACAAAGAGAATTACAGTTGACTGGTGAAGAATCCCTTGCAGAAGTTGAACGGAGAATTCATGAAATAGAGCATGTTTTTTACCCAGAAATATTAAAGAATATGTTCGGAAAAGAAGTCTAAGGAGGACAGATTGATGAAAAGAGCATTAATCAGCGTATCGGATAAGACTGGTGTTGTAGATTTTTCAAAAGTGCTTGTTGAGCTTGGATTTGAATTACTATCGACAGGTGGAACGAAAAAAACGCTTGAAGAAAATGGTGTACCTGTAACTGGAGTAGACGAAATTACAGGCTTTCCGGAAATATTGGAAGGAAGGGTAAAAACACTGCATCCAATGATTCACGGAGGATTACTTGCAAAAAGAGATTCTGATGATCATGTGAAACAACTTGAAGAACAAGGAATTAAACCGATTGATCTCGTTTGCGTAAACTTATACCCGTTTCAACAGACTATTTCAAAGCCAAATGTAACTGCGGAAGATGCGATTGAAAATATTGATATTGGTGGTCCATCTATGCTAAGAGCGGCTGCGAAAAATCACGAGGATTTAACCGTCTTAGTGGACTCAATCGATTATGAAACGGTTCTTGCCGAGCTGCGAGAAAATGGTGTAGTTTCAAAAGCAACAAAACGAAAGCTTGCCGCGAAGGTGTTCCGCCACACTGCTGCATACGACGCGCAAATTGCCGAATATATGACTGAACTTGTAGGTGAAGAGCAGCCTGAACGTGTTACTTTTACATATGAATTGAAGCAACATTTGCGTTACGGAGAAAATCCTCATCAGCAGGCAGCATTTTACAAAAATCCACTTGGATCTGCTTTTTCTATAGCAAATGCAGAACAGCTTCATGGAAAAGAATTATCCTACAATAATATTCATGATGCAGATGCGGCGTTGCAGCTTGTGAAGGATTTTGATGAGCCTGCTGCAGTTGCTGTCAAGCATATGAACCCTTGTGGAGCGGGGATTGGTGCGTCAGCTTCGGAAGCCTTCAAGAAAGCGTATGAAGCTGATTCAACTTCTATTTTTGGCGGAATAGTTGCTTTTAACAGAGAAGTTGACGGCGATACGGCTCGTCAGTTGCACGAAATCTTTCTGGAAATCATTATTGCTCCTGCTTTTTCGAAAGAGGCATTAGAGATTTTAACAGGCAAGAAGAATATTCGTTTATTGACCATTCCATTTGAAGGTGCGAAAAAGCAAGAAAAAGTTCTGACCTCTGTAGAAGGTGGATTGCTCGTACAGGATCAAGATTCATACACATATGAGGACGCACAAATAACGATTCCTACAAAACGTAAACCTACAGATGAAGAATTGGCAGCTTTGAAATTAGCGTGGAAAGTAGTAAAGCATGTTAAGTCAAATGCAATCGTAGTAGCAGGAAACGATATGACACTTGGCGTTGGAGCGGGCCAAATGAACCGAGTTGGAGCAGCAAAAATCGCCTTGGAGCAAGCGGGAGAACGTGCGAAAGGGGCAGTCCTAGCTTCAGATGCTTTTTTCCCAATGAGCGACACGGTAGAAGAAGCAGCCCGAGCAGGAATTACAGCTATTATCCAACCTGGTGGTTCGATTCGTGATGTGGAATCGATTAAAGCTTGTGATGAACACGGTATCGCTATGATTTTTACAGGTGTACGTCACTTTAAACATTAATATGGGCGGTGATTTTTTGAAGGTATTGATTGTGGGCGGAGGCGGACGAGAGCATGCCCTTTGTAAAAAAGTAAAGATGAGCAACCTCGTAACGGAAGTATATTGTGCCCCAGGAAATGCGGGTATCGCGGAAGATGCGATTCTTGTTCCGATAAAGGAAACTGATTTTACTAATCTTATTCATTTTGCGAAAGATAACAATATTGATTTCACTATTGTAGGACCAGAAGTGCCTCTAGCAGCGGGAATCGTAGACGAGTTTGAAGCGGCTGGCATTAAAATATTTGGACCTCGGAAAAATGCTGCCATCATCGAAGGCAGTAAATCATTCGCAAAAGAATTAATGAAAAAGTACAAAATTCCAACGGCTGAATACGACACATTTCATTCTTATGACGAAGCAAAAGCATATGTTGAGAAAATGGGAGCGCCTATTGTTATTAAGGCAGATGGGCTTGCCGCCGGAAAAGGTGTAGTCGTAGCAATGACGCTTAAAGAAGCTGACGATGCTTTAAAAGATATGTTGCTAGATTCAAGATTCGGAAAATCATCTGCAATCGTAGTAGTAGAAGAGTTTCTCGAAGGCGAAGAATTCTCTTTGATGGCATTTGTGAATGGAGAAAAAGTTTATCCTATGGTCATTGCTCAAGATCATAAGCGAGCATTTGATGGAGACAAAGGTCCAAATACAGGTGGGATGGGCGCCTATTCACCTGTTCCTTTTATTCCTGAATCAGAAGTTAACCGTGCAGTCCAAGAAATCCTGCTGCCGACTGCAAAAGCAATGGTTGAAGAAAATCGCTCGTTTACAGGTATTTTATACGCCGGATTAATCCAGACAGAACAAGGTCCGAAGGTAATCGAATTCAATGCCCGCTTTGGTGATCCGGAAACGCAAGTCGTATTAGCGAGGCTTGAAAGTGATCTAGTACAGCTGCTTAGTGATTTATTAGATGAAAAAGAACCTGTTATCAATTGGTCAGATCAAGCAGTAGTTGGAGTTGTATTGGCAGCAGAAGGGTATCCAGGCGAATATAAAAAAGGTGTTGCTTTACCGGCTTTTGTATCAAATGATCCGAATGTTTCATTATATCACGCCGGCACGAGCCGACTTGAAAAAGACGGTCCTTACGTATCAAATGGGGGAAGATTGCTGCTCGCAGCTGCAAAAGCTGATTCAATTAAGGAAGCAGTAGAGAAGGTATATAGCGAAATGAAACAACTAGACAACCAAGAGTTTTTTTATCGGAAAGATATCGCTTATAAAGCACTATGATTTTAGGGGGATAGGTTCATTTGAACTTATCCTTTTCTTGTCTACTAAAGCAGCTATCTACTGGAAACTTCTTATCCCATAAAGAAAAGAAATCATTTTCCTTTTTCCCAGTTAGTGACCATAAAGGAACGTCGACTAAAAGCTGTCACGTCCTCCTGCTACAACCTCGATGCACCCACACTCTGTGAGCTTATATGTCGTTTAAGCTTTTCTTATTCCAGCTCCTATCCCCAATTCCTCAAGGTCAAATAACCTGAGTCAATAAAGTCAAAATACGGGATTGTTTGGCTGAGCCTGCAACAAGACGTTGCGGCCCCGTAGCTTCCTTCCCTTTCCAACGACTTACGCTTTTCTATTCACAATTTAGTAATATTTTTCTGTATAACTTTACTGCGTTAAAAAGAATAGTATGTTAGAATAATAATATGAAAAAGTTAAAATTCCCAGGAGGATTGGGTATGTGGAATCAAAGATACCGTTGGAAGAATAAACAAATTCGGGAACAGGTGTCTATTATTAATGGGCAAACATCGCCTACATTATTATTAAAAAACGCTCGTTTCCTACATTCAGTTTTAAAGAAATGGATTACATCCAATATTTGGATTTATCAAGATCGAATTATTTACATTGGTGAAGAACTACCAAAAAGACTAGAAAACTGTGAAATTATCGATTGCTCCGGATTAACACTTGTCCCAGGATATATAGAGCCCCACGTTCATCCGTTTCAATTATATAATCCCCAATCATTTGCTCGTTTTGCATCACAATCTGGTACAACGACACTTATTAGTGACAACCTATTCTTTTTCCTTCATTTGAACAAAAGGAAAGCGTTTTCACTTTTGAATGAGCTTAACGAATCACCCGTTTCCATGTATTGGTGGGGACGTTTCGATTCCCAGACAGAGATGAGCGAAGAAGAGACGATTTTTACAAATAGTGATATTAAATCATGGCTTGAGCATGAAGCTGTCGTTCAAGGTGGGGAACTCACAGGATGGCCCAAACTTCTTGCTGGAGACGATTTAATGCTGCATTGGATTCAAGAAACGAAGCGACTTGGAAAAAAAGTCGAAGGCCATTTCCCAGGAGCATCAGACAAAACGTTGGCTAAAATGATGTTATTTGGTGTGGATGGAGATCACGAATCTATGACAGGTATGGATGTCTATAAACGGCTTATGCATGGTTACACCGTTGCACTTAGACATTCTTCAATTAGACCAGATTTAAAGATTATGTTAAAAGAAATGCATGATTTAGGTATCGACCAATATGATTCACTTGTTTTTACGACGGATGGATCTACACCTTCATTTTATAAACAAGGTATCATGGATATGGTGATCAATATGGCAATACAAAATGGTGTACCAATTATTGATGCTTATCATATGGCTTCATATAATATTGCCTGCCACTATAATCTGTCTCATCACCATGGCATGATTGCAACTGGTAGAGTAGCAAATATTAATTTCCTTGCAAATGAGTCAGAGCCTACACCTGTATCCGTTCTTGCAAAAGGACAATGGGTGAAAAAAGATGGCCAAAATGCTTTAAATGATGCTGATGTAAACTGGAAGGAATTTGGCTTCGAACCATTAAATTTGGATTGGGAGCTGCAATCTTCTGATCTGCAATTTTCTATGCCTTTCGGAATTGAAATGGTCAATGATGTCATTACTAAGCCATATTCCATAACTCTTGATTTATCAATGGATCATCTTCCGCAAAATCACGATGAGAGTTATTTTACGTTATTAGATCGTAAAGGGAAATGGAGAATTAACACAATTGTCAAAGGATTCGCAAAAACTGTAAGCGGTTTCGCATCTTCTTTTTCAAATACAGGTGACATCATATTAATTGGAAAAATGAAGAAGGATATGATGCTTGCTTTTAAAAGGATGAAAGAAATAGGAGGAGGAATTGTCCTTGCAGAAAATGGAAAGGTCATACATGAAATTCCATTGCCGCTTGCAGGATTAATGTCCGATCAATCACTGGAAGAATTAATAAATGCCGAAGAAAAGCTTAAGGAATTACTATATGAGAGAGGTTATCCATTTACAGATCCTATCTATTCTTTATTATTTTTCTCTGCGACGCATCTGCCTTATATTCGGGTAACACAAAGTGGAATGTATGATGTTATGAATAAAACTATACTATTTCCGACATTAATGCGTTAAAATGATAGAGTATAAAAGACATTAGGGGATGGAAATAGTGAAACATAAATGGATACCAGTCATATTTTTAATCACTTCAATATTACTTTTATCTGCCTGCAGCAAAAAGACGCCAAAGGAAGAAACACCTGAACCTGAGACGAAGGCACCTGAACAAACGGAGCAATCTTCAGATAACAGTCCGGCATATCATTTTCCGCTAACTGGACTGGGTACTGATGTAGAGCCTAATCAAAGAGCTGTTGCTGTAACGATTAATAATCATCCGGATGCACGTCCTCAAACTGGACTTTCACAGGCTGACATCGTGTATGAACTTCTGGCTGAAGGGAATGTTACAAGATTTTTAGCTGTTTTTCAAAGTGAAAAGCCTGAAAACATTGGTCCCGTCCGCAGTGCACGTCCCTTCTTTATTGAAATCGCTCAAGGTTATAAAGGTCTTTTTATTGCACATGGATACAGCCCGGATGCTGAAAATATACTAGCATCTGGTGCAATAGATCATTTAAATGGGATGAAATACGACGGAACATTGTTTAAACGTTCTTCGGATCGGAAAGCGCCTCATAATTCTTATATTACATTTGAAAATATCGAAAAAGGGGCAGAAGATAATAATTTTTCAATGACGGGTCCTCCTGCTTCGATGGATTTCTATAAAGAGGATGAACTTGAGTCTATTAACGGGAACGGCACAGAACAAATTAAAGTTGTTTATGGAAATAGTTCTCAATTCACAGCAGAGTATCGATATGACAGTCAATCTTCTCAATATTCCCGTTTTTCCGATGGTGAGCAAACCGTTGAATATAAAACAGTAGAACCTGTCTTAGTTAAAAATCTTCTAGTTATTGAAACAGAACATAAAGTATTGGATTCGGCTGGAAGGCGTTCTATTGATTTACAATCAGGCGGGAAAGCGTACTTATTCCAAAACGGAATCATGAAAGAATTGGAATGGAAAAGTGTCGACGGCCGGATCCTTCCATATGAAAATGATCAACCTGCAAAACTAGTTTCGGGAAAAACTTGGGTTAATGTCGTTCCTAGCTTGGACGATGTTTCATTCGAGCTTAAATAAAAGCAACAGCGCCATTATATAAGCGCTGTAAACGGAAAAAAGGAGATAGATAGATGCAAATTGAAAAATTAAGGGGTCGAGAGCTTGACCAACTATTTGAAGCTGTCTTGTCTTTAAAAAATATTGAAGAATGCTATCGATTCTTTGATGATTTATGTACAATTAATGAAATTCAAGCTCTATCCCAACGTTTAGAAGTAGCTAGAATGCTGAGAGAAGGAAAAACGTATCATAAAATTGAAACAGAAACCGGTGCAAGCACCGCAACAATCTCACGTGTAAAACGCTGTCTCAATTATGGCAACGATACGTATGAAATGGTCCTTGAGCGCATCCATAAAGATAAGGAATAGATAGAAGCGAAAGCCCAGTATCCTGTTAAATAGGGACTGGGCTTTTTAATTGTAATTTTAATCGCAGTCCGACTTGATTAAATTAGTATGCTGTAAGTAGAATCGCGTTGACGGCTAATAGACTGTGCTGATGGCTAATAGAATCGCGTTGACGGCTAATAGACTGTGCTGATGGCTAATAGAATCGCGTTGACGGCTAATAGACTGTGCTGATGGCTAATAGAATCGCGTTGACGGCTAATAGATCTGTGATGACGGCTAATAGAACGCGCTAAAGGCTAATAGAATCCCGCTGACAGCTAATAGAACGCGTTAACAGCTAATAGCAAGCGTTAACGGCGAATATTCAAGTTCAAACATCTAATAGAACCACCAATAAAGTAAAAAGGATCGCAAAAACAATAAGGAAGACCTGAAAATCATTAAAGAAACCGAAATTATCGCAATTTATCAAGAACAAGTACTGATTCTACCATTTTTTTTTACACATACCGCATTCCAAAGGCACAATAGTTTTCAGTCAAAGAATTTTCTCTTTTCCCGAGTGCCTGTCTCGCCAAAATGCTATAATGTTATAGGTATCGAAAAAAATGGAGGATTTCAAGCTTATGTACGATGTGAAAGAATGGCGCCATGCTTTTAAGCTGGACCCGGATAAAGATATTTCGGATGAACATCTTGAAAAGTTATGTGAATCGGGTACGGATGCCGTGATCATTGGTGGAACAGATGATGTAACTTTAGAAAAAGTTCTTAATCTGATGGCAAGAATTAGAAGATATACAGTTCCTTGTGTATTGGAAGTAAGCAATCTTGAATCAATTACACCAGGCTTTGATTTATACTTTATTCCATCAGTATTAAATAGCCGCGATATTCGCTGGCTCTCAGGGCTGCATCACGAGGCAGTCAAGGAATATGGTGAAATCATGGATTGGAATGAAATTCTTATTGAAGGCTACTGTATATTAAACGATAATTGTAAAGCGGCGCTACAAACAAACGCCGATGCAAATATAGATGATGATGATGTTGTTGCTTATGCAATGATGGCAGAAAAAATGTTTCACATGCCCATTTTTTATTTGGAGTATAGTGGTGCATATGGTGACCGTGATCTTGTAAAAAAAGTGAAGAATCAGCTTTCCGAAACGAGACTTTTTTATGGGGGCGGCATCAAAACTGTACAACAAGCACAAGAAATGGGACAAGTTGCTGATGTGATCATTGTTGGAAATGCCATATACGAAAATTTTTCCGAAGCGTTGAAAACAGTCAATGTTTAACGGTATAATGGAACAAATGTTCCTGAATAGGCGGTGAAGTACATGCAATTTTTATCAAATCGTCTCCTCGAAGGATTGAATCCTGAGCAGAAGGAGGCTGTAAAAACAACGGATGGCCCTTTGTTGATCATGGCTGGTGCCGGTAGTGGTAAAACGAGGGTACTCACTCATCGAGTTGCCTTTTTAATGGTTGAAAAAGGTGTGAATCCATATAATATTTTAGCGATAACATTCACAAATAAAGCTGCTCGTGAAATGAAGGACAGAATAGGCAGAATCATGGGCGGCACAGCTGAAGAAGTTTGGATTTCTACCTTTCACTCCATGTGCGTACGTATTTTACGACGTGATATCGATCGACTCGGCTATAGCCGCAACTTTACAATCCTCGATACGACTGACCAACTATCTGTTATAAAAAATGTCCAAAAAGACTTTAATATTGATTCGAAAAAGTTTGAACCAAGGGCGATGCTTGGTGCTATTAGTAGTGCAAAAAATGAATTGGTGACTACGAAGGAATATGAGCAGCAAGCGGCTGGCTACTATGCGCAAACAGTTAGCAAAGTGTATACAGAATATCAGCGCAGACTTCGCCGTAACAATGCACTTGATTTTGATGATTTAATTATGATAACCATTCAGCTTTTTCAAGGTGTTCCAGAAGTGTTGGAGTTTTATCAGCGCAAGTTTCAATATATCCATGTCGATGAGTACCAAGATACGAACCGCGCCCAATATCTTCTAGTTAAATTGCTTGCGGCAAGGCTCAAAAATCTATGTGTCGTCGGAGATTCCGATCAATCTATATACAGATGGCGCGGAGCCGATATTGCCAATATCCTTTCATTCGAAAAAGACTATCCGAATGCAAAAGTGATTTTATTGGAGCAAAATTACAGGTCGACAAAAAGAATACTGGAAGCTGCAAATGAGGTAATAAAAAACAACCATAATCGCAAGCCGAAAAATTTATGGACCGATAATGATCATGGCCCTAAAATTGTGTATTTCCGTGCTGATGGCGAGCAAACAGAAGCACAATTTGTTGCGGGGAAAATAAAAGAAATAACAGCAAATCAGGACCGAAAGCTTTCGGATATGGCCATCCTGTACCGAACGAACGCTCAATCCCGTGTCATAGAGGAAGTTTTATTAAAGTCAAATATTGAGTACAATATCGTGGGCGGCACGAAGTTCTATGACCGTAAAGAGATTAAAGACTTGTTAGCTTATTTGCGTCTTATTGCAAATCCAGACGATGATATTAGCTTGCAAAGAATTATAAATGTTCCGAAACGCGGCATTGGTGCAACTTCTTTAGATAAAATTGCGTCTTATGCGAGAGAACATGATTTATCTTTGTATCAGGCTTTAAATGAGATTGATTTTATTGGACTAGCTGGAAAAACAGCAAATGCAGCAGCTGAATTTCATGCATTGATTCGTAACTATACTCAAATGCAGGAATTTCTCTCAGTGACTGAACTAGTAGAAGAAGTGATTGAGAAATCGGGCTATGAAGAAATGCTGCGTGCGGAAAAGTCATTGGAAGCTGAAAGCCGTTTAGAAAATATAAATGAGTTTTTATCTGTAACGAAAAGCTTTGAAGATGGAAGCGATGATAAGAGCTTGATTGCGTTTTTAACAGATTTGGCACTTGTGGCAGATATCGATAAGCTGGATGAAGATGGTACACCAGGAGATGCAGTGACGTTAATGACCCTTCACTCTGCAAAAGGACTAGAGTACCCTACAGTCTTTTTAATCGGACTGGAAGAAGGAGTCTTTCCACATAGCAGGTCCCTAATGGAAGAGGAAGAAATGGAAGAAGAACGACGGCTTGCCTATGTTGGAATCACCCGTGCGGAAGAAGAATTATTCATTACAAACGCACAAATGAGGACACTTTTCGGTCGTACGAATATGAATCCTGTTTCAAGGTTTATTGCTGAAATTCCCGAAGAATTATTGGAGCATGCTCATAAAGAGATAAAAAAACCAGTAGCGTCGCAAAGCTTTGCAGCCAGTGGGCAGATAAGAAGCAAACCTGTATTCAGGCCAACTCCCGTTTCAACTGGAACGGATGGAGCTCTTTGGAAAGTCGGCGATAAAGCAGAGCATACTAAATGGGGTACAGGTACGGTAGTAAGTGTAAAAGAAAAGAATGAAAGTGTTGAGCTTGACATTGCTTTTCCAAGTCCAATTGGCATTAAGCGTCTATTGGCAGAATTTGCACCCATTAAAAAGATATAGCAAGTGATTTTTCAGGAGGCTGACGTTATGGACCTTGAAACCGCCAAAAAACAGTTGAACGATTTATACAGTTTATTAAATCAATACAATTATGAATATCATGTTTTAGACAACCCATCAATACCTGATGCAGAGTATGATAAACTGATGAGGCAGTTGATTAAACTAGAGCAAGAATATCCAGAGCTTATTACCCCTGATTCACCGACTCAACGTGTTGGTGGTGAAGCTTTGTCGGCCTTCGAAAAAGTTCGCCACCATTCGCAGATGCTTAGTCTCGCCAATGCGTTTTCTGAAGAGGATCTTCGCGATTTTGATCGTCGAATCAGACAGGCGACGGATGATCAATTTTCCTATATTTGTGAATTGAAAATTGATGGACTTGCCGTTTCGCTTCGTTATGTTGATGGACTTTTTGTGCAAGGTGCAACAAGGGGAGACGGAACGATTGGTGAAGATATTACAGCTAATTTAAGAACTATACGATCAATTCCTTTAAAACTAAAAGAACCTTTTTCTCTTGAAGTTCGCGGCGAAGCCTATATGCCGAAAAAGTCATTTTTAAAATTAAACAAATCTCGTGAAGAAAATGGTGAAGTATTATTCGCCAACCCACGAAATGCTGCAGCAGGTTCATTAAGGCAGCTCGATCCGAGGATTGCTGCGTCACGTAATCTAGACCTTTTCCTATACGGGATTGGGGACTATGGAACAACTGGGGTGACGACTCATAGTGCTGGACTGGACCTGCTTGAGCAGCTTGGCCTAAAAGTGAATAAGGAAAGACGGAAATGTGAGTCGATTGATGAAGTAATCGAATATATTCAAAAATGGACAGAGGATCGGCCGAAGCTCGACTATGAAATCGATGGAATTGTCATAAAAATAGATTCCATCGACTTGCAGGAACAGCTTGGAAGTACGGCAAAAACTCCACGCTGGGCTATCGCTTATAAGTTTCCTGCTGAAGAAGTCGTCACGAAATTGATCGAAATTGAACTAAGTGTTGGCAGAACAGGTGTGATCACGCCTACTGCTATATTGGAACCAGTTCGTGTCGCTGGGACGACTGTCCAAAGAGCATCTCTTCATAACGAAGATTTGATAAGGGAAAAAGATATTATGCTGAACGACTGGGTTGTCATTAAAAAAGCGGGAGATATCATTCCGGAAGTTGTGAATGTACTGGCGGAAAGAAGAAGCGGGGAAGAAATTTCATTCCATATGCCGACACATTGTCCAGAGTGTGATAGTGAACTAGTCCGATTAGAAGGTGAAGTTGCTCTTCGCTGCATTAACCCGACATGTCCGGCACAAAGACGGGAAGGTCTGATTCATTTTGTTTCTCGAAATGCGATGAATATTGAAGGCTTAGGCGAAAAAGTGATTGGGCAATTATTCTCGCTACAGCTTGTAAAAGATCCTGCGGATATTTATTTTTTAACAAAGGATCAGTTATTGAATATGGAGAGAATGGGAGAAAAGTCAGCAACGAATCTTATCAATGCCATTCAAGCATCAAAAGCCAACTCGCTTGAAAAATTATTATTCGGTCTCGGTATCCGTCATGTAGGAGAAAAAGCAGCGAAAACTCTTGCTGAGCATTTTGAAACGATCGATAAACTTTCCTCGGCGCAAAGAGAAGAATTATTAACCGTTGAAGAAGTTGGAGAAAAAATGGCAGATGCGATTGCGACTTTTTTTGAAAATGAAGAATTTGAACAGTTAATTTCGAAGCTGAAAGATGCTGGCGTTAATATGGAATATCTCGGTCCAAAAAGATCTGAGACAGCAAATATAGATTCTTATTTTAACGGAAAGACCGTTGTTTTAACGGGAAAGCTTGAAAAAATGACCCGAAACGATGTAAAGGAAAAAATTGAATCATTAGGCGGAAAAGTTTCAGGCAGTGTGAGTAAAAAAACGGATTTAGTTATAGCTGGTGAGGAAGCAGGATCGAAATTGACAAAAGCAGAAGAACTTGGAGTAGAAGTGTGGGATGAAGAAAGACTGCTCGAAGCACTTGCTGAGTAATACGCACCCACAATCTTTAGAAAATAAAGGTGGAAAAGTAGCATGAAAAAATGGTTGGCAGTGGCTTTGGCAACAGCTCTTTTAAGCGGCTGTGTGCCAACGTTTGAAAAAAATGATGAGGTAGTTCAGGATACTAAAGATCAAAAGGAAAAATCCATCATTCCAAATTATCAAATTTCCGATTCATATTATCGCACAACTGTTCCATACAAGGTTAGTAAGACAAGAGGAATGGTTGTATCTAACCTAAATTCAAAATATGACATCGATGAGTTTGAAACGGGTTTAATGCGAGTGGCAAAAGAACATTTCCCAACCGAGGAATATGTATTTCAAGAAGGTCAAGAGCTTGAAAAGGAGACAGTCAGTAAATGGCTTAGGCGGAAATATACAGCTGGTCAGTTAAAAGAATTAAAAATAAGTGAAGAAGATAATGTAGGACTTAACCCTGTAAATAATGAAAAAGGATCGATTGAGGAACAAAACGAAAAAAGTCCAATTTATCTTGCTCACATTCTTGAACATGATTATTTAATTAAAAATGAGAAAACTGTAAAACTTGGTGGGATTGTCATCGGTCTTGCTTTAAATTCTGTTCACTACTACCAAAAAGAAAAATATGGTGCAACATTCGAACAGGAAATTTCTCATGAAAAATTAGCTGCCGAAGGAAAGAAAATGGCTGAAGTTATTATTAAACGACTTCGTTCAGATAAAGAAATTGGCGATGTGCCGATCACGATTGCCCTTTTCGAGCAGAAAAAAAGAAATGCAGTTATTCCTGGGAACTTTTTCGCCTACGCGCATGCAAATAAAGGCAGTGCTTCACTTACTGATTGGAAAGCGATAGATGAAACATATTATTTATTTCCGTCTTCTGTTGCAGAAGAAGCCCATCGTGATGATGTTGCTTATTTCATGAGATTTAAAGATGACGTCGAAAAGTATTTCCCTAATTACAATGGTGTAATCGGGCAGGCTTTTTATAAAAATGGAGAATTTATCAAACTATCAATTGATATTCCAATTCAGTTATATGGGGAAGCAGAAATTATCTCCTTTACTCAATATGCAACTTCTCTTGTAATGGATCACTTCCCGGACCATGTGATGGTAGAAGTAAACGTAACATCTATTAATGGCGCAGAGGCGTTAATAGTTAGAAATCCAGGAGATAAAGAACCGTTTGTGCATATTTACTAGGGAAAAAGTGGAAGTTCAGATTAAATATCAGACCATTTGGATACGCAAGCAAAGGACTTGAAGTTTGCCGCTTGCACTAAATATGAAAATCTTTCAATTGAAAGGGGGCAAAGTGCTTGCCCTCTTGCGTTTGTCTAAGTTTTTCTGATATTATCAATAGTATTGCGAGGATCGATTTTACTTGGAGGTGCAGAAGAATGTCGAGAATATCAAAAGATCAAGTTTTGCATGTAGCACATTTAGCTCGACTTGATATAAATGATGAAGAAGCGGAAAACTTCACTGAACAGCTTGACCGTATCATTGAGATGGCGGAGAAATTGGATGAATTGACCACGGGAAATATTAAACCTACCTCACACGTTTTTGCACAGGAAAATGTAATGCGAGAAGATGTGGCGGTAAAAGGATTGCCAATAGAAGATGTGTTGAGAAATGTCCCTCAACATGAAGATGGACAAATTAAAGTACCAAACATTTTGGATTAAGGGGGGACTCCCATGTCGATTTTTGATTATAGCATAAAAGATATACATGAACTTTTACATAAAAAAGAAATCTCTGTTTCGGATCTTGTGGATCATTCTGTTAGCCGAATCAATGAAGTAGATGGTAAGGTACAAGCTTTTCTCACAGTTGATGAGGAAAATGCGAGAGCAAAAGCGAAAGAGTTGGATGGCAAAATTGGGGAAAATCCGCTTTTCGGAATTCCAGCTGGAATGAAAGATAACATTGTAACCAAGAATTTACGAACTACATGTGCGAGTAAAATGCTTGAAAACTTTGATCCTATTTATGATGCAACGGTTATTGAGAAGTTAAATGATGTGAACACTGTCACAATCGGAAAATTAAATATGGACGAATTCGCGATGGGCTCTACAACAGAAACCTCGGCATTCCAACTTACTCGGAATCCATGGAATCTTGATCGCGTTCCTGGTGGATCTTCAGGTGGATCCGCGGCGGCGGTTGCTTCTGGACAAGTCCCATTTGCTCTTGGTACGGATACAGGCGGTTCTATCCGTCAGCCTGCTGCTTTTTGTGGAGTAGTTGGAATGAAACCTACATACGGAAGAGTTTCCCGTTACGGATTAGTGGCATTTGCATCTTCTCTAGATCAAGCGGGTCCGATTACACGTACCGTTGAAGATAATGCTCTTATTTTACAAGCAATTTCTGGACTAGATGCAAAAGATTCTACTACAGTGAACAAAGATGTTCCTAATTATGCAGCAGGATTAACTGGAGATATTAAAGGATTAAAAATTGCCGTTCCTAAAGAATATTTGGGAGAAGGTGTGAGTGAAGCTTCACGCGAGTCAGTGCTTGCTGCATTAAAAGTACTTGAAGGACTTGGCGCCACTTGGGAAGAGGTTTCTCTACCACATTCACAATACGGAGTAGCAACGTATTATTTACTTGCTTCATCTGAAGCTTCAGCTAACCTTGCACGGTTCGATGGAGTTCGTTACGGATATCGTACGCCAAACCCTAAAAATCTAATGGAATTATATAAAAAATCACGTTCTGAAGGATTTGGCGATGAAGTTAAGCGTCGAATCATGCTCGGTACATTTGCGCTTAGCTCTGGATTCTACGATGCTTACTATAAAAAGGCACAACAAGTTAGAACATTGATAAAACAAGATTTCGATGATGTATTTTCTAAATATGATGTCATCATTGGACCTACAACTCCAACACCGGCCTATAAAATTGGAGAAGTTATCGATGACCCTGTAACAATGTACGTTAGGGACTTACTAACAATTCCTGTAAACTTAGCAGGTCTTCCTGGAATATCAGTTCCATGTGGATTTACTGAAGGACTTCCACTTGGACTACAAATTATTGGAAAGCATTTTGACGAGCAAACTATTTACCGTGTCGCTCATGCGTTTGAGCAAGCAACCGATTTCCATAAGCAAAAACCACAATTGTAAGGGGGGAGAGAAGACATGAACTTTGAAACGGTAATCGGACTTGAAGTCCACGTAGAATTAAAAACAGAATCTAAAGTATTTTCACCTGCTCCGAACCATTTTGGAGCTGAACCGAATCACAACACGAGTGTTGTGGACCTTGGTTATCCCGGAGTTTTACCAGTGTTAAACAAAAACGCAGTGGAATATGCGATGAAAGCAGCCATGGCTATTAATTGCGAAATCGCGACAGAAACAAAATTTGACCGTAAAAACTATTTTTACCCAGATAATCCGAAAGCTTATCAAATTTCTCAGTTTGACAAACCTATCGGTGACCATGGTTGGATTGAAATTGAAGTAGACGGTGTTAAAAAGAAAATCGGCATCACACGACTCCACCTTGAAGAAGATGCTGGTAAATTAACTCATAAAGAAGACGGCTCTCTCGTCGACTTAAACCGTGCTGGAACTTCATTAATTGAGATTGTATCTGAACCTGATATTCGTTCTCCTCAAGAGGCGTATGCTTATTTAGAAAAACTAAAATCCATTATTCAATATACAGGTGTCTCTGATGTGAGAATGGAGGAAGGCTCTCTAAGATGTGATGCCAACATTTCTTTGCGTCCAGTTGGACAAGAAGAATTTGGAACGAAGACAGAATTGAAAAACTTGAACTCCTTCAACTTTGTACGCAGAGGATTAGAGTTTGAACAAAAGCGCCAAGAAAAAGTTCTTTTATCAGGCGGTGTAATTCAACAAGAAACACGTCGTTTTGATGAATCTACTGGTGAAACAATTCTTATGCGTGTGAAGGAAGGAGCGGAAGATTATCGCTACTTCCCTGAACCAGACCTCGTTCAGTTATATATTGACGATGAATGGAAGGCTCGCATTCGTGCGGAAATTCCCGAACTTCCGGACGCGCGTAAAAAACGCTATGTAGAGGAACTTGGTCTCCCAGCATATGATGCGATGGTCCTTACATTAACGAAGGAAATGTCCGACTTTTTCGAAGCAGTCCTTGCTGCGGGAGCAGAAGCAAAGCAAGCCTCCAACTGGATGATGGGTGAGGTTTCCGCTTACTTGAACTCCGAGCAGAAGGAATTGCACGAAACGGCTTTAACACCAGCAGGACTTGCAGGAATGATCAAGCTGATTGAAGATGGGACGATTTCATCTAAAATCGCGAAGCAAGTATTCCGTGAACTCATTGAAAAAGGCGGAGACGCGGAAACAATCGTAAAAGAAAAAGGATTAGTACAAATTTCCGACGAAGGTGCACTACTAGCCATCGTAACCGAAACATTAGACGCCAACCCACAATCCATTGAAGATTATAAAAATGGAAAAGGGCGTGCTCTTGGATTCCTCGTCGGCCAAATCATGAAAGCGACAAAAGGCCAAGCGAATCCACCGATGGTAAATAAATTGCTTAAGCAAGAAATTGAAAAACGATAAACAATAAACAAAAGTAGGCGCTCCTTAATGGAGTGTCTATTTCTATTTTGTTGGCTTATTATTGACAGTATATGCCATTGAAGAGGATGTTTACTTGACAATGAAAGCTATATGTAAAAGAATAGGCTGCCCGTGAACGAGAAAAGAACGTGCTTGAACGAGAATAAGAGGCTCTCGAACGGGAATAGGAAGTGCCTGAACGAGAATAAGAGGCTCTCGAACGGGAATGAGATGTGCTTGAGCGAGAATAATGCTTTCGAACGGGAATAGGAAGTGCCTGAACGAGAATAAAAGGCTCCCGAACGGGAATAGGAAGTGCTTGAACGAGAATAAGAGGCGTTCGAACGGGAATGGGATGTGCCTGAACGAGAATAAGAGGCTCTCGAACGGGAATGAGATGTGCTTGAGCGAGAATAATGCTTTCGAACGGGAATAGGAAGTGCCTGAACGAGAATAAGAGGCTCTGAACGGGAATAGGATGTGCTTGAGCGAGAATAAGAGGCGCTCGAACGGGAATAGGAAGTGCTTGAACGAGAATACTGCGTTCGAACGGGAACGGGAAGTGCTTGAACGAGAATAAGAGGCTCTCGAACGGGAATGGGATGTGCTTGAGCGAGAATAATGCTTTCAAACGGGAATAGGAAGTGCCTGAACGAGAATAAGAGGCTCTTGAACGGGAATAGGAAGTGCCTGAACGAGAATAAGAGGCTCTCGAACGGGAATGGGATGTGCTTGAGCGAGAATAATGCTTTCGAACGGGAATAGGAAGTGCCTGAACGAGAATAAGAGGCTCTTGAACGGGAATGGGATGTGCTTGAGCGAGAATAATGCGTTCGAACGGGAATAGGAAGTGCCTGAACGAGAATAAGAGGCTCTCGAACGGGAATGGGATGTGCTTGAGCGAGAATAATGCTTTCGAACGGGAATAGGAAGTGCTTGAACGAGAATAATGCTTTCGAACGGGAATAGGAAGTGCTTGAACGAGAATAAGAGGCGTTCGAACGGGAATAGGAAGTGCTTGAGCGAGAATACTGCGTTCGAACGGGAACGGGAAGTGCTGGAACGAGCATAAAATGCTCCCGAACGGGAATGAGAGGTGCTCGAACGAGAATAAGCAGCCCTCGAACGGGAATAGGAAGTTCTGGTACGGGAATAGATGCATCTTCCAAAGTTTCTTGGAATAGAGAACCTTCCAAAAACAGTTTTTATTTTACAAGCCTTTATGCTGAACGAAAATGAATCATAGTATATAATAAAAGGCAACTAAATAGAAAAGGGGCGGGAATATGAACTTAGTAGAGTGGTTTAATAAAGGAATGACACCAGAAGAGTACATAAATTCGATGGAAAAGCATCAAGATAATTTGAAAACGATTCTGCAAAGATTTGAAGTTCCAGCAGGAGATGAAGCATTTTTAGCTAATGTAAAAGATGAAGAGCTGCTTGTCATTGTCATTACAGAAGATTGGTGCGGGGATGCCATGCTGAACGTTCCCATTTTATTGAAAATAGCGGAAAAGAGTGGGCTGGAAGTTCGCATGCTGCTACGTGACCAAAATCTAGAACTAATGGACCAATATTTAACGAACGGTACTGCGCGATCGATTCCTATTTTTATTTTTATTGATAAAGAAGGTAATGAACGTGCTGTTTGGGGACCAAGAGCAGAAACTTTACAGCAATATGTTGAGGAGCAACGTTCTAAGCTGCCTGATAAGGAAGATGAAACGTTCGCGGAAAAACAAAGTGAAATGTATAGTCAAATGATGAAAAGAAATGTATCTGATTCAACTGTTTGGGACGAGGTATACAATAGCATTAAAAATAGACTTCAATAAAATCGAGGTGTTGAATGATGGAGGAAATTGCAAATCAATATTTAAACCATTTACGCTTAACTAGAGAGGAACCGAATTTAAATTATTTGCAGCGCCTCATTCAACACCATCTAACGTTCATTCCGTATGAAACGTTTAGTAAATTTCAATATTACTCCTTGGCACCTGATTATATCCCACCACTCCCTGTCTTTGTACAAAATATGGTTGAAAAAGGGTGGGGAGGTACTTGCTTTACACTTAATATGAATTTTGCCAGATTACTATTAATGCTCGGGTATGATTGCTCTCTAGTAAAAGTAGAGCCTGGCCATCTTGCTATTATGATAGTGATTCAAGATAAAAAATACTATGTTGATGTAGGATATGGTTCGCCCATTATGAAACCAGTGGAGTTGGAAGCTAAAGCAAGACATCATATGCACGGTTTCGGAGAAGATATTATTTTTACAAAACTAAGCTCAGATACATATGAAATCGATCGGAAATCAAATGGAAAATCATTTGTAAAAAAACAAGTCATCTGGAAGCCGCTTTCGGAAACGGATATTACGGATGATATTCGTTCATCGTATTTTGACAGTGATGATAATATTACGATGAGGAGAATTACAGCCGTTCGTTTCAATGGGCATCAATGTTATTTTTTGCGTAATAACTCGATGAAAATCATGACGTTTCGTAATATAAGCGAGATTAAAATGAATGACTTTGAAAAGTGGGAGAAGCTTGTTCGCGAAGTGTATCAAGTAGATCCCGAGTCTTTAGTAGACTCTATTCAATTCCTCGCCGAAAGAGGAATTAAATTGTTTTAAGAAATTCACCTGAATAGAGGTGAATTTTTTTATGCTCGGAAACAAATATTAATTATTTACGTCTTAACATGTAGTAGATAAATATATTATTGGGGGAAGCGCTATGTTTTCGAAGCTTTTAAATAAATTTTCCGTTATCTTGAATAGTATTATTTGTATCGTCATCTCCTCAATAAACTTGAATATGTTAATTATATGGTTACGTATAATTCCTAAGCCGATTTATGGAATGAGTTTCTCACTATAGTTCTTCGCATATAAAAATCAATAATAGTGCCAATGTGAATTTTTATATTAATTCTCTTTAATATTTTGCTATAATTGCAATCGTATACATAATTCGAAAGGGGTTATTCTAATGAAATTGCGTATTATGTCATTCAATGTACGGAATGATTGCGATGCACCGCCTAATTCATGGAAAGAGCGTAAGGGATTAATTAGAGATTTAATAGAAAGAGAATCTCCAGATATTATCGGTACACAGGAATGTAAATTTAACCAAGTACAAGATTTGGACGGTCTTCTTGAGGATTTCGATTGGATTGGGTTAGGAAGAGAAGGTGGAAGTAAAAGTGAATTTATGGCGATATTTTATAAAAAAGACCGCTTTGACGTATTAGAATACGATCATTTTTGGTTATCGAATACCCCTGATGTGATTGCATCTAGCACGTGGGGAAATGATTGTACAAGGATGGCTACTTGGATTCACTTCAGTGACAAAAAGACAGGTCAATCCTTCTATCATTTGAACACTCATTTGGATCATGTTTCAGAGTATGCGAGAGTAAAAGGGGCAGAGTTGATTGTCCAACAAGCGGAAACCTTTGATTCATCTGTACCTTTATTTATTACGGGTGATTTTAACACGGTATACGAAACCGACACACACAAAGCCTTTTTGACTAAAGGGAATTTCATAGATACATGGGATTCAGCCACAGAACGCATGAATGAAGAATTGGGCAGCTTTAATAACTTTGATGATCCATCCGGTGGAGAAGGAAGGATCGATTGGATTTTATATCGCGGGGATGTAAAAGTAGGTGCTCTAAAAATTGTAAATGATCGAATAGACGAAAGATTTCCTAGCGATCACTTTCCAATTGTCGTGGATTTCGAAGTTTAATAAAACGGTAGGCATCGTAAAATTTGATGCCTACCGTTTTATCGTTCTAAAGAATATCGATAACGCCACATTAAAAAAAGAATCATAATATACACAACAAAAGATGCAACCGCGCTGACTGTAATTAGAGTGATGGCCTGACTTTCCGGAATGTTTAAAGCGAATGGAGTTAGGATCACTACGCCCATAATAATAATAATATAATTCGTTTGAAAATTTTTCGTCGTCTTTGCAAGTGTCTGATTTTGATGGTGGTTTGCTAATTCAATGCATCCTTGTAATAAAAAATAGATAAAAGCAAGATGAATTAAAGAAAGGATGGATGACGCCATTAGTATCAAGAATGTCGATGTAGGAGAGACAAATCCCTCAAGAATATTGATTTCTCCTATAAAATATTCCGGAATACTTAAAATCGCCAAAATGATCGCGAGCATTCTCACTTTTTTATAATGATGAGAGAACGCGATTAAATTGCCTAAACCGGAAATAATGATAAAATAACCGATGAAATCTGGCAATATATCGAATTGAATAATTTTAAAATCTAAAAATTCGAGCATGAGGCCCCAGAAAATTTTTGTAAATGCATTTGCAATGGCTGACATTATTTTTCCCCCTGGACAATGGCCGCGATGTCTTTTTCGGTCAATTCTGGCTGGTAGTAGATAGTATCCGGGAATGAAAATGTTTTACCATGCTCATCGACGCCAATCAATTGAATTTCTCCAGTATATAAATGAAGTTTGTTTTTATCATCTTTGTCAAACTTTATTTGATATTCCATTGACAAGTAGTCGCCTTTTTTCTTACTTATGGGAAAGGAATCTTTAGTCAGGAGCTCTCCCTTTGGTACGATATCGAAATGATTTTCGGGAGTTCTTTGTTTTTCTCCAACATAAATCTTTATTACCTTTTCCATTTTATCTGCAAATGGAATTTCCAATTCTGTGATGTTCACATCTTTTTTAGCAACTGCTACGGTATATCCTGTATGATCTGACGAACTTCCACTAGCACTAAAGTCGAAAGGAGTATTGTTTTCTTTATATTTGCGAAGAAACACATCTCCAATATCCATTAATTGAATTTCCCCATTCGTAAAATGTGTTTCCACCTCTGTTATTCGTAGTTCCTCGTTATTGATAATCTCTTCAATTTCTTCAGTTACATTAATATGTACGATCTTCAGTTGATGATGTCTATATGTATTATATATTTGATCATCGGATACTGGCAGTGTTATCTCTGAATCCGGAATCGTGAACCAAGCAATTTCAATATTATCATTTCGATTTGTCAAATATTGAAATTGGAGCGTGCTATTAACACCAACCTGAGTATCATAATAATGTTTCAACATGATTGGTTCTTTCAGTTGTTTACTGACAAAAAATAAATAATTTCCAAGCAAACTTATGAATGCGATGACTATGCCGCCTATTAGGATGGCTTTATTTATTTTCATAATGTTATTCCTTTCTAAAGTGATCCTCACCTATCATTCTACAAATTCATATAAAACTCCTTTTTAAGTGTAGGGGTTGGGTGTTTATCTACGTCTATTAGTTATAGATATGCGAAATATAGGAGTGAATTTCATGAAAAGAAAAGGACTATTCGTAATCATTATTGTTTTAACGATTATTTCTTACTATAAAAAAGACGAGATTATCATGGCGTTTACACAATCACCCATACATATTTCAGGAGAAGCTGCCGTTTTAATGGATGAGAATACTGGAAAAGTTATTTTTTCAAAACATGAGAATGAAAAGTTATTTCCGGCGAGCACAACAAAATTATTAACTGCTTTGGTAGTACTTGATAAAAGTGAACCTGAAGAAAAAGTGAAAATTGGAGAAGAGGTTTATTTAGAAACAAAAGGTGAAGCGCGTGCTGGCCTATTTGAAGGACAGATTCAAACGGTTGAAGAATTACTTGCCGCTATGCTCTTGCAATCAGGAAACGATGCGGCTAGATCATTGGCTGTCTATACGGCCAATCAAGATAAGCAAATGAGTGAACTTGAAGCTCTTAGCTATTTTGCCGATTTAATGAATAAAAAGGCAAAAGAAATCGGGGCGATTTATTCCCATTTTGTAAATCCTCATGGATTGCATGATGCTGATCATTTTTCAACAGCGTATGATATCGCCTTAATTGCGAAAGAAGCGAAGCAAAATGAACTTATTAATAAACTAGTAAGTCAATCTGTATTTTCAACAAATACACATACATACCAGAATCGGAATCAGCTTTTAAATCCTAATAGCCATTATTACTACGAAGCTGCAACAGGTTTGAAAACAGGATTCACCGACCAGGCGGGATATTGTCTTGTATCCTCTGCTAAAAGAGGAAAGCGAGAACTCATTGCTGTTGTTTTGCATTCTGGAAAGGAATCGATGTGGACAGATTCTATTTCGTTATTAGACTATGGTTTTGAACAAGAAAAAAATAAGCTTGCTCAACAATGATAAAATAAATTAGAAACAAGTGTAGGGTTGGTGTTATTCACAACGTCTATTAAGAGGCAAGTTCGGAAGGGGGGAGAAGTATTGGATGATGTGCTCATTGAAAAGATAAAAAACGGAAATGATCATGCGTTTCGTATTCTCGTTGAAAAATATCGAAGCCATATATTTTATACAGTGTACGGCGTTCTTCGCAATGAAAAAGATGCAGAAGATGCGGCGCAGGAAGTGTTCCTCAAAATCTATACTTCTCTCCCCCAATACGAGAAGCAAGGCTTTAAAACGTGGATTACAAGAATAGCGGTTAACCATGCGATTGATATAAAAAGAAAACAAGTAAGAAGACAAGAAAACCAACAAGTAGAGTATGATGAAAGCGGTCATGCCCCTCCGTCGGAAAGTGTAGAGCTGTTAGTAATTAGAAAAGAAAAAAGAGAGCTCTTGCGCAAAAGAATTAAGGAATTACCGGCAAACTACCAATCAGTGGTGGAGGACTTTTACATAAAAGAAAAGTCTTATCAAGAAATAGCTGTAAAACAAAAAGTGCAGCCTAAAACAATTGAAGTACGATTATATCGAGCAAGGCAATGGATGAAAAAGCACTGGAAGGAGGATGACTTTTCATGAATCATATGAAGTATGAAAATTGGCTCAAATATGTCCGAGATGAGCTGAATGAAGATACGCGAGAACAATATGAAAACCATCTATATCGTTGTGACCACTGTCTAGAACTTTATTTAAAGGCTGTGGAAGCGATAGAATTCCAAACCCTAGAAATAGCCGAATCATCCAACTTTACAGATTCGATTATGAAACAATTAACAGAGCTAAAAACGCCTGAAAAGAAGAAGAGAAAAAAGATATCACACAAACAAACAATCGTTCATTATTTCGTAGCGGCTGCAGTTACGTTGCTATTAATGTCTACAGGGGTATTTACAAATCTCATGAATATGGCAAGTTCATTTGAAAACAGTGAACAAAAACAAGCCGATTCTTTCGTTCAAGCATTTTTAAATAAACAGGGATCATTTACTAATAAATTTGAAGAGATACTTAAGGAGGGAGAACATAATGAATAAAAACCCATTTATCGCGTTTTTACTCGCATTTTTTCCAGGCGGGGGTTTGATGTATCTTGGAAAAGTATTACGCGGTTTTTTCTATACAGTAACTGTTTTCGGAATTCCGATTGCGTCATTAGTTTTGGCAGGCATTACTTCTACTGACGAATTTACGATACTCGCATTAGGTGGATTAATTATGTACATTATCAACTTTATTGATACTGTCATAACCGCATCTAAAATATATCATCAGCCAGTTAAAACGGAAGATATGGCTTCGCAGCAAAAAGCTCATGACTCCGAAAGATTTTTTACAATTGTTTTATCATTCATTCCTGGACTTGGTCATTTCCAACTAGGGCTAGTATATCGTGGAATGACATTACTTGCTTCTTTCATCGGAGCAGCCATAATGGTGCTATTTGTGACAATGATGACAAGTCGAGATGAGTTTCTCGTATTCCTAGCTGCACTTCCTATTATTTGGATTTACGGATTTTTTGATGTGATACGATTGCTCGATGCAAAACAAAAAGGAGAAACACTTGTTGATAAATCAGTATTAGAAGATATTGAAAATAGATCAGGAGAAGGCAGAAAAAGTAAAGCCATTGCAACATTGCTTTCCATTATTCCAGGAGCGGGTCACTTATATCTAGGTCTGCAAAAACGCGGGATTCAGTTAATGGCAGCATTCCTATTTTCCATCTATATACTCGATGTGCTGAGACTCGGGATTTTCCTATTCGTAGTTCCAATCATCTGGTTTTTTAGCTTCTTCGATGGCTTGCAAAAAGCTTCGAAAGCGGAAAGTGATGAAGTTGAAGAAGATGTACCCATCGTATCCTTCTTTATTAATCATCAAAAATGGGTTGGGATTGGGTTAATTGCTCTTGGGGTGTACTATTTGGGAACGCAAATTCTCATGCCTATTGCTAGTCCGTATTTACAGAGAATATTAGATATCGATATCAATTTCTGGTTTTATCGCTATTTCCAAACAGGAATCCTTTGTCTTTTACTCATCGGTGGAGGTATTAAATTAATGTCAGGGAGAAAAGCGACACAATTGCAAGAAGAAGGTGAAAACGAATGAGAACATGGAGAGTTGGTTCTTTTTCAATGGGAGGGGCACTCGTTTTCCTCGGCGTGTTCCTTCTATTGCAGCAAGTTCTTGATTGGGATCCCGCGATCGCACTTCTTTCATGGTGGCCAGTACTATTCATTATTTTAGGAATCGAAATCCTTGTATACTTAGCTCTTTTTAATAAGGAAAATAGCCGAGTCAAATATGACTTTATTAGTATTATCTTTATCGGTTTTATTGGAACACTTGGGCTTGGCGTTGCTTTGCTGCAGACAGTTGGGTTGCTTGACGCAGCTAATCAATATGTTTCGGCAGAAGTAAAAACAATGGATTTGCCAAAATATGAAGAAACGATGCTTGATGGAATTACTCGAGTTCAAGTAGATGCAGGGCAATACCCGGTGACGATTGAAAGTACTCCAAGCAAAAAGATGACGATGTTTGGAACATATAAAGGTGACGTTGGCAAAGATGGATTTCCAGTAAAAGAAATTTCTGACTATGCGCTTGTCGAAAAACAAGGGGATACGATTTATATACGTTTCAAAGAAATTCCATACAAACGATATAGTAGATATATTGGTTTTGTAGAAACTACACTACTAATCCCTGAAAATATCAATCTTGAAGTGAGTGGAAAAGGAAATTCATTAGCACTAAAACCTCGAAATATGCAAAGTGACTGGAATGTTTTAGATAGTGGATATTTGGATATCATAATGTCAAAGGATACGAACGTAACACTGGAAGTTCAAGATTCCGGCAATTTAGATGATAGTAAATGGGAAAATATTAAGAAAATGAAAAATGAATATGAAGACAGAATCAAATCAGCAAGCCAAACTTTTGGCACTGGAAAATATTCGATCGTTGTTAAAAATGCGGATGGCGTCAATATTAAATAAGTATTAATTCTTCGGTCTAAATAAGTTTGATAAAACACATTGTTAAAAAGTTAATTAGGAGAAAGTTGTATGTTCCTAATGCGAGAATGAAATCGTTGTGTTCGTTCTCGCATTTTTCATAAAACTCGATGTGCCCGTAAAGTTGAAAATAACATAAACCCGGTCACGATGAAACTTCCAATGTGCCCCTAAAGTCGAAAAATGCATCTCCACGGTCACATTCAACCTAAAAATTAAAATATTGTCTAATACAGTCAACGCTACCGTTCAAACTGTTCGAAAAAATTCACAACCTTTTCTTCATCTGCGCCCAATAATGTCCACTGTTCTGGATTTTATTAAAAAAAAGAGGTATGATATGTCCGGATGCTTAATTGATTATGATAAAAGTTTCGATTATTGATTTCTTGGTGATAGGGTGATGTGAATGAAGAGAGCTCGAATTATATATAATCCGACTTCAGGCCGGGAAATTTTCAAACGAAATCTAGCAGATGTATTACAGAAACTTGAAGCGGCTGGCTATGAGACTTCTTGTCACGCTACAACTGGTGAAGGTGATGCGATTGAAGCTGCCAGAATTGCGGTTCAACGTAAATATGATATTGTCATTGCTGCCGGCGGAGATGGCACTATTAATGAAGTAGTGAATGGGTTGGCTGAACAGGAATATCGACCAAAACTCGGAGTGATTCCAACCGGTACGACAAATGATTTCGCGCGTGCCTTAAATATACCGAGAGATATTGATTCAGCCGTTGACGTCATTATTAGAAATGAGACGATTCCGGTTGATATTGGCCGCATGAATGATAGCTATTTTATCAATATTGCTGGTGGTGGACGTTTAACGGAGTTGACGTATGAAGTACCTAGTAAGCTGAAAACAGTGCTTGGCCAACTTGCCTACTATTTAAAAGGGATTGAAATGCTTCCGTCCATTCATGCTGCAGAAGTAAGCATAGAGTACGATGGTAAGCTGTTCGAAGGTGAAATCATGCTTTTCTTGATCGGGCTCACTAATTCAGTTGGTGGTTTTGAAAAGTTAGCTCCTGATTCTTCTGTCAATGATGGTTTATTTACATTGATGATTTTGAAAAAAACAAACTTGGCAGAATTTATCCGAATTGCATCGTTGGCTCTTCGCGGTGAACATATAAACGATCCTAATTTAATTTATACGAAGGCGAATCATATAAAAGTAAAGTCGAAAGAAAAGATGCAGTTAAACATTGATGGTGAATACGGTGGGCTGCTGCCAGCAGAATTTTCGAATCTATATCGCCATTTAGAAGTATTTGTTCCAATTGATAAAATTAGAGAGCAAGATAAAGTATAATAAGAAAACGAAACAGCCCGGATAGGCTGTTTCTATTTTTTAAGGTTATTTACTTGTTCATCTATTATATTATTGCTATATTAAAAATATTAGAAGTAGTTCATAATTTCACAATGAAAGCGGTTTAAGCTCTATCAAGAGATTAAATAAAAACATATCGAGGGAGAGAAAATCATGAAAATCACCGTTTGGAATGAAAATCGGCACGAAAAATCGAATCAAGTTGTCGCCGATATTTACCCTGAAGGCATTCATGGAACAATCGCTAAGACTCTAGCTGAAAATGGATTTGATGTTAAGACAGCAACGTTGGATGAGCCAGAGCATGGATTAACGGAAGAAGTTCTTAGTGAAACAGATGTACTTTTTTGGTGGGGACATATGGCACATCATGAAGTTTCCGATGAAATTGTGAACCGTGTACATAAACGCGTATTAGAAGGAATGGGCCTAGTTGTTTTGCACTCTGGACATTTCTCAAAAATCTTCAAAAAATTAATGGGCACAAGCTGTGACTTAAAGTGGCGTGAAGCTGACGATAGAGAAAGACTTTGGGTCGTCGATCCTTCACATCCAATTGCAGAAGGGATTGGCGAGTATATCCAACTGGAAAAAGAAGAGATGTATGGAGAGCATTTTGATATTCCGGCTCCAGACCAACTTGTGTTCGTAAGCTGGTTTGAAGGGGGAGAGGTCTTCAGATCAGGATGTACATACCAAAGAGGAAACGGTAAAATATTCTACTTCAGACCTGGACACGAAACATATCCAACTTATCACAACAAAGAAGTTCAAAGAGTGCTTGTGAATGCAGCGAAATGGGTAAGTCCATCCAATCGTCCATATCCAACTTACGGAAACGCGAAGCCATTAGAGGAAATTTCTAAAAAGTAAAAAGTTCTTTTAATCCTTGTCTAATTTGTGACAAGGATTTTTTTTAGTTGAAAAAATATATATTTGTGTTATATTACTAATTGAGAATGAATATCATTGTCACGTGAGGTAAATGAGAGGAGTTATGGTGTTTATTAAGAAAGTTTGATGATGATTATAATATTACATAAAAAAATTACTTAGAGGTGAATGGCTTGAAAAAAATTCTGTCTATATTATTACTGTCTGCTTTAATGATTATTATATCGGCTTGCGGAACTGACGCAAAGAAGGACAACGATGAAAATACAAATACAGGTGCACAACCTGCCGAAGAATTGACAATTAAACACCAACTGGACGAAACAAAAGTGAAAAAGAATCCTGAAAAGGTAGTTGTTTTTGATTTTGGATCACTTGATACATTAGATAAACTTGGCATCGATCCTATTGCATTGCCAAAAACCAATATCCCGAAATACTTGGAAAAATACGAGGATGAAAAATATGAAAATGTAGGGAGCTTGAAAGAACCTGATTTTGAAAAAATTCATTCTCTTAAACCAGATTTAATTATTATCTCAGGACGTCAATCAGAATTGTATGATCAATTTAAGGAAATTGCTCCAACAATATTCTTAGGCGTTGATACTGAAAACTATATGGAATCATTTGAATCAAATGCTAAGACGATCGGCCAAATTTTTGGTAAAGAAGATGAAGTAAATAAAGAATTGACTGCAATTGAAGATAGCATTAAAGCATTGAATGAAAAAGCATCTAGCTTGGATGGGAAATCGTTAGTTGTATTGGCCAACGAAGGAAAGGTAAGTGCATACGGTCCAAAGTCTAGATTTGGAATCATCCATGATGTATTTGGTTTTGCACCAGTAGATGATACACTTGAAGTTTCAACACATGGTCAAGGTATTTCTTTCGAGTACATTGTTGAGAAAAACCCAGAATATTTATTCGTAATTGATAGAGGTGCAGCAGTTGATGGTGAATCCTCTGGCAAACAAATTGTTGAAAATGATATGGTAGAAAAAACAAATGCTTTTAAAAATGACCACATCATTTATTTAGATCCAGATTTTTGGTACCTATCTGGAGGCGGGCTCGAATCTGTTGCGAGCATGGTAAAAGAAGTTGAAGGTGCAGTAGAATAAACAAAGGGATTGCTCCATAAAGTTGGAGCAGTCCTCTTTTTTTTGGATAATGATATAATGAGAGCAAATGAAAGTGAAAGGGGTATTCTATTGATTTCACAATGGCTAAAGGAATCTAACTATACAGTAATTTTAACTGGTGCAGGAATGTCGACAGAGAGCGGCTTGCCGGATTTTCGTTCATCTGGAAAAGGGCTCTGGACTAAAAAAGACCCTAGCCAGATCGCAAGTACAGAAGCACTGAATAAAAACGTGGAGGAATTTTTTGATTTTTATCGCCACCGTGTGCTTGGGTTAAATCAAGCGAAGCCCCATAAAGGACATAAAATTCTTGCCAAATGGGAAAAACAAGGGATTCTAAAAAGCATTATTACTCAAAACATTGATGGATTTCATTCAGAAGCGGGAAGTCAAAAGGTTTTAGAACTCCATGGTACTATGAAAAAAGTCCATTGTGAGTCTTGCGGCAAGGAATATGGTAATGAAAAATATGCTAATAAGGAGTTTATGTGTGAATGTGGAGGGAAGCTCCGGCCTTCCGTTGTCTTATTTGGTGAAATGTTGCCGGAAGACGCATTATTTCAAGCTGCTGAAGAAAGCGAAAACGCTGAATTATTTATTGTGCTAGGTTCATCCTTGACTGTTACACCTGCAAACCAATTTCCTATTATCGCGAAACAAAACGGTGCCAAGCTCGTAATAATTAATATGGAACCGACTGATTTCGACGTATATGCCGACCTTGTCATTAATGACCATAAAATTGGGGACATATTAGGGGAAATAGATGAAGATCTCTCCAAATAATGAAGAGATCTTTTTCAAATGGCTTTGAGCATATTAAGATTTTCTATCATATATTTTGGACTAACATCTTTTTCAAGAGTATGACCGAGTCGATTATAAAAACAAAAATCAATCCCAGCATTTAAAGCTCCGTAATAATCGTCGAGCAGTGAATCCCCAACAAACAATGCATCTGTTCGCTTAATATTTAATCTACGCAACGCTTCATTAAATATTTTTTTATCTGGTTTCCAATATCCCACTTCATCCGAAATAATTAATTCATCAAAGAAATGATCAATTCCACCAGCAGAAAGCCGTCTTCTTTGGGCTTCACCAATTCCGTTTGAAATAATCGCCAATTGATATTTACCGTGTAAATGAGATAATAGCTCCTGCGCATATTCTTCAAAATCACAAGCATCACAAAACGTATTCCAATAAAAATCAGCCAAAAGCTTAGATTCAGAGCTATCGAGATTCAAGTTTTTAAAGGTGTCGCTGAAGGAATACTCTAATACTTGATAAATTGAGTAATTGGATTTTACTCGATCATTCCAATAGTTCGTATTGATCGTTGTATATACATTCCAAAATTCGTCCCACATAAATGATTCTTTGTGAATTAACCCATGTTCCTCAACTGTTTTTTGCATAGATTTTAATTCACTGACAGAATAGTTTAATAGAGTATTATCCAAGTCAAAAATGATCGCTTTGTAGTCCATGAATAACATCCTTTAATTATTTTAGTATTTAGGTTACCGCAAATCCCGAAAAAGAGCAATAAGCCCCTCATTAAAGAAGGGCTTATTCATATTAGTTTTTAAGATCCTCAATCGAATCAATATCCATATAGGTTGGAACGGTTAGACCTATTTTTACGTTTTCCATGCTGATTCCTAGGTCCTCAAACTTGCCATCAAATTTTTCTGCATACGTTTGGTGAGTAACTGGGAGCCATCCTGCAAGTAAAGCATCCGCACTCCCATCAGCTACCGCTGTCCACATTGGTCCAGCTTCTACTTGTGAAATAGTCACATTATAGCCTAAGTCTTCGAGAACAATCTTCATAACATTAATACTAGCAATATTACTGTCCCATGAAACGTACACAAGTTTCAATTTATCGCCGTCCACTTTATTAACGTCTTTAGTCCATTCTTTCACTTTTTCTTCATTTTCATTAATCCAATTTTGAGCTGCTACTTCTGGCTTTTCGCCATCTTGAATTTCCACCATAATGGCACCCATATCTTGGTCTTCCCATTTAAATTGTTGGAGAGCTTTGTAAGCTTCTGGATGATCATCCTTTAAACCAAGTCGTCCGATAGAATGGATTTCCTCAGCGCCGCCATATACGCCTTTAGGGTCATCCAAATACTTTAAATCATATTTTGAAAACATCCAGTGAGGATTCCATCCCGTAAGAATAATCGGTTTTTCCTTATCATAAGCCTTTTTCAAAGAAGCTGTCATCGCAGCACCTGAACCAGATACAAGCTCCCAGTCATCAAGTTCATATTCCTTAATAGCATCTTCTGTTGCCTGCATGATACCTGCACCAGGATCGATTCCTGTAATTTTATAGTTTACAGTTTTACCGACGGAATCAGAATCAGAACTAGCATTATCGCTTCCACATGCAGCAAGTCCGAGTGCTAAAACTCCGGCAGCTCCTAGTCCTGTTACTTTTTTAAATAAATTCATGATTCATTTCCCCCTTGTTTTTGCTTCCCAGCATGTTGTGTAATTCTATCTAAAATAATGGCAACAATTACAATCGCCAATCCTGCTTCAACACCGACACCTGTTTTTAATTGTGTAACAGCACGATATACTTCTTCACCAAGTCCCGGAGCACCTACCATAGAAGCAATAACAACCATTGATAATGCCAGCATGATGCTTTGATTGATTCCCGCCATGATAGTTGGCATTGCAAGTGGGATTTGGACTTTCATTAGCTTTTGTCCAGTTGTCGAACCGAAAGCCTCAGTTGCTTCGATTAGATCTTCTGGTACTTGACGGATGCCAAGAGTTGTTAAGCGGATGGTAGGGGGCATGGAAAATATGACAGAAGCCACAATCCCAGGCACGACCCCGATATTGAAAAAGAAAATAGCAGGCAATAAATACACAAATGCCGGCATGGTTTGCATGAAATCAAGAACAGGCGTGACAACTTTCCGTACCGTATCCTTTTGTGAAGCCCAGATCCCAATCGGTATACCAATGACAATTGAAATGACAACAGAGGCAACGACTAGGGCAAGCATTTGCAGCATTGGATCCCAATAGCCTAAATAATCAATAATCAAGAAGCCAATTAATGAAAATACGGCAATTTTTTTGTTGGCAACCCACCAGGCTACGAGCCCGAAAATTAAAGCTAAAATAATAGATGGAATAAATCCAAGCCCGTTTACAATTCCATCGACCATTCCTTCTAAAAAAACAGTTACACCATCAAATACAGCACCAAAAGTATCAATCAGCCAATCTAGGAATTGATCGATCCAAGAGGCGAGTGGAATACGCGGAATTAATTTATCCATTTAATTCACCTCCCGTAATTCTTCTGAATCATCTTGGCCATTAATAAAATCATTATCTCCCGACAACGCACCAATAAGTGCACCGCGAATAATAATTCCCTGCAGGCGATGATTTTCTTCATTTATGACTGCTACTGGGATGGTGGCAGTGGAAACAACATTGAAAAGATCGGTAAGCAACGTATCAGAAGTAACCGTAGTGATGTTTTCAATGAGGACATCTTGGAGAGATTGATTATTCTCAGATGCGATATTTGCATCTTGGGCCGTAACAGCCCCTAGAAGGCGATTTTGTTTATCGACGATATAAATGGAGGAGATTCCATGGTGTTTCATCAATCTTAAAGCGACCCGTGGTCCTCTATCTAGTTGAACCGTTTCGGCAGACTTCATAATATGGCTTGCCGTTAAAACCTTCGAAAGGTCAACATCTTCTACAAATCTCTCAACATATTGATTAGAAGGGTTCATTAAGATTTCTTCAGGAGAACCAACTTGGACAATTTCCCCATCCTTCATCAAGGCGATTCTGTCACCGATTCGAAGGGCTTCATCAAGATCGTGAGTGATGAAGATGATTGTTTTCCCCATTTCATCATGCAGCTGCAGCAGTTCATTCTGCATATCCTTGCGAATGAGAGGATCTAGTGCACTGAATGCTTCATCCATTAATAAAATATCCGGGTCATTCGCAAGAGCACGAGCTAAACCAACCCTTTGCTGCATGCCACCACTTAATTGATTAGGATATTGATCTTCATAACCTTCCAAACCAACAAGCTTTAAAGCTTCCTTTGCTGTTTTTTGGCGAATACCTTTTTCTACACCTTGAACTTCAAGTCCATATTCCGTGTTTTCTAATATGGTTCGATGTGGAAAAAGAGCAAACTTTTGAAATACCATTCCAATTTTTTTCCTTCTAACCTCGCGTAATTGCTCCTTATTTAAAGTAACAACATCCTGACCATCTAATATAACTTGACCTGATGTCGGTTCAATTAAACGATTTAACATTCGTACGAGTGTGGATTTACCACTTCCTGACAAGCCCATAATGACGAAAATCTCACCTTCATACACATCAAAGTTCGCATTTTTAACACCAACTGTGGCGCCTGTCATTTTAAGAATGTCATTTTTGTTTTTTCCTTCTTGTAAAAATTGCGCGGCCTTTTTTATGTTTTTGCCGAATATTTTAGTCACATTTTTTACTTCAATCTTTTTCTTTCCTAAATCTTCCTTCATGATTTCATCCCCTTCGTTACTTATATAAGTGTAGGGGAATTGTAACTTGTAACTCAAACGGCATATAACTTGATATTCACTATGTATGGTCCGTACAGTATAAACTGTACAAAGTATTTCAGTGATATTCTTATTAATGCTCTAGAATACTCCCATTTGCTTTGCAACATCATTCTTTACTTTAGCTTGCCGGAATTATACTCTAAATAATAAGTCGATTATTTCGGAGGATGTGAAATAAGTGAAAGACAAAGAACAACTAGAGAAAGCACGGGAGAGAATCATTGAAACAATTGCGCAAAATATAGATTTATACGGTGTAACTCCTTCCGCGGGCAGGTTGTACGGAATGATGTATTTTTATAATAAACCGATAACGCTCGACGAAATGAAAGAAGAGCTAGGCATGAGTAAAACGAGTATGAGTACTTCAGTCAGGTCCTTATCTGATTTAAAGATGGTGGAAAGGGTTTGGAAAAAAGGAGTTAGAAAAGATTTATATCAAGTGCAAGAGGACTGGTACCAAAGTTTTATCGATTTATTTTCGACAAAATGGAAAAGCGCCATTTCCATGCATACTCATGCAATAAAAAAGTCATTAACGGAAATGAACCATCTTATTTCGGATGAGGATACAAGTGAAGAAATTAAAGAATTAGCTAAAATAGATGTTGAAAAATTGAAGTATATTCAGGATTATTATGAATGGCTGGATCAGGTAGTAGAGGCATTTGAAAGTCATGATATATTTACATTGGTGCCTAAGAAGGATAAGGAATAAAAAGAAAAAACTGTCCGGATTGAAAGGGCAATATTATACAGGGGGTTGATTTTCGCTATAGGCGGACGCTTTCTTACCTGTAGTCAAGTATTTTTCCTAACTTATTTTGTTGGGAAATGAAATTTAAGAACGGATAATTATCAATAGGCTGTTTGCGCAAACTTTGTTGCTTTTAACTAAGTAATGCGGAAGCTTG
>NZ_JAGYPL010000004.1:0-464545 GCF_018343715.1 Bacillus sp. FJAT-49711 | reverse complement strand
AGGCGGACGCTTTCTTACCTGTAGTCAAGTATTTTTCCTAACTTATTTTGTTGGGAAATGAAATTTAAGAACGGATAATTATCAATAGGCTGTTTGCGCAAACTTTGTTGCTTTTAACTAAGTAATGCGGAAGCTTGATTTCCGCTACAGTTGCTCGCTTTCCGCGGGGCGGGCGGTGAGCCTCCTCGGCGTAAACGCCTGTGGGGTCTCACCTGTCCCACTAATCCCGCAGGAGTCTCGCACTTTCGCTCCAATCAACCTTCAACAGGTTTTGCTTAAAAGCAACAATCTCCTGGAAAAGAACCAATAAATAAAAATACGTATGCCAAATAGACTTATCGAAAATCTGTTTTTTCACAATGTCTTTTGTGCTATAGTGAGATTATCCTGTTACTAACTTGCTTAAGACAATTCGTAGTTATACAGGATGCCGTGTTGAATAAGGTGAAATGCGACTTTCAGGAACTTATTCACACATGCTATTACGGCAACCTTATGATGCTTGTTCTGAGGTTGCTTTTTTAATTGATCATAATAATCTACAATCCGATTCTGTGACCTTTTTCGTTGGGAGATCATCGTCATTATCATGAAAAACAGGAGTTTCCGCAGCCTTCTATTCCCGCGTTTATTAATCCGATCTTGATGCTGAAGCTTTCCGGATTGATACCGTTGAATATCAATTCCCGCATACGCATTCACTTGTTTATGATTTTTAAAACGGTGAATATCCCCTAATTCAGCGATAATCTTGACGGCAGTCTGTGCTCCGATTCCCGGAAAAGATTTAAGTACTTGGAAATCGATCCGATCCCTGGAGAGATCCACCATTTGTTGAATCGTTTCTTTTTCCTGTTGTTTCAGTTCCACGATCCTTCTCGCAATTTGCCTTAGATGTTGGCAACGCACATCTGTTACCTTGATAGCTGAATGAGAATCTTCAAGAGCGGCGATTAACATTTCAGTCTATTCTTCCGCTTCTTTTACAGATATATTCTTTCGAGTTGCTTGTTTAACTTGATCAAGTATTTCCTTCTTTGATAGGCCTCGCAAATAATCAGGGTGCGGATAAAGCTGTACAATATTTAAAAATTGGATTGAGCTCTTCGAGAATACTTTTTCAAGCAGAGGAAAACTCATGGGCATCACTAATGTCTGTCTTATTTCTACGCATTGAGGTAGCCATTTGTAATTTAGCCTGTAAAGGATTAATTCGGCTGTAAAGATAGTTTTGTGCCTGAAGAAAACTTTCAAGTCCTTGCGAATAGACGCCAGTAGCCTCGAAAACAATCTGAGGTACTTCTCCATCTAGTTCCCTGAGTGATTCTAAACGTTTTTTTAATGATTCAAAGCCGGATACCGTGTGTTCTAACTCACCTTCATATTGACAATGTTGATTGCAGTCATACACAACCATCGTACTCTTCCCCATACTTACATCAAAAGCAATCACATGTCCCATCTTTCATTCTCCTAAAATCAACATTCATAGAAGTCTTCACATTGCCTTATCGATTCCACTTTCTTATACACGATCTCGAGGATCCAACATACTAAACTGATTCAAATAAGGCTGTGAAGTAAGTCGGTTTCCTTATACGGATTCAAAGATCCCAGCGTCCCCACGACTTTCCTTCACTCCTACTATAAAAAATAGTAGCACAAACCATGGCCTCGGTCTGTACAACTAATCTTAGTATGTTTCCGGGGGCGTGCGGTGAGCCTCCTCGTCGCTGCACTCCTGCGGGATCTCCACCTGTCACGCTAATCCCCCGACGGACAGGACGTCCAAGTGTCAGCTTTGGGGCCATAGGACGTGGCCGTCTCTAGCCGACCAGGAGTCGCCGCCTTCAGCTCCAATCAACGGTGCTAAAAATAAGCAATGAATTTTAAAAAAGACAACCCCATTTCCGCTTTCTGGAAACGAGGCTGTCCTTTTTAAATGCTATTCATTCCTAAATGTCATAGACAATCTTCACATTTGTTTATGGTGAAAGGGACATTCACCTTCGATTGGTTTTGCGTCATCTCCGATGAAGAATTGTTTCCATTCACGATGTTCAGGGTCGCCGTAGTGGCTGATGTTTGGATGTTTCGGGAGCTGGTCCCACTTTTCTACTCTCGCCCTTACCTTTTCACGGGACATGATCCCGCCTTTTGATGTACCTTCCAATCCTTCAAATATTCTCCGTGGCTGAAAACCAAGAATTAAGCTGTTTCCTAAATCTCTCGTCTTCCTTTGTTTATAGGCGGGAGTATTTCCAAAGATAAAAAAAGGCTCCTCTGAAAATATAAAATTCCATAAATGATGGTCTGGATCTTTAGGATAGTCTGTTGGCCACGGTTTATCATCTTGTTCATGCAAGTATTGAAGAATTCGCCAAAAATATTCACGATAATATTCGAGCGGCTTTTCTTCTTGTTCAGGCTCTACAAATAGAAAAAAGCCATGCCGAATCAATGGTTTTGTTGAATCAAAAAGCGAGATGAAGTCTCCCAATGTTTCAGGAAGTGTAGACCAATCATCATGAGTAATATAAGAGTAGCGAAGCTCATTTTTATTCTCTGCTGCCATGCCAAAAGTACAAGGGAATGTTTTGTTCGTTACGACTTGATGAAAATGATTGTATTCTTTTGCTACCCATTCAGGGACAATGTTTGGGTTGGACATCTCTTCTTTGGACATTAACATTACTATCACCTCATATTGCAATATTTACCCGGCTGGTTATAGATAAAACAATAAAAAATATATTGCAAAACTTTTCACATATTATGAATAAAGAGATATAATTACTTTGTACGATTCTAAGAAGTCATAATTATTAGAAGGGAAGTGTCTGTATTGATCAATGTAGCTTTATTAAGCAGATGGCATGTACATGCAGATGATTATGCAAGAAATGCCAAGGATAATAGTAATCTTTCCATTCAATTAGTATGGGATGAAGATGCAGAACGTGGGAAAAAATGGGCGGAAGAGCTTGGAGTCCCATTTGAAGCAGAGTTGGAAAATGTATTATCGAACGAAGATATTGATGCTGTTATAATTAGCACTCCTACGAATGTACATAAAGAAGTAATGATTGCAGCTGCAAATCATAAGAAACATATTTTCTCAGAAAAAGTGTTGGCGTTTTCAGTAGAGGATTGTGAGGAAATTTATCAAGCAGTAGAAGCAAATGGCGTTCATTTAATGCTTTCATTGCCGAGGCTGACAGAAAGCTATTATTTATATGCTCAAGAAGCATTGAACTCAGGAAAATTAGGTCAGTTGACAACCATTCGTTGCCGCTTCGCTCATAACGGAGCTGTTCCAATTGAAGGATCAACAAGCGGCTGGCTGCCAGAACGCTTTTTCAATAAAGAAGAATCAGGCGGTGGTGCATTAATCGACCTTGGTGCTCACCCAATTTATTTAACAAATCGCTTAGCTGGAAAGGCTGTTGCTGTACAAGCAAGATTACAGCAAACGAACGGACTTGGTGTTGATGATAATGCTGTCGTTCTAGTAGAATATGAATCTGGTACACTAGGTATCCTTGAGACGAGCTTTGTATCGAATGGAAGCCCTTTCCAACTTGAACTGTACGGTACGGAAGGAACCGTTTTATATGAAGATGGACAACTTAGAGTGACCGGCAAACATTTTGAAGGCTGGCAAACTCCAGAAGCGCCTGAAGCATTGCCGATGCCAATGGTACAGTGGACAGAATGGATTTTGAATGGTACAGCCCCTTCAATTACGAAGGATGACGCTATCCGTTTAACCGCTGTGAATGAGGCAGCTGCTCGTTCTCAACAAGAAGGAAAAAGAGTAGAATTGAATTAAACAAGGAGGGTCCATCTATTGTAGATGGGCTCTTTTTAATAGGTAAAGATTGTATAAATATTTAAGTCTATATTTTTTAATATAGGCTTTCAATGTCTAGCTCCGGCGTCTATCGACTAGCAAACCTCTTGCCCTTCTCCCTACGATAAGTCAACATCGGGGGGAATTTGAAGTACCAATTTCACTAGCTCGTTCCTCGCCGTGATTCCTTTATCTCAGTCGAAGGACAAAGAAGAAATTTCGACTAAATGCCGCCACGTCCTGTGGGCCTGTAAGTCGATGAGCAAGGCGCTTGCGCTTTTCTAATTATGGACAATTTTTGACAGAATGTTATTTTGTGATTGGTATCACAAAGTTTAATTTTGATTCCCTTTATATTGAAGATAGTAAAAAAGCTCTATACAAAATAAAGGGAGACGAAAACCATGAAAAAATTTCTTGGTGTAGGAATGTCAGTTGTATTGGTCGCTGGTGTGCTTGCTGGTTGTGGAGGGAATTCGTCTGAAAAGGTTACTAGTGGAGAGCACCATGTAAAAGCAGCAGCTAAAACGGAGCAGGAGGTATTTGGTCCGCATGAAGGACTAAATCAAAAAGCGATACCTGTAACATTTGAACGCATCGGAGAACATGAAGTAAATATCGGAATGACGGCACAAATCACAGATATCGAAATTGCCAAACACAAGTTTTACAAAGCATGGACCTTTAATGGAGAAGCACCTGGGCCGCTTCTAGTCGTAAATGAAGGAGATTTGATCCACTTTACTTTAGAAAATATGGATCCTGCGATTCCTCATAGTGTGGATATTCACGCGGTGCATACATCACCATCAAAGAATTTTGCAGATATCATGCCAAATGAACACGGAACATTTACGTATCCAGCTAATAATCCTGGTGTCTTCATGTACCATTGTGGAACAGATCCGGTATTATCACATATCGCAAATGGTATGCATGGCGTCATGATCGTAAAACCTAAGAAAGGCTACCCAACAGATGATCAAGTCGATCGCGAATTTGTCTTAATACAAAATGAATGGTACAAATACAACGACTTTGATGATTTTCTAAATGGGGACCCAAGCGAAGTCGTATTTTCAACAAAGGCATTAAAAGAAGGAGATCGCAATACAAACGGTGATACTTTTAGCTTAAAGGATGAACCGTTAGTAGCTAAAGTTGGTGAAAAAGTAAGAATCTATGTGAACAATGTAGGACCTAACCAAGTAAGCTCCTTCCACATTGTCGGCACGATTATGGATGATGTATATGTCGACGGAAATCCTGATAACCACTTTAAAGGAATGCAAACAGTATTACTTCCAGCAAGCGGTGGAGCCGTTGTTGAGTTCACTGTGACAGAGGAAGGCGAGTATGCAATCGTAACGCATCAATTCAACCATGCGAGCAAGGGTGCGGTAGCGAAGTTGCGGGTTGAAAAATAAGTAGTGGAAAGAGGATGGAATCTAATATGGATTTCATCCTTTTTTAGTGCGCTATTTTTAACAATCCAGCGAGAATTAACCTCAATTCTTGCTTGAATCTCAATTCCGGCTGAATGTTTATCAGTTATTTAAAAAGCCACATCAATTCAATGGAGATTTTCAGCAATAAATATAAAAAATTCCTCAATTTCACCTTTATAAAAACAAGGCGATCACATTATTGGACAAAGTGAAGGTTGGAAAGGAAAATCTGTCCAATATAATGATTATGATTGACAAAGTTTATGAAGGAAAGGAAAATTTGTCCAATATAAGGCTTATAATGGACAAAGTCCGACTTATAAAGGCGATCTTGTCTATCATAGATGCTATACTGAAATTTCGCTCATCCTTATGATAAAACGAGGAATCTTCAATTACTTTCTCTTTTTATGTGAAAAAAGCAAATTATGATACAATCAATAAAGAAAATTTGCGCGGAAAAGGAAGACAATAATGGCTAAAATTCAAGCACCAGTCAATAAAAATGATTATATAGATGTAATATTTGAAGATTTGACCCATGATGGCAACGGAGTAGCAAAGGTTGATGGATATCCGCTTTTTGTTCCGAATGGATTGCCAGGTGAAAAAGCAAAAATTAAAGTAATTAAGTTAAATAAGGGATATGGATTTGGACGATTAATTGAGCTTTATGAAGAAAGTAAGTATCGGGTTGAGCCGGTATGCCCGATTTATAAAGAATGTGGCGGCTGCCAGCTTCAACATTTGAGCTATGAAGGACAAATGATGGCTAAAGAAAAGCAAGTTCGCGACGTATTGGAGCGGATCGGAAAACTTGAAAATGTGCCCGTTCATCCAGCCTTAGGAATGGACGAGCCGTGGCGGTATCGGAATAAATCCCAAGTTCCAATAGGTGAGCATGAAGGTGGGCTAATCGGAGGATTTTATCAAAGAAGATCCCACGACATCATCGATATGGAAAAGTGTCTCATCCAAATGGAACAAAATGACGTAATCCTGCAAAGGGTTAAGGAGATTTGCAGTAAGTATGGTGTTAAAGCGTATAATGAACAAACTCATAAAGGGACTTTACGACATGTGATGGCACGTACTGGTAAAAAGACAGGTGAAATGATGATCGTCTTGATTACCCGTACGATAGATTTACCAAATCGTAAACAAATTGTAGAGGAAATCGTTAAGGCAATACCTGGCGTTAAGTCCATCGTGCAAAACGTTAATACCAAACGAACAAATGTGATTTTTGGTGACCAAACAACGGTCCTGTGGGGCGAAGAAGTCATTTATGATTATATTGGAGACATCAAGTTTGCCATTTCCGCACGTTCTTTTTATCAAGTGAATCCAGACCAAACGAAAGTCCTTTATGATAAGGCCTTGGAATATGCGAATCTGAGCGGAGAAGAAACCGTCATTGATGCATATTGTGGTATCGGCACCATCTCATTATTTTTAGCCCAAAAAGCAAAAAAAGTGTACGGAGTCGAAATTGTTCCAGAAGCAATTGAAGATGCAAAAAGGAATGCAGAACTAAACGGCATAGCAAATGTTGAATTTGCAGTTGGGGAAGCAGAAACCGTTATTCCAGACTGGTATAAACAAGGGATTCAAGCGGACGTTCTTGTAGTTGATCCACCACGTAAAGGCTGTGACCAGGCATTGCTTGATACGGTTATTAACATGAAACCGAAAAAGGTTGTGTATGTGTCTTGTAACCCTGCGACATTGGCAAGGGATTTGCGGATTTTGGAAGATGGGGGATATAAGACAGTGGAAGTGCAGCCGGTGGATATGTTTCCGCAGACTATGCATGTGGAGTGTGTGGCGTGGATACAACGGAAAACTATATAGAAATCCTTAGTTTTAAGCACTTTTATAAGCATTTCGTGTTTGTAGGAGAAGGTGAAAAAACGAGAAATAAAGTACTGAAAACCCACATTACCGTTTCAGTGGTAATTGATCTGGGGTGTGGGAATACAAGAGATAAATTATAAAATTCAATATAGGTGATATTAATTTTAACGGCGACAATAAGATAAGAAAATTTATTATCGCCGTTTTTCTATTTAAAAATAATGGATGATTTATCGATTTTGAAATCAGTGTAAACAAATTGAAGATTGTAGTAATAACCAATGTATTCAGATAAAATATCAAAGTGATCCAGTCATAAAAAGTTTAAATAATCCTTCATAAGGCAAAATTATTTGGATCATTGCTACTATTTCACTCTACTCTCACTGTAACCAAATAAAAAACAATATCATTGATTTAAAAGGGATTTCAGGAAGTGTTAGTGCTTAGAATATGATATGAAAAATTCTTGAAAATGTAATTTTTAATGCAAATCACAGTTTGAGTTATCACTATAAATAATTGATATCTTCAACAAAAGGGTAATGCACCCAAACAGACTAATTTCATCTCCTTATTAGAATCAATTTAGTATTTTTGATCCATAGAAATCGTATATGTGAAAGTGGAATGGATAAAGTTATGTGAAGGACCTTTATGAATAATTAATTGGAGAAGGTAAAATGAAACATATAGTCACGTTTGTGTAAGCAAAAGTACGTTGGTTATTAATAACCAAAAAAGCTGTATATTTGAAGATGAATAAGAGCGCTCTGAAGCGGATTTCGAAATTTTTCATAAGCGAATCGTATCGTTGGAACAACAGTATTCAGTTACAGATTTTAAACGAAGTTGTAATTGTTAATGCATTTAGTCCGGATTAGGTGTGGTATTACTTTTGTATAATTTTACTTTATTATATGTTAAAAACTCTTTTGTAAAAGATAATATTTGAAAAGTGCCCTCGTATTTTTTGCTTTACTATAATTAGTTTTCCCAAGATGGAGTAACAGAAGGAAAGAATTCAACTAATGAATATATGTTATAAATAGAGAAAAAAGGAGTTTTTATGTTCAAATTAAGAGAAAATATTATATTAAACATGATTACTGAAAATACCGCTATAAATATTGAAGAGAGTAATTATGATGAAATAATAAAAACCATTCAAAAAGTGATTATTGGACAATTACGTGATTTAAATGACAATGAAGAACTTATGAAAGAGTTTGGTCCATTTTTTGATATTAATTCTTTGAACTATACTTCATCTAAAATTATAGGAACAATAATTGAGGTTAACGGCTTTGATATTATCCCATTTGATTTCAGTTCATTTAGTAATAGAGATTTTAGAGACTTGCTAGATTTTATTGGTAAGGAAATAGACATACAGATTGAAAGGTATACTATCAATCATACAGCGGAAGAATTGTTGATAGAAGTTCTTAAGTTTGCAAGTGTTCTAAGTAGGTTGACATTCTTAGTATGCGCAGAGGATAGCGAAGGGATAAAATTGAATGAAAGTTTAGAAAACACTGCGTTTTGGTTGCGGATGATAGATAGGAGTAATATTGATGATATTAGGGGGATTATGGGAGAAATAAAAGGGTCGTTAGAGTGTGCTGTGGATTCAATTTTGTTAAATAAAGTGAAGTTTAGCGATGAAGCGACAAAGAAGCCAGTCGACTTTTTTAAAATCCTAACACTATATCATGCGAAAAACATACTCTATCAGATAGGTGAATCTATTCCAATATTAAGAAGTGATCGTAAGGATTTTAAATTAGACAAAGAAAAGGGTATTATGCTACCGGAAAAAATATTAGAGGCATTCTCTTTGTACAGTAATACAACAAAAGGTGAAAAGGTACGAGTGGAAAACGACTTCACTAAAAAACTATTTGATATTTTTAAAGAATCTCTAGGTTTTCAGCCAAAAGATATAATTAAATATGTTACTACAAATGAGGGAGAACGAGCATTTCGAATACTTGATAATTATGTAAGTATAGCTGATAAAGAATTATTATCTATTGATATAATGCTAAACCAAGAACTTACATCCCAGGGTGTGAGTAACTTAATGAATGTTTTTACACTAAACAAAGAGGAATTTTATAAACAAAATGATGCTGATAAAGATAAAAAGACGAAACATAATATGGGGAGTGCAAATAGTCGACTTTTTAGAACGCCAATAATTAGATTGGAAACAAAAATTCTTGTCCCGACTTATACATGGCTAGAATCTCTGAATTACCTATCCCTTAGAATATTGAATAGAGATATATACTCAGATATGGTTACTAATACATGGAATGAGTTAATTAAGAAATCTTATGATGAGTATGATCTTCCAGAATTGGAATTATTCCTTCATGAAAAGAATATCAATGCACAGATAAATATAGATTTAGCACAAATTCCAGAATTAAAAAAGGATATAAAATCTATAAAAAAAATGCCTCATGAAATAGACTTACTATATTTTGAGAAAAATTCACTTGTTATTATGGATTTAAAAAATTATGGTATTCAGCATAATTTTATGGATGTTAGAAAAGTTGTAGATAAAATTAATGAACAAAAAACAAAAATGAATAAGCTAAGGCAGTTTGTATTAGACAGAAAAAATGTTTTTGAGCAGATTTTGGAATCGGAATTTAATGAAGTCAATGTTGGAATTTTAACCGTCAATCCTACCGTATATCCATATATTCAAAAAGATGATAGTCTTGTAAAAGTTCTTTCTGTTCAGAGTTTTAAAGAGGGATTTGAGTAATTGAAAATCAAGATAGCTTTTTATAAATCATTCAAATACTTTGATTAATTCAAATCAAATTTTTAAAAATTGCAGCAAATTCCTAACAGGGTTTGAAGCGTCTTTTGTTATGAGGGAATTAATAACAAAAGTGATAAAAACCTCAAGTTTTTCCTTTCACTGTTGTTATTTCAATAATTGCTTTTAACGTCATTTGAAGGGTACTTACCGACAGATGGCGTTTTTTGTTGTTAAATTGGAGATGAAACTTTTGAATGATGACACGATTAAAAATGATAATAACACAAATTTAAAATTAGGAAGTTTATTTGATGGTATTGGTATATTTCCATTAGCTGCTTCTCGTTATAGGATTCAACCAATATGGGCAAGTGAAATTGAAAAAGCTCCCATATCTATTACGAAACGACATTTTCCAAACATCCATCATTTAGGAGATATTGCAAAAGTAAAAGGTGGAGAAATTCCACCTGTTCATATCATTACATTTGGTTCCCCTTGTCAAAACTTATCCAATATTGGTAAACGAGAAGGTCTTACAGGAAGTCAATCTGGTTTATTTTATCATGCAATCCGAATTATATAAGAAATGAGGTGTGCAACGAATGGAACATATCCAGTTATCGCTGTTTGGGAAAACGTCATAAGAGCTTTTTCATCAAATAAAAGGCTGGTTTTTAAGGCCGTGCTTGAATTGTTCACAAATACCGAAATTCCAATGCCTGTTTCTGAAGTCTGGGCAAACGCTGGAATGGTCCGAGGGAATGATGTTGATGTCGCTTGGCGATTGTTGGATGCCCAATATTGGGGAAGGCCCACACTTGCTCAAAGAAGAAGACGTATCTTCCTCGTGGCAGATTTTGGAGGAAGACGTGCCACAGAAACATTATTTAAAGCCCGCAATTTGCAATCGGTTTTTACGTCTTGCGGAGAGAGCAGGCTGTCCTCCGCCATTACCAGTAGAATATCTACTCAAAAAGCGAGGGGGAAAATACCCATCGTCCGACCTTTTCAAGAAAGACGAATGCGAAGTACAGACAAAGAAAGAAAAGAAAAGAAAATGGGTTTCATGGAAGTTTCGGAAGAACAGGAGATCCTTTTCCAACTTTACTCGCAGGATCCGTGAATTATTTTTCATTTTGGTACGAAGGAGAAGAAAATGATGGATTTATTCGTCAACTTACCCCATTAGAATGTGAACGATTGATGGGATTACCAGAGGGCTGGACAGCCCTTGGGAATAAAGATGAATCTATAAGTGATTATGCTAGATACAAAGCGATTGCAGTACCATGTGCGGAATATATTATGGCTGGTATTGCAGAAGTATTATAGATAAACAAACTAACGTGTGACAAATTCTATCTGTCATGCTTTTTTTATTGGCTAAATCAAGGGGGAGTGTGGTTTCTTTGGAAGAAAATGAAGCAAAAGTGATGGATTGGATTGACGATCATTTTGTTTTAAATGAGATAGAGATTGAAGACTTACCGTTTTTTTCTCATGGGAAATAGGTATGTGATAAAAATGGAGAAACCATGGTTGTCTTTTGGTGTGTGATTTTTATGGACGAGTGGATTATCGTTTTCAAGAAGCGTAAGGAGTTGTGATGTTAAATGAGTAACTCTCGTTCTCCGCCTTAATTGATAAGTGAAATTAGGTCATTCAAAATATAAAAATATTTTTATACAGTTTAAAATACAATACTATTATTATTGTTTGTTATGAAGATAAATATTTCTATTGTATAAGTTTTATTTAAGCTGAAATGCAGGGACGTTTTTGTGTTAAATCTATTAATAGTAAGTTTGGATCGGAAAAGTGTTGTAAAAGGTCAACCTAAATGGTATGATACTTCTAAACTACATAGTTAGGAGTGTCTCTAATGGCTATCGCTACCGATATGGAACAAATCGTTATAGAAGGTATTTTACATGCAATGTCGATTACTGGTAAAGATGTTGTAGATGATTTTGAAGAAGCAATTTCAAAAAGTAATAAAAATGGATTACATGCTAGTGTATGGGCAAGAAGAAGTGACGACTTGGAAGCTCAATTTAGCAAATTCGATGAAATAGAAGTTTTTCATATTAAAAGGACAAGCCTTTGGCAAATTGATCCTGTTTTTGATCGTAGTAATGGTGTATTATATCTATTGTTTTCCGATATTAATTTGTCTCAAGTCAAAAATAAATATATTAAACAAGGAAAAAATTCCCATTATTCAGTTAGTTTTTTGCTGAAAAACATAGGTTTGTTACCGATGGAGGAGAATGAACAATTAGAGCTCGTTCCTATTGATGATGAGACAATCGAGGAACTAAATAATAAAAGACAAAAAGATATTGAAAAAATGATTGGAAAAGATGCTACCAATATAAAAAAGGTGAAAATGGTAAGCGTCACTTACCATGAAGATGAAGCAATCGCAGCGTTATTGCAAGAATATACTTCTGATTTTTTACTGTCGAGTGAGTGGGATATTTCTGATTTATTGGATACTCAATATTTTGGCGATAACATTATGAGTGATAATACAAGTGATTCTGTTGAGTCAACACAGTCACTAGTAACATTAAAAGATATAACTAAAACTATAGATGATTAAGTAATTAGAGAGAGTGGTATACAATGACAATATCTTTCAATGGAGATAGATTGAAGGAAGCGCGTCGTTTTAGACAAATGTCTATACCCCAACTAGCAGATAGAGTTGGAGTATCAAAACAAATGATTTCGAAATATGAGCATAACGATGCTCAGCCAAGTGCTAAAACATATCAAAAATTAATATTTGCACTTGGTTTTCCATTAAAATATTTTCAACAAGATGATGAATTTACTTACAACGAATTAGGTACATTTTATAGAAGTAGACTAACATCAACACAATCTGAAAAAAAACCGAGCGAAATGTTAAAAAAGTATTTAGCTGTATTAGCTAATTTCTTTGAAAACTATGTTAATTTTCCGACTTTGAGAGAGTTGGAATTATCGGAAAAGCCAGCTGAAGCTGCAAAGCAACTTCGCAAAAAATGGGAATTAGGGGATAAGCCAATCAAGAATATGCTTCACTTGCTTGAATTACATGGATTTCAAGTTGCAGCAATAAATTCTCAATCTGAAAAAGTAGATGCTTTTGGTAGTCAAACAAAGGTGAATGGAAAAAATTATTATTGCATTTTAATTGACCAAGATAATAATTCTTTTTTTCGTCAACAATTTAGTTTGGCACATGAATTAGCTCATTGGGTATTACATTCAGAAAAAGTAAATCCCCAAGAGCTAAATCCACAAGAATATCGCGAAATGGAGAAGGAGGCGAATATTTTTGCGTCTAACTTTTTATTACCTTCGGAAGCCTTTTGTGAAGATATAAAAGGATATGAAGATAACTTAGATGCGTACCTTAATCTAAAATCAAAGTGGAAAGTTTCTGCTGCTAGCATGGTATATCGAGCAAAAAGTCTAGGATTAGTATCTTCAGAGCAGTATCTACGATTGCAAAAAAGGATGAGTTCAAGAGGATGGAAAAGAAGCGAACCATTTGATACCGTTCATCCTATATCTAAACCTACTGTTATGAAGCAGGCTTTTGAATTACTAGAACAAGCAGGTATTATCGGAGAAAGCTCTCTTTCAGATTTGTTGGAAAGGAAATACAGAATTAGTCTGCCGAATGATATTTTGGCAGAATTATTAGGAATTCCATTGGAAAAGTTAACAGACAATAATAGAGGGAAAATTGTTCAAATGAGAAGAGATTAAATATTGAAAGTTGAAATGGTATTTAGTAATTGGGAGTAAAAATATAGGAGTATAAAAAATAAAACCTTTATTATGTCTTAGATATGTGAGGTGATTAAATTTGGTAAAACATAGTGGCGGAAAAGTAGGTAAGGCTGGTAAAACGCTCGCTTCAAAAAATAGCAGTAAATCTGCGAAATCTAAAGCGGGTAAAACTTTAAAAAGTCATCAAGATAAAAAGCATTAAATAATAATAATCCTTGTAAAACGCAGGGATTCTTTATTATTCCATCATTAAAAAATTCTATATTTTTAACTCTTAGTGTGATTTAGAATCATTTAAGAACAACTCTAATCCCCTTTTAACAGGCTAAATCCTGAAAAAGGGGATTTTGGTATTTTTAAAGAGAAAGTTAAAAAAGAAAAGAGGTAATGAGCGATGGAGCTTAAATATGTTATTCCGAACATGGAAAAAACCTTTGGTAATTTAGAATATGCTGGTGAGGGTAAGGTGGAACAACGTCGTATTAATGGGTGCATGACAACATTGTCACACAGTTATAACTTGTATTCCGATATTCAACGTGCGGATGATATTGAGGTAATCTTGCCACAAGAAGCAGGAGAGAAACTTTTTGAACATGAGGAAAAAGTTAAATTAGTCAATGCAAGAATTACCGCAGAAGGTTATAAAATTGGTGATCGTGGTTTTACAAAATATATTTTACATGCAGATGACATGGTAAAAGCATAGGGAGGAAAAAGAGATGAGATTAGCACAAGGAATTGTGATTGATAAAGAGAAGACATTTGGGTTATTAAAGTTTTCTTCATTACGTCGGGAAGTGTTTCTTCAAAATGAAGATGGAACGGTATCATCTGAAGTAAAAGAACGCACATATGACTTAAAGTCTCGAGAACAAGGGCAAATGATTCAAGTAAGTATTCCTGCTTCTGTTGCATTGAAAGACTTTGATTATAATGCAGAAGTGGAACTAATTAATCCCGTTGTTGATACTGTTGCAAATGCTACGTTTCGTGGTGCGGACGTGGATTGGTATATCAAGGCAGATGATTTAATTCTAAAAGGGAAAGTAGCGGAACCAAGCAGTAACAATCAAAAATCCACACCTAACAAGGATAAATAATGAAATTTTACCGAAAAAGAGGGAAGCGAATACGACCTGGTGACGCATCTCTCTTTTTTCAATTTATCTTCTTTGGACTGTTTGTTGTATGGTTCGCTTTCTTTATCTCTTTTCATGTAAAGTTTTTGTTTTCGGCAACGTGGGAACTTGATCCGATTCAAACACATTTTATGAGTATGTATGGGTTAACTTCATTAGTGATTAGTTTGGTGATGGTATCTGTATATGCTTTTGTTTATTATCGGTATCGTTATAACCATTTAAAACAGATTATTCATCGGCAAAAGCCCGCAAAAATGATTTTAGAAAATCAGTGGTATGAAACAAAACAAGTTACGAAAGAAGGGTTTTTCAAAGATATACCATCTAGTAAAGCGAATGAAAAAATTAGCCATTTTCCAAAGATGTATTATCGGTATGAAAAAGGGATGATTCATATTCAAGTAGAAATTACACTTGGCAAATATCAAGAGCCACTTTTAAATTTGGAAAAGAAATTAGAAAGTGGTCTGTATTGTGAATTAGTTTCCAAAGAATTACATGATTCCTATGTAGAGTATGTGCTTTTCTATGACATGATTGCGAATCGCATTTCGATTGATGAAGTAATCGCACAAAATGGTAGCTTAAAGCTAATGGACTCGATGTATTGGGAATATGATAAACTTCCGCATATGTTAATTGCTGGTGGAACAGGTGGTGGGAAAACCTACTTTATTTTAACTTTGATTGAAGCGTTATTAAAAACAGATGCAAAGTTGTATATTTTAGATCCCAAAAATGCTGATTTAGCAGATTTAGCCACTGTTATGCCTGATGTGTATTATAAAAAGGAAGACATGATGGCATGTATTGACCAATTTTATGAGGATATGATTGCTCGTAGTGAAGAAATGAAACAGATGCCTAACTATAAGACAGGAGAAAACTATGCTTATTTAGGCTTATCTCAGAACTTTTTAGTCTTTGATGAATATGTAGCATTTATGGAAATGCTTGTTTCTAAGGAAAATACGGCGGTGTTAACTAAACTGAAACAGATTGTTATGTTAGGACGACAAGCAGGATTTTTCCTTATTCTCGCCTGTCAGCGACCAGAAGCAAAATATCTTGGGGATGGCATTCGAGATCAGTTTAATTTTCGGGTTGCTTTAGGTCGTATGAGTGAACTTGGATATGGCATGATGTTTGGAAGCGATGTGCAAAAGCAATTTTTCTTAAAACAGATTAAAGGGCGAGGCTATGTCGATAAAGGGGATAATGTCATTTCTGAATTTTACACACCACTAGTCCCTAAAGAACATGATTTTTTAAACGAAATTGCTAAACTGACTCGCTAAAGGCTGCCCAGTGCGGCGGCGTGCGAAGCGAAAGCCGACGTACTGGGCTAAGCCTGCGTGGCGATAGCCACGCCTTAACCCCCCATTTCTAACAGGGGGGTAGAAAAACAATAAGAAACTATTTCAAAAGCACAGAAACCCTGATGCATCAAGGGTTTAGGTCATGTTACGAAGATGTCAGCTTTTAGCCCTTAGTTGACATCTTTTTTCTGTTGGGAGGAATGCACATGAATGAAGTACCTTGGTATCAACAATTAAAAGAAAAACGATTGGCATATGGCGTATCGCAAAACAAATTAGCGGTACATGTGGGAATTTCAAGACAATATATTAGTGAGATTGAAACAGGAAAAATGACACCGACTCAAACCTTACAACAGGCGATGTTCGATATATTAGAACAATTTAATCCAGAAGCGCCTTTGGAAATCTTATTTGATTATGTGCGAATACGTTTTTTAACAACGAACCCGAAGCCAGTTATTGAAGAAATCTTACGGTTAAAAATGGAGTATATGATCCATGAGGATTATGCGTTTTATTCTTACATGGAACAATATGTCTTTAGCGACATTGTCGTTATGGTTTCGCCAGATGAGGATAAAGGCTGTTTACTTGAACTGAAAGGAAAAGGATGTCGGCAATTTGAAAATTTCCTACTAGCTTAACAACGTACATGGTTTGATTTTTTCATGGATGTATTTCGAGTAAATGGTGTCTTTAAACGAGTTGACCTTGCGATCAATGATAAGACAGGCATATTGGATATTCCGTTTCTAACGAACAAATGTAGAACTGAAGAATGTATTTCGGTTTTTCGCAGCTTTAAAAGTTATCGTTCTGGCGAATTGGTTCATGGAGAAGAAAAACGTGATATGGGAAATACGTTATATATTGGCTCTTTAAAAAGCGATGTTTATTTTTGTGCCTATGAAAAGGATTACGAACAATACGTGAAACACGGTGCATCACTTGAAGATACGGACATTAAAAATCGGTTTGAAATTCGATTAAAAAATGATCGTGCGTATCATGCGGTTGTTGATTTAATGACGTATGAAGATGTGGGGCGAACTGCTTTTTCTATTATTAATCGGTATATTCGATTTGTCGATAAAGACGAGAAAAAACGTCGAAGCAGTTGGCCAATGAATGCAGAGTGGCAGCGTTTTTTAGATTTAGGTGAAAATAGAAAAATTTATTTAACAACAAAACCTGAACCTTACACATTTGATAAAACACTTAGATGGTTGGCTCGACAAGTCGCTCCTACTTGGAAATTGGCAACTAAACTAGATGAAATCAATCAAACGACCGTGATTAAAGATATGTTAGATCAAGCGAAATTAACCAAACGTCATCAACAATTATTGATGCAACAGGCACTTGAAACAGAGGATGTCATTAAATGATAGATTGGAGGACTGCCATGAAACTATTAAAATACATTTTTATTACAATCTTGGGCGGTATCGTTTTATGGTTTTTCGAATGTTTGCGTCAAGTGACAAAATATTAGAACGTGGAAGGAGTAATGTAAGATGAACTTTGGACAAAATTTGTATAACTGATTTTTAAGTAATGCACAGTCTTTAGTATTAATGGCGATTGTTGTGATAGGTATTTATTTAGGCTTTAAACGAGAATTCTCCAAATTGATTGGATTTTTAATTGTTGCGTTGGTTGCAGTAGGATTGGTCTTTAATGCAAGTGGAGTAAAAGATGTATTGTTAAACTTGTTTAATCGAATTATAGGGGCTTAAATTATACCGTTTTTTTGCGGAAGATAAGTGGTCTTCTTATGTTTTGTGAAAAAATGGTGCACCAAACGGTAGTGCGGTAGGGGAAATAGGCTTGCTTTGTGTATCAGCAGTTAAACTTCTGCTGTTTTTTTATCTTTATTAGAAGAGTGGTGAACTTAAATGAGGATGCAAGTTTTTATCGTAAATGTTGATCGATATAAAGAAGAACAAATCAGAGGCGCTTGGTTTGAACCACCAATTGATTACGAAAAAATGAAAGAACGTATTGGATTGGATGATGAATACAAAGAATACGCTATTTTTGAATATGACTTACCTTTTGATATAGAAGAAACTACACCTGTTTTTGAAATCAAACGAATATGTAAAGCAATTGGTGATATTGAAAGTTCTCCTTTATATGATGCCCTTTCTGAAGTTCAGCGTCAGTGGTTTGGTAGCATTGAAAAATTAATAGAACATATGGATGAAATTATCTTTTATCCAAATAGTGAAAGTATGATTGATGTTGCAAAGATATTTATAGAAGAAAGTGTCGCTATCCCTCCACGTTTACAAAAGTATATGGATTATGAAGCTTATGGTCGTTATCTTGAAGCTACGGGAAATTTTATGATGACATCACGTGGAATTTTTGAATATAAACGATAAATGAAAAGCGTATCTATCAGTAAAATCCTTTTGGAAAGGAGATCATTAAATGGACATGCAAGTATATATCGCCAATCTCGGAAAATATAATGAGGGCGAATTAGTTGGAGCGTGGTTTACCCCACCAATCGATATGGAAGAAGTGAAAGAACGTATTGGATTAAATAGTGAATATGAAGAATATGCCATACATGATTATGAATTGCCATTTGAGATTGGTGAATACACCTCAATTTCTGAAATCAATCGGTTATGTGCCATGGTAGAAGAATTGGAAGGCTCACCAATTTATCATGAACTATCTGATATTCAAGGCTACTGGTTTGATAGTTTAGAAGAATTACTAGAAAATCAAGATGATATTATCTGTTATGCAGATTGTGAAGATATGGAAGATGTGGCTCGATATTATGTAGAAGAAACAGGCATGCTTGGTGAAGTACCTACTAATTTACAAAACTATATTGACTATCAAGCGCTTGGAAGAGATTTAGAGATAAACGGGAGTTTTCTTGTTACTTCACATGTTGTGTTTGAATATGTTGGATAAGTAAATATAAAAATTGTGAAACAGTCTGTGTTCATGCAGGCTGTTTTCTTCTTTGAAAGGAGAACCTATGAAAAAATTAAAAAGTTATACACGTATTTGGTCGGTTGAAAAAGTGATTTATGCGATTAATGATTTTCGTTTACCCTTCCCCGTCACGTTTAATCAAATGTCGTGGTTTGTACTTTCTTTATTGCTTGTCATGTTACTTGGTAATCTTCCCCCACTCTCTATGATCAATGGAGCGTTATTAAAATATGTGGAAATTCCTGTTGGCTTAACATGGTTTATGAGTCAAAAAACATTTGATGGTAAAAAGCCATATAGCTTTTTAAAATCCGTCATCACTTACTTTTCGCGCCCTAAATTAACTTATGCAGGGAAGCCACTTATGATTAAGTATATTCCAAACTTTAAACCATTTGACAAGGACAGCAAACTCGATGTTTTTGGAATTATTATTTTATCTTTAACGAGTGTGGCATTTATTTTCGGAATTACAAAAGCGGCAGATCATGCTTCATTTAATAATGGTCATACAATCTTGTGGGTGGGGATTGGTTTTGCTTTTGCAATAATTTACCTTTTATATAATCAAGTCAGAAAGAATCAAACAGTACTTCCAATGAACTTGTTTAGACACAAAACCTTTTTAGTCTCAACCATAGGTTTATTTTTAGCGAACATTGCCATTATCGGGCCGATGTTAATACTTCCATTGTTCTTTATAAATATTCATGATTTTACACCCATTCAAGCGTCACTTGCTCTAATTCCTCAAGGGGTTGGAATGCTGGTTACTCGACCGTTGATTGGTAAACTGATTGATAGAATTGGTGCAAAATACGTGGTTATAGTCAGTATTGTTATTTCTCTTATCGGCTTTATTCCGCTTATTTTTATCACTGATAAAACAAGTATAATTTGGATTTCTATCGTATTGTTCATTCGTGGTACTGGTGTTGGGGGGATTATGCTCCCGTTGATGGGTGATGCTTATACAGGAATTGAAGACAAACAACTCCCACCAGCAGGTATCGGCATTAATATTATTGAAAATCTCGGCTCAAGTTTTGGAACAGCTATTATTGCCACGGTTGTTGCAACTGTCTCACATGGATTAGACCCAACGATTACCAATGGCTTAAAAGGTTACCATGCTGGATTCTTAGTATCCGCAATTGTCCTTTTATTAATTTTCATCCCAAGTTTCTTCCTCACACATAAAAAAAATTAAAATAAGGAACGTGCGCTTAAATAATGAGCGTAGCGTTCTTTTTTTATCTCCTTATAAATTTGCGGATAACTTTGGCATTTTATAAAAAAACTTGTTGAAGGTTATGAAAGGGGAAATCATCACCCGCCTTTGCAGTTGCGAAGGGAGAGGAAATGCATGATAGAACCAGATCGTACCGAGTGGCAAGTACGCTGCGCATTTAATGCTTTTTGTAAACGTGTGTTAAAGAATGAAGCAATTAATATTTATAACGAAAGGCAACAGCGACAAGAAAAGGAGACAACGTTTTCAAATTTGACACCACAAGAGGAAAATCAACTTTTCACCTTAGATAAACAATATGAAGGAGAAGAAGGTCAAGGTTTTCAAGTGGATGGTAAGAACATCACTCTGAAATTACTTGCTGAAGCAATGCGTACTTTGCCAATAGAAAAGCGTAAGACAGTCCTACTATACTACTTTTTTGATAAATCAGATGTAGAAATAGCCGAACTACTAGAGATTCCCCGTAGTACGGTTCAGTATAGACGGACAAGCTCTTTTAAATGGTTAAAGCGATTTTTGGAGGAACATGCAGATGACTGGGATGATTGATGCTAACACAAAAGACAACGAACGTGGCTTATTGCCATATCCAATTATTTTGGCTGCAAATAAGGGTGATCCAGAAGCGATGAAATATGTTATTTTGCATTATGGAAGCTACATGACTAGTTTGTCCATGCGTAAACTTTATGATGAGCGTGGTAATACGTATTGGGGCATTGATGTAGACACACATGATCGTTTACGTTCGAAGCTTATGCAGGGCATTTAAGCTTTCAAGATTTGATTACATGGTTAGGTTTTCCCTTTCACATATATATTGTTCCTTGACAAAGAAAGCGCGGAAGATAACGTCGCGCAGTATAACAAAAAATCAGATACATTCATCTGATGATGAGCCGATATTTGTTATTGCTCAACAAGTGTTTTGAGCGAAGTATTTTCCGATACATCCTTAAGAGAAACTTGGTTTAATTTTGCAGCAAATCTCTTTGCTACATACAACAATACTAACGCTTTAACAAATATTGAAATTAATTCAATATGGCATGTAATGCTGTCTATCCAGACTATATTTATGGCATACTTCTCCAATTCTCCAGCAATTTTTGAAATTAATAAGGCTATGTTAATTTGGCTTTATGAAAATAAAACAAAATTGGAAAAATATTGTTAAGCGTAAGAAAGGAGAAAGTATGATGGAGGCGAATTTATTAAATGACATATTATTGCAATACGATATGCCTTATGTAAAAGCTAATTTAGTTCGTCATAATGAAAATATGACCTATTGTATTGATGACAAATATCTCCTTAGAATACACAAGTCAAAGCCGGGTTTTAATACAGCGCATTTTGATAATGATGTTATTACAATGAAAAGGCATGAAAATGAGCTTGAATTTTTGAGGCATCTACATGCTAATGGATTATATGTACAGTTACCAATAAAGAACATAGATGATAAATTAGTGACAGTCCATAAGGACGGTACAGTTGCCACTATGTTAACATGGCTACCGGGCAGAACTCTTAACAAAGATGATTTAACTGACCACTTTGGTTATGATTTGGGTAAAATGTTAGGAAGAATGCATAGAGCAGCTGAGGGCTATTATGCAAATGAAGTGATCCATTATGATCAGAAGCTATGCCAAAAGCTAATAAGCTTTCTTTCTGCCTACTATAATAATGGTAAGTTGGATAAGAAATACTTTGAATCTATGTCAAATGCATTGGAATTGATTGGCGACAGATTGAAACAAGCGGAATCTATTTTTCTTCATACGGATTTGTCGTTATCTAATATATTGATTACTGATAAAGGGTTGGTCCCAATTGATTTCTCATTATTTGGATATAGTAGCCCTATGCTGGATTTTGGAAGTGTATTCAGTTTTGTAAATGAAGCAGATTGTAGAAAAAGTATCATAATGGGCTATGAGGAAGTTATGGGCGTTATAGTAAATGAAAGTGAAATTGATTATTATGTTGCTTTCCAAATCTTATTGGGAATCATTTTGCATTATGAATTGTGGGTAACTAAAGACTGGTTTATCAAAAGGCTTCCGGAATGGTGCTGTAATAATTTTGATGGATTATACAGAATGGTATGAGGCAGATGCTAGAGTGCGGATTCGTGATGAAAGTTTTAATGCTATGCGAGAAACTATCATGGTAATTTAATTAACATGTTCCAAAACCAAGAAGTATACATTCTTTTTCCTATTTCTAGGTCTTTAAGCATTCAGTTAAGTTATCTAAATATTAAAGTAATTATTGACAATAGAAAACTAGGATGCTAAGATTTTATAAACCGTAGACGAGGAAGTTAAACTGTTAAACGATCTCTCAGCGAATCCGGGATGGTGTGAGCCGGATAGGTGCAGTAACAGCAAGTGGGCCTCAGAGGGCAAAGTGAACGAAATTATTTTTAGTAGCTTAGACGCAGAGCCAGCGTTACATGGCTAAGGGTGTAGGAGCACTCTACAGAGCGGATATGTACGATACATATCAAACAAGGTGGTACCGCAGGTTAACACTTGTCCTTGAATTAATTATTTCAGGACAGGCGTTTTTTATTTTTATAGAAACTTAAACTGCTACAAGTGTGGAAAGGAGGACGTGCCGTGGATGATAAATTTACACTATATAACTTAAAGGTAGAGGTTGTTGCTACAGATCAACCGATGGTATGCAGGCACAAAGAAGGGGACTATTTTCTAGTTGTTGGAGAAGACCTTATCTTCCCAGAAGCTAATTCATTTTCCATGTATGCTTTAAGTGCTATTTTGCCATTATTGCCTGCCAAGCAGCGGCCATTACATGATAATGACTGGATGTTGTCTGATAGCCTTATTGCCTGCCCAGATCCAAACTGTGGGGCCAGGTTTAAAATAACTCGTACTGGGACTCAGGAATTTAGTCATGCTGAATGCACAATAGAACCCATACATAAAGGAGATCAACAATAATGGCGGAACGATTCGAATTAGCAAAAGATTATACGATCAGCAGAGTGATCAACGGGTGTTGGCAGCTATCGGAAGGCCATAGCTTAGAAACAAAATTGGACATGCAAGATGTCATGAAGGCTTTCCATCTGCTTGCTGAAAGGGGATTTACGACATTTGATTGTGCAGATATCTATACGGGGACTGAAGAATTACTCGGTGACTTTTTAACGGAATTGAAGCGTGGAAGCACTCTTTCACCACACGATATTCAAGTTCATACTAAGTATGTACCGGATATCAATTTGCTAGGTGAGATTGATTACGACTATACAGAAAAAATAATCGACAGAAGCCTCAAACGTCAAAAGCGGGATGTATTGGACCTTGTGCAGTTTCATTGGTGGGATTACAATGTGCCCGGCTGTGTTGAGACAGCGGGAGATTTGCTGAAACTTAAAGAAAAAGGAAAGATCCGTAACATCGCCGTTACAAATTTTGATACGAAGCATTTGAGTGAGCTCGTTGATGCCGGTATCCCTATTGTATCTTGTCAAAATCAATATTCGGTTTTTGATCGACGTCCAGAAAAGGAATTAATCGATTATTGTAAAAGTAAAGGAATTTCCCTGCTGTGTTATGGTACATTATCAGGTGGTTTGATAGCGGAAAAATGGATTGGCCAACCATCGATTCAACCTGAAACACGCTCACACGTTAAATATTTCCAAGTAATCGAGGATACCTTGGGGTGGGATGCCTATCAGGAATTATTGTTCATGCTGCAAAGAATCGGTAAAAAGTATTCTGTCAAGGCTTCTCAGATTGCGACAAAATATATATTGAGTCAACAAGGAGTCGGGGCATCTATTATTGGAGTTAGAAATAGCAGGCATGTTGAGTCCAACGCGCAAATATTTACTTTCGAACTCGATTGTTCCGACATCGAAGAAATTAAACAATTCTTAGAGAACTATCCAATATTAGATGGGGAACCTTTTGAGTTAGAGCGTACTGTTGGTTCGAAGTATCGCAATATTATGAAGATGAATTTAAATGAAGAATAAGTGAGTGTAAGTATAGTCTAGAAGAGAGAGTTTAGTAGAGGAGAGGGAGTTTCAATATGAATAAGAGACTTGAATTTAGGGGTGGCTGGGGAGCAGCGTTTATTCCAGTCGTTATTTTTCTGTTTTTCTGCATACTATATTTTATCGTCTTTAAAGCGTTTGAAATGTATGCTTTGGCAATGGGTGCTTTCGTCGGACTTATGATAGGTGCCATTTTCGTAAAAAAAGGTAACTACAATCGTTTTTGGGATTCAGTCTATGATGGCGTAAAGGAAGCAGTGCCGATTACCATTCTGCTGTTCGTGATTGGAATGTTCTCGGAACTGATCAAATCCACTAATATTTCCGCGGGTTTTGTATGGCTTGCCGATTTGCTAGGCGTTGATGGGGGATTATTCGTGGCATTTACTTTCTTGGCAGTTTGTATCATTTCAACTGCTACCGGGTCATCCATCGGAACTATGTTTACCTGCTTCCCAATTTTCTACCCAGCGGGAGTATTGTTGGGATGCGATCCTGCGGTTCTTGCAGGCGCGATCGTCAGTGCTTCTATTTTTGGTGATAATTTGGCACCAATATCAGATACCACCATCATCTCCGCCGGAACTCAAGAGTATACAAAAAAAGAAGGTTTCGCTGAAGTGGGCGGCTGTGTTGCAAGCCGGTTGAAGTACTCCTTGGTCGCAGGGTCCATCTCTTTTGTTCTGTTCTGGATCTTAGGCGGCGGTGGTACTGTCGGGGCGGGAGCTTCGGATATTCTTGGGAATAACATGAATCCTACCACACTGGTCATGTTGATTCCGGTGGCCGTCATGCTAATTGTAGCAATCAAAACTCGCAATATCTATATAGCTATTACTATAGGTATTATATTAGGGACAATAACAGGTCTAGGGTTTAATCTTATAAATTTCAACGATGTAATCTCCGTTGTGGATGGGGCTCCAAAAGGATTCCTGACGGGCGGAGTCAGCAGCATGATGGCAATAGTCACGTTGGTTATTTCAGTCTACGGTATAATGGGTGTGCTCAATGGTGCGGGAGTGCTTGAAAAAGTCACAAATGGCATACTTAACAGCAAAATGGGCAAGACCGTTCGCGGTGCCGAAATCGCTATGATGTTAGGTATTTCCTTTACAACATTGATCTTCGGTGGTGTAACCAGTGCATCGATGACGACATTTGGAAAAGTACAGAATGAGATTGGCAAACGTGTTGGATTACATCCATATCGTCGTGCCTACCTCTTGGATGGTTTTGCGAATGCGATTGTTCTCGTCATCCCTTTTTTAAGTGTTTTTGTATTCCTTGGTGCTTTGCTGACGACAGGTTATGATTTTGTTGCACCTCTTTTTTTAACACAAGTCAGCAGCGGTATGATTTATTGCATGGTCTTATTCCTAGTTCTATTGTTCTCTATCATAACGGGATGGGGTCGGGAATATGAAGGTTCTGGAGGGGAAGTGGTTAGAAATCCTCAAGAATATACAAACCAAAGAGCTTCATAATAGAGGAGAAACCCACCGATACTTAAAGTGTTGGCAAATACACTTTGTACGTCGCGAAATTAGAACTGAAAAAAATACTAGCAAAATATATACAAAAAGGGTTTATTGGTGAACTTTTTTTGTGTTTAGTAAATAAGGAGACTTGCAGCATATCTCATTCAGTTTAGCTTTATATTTCATTAAAAGTAGTTGAATGACTTGCTGATTGTGAAGATAGGTCGACTTAATTTCTGCATCCTCTGTGTTACGGTAGAAGTCGATTTGGTGACCCGTCATCGCCTCTATGATTTTAATTATTAAATCCTTTTCATCTTTTAACTACTTATCTAGGTAAGAAACGGATTCGATTGGAACATCAAGTAAACTTTGAAATGGTGCTTCGACTCCTACTACATCTTGTAAAGTTTATAAAAAGGAGTACCCAAGTGAAATTTTATTCACTGGGTACCCCTTTAGCTATATTTAAAACACTTTCGTAGTCCAATCCTCACAATTCCAAATATCGGTCGCAATTTCACGATAGAAATCAGGTTCGTGGGATACCATCAAAACACTTCCGCGATATGCTTTTAAAGCACGCTTCAATTCTTCTTTTGTGTCCACATCCAAGTGGTTGGTAGGTTCGTCTAGAATTAATAAATTTGTTTCTGTGTTTAATATTTTACACAATCGAACTTTGGATTTTTCGCCGCCAGAAAGGACTTCGATTTTACTTTCAATATGTTTCGTCGTTAGTCCACATTTTGCAAGAGCAGCACGGACTTCAGCCTGATTCATACTTGGGAACTCGCTCCAAATCTCTTCAATACAAGTATTGTTGCTGGACTGTTTAACTTCCTGCTCGAAGTAGCCAATGTATTGATACTCGCCGCGTTCCACATTACCCGAAATTGGATTGATCAATCCAAGAATACTTTTTAAAAGTGTAGACTTACCAATGCCGTTTGCACCTACGAATGCAATTTTTTGTCCTCGTTCCATTTTCAAATTCAGAGGGCGAGAAAGTGGTTCATTGTAGCCAATAACAAGATCTTCAGTCGTGAAAATCCAACGACTAGCTGCACGAGCTTCTTTGAAAATAAACTCTGGTTTCGGCTTCTCTTTCCCCAATTCAATAATTTCCATTTTGTCGAGCTTTTTCTGACGAGACATCGCCATATTACGAGTCGCAACACTTGCCTTGTTACGGGCAACAAAATCTTTCAAGTCAGCTATTTCTTGTTGTTGACGCTTGTAAGCGGACTCTAGCTGTTGTTTCTTCATTTCATATATTTTTAAGAAGTTATCATAGTCACCAACATAGCGATTCAACTCTTGGTTTTCCATGTGATAGATCAAGTTAACAACATTATTCAAAAAAGGAATATCATGTGAAATCAAGATGAATGCATTCTCATATTCCTGTAAATAGCGCTTCAACCATTCGATATGCTGTTCATCCAAATAGTTTGTCGGCTCATCTAGTAATAGGATTTCAGGCTTTTCTAACAAAAGCTTAGCTAGCAAAACTTTCGTACGTTGCCCACCGCTTAGATCATCTACATCTCGATCTAGCCCAACGTCGTCTAAACCTAGACCACGAGCAACTTCCTCAACTTTTGAATTAATTCGATAGAAATCATTACTATCTAAAGTTTCTTGTAGCTCTCCAACTTCTGCAAGTAATGCATCGATATCAGCACCTTCATCACCCATTTTTGCATAAAGTTCATTAATCTCTGATTCAGCATCAAAAAGATATTGAAAAGCAGAACTCAAAGCTTCACGCATCGAAGTACCTTTTTGAAGTACTGCATGCTGATCTAAATAACCTACACGGACTTTTCGCGACCACTCAACTTTTCCCTCGTCGGGTTGCAGCTTCCCAGTAACAATATTCATGAAAGTAGACTTACCCTCACCATTAGCCCCAACTAGTCCAACGTGTTCTCCTTTTAAAAGTCGAAAGGACACATTATTAAAAATCGCACGATCACCGAAACCGTGGCTTAAATTTTGTACGTTTAATACGCTCATTTTTTTAACCCCTTATATAATGTCACATGTGAATCTTACTAGATTTTGACTGCTTTTTCTATCTTGAAGTTATTTTTATGAAAACTTTAATCTGCCCATAATAATAAAATGAGTTATTGAATGATATTTACCTAGGCAGTATTATTAGTCCATTATACAACCGATCCCGGCGGTAAGGATACGAGTTATTTTCAAGTGGGAATTAGTGTAGAAAAAATGAAAGAATTGGCGGAGTTCTAAACTAAAAATTTAATAATTTTTTCAATTTCGGGGTCCTTTCATGTCAATATTGATTATTGGAATAAATTATTCAAAATGGAGATCTCTAAGCTTACAGATGGTATAAAATAATTAGGACATAAATATGGTGAACTTTTACTGTTACTAATTGTAGTGCCTAAAATATGATATAATTTTATGTAATCTATAATAAATTGGAGGCGCATGTTAATGAATTGGTCTGAAGTTCGTCAGCTTTTTCCGGAACGTTGTGTCTTAGTAGAAGCAGTAAAATCTGTAACAAGAGGGAAAGAAAGAATCATTGAAGAAATGGCAGTAATTGATAACTTTGAAAATGGCAATGCAGCTTGGAAAGTATACAAAAAACTACATACTGAAAATCAAAGTCGTGAATTATATATCTTTCATACAAATAACCAAGAAATTAAAGTAATTGAGCAACCGTATATAGGGGTGCGAAGAGGAATATGAAATTTGAAATGGTGGATCATTTGCCTTTAGTTTCTGTTGAGATTGAATATTTTGGAAAGGCGAAGACATTTAGCAACATGCTGCTAGATACTGGCTGTTCTTCAACAATATTAGATATAGATCTATGCGAAGATATCGGGTTAATGCTCGATTTAGAAAATGCCATAACAAGGAAAATGTATGGAATTGGCGGTACTGAAATCTGTATCGAACAAAAGGTGCGCGGTATGACAATAGATAAGTTTCAACTTAATGATTTTACTATACAGCTAGGCGATGTTAGAGAAATGCATGGATTTGACGGGATCATAGGTAATGATTTTTTTCTTGCAAATAAAATAATCATCGACTTTGAAATTATGGAACTACTAAATAACTAGGTTAATGTAAACACCGCTATGTCTATATTCTATAATAATCTATCCTTACCATCCAAATTTTATCTTATAAATGGTATTGCATAGAAATTGCTTTATTGAATATATATTGTTGTTTTTTCTCCTTTTTTTACGCCAGTTTCAAAACTTCCCCATTTTCTTCTTACATCCTGTGTTCCTCTCTCTATGAAATATTTTTTCCAACTATAAAAGAATACCTTTTGAAAGTTGAGATGGATATGAAAGAAAGATTAGTTTTAGTCCTTGAAACAGCCAAAAAGTCTACTATTACACTTAGTGAATTAGAAAAGGTTGCGGAAACCTATGATACATACGATGATTTTGCTTTGACAGTTCAAGTTTTAATAAACGAAGGTTTTATTTCAGCTGTAAAGAGCCATGGGAACAATTGGAAGGGGTTACCTAATAGTTTTCGTATTCAAAAAGGGAAGGTAAAGGAAGCTTTAATTAAAGAAATTCAAGAGATGCAGTTTAAAGTCCATCCTGACATAAATTTAAGACCTTATTTTTCTTCAACCAAAAAGAAATGGCTGGAGGATAGAGCATGGATATTATTGATCGATAAATATTTACGGAACAAAGGATTACCTTCCACCTATACAAATACCTCGGAACGTTCTTATCAATTAGTAGGGAATGAGAAATGGATTGACGAACAGGGTGGAAAAACGATTTTAGAAAAAATTAATCTTTTTAATAAGTTGAAAATAATGAACACCCCGGATCCTCTCATGTTTGCGGTAAACCCAAACCAACTATTATCTAATCAAAGAGTGCATAGGCACCTAATTGTGGAAAATAAAGCTACCTATTCAGGACTTGTAGATACATTATCACATACCAATTTTACTACACTGATATATGGTTCGGGATGGAAAATATCTTCAAGTTTAGATCAACTATCTAAACAGCTTGGCCTCACCGACAGGGAAATTCGGAATGAAATCTATTATTTTGGAGATTTAGATTATGAGGGGATTAGCATCTTCTATCATCTTTTTGAAAAGTACAGTGTAAGGCTTGCAACATGTTTTTACAAGGCGTTGATTACAAAGTCCTTCTACAAAGGGAAAGAAAATCAAACTAGAAATGAAATGGCTCTTCATCACTTTTTTCACTATTTCGGTAAAGAAGACCAAGAGATTATTGCAGCTTTATTTAAGGAAAATGGTTATTATCCTCAAGAAGCTTTATCGAAGGAAGAGTTACATACAATTTGGAGGAACATGTTATGATCACACAATTAAAAGGGATAACTGAAAATTATCGGGAACGAATGCAGCGGTTAGCATTATTTGAGCCGTTATTCCGATTAGAATATAAACGGGAAAAGGATGAGAATAACCAACCAGTCGATTACTTCGGGTACGGTCTGTTAACCCTTTTATTTTTCTTTGAAAATATGTTAATACGAAATAAGAAAACGAGCATCCAAGATTTAGCTCGGTATTTATACGAGTTAAATCAAGGGGAATATTCACTTTCCCTTGAAGGCTATGAAAAGATTTCTAGAACAATAGTGGAAACATTTCGTCCGCCGAGTGGAAAGCGAAATGAAAAAAAGTTTTATAACTGGGAAACAAGAGAACACGAAACTGTACATTATTCAATTTTGAAAGCAGATCGAGCAGACGTCAATACGAATACTCAATATTATAAATTGGATGAACAGGGGTTAGAGTTAGTTTTTGCGACGAAGGAATATTTTACTGAATTTCAGTTGTCCATTAACCAGTTGGTTTTAAGAAAGCAACTAGAAAAAGGGGAATTTGTAGGGGCATTAAGGCAGATTGATGAAATGCAAATAGATGTAGAATCATTAAGAAATCGAATGATGGTTGTCAAACATGAAATCCAAAGAAATATTATTTCTGATGAAACATATGAACGTTATAAACAAATGGTCGAGGATATCAATGCAAGATTAACAAGAGAGAACGAAGAATTCAGTGAATTACATACATTTGTAAAAGAAACGAAGAATCGCTTGGCATATGATATGAATTCGGAGAAAGATCGGAAAGCTTATGAATTAATTTTACAAATTGATCGAGAGCTTGGTGAGGTTCATCATATTCATACCATGTTACTGAAGGAAAGCATTGATTTAAAAACAACAGCACTGAATGCAGCCCAAGAGGCCCTATATTATGTAGGAATTGACTCCTTTAATTTCAAACAAGAAATTACGGCTCCACTCGTAAGCAAGCCATTACCTTTAGTCACATCGAAACTGTTAATAGAGCCATTTTTGACTATCGAACAAAGTGAAACATGGTCGCCACTCGTTATCTTTTCCGAACAGCGAATTGAAACCCAAGACGGGGTAGAGCGCACAACTGATTTTGATGATCTCTCAGAAGAGGCGTTACAGGAATTGGAGAATGCTAAGTTTCGAAAACTATTTGGAGATATTATGAATCTAGTATTAAAGGTAATGCAAGGCAGGGATACTATCACGTTAAAAGAAGTGGTTGACTATATCAGTGAAGATGATTCGGATTGGTTGAAAAGACGAATCTTTTATCAATTTTGGTATGTCATGCATCAACGATCTCCGATTACATATGAAAAAACGGAGGATCGTCATGAATCATTATTTGAAGAAGTTTTAGAAGTAGTTAAATTTCAGTATACCTGTATCGAAGTAGAAGAATCACAGGAGATTATTACAGTGGCGGAGCGGTTTTCAATTCAAAATATGCTGCTGCGTTTAAAAGTGGGTGAACAAGATGGAGTATAGACAAGATGAAGTGATGAAAGCCTTTCAAATTTACGCGAAGATTAGTCGGAAGGGATATAGTGAAGGGGATGAACTCAGACTATATTTAGCAGAAGACAAGGTGAGAGGACTAGTCGACCAGTTTGCAAAAGAAGTAGATTGTACCATTTTCTCGGTCGGGGAACGTCTTTATTTTGTTCCACTAGCGCTAAACTCTCCCTTCCATATTTCGAATGATACATTGAAAAAAACATATTTTACTGGAAAAACAGTCAACGCCGATATTTACTTTATGTATGTGACAATTATTATTTTAATTGGAGAATTTTATGATAGCTATCAAACTACTGAGCCAATACGTGATTTTATTTCGATGAGTGATTGGCTAGAGCAAGTCAATGAACGGCTAGAAACGTTGCAAGAGATTGAAGAAGAAGAGTTAAAAGAGATTGAAAAAGAGTATGAGTACAATTGGAGAGCGATTATTGGAAAATGGACGGATATGGATGATATAAAAGAGACCGCTAAAGCACAATCTGGTAGAACGATTAGTAGACTTAGCTTTCTTAATACGGTGAAACGATTTTTAGTCGCGCAGGAATTAGTGCAGGACATAGGTAATGATGAATTGCAGTTAACTGAAAAAGCGAAAGTGATCGTGCAAAGATATTTTATGGAGCTAGAGTATAACCGTGGAATCTTGGATTTTATTTATTCGATAGATCGGCAAAAGGAGGAGGTATAAATGCCTTCTATTTCAAAAATTAGATTCACAAATGTTGTGTATGAAGGTGGAGCAAAGCGATATAATGACGATATTTTCCTATTTGATAGCCATAATGGGGCGATTTTACTTGAAAACGGCGGAGGAAAGACAGTATTCATTCAAACCGCCATCCAAGCGATCCTACCTAATGTAGAACTTGCCGAGCGCAAGATGAAGGATACGCTTTCCCTCGAGTCATCAAGTGCGCATATTGCAATTGAATGGATTATTAATGAACGACCAAGACGCTATGGATTAACTGCTGTAACTTTATTTATGACACAAGAAGGAGTCAAATCCTATCGTTACACATATGAGTATGAGGAAGGGGACAGGCATCGAATTGAGGAATTGCCATTTGTCCGTCCGAGTATCGGTGGAAAAGTGAGACCAGCAAGTCGTGACGAGATGAATGAGTATTATACGACAATGAAGTCATCTCATCCCTTAAAGGCTTACACATTTGATACGATAAAGAACTATCATCAGCATTTAGAAGATCGATTTAAAATAATTGCTTCCGAATGGAAAAAGATTACGGTAATTAATAGCTCAGAGGGTGGAGTGGAAAGTTTTTTTGATGGCTGTAAAACGACCTCACAGCTTGTGGACCAATTACTTATTCCAACAGTAGAGGAAGCAATCGCTGGAAAAGGATCAGTCGATTTTGTGCAAACCTTTGAGAAGCAGCGTGAACATTTCAAAGCACATAAACGGTTACGACGTGTAATTGATGAGAACAAACAAGTAGAAAAGCAAATAGAAAGCTATGTTTCTTGCTTTAAACAATTAGATCAAGTCGAAAAACAGTTAGAAGAACAAAAAGTAAACGCAAAAGCTCTGTACGTTCATATGAAGCAAGAGCGGGAAGAGACGAAAACGATAGTAACAAAAATACAAGCTAGTTTGGAAGATTGGCAAGCTGAGAAGGATGAGTGGGAGCGGAAGGAAAAATCTTATGCGATTTCACTTTTGGGGCAAAAAAAAGATGAGGCACATGAAAAGTATAAAATAGAAAAAGACGAATTTGATAAGATCGTACAGGATCAAAGAGAAAAAAATAACCGTCTTGCACAATTAAAGGTAGCAAAGGTTAATGTAGAAATAAAGAAAAACGAAGAATTACAGACTCATTTTATTGAGCAGCTAAATTCGCTAGAAAAAGATGAAGAAATAATCGATTTAGAGGAGGAATTAGCTGATAATACGGCATTTTTGAAAGGCTATTTCGACCACGAAGAAGAAAAAATTGAAGGAAACATAAAGCAAATAGAGTTCCAAAAAACTAGGAAAAATGAAGAGATAGACCAACAGGAAAAAATTTATGAAAGTCTTGTTGAAGAATTAAATAAAGGATTATTAAAAGAAACTGTGCTGAATACCGCGATAACTCATTTGGAAAAAGATATGGCTGAAATCGCCAAAGATATATTGTCTAACCCACTTAAAGAAAGGGTAGAAGATGAGTTTCCTAAATGGGAAAGTGATTTTCAACGGTATGAACAAAAGATAATCGACTTTAATAAACAATTAAAAGGGCTGGAACAATCAAAACGTGAGTTTCAGGAAACGATACCCGATGTACGAAGTGAGTACGAAAAATTTAGGGATGAAGCAACAACGTTAAAGCATCAAATAAAAGGAATAGAAGACCAACAAAACGAGATTATAACTGATCTAGTTGTTCGAAATCCTCAATGGCAGCATTACTATTCGATTTATGAGAGAGAAGGAACCATCTTAGGTCAGCTTGTGGAAAAAGTTGAGAAGCTATCGAAAGAAAAAGAAGAGTTGCTATATAAAGAAAGACAAGCAACGAGAAGTATGGATGACTATGAAAATAATAATTCGTTTACCGCGGATCCTAAGCTAGAACTATGGAAAAACAGATGGAGAAATCAGTTTGCCTATCTTGAACTAGGAACTGACTTCGTTCAGCAGGCAGCTCGTTCATTGGAAGGATCGGTTGAGGATTATTTTACCAATTATCCATATTGGGCAGTCACATTCATTGTGACAGAAGGAGAAGTTGAAAAGCTGCACGACAAGCTGCTTTCAGTAGAAATGGAAATGTCGCATCCAGTCTATATTTGTACGGAGGAAAGAGCAAGGACGTTAATACGGGAACAAGGGAAATCGAACGATCAACAAGTTTTTCCAAGTATATGGAAAGAAAACCTTTCAATCGAAACGTTTAATAACTGGAAAATAGAGGTTCAGAAGCTGGCTAATGATTCAAAGGATGAACGGACAAATAAAGAATCAGAACTTCAGAGCTGGAGAGCAGTATTAGCAAAAATTCGTGAATTTCTACAAAATCACCCATTCGAGCAATACACACACTTAAAAGAACAATTTAAAATAGCCTCTGAGGAAGAAGCAAAACAAAAACGTGTATTGCATGAATTATCTTTGCAAATAGAATCAAAAGACGATGAAATGAAGGGTTATAATAAACGATTAACTGAAACAACCAGCTTGTATAACGGTTTAATGACTAAGTTGAACGATGGAAGAAAGTATTTTGCTAAAAAGAAGGCGTGTGAACCCCATACACATGAATTAATTAAACTTCAAGAAGAAATGAATGAACAAAAAAGAAAGCAGGAAAAATTAAGAAGACTTCTTACAAATCTAAAGGGAATGTTTGAAGAGTTAGACAAGCAATTACAATTAGCTAAGGAACCATTATATGAATTAAAAGGCAATACGTATTACAAAGAAGTGGAAACTGAGCAACCGAAATATTCCTCCAAAAGTTTAGAACTTTTAGTAAGTGAACGGAAATCATTAAGAGGTAGGCTGGAATATAAGCAACAAGGTAGAGACCTATTAGAAGAAAAACTAACTTCAGTAAAGTCAAAGCTTAAAGACCTAACTAATGAAATGAAACTGCTAGAACAACAATATGGAAACGTCGCAGCAATCGAATTCCCTGCCCATGGGAATGAAGAAGTCTCACAGATTAGCAGAACTATTAGGATTTTAGATGAAAGAATCGATTTGTTAAAACCTACTGTTGATAGTCTTTGGGGGGAGTGGACAAAAGCTTGTAGTGAGTTCGATCTTCGAGAAGGTGATTTTTATAAAGACTATCAGGAATTAGTAATCTTTAACGTGACTCTTAATGAAGTGAAGGACCAGCTTGACAGAGAGCGTAAAAGTTTAAAGGAACGAAAAAAGTTTTTAGACGGAGAACAAAAAAGATATACGTTATTGGAAACCGATATAACTAACGCAATTATTGAATTAGAAAAGCAAGATATGCGTTTTGCCTTTCTACATGAGAATGTCCGTGAACAACTTTTAGAAGAGCATATCAAACAAGATTATGTCTATAAGCGGATGGAGTATATTTCCCAATTGGTCAAAACAATATCATCTGTACAAGAAAAAGTGATGTCACTACGAAAAAAGAGAAACGATGAAAAAATAAAATTTATTAAGTTTTGTGATGACAATATTTTTGATATAAAACTACGAAATACGTGTATCACAGGGATTGAACACAAATTTACGTATGATGACGTAATTGAATGGCAAGAAAAAATGAGTGATCGTATCCATCGAACAGTGAAAATTGCTGAAGAAGATATGCGGGAACATGATAAGCAATTACAGCAATTCATAGCTCATCTTCATCTTTACTTACGAACTATCGCTGATGAATTAAGGTTAATTCCTAGGCAGACGCGTGTTAAGGTTGAGGATAAAACGAAAGACATATATATCTTCTCTGTACCTGATTGGGATGAACAAGAAGGAAAAGAAGCACTTCGTCATCATATTGATTGGATGGTCATCCAACTGGATAAAGACGAATATAAAGATGATGAGGGGAAAGAAGATGAGTCACTTATTCGCAAACAAATTGAAAAGTGGCTACACACGAAACAGCTATTGAAAAATGTCATGAAAGAAAAAGATATCAGCGTGAAGTGTAGAAAAGTGAGTAACGATGGTAAAGTTAGCGGTGCTCTCACTAGTTGGGAGAAGTCAAACGCCTGGTCTGGAGGAGAAAAGTGGAGTAAAAATATGACACTATTCCTTGGCATCCTTAACTATATAGCTGAGAAAAGAGTACCACTTCAAGGTAACCAAAAGAGACATCGAACGGTTATTGTTGACAACCCATTCGGAAAAGCATCAAGTGATCATGTATTAGAGCCTGTATTTTTTATCGCTGATCAATTAGGATTTCAAATCATTGCTTTAACTGCCCACGCAGAAGGGAAGTTCATCAGGAAGTATTTCCCCGTCGTTTATAGCTGTCGCCTAAGAGATTCAGCAAGTGGAGAAACCCAAATAATGACCAAAAATAAAGAAATCCGAACAGCTTTCTTTCAAGATAATGATCCTGAAGTGCTTGTAAGGTTGGGAGAACAGGAGCAAATGGCTCTGTTTTAATTAACGTTCAAAAATGGATTCCAACCCGAATAAATTAGAACAGTTACTACAATAACTTTGTGGTACAATAGTTTGCCGATGTTAAAGATATGCATGGATTTGACGGAATGATAGATAGTGATTTTTTTCTTTCCAATAAATTGGTCATTACTTCGATAATATGGAAGTTCGAAATAACTAGGTCAAGGTGGATACTACTACATCTATATTAATCTGCCATCATAATCCACGCCATGTCGAGTGTGGCGCGCAACTCTGTTAAAAATAAGGCAACTGCCCTTTGTTGGAAAAATAATGCCTGATTATAAGGAAAAGGAAAACTGGCTGACCTTATCAAGCTGGAAAATGACTATTTAGTAGTCCCGAAACCAGTTGCGAAGTGTAAATTTAACAAAATACTAGACTAAAGGTGTTAGCTATCTTTAATTAAGGTACATTTTTTGGTTCATTACAATAAACTTAACCAGTAAAAATAAACATCCATCATTCCGACCTCAAAATCGCGAAAAATTGTCTTTCTCGATTTTCGGGTCGTTTTTTCGTCTGCCCCCTTATTGTTCCCCCACTTCTCTATCTTTTCATTATTTAATTCGATTATTTATATTTTAAAAGCAGGACAAAGGTAAAAAAGTGTATAGGCATAGACAATGGATATACAATAGCAAAATATATATTTGTTGCTTCTAAAGCAGTCTCGGCGAGATAATTCATTAGTCAGAAGATAATAAGCTAATCTATTGTTTTGATAATATGACACACTGTCATTTTTTATTGACATATGACAAGGTGTCACATATAATTTTCTTATAGCATTTATGACACACTGTCACTTTTGTAGATAGGAGAAGTATACATGCCGACACAAACATTTTTTCACTTACCTAAAGAAAAACAGGATACATTAATTCAGGCTGCAAAAAAGGAATTTTCCAGGGTTCCATTACATGAAGCATCAATTGCAAATATTATCAAGGATGCGGGAATTCCAAGAGGCAGTTTTTATCAATATTTTGAAGGAAAAGAGGACCTATATTATTATCTGTTAAACAAGATTACACAGAAAAATAATGATCGATTTATTGCATCTTTAAAGGAGAAAAACGGGGATATATTTGAAACATTTATAGATTCCTTTCAGTTTATGATTCAAAACCATAGTAACAAAGAACACAAAAACTTTTTTAAAAATACTTTCTTAAATATGAATTATAAAATGGAAAATACAATAGCAAATAATATTTATGAAGAGAGTAGGAAAAATCAACATTTATCTATAATTCGCTTAATAAATACAAAAAACTTAAACATAAAAGAAGAGCGGGAACTTCAACATGTTTTAAAAATCATGGTATCTGTAACTATTCATAACCTTGTTCAAACGTTCGTAAAGGATTTAACGGATGAAGAAGCTTTTAAAAATTTTATTGAGCAAATGGAACTAATTAAAAGAGGTTTATATAAGGGAGAGCTATAATGATTTCCTTAAATACGAAGAAAAAAGAAAGCCTCTTGGAGAATATTGTTAAAAAACTTCAAAAACAAGGTATTGATGCACAAATATGCAAACGGCCCAAAATGATCAAATAGAATTTTACTAGAGGAGAAAACAACTATATGAATTCAACAAAACTACAAGGAAAAAAACCTCCGTATTTTATGCTTGCGATTCTTTTTGTCGGAGCATTTGTTTCTTTTTTAAATAACTCACTTTTAAATGTTGCCTTACCGTCTATGATGGTTGATTTAGGAATTAAAGATTATTCAACCATTCAATGGCTTGCTACAGGTTATATGCTTGTTAGTGGTATTTTAATTCCGGCATCGGCATTTTTATTAACACGGTTCTCGAATAGAAGCTTATTTATTACATCAATGGTCATTTTTACTTTAGGTACTGCCTTAGCAGCTTTTGCACCAAACTTTGGAGTATTACTGACCGGAAGGATGGTTCAGGCAGCAGGTTCATCGGTAATGGGACCTTTGTTAATGAATATAATGCTAATAAGTTTTCCGCGTGAAAAACGTGGAGCGGTAATGGGTATTTTCGGGTTGGTTATGATTACAGCTCCGGCAATTGGGCCAACGTTATCAGGTTATATTGTAGAATATTATGACTGGCGTTTACTTTTCGAAATGATTTTACCATTAGCGGTCATTAGCTTATTGTTAGGGATATGGAAATCTGAGAATGTCATGGAACAAAATAAAAATGCAAAGCTTGATTACTTATCAGTAGTATTATCTTCCATCGGATTTGGAGGACTGCTGTACGGTTTTAGTGCCGCAAGCTCAGACGGCTGGACAGATAAAATCGTCCTAACAACGTTAATCGTCGGAGCAATTTCTCTTGCTGTCTTCATTGTTCGTCAATTAAGAATGGATGAGCCGTTATTAGATTTACGTGCTTACAAGTACCCAATGTTTGCACTGGCTTCTGTTATTGCAATCGTCAATGCGGTAGCGATGTTCTCGGGTATGATTTTAACACCAGCTTATGTACAAAGCGTTCGCGGCATTTCACCGCTGGATTCAGGGCTGATGATGCTGCCGGGTGCAATCATCATGGGGATTATGTCACCAATTACAGGTAAACTCTTTGATAAATATGGACCACGAATTCTTGGTGTAACAGGGCTTACCATAACAGCCATTTCAACTTATATGTTGGCACATCTGCAGATTGACTCAAGTCACACTTATATTATTCTTGTTTATACTTTACGCATGTTCGGGATGGCAATGGTGATGATGCCAATTATGACAAATGGTCTTAATCAACTACCAACTCGATTAAACCCTCACGGTACAGCCATTAATAATACAGCTCAACAAGTATCCGGTTCGATTGGTACAGCTGTTCTAGTTACGATTATGAATTCCGTGACAAAAACAAAAGCTGAAAGTTTAATGGCTAGTGTGGATCCAACAACCTTTACAGAAGCTACGAAGACATTAGTAACACAGAAAGCTTTATTGGCCGGAATTCAATATTCATTCTATGTAGCGCTTGGCATAAATATTGTCGCACTGCTATTAGTTTTCTTTATTAAACGTGTGGATACAAGTAAGGAACCAGCGAATATACTAAATAAGCAAGGGAAGACCATAGCTAAACCCGTTTCAAATTAATCAATAATTATATATGTACATTTATTTTAGAGCAACTTCAGTAAAAAAGGGATGAGCTTACTTGTCCCGCGGAAACTATCCAGGCTAAGCAAGAACATGTACAATAAGGGCCTTATTTGTGAGGTAAATGTGTATGAAGGCATTTGAAATCATGATAAAGCAAGTATATAAAGTAAAGGAAAATGGTACTGTTCGATCTGTCATTGAAAAGTTTATTGAACACCGAATAAGCGGTCTCCCTGTGGTAAATGACAGAAACGAAATTGTCGCGTATATAAGTGACGGAGATATTATGCGATATATCGGCAAGCATGAGGATCGAATTATTAGCTTTTTCTTTTATATTACTGTTATCAAAGGTGACGATGTAGAATTTGAAGAGAGAGTACAAACATTGCTTAATATGAATGTTCTTGAACTCGCCAAAAGGAAAGTTATTACGGTCTCATGGAATGAAGAGGTAGAAAATATTGCGGCCATGTTAGGAAAAAAACAAATTAAAAAACTGCCAGTGGAGCGTAATGGGGTATTGGTGGGAATAATTAGTCGAGGAGATGTCATTAGACATTCTTTCAACGCCATATTATAACAGCACTTGAATCTAGAATCATGCATCTAACTCTTGTGTTGAATTATGAGGAATTGCTCCCTTTAGTCTCAAAACTAAAACTAATATCATCAATCCTGCTGAAAGCAAGTGTATCATTTCTCTGTCATATAGATTCCAGCCCTGATTTTGCGAAAAATACTTTTCCAATTTCGGGGCTGTTTCTTGCTTAATCCCTTATCTAGATTATTTTTAGACCTAAAAGTCGTAAAAAACATGTGGAAAATCGAATTAAATTCGACCGTTTTCGAATATTAACTGTAACTGAAGAATGTAGGTTTAAAGATGAATTTTCGAAAGAGGTCATTTTAGTTTTACAAACAGTAGGCAACTAACCTATTACGAGTTGCCTTTATACTTTTTTGATATCCGATTTGCTATGAGATAATATAAGATTAATCAGTTGGTAAATATCTATTTTTTGTATGGAGGTCTATATGGATAATAACGATATATTAATTCGTTTGAGATATGCGCTAGAAATTAAAAATAAAGCAATGGCAGAGATCTTTAAACTTGGTGGAGTGAATGTAACGGTCCCAGAAGTAATAAAGATTCTCACAAAGTCGGACGAATATGATGAGGAAAGTGAAGAACAAATAAAATGTAATAACAGTATGTTAGATTCGTTTTTAAATGGTTTGATTATTTATAAAAGAGGAAAACAAGAGCCTAAACCAGGGCAGGCTGATACCCTAGATTCGTCTATAAAGAAAAGTGCAAATGTTAATAATCTGTTGTTAAAGAAGGTGAAAATTGCATTAGCATTAACGACTGAGGATATGCTGGATGTATTTGAAAATGCAGGAATCACGGTCACAAAAGGGGAACTTGGCGCTTTACTAAGAAAAGAAGGTCATAAGAATTATAAAGAGTGCGGAGATAAATACGCAAGGAATTTCTTAAAAGGGTTGGCGATCAAATACAGGGGATAAGCCTTAAAAACAGGTGATGACATGATACATACCTACTTAGATGAGACAATACGTTTTGAAATCAAGTACAAAAATCGCACTTCCATTGGAATTACAATAGATAGTTATGGAAATATTGAAGTTCAAGCTCCGAAAGGGACACCTGATGATAAAGTGCTTCGATTACTAGAAGAAAAATGGGATCTTATACAGCAAAAATTAAAAGAAATGAAGGATAGGCTCCTGGGACCTCAGAAAAAGGTATACGAGTATGGTGAGAGTTTTCTTTATTTAGGAAAAAGTTATCCCATCCAGATCTCCCAAGACATTAATATCACAAAAGAACACGTAGTGTTTGAAGAGGGTAAGCTCCATATATATGTAGTGCAGCCAGACAATGAAAAAATAAAACAAGCTTTGAAAAGATTTTACTACCAGAAGTGTAAGGCATTAGTGGAAAAGAGCATTTCCTCCTATCAAAGCAACTTCAAAACAAAACCACGTTCTATTCGTATCTCGGATAGTAAAACGACTTGGGGAACCTGTGATTCAAAGCTGCAGTTAACATTTAATTGGCGATTAGCAATGGCGCCGCCTGAGGTTGTTGACTATGTAGTCGTTCATGAAATGTGCCATATGGTACATCTAAATCATGACAGATCCTTCTGGCGCCTTGTCGGAAAAATAATGCCTGATTATAAGGAAAAGGAAAACTGGCTGGCTTTATCAAACTGGAAGATGACTATATAATAGTCCCGAGACCTACTGCGAAGTACAAGATTAAATAACATCTTTTTATTTAGTACAGGAAGGTATAACATACTATCTGTAACCAATACACTTCAGATATGTCGAAGTCGTGATAGATTTGGAATGAGAATTTAAAATCGCTCTTCCAATTATCAATAAACATTTGCCAGTTAGACCCTGATTTCGTGAAAAAATACTTTTGCGATTTCGGGGCATTTTTCTGTTAAATCTAGTCAATCCAAATGTTCTTTCAATCTTTTTTGCAAACTTATTTTAGTGGAAAACTGGTTAATGAGGTAAACATTTACGATTTGATTGAAAAAAAGTGATTAAGCATGGTATAAGTGTAAAAGAAGCAGGGACACTTTGCTTTTGATTTTGGGATAAGAGGTTGATTCAGTATCCCATAATGAGAGGATTTGAATTTGTATATGATAAATAATTTTTGGCGTGATTTACCACGACCTTTTTTTATATTGGCACCAATGGAAGATGTGACGGATGTTGTTTTTCGACATGTAGTAAGCGCGGCAGCTAGACCTGATGTTTTTTTTACAGAGTTTACAAACACGGAGAGTTATTGTCACCCACAGGGGATTCAGAGTGTGCGTGGGCGTTTGACTTTTACAGAGGATGAGCAGCCGATTGTAGCCCATATATGGGGGGATAAGCCTGAATACTTTCGACAAATGAGTATTGGTATGGCGGAATTAGGCTTTCGAGGTTTAGATATTAATATGGGCTGCCCTGTACCGAATGTGGCACAGAATGGGAAGGGCAGCGGCCTTATCTGTCGTCCAGAAGTTGCGGCAGATTTAATACAAGCAGCAAAAGCAGGCGGATTGCCTGTAAGTGTAAAAACGAGGCTTGGTTACACGGATGTAGACGAATGGCATGATTGGCTCAAACATATATTGGAACAAGACATCGCTAATCTTTCGATTCATCTGCGTACAAGAAAGGAAATGAGCAAAGTAGATGCACATTGGGAAATGATCCCGGAGATAAAAAAACTTCGTGACCAGCTGGCACCAGATACACTTTTGACGATCAATGGGGATATTCCTGACCGTCAAACTGGCTTGGAGCTTGTCCACCAATATGGTGTAGATGGGGTTATGATTGGGCGTGGTATTTTCAGTAATCCATTTGCTTTTGAAAAAGAACCGAAGGATCATAGCAGTGAGGAATTACTGGATCTCTTAAGATTGCATCTTGATCTCCATGATAAATATTCAAAATTAGAGCTGCGTCCGTTCAAAGCTCTTCATCGCTTCTTTAAAATATATGTCAAAGGCTTTCGAGGGGCTAGTGAACTAAGAAATCAATTGATGAGCACAAATTCAACAGATGAAGTGCGCACGATGCTCAATAACTTTAAGTAAAGAAAATGTTGATGGGACGGAAGGTGTATCGTTGAGGTGCTGACTTATTCTAGTCAGTTTCCCTTATGCTCGTAACTTTTTTCTCAAATCTTGCTTTCCCAGTAATCTCAGAAGCCGTCACATTAGCACTTAATATCAAGAGCAGGAAATGACCAAATCTATATAACAACATTATTTTTCTACAGCAGTAATTAATCCGTCAATTCTACTTTCTTGTAGTAATATAGTAAAATGTAAATTGAGGAAACGATAATTTGTTAGGAGGAAATTTAGTGAAAACCATATATGACTACACAGTAAAAATGTCAGACGGTAAGGAAAAAACATTGAGAGATTATGCTGGAAACACGTTGCTTATTGTGAATACGGCTAGTAAATGTGGTTTTACTCCGCAATTTGAAGGACTTCAAGCACTTTATGAAAAATATAAGGACCGCGGTTTTGTTATTCTAGGTTTTCCATGTGATCAATTTAAACAACAAGAGTTTGATAATATTGAAGAGACTATTCAGTTTTGCCAACGCAACTATGGAGTCAGCTTTCCGATGTTCGCTAAAATTGATGTAAATGGAGAAAATGAACATCCTTTATACACGTATTTAAAAGAACAAAAAAATGGTCTTTTTTCGAAGGCAATTAAATGGAATTTCACAAAATTTCTTGTTGATCAAAAAGGACTAGTCGTTGAACGATATTCACCTACAACAAAGCCAGATCAAATAGAAGAAGACATAGTTAGATATATAGATTAAATGTAAAGGTTTCATATTAAAGACAACAAAAGAAGGTGATTTCAATAGAGATAAAATTCAATTTAACAGAGGAAGATTATTTAACCTTTAATCTGTTTCACATAAAAAATTCAAAAACGGTCAATAGAACATTAAATATGCAAAGATTTTTAACGCCGATCTTCTTTATTATTGCATCATTTGTGCTTTCAAAAATAGGGAACCTACCTTTTCTTGGGTTATTCATAACTTTTTTAGCAATAAGTATTCTGTGGATTATTTTTTATCCGAAATATTTCTATTCTTTTGTCCTTAGAAATACAAAGAAAATGATAAAAGAGGGCGGGAATGATGGCTTATTAGGTGAGCATAATATGATGTTATCTGATGAGGGGATAATGGATTCAACTTCTAATGGTGTAACAAAAGTAACTTGGTCTGGAATTAAAACAATAAGTGAGGACCAGCATAACATCTATTTGTACAACAGCTCAGTAAGTGCATACATACTTCCGAAAAGAGATTTAAATGATGTTGAGAAAGTAAAAGCTTATCTTATATCCAAAGTAACAAAATGAATATTTACGCTAATCAATTGCCCAAAACAAGCATGATTTTGGTAGTATATATAAATTAAAGGAACTGGATAGAACAGAACTTCTCCCCTTGTTGCCAAGTCTTATGAAATGGATTCAGGACATGAACTGGCCCATTGCAGAGGAAGTGGCGGAACTGCTACTTGAGTTCCCGAATGAAATCGTTCCCTATATTGAGAAAGTTTTAGAAACCGACGATAACGTTTGGAAATATTGGTGTTTAGAAATTTTAGTTAAAAGACTGCCTGAAGAATCCAGAAAGGTATTTGAGACTGACTTAATCAGGCTGGTTGAAAGACCTACAGCTGAAGAAAAATTAGAAGAACTTGATGAAACGGCCATGTTTATTTTGCAAACGATTAAATAATTTTATTAGGATACATGTATAGGAGATCTCTATGGACCTTTTAGAATTGTACTACAAGAAGTATACCCATTCTGTAAGAGCATCAGATTATATAGAGTGGGCAAAACATCATCTCTATTTGGATGTTATAGAAATTAAGAAGTTAGCTAGTATGAAAGAGCCATTTAATCTATTTGAATTGGAAGAAATGTTTTCAAATGTAATGAAAGCGTTGCAGCAAAAACCTCCTCCAAAAGAACAATGTTTACATTATCATGTAAAACATCTACACTCACAGTTATTATTACCTGTTAAGAATGCTGTTTCAATTGTGAAAGAGATATATGATTGTACGATCGCCCATCATTTATTCGATGAACAAATGATTTGGCAAGAGATCAGTAAGGCTATTGATGACTTTCAGTACAGAGATAATGATGATGTTTATACGAAGGACAAAATGAATGAAATGATTATGACACATGCTCGTAAGACGTGGCATACGAAAATAAGTAAAATCGATTTTAAAGAATTCATAGGGCAAAAGGTTACGGCCGTCGAATCAAATCCTAATTTCATTATTCAACTAGTAAAAGGTGCCATTATGATTGAATGTCCCTGGAGAATTCGAGATACGGATGTAATTTTATTTGGAGAAACAGATATCCAATCTAACCAAAGGGAATGGAAAACAATCAAGGAATTATTGATTGGTAAAACAATTCAAGATGTACTGTTATTCGAACAATGTCCGTTTCTTATTATTCAATGTGACAACCTCTTTTTAGATGTATTTCATGCTAGTCAGTATTTTGATGGCTGGACTGTAACAGATGAAGATGATGTTTATATGTTTTCAATGCACGGTGGAAATATCGCTTAAATAGAAGTGGAGAAACAGCTGAATAGATAGTTTGGCATAAACAATTTTCTAAATCTGTTAGTTATTCAAACAAGTATATGTAAATTATTACTTGGTGTAGAAAATTCAATCATTCTAAAGAGTAATTATTTTGTTACAGGGGTGTTTAATTATTAAAGCGATTATTTTTGATTTTGATGGTACTCTTGCCGATACTTTGCCGGTTTGTTTTTATGCGTTTCAGGCTGTATTTAAGGAGTTTGACAATCTAGAGGTTACTTCAGATGATATTAAGGCTATGTTCGGTCCATCCGAGACGGGGATTATTAAAGAAAACCTTAGAGATTCCAATTATGATAAAGCCATTGAATTATATTATGAAAAATATATAGAAAAGCATCAAGAGCTCGTTCAATATAATGAGGAAATTGACAACCTACTTCTACTTTTAAAAAGAGAAGGGTACAAGCTAGGGATCGTAACAGGAAAAGCGAGCAGAAGTCTGCTCATTTCTTTAGACTGCCTTAATATGAATAACTTATTTGATGTAATCATTACTGGTGATGATGTTGAAAAACCAAAACCTCATCCAGAAGGAATAAATAAAGCATTGGAACAACTTAATATAAAAAATACCGAAGCTGTTTTTCTAGGAGATAGCGACGCCGACATACTTGCGGGTAAACGTTCTAACGTACATACTATTGGAGTAAAGTGGTTGCCAAATTATCAGACACTGGAGTTTAGTGTTCAACCAGATCAAATGTTTTATACTGTAAATGAATTTATACAATCACTTGAAAATTTGAAATAGGGCTACCAAAAACAAGTGCATTTTTACATAATGAGTATTAGGGATAGGTGAACAAGTAATTTTATGATTGGGATCATTTCTTATTTATTTCATAGGATAGGGCGCATTTTTTGATTAAGAATTGCGCTCTTTCTTTTTAAAAGTATTAATTAATAAGGGAAATCAATCTCATTACCTTGAATGCTTTTTCATGAAAAAATTAAAGGGAGAAGAAGTTGTGGAACAAGATATTATTGATCATTTTAATAAGGAAATTTTATCCACTGGAGCAAATAGGTTCGGTATTCCATTCACAGAATTATCCCATCTTGGAAATTGGCAGAATTTTATATATGAATATAAAAAAGCTAATCAAAAATATATTTTAAGATTTACCCCTAGCTCTCATCGTAGTGTTAATGCTGTAATAGGGGAAATGGATTGGCTACTATATTTGGCCCAAAATGATGTTTCTGTCTCGAGACCCATACAGTCTAAATCGGGAAATTATGTAGAAGTTATTAATACAGCGAACGTAGTTTTTATTGTAAGCTCCTTTATAAAGGCGGAAGGTTCAAAAATTGGCTATCCTGAATGTCTAAATGATACCAATCTTTATTACAAACTAGGTCAAATCATGGGAAAAGTCCATTCCTTATCAAAAGTCTATAAACCAAAGGATGAATTGACACGTAGACATGATTGGCACCAAAATTATTACCTGAAAAATGTGGACAATTTTATCCCATCAGATCAAATCTTAGTACTTGAAGCCAGTCGAAATGTAATAAACAAAATTCAAAATAATATTCCTAAAGATGAAAATTCATATGGACTTATTCATGGTGATATAGGTGTTGGGAATTTCCTAGTGAATGATGAAGGGAAAATAACCCTTTTTGATTTTGATGAGGCGCAATACAGTTGGTTTATTGAGGATATTGCCATTCCGTTATATTATTTTGTTTATGTCTACGGTGGAGAAGATGGAAAAGCAAGAAGAGAATCTCAAGCCCGTTTATTTATGGAACACTTTCTAAAAGGATATAAAGAACAAAGCTATTTTGATGAAAAATGGTTAAAACAGATTCCTATATTTCTGCTATTAAGAGAAATCATTGTGTATGCAGGCTGTTATCGAAGTTGGGACTTTTCTACCTTACACCAATGGAATATTGATTGGCTAAAAGAAAGCAGAATAAGGATTGAAAATAGTGAATCAGTAGTTAATATATGGTAAAGCTAAATTTCGAATTAATAGCATTTAAGTTCAAAATGTACCTTAGTGAATAATATAAGGAAAACTGCGTCGTTTCCTACATGAGGAAACGCGCAGTATAAAGAAGATAGCTATTTATGAATGGCTGTTCTTTTCGTACTATAAATTTCAAAAGCAAAATATCCAAATAATAGGCCAATTCCAGCGCCTAAACTAATGGAAGATAATGGTGATGATTGGAAAAATATACTAAGAATTATCCCAATAGAACAACCAAACAGCATCCCAAATGGTATTAAACTAACTAATAAATCTTGAGCACTCTTTGATTTTTTCTTGCCAAGGTTCCCCTGGTTATATTTATATTCAAGCCTTTTAACTACAAATACTCCAATTCCTCCAACTATTATAATAGGTAGTACGATACGCATAATTCCTATGACTAACCCCATATGAGAATCTCCTTTCACTTTTTGTTCTAATGAAATCTTAAAAAGTTAATTAAACAATATGGCGTTTTATTAAAAGGAATTTCCATCCTTATAAGAATATTTAATCTTAACATATTGGAGAACAAAGAAATGATATCTTTTTACGAATTTCTTTATAAACGAAACCGCCAATAATTAGCCATTATTATTATTAGTACGACATATACGCCAATCATGTATTTATATATGTGTATAGTACCTTCACCAAAAACAAAAACCACTAAAGGCATTGCAGCAACTATGATTCCTAATATTATTGCAGTAAATCCTGTTCTTTTAGCATATTTATCTTTGTCACCGTAAAAAGTACTGTCGCTATAACCAATGATTAGGGATAACATCTTTTTTACTCTAATTAAATAACCTAAATAAATGATAAATATCCCAGCTATTATTGATGCTATGGTAGTAAATGTTCTCATAAAATCATCTCCATAAATATATTTACGGTAATCAAATGTAAAGGTTTCACTAACTAAGGGTATTAAATCACACATATAGTATTTTATTAATTTTAAAATAATATCATTTTCAATCCGAATCTAATATTCAATATGACTATAAACAAAGTAGGATTAATGCAAGTTTTTTGTGCATTTTGTTATTACTATAACTTAAAGTTGTGGCAAGTAAGGTTTCTAAAAATATTAAAAATGAAAATAAGAAAGGATCGTTAAGGGGGATTATTATTATATTAATTTGTAGTATGAAAAACAGTAAAATTATTTATATTAAAAAAAGAATTACATACAATACTCTCAATCTTAAAAGGAGATTAATATTGTGATGAAGATTCAGAAAGTCTTTTCTAGTATAGGGTTTTTTTGTATATTTTTATATTTTATCTACGTTGGAGGTTACTCGACATCTGAATTTTTTAAATATTTATTAGTTATTGGTTTACTATTTTTAACGATAGATTTAATAATCTATATAGTTACTAGACTAAAATCAAAAAGATGATAAATAATAAAACTAAAACCTTAGGCTTTATTTACACTTATCTCTTAATTAATTCAGATTTTGCTGCCTTGGGAATATACGAGAAGATTCTCGAATTCATCCTATTTAAGAACTAATTTTTATTACTACAATCCTTTTTCAATTACCAAAAAGTTATGATTGAAAATCCATTAATAAATGCTATAATAACAATATTCTACAATTCTATAGTAATTCACTCATATAATCGCAGGGATAGGGCCTGCAAGTTTCTACCGATTTGCCGTAAACAAATCGACTATGGGTGGCAAATGATTGGAAAAATAAGGTTATTTCATAATCTTGTTTTTTCCTATTTCTTAAGACGTAAACTCGAAGACTTTGCTGCCCTCCATTTATATAGGGGCACCGTCTCCGAGTTTTTTTGTTTTTTAATCAGTTCGTTGAAAGGGGACATCAATGTGAAGACATTACTGGAGAAAATTATTTCAGAAGGAAGAGTCTTGTCGGATACTGTTTTAAAAGTGGATTCGTTTTTAAATCATCAAATAGATCCGAATTTAATGAAGGAAATAGGCGAGGAATTTGCCATTCGCTTTCAGGAAGCTGGTGTTACAAAAATTATAACCATCGAGTCATCTGGAATTGCTCCAGCAACGATGGCAGGACTTTTAATGAACGTCCCCGTCGTATTTGCGCGGAAAAGGAAGTCATTAACGTTATCAGAAAATCTTTATACGGCTAAAGTCCACTCATTTACAAAAAAGGAAACAAACGAAATTTCTATTTCCGGTGATTTTATTCAACAAGATGACGTCATCTTGATTATTGATGACTTTTTAGCAAATGGACAAGCCGTTTTGGGTTTACTTGAAATGATTGAGCAAGCAGGAGCAAAACTTGCTGGAGTTGGCATTGTTATTGAAAAAGGATTCCAATCAGGTGGTCAATTAATTCGTGATCGCGGTATTCGGGTTGAATCACTCGCCAATATCGCCTCCTTGCAAAATGGAAAAGTTGAATTTATGGAGGGGAGTTATATCTGATGAAAAATGCACTGAAATCCACGACATTGGGAATCCAGCATCTTTTGGCTATGTACGCAGGTGCTATTCTCGTGCCATTAATTATCGGAAATTCGTTGGGGTTTGATCATAAACAGTTAACGTATCTTGTGTCGATTGATATTTTGATGTGTGGAGTTGCTACACTTTTACAAATCATAAATAACCGATTTGTCGGAATCGGTCTTCCGGTTGTGCTTGGTTGTACATTTACAGCGGTAGGACCGATTATGAAAATTGGCGAGGAATTTGGGATTTCTGCTATTTATGGTTCCGTTATTGCTTCAGGCCTAATTATCATGTTGATTGCCGGCTTTTTTGGCAAATTGATTAAGTTTTTTCCTCCTGTCGTAACAGGTTCTGTTGTGACCATAATTGGTATTACGCTTATTCCAGTAGCGATCAATAATATGGGCGGCGGCCAAGATGCGGCAGACTATGGATCATTGTCGAATATTGTACTAGCTTTTGGAACCTTAATCATGATTATATTAATCTTCCGATTTTCCACAGGCTTTATTCGGGCCATCTCGATTTTACTCGGTCTAGGTGTAGGAACAATTGCTGCCAGTATTATGGGCAAGGTTGATTTAATGCCCGTTCAGGATGCGGCCATTGCACAAATCGTAAGACCCTTTTATTTTGGATATCCAACATTTGAATGGTCAGCCATCCTTACAATGACAATCGTTGGGATGGTATCTTTAGTGGAATCTACAGGTGTTTATTTCGCTTTGAGTGATATATGTGATAAGAAGTTGAAGAAAGAAGACTTGGCAAAAGGCTATCGAGCAGAAGGGCTGGCTTCCGTCATTGGCGGGCTTTTCAATGCCTTCCCATACACAACATTTTCGCAAAATGTTGGTTTGATTCAAATGTCAGGTGTTCGTTCCCGTAAAGTGATTTTCATTACGGGTGCCATGCTAATCGCCCTTGGATTTTTTCCTAAAATTGCTGCATTCACAACCATTATTCCAACATCGGTCTTAGGGGGAGCAATGATGGCGATGTTTGGCATGGTCGTTTCGCAAGGGATTAAAATGCTAAGTAAAATTATTTCCGATTCCCAAGAAAACTCGATGATTATTGCTTGTTCTGTCGGGTTAGGCCTCGGTGTTACAGTAGCGCCTAACTTATTTTCGGCACTTCCATCAGGACTGCAAATATTAACAAGTAATGGAATTGTTGCTGGGAGTATAACTGCCATTGCACTAAATATTATATTTAATATGTTGCCAAATCGGAAAAGGCAGGAAACCGTTGTTGTATCGAAGCAAAGTGCTTAAAAATATTCCTATTCAGCTTGTGATGATTAATTACACATGCTGAATAGGATTTTTTATTCTCAAAGAATGAGAGGTTCCCTTTGGTTTCAATATTAAAGATATGAAATTAGTTTATGAATACTGCATTTAATTTGGAAAAATTTAGTGGTTCATTCATCGAAAAGTAAAGATTCTTAAATAAATTTACCGATATTTCCTTCAATTCAGAATAAAATTTAATTAATATTAAAATATAGCTATAATAGGATTATACAATCTATCATCATTCGATATAAAGTGAATATAAAAAGGGGGAGACATAATTATGATCCCTGAAAAGATAGAGCTCACTACCATAAAAGAAAAAGGTGTAGAATCTATCGTTGATTGGTTCGAGCAGCATAAGCAATGGTTCTATACACTTGGTTGCTCCTATCTAAGAAATCAGCAGCAAGTAGAAGAAGCATTTTTCCAATCCATTATAAAAATTGATAAGGAATTACAAAGTTTTAATAGAGAAACCTCATTAAAAATGTGGATAATGTCTATTTTTCTACAAATATGCCGGAAACTTTCTGATGATAAAATGTTTAAGAAAGATAAATTAAATAAAGTTTTATTTCATTCACTTGGTCAGTTGAAAAATGATGAGAAAGAAGCAGTTGTTCTTACATACATAATAGGATTTTCTCTGGAGGAAGCGGCACATCTTCTCCAAGTTTCAGTGGAAAAGTTGAAAGAGCTTTTGTTTACCGGAGTTCAGTTACTAAGGAAAGAAGTGGAATACGGTTCAACCTTTAATGGTTGTAAGGAGTATCATAAGAATTATATCGATTACTTCGAAAGAACTTTGGAAAGATCGAAAAAGATTGATTTCGAGATGCATATTTATCATTGTCAAAACTGTCGTGAGGATTTGGGCACCTTCCAAGATGTTATATTAAATCTTACTGAAAGAATGGAAGATTTTCATGTACCCTCTCATTTCATGGATAATGTCAAACATAGGCTGGCTGAAAATGAAAAGCATAGACAACAGAAAAATAAGAAGCGTAGAAGAATAGCGCTTATTTTTGCAAGTATTTTCGCATTATTAACAAGTATTGGAGTTTTTACAGGGGTATTTACGAGTTTTTACTATACATGGACAGAGGAAGATGAGCAATTACGCGCTTTTTTACAACATGGATTAGGAAAAAGGCTGAACCTAGAAGCGGAAAACAATGGTATAAAAATTAAGATTAAGAGTGTGATTGCTGATGATGTTCAGACTCTTGTTTTTTATGAAGTAGAGGATACCGTTAAAAAAAGTCAATATATGATTGATTACGATGAGGGTATTTCTGTGGTGAAGGAATATCAAAAAATGGATCTTGTTGCCTATCCAAGGTACTATCCTCCTGACCTTAAATCCGAGCCAAATAATATAGATAAGAATGTGTACCAAGGAAAGATTAGTCTTCGGCCGCTTTTAAATGATAAAGATACAATAAAACTTAAGATCTCAAAGCTTCAAAAATTGATTCGTGACTCTTCCGAACAGAATAGGGATTACAAAAACATAGAATATGAAACAGGTGAATGGAATTTTGATATTCCTGTAAATAAACAGCCCTCGAAAGAATATACGTTGGATGTAAAAACTGAAATCGAAGGGTTTCCTGTTCGATTGGATAAACTAACGATTGCTCCAACGACGACTATTCTGCATAGTGCTTTTAAATATGAACTGCCGGGGAAGAGAATACAAACTCTTAATTTTGACAATCTAAAAGTGAACGATAAAATAGTGAAAGCCGATATGTACGGCAGCAATGTCGTATTTGAAAACAATGATTGGATTTCTTTACAAACACATATTGACCCACTTTTTGGAGAAAAGCCAAAAGAGGTTAACATTCAATTCCAATCTGTTTATTTAATGATCGAAGATAAAAAATCCATCGACTTGGATGCTTCAAAGGCATATCCTCAAACCTTTGAATATGCAGGAAGTACAATCTCCATCGACAAAGTGGAAGTTGGACAGCCTACTAAGATTGTCATAAGCGATCATGAAATTAAAAATCGAGCATATGAATCGATTCAATTCGATATTGTGGGTGAAGAAGGTGAGGAAGTTAACTCATTCGGGATAAATTCAGAAGGAGTGCTAGTTGATAAAAACTGGATTGAATACGATGTGGATAAAAACCCATTCATATATGAAGAAATCGAGCAGCCCCGTTATTTCTTTACAGTTGAAAATATACAGTTACAAAGTAGTAACCCTGGAAAGAAAGTAGTTCCCAAAAAACTGGAGATTTATGAATACAGCACAACCAAATATTTGGATGATGTAGTGACGATCTTGTTGAAATAATATTAATGTATGCACCAAATATTAATCCATCTATAGGTAATAAGTTTAATAAATTTCTAGAAGCCATGTGTTGCCAACAAAACGAAATAGCGGATACAGCTAAACAATTTTGCAAAGTATTAATGAATATTACCGTTAATGATAGACTTCTATACATATGATACGAGGGGGCTTTAGTATGAAGAAGGAAAAAAGAATGTTATCCCAAGAACTACGTGAAGGAATGATTAGGACATTAAAATCTCGTTTTGACAAAAACATGAATCTTCATAAAGAGATTGAATGGGCCAAAGTCCATGAAAAATTAGATGCTAATACTGAAAAGCTATGGTCGCTTTATGAAATGGAACGTACTGGCGGTGAACCGGATGTTGTGTGTCATGATAAGGACACGGATGAATACATTTTTTTCGATTGTTCAGCTGAGAGTCCTAAAGGCCGCCGAAGTGTTTGTTATGATCGTGAAGCACTTGAGTCAAGGAAAAAACATAAACCAGAAAATAATGCTATAGATATGGCGGCTGACATGGGTATAGAGATTTTAACAGAAGAACAATACCGGGAGCTGCAGAAACTTGGTAATTTCGATATGAAAACATCGAGCTGGGTGAAAACACCTTCCAATATAAGGAAGCTGGGAGGGGCAATTTTTTGTGATTGTCGTTACGATACTGTCTTTGTGTACCATAATGGAGCAGATTCCTATTATGCTGCCAGGGGTTTCCGTGGATCATTAAGGGTTTAAATATTAGTGTGAAAGCAACCAGTAAAAAAGGCTTCAATAAAAGAAGCAGGATTCCGGTAAGGATTCTGCTTCTTAAATGGCTATCATAGCTATTAACTTCGCCTTGGCCAATCAGAACATGCAAAAATAGTTAATTTATCGAAATACAAAAAGGTTAAGAAGATCTCGCTTCAATTTACTGAAATATTCACCTATTCAGAGTACAATATAATTATCTATTAAACAAAGCTAAACGAAATAAATAGTGGCAACATTCACAGGGTTCTGCAATGTCCTACATTCGTTTTTTTAATGAATAGAATGATCAATCTGTAAAGATCCCTACAAAGAGAATGTAGAAAAGGGGGACACTTAATGATTCCAGCAAAAATAGACCCCATGTCAATGTCTATGATAAGAGATAAAGAAGTGGATTCTATCGTTGATTGGTTCGATCAACATAAACAATCTTTCTATATACTTGGTTGGTCCTATCTTAAAAATCAACAGCAGATAGAGGAGCTTTTTTACGAGTCCATTATAAAACTGACTAAGGAATTGCCTAAATGTAATAGAGAAATATCGTTCGAAATGTGGGTAACATTTATTTTTCTACATACATGCCGAGAGCTTTCGCATAAAAGAAGTTTACAAGCTTTAGAGGAAAGTAAGTTTATTAAAGCACTCGATCAGTTAAAGGACCACGAGAGAGAGGCTGTGGTTCTTACATATGTTATTGGAATTTCTCTGGAGGAAGCGGCACAACTTCTCCAAATTTCTATGGGAACGTTGAAAGAATTTTTGTTCTCAGGAATTCAGTCTCTTAGGAAGGATATGGGGCTCGGGTCATCGTTCGATGGTTGTAAGGAGTACCATACATATTACATCGATTACTTAGAAAGGACACTGGAACGATCAAAAAAGATTGATTTCGAGATGCATATTTATCATTGTCAAGACTGTCAGGAGGATTTGGGAGCCTTTCAGGATGCTATGTTAAATCTTACGGAAATGATGGGGAATTTTCATGTGCCAGCTGATTTCATGGGAAACGTCAAAGATAGGCTGGCAGAAATGGAAATGCAGAAGGAACAGAAAAACAAGAAACGTAAAAGAATGGGATATATCTTTGCGGGTGTTTTTGCTTTATTAATAGGTATAGGAGTGTTTACAGGGTCTTTTACAAATCTTTACTATACGTGGACGGAAGAAGATCAGCAATTGCGTGCATTTTTAAAACATGGCCTAGGTGAAAGGTTGAACCTTGAAGCGGAAAGCAATGGAATAAAGATTAAGCTTAAAAGTGTGGTTGCTGATGATATACAAACCCTTGTTTTTTATGAAATAGAAGATACAGATAAAGAAAACCAATATATGTTGAATTATGATGATGGGGTTTTTGCGGAAAATAAGCATGAAATCATGAGTCGCGAAATATCCCCAACATACTATCCCCCTGACCTTAAATCCGATCTAAATAATAAAGCAAACAACGTATACCATGGGAAGCTTAGTCTGCTACCAATTAAAGCGGACAACGAAACCATTAAACTTAAAATCACTAAGCTGCAGCGATTGATTCGTGACCCCTCTAGACAGAATAGTCCTTTGGCTTACGAGAGCATGGCGTATGAAGCAGGAGAGTGGAACTTCGAGATACCTGTAACGAAACATCCCTCTCTCGAATATGAATTGGATGAAAAAATAGAAGTAGAAGGAATCCCAGTTCGATTTGATAAACTAACGATAGCTCCAACAGCGACGACTCTAAATTATTCTTATATTTATGACCTACCAGAGAAGCGAATACACGGACTTGATTTTGACTATCTACAAGTAAATAATAAAAAGGTGGAAGCTGATAAGTACAACAGCTATGGCTATTATGAAAACAATAATTGGCTTTCTTATGGAATATATTTTGAACCGCTTTTTGTAGAAAAGCCAAAAGTCATTAACATTAAATTCCTATCCGTTGAATTAGCGGTTGAAGAACCAAAAACTATCGAATTGGATGCTTCTAATGAATATCCTCAAAGCTTTGAATATTTAGGTAGTACACTCTCCATCGACAAGGTGGAAGTAGGACAGCCAACCCATGTTGTCATTAGTAATCATGAAATTGAGAATAGAAAATATCAGTCGCTTGACTTTAATATTATGGGTGAGGATGAAAGTCTAATTAGTTCCAGAGATTTTGATTCTGAAGGAGTACTTATCGATAAAAACGGAATTGAATACGATATTTATACAAACCCTTATGTATATGAAGAAATCGAACAGCCCCGATATTTCTTTACAGTACAAAGCATAGCGTTACATAGTCATGATTCAGAAGAGGCGGTAATTCCTGAAAGATTAGAAATTAAAGGATATAGTACAACAAAATATTTGGACGATGTTGTAAAGATTCCGTTGAAATAACATTAATTGCTAACATGCTTATTCATAAGAGTAATCAAGTGAAAAATTTCACCCGTATCTTATATGCCGCCGTATACAGCCTGCTATGTGGAGCTGTTTAGCAATGCTTATTTTAAGAAAGGTCAATAACATTTCATATTTGAACCTAAATTCGTGTAATTAAGTATTCCGATTTTAAGTTTTTTATAGCATGAAAAATATTTCATATCACTTTGAATCTTAATTTCTTTTCCAACGTATATTCACTATATATAACTTATCAATAATGTATTAAACTATTGAAAACAGTAAAAAACGAGGTGATTTCTTTGTGGTGGATTATTGGTATTATGGTTTGTTCAGTTCCAATACTTGGAATAATAACGGATCATTTGCGATCTAGTGCAAAAATCAAAGGCGAATTCATTCATGATCAGCTGGAATTGGAAAAAATGAAACATCAGAATTACTTGCTGGAGACGGAAAAATTAAAACTAGAATTAGAAAGAATGCAATTAGAGAGCTCGAAAGAAGAAGTATTCAAAGTATAGTGAAGAACCTCTATAGAAAGCAAAGTATGCAAAAGCCTCTCCGAATAAGAGAGGCTTTATGATGGAGCAAAAAAACTCCTATTGAAAAAAACTTCAGTGAAGAGAGAAACAAATGTTGCTTACCTTTTTTTCTTTTTTGAATTATCTGCCACAAGTTTATTTTTATTTACCTTTTCAAAAATAACTTGAACATGAAGCTTTTTTTCATCAATATGATCAACACTTGAAACTTTACCTTTACGGCCTTTAATAATGATATTCTCACCGACGGATGGAACACGTTTCAGCAGCTGATTTAATAAAATATTTTTGTCTTCTAAAAAATAAACAACAAACATTTTGGCTTCACCTCATTCATATGGTAGGTGTTACATAAAAGCACATAATGTATTCTTCTAATAAAATATATGATTACAGTTAGATTTAGAACAAAAGATTAGTATAAAACTTTTGAAAAAATGATGAATGCAACATACTTGTAGGGAGAATAATTTACTGATCCAAGATGAGAGTAAGTGGTAAAATAAATATTGAAAGAAGGCAACTAACCCTTTGGGAGTTGCCTTTTAACTGTGCGCCCAGCATGGGCGTAGTCTATAGGGTGCAAGTCCCGAACTGCGAAGGCAGAAGTAGCAGTTAGCTTAACGCAAGGGTGTCCACGGTGACGTGGAATCTGAAGGAAGCGAGCGGCAAACCTCCGGTCTGAGGAACACGAACTTCATATTAGGCTATTTACGATTGGGTGAGTTTGCAGTACAGAACAAAGCCCTTTCTGCCGAAGGTTGTATGTAGTAAATGAAGCAGATAGGTGGAGGGAAAGACTACGTTCTTACCTGGGGAGGTCTGATTGGAACGCCAAGTTCACTTGGTAACCTATCCAGTGATGGATAGCTGAACAATCAGAAGTCAGCAGAGGCCATAGTACCATTCGAACTCGAGAAGAATGGGAAGGGCTGAACAATTAAGAGAGAGCAACATCTTGGCATTCAGTAACCTGCGATGAACACAGATAACCGATAAGGCATGCTTGAAGGAGGATATGGTGAATCCCATGGGGGACTTCAAGATGGTGGAGCAGAACTGGCATAAGTGGAATCGTTGTTCACGGAAAGAGGCGTAACCAATGTTAATGGAACGAATACTGTCACGGGAAAACCTCCTTTCCGCCCTGAAAAGGGTGGAACGAAATAAAGGAAGTCATGGTGTGGATGGGATGTCCGTACAAAACCTACGAGAGCATATCAAGAAACACTGGGAATCCATGAAAATGGAACTTCTTGAGGGTACCTATACACCGCAACCCGTCCGCAGGGTCGAAATCCCGAAACCTGACGGTGGGGTGCGATTATTAGGTATCCCTACCGTAACAGACCGTCTCATTCAACAAGCAATTGCCCAAGTTTTAACGACTATATATGACCCGATGTTCTCAGACCATAGTTATGGATTTCGACCAGGTCGAAGCGCCCATGATGCGGTTAGGAAAGCAAAAGGTTATATACAGGAAGGTTATCGTTGGGTGGTTGATATCGACTTGGAGAAGTTCTTCGACAGAGTAAACCATGACAAATTAATGGGGACACTAGCGAAACGAATCGAAGATAAACGCCTGCTTAAGTTAATCCGTAAATATCTAGAATCGGGAATCATGATAAATGGCATTGTGACAACCAGTGAGGAAGGAACTCCACAAGGAGGACCTCTCAGTCCTTTACTCTCTAACATTGTCCTTGACGAATTTGACAAGAAGTTAGAGGAAAGAGGTCACAAATTTGTACGATACGCCGATGATGCTAATATCTATGTGAAAACAATGAAAGCAGGAAACCGGGTGATGGATTCCATCACCTTGTTTATAGAAGGAAAGCTTAAGCTGAAAGTTAATTTGAAAAAGTCAGCTGTAGACCGTCCTTGGAAGAGGAAATTTCTTGGATTCAGTTTTACCTTTCATAAAGAACCCAAAGTTCGGATTGCCAAAGAAAGCGTGAAACGGATGAAGAATAAAATCCGAGAAATTACCTCAAGAAAGAAACCTTATCCCATGGAATATCGAATAGAGAAACTAAACCAATATCTAATGGGATGGTGCGGATACTTCGCCCTGGCAGATACGCCAAGTGTATTCAGGGAGTTTGATTCATGGATTAGAAGAAGACTTCGGATGTGTATGTGGAAGAATTGGAAGAAACCAAGCACGAAGGTGAGGAACCTCATTAGACTTGGCGTTCCGAAAGGAAAGGCTTATGAATGGGGAAACTCACGTAGAAGTTATTGGAGAATCTCCAAAAGTCCGATACTACACAGAACCCTTGGAAACTCCTACTGGAATTCCCAAGGGCTCAAAAGTCTATTATCTCGTTACGAAACTTTGCGTCACCAATCTTAGTTGAACCGCCGTATACCGAACGGTATGTACGGTGGTGTGAGAGGTCGGGGGTTAATCACTCCCTCCTACTCGATTTTCCTTTGAGATTCATTTTTTCAAAAGAGGAAATTAGAGGAAAACTTAGGCGTATTCAGAGAAATTGACCAAAGATTGCTTAACATTTGGTCATTCTGTTATATATGGTTTTAGAAAAAAGTTTCAACCTAGGAATCTCTTATTTTAGGTCATAGGTTATTATTCAAAATATAAATTTGGAACAAAGCCGAATAACAAGGGGAAGCAAATGACAACAACGAAAACATATATCAAGGAATGGCAGCAAGCTCTGCAACAAGAGATTAATCATTTAAAAAAGTATGGAGGCAGCCGCTATTCTGTGAAAAATGGAAGACTGTTATCAAACGACGGTCCTTATAGCTATTATTTTGATACAGCCATCTCAATAAGAATACCAGTTGGTTCCTCCATAAAATTGGAATGGGGAATGATGAAAAGTAGTGGAAGGGTGCTTTCCTCTGAGGGAAGGGGAATTATTGTTGCATTAGAAAAAAACTTCGGTGACCTCATCCCAGATGCTTATCTGTTGCATGACCCTTGGGAGTTACTTGAACAATTAATAGAGCGCTTCGAAGAAATCAAAAAAAGCAAACAAAAGCGGCTAAGAGTGAAAAGATTGATGAATCCTTCTATGGAAACAAAACATCCTGAAGAAAAGATCAAGAGTAATGTCCATGAACTGATTTTGCGGTCCAAATACAATCCAGCTACTTTCGTCTGGGGTCCTCCGGGTACGGGGAAAACATACACCTTAGCCAGAACTGCAGCTAATAAATATTTTCAGAAGAAAAAAGTGTTGATTTTGTCCCATAGCAATCAAGCTGTCGATGTATTGATGGGGGAACTGACTGAGTTTATAAAAAAGAAAAAAAGATTTCGAGAAGGGGACGTGCTCCGCTACGGTGGGTTCAACGGGGAAATTCTATCAGCTCATCAAGAAATTACAACAAATCTGATGATTGAAAAGCATGACCCACTCCTTGCTCACGATAGAGAGAGACTAGTTGAAGAAAGGCGGCACTTAAAGCAAGACTTGGCTCTATCTTTTAGTAAACGAGATTCCGATCTTTTGCTGGAACTAGAAACCAAGATTACGAGAATTCTAGAAAAGGTCCGGAAGAAGGAAGTTCAATTAGTAAAAGATGCGTTCATAGTTGGAACGACGCTTGCTAAAGCAGCTAGTGATAGTGCCGTTTATGAACTTAATTATGATCTTGTCATCCTCGATGAAGCAAGTATGGCTTATGTACCACAGGCAGCTTTTGCCGCAAATTTGGGAAAGCGAGTCATTATTTGCGGCGACTTCAAGCAGTTGCCTCCGATTGCATCAAGCCGTGACCCGCTTGTGGCCAAATGGCTGAAAGAAGATGTATTCCATAAGGCTGGAGTGGTGGAAGGGTTGAATGAAGAGAAACTTCACCCTCAACTATTTTTATTAAAAGAACAGCGTAGGATGCACCCCGATATATCAGCTTTTACCAATGAGTACATCTATCATTCACTCGTTGGAAATCACGAAAGTGTTTATAAAAGCAGGAAAAGCATCACAAGCCTTGCTCCTTTTAAAGAGAGAGCTTCTGTGCTCCTGGATACTAGCTTTACAGGTCTACATTGTATAAGTGATAAAACAACGAATTCAAGATTCAATCTATGGCAGCTGTTGCTGTCTTTTCAATTGATTCATGAATCAACATTAAGTGGTGCTAAATCGATCGGATATGTTACACCATACCGTGCCCAGGCGAATCTTATGGGCATGCTTCTTGAAGAGATATATGAAGAAAAGCGCAGGCAAGCGGATATTATTGCGGCTACTGTCCATAGATTCCAGGGGAGTGAACGGGATGTGATGATATTTGATACGGTCGATAGTGCTCCGCAAAATCGGGCGGGTATGCTCATAACTGGCAAGGAAAGCGAACGTTTGATTAACGTAGCCATTACAAGAACGAAAGGGAAATTTCTTCACGTCAGCAATAGAAATTTTATTGAAAAGCACATGTATTCGGGAAAGACGCTGAGACAACTTGTTAGCCATCAGGTTAGGAACAAACAAACGGTCACAACAAAAGTAATTGGTTCATGGATTCAAAACCAACACCCAAAATTAAGATGGATTCATGCGCGAAAAGTGGAAGCTGTTTTTCAAGACATGGGATCGGCAAAGTCATCGATTACTATTTCCTTGCCAGAAGAAAGCAATTTAACCGAAGAATGGACTAAACAGTTACTAAATAGAGGAAATCGAATAAAGTTGACCATTATTTCGAATCAAAAGTGGAGCGAGTGCGATGTATGGCTGGATGAAATCTTTCCATTTCCTTTTGTGATTATTGACGAGAAAGTTTTGTGGTTAGGACTTCCGCTTGAAGGCGCTAGAGGAGTCCAGCCCCCTTATGTAGCAGCTAGGCTTAGTTCGAGTAAGGTTTGTGAATACTTGTTAAAACAGATTTAGTTTAAATATTTATTGTACACTAGCTGATGTGAAGAGAGGATCTAACCTACATCGATATTAATCTGACATCTCCATCCAAGCCATTTGAAGTGCCCGGTATATTGATGTAAAAGGTTTGTGATATTACTTTCATTAATCTAGCTGTATTTTAATCACTAAATGAAAACTTTGTTCTTTTAGCAAGTGTTTACATAATAGAACCAATACTCTGTAAAATGGTTCTCAGATATTTTCTATACTTATTTGAAGCATTATCTGTGATGTTTCGACACTTAAAATGAAGATTGATATTTTTAAGCTGCCAAGAGGTCCATAACTTAATTTCAAATAAGAAGATAAATAAGTGACTAAATTGGCGAAATATGGATATGCTTGTGTCGGTAAAGCAATGCAAGATCGGGAAAATGAAATTTTGGAATTATAATGGTTGTGGGGACAAAGTCTTGATTGTTATTAAAATAACGAGGGGAAATTCAGTGAACTTTTGTGCAGAGTTCAATGGAAATGTTGATTTGACAGATGATATGCAATAAATTTATTCACTGTAAGATGAACTATTGGATCAGTTCATTTATTAATGATATATCAAAAATTTAGGAGGATGTAGTAATGCAGGTTATACGAATTGTTGCCAATGTTGGGACTCAGGATATATCTAAAGCAAAGTACTTTTATGGAGAAGTGCTCGGACTTGATCAACTGATGGATATGGGATTTATTGCAACTTACGGTTCGCATGAGAAAATGGACACTCAAATTAGCTTTCTTTCTGAGGGCGGTTCAGGGACACCGGTGCCTGACTTGTCAATTGAAGTTGATGATCTCGATAATGCACTAACTCGCATAAAAAAAGCAGGTATTCCAATTGAGTATGGACCAATTGTAGAACCGTGGGGGGTTCGACGTTTTTATGTAAAAGATCCATTCGGTAAGCTTATTAATATTCTTTGTCATCTTTAGATAAATGAGATGACAGATGTGTTAAATATCTAGTTTAGTCAGGAGTTTTTGTTGTATAGACTCAAAAGAGTTACTGCTGCACATTACAAAGACAATATGTAGCAACTTTTCAACAAACAGGTTTTAATGAAATAACGGGAAGCCTGAATTCTCTAATGTAGCATTGCAAAGAAGTTCGGATTTTTAATAATGGATATTCCATACGTTGTAAATCCCCATTTTCCTGGCAGTCTGTATATGACCGTGCTCGAAGAAGTAATGTTTGCGGTGGTGTTTGGGTGCTTAATCGTGGCGAGACTGTGCATTTAACTATAAAAAGTATTCCGACCTTACCGCCTGAATGCGTTAGTACGTATTATTTCTTGCTTATTGCTGACCGGCTTTAAGAGATCCCATTGATTGACCTTTTCAGTGCTGGAATATGGGAAGGTCTTTTTTATATATTCATGATTATTATTATTGTTATAACACAATTTATTAACTTAGCTAATCAAATGTTAACTGAAATTGAATTTCCTTCTATAACTCTTTATAATAGAAAAATGTAATCGGATACAAATGAAAAAAAGGAGGAAAGCATGGGCAGATTAATTCATTTCGAAATTCATGTAAATGACATGGAACGGGCAAAGAAGTTTTATGGAGAGGTATTCGGATGGTCATTTCAAGATTGGAGTGATTATGCAGGAATGCCTTACTTTGGAGCAGTAACAGGCGAGGAAAGTGAACTTGGAATTAATGGTGCATTAATGCAGCGTCAAAGTGCTGCGCCGGAAACAAACCAACCTTTAAATGGATTTGCATGTACAATGGGAGTGGAAAATTACGATAAAACAGAAACGAAAATTATTGAACTTGGGGGCAAGGTCGCCAAGTCTAAACATGCCCTCCCTGGAATGGCATGGCAAGGGTATTATATTGACACCGAAGGCAATATTTTCGGCATTCATCAACCTGATGAGAATGCAAAATAGGATAAATTAGTACACGAGATGAAAAGGAATATTTTTCATCTCGTGTATTTCCTTTTGCCCAATCATTTGAAATGAATGAACAGATTACAGCCACCTCCCACATACAAAAATTTCCCGATCAGTTATTTACAAAAAAATGAAACGGTGAGATAATAAGGGAAATTTCGGAGGAGGAAAGTAAGTTTATGGAACCAACTAATTGCTAATATTAATTGATTTTGAAAATTAATATGAATTTTATGAAGAGGAAATTTACCTATTATTGTTAGGTTTATTTGTTATGCTCTTTATGAATAAGGCAATTTAGAAGGTTACTTACTTTACTAATATCGAGATGATAATTTATTGAATATTTCAGGGTTTCACTTGAAATATTCCGTCAGTTTTTATACAACTGGTGCGAATAGAGGCATGATTATGCTTTTTAGCATGCACATTTTTGTGTAGACTTATTTTAATAAATTATATTCGCTGATTATAGACTGTAAGAAGAAACCATCTTCTTATGGTCTTTTTTAATACAAAAAAATAGTAAAGATTGTCTTTTTAACCCTTTCCATAAAAAGCGTAACGACATTATGGATGGAAGAAGGGAATTTCATGAAGGAACTGAAATTAATCGGCGTTAAAAAATATATGAATGCCACACTTGTCGTTAAAAATGTTTCCTTTGAAGCTTATGAAGGAGAGAAAGTTGGAATCATTGGTGCAAACGGAAGTGGAAAGAGTACGATTCTTAAACTAATTGCAGGAATAGAGCCGATGAATTATTATCCCGGTTATCCGCAAACCTCTAGCCCCGGATATGATGAAGGTCTAATTAACCCGTCAAGAGGAGCGACTAAGGCTTACCTCGAACAATCGCCAGTGTATCCCAAAGGATTAAAAGTAATTGATGTGTTAAACCTGGCCTTTAAGAAGATTGATTGCATCGAAAAACAAATGCGTGAATTAGAAGAGCAAATGAAGTCATTGGAAAACAATGCCCTGGAGAAAGCATTAAAAAAATATAGTGAACTCGTTCAATTATTCGAAGTAAAAGGCGGATACGAAAGGGAAGAAAAGATAAGCAAGGTTTGTACAGGTCTTCATTTTGATGAGAGCTTTTTAAACAGGGATTTTGATTTATTAAGCGGCGGGGAAAAAACGACAGTCGTACTTGGGAAGCTCTTGATTCATACCCCGGATATATTGCTGCTGGATGAACCAACGAATCATTTAGATATGGAATCAATTGAGTGGCTCGAAGGCTATCTGAAAAGCTATAAGGGAATTGTCCTGATTGTCTCACATGACCGATATTTTTTGGACAATGTCGTGACTAAAATAGTAGAAATTGAGGATATGGAATCGAAATCCTATAAGGGCAACTACTCTTCTTTTGTACATCAAAAGGAAGAAAATATGCGGATTCAATATGAGCATTTTAGAGAGCAGCAAAAAAAGATTAATAACATGGAAAAGACTGTAATGAGTCTGAGAGACTGGGCAATGAGGGCTGATAATAACAAGTTCTTTAGAAGAGCTGCCAGTATACAAAAAAAGCTCGATAAAATGGATCGGATCGATAAACCAGTTTTTGAAAGACAGAATATGAAACTTGACTTAAAAGCTGCAGGTCGGAGCGGAAATGAAACGATTAAAGCGATCGCTCTATCAAAAAACTATGATGATAAAATTATTTTTAAGGACACAAATGTATTAGTTAATTTCGGTGAAAGAGTGGGACTGCTCGGCCCTAATGGGAGCGGGAAAACCACTTTCCTTAAGATGCTATTAGGTGAAGAGCAACCTGATAATGGTCTAGTGGAACTAGGCGCTAATGTGAAGGCTGCATATTTGCCACAAAAAATTACGTTTAATAATGAAGACCACACGGTGCTGGAAGCTTTTAGAGATGACATTTTGATAATGGAAGGTAAAGCAAGAGAATATCTTTCAAAATTCATGTTTTATAAAAGTAGCGTCTTCAAAAAAGTAAAGCATTTATCAGGTGGAGAGAGGATCAGGCTAAAGCTAGCTATCCTTTTATTTCAAGATATCAATTTATTAATACTTGATGAGCCTACAAATCATCTTGATATTGATTCAATTGAAACGCTTGAGGAAGCTATGGATGACTTTAAAGGTACAATATTCTTTATCTCTCACGATCGATATTTTATTAATAAAATAGGTGAAAGAGTTATCGTTATAGAGGAGCATTCCTTGAAGAGCTATCTTGGCAATTACGATTATTATAAAAGTGAGAAAGAGAAAGTAATCCATCAAGATGTGAAGGATCCAGTTATAAAAGCTGAAAAAGTGAAAACACAAAGAAAAACCTCTGAAGATTCAAAGAAAGAAACAGCAAAAGCTAGAGCATTGGAGAGAATTGAAAATCTTGAAAATGAAATAAATGAGATAGATTTAACGATGGCTGAAAACCATCTTCATTATGAAGAGCTTAATAAGCTGTATAGCAGGAAACTTGAGTTAAATAAAGAACTCGAATCAGTAATGGACTTGTGGTTAAATTTGGATAATAGTTGAAGGAATTATCAAACCTGCCTATGTATTTCTCCTAGAAAGGATATTAACTTTAATCGAGATTATAGTAAAGAGGAGTGTCTTGCTTCTCTTTTTTTGTTCCATAAAATAAGTACTTGCTTAAAAGAATCAATTCTAAAACCTTTTTTTCTGTTATGCCTTCTATTCGTATGCTACATTATAAAAATAAGAAATAAATGATGTCCCTAAATGGTTACCATTGTACTTTTTCGGTCAAGTTAGAGCTTTTCACCTCAAATATTTTCCTTGTTCTCGTAATAAAATGAGAAACTATACTTTACTAGAATATTTATCCCATTCGCCGCACCATAATTTTAATACCTCTGGCATCCTGATTAAGAAAACATCATCAAAGTGATGGGCGGTTCCGTTTCCTATACAATTTGAAGGGAAGAGGCGTTTTTTAGAAACAATTCAAGTACAGGCTAAAGCTAGTGGGTATATTAACGAAGAGTGAATGAGAATTAAATGATTTTAGCTATATAAAATATATTTTTATTAAAAATTTAATGTAAAAGACAAAGTTCACTTAAGTTGGAAAAGAGGAAATAATATTGAATACCACTACAAAGAATAAACGTAATAAACTTCTTATGGTTTCGCGCGCAATATTAGTTTTTATTGGTGGATTTATTACAGCCTATGGACTAGAATCAGTATTAATTCCAAACCATGTGTCAGATGGCGGTGTGACAGGCCTGAGTATAGTTGGTTCACAATTATTTGGATTACCCCTTGGGCTTTTCATTGCATTATTAAATATCCCATTCGTATTTTTAGGATATAAACAAATCGGTAAAAGCTTTGCTATTTATTCAGTTATCGGTATAGCCTCACTAGTTATTAGTACTAGCCTTATGCACCATATACCAACCATCATTCAAGGAGATACATTGCTAGTAACTGTTGTTGGTGGTATTATCATTGGTTTTGGGATGGGACTAGCCTTGCGTAATGGCGGTGCACTAGATGGAATTGATATGTTGGCTGTACTACTTTCCCGCAATTTACCTTTTGGGACGAGTGATTTAATCCTTTTTTTGAATATGTTTGTTTTTATTATTGTATCCACAGTTTTCGGTCTTCAAGGAGCTATTTTATCCGCTATTGCTTATTTTATTGCATCTAAAGTGATTCACATTGTAGAGGAAGGATTAAGCGGCTTGAGGACCTTTAAAATTATTACAACTCAACCTGAATTAATGGTTGAAACGATACGTGACAGATTAGGTCGTGGAGCAACATACCAATTAGCTCTAGGTGGTTATTCAAATGAACAATTCAAGGAAATTACTTGTGTCATAAACCGGTTAGAAGAAAGTAAAATGAAAGAAATCATTAATGAAATTGATCCAAAGGCATTTGTAGCGATTTACGAAGTATCAGAGGTTAAAGGTGGAAATTTCAAAAAGCATGATATTCATTAATTGGTTACCAATAACTATTAGAGGCTGGGACATAACTAAAACAATCAAACCTAAAGACGAACAATGATCTAACTTAGCGGAGGAAATATACGAAGACTCCTGTGGAAGGAAGGCATAGGTGAGACCCCGCAGCTCGGGACGAGCGAGGAGGCTCGCCAGCCGCCCACGGAAAGCGAAGTATATTTCCGGAGCGGGTATATACACTAAACAACCTATTGTTCGGATTTATCTTTGTCGGAAATAGTTATGTCCTGGTCACAATTCTTTAGTCAGCACTCCTTCTATCACTTGTTAGTTCAGAGACGGATTCCTAGATGAAAACAAAAAAATGTCAAGCACTACTCCTTAATTACTCTCAATTGTTCTAACTGTGAACTTAAAGAATGTGTGGCGTGATTATGTATGAAATTTGCCTGTTGCCTCTGGAGCCGTTCTATCAAACTTGAAAACTGCTTTGCCCTTATTTCTCTAAATAGTCAATTAACGAATCTAAATCTTTTGCACAGGCTTTTTTAAAAGTTCCCGATATCAATTTCCCGAAAAATTTAGATAATCCAGTAAGTCCATTTATTTCTCCATTCAATGAAATCCCTGTATTATCGCCTGTTGAAGTAAGTATGTAAGTAAAAACAAATTCACCTTTGCCCGTTGTCCCTTTCGTTCCATCACAACGAAATACAATCTTATCTGGTTCATTTATCTCCACTACTTCAAAATGTTCAGAAGCTTCTTTTCCAAACATTTTTCTTGTCTCTTTCCACTGACTTCCCACCTGTAATAGACCCTTATCCAATCGCTCTATTCGAACTAGTCCCTGCATCCAGTTCTTAGCAGAGTCAAGATCAAGTATTCCATTGTACGCTTTTTGCTTGGAAACCTTAGTAGTCCTTTTTATTTCAAAACAAATACTCAAGCCACTCACTCCTAGAAAATCTTCTTTCTTAAACAATAGCACAAAACCTTAGCTAGTATATTCACTGTATTGGGTATTATTTTATTATGTCCTATAAAAACTAGGTAAAACTTGCTATTCAAGAAGGTGATATTGTTGCTGTTGCTCTCATATAGAGCAGAATCCAAATGATATTGGTGGGACAGTTGTATATATCTCTCCTTTTCAAGATGGCCAAAATCGTTGAACTGTGGGATATAGGCCAATCACTGCAAGAGGACACAGCTGGTGAGAATCGTATGTTCTAATGAAGTCAATCAAAAGAATCGAGGGACAATCCCTCGATTCTTTAGAATATTAATAATCCAATGATCGTCGAAAGAATCAATCCTATGAAAACGGGGAAGATGCTCTTTCGTACAAGCTCCATAACAGGAACCTTTGCAAAACCAGCTACTGCCACAAGTGACGACCAAGCAATTAAGGTTCCTCCGCCTACCCAGATTGCACCCATTTGGCCAATAGCCCCAAGTGTTGCTGCATCGACCCCAACACTTTCTCCTAATGCTCCTGACAATGATCCCACTAAAGGAAGACCTGAAAAACCAGAACCATCCAATCCCGTAATCATACCAATAATAAGAATGCCGAAGCCTGCAATAAAGCTATTTTCAGGTATGATATGCTGACCAGCTATAACGAGATCAAATAAGAAAGAAGGTGTTTCTTCTACAGCCATTCCGAACATTTTCGATGCCAATTCACCACTGCCGATAAAGAAGAAACCAGCGATAGGAATGACTGGACCCATTGCTTTAAAGGCGAATACAAATCCTCTTACGATATTGTCGCTTACTGAATTTAGGGAAGAGCGGATATTTTTAAAGAAAGAAGCTGCAATAAGGAGAATAAATGAAGCACCGCCAATTAATGCTGCTCCAGTGCCGCCTTCTAAGGAAGGGAGAACTGTTGAGAACTTTGCCAAAACCATATAGATAATGATTACCAAGAAAGTGACAGGTATGAGAATGGCAAAGAAAAGACTATATTTACTTTTTGAAGATTGCTTCGTTTCAGATGAACTTTCGCTTTCAACCGTTTTTTGAATACTATTTTCCCATGCTTGAAGATGTTGACTAGATGGTTGTAAGATTTTTTTTCTAAGAGAAAGATAGGCAAGGACAATAGCTGAAATCCCAGTAATTAAGGACAATATAAAGGCACGATCTGCGACGGGGCCAACGTCAATTGAAGCTGCAGTTGCTGTTAAGGTTGGAGCAATTTGAATGACATAATCAGACGATAAGGCCATTCCTTGCCCTGCTAGTGAAATAGCAATTGCGGCACCAATTGGAGGTAGACCGGCGCGAACAGCAACGGGAATGAGTAAGGCGCCAACTAATGGGACTGCGGGTGTTGGCCAAAAGAAAAGGGAAATCGCATATGTGACGAAAATGATGATCCAGTAGGATATATGCCCATTCTTCATGACTTTTTGAAACGGCGTGATCATTTGCTCATCTGAACCAAGCTCTTTCAATGAGTATAACAAGGCAGTCATGATTGCGATTATGAGGAAGATATTAAATAACTCCCCAGCTGCAACTAAACTAGCATTAAAAATAGTTTGCAAACCAGCTGTAAATGAACCTTTAAAAATCCAACCAACTAAGAATGTCACTATAATCGAAGGTACAACGACATTTTGGCGAAATAACATCGTTAAAATAATAATCACTGTTCCTGCCAAATACATCCAGTGAGCGGCTGTTAGCTCCATATAAAATAACCCCCCTTGAAAGTAAAATTGAAAAGCAATAAAATACTTAAGTTAGGTTATGCGCGGAGTTGGGCTTTAGTGAAAACGTGTAGAAAAGTTTTTAGAATGAGGATTGAAAGGGGCTTTTGAAAAGTGAGCTTCTGTATCAATTAGAAAAAAATAATACTAGAAAGATTAGTGTTATTAGGCAAAAAAATGGGGTAAAAATACATTGATAGTAAGGATAATCATTAGTATTATGATATTTTCGGTTTTACTCATTTGCGTTTTAATCCAATATTAAAGGAAAGACCATCAAGATCAATTGGATTTAGAAAAAAATGAAGCATGAGTACCGGAGATGGAAAAATGCAATTAGAGCATTTACATGATGGGTTATCACACTAAATCTGGGTGTGCAACCTGCCAACAACGTTTTAAACTTAGAAAGTCATCTGTTAATCCAGCATTGAATCCTAGCTATAATTTAATAAGGAAATTCATAATGAATTGCAAAAGAGGGAAGAAGATGTTAAAAAAAGTATTCGCAATTTTTGTTGCAATGTTAATCTTATTAACTGGACTTTATATCGATGAGCCGGTACATGCTGCTAGCCAAACAAAATACGTCACAGCGAGTGCATTGAATGTTAGAACTGGTCCCAGTACTAAGAACAAAGTGATTACCATCATTAAGAAGAATCATGCTGTAAAGGTGACTCAAACAAGTGGTTCTTGGGATAAGGTAAAAGTCGGAAGTAAAACGGGTTGGGTATCGAATAAATATTTAACCACTAAGAAGCCTACAACAACCACTAAGAAAAAAACAACTTCCAAAACTATGTATGTCACAGCGAGTGTTTTGAATGTTCGCAGCGGCCCAAGTACAAATTACAAAGTGGTCACAACGATCAAAAAAGGCCAATCTGTTATTGTTAATCAGACAAAGGGCTCTTGGGGAAAAATAAAGGTTGGAAGTAAAACAGGCTGGGTTTCAACCAAATATTTAACTGCTACTAAACCAGCAGCTTCGAAAAACTTAGCGGCAGGTTTAAAAACAATCAGAAACAATAAACAATTAATTCTTGTTACTACAAACGGTTTGAATACGTCGTCAGCTGAAATTCGCACTTTTGAGAAGGATTCCAAAGGAAAATGGGTTCCTGTATTGGCTACAACAGGATATATTGGAAAATACGGATTCACCTCCAATATGAGTGAGGGAGGCAAGAAATCTCCAATTGGAAAGTATACAATCGGAACCGCTTTTGGCAGTAAAAAAAATCCAGGAACAAAATTATCTTATCGTAACATAACAGATGACGATGTTTGGGTTGATGATCCGAAATCTTCCCTTTATAACACATGGCAATCCCGTAAGAAAACAAAGGGAAAATGGAAAAGTGCTGAAAATATGAATATTCCTGCTTATACCTATGGTTTCGTTATCAACTACAATACTAAACGAATTCCGAATAAAGGCAGTGCCATCTTCTTCCATATAGGAAATAGCTATACACTTGGATGCACCGCAACATCTGAAGCTAATGTTGTAAAAATTTTAAAATGGCTAGATCCTAAAAAGAATCCAGTTATCATCCAAACACCAATTCAGGACTTAAAGAAATATTAAAACAAAATATATCATTTTAAAGATAGCGTAATAACAATTGGGATAAGGGCTGCCCCTTATCCCAATAAACTTTTTTCAAAATTGAAAAGTAATGTTAACGATGTTAAATCGTCCATCCGTCCTTTACAATTGCTACTAACTTCCAATCTCCATTTTCACTTTCTTCAAATACGAATATAATGCTTTCCCAGTCCATTCCGCCATTTTCTGGGGTGCCTTCGAGATAGTATTCGACCGTTTTTGATTGAGGGAAGAAATCCTTAATATTGTTCTTCATATTACCGCGTTCCTTTAAATCATCAATCAACACTAAACCATCTTTTATTAATTTTTCTACAGATAGGAATTCGGCAAAATATTCACTTGTTGTAAGCTTGATTGACATCCCGCTTCCGGCATAATTTCCCCATAAATATTCTTTCTTGTCATGTAATAACTCGCTAATTTCATTCTTTTGGAAAACGACGGAATCTTCGTTTACAAATACATAAGGTGAAAATAAAAGACCTTTTTCTGAATGGACGTAATCCGATAGCTTCGCAAAATCCTTCGCATTTATTCCTTCTATAATGGCTTGTGCGGTTTCCTGTAGAATAACTTTTTCGTCAAGGTTCTTTATTTCCGCTTTACTGATGACCCAATTCCCATCAACTTGCTGAAAGTGGTAAGTTAATAAAACATGCCCAATTGATATATTATTTTGTTCTTGGGTTGCTGTGTAATAGTTATTCTCTACTTTTTGAACAGTAAAATCCTCATCTTCCATCAGCCAAGCCGGTCCATCAATTGCAATAATAAATACATTCCCGTCTTGTTCATTAAAATAAGTGTCAACTAAAGATGCAGCGAAATCGTCTGTCATAATGATGGAGAAATGTTGTTGAATTTCTCTTTTTGTATGGAAAGAGGTTATTTGACCATTATTTTCATTTGCTTCATTTACTAATGAATCAAATGATTCCTTGTATTGGTTCGTGAGTTCCTTTGCTATTTCAGCACTAAATTCCATCGTATTTTGTTTTGGAGGATTTTCTTTTATAGTTGGATTTTGTACATCGCCCGGTTTACTATTTTCATTGTTTAGAAAGTGGTTGCCATCAATAAAAATAAAAGTGAAGAATATTAGTAAAGAACATGCTATGACACCGCCTATCCCTGCCAGGGTTTTTCTCATCCTAGTTGCCCTCCTTTCGCTATTTTCATATTGAATAACAGTTCTCATCAACTGAGTGTGAATGATCTTTTGTTTTGATTCGTTTAATTTAAAGGATGGTAAGTCACGGAGCTTTTGTTCAATGTCCTTTTGATTAGAGCTCATCATTTAAATCCCCACCTTGTAGCTTTCTTAGTGATTTCAATGCTCGGTGATAATTTGTTCTCACTTTTGCTTCTTTCCAGTTTAGAATTTCAGCTGTCTCCGCTACCGTCATTTCCTTTATCCCTCTTAGTAAAATTACATCCCTATAGTTACTTTTTAACTTTTGAATATCATTGTATAATGTTTGTTTTTCTTCATTTTGTAAGAGGATTTTTTCAGGAGATTCCCCATCTTTAATGATCATTTGTTCATCGAAGGCTATTTTCTTTTTTCTATTTCTTTTTCGAGCTTCATCGATTGCAACATTACGGGCAATGCTAAATATCCATGTTTTTGGACTAGATTGTCCTCTATATGACGTCAACCCCTTTATTACTTTAATAAAAACTTCTTGAACCAAATCGTCTACATCAATTGTCCCTGTATAATAGACTAAATAATCGTAAACATCATGGCTATATTGATGAAACCATTCGGATATGATTGAGTTGCTTTTTGACATGTCACTGTCCCCCGTCTTTGATTTCACTTATTTAGACGTATTTAAATTCTGCTTATGACACTAAATATTATATTTATAAAAAATAGGCGTTTGCAGATTTCCCGCCAAGAAATTCCACAAGTTATTCCTCTCTTTAGAAGTGGGATAGTAGAAGGTAAAATACAAAGTGGCGTTGAAAAAAGAAAGTTTGTACTATTTAAAAACTTGAAACGTAATAGTCCCCACCGATATTTAGAAATATAGTAAAATGACAAGTAACACTTAACGAAAAGGATGTTTTTTGAGAGAGATTAGATCGACCTTTACAGAATGGTCGTATCACACCATTCTATAAGTGAGAATGATTCTGAGAGCAATGGTGCTGTGTTAAAGTACTATGCGCCAAAAAACAACCTTTTAATGGATTTACTTGTACAACAAGTCTAGAAAATTCTGATTTAAAAGAAGACAGAGTTTTAAGAATGGTGATAAATGTCGTAAATAAAACATGCGCTGCCAGGATGGCGAGGATACTATATCGATACTAAAGGTAATATATTGGGAATCCATAAACCAGATGAGAATGTGAGTTAAATATATGCTTTGAACCACAGAAAAGTTTGGAAATAAGAGGAATGAGTGGGGTGATTGGAATGGTTAGAAGGATAAAAGTAGCCTCCTGAAAGACTAGTTATTAATTTTTAGGTGGCTATCTTAATTAATAGGAGATGTTCAAATTATGAAACAAAACAAGTATGATGACCCGAATTTCTTTTCCGCATATGAAAAAATGCCAAGATCTACTAAAGGACTGGAGGGAGCAGGAGAATGGCACATATTAAAAGAACTTTTTCCGGATTTGCTGAATAAGCATGTGCTTGATTTGGGATGTGGCTTTGGCTGGCATTGTCGTTATGCTCGCGAACAAAATGCAAGTTCTGTTATAGGTGTAGATATATCCGAAAAAATGCTCAATAAAGCCCGTGAAAAAACGGAAGATCCATTCATTACGTATATTAAAACGCCCATTGAGGATGCTGATTTCTCAGAATCTCAATTTGATGTAGTTATGAGTTCATTGGCATTTCATTATATTAAGTCATTTGACACAATCTGTAAGAAAGTCTTTCATTGGTTAAAGCCAAGGGGTTCATTTATATTTTCGGTGGAGCATCCCATTTTCACCTCTCGGAATGAACAAGATTGGCAATTTGATAACCAAGGAAGTATTCTACATTGGCCAGTGGATGATTATCAATTTGAAGGTGTGCGTGAAACAACATTTCTAACAGAGAATGTTATTAAATATCATAGAACATTTTCAACGTATGTAAATAACTTAATTGATGCTGGTTTTCTTTTGAAAGCGATTAAGGAACCTATTCCTTCCGAACAAATGTTGAAGAGTATTCCTGAAATGAAAGACGAACTAAGGAGACCAATGTTTTTAATCATTTCAGTAGAAAAGTGAATGTTAATAACTAATACATTTCGAGTGGACTTAAAATAGAAGATGAGTACCGCTTATAATTATAATCGAAGAAAGGAAGATTATTATTGGCAACTCCTATAAGTACTGTGAATTGGATTGAAAAAAATGAAATGTTGGATGATTTATTGCACAATGAATCGACATTAACTATACATCAAATGGACCAAGGTTTTGAAGCTGAAGTGATTAAAATAAGTTCAGAGAAAGAGAGTTTTGTATTAAAAATATGGAATAAAAGTTCTAATCCAGATGTTCGTTTTCAATATCATTTATTGAATGTACTTTTTGAAAAAGGATTGTCTGTTTCTAGGCCAGTAGCTTGGGGAGTAAATCCTTATTCAGAAAAAGTGCTGCTAACAACTTTTGATGGAATGCCTATTAGAAAAGTAAATAAAAAGAAAATGACCGGGATCGCAAATATACTTTCAAATTTACATCAAATGCCCCTAATCGATATTGGAGATATACATCTTCCAAAGTTCGATTTCGTTTCCTACGTTTTTCCGGGACTAAGTGAACATTCTGACTTGCATAACGCGATTCAATCTCTAGTACGTCTAATCGAAATAAAGCAAGAAAATGTTATTCATGGAGATTTTCATTTAGGAAATATTGTTGAAGAAGATGACCAATTTACTATTTTAGATTGGACAAACGGACAACTAGGTGATGCTAGATACGATTTTGCGTGGTCACTTACATTGAAGAAAATTTACATATCAGAACGACATGCACTTTTTTTCCGTTCAGCCTATCTAATGAAAAATGACATAAGAGAGAAAGAACTTGAAGTTTTTGAAGCTTTAGCATGTATTAGATGGATTTTACTTTATAGAAATGGTGGAGTTCCGAAAGGTCCTAATACAATTGATAGGGTAAAAAGTTTAATTAAAAACAATCCTTATCTAGACGAGATGGATGCCAATAACTTTGTGAATTCCTGATATAATTTAAAAGATAACGAAAGGGCCCTGAAGAAATTTACTGGTACGATTACGGTAAATCGCAAAGGGATAGAGGAGAATTTAACAAAGCGAAAATGAAATAAAACGTCGTCTTACCCCTTTTCTCTTTTTATTAGGAAAAAAATTTAGATGAACCGACTACTTCTGCTTATGATGTAGTCGGTTGTTTTGCGTTTTTGACGTTCCGAAATATTTAGTTTAAGTAATGAAATCGTGATTCAATAATGTCTAGTGACAAAAGTCCAAATAAAAGCATAAATAATTATAATGATGATGTTATGATTTAGGAGTGATAAGATGAGTACTCCATGGCTTAACCATACAAGTATGAAAGAAGTATGCTCTAATCAAATTGAATACACCACATGGAATAATAAAACGATCTCTACTGATCGAATAGATAATACAACTCAACTAGATCATGCTTCTGACATGTTAGCAAATGAAATGGAGGATAGATTTGTTAATAAAGAGATAGAAGGACTGGAAGGTGCAAGCAAAGGTAATCCCGATACCGAGCTTTACAGTTCTACTGATTTAAATAATGAGATGGAAAACCCCATTGCCGAGGAAACAAATAATTTTAGTCCTATAATGACACTGGACCCTGCAGATTATTCAGATGATACTATTTCCATCCCTCCCGAAGCTGTCGTTAAGCATGAGATGGTTGATATAGAAGAAAAAGACAACTTCAGTACTGAAAAGACATTGAATTTTATAGATCATCACGATACATCAAAACAAAATAAGATTATCTCAGAATCTCACTATAAAGATGATCTGATAATCCATCATGAAAAGGAGGGGACAGATGAAATAATACTTACAGAAGAACCAGATCTTGCACTAAAAAAAGATGATGATGAACAACCTGAATCTGATATTGAGGATGAAATGACTAAATTGGAAGAGGGAATAGTGTATTTTACGACTAGAAAAACCCCATTTTCTACTAATGTTGAAATTGATGACTTTCTTCACGCACCAATCTGTGGGGAGATTGTTAAAAATACATTTGAATTTCTTGACCTAAATAATAACCAAGCGCCTCAACCTGAAACGAAAGTTATAAATACCACGACTCATTATCCAGAACAGCCTGATTGTCATTTAGTGTGTACAACAATTGATGAAATGATATTTTTAACGAATAAAACTGATGTTGATCAAGAGGTTCTAACGACTAACCAACATAAATCAATTGTAGTTCCCTTACATGACACTAAATTAACTGCGAAAAAAGAAATGAATGATACAATCGATCCTTATAAAACTATTCATATAAGGGTTCCGGTTATCATTGGGGAATATAAAATTGAGATATGTTTGGAAGAAAATATAGTATTTGAAAAGAAAATGATAAAAGTTAATGAAATCTCAAAAGAGGTAATTCTAACCAACTGTATATTCGTTCCAAACCAACTTTCCAGAACACAAAATGATGGAACATATACAGCTTCTAAAGGAAATTTATTTGTTGAAGGATTTATACATCAAGAGATTGAGTATACAGTATTCCACGATAGTGCTACAATCCCGGAACTAGATGAGTCGGCCAGTTATTCAACTCAATTATCTCAAAAAATAGTTTTGGAATTAATTATACATTTATTGCAATCACAAAAAGTTCGGGTGATCGGATGAAAATAAAAACTTGAAAGATTAATCCCTTCGTTTGTCCCCTTTTTTTTATTAAATTAGGCAGATACGACTGTTACAATCGTCCATTCATGATTTCATATTCTGCATAATCTAGCCATATAGAGGGTCATAGCCCTTAAAATAATTGAAATGAGGGGAATTCAATTGTCAGATCATCCTGTTAATCCAAATACGCCTTGTCCAGTGACAGCAAAAGAACAAATTCCATTAGGCGCTGCGAATACACCAGTAGTTCTTACACCTATTACCACTCCAACTATTAAAGTTCCGGTTGCAATTGCGGAGCCGACACTACAAATTGTTGTCGAGTCGGATATTCATCTTGCTCCTGCAGCAACAGAAATCAAAAGAGTGAAAAAAAATGTATTCTTAAATCAAGTCAAACTTGTACCGGTTACATTTGCGCGTATTGATAACACTGATTTTTTTCGAGTAACTAGAGGGAAATTATTTGTAGCAGGGCATATTCGCAAAAATATAGAATATGCAACAGCAGCATGTAATGGAGTTATTCGTGACAGAATTGTCGATGTTCCGTTTTCTGGTTTTGCCGATATTACTTTTCCTGTCGGAGCTGGAGGACCAACTCCAGTCTTAGGAATATCAGAGTCAGCAGAAGCAAACTTTCTTAATGAAAAAACCGGCTTAGACGCAAGGTTAGATAAAGCATTCTTCCAAAACCTTGTTAAGTATAACGAACAGCCATATGGTGAATTAGTAGCCGCCAACTTCTTTGAAGTAGATTTTTCGCCACATATGACAAATCCTGAGGGCAAAATTCACACATTGCGTGAAAAAATTGTTTTAGATCTTACTGTGAAAATCGTTCAAGTTCAGCAACTCACATTAGCTAGTGCAGTTAGCTTAGTAACACCTATCCTCCCTGGACTTACTCCTCCAGTGTGAGTATGAAATCATAATGAAAATAGGCTGACCAAAATGTGAGTGATAACTGACTTTTTGCGACAGCCTTTTAATTTGCCTTTTGTCAGGGCATAGCATGAATAGTGAAAATGTTATTGATTTAGTGTTGGATATATTAATACAAGCAGACATAACTAAATTTGAGTAGGAAACAGGCGTAGTCTCAGTATAAGTAGAGTTTTTACGTGTTTTCTCTTCATATCTTATATTTTATTTTTTGCCAGCTGTTCCATATACCCAAATGATTTCCACTCGTATCAAAAACTGGAAACCTTATCCGCCATTAAACATCTCTTTATGAAGTTCCTCTATATTATTTATGCTTGCAACACTGTTACTTGTAGTTCGATTATCATCTTAAACTGATTTGATTCATTACGATCATTACTAATAATATTTTGCCTAATTTCACCATTAAATATCTTGGTCCTGGATTTCTATTTGTCAGTGGTCATGATTTTTTTAGTTTATTTTTCATTAGGAGAGGTAGGACATTGAAGCTTTTGCGTGGAATATTGATACAGTGTGTTTTATTAAGTAATGTTTTTTCTTTGAAGATTTAACGGAGAGAAAAGTAAATAAAGATATTAGGAAAGAAAAAAGAAGCTGATTGTAATTTGTAGTTTAATTTTTTCATTAGTTCTAATTAGTTTCGTCTTCCCTACATGGACACCAAGCATTAAAGGGAATAATAGTATTAGCACTTTGGAACAAGTTGAAATAAATGGGACTAAATTGGAAGTCATGATTAGAGGTAATGATCGCTCTAACCTGACTATCATATTTATTCATGGTGGTCCAGGGTGTTCAGAAATTCCATATGTTAGGAAGTACCAAGATGTACTGGAAAAGAATTTTACGATTGTTCATTATGATCAGCGAGAAAGCGAGAAGTCATATCAATTTTTTGAGGATTATTCAAATCTATCAACAGATTTGCATGTAGAAGACCTTTTGGAAATGACGGGTCATATAAAAGAATTGCTGGGACAAGAAAAAGTAAAATTAATTGGGCATTCTTTTGGTGCGTATATAGGAATGAAAGGTGAAAGTAAAGTACCAGACAAATTTTCAATGTACATAGGAATTGGACAGGTTTCAAATTCGATTCAAAGTGAATTAGACAGTTTGGATTTTGCCATCAATGAGGCAACATTAGTTGGAAATTCAAAAGATGTAAAAAAACTTGAAAGCCTCAGAAACTCTATTGAAAATGGTGAAATACTTACACCAAGAAATTTCGTCCGAAAATATGGTGGAGCAGCAAGACTGATTAACGACAATATGGATTACTATTTAGGATTTGTTTTTAGTCCTGAATATAATTTTCTTGATGTTGTTCGTTATATAAAGGGAGTTTCTCTTTCGCAGAAGATCTTAATACGTGAGGAACGAAAAAATGATTACAAGTATAGTGGATAAACTGGAAACCCCTTGTTTTATCGTCATGGGAAAATATGATTATATGACGTCAGTCCATGCTGCGAAAACGTACTATGACCAAATTGCGGCACCAGTTAAAGAGTATGTAGTTTTCGATAAATCCGCTCATTACCCACAATTTGAGCAAAAAGAGTTATTTGCTGATTGGTTAAACGATACATGGGAAGATTTTAACCATTAGTAAAGTAAAGAGGATTCTTTAATAACCGTGCAGTAGTAATGTAGGAAGGATTTTGTATATGAAATCAATTACATTTTTATTCATTTTAGTAACTAAAAAGAATCGATAAGATGTATTCAGCATTACTTGGAATACAATTTCAAGAAGAAATGGGGACCGGGAGACCTGGATTAACGTTAGACAATCATTGTTTTGACGAGGTATTAATGCTGCTTATGAATTAGTCCAAGCTATGAGAGCGGAAATTGTAACTGAAATAGGAACATTACCTGATCTTGCAGATTTTACGTTTAAAGACCCTGACGGAAATATCATAATGATTTGTACTTGTATTACTTAATAAAGGAAGAAAAGGTTAAATTTATCAAAATGCTGGCACTCACTCTTCGAAAATAATTGATTTCTTTATGATAAAAAGTATAATTCTTACAATTTAGATGAGACTTGCCAATAGTAATTTATGATGACTAACAGGGGGGAGTTCTATGTCAAATAGAAATAACATATTTGAGTGGAGCGGAAGCAAAATTCAATATATAGATGAGATAAAGATAGATTCATGCAATCATGTTCTTATTGGCACGTACGGCGGTAATTCAAATGCAGGAGCCAATAAGAATGAAGATGGTGCTTTAGTTTGGAAGGGCGCGGATTGGGAGATGTCCATGATCTTGGATGGTCATGATAGTTCGGAGAGTGTTGATCTCGTAATCCGTACGATTCAAAATGAATGGGAAAGCATTTCAGAGATTTTAAGTAAACGTATCGAAAGTGTATTTCCATTATTAGAAAGTCATTTACTTTCAGTCTTTCAATCTGCTGAATTTATTGCCGCCTGTGAAAAAGTAAAGGGAGAAACGGCCTGCCTCATATGTGTTAGAAAAGAAAATTATCTTTACTGGTTTTCGGTAGGAGATTGCTTAGTTTACTTATTGCATGACGAGTTGCATAAGTTAGGACAATATAAATTGAATCAACGTCAATTTTATGAATGGATTGGCTATGTTAATACTTTTTCTTTACCTGTTCCTTGTTTTTCTTCTGGTATTAGGGAATTAAGACCCGGAAGAAACGTAATTGTAATGCTTACGGACGGCGTATTGGAGTGCGAGGAAGAATATTATCAAGATAGTAAGAATATATACAACGAGTTTCCGGATGAGATGGAAATAGAAAGTGGTTTAAGGCGAATGTTACAACATGTTCACGATCATCAAGGCAGTGATAGTGGCACGATCATTTGTTGGGAACATCACAACCTTTTTTCTGCCCAGTATCCAAGTGATCTACCAAATAGGGGGGAAGTATATGTATGAGTTTCATGAAGGAAACGTAGTTAGAAATGAACAGTCAACCATAAGCTATACATGGATTTGTGGTAAAGAAAAAAATAATAGTCTTTGCATTATGTTTCCGGGACTTGGCTACACAACTCAGCGACCGCTTTTTCATTATGCGACAAATGTATGTATGAATGAAAATGTTGATATTCTCCATATTAATTATAATTATTTAGGCAATGAAGCCTTTAAAAAACTGGACCATCACGATCAGGATCAATGGATATATGAAGATGTGAAGTCTGTGGTTACAGCAGTTCTTAAAGATACTAAGTATGAAACGTATTTTATATTAAGTAAATCTATTGGAACCATTCCTATGGCATATGAATGGATTGAGAAGGACTTTATAAGTGGCCAAAATACATATGGAATTTGGCTGACACCACTTATAAAAGATGAGATTGTGTACAATGCCCTTTCAAATACAGAGATTCCTTCTTTTTATGTAATAGGAACGGATGACCCTCATTATGTTGAAGAGCTTATTACTTCTATTAATGAAAATCCAAACGTTGCAGGACTTGTTATCCCTGAGGCAAATCATGGATTAGAGGTAAAAGGAGATATTAAAACGACAATTAATATTGTTTATGATGTGATAGAGTCTATTGAGAAATTTATACAAAAATATAAAGAATAAATAATGGGGGGATGAAATTGCATCCAATAACCGTTATTGAAACAATCGCATCAAGTATTTTCATAGCTACTTTATTTATTGTCGCTATTTTATTACCAAGAAGTTTAAGGAAGCCTGGGATATTTATTGCTGGTTTATTGACTTGTCTACTTCTTATGTTCTTTGCAACACGCCCCTACATACACGACTATCAATTTTCAAAAAAGAAGGAGTATTTAAATCAATACCTCATTAAAAAGTACCCTAATCAAAATTGGGAAATAACGAGGCGAACGGGAAGGCAATATAATAGAAATTATTTACTTGTAAAATTTGAAAATGAAAGTGATTGGACTTATGCTTATCTCGTGAAAAATAAAAAGAGAATTTGCCAAGGTGCATGGATGCCTGCTGAAGGGAAATTTCCCGATGAGGGCAAGCATTACGAAGTGAGAGACTGTGAGAATTAATAAATCCAAATATGTGATAGTTGTGAAGGACATTTTTAAACTATGAGAGGGCTTTGCTGACTAAGCTTCTATGGGAGAATAATATGAAACCAAGAATTTCAGTCATTACATTAGGTGTGGATGATTTAGAAAGATCATTGAAATTTTATCGGGATGGGCTCGGGTTGCCAACAGAAGGGATAGTAGGCAAAGAATTCGAGCATGGTGCTGTCGCATTTTTCGACTTACAGTCAGGATTAAAACTCGCAATTTGGAATCGAAAAGATATAGCTTTTGATACAAATATGGAGAAAGCACCACCTAGTCCTACTGAATTTACAATTGGACATAATGTTTCTAGTAAAGAAGAGGTAGATTTAGTAATAAAACAGGCGGTGAAAGCTGGTGCAATTATAACCGTCCCTGCACACAAAACTTTTTGGGGTGGATACTCTGCATACTTCCAAGATCCGGACGGTCATTTATGGGAAGTCGTTTGGAATCCAGAGTGGGAGTTTACAGACTAAGCTTAAGGCTAAATCAGGTTGTTGTTGGAGTGAATACGCGGACGTATGTATATATAAATTTATGGTGGGTGGGATTGTATGACCATATATATTGCACTACTTAGAGGGATAAACGTAGGGGGACATAATAAAATTAAAATGGCAGAATTAAGAAGTTCCCTTGAACAGCTGAGGTTGCAAAACATTAAAACATATATCCAAAGCGGAAATATTCTCTTTGAGTCGAGCGAACCTGAGGAAATTTTGCAACAGAAAATTCATATGAAAATTAAAGAGGATTTTGGGATATTTAGTGATGTTATTATTAGGACAGCCGAAGAAATACAGGAAATTATCAATCAATCGCCTTTTTCAGATCAAATGATACTAGAAGCAAGTACTTCATCTAAAGGAGAGTGCATGCATGTTGCTTTTCTGCAGACAGCTCCTTCCAAAGTCAACAGGGACAAGATATTACCTTATATAAATGAAAAAGAACTCTGTGCCATAAATGGTAAAGATGTCTACCTTTTATTTTACGACAGCGTTCGAAATTCCAAACTCGCTAATAATCTGAAGAAGCTTGAGGTGCCGGCGACTGTCCGAAATTGGAAAACAGTCAATAAGCTATCGAGCATGGTTGAGGAATTCGACCATAAAAAATAAATCTAAAGTGAAAATACACTGTAACTTTATAAGAAAGGACAGTGTATTTTTAATTGGAACAATTTAGTCAATTTCATTTCATAGCAATTAAATTTAAAAATAAAGCTTGAAAGGCAGTAATTCTCATTTTTTCTTCAGCAGCAGGAAAACATTATATGGAAACAGAAGATATCTATGATTTGTCATCAATTATGTAGAGGAGATGGGATATGCAAACAAATGAAGAAACCAAAGTGGAAAAGAGAATACGGGAGATTACAGGGATGACTTGTATTTATGTTCCAGTCAGCAACGTTTATGAGTCCGTTAAATGGTATCAGAAAAATCTAGGTTGCCAACCTGCAGACAACCATGAAGTTGAGCCTGGGATGAAGATGTCTATCTTGAGGTTTTTCGAAGCAGACGGAAACCCTTCAGACCCAGCTACGTGTACAATTCCTGCTTTGTTCCTTCACGAGTCGGCGGAAGAAGGGGGGCGGTTAGGCTTTTCGTGGACAGTGGACGGAGGTAAACGGCACGCTGTTGGCTGTTTCATTACCCCACATATCCAAGAACTTTTCGAACGTTTTAAAGAAAACGGAGTGAACATTTTAGGCGAACGTGTTACTTGTGGTCCTAATGTAACGTTTGCTGATCCTGACGGGAATATATGGGAAATATGGCAACCATAATTGTTTTACTAACGATAACAAAAGTAAAGTGAACAAAAAAGAAGCTGCCATAATTACATTAGAGGGCTATCGCCAATACAAATCAAATCCTTCCCTATGTGTGAATTGTCCATTGCTTCAACAGTGTACGCAAAGTCAGAACCATCAAAAACTGATTCAGCATCATATTTGAGAAGAGTATGTAGAAGAGGCAGATCATCTCTGGTACCAAATAGATGTAAAAGAGATCTATGCACGACGCAAAGAAACGATTGAAAGGGTCTTTGCTGGTGCGAAGGAAAAGCATGGTATGCGTTGGACAACGTTAAGAGGCCTTAAAAATTTTCCATACAGGCGATGCTTACTTTTAGTGCCATGAATTTAAAAAAGTTGGCAAATTGGACTTGGCAACTTGCTTAAGAAGACAAAAACTAGTTGATTGGAGGGAAAGGTGCTTGACTCCTGGGGGATTAGCGTTACAGCCAAGACCCCGCAGGAGCGTCAGCGACGAGGAGGCTTGGCGAACGCCCCCTGGAAAGCAAGCACCTGGAGCGGAAATCAACGGGATGTTACCGCAATTCCTTATAAAAATGACAAAAGGAAGGCATCAAGAGAGTACTCTCGATGCCTTTTGTCGACAATCTGAAGCTGCCATAATTACATTTGGCAGCTTTACTTACTAAGGTAATATAATTATTTTTAAATTATTAAATATTCTCACAGTCAATATTGATATGGGGAAAATAGTGTTATATAGTAGTAAGTAAGAAAGCGCTTTACCTATTGTTGTTGCTCTATTAATGCATATAATTTACTATATTGTACGAACTAGCAGTCTATAAAGTTCATATTTTTTTCTTTTAAGGTAAGCGCTTAACTAAAACTAGAGGTGAATGCGATGAGAAAATTGAATGTTGGAATAATCGGTGCAGGGAGGATTGGTCAGCTGCATGCAGATAATATGTTGCAATCGAATGTGATTAATCTAAAAGCAATTGCAGATTTACATATTGAGCATTTAAATGACACACATTTTCAGCAACAAATACCGCTTATTACGACTGAACCTAGAAAGATATTTGCCGATCCCGCGATCGATGCCGTCTTTATTTGTTCTTCCACGGATACACATGTCAAGTTCATTAAAGATGCGGCCAAAGCAGGAAAACATATTTTCTGTGAAAAGCCAGTAAGCTTTAACATTGAAGAGACGAGAGAAGCATTAAAAGCGGTTCAGGAAGCAGGAGTAAAGCTTCAAGTTGGCTTTAACCGCCGCTTTGACCAACATTTTCGAAAAGTCTATGAAACTGTTAAAGAAGGAAAAGTTGGAAATCCCCATATTATTAAAATAACATCACGAGACCCACAACCACCACATGAGGAATACATTAAACGTTCCGGCGGCATGTTCATGGACATGACGATTCACGATTTTGATATGATTCGCTACCTTTCAGGAAAAGAAGTAGTAGAAGTATCTGTAAAAGCTGCAAATTTAGTTGATCCCATTTTTGAGAAATACAATGATGTAGACACTGCGATTACAACTCTTACATTTGAAGACGGCTCGCTCGGTGTCATTGATAATAGCCGACAAGCAATGTATGGCTACGACCAGCGAATAGAAGTGTTTGGCGACCTAGGTGTTGCTTTTGCCGAAAACGAAAGATATACGAACGTTCAAATAGCTACAAAAGATTCTATTCTATTAGATCATCCTAAGTTTTTCTTCCTTGATCGGTATAAAGCAGCTTTTATGTCTGAAATTCACGAGTTTGCAAAAGCGATCATTGAAAATAAGGCGGTATCCTGTAGTGGAGAAGATGGCTATAAGGCTGAGTTAATCGCACTTGCTGCGAAAGTATCAGTAAAGGAAAAGCGTTCTGTATCATTGTCAGAGTTGGAAAAGGAGGATGTACGTGTCTAAATTACTTGTAAAACCTAAAAAGCGCGACGATGAAGGGAAGATTTTACACGTTTCACCGGAAACGGCGAATTGGGAATACGTTGGATTTGAAGTGTATTCCTTAAAAGAAGGGGAGAAATTCACGAGATTAACCGAAAAAAGTGAAGCCTGCCTTGTTTTATTAAGCGGAAAAGCAGATGTCCAGACAGAAAAGGAAACCTTTAGCGATATTGGTGGAAGAATGAGTGTTTTTGAAAAAACCCCGCCATATTCTGTATATGTTCCGAATGATGACTCCTATACGGTGAAAGCCTTAACCGATTTAGAACTGGCTGTTTGTCTAGCGCCTGGAAAAGGAAATTATCCGGCAAGATTAATCTCCCCTGAGGATGTAGGGCAAGAAGATCGTGGATCGGGAAAGATGAGTAGAAAAATCCATAATATTTTACCCGAACAAAAAGAGGCTGATAGTTTACTAGTCGTGGAGGTTTTTACACCTGATGGGAATACATCAAGTTATCCGCCACATAAACATGATGAGGATCGCTTACCTTATGAATCATATTTAGAAGAAACATATTATCACGAGATTAATCCGTCTCAAGGATTTGTTTTCCAGCGAGTTTATAATGATGACCGCAGCTTAGATGAAACAATGAGCGTCGAACATCGAAATGTAGTGTTGGTCCCAGAAGGCTACCACCCAGTGTCAGCTGTTGCTGGATATGAATCGTATTACTTAAACGTGATGGCAGGTCCGAATCGGACTTGGAAGTTTCATAATGATCCGAATCATGAATGGCTTTTTAATAGGAAGGGTGACTAACAGTGTACAACTTAAATTTTAAACAAGATCGTTCCCTCGATTTAATTGGAATTGGCAGGCTTTGCATAGACTTAAATGCTGATCAGTTCAATCGTCCAATGGAAGAAACATCTTCTTTTACAAAATATGTTGGAGGATCTCCGGCGAATATTACGATTGGCTCTTCCAGATTAGGTTTAAAAACAGGGTTTATCGGAAAAGTAGCGGACGATCAAATGGGGCGTTTCATCGTTCAATACTTAAAAATTAACGATATCGATACTTCCGAAGTTTCGGTTGATCATACTGGTGCTGTAACAGGGCTTGCTTTTACAGAAATTAAAAGTCCGGAAGATTGCAGTATTTTAATGTATCGCGATAATGTGGCGGATTTAAAACTAGAAACGGCCGATGTTTCTGAAGATTATATTAAACAATCTAAAGTTCTACTTGTCTCTGGTACTGCGCTGGCGGCAAGCCCTTCAAGAGAGGCAGTTTTTCTGGCGTTGGATTTTGCACGAAAAAATAATGTTGTCCTCATTATGGATTTGGACTACCGTCCGTATACTTGGAAATCCGCTCAGGAAACGGCGGTGTACTATAATTTGGCTGCGGAAAAGTGTGACGTCATCATCGGAACACGTGAAGAATTCGATATGATGGAGCAATTTGAAAAAGATTTCAATCAGGATGATCAAAAAACAGCTCAGAAATGGTTTGATTACTGTGCTGAAGTTGTGGTGATCAAACATGGTTCTGAAGGATCAATTGCCTATACGAAAAATGGCGATTCTCATAAAGGCGGCACATTTAAAACGAAAGTATTGAAGACATTTGGAGCAGGTGATGCGTATGCATCAGCATTTATTTTCGGATTGATGAATGGTTGGGATATTCCAAAAGCGATGGAATTCGGAAGTGCTTCAGCAGCGATCGTCATTTCCAAACATAGCTGTTCAGATGCGATGCCAACGAAGAGTGAAATTGATGAGTTTATAGATGACGCTGTGGCAATTGATTAATCATACTTGGAGGTTTTGAACATGACACATATACAAAATTATATAGGTGGAGAATGGGTGAATGCGAATACGGCGAAAACGGAAATCGTCTATAACCCGGCAACAGGGGAAGAGCTTGCACATGTTCCCATTTCATCAAAAGAAGATGTGGACAGGGCAGTTCAAGCAGCGGCAGATGCATTTGAAGCTTGGAAAGAGATGCCTGTTCCAAGACGGGCCCGTATTCTATTTAAATATCAACAACTCTTAGTGGAGCATTGGGATGAACTAGCAACACTAATTACAAAAGAAAATGGCAAAAATTTTACTGAAGCCCATGGGGAAGTATTGCGTGGCATTGAGTGTGTGGAATTTGCTTCAGGTGCACCAACTTTGATGATGGGAAAACAATTACCTTCTATTGCTACGGATCTTGAATCAGGAGTTTATCGTTATCCGCTCGGTGTTGTCGGAGGAATTACCCCCTTTAATTTTCCAATGATGGTGCCGTGCTGGATGTTTCCGATGGCAATCGTAACAGGAAACACGTTTGTTCTTAAACCTTCCGAGCGGACGCCGTTACTAGCGAATCGTTTAGTACAGCTATTTGAGGAAGCGGGATTGCCTAAAGGAGTGCTGAATATTGTCCATGGTGCCCACGACGTCGTAAATGGATTATTGGATCACAAGGATGTGAAGGCAATCTCATTCGTCGGCTCCCAACCAGTGGCGGAATACGTCTATAAACGTGGAACGCAAAATTTAAAACGAGTTCAAGCACTGGCTGGCGCGAAAAATCATTCCATCGTATTACATGATGCCAACTTGGATAATGCTGCAACGCAAATTATGAATGCGGCGTTTGGTTCCGCAGGAGAACGTTGTATGGCAGCTTCAGTTGTTGCGGTGGAAGAGGCAGTTGCCGATGAATTTATCGACATCTTATTACAAAAAACAAACGACATTAAAATAGGCAATGGACTAGAAGAAGGTGTTTTCCTAGGACCAGTTATACGTGAACAGCATAAAGAAAGAACATTGCAATATATTGAAAAAGGTATAGAAGAGGGTGCCCGTATTGTTCGAGATGGTCGTAAGGACAGCGTGGATGGGGACGGATATTTCGTAGGAGCAACAATATTTGACGAAGTGACAAGTGAAATGAAAATATGGCAAGACGAAATATTTGCTCCCGTATTGTCTATCTCACGTGTGAAAAATCTTGAAGAAGCAGTACGACTTGCGAATGAATCAAGATTTGCAAACGGCGCTTGTATTTTTACAAAAGATGGAGGAAGCGTGCGCAAGTTCCGCGAAACGATCGATGCGGGGATGCTTGGAGTCAATATCGGAGTCCCAGCCCCAATGGCATTCTTCCCATTCTCAGGATATAAAGACTCCTTCTACGGAGATTTGCATGCGAATGGGACAGATGGCGTGGAATTTTATACGAGAAAGAAAGTTGTAACTGCTCGCTGGGTATAAATGATTGTTTATTCACGATGAAATTAATGGATTAGATAATTTCATCGCTAATACCTCGTTAATACTCGATAAAATAGTGCTGGGAAGAGATTTGGTCGAGAATTCTGAGTTAATTCTCGATGAAATAGCACTGGTAGATGGTTTGGCCGAGAATTCAGCGGTAATTCACGATGAAACGACTCTGGGAGAAGGTTTGATCGAGAATTCAGGTTTAATTCTCGATGTAATGGTGCCGAGAATAGATTTAATCGAAAATCTCTGCGAAATGCACAAGCGATTCAACCCCAATTAACAAAAAATGAGGTGAGTTTTATGAAACTAACAACTGCTCAAGCTTTGATAAAGTTTTTGAATCAGCAATATATGGAGAGAGATGGCAAGGAGCAAAAGCTTTTCAAAGGAATTTTTACGATTTTTGGTCATGGAAATGTGCTCGGTATGGGGCAAGCGTTGGAAGAGGACAGTGGTGATCTTGAAGTATATCAAGGTCGAAATGAACAAGGGATGGCCCATGCGGCAACTGCTTTTGCCAAACAAATGCATCACGGACAATTAATTGCTTGTACTACTTCGGTTGGCCCTGGTTCGGCAAATATGGTAACAGCGGCTGGAACGGCAACAGCTAATAATATTCCTTTGCTCTTGCTAACAGGGGATACTTTTGCAACTAGACAACCCGACCCGGTTCTTCAACAAATTGAACAACCTTATAATCTTGGGATCTCTACGAATGATGCATTCAAGGCTGTCAGTAAATATTGGGATCGCATCAATCGTCCCGAGCAATTGATGTCCGCGATGATAAATGCGATGCGTGTGTTGACGAGTCAAGGAGATGCCGGTGCTGTTACGATTGCTCTTCCGCAAGATGTTCAAGGTGAGGCATATGATTTTCCTGATTCCTTTTTTAAAAAGCGTGTTTATACGATTAATCGAAAAAGGCCAACGGATCGAGCTTTAAATGAAGCAATTGAATTAATTAAAAGTAAGAAAAAACCGCTTATCATCTGCGGTGGAGGTGTCCGTTATTCGGAAGCGGCAAGTACTTTGCGTGAATTTTCCGAAGCCTTTCATATACCTTTTGCCGAAACGCAAGCTGGAAAAAGTGCGATTGAAAGCTCACATCCACTTAATTTAGGTGGAATTGGTGTAACGGGAAATGCTGCTGCGAATTCTATTGCAAAATCCGCTGATCTAGTCATTGGAATTGGTACAAGGTTTACGGATTTTACAACTGCTTCAAAGCATCTTTTTCAATCAGAGGATATTGATTTTATCACAATTAATATATCCGAGTTCCATGCAGGTAAATTAGATGCTACCCAAGTTGTAGCTGATGCAAAAACGGCACTGCATGCACTAATGGAAGAACTGAAAGATGCCCATTATAAGAGCTCATATGAGAGTGAAATTCAAGAAGCAAAAGCTTCATGGGCAGTTGAGTTAAAAAGACTTTGCGAAACAAATTACGGAGCGGCCGATTTTAAACCTGAAGTGGCGGGACATTTAGATGAAGAATTAGCTGAATATGAAGAAATCTTCGGATCAAGTCTTACACAAACCGCTGTTATCGGTCAAATCAATAAATCTATTGATGATGACGCAATTGTTGTTGGTTCTTCCGGTAGTTTGCCAGGAGACTTGCAAAGAATGTGGATGAGTAAAACACCAAATACGTACCATATGGAATATGGTTATTCATGTATGGGCTACGAAGTTTCGGGAGCACTTGGAGCGAAGATGGCGGCACCAGACCAAGAAGTATATGCATTTGTTGGGGATGGCAGCTATTTAATGCTTCATTCAGAGCTGATTACAAGTATTCAAGAGCAGAAAAAAATTAATGTCCTCCTTTTTGATAATGCAGGCTTTGGCTGTATTAATAACCTGCAAATGGGGAACGGAATAAGGAGCTTCGGTACGGAATTCCGTATGCGTGATCTTAAAACGAATCAATTGACTGGATCCATTATGCATATTGATTATGCGCAAAGTGCTGCTGGATACGGTGTGAAAACTTACACAGCAAGAACAATGGAGCAATTACTCGCAGCATTGGAAGATGCTAAAAAACAAGCTGTTTCTACCTTAATAGATATTAAAGTACTTCCGAAAACAATGACAGATGGCTACGGTGCATGGTGGCATGTCGGAGTTGCAGAAGTGTCTAAAAATGATTCGATTCAATCCGCTTTTGCAGAAAAAGAAGAACAACTGAAAAAAGCGAGACAGTATTGAAAGGAGGAAGCTATTATGTTTGATGTTACCGCAGTTAAGCTTGGAATTGCACCTATTGGTTGGACGAACGATGACCTACCCGAGCTTGGCGGAGAAAATACATTTGAACAGTGCATTAGCGAAATGGCACTTGCTGGTTTTTCAGGAACCGAAGTCGGCAACAAATACCCTAGAGATATTCCGATACTAAAAAAAGCACTAGCTTTAAGAAATTTAGAAATTGCAAGTGCTTGGTTCAGTGCCTTTTTAACGACAAAGCCTTTTGAGGAAACAGAAAAAGCGTATATTGCCCATCGCGATTTTTTACATGAAATGGGTGCAAAAGTAATCGTTGTTTCTGAACAAGGTCGCAGTATTCAAGGAAATGTAAATACTCCTTTGTTTGCGGAAAAACCTATTTTTACAAATGAGGAATGGACGAAGCTTGCGGAAGGATTAAATAGATTAGGTAAACTATCAAAAGAGAAAAATATGAAACTCGTTTACCACCATCATATGGGAACCGGAGTGCAAACAACAGAAGAAATAGATCGCCTAATGGCGATGACGGATCCGAATTTCGTATCTCTTTTATATGATACTGGTCATCTTTATTTTTCTGGGGAGGACCCACTCGAGGTTTTAGAAAAACATTTCAAAAGAATCAAGCATGTTCATTTAAAAGATGTTCGTTCTGAGATTGCTAGAGAAGTCATACAGGACCGTCTTAGTTTTTTAACAGCTGTGAAAAAAGGGGTGTTTACTGTCCCGGGTGACGGAGTCATCAACTTTGAACCAGTATTTCAAGTGTTGTCAAAGTCAGGGTATAAAGGTTGGATGATTGTTGAAGCTGAGCAAGATCCAGCACAAGCTAATCCGTTCGAATACGCTTTAAAGGCACGACATTTTATAAAAGAAACAGCCGGGGTGTGATGTCTAAATGAAAAAAGTTAAAGTTGGAATTGTAGGTCTTGGTCGGCTAGGCAGAAGGCATGCGGAAAACTTGGCATTTAGAATTCCACGCTGCGAATTATCAGCGGTATGCAGTGTTATAGAAGAAGAAGTTCAAGAGGTAATGGAAGCATGGAATATACCTTACGGATATACAAAATATGAAGATATTCTCGCGAATAAAGAATTAGATGCCATTTTTATCGCTTCACCTTCTAATTTCCATTGTGAGCAAATTAAACAAGCTCTAGATCTTGGATTTCATGTTTTTAGCGAAAAACCATTGGGACTATACGTGGAGGAAGCTTATGATGTTCAACAGGCAGTAAAAGCTCATCCTAATCAAGTGTTCATGCTTGGGTTTATGCGCAGATATGACCGTTCTTATATGGCGGCAAAGGAAAAAATTGAAGCGGGAGTAATCGGTAAACCAATTTTAATTCGTTGTTACGGTTTGGACCCGGCTAATAAAATGGAGAGCTTTTTAAAATTTGCCCGTGCGAATTATAGTGGAGGTCTTTTCCTTGATATGTCCATCCATGATTTTGACTTGGCGCGTTGGTATCTAGGAGTAGAAGCAAAGGAAGTTTGGGCAATTGGGGGCAGTTACGCTCGTCCGGAATTTGATGAAATTGATGATGCCGAAACGGGTGCGGCAATGGTTCGTTTTGATAATAATGCGATCGGAATTTTTGTAGCTGGCCGCAATTGTGCCCATGGATATCATATCGAAACTGAAATTATCGGAACGAAGGGGACTCTTCGAATTGGAACAGTTCCAGAAAGAAATCAAGTTGTTATCATGAAAGATGAAGGTGTGATTCAAGAATGTGTAGATGGGTTCTTGGAACGCTTTGAGCAGGCATATTTAAGTGAAGCAGAGGAATTTATCAATTGCATTTTGGAGAATCGCACACCGAATATAAATGTTGAGGATGGCGTACAGTCAACCATTCTCGGATATTCATGTAAAACATCATTTGAAACAGGTCAATTAGTTCAAGTAAAAGCCAAAAATATGATATATGAGTAAGACCAAGAAATGAGGCATCTAAGAAATGAAACCAACGATTTATGATGTGGCCAAAGCGGCTGGAGTATCTATTGCTACTGTCTCAAAAGTTATAAACAATACTGGACAAATGCGCGATACAACAAGGGAAAGAGTTAAAGAAACAATGGAGAAGCTTAATTATCATCCCAGTTTGATGGCTTCTGCATTAACTGGAAAAGGGACCGAAACACTTGGGCTTTTGGTCCCCGATATTTCAAACCCATTTTTTTCTGAAATGGCAAAAACAATTGAAGATCGGGCGCATGAAAGTGGAATGAGTGTAATCATTTGCAGCACAGACGAAAACGTGGAAAAAGAGAAGAAATACATAGAACTTTTACAAAGAAAACATGTGGATGGAATGATTGTTGCTTCAAGCTTCCATAATAAAGAAGTTTTGGAAGGTGTCGCGAGTAGGGGAATTCCACTTGTTATGTTAACCCGGGACGATGCGGGTCTTGGAGTGACATCGATATCTGTGGATGATTTTAAAGGAGGATATGAAGCAACCTCTCATCTTATTTCAGAAGGACATCAAGATATTCTTATCATTGCTGAATATGCCAAAAGTAGTAAGCTAAGAATATACGGGTATCTAGAAGCCCATGCAGAGCATGATTTAGTAAGTCGTGAAGAAAATATATGTAGAACAGTCGCTTCAATAGAAAATGGCAAAGAATGCTTTAGGCAAATTGTTCAAAAAGGAAGAGTGCCGTCTGGAATTTTTGCGTGCAACGATCTTATCGCCGTTGGTGTTATACAAGAAGCTAAGGAAATAGGGTTAAAAATTCCAGAAGACTTATCAATCATCGGTTTCGATAATACGATTTTAGCTACTACAACCGTCCCTGGTTTAACGACAGTCGCACAACCTATAACTGAAATGGGAAAGAAGGTTGTCGATGTCATCATTAGCGAAATCAAAAATAAAAATCAAACAAAGGAACGAATATTATTTAAACCAAATCTCATTATTCGGGGAACGACAGCTAAGGCTAAAAGATGAGATGATCAATCTTATTTGAAAATCGATAACAATCATTAGTAATTCATATGACCAAAACAAATATATTTACACAAGTCAACATCAAATTGTAAAGTTGAATAAAGATATTCAAACAACAACGGGGAGTTATGATAATGAAAAATCAACATTTATCAATTTTTCAAAGAGATGTGAAGGATCATTGGTACTTGAGACTCCCACGACTAAAGTCGCAAGCCCTACACCTTACGGTGAAACGGGTGGGATTCTTGCATGACTAAACGTTCTCAATTCATTTCTGCTTTGAACAGCCTGCAAGGTTAGGGTATCTCATTACCCCCCATAGGGCAGAACATATAGTTCCCTAGGCTGATTGACTATTACCATCAACCACAGGTGCATATCGAATATTCATTGCACCGACGATATCACGATGTATCTGGAATCCGCATTTACACTTGTATTTTCTGTCTTGCGTTTTATTCATATCAGAGCATTTTGGACATGTTTGACTTGTGTATGCAGGATTCACGTACTCAACTTTAATCCCCACTATTTTTGCTTTGTATTTAATAAACTGGGATAAACGATAGAATGACCAAGTGTGCAAATTCTTTTCGTTTTTACGACTTGTGCGTGTCGTCTGTCTAATATTCGCCAATTGTTCCAGGCGAATAACAGATATTTTATTACCTTTAGCAAAATTGACAATAGCACGACTGATTTTATGATCTTGATCTTTCATCCAACGCTGCTCTTTATCTTGTGAATTACGAATAGCATTTAACTTTTTCTTTTTACCCAACGCTTTACGATCCGAACGAAATTTTCTCTTTTTAAACTTATTTTGTCTGCCATTGCCAAAGAACCGTACCTTTTCATCGTCTGTTACAGCAACTGCAGGTACTTTTAAACCAAGGTCTACTCCCATTACTTTCACACTTGATCCTTGGACGGTTGGAATGGTGACAGAAATTTGGGCGATCCATTTGTCTGATTTTTTGGTGATGCGAAGTGTACCTAATTTATGTTTAAGCAAATCAAGGGTGCGATTGTCTTTATCAACCAATAAGGCATGAATAGGCGTCTTCTTTGCTTTTCCATCCACCATGAGCGGCATTGAAAAATGGGTGAAATCAAAAGAATAGTTTTGATTATTCCATATACACATAGGTTTCTTTAAAGTGGGAACCACTTCATAATTACTTTTCTTTGCCTTTTTAAAAACACTTTTAGCGTCTTTGATCGCTTGGTTTTTCACTGCACTTGGCAGGGGAGCATCAATATGCTTGCTTGATTTCTTTGTACTTTTCTTTTCCGCTACCATCTCAGATACAAGATCGTTAATCGTTGAGATATATGTTTTACACATTTCAGTCAAGACCAAAGCCTGCTCTTTTGTAGGCAACAGTTTGATTTTCACCGTGATTATTTGAGACATGATTTCACCCCCTTGTTTTAGTTGTTCAACATATGTTCGGTTGATTGGCTTGATCCATTTCCAACAGTATTTATTCAATCTTTGAATCAAGAATAAAAATCGTTATTAGATGACACGGTGGTGCCTGTTCACCTTAATTAGCCTGTACCTATATTGTATTAGTTTTTGTTCGAAGTGGCAACATACGTTCGTTATAAGAGGGGCAATATTTCAAATGCTTGAAGTACCACAACCTTACGGTTTAATGTGGTCCGCATTTGACCGAACTTTCATCCCATTCCTAAAGGTGATGCTGCCGCACCGTAATGGGCTTTCTCGTTCGGAAGATCTGTAAAATACAATGAAAATGGCTATCCTCATGTGCAGCAAGGCTGGATATTGCCGCCAGAACGAAAAGAAGAATTTGATCCGTTTATCTTAATGGCTGATGATTGGTTTAAGCGCGGAACTTTTTCGGACCATCCTCATCGCGGCTTTCAAACTATTACATATGTAATTGATGGAAGACTCGAGCATATTGATAACCACGGAGGACATTCAATCTTGGAAGCAGGAGATGTACAATATATGAATGCTGGATGGGCGGCGAGGCATGCAGAAGAAGCAGTCGATGATGATTTAATTCATACTCTGCAACTATGGCTAAATCTTCCGAAACACTTAAAAAATACGAAAACATCGTATCAGAATATACATGTGGAAAAGGTTCCAGTTGTTTCGTTTGAACATGGATATCTGAAGGTATATTCAGGGAACATTTCAGGAGTTGTTGGTCCGATGAATAGTCTTGTCCCCATTACTATGACAGAAATAACTTTCACCGAGACGGGAAAGTACACATATAACCTCCCAGAAAATCACAATGCTTTTATAGTTGTTCGTGCTGGTGAAGTGGAAATAGGTGAGTCGAAAGTCAAATTAAAGAAAACTGGCGTAGCAACCCTTACTTTTAAAGAAGATGGCAATGATCAGGAGAGTGAATTAGTCATCAACGCAAACGAACGCGCAAAATTACTGATTTATTCAGGAGTACCTTTAAAAGAAGATGTCGTTCAATACGGTCCTTTTGTCATGAACTCAATGGAAGAAATTCAACAGGCATTTCGCGATTTTCATGAAGGGAAATTTGGGCCTCCCGCAAAATAGAATGTAAGGAAATCGAAGTTCCAATTTAAATATTTTTCATTAAAAAATGGAAAAATCCTTTACATTATATTTCCCTTCATGTAGAATTTCTATATACCTAAAACAACTAGGTAGGTGATAAAATGTTTAATCGTGAATTGGTAAAGGGAAGTACATCTCTTTTGCTGCTTCAATTATTAGATGAGCGGGATATGTACGGATACGAGCTTGTTAAGGAACTGGAGAATCGCAGCAGTAACGGGATTTCCTTCAAAGAGGGCACGCTATATCCGGCACTTCATAAGCTTGAAAAGCAAGGGTATATCGAATGTTACTGGCAGGAACAAGAAAAAGGGCCGGCTAGGAAGTATTATCACCTAACTTCAGAAGGAAAAGAAATGCTTCTGGAAAAAACGCATGAATGGCACGACTTTGTTTCGGTGATGAACAGGGTGATAGGGAGAAAAAATCGTGGAACGGCTGAAGAATGAGTTTTTAACAGAACTTGCGGAGAATCTCGCAAATCATAAGGAAATTGAATCAATTTTAACAGAATATGATTTCCATCTCGATGATTTTCTAGACCGCCACTCCCATCTAGCTGATGAAGTCGAGCTGCGGAATCAAATATATTCAAAGCTAGGAACACCTACTGAAATTGCCGCGATGTGGAAGGAAGAGCTTTCCGTTACACCGAGCAATATGAAATGGCTGTTTATTGCGGTAAATATTTTGTTTTTTGGTGGTGGGGCTGTCCTCACTCTAGCGCATAATTTATTTGATTGGAACTGGTTGACGAGCATATGGAATCTGTTAACGAGCTTTCCAATCGTAATAGCGTTCATTTACTTGTTTTTTTGGGCGCTGCTTGGTTATGAGATAGGCAGAGGCTTTGGACATAGTGGGAGGAAATTGTTAAAAGGAACTTTCTTATTAGCCTTAATCCCGAATCTAATACTTATGGTTTTAACGGTTTTTAAAATCATCCCTCATAAATGGTTTTACCCATTGTTGACGGAAACCTTTATTGGCCTTTGCATTTTATTCACGCTTCTTTTATACCCAGTTTGCCTAATTAGCTATAAATGGGGGAAAAAAGCTTCCATCTGAGCTTTTTTTTAACACCATACATAGAATTTCTATATATATAGAATAACAATATAGGGGGTCTTTAGATGGAATTGAAAATTGAACGAGTAGACTGGTTGTTCTTCATTATGTGTTTCTTAGTAGGGATTGTTGCTGAAGAAGCGTTTTTCAGGGATCAAATCGGAATATCCTACATCATTTTTACGGTTGTGTTTTATACTATTGTTTTTTATAAGTTTAGAACTTATCCATTCTCACATCAACGTTTCGGGTATTTAGTATTAATATCAATATGGATTTTAGCAATTTGTTATTTTCTATATGATACTGCTCTTTTTTATACGTTGAATATTGTGGTTATTCCCGCACTTGTTATTTTTCATCTAGTATTAATTACTTCACCACAGAAAAGAGAATGGAGCAATCTGCGCTTTCTTTTTTACGCTGCTCGTCGACTTTTTGAAGGAATCGGTTTTAGCGCAATATTTACAAAACATGTTGCAGGCTTGTTTAGGAAAAAAACGAACAAAAAGCACTATGATATTTGGATAAAAATTATTCTAGGCATCGCTGTATCAATACCTATTTTATTTATCATACTAAATTTATTAATTTCGGCAGATACCCAATTTGAAAGGCTAATTAATAATATTCCTAGCCTATTTAACTTTAACGCAGAATATTTGTTTCGTTTCCTTATTATTTTAATCTACACATTCACTTTCTTTGGTTTTATGGAAGTTTTATCACGAAAAAATGATAATAATGTCCAAAAGGAAGTTAAGCCGATTGTAATGGATGGAATTATTACGCTTACGATGTTAGTACTTCTTGATATCGTCTATGTATTATTTGTTGCCATCCAATTTAAATACTTTTTCAGCGGTTCGCTCGATGAAGGATACACTTATGCGGAATATGCACGGCGTGGTTTTTTTGAATTGCTATTTGTCACGTTAATTAATCTTAGTGTTACAACAGGAGTTATTAATTTCACAAAACATATTCATGGCTTTTTAAAACAGACAATTCGGATTGCCTTAACGGTTCTCGTTTTATCAAGCGGGGTCCTCCTCGTATCGGCATTTATGCGAATGACCATGTATGAAGATGCGTATGGCTTTACATTTACAAGGGTGCTAGCTCATTCGTTCATGATTTTCTTAATGATTATTTTTGCGTATACCTTAATTAAAATTTGGCTTGATAAGCTTTCCTTGTTTCACTTTTATTTTATTGCATCTCTCATTTACTACGTTGGACTGAATATTGTCAATATCGATAAGTTTGTTGTTGAAAGAAATATTGACCGATTTGAGCTTACTGAAAAAATTGATATTTATTATTTAAACAGCTTATCAGCGACAGGGATCTTAGGTCTATTAGAGGTATACGAAAAGAATCCGAATGTTCCAGAGTTGAAGGATTTGCTAAAAGAGCGTAAAGCAGACATAGAAAGTATAAAAAACGAATCATGGCAGTCGAAAAATCTTACAAGAAATAAAGCGCATGAACAGCTTTTGGAGTTAAATATTAATTAATCTTATAAGGAGGAAGGAAAATGTCTAAATTAGGATCGAATGCGAGACCAGCCGTTTTATACGTTAATTCAGAGGAAAATGCTAATGAATTTCAGCAAGTATTTGAGGAAATGGGTTGGAAGGTGATGATTACTGTTGATCCTGATAAACCTGAAGATATTTCTGATTACCAAAGATTAATGGGAAAAAAATCGAAGACACTAACAAGACAATAAGTTAATGGGAAAAGAGGCTGGGACATAACTAAAACAATCAAACCTAAAGACGAACAATGATCTAACTTAGCGGAGGAAATATACGAAGACTCCTGTGGGAGGAAGGCATAGGTGAGACCCCGCAGCTCGGGACGAGCGAGGAGGCTCGCCAGCCGCCCACGGAAAGCGAAGTATATTTCCGGAGCGTGTATATACTATAAACAACCTATTGTTCGGATTTATCTTTGTCGGAAATAGTTATGTCCTGGTCTTTTTTCATGAGTAAAAAATCTGTTTTTTTAAATGAGGCTTTTGCTTTCCACCTCCTATCGACTGGCAAATTTCATGTCCAAAAGGCAACATTGGCTCGTTCATCACCGTGTTTCTTTTATCTCAGTCGAAGGACTAATGAGGAGCGTCAACTAAAACCGCCACGTCCTGTGGCAACGTCGACGGACCCGCGTCATGGTGGCAGTACGTCGATGAACAAGGCGCTTGCGCTTTTCTAATCTACGTTAACTGCTGTTCGGCAAACTCCCGATACAGTGCATGGGTTGCTATCAATTCCTTATGCGTTCCACTTCCGGTTACTTCCCCTTTTTCGATAAAGATAATTTTATCGGCATCAACGATTGTGGATAGGCGGTGAGCGATGACAAAGGTAGTTCTTCCTTCCATTAGACGTGCCAAGGCTTGTTGGACGATACCTTCTGATTGGCTATCTAGACTCGCCGTCGCTTCATCCATCATCAATATTTTAGGATCTCGTAAGAATGCTCGTGCAATCGCGATTCTTTGTCTTTGCCCACCGGATAATTTTACCCCGCGCTCGCCAACTTCTGTATCTAATCCATGTGAGAAAGAGCGTATAAACTGATCTGCGTATGCCATTTTTGCTACTTCCCAAAGACGTTCATCATCTATTTCCTTCCAATTTTCCAAGCCGTAGCAAAGATTTTCTCTAATCGTTCCTGCCATCATCGCACTTTCTTGAGAAACATAACCTATTTGACTACGCCAAGATTCAATAGACAAATCTTTAATAGAAGTGTCTCCAATGCGGATGTCACCAGCAGTCGGCTCGTAAAATCGTTCTAATAAGCCAAACATCGTTGTTTTTCCACCGCCGCTCGGTCCAGCAAAGGCAATCATTTCACCCGATTTTGCTTCAAACGATATATTTTTTAAAACAGGTTCATCTTCACTATATGCGAACGATATATTATCAACATGGACAGTCTTGTTTGTTATATCGATATTTAGTCCTTCCTGCCCTTCTTCTAACGGCAATTCTAATATATTGATAATCCGTTCTGTTGCTCCTTTTGCTTTCTGTAATTGTGTAAAAAACATAGCGAAAGTAGTAACTGGCATGATAATTTGAAAAAGATAAAGCAGAAAAGCAACGAGTGAGCCAGTGGACATCGTTCCACTTGCTACGCGCATCCCGCCGTATCCGATAATCATCACAATAACGAGCATAATAACAAATTGCATAATCGGAGCGATTAATGCAAAGACACGTGCTTCTTTTAGTCCAAAGCTCAATAGCTTTTGAATACCAGATAAGCCTTTTTGCTCTTCATTTTGTTCAGCCGTTGAAGCTTTCATTAATCTGATTTCACCAAGTGTTTGTTGAATATGTCCAGTAAACACAGCTGTTTCATCTTGCAAACCACGAGATATTTTCGCCATTTGTTGTCCAAGAGGAAACATAATGGCAATAGTTATTGGAACGGCAATTAACATCATTAGCGTCATTTTCCAATCCATAATGAGCAAGATGGTAACAGCACCTATAATGGAAATAATACCTGTAATGAATTGCGGAAAATGTTGTGAAATCAATTCTCTTACGATGCTAGTATCATTCACAACTCGACTAACTGTTTCCCCACTTGATGTTTTATCGAAATAGCTTACAGGTAGCCGTATGAGCTTTACCCACATGCGATCACGAAGTCTAGCGACAATTTTTTGACCAACAGATGTAAGCAGGTAGAGAGAGAATCCACTAATAATTGCTTGGGCTATGAATGCAATCCCAATGGCAATGATAAGGGGAATGCTTAAAAGTGAAACTGAGAAGCCATCTACTAAATTTTTTGTTAGTAGTGGAACAACGAGTCCCGCAATGGTCGTAATCAAACTTGCGACTAACCCGAGCGTTAATGCTAGCTTTGGAATATTTGTTGATAAAATCAGTGAAATAAATGGCTTTAAGCTATTTTGCTTATTTTTCATAGTTTGTAGCTCCGTTCTTCGGTAATTTTCCGATAAAAGCAGTTACTTTATACTGCTTTATACTTACTATCGAATCATGCATATCAATGTTTTTTCACAATGCTAAGTGTTTTACTCATCCTCAAGTACAATAAGTATCTTATAATAAGTTTATGAACTCAATATGAACTGTTTCTTCACTTCTCACAATCTACTTCCTGCAATATTGGACAGGCATTTACAATTAAGACTATTTCCATATATTATGATTTATATAATAGATGAAAGTAATTTTTATAGATTGGGTTGTTTATATGTTTAACTTTATGAAGAAAAATAGTGCGGTTTTTCTATTTTTTCTTATTTTAGGACTTATTATTTTATCTTCAAGCTACTATATAGCATTACCCTATGGGATTACCTTTGCTTTTACAAGTATCTTTTTATTTTTAATGCTCCGTCTTTTTGGGCTTCCGCAAGCGGTGTTCGCTGGATTGCTATCGTTCATTTTTATACCTCATCATCTTTCTTCTGTTGCACTGCAGGCGCTGCTCATAGTAGAAATTGTTTTTGTAGGTGCATTTTTCCGTAAAGGTAGACGCGCTAAAATGTTTTTTGTCGATATCCTTTTTTGGATGACCATCGGTTTAATGGGCCTTTTATTTATCAATAAGCCTTTTTTGACAGGGAATGCGCTTTACTTTCAAATATCAAAAATGATTGTCAATGGCTTATTTAATGTAGTAGTTGCAGATATGCTTTTGGCTTATGTTCCTTTTTATATATTTTTCAACAATAATAAGGTGAATAAGAACAATTTTTCTATTCACCAGTTCTTGTTTCATTTAATTGTTATTTCTATTATAGTGCCTTTCTTTTTTAGCGTGGTATCTAATGCGCGCAATGCTCAAGCGTTATTAGATAGTAAAAATATTTCTGATGTAAAAAACATAGTCACCCATATGGAAAATGATATTTCTAACTGGAGTAAAGAAGATGTAAAGCAATTGTCTATAAAAAATGCAAAACAAATTGATCTCATGAATGATTTGGTCCATCATTTTGATTCCAAAGAGTTAGATATTGTTATTATGAACGACAAAAATGAGGTGTACGCTTCAACTTCTCAAGATATTCCTGTACATACTGTTTATAGCATGGCAAATCAAGAGGTACTAAGACAGCCTAATAAAGATTTTCTTGTCATATTACCTAAAGATGGGGGTTTTGAGCCAATTAGTAAATGGAGTAAAGGATATTATTTATATGATGATGAATTAGTATCATCGGGAATTAAAATAAATGTTCGACTCCCAATCTCCCAATATCAAAATAAATTTTTTGATATTTTTTTAGAGCAACTAGGCTATTCCTTCCTTTTTGCTTTATTCCTTTCCATTTTTGTGCAGAATGTCAGCAGTATTTTTATGAATAATATTAGACAATTGACTTTAGCATCTACACGTTTACCAGAAAAGTTAATTCAATATGAACATATTGAATGGCCGCATAGTCATGTTTCCGAGCTGCGAGTACTCTCGAAAAATTTAAGAGAAATGGCGGAGAAGCTAAAAGAGTTATTCCGAGAAAGCCATGAAATGAATCATAAATTGAAGGAACAGACAGAGCAATTAATAGAATCTGAATTTAGATTAAATCATTTAGCTTTTTACGATGTGTTGACGGGTTTGCCTAACCGCCGCCATTTTCAAGATTATGTAAAAAGTTTAATTTACAACCAGCCTTCTTCACTTTTTGCTGTTCTATTTATTGATATTAACCAATTTAAGCAAGTCAATGATACAATTGGCCATGCAGCTGGAGATACACTACTTCAGTTAGTTGCAGACCACCTTCGTGCATTACAACATGAACGTCGTCATATTTTCCGATTAGGCGGAGATGAATTTGTCATCGTAATAAATATAAAAGAGAAAGAAGAAGTAAATGAAACACTAAAACAAATGCTTCATGAATTTTCCACTTCTTTTTCTGTGCAAGGCCATATGCTTTATGTTACGGCGAGCGTTGGAATCAGTGTGTATCCGGATGATGGAGAGGATATAGATAGCCTCATTAAATGTGCAGATATTGCGATGTATCATTCAAAAGAAAAAGGTGGCAATGTTGCTCACTTTTTCAATGACTCAATGCGAAATAAATATGATGACCGTCTTCTTATTGAAAATTCATTAAGGTTAGTTGTAGATAAGGGAGATTTTGAACTATATTATCAACCAAAATATCAATTTGGCCGAATTACAAGTATGGAAGCATTAATTCGATGGATAGACCCGGAGCTCGGTTTTGTTTCTCCAGCCACTTTTATTCCAATCGCTGAAGAAATTGGATTAATATTAGACATCGATCGTTGGTCTTTAATACAGGCATGCAAACAAAATAAAGAGTGGCAGGATCAAGGTTTTCCGAAAATACCTATATCCGTAAACATTTCAGCGAAACAGTTTCAACGAGATCACTTAGTATCGATGGTTGAACAAGCGTTGAAAATGTCAGGATTATCTCCTGAATATATTAAGTTGGAAATAACGGAAAGTGTTTTTATCAAAAATTTAGACCACGTAGCAAGTATTATTAGACAGTTAAAAGAGATTGGCGTCAAAATATCAATTGATGATTTTGGAAAAGGGTATTCATCTTTATATCCGTTATTGCAGCTTCCAATCGATGAAATAAAAATCGATCGGCAATTCATTTCCGATATCGATCAAAATATGAAAAAATCCCGTCTAGTCCAATCAATCCTTAGCATGGCAAAAGGACTCCAATTAAATGTGGTGGCAGAAGGAATTGAAACTAAGGACGAAAGAAATACGCTAATGCAAATGGGATGTGATGAGCTCCAAGGGTATTTATTCAGTCCGCCTATTAAGGCACAAGAAATAGAATCATTGTTAATGGGGAATCTAAAAATAAACAAAACATGATGGTAATTATGAAAAGTTATAAAGCATTTCTTTTAATGAGGAATGCTTTTTTATTTTTATCAAAAATAAAAAGGATATTTATAAAACGATAATTATATTATCATAAAGGATAATAATTTATTGCGAAACGATAAATAATCTGTTAAAATCAAATTGAAATTAAGCAAGTGAGGTGTTTTTATGAAACGGGAAACAATCTTTTTAAAGTTCGCTGTTGTTCTTATGGGACTTCCTGTCCTAGCTATGTGTATATTTGTATTGCCGAGGATAGCTAAGTTTTTTGCAGAATTAAATCCACAGCTAAGTTATTTGCAATATCCCTTTTTAATCGGTTTGTATGCAGCAGCGCTTGTATTTTTTGTTGCATTGTACCAGGCTTTAAGGCTTTTAAGCTATATCGATAAGAATCTGGCGTTTTCGGAGTTATCTGTTCAGGCTTTAAAGAATATCAAATACTGTGCGATCATCATCAGTGCCCTATTTGTATTATTTATGCCGCTTATATATCTCATGGCAGAGGTTGACGATGCCCCAGGAATTATATTAATCGGAATGGTCATTATTTTTGGCAGCATGGTGGTTGCAGTCTTTGCAGCTGTTCTTCAAAAGCTATTAAAAAATGCCATCGATATTAAATCAGAAAATGATTTAACAGTCTGAGGTGAAAAAAATGGCAATAATAATCAATATTGATGTAATGTTGGCTAAAAGGAAAATGAGTGTCACGGAGCTTTCGGAGAAGGTGGGAATCACGATGGCTAACCTGTCTATTCTAAAAAACGGAAAGGCAAAAGCGATAAGGCTATCAACATTGGAGGCAGTTTGCAAGGCTTTACAATGCCAGCCTGGAGATATTTTAGAATACAAAAGCGATGATGAGGATTGATTTTTTACTCATGCGACAATAATTGAAAAATTATAACTAGCAACTGAATATTCGGTTGCTATTTTTTTATCATGGCAAATGTGTTAACGAAACCCAATTTTGTTTGTGATAGCAGGATTTGACAGAGTGTAACGAGCAGATTATTTTGTTATACTAAATAAAGCTTTAAGCTTCGGCTCGGGACTAGGGGGAGAGATATTGAATAAAGAGACAAAACAAAAGTCTGTCGTAATAGCGTTATTAATTTCTACATTTCTTACTGCAATTGAAGGAACAATTGTAAGTACGGCAATGCCTAAAATTGTTGGTGATTTAGGCGGAAGCCATTTATATACTTGGGTTATTTCCATCTATTTATTAGCTATAGTAATTAGTACGCCAATCTTTGGGAAAATGGCTGATTTATATGGCCGAAAGCTTATGTTTACAATTGGGACTATTATATTCTTAATAGGGTCGATGCTTTCTGGTCTATCCCAAACGATGGAGCAGCTCGTAGTATTCCGTCTTATTCAAGGAATCGGGGCAGGTGCATTATCGACGATTCCATTTACAATCATTGGTGATGTATTTGAATTTAACATGAGGGCGAAAATTCAAGGATGGATGAGCAGTGTATGGGGGATTGCCGGTATTTTCGGTCCTCTTGCCGGCGGGTTTATTGTCGATACGATATCATGGCATTGGATTTTCTTTATGAATCTTCCTTTTGGAATCATATCTTTATTTCTTTTATGGTTTGCCTTGCATGAACATATTGAAAAGAAAAAACAAGTTATTGATTATGCCGGCATTTTAACTTTTACCATATGTATGAGCTCTTTTTTATATGCTTTAACATTAGTAAAAGAGTATAAACAAATAACTAGTCAAATTTCTATATTATTTATTATTGCCTTCGTTGGACTTTGTGCGTTTATTTGGATTCAGGCAAAGGGAAAAGAACCGATGCTGCCGCTTTCTGTATTTAAAAATAAATTTATTTCGATTTCAAATGTTGCCGGATTTTTATTAGGTTTTATTCTTGTCACGGTCACTTTCTATATCCCTTTATGGGTGCAAGGTGTCACTAATTTAAATGCTACTTTTTCTGGAGTTGCCATGTTGCCAATGTCTGTTACATGGCCGATTGGTGCTGTATTTGCAGGAAGGTGGATGAGCAAGAAACCAATTGCTCATATTACAATGGCTGGAATTGCCATTATTATCATCGGATGTGTTGGATTGGTATTCTTCCATACTGAAACGACAGTGGCGTGGATGATGGTCGTAACAGGGGTATTAGGAGTCGGGTTTGGTCTAGCCTATACTGCATTCACGGTTGCTGTTCAATCCGCCGTAGAATGGGAGACACGCGGAGTGGCAATGGGCTCCCATAATTTATTGAAAAATCTTGGACAGGCAATTGGGATTGCTGTTTCAGGATTATGGTTGAGTGACGAATTAAAAGGGATCGCATTGGAATCAAGCTTGCATCATGTGTTTATTTTACTGCTTATACTTGGAATATGCTCTATAGCAGTAACGGGTATGCTTTTGAGTAAAAAAGGCAAGGAACTGGCTGTTCGTTAAGTATGTAAGACAATAGGTTAATCCGGAATTTTGGATTAACCTATTGTCTTTTATTTGCTTTCTAGACCCCTAGTTAACTTTTGGTTTCTTCTTGTGACAAGCCATTATCGAATCACCTCATATGGAAAGCTACGGGCGCTATAATCTATTAGGAAATAACCTAGCTTGGATACAAGTAAGTACGGAAGTAAGAGACCTAAATGATTAAATAAAATTTAGAGTGATATTCCAAGCAATAGTTCATACTATGTTTGGGTGATGAAGATGCCATGTCAATCAAGCGAAGAATTAAATGTTTTAGTAAAAGAGGCAAGAGAGTTTACAAAAGATGGCAAGGTTGCTGATTATATACCTGCTCTAGGAAGAGCAAATCCTCATGATTTATCGATTGCCATTCAGTACCCTGATGGACAATGTATATCTGCAGGTGATATTGAGAGGAAAATGTCACTTCAAAGTATATCAAAGGTGATCAGCTTGGCGCTCGTTTTAATGGATAGGGGACCAAGCTACGTGTTTGATCGTGTTGGTATGGAACCAACAGGCGATCCTTTTAATTCGATTGCAAAATTAGAAACATCGTCTCCAGCAAAACCTTTGAATCCGATGATTAATGCTGGAGCGCTTGTCGTAACTCATATGATAAAAGGAAACAGTATTGATGAGAGATTTCAAAGACTATTATCTTTTATAAGAGAATTGGGAAATGATGCTACAATTCAATATAGCGAAGAAGTGGCAAAGTCAGAATTTAACACTGCGTATTTAAATAGATCCTTAAGTTATTTTTTAAAACAACATCACATCATTCAGGAAGATGTGGAAGAGCTAATTGATTTGTACACAAGACAGTGTGCTATTGAAATGAATTGTTTGGAATTAGCAAGGATTGGCCTAATCTTTGCCATGGATGGGGTAGATCCAGATAGCGGCAAGCAAATCATTCCTGTTCATATTGCTCGTATATGTAAAACATTCATGGTGACATGTGGGATGTATAACGCATCAGGTGAGTTTGCGATAAAAATAGGGATACCAGCAAAAAGCGGTGTCTCAGGTGGGATTATGGGCGCAGTTCCAGGTAAATTTGGCATTGGTATTTTTGGCCCTGCATTAGATGAGAAAGGAAACAGTATTGCTGGTATCAAATTATTGGAGCTGCTTTCTAAAAATTATCAATTAAGTATGTTTTAGCATGTCACTAATATAAAGCCCGGTTTTCAGGCAATGTAAGAGCGAGAAGAATGTATATTAGAAGCGAGCCGGGTGTAAAGATAAAAATTAGTCTTACAATAAATGGAGAGATGCCGAAAAACTCAGCAATACCAGCACAGACTCCGTGTAATGCCTTGTTTTTTGAAGATGTCATTAATTTTTTATTCAATAGCTTTTACTCCTTTCGCATGAATGTGTTTTTCTAAACAGTCAACTATTTTTCCTTCCCAAGGATTTTGATCATAGACTTCGAATCCTAATGCAGTCCAAAATCGTTTCGCTTGATCATTTTCTTTAATAATGCCGATCCGAATTTTTTGAAATTTTTCGCTTAAAAATTTATCTTCAAACGATTGATAAATGGTCTTGCCATAACCTTTAAAATGAAAATCTCCATGAATCATGAGTAAACCTAACCACGGACAGTTGTCTTTAGGGTTATTTTTCATAAAATCGATAAGTCCAATATATTGATCTTCCGTTTTTATTAAGAAACTATCAGTAGTTTGATTGAGAAATTGTTCTTTTATTTCATAAATATCCCTCGATGGAATACCACTTTCTAAAATATTGTAAACAGAATTTGAATTAATAATTATTAATGCGTTTTCCAGCGTATTTTCGGTTATCCGTTCAAAATAAATCACATTCAACGCCCCTTTTACCGATATTGTAACATTTTTCCTGCATGTAATGGCTTATACATACACCATTTTTAGAAAACGCGTTTGGGGAGTTGGCAACCTTCATTTTGAGAATATATAAAATAAGAAAGACAAGAATAACAATAGAAAAAGAGGAGGAAGCAGGAGCTTCAATCCCTATTTCTGATGAAGAATGTTTGTTTTTTTATTTCACGGAAAGGGTAATATAACAATACTGTAATAAGGAAAGATAAAAATTACATACATAGGGGAGGATCTTCAGTATGAAACTTACTCCTGCGCAGCGGATCGAGCTTCATGGTTTTAATAATTTAACAAAATCATTAAGCTTCAATATGTATGATATTTGTTTTACAAGGACGAAGAAGGATCGTGAGGCATATATCGAATATATTGACGAACAATACAACGCTGATAGGTTAACAGAAATTTTACAGCATGTAGCTGATATTATAGGTGCACATGTTTTAAATGTTGCGAAGCAAGATTATGTGCCACAAGGAGCAAGTGTAACGGTCCTTGTTTCGGAGGGGCCTGTCGTAGAAGTTCCGGCTGAATCGTATGAAGAGTCACCAGGACCGCTCCCTGACAATGTAGTACTCCAGCTTGATAAAAGCCATATTACCGTACACACATATCCTGAGTATCATCCAGATGAAGGAATAAGCACATTTAGAGCGGATATAGATGTGACCACTTGTGGGGAAATATCACCATTAAAAGCATTAAATTATTTGATCCGTTCATTTGAGACAGATGTCATGTCCATTGATTACCGAGTTCGCGGTTTTACTCGGGCGAAGGATGGTCATAAGTTGTTTATTGATCACGAAATTAATTCTATCCAAAATTACATTCCCGATGATATAAAAGCAGAATTTGATATGATTGATGTCAATGTCTATCAGGAGAATATTTTTCATACAAAATGTAAGCTTAAGGAATTTGATTTAGATAATTATTTATTTGATCGGTCAAAAGAAAACCTTAAAGGTGAAGAAGCAGAGGAAATTACTGAAAGAATTACAAATGAAATGGATGAAATCTTTTATGGTAAAAACATTTACGATAACTAGGATCCAAGCCAAATAATATAGCTTTTTTGTAGTGCAATGCGATGAAGAATAATTCCTCCTTCGATTCCCATACTAAAGTAAAGAAGGAGGGATATTCAATCATGGCAAAGCGCACAAAGAAAAATGATCCTGAGCAAAAAAATAAACAAGGGTTTGATTCTAGTAAAACGGATTCGGAGTTCTCCAAAGAATTTGGCAGCGCCAACGCAAATCGCGCTCATAAAGAAAAAGCGAAAAAAGAGAAAAAATCTAAAAATCAAGGTGAATGGAGCGGCATGCACTAATTCACTATTTTTAAGGGAGCTGGGTGGATCGAATAGCTCCCTTTTTCATGTAGATAGATTGAAAGCTGAGCGATATGAAGGGACGGCCGGTAAATTCAAGATGATGGCCAGAAAACTTGAATTGACAACCAGTGAACCCAAACCGCCGGTCGGAAAAAACAAAATTAAGAACTCAAAAATAAGCTAGAAATCATCTATCTACTTTAGTTTTTTCATAACAACCATCAGCTTAAAGCAATTCGGCTCTATACTGTTTAAAAAGATTTTTCATCATTTCAGGACTGCGGTCGCTAGTCTTATGTATGGCGTCAATCAATTCCTGTGTTTGCTTATTCATAATAATAAGGTAACGTGCGGTCTCCTGTTTGGGATTCCAAAATGTGTGTGGAGTTCCACGTGGCACGATTACTGCCTCATTTTGATTAGCCTCGATTTTTTCATCTCCAATCTGAAATCCAAGTGTCCCTTCTAGAATAAACCATGCTTCATCATCTTCATAATGCAAATGAAGCGGAGCCATTAACATAGGTGTTTCTCCATTAAGAGTACCTTCCGCGCTCCATTCGGCAATAGTAATATTTGAGCCTTCTGGTGCATGGGTTTGCCCGTTGCTCGTACGCATTATAAAATCTGTAATTGAAAGTTTAGCCAAGTCAACATTCTCCCTACTTTTTTATAAATCATAAAACAATTCAAATAAAATAGAAAGAACGAATTAATATTAAATGAATGCTATAATGAAAAAAGATTATTTTTCATTTTCAACGGGAGGATATTGGATGAATAAAAACGCTTTGCCTTCCCAAAAAGGGGAAAAGAAACGAAATTTTTCAACTTTCATAACAGATATAAAATCACTTTTTAAAGCGGGAGTATTACTCGCAAATATATTGCCGGTCTTTACTGGATTCTGGTTAGCACTGCATTTTTCAAATCAATCATTTATGGAAAATCTTAATTTATTCTTGCTGACGATAATCGGCAGCACTTTGGTGATGGCTGGGGCACTTGTCATTAATAATTGGTACGATGTCGATATTGATAAGGTTATGGCACGAACTCAAAATCGGCCAACTGTAACGGGACATTTTTCTCTTCCTTTTGTTTTGACGATCGGGATCGGGCTTTCTATAATTGGATTCATCCTACTTTTTTTCACAACAATCGAAGCGACTTTTTATGCCTTCATCGGCTGGTTCACATATGTTATTTTATACACAATGTGGTCTAAACGCAGATACACATTGAATACTGTGATTGGGAGTATTTCTGGGGCTGTTACCCCTCTTATCGGATGGGCCGCTATTATACCTGGAATCCCTCTGCTTCCAATTGTTTTATTTATGATTATATTTATTTGGCAAATGCCGCATACTTTTTCGATTGCCATCAAAAAACATGATGAATATAAGGCTGCCGGCGTTGCTATGCTTCCAGTTGTACGAGGATTTGAAGTAACGAAGCGGCAAATGGTAGTATACATTGCCTGCCTGCTGCCACTGCCATTTTTTCTAGTCCAGCTAGGCACAACATTCATCGTCATAGCAACAATACTAAATATAGGATGGCTAGTACTCAGTATCAGAGGATTTTTCACTAAAAACCTCCTTAAATGGGCGCATGCAAACTTCCTATATTCCGTAAATTACTTAACCATATTATTTCTTCTAATGATTATATTAGTATGAGTGCCAGGCACCCAAACAACTTCGGGATAATTCTGAATTGTGTCTGAGTTGTGTGAGTGCCTGGCACTGCGAAAGGGTAGTTGCATGGATATTCCGATTTTATTTGAAGACAATCATCTGCTTGTAGTAGAGAAGCCTGTTAATATTCCTGTGCAAAGGGATAGTACAGGGGATTTAGATTTGCTGACTTTGCTGAAGCAGGATTTGAAGGTTCGTTATGAGAAGCCGGGGAATGTTTATCTTGGTCTTGTTCACCGTCTAGATCGGCCGGTAGGTGGTATTATGGTTTTTGCTAAGACATCCAAAGCCGCTTCCAGATTATCTGATGAGATTCGCAGGCGGTCGATGGAAAGAAAATATTTAGCTGTTGTAAGAGGAGCGCTGCCAAGAAAACAAGGGGTTTTGGAGCATTATCTGTATAAAGATCAACGTAAAAACATTGTGTATACTGTTCAATCCACCGATAAAAATGGAAAACAGGCCATTCTGGAATATGAAGTTATTGAACAGAATGGAGATTTCAGTCTGCTCACTATTAATATTTTAACAGGTAGATCTCATCAAATTCGTGTTCAGCTATCGGCGTCAGGCTACCCGCTTTTCGGCGACCAAAAATATGGCCAAGCACTCAATAAACCTGGACAGCAGATAGCATTATGGGCCCACTCGCTAAAATTTACACATCCAATAAAAAAAGAAATAGTAGAATTTCAATCATTTCCCCCAAAGGAATATCCTTGGAATATGTGGAGTTAATAGAAAAAACAAAGTACTCAGTTGTAGAGTACTTTGTTTTTTTATCTTGGTGTTAATGGTTTTACGGATATTGCAGGAGAAGAAGTCGTTACGATACAGCCTTCTAAATCTTTTTCTTGTAAAAATCCTAAATTTATTGCTGATTTGATTTTTATAGTGTCTGGCCTTTTTACAATTTGAATGAGATCATTCATTTTTAATTGTTCCAACCTTTTAATTGTTTCCTCATCATTAAATTTTTCTGTTTTTCTTATTTGTCGTTGAAGTTTGTATCCATTTAAAGTGACTTCACCTTTATCCTGGGAGCCTATAAGATGATCGAAATAATCATGAAAAACTTTTTTTAACTGATTCATTTCTGCTTCGATTTCTTTTTTCCTCTTATTCAGCTCGTAATAATTGATTAGCATTTCTCCAGTTATTAGCGTGTCCTGATTATTTTTCAAGATTTTCCCTCCAACCATTGTAGATACACTATCATATAAAGTTTTGTAAGAAAATATGACTGAAAATGAAAAATGCATTCATTAGGAAGATGGGTCATAGATTATGAATAGACCTTCTAGGTGCGGGAGTGAGGGATAGGTTTGCTAGAAATTATTTCTACATATAAATGGCATTTGTTAATAGCCTTAGAGGTTTTATTTTGGCTGGCTTTTATTACTTTTTTAGTACTTAAATATTGGTTCGATACAAAGGCTAAGATTATTTTTTTAACTTTTACTATTATGTTTGAATGTTTAGATTTACCTATTGCCATTATGGATTATGTAAATACAGGACGAATATCTTTCTTTCAAATTACCATTTTGCTTGTTTATTTTTATGCATTAACTTTTGGAAATCAAAATATGCAAAAGTTAGATTTGTATATAAAAAGGAAAATTCTCGTTTTGAAAGGTAAACCAGTGTCAATGGAGGACAAGCGTCTTACCGCAAGCCTATCACAATTGAAGTATGCAAAGGCAGTAAAGCAAGGGTTTGCCATGCATGTAAGTATTTTTCTTATCGTTCATATATTATTGCTAATAGAATTTGCGTGGCCGCCTTTATCAGCTAACTATATTTCGGATCTAATTAGCAATCAAACGAAAGATATTTTTCAAAATGAAATATTAAACCGAACTAGTTTAATGTGGTCATTGTTTTTAATAATAAATGGAATTGTTGTCTTATTATTCACATATTCACCGTTAGGATCTTCCAAAAAAAGATAAATGAACACATGTCCTGAAAGTATGCGAGATGCAAGCAGCATACTTTCAGGGCTTTTTTGTTTTTCTAGTTAAACAGTCTCATCCTTCCAGGTCGATAACGTGAGTTTATAAAAGTCTATGAGCAGACTATCAGTCTCATAAAATTTGCATTTCAGAGGCCAGAATGCGTTGCGGCATACATGGTACAAGTTGCAGGTGAAACGATAGTGCGTCACTGCCTGAGCCTGAAAAAGGCGTGTTTCGCTTTTAATATCTCATCAGATGTCTTCCGTTTCCCACCTTAATGTGTTTCTTTTATAGCAATAAAGAAAAGTCTACTAAACCGCGGACCCTCATCCTATAGGCATCTATATCGGTAGGCGCGGCCATTCGTTTTGTTCGTTCAAAAATTTGTCAAATATGCAATGCGTATATATGTGAGCCACATCACATCTTTGAGAAACATTATCAATTAAGATGCAAGTAAGAACACGTTAGGAGGTTGATTTTTAAATGGCAAAGGTTAACCGTGTTAAGCAAGAAAATGAAGAAACAACAAAGGGAACATTGTTTTCCGTAGGGATAGTAGGAGCCGTTATTCTTGTCACATATTTAGTTCTTTACGGGCTTTACATGGTCAGATTATAAGGAGGGATAAACATTATGAAGATGCATCGTTCGGAGGAAATATGGCTTATTTTAAGTTTCGGAATGATCATTGGTTTTATGCTGTTAACGGGGTACCAAACATTCGTTCAAGGGATGGGGCCACCAAGTAATAAGGAAACAATAGATCCTCAAAAAGTAGATCAGACAGCTCCATTTGATCAACCAGGCATAAAACAAATTGGTGATAAAGAATATGAAGTCGTCATGACATTGGAAGTGTTTAATTTTACTCCAAGCAATATTGAAGTGCCAGCTGGTTCCACTGTTCACTTTATTTTAACATCTAAGGATGTCGTTCATGGATTCCAAATTGCTGAAACAAACGTAAATGCAATGGTCATGCCCGGCTATATTCAAAAAGTGAAGCAGAAGTTTGATAAGCCTGGGGAATATTTAGTGTTATGTAATGAGTATTGCGGTGCTGGCCACCAATATATGAGCACAACAATTACGGTTAAATAAGGAGGTGTATGAAATGGAAGCAGTGGTAAAAGAGACGTTTAAGGAAAAAGCGAATAAAGCATTAGGAATCAGTCCAGAAGATGCAATATTAACGAAATCATACTTATTAGTAGCATTTGCAGCCTTACTTGTTGGAGGAATCCTTGGATTATTACAAGGATTGAACCGTGCAGGACTTCTGGAATTGCCATCATGGTTTAACTATTATCAAGTTCTGACAGCGCATGGATTATTGTTAGTTCTCGTATTAACTGCATTTTTTACAATCGGTTACTTTTATGCCGGACTTTCTCATACGTTAGGGGGGCTTCTTCCAAAGGTTCGGAAAATGGCTTGGATCGGTTTTGGAATGAAGCTAGTAGGTTTCGTATTTGCAGTCGTTCCCATTTTGTTAAATAAAGCATCTGTTTTATATACATTTTATCCGCCAATGGCAGCATCACCCTATTATTACATTGGATTAGTCTTCATCGTATTAGGTGTATGGATGTGTGCTTTTGGAGCATTTATGCAAGTGGCGGACTGGAGAAAAAAACATAAAGGGCAGCACATACCAATTCTTTCCTTCTTTGCTACAGGCGTTTTCGTACTCTTGTTTTTCGGTAGTATCCCTGTCGCCATTGAAGTGTTAACGATTATTCCTTGGTCATTCGGCTGGGTAAAAACAATTAACGTTATGGTAGCTCGTACACTATTTTGGGCATTCGGTCATACGTTAGTAAACATTTGGTATTTGACCGCCGTTTCAGCATGGTATACAATCGTACCAAAAATTATTGGCGGTCGCCGTTGGAATGATACGCTGACTCGATTTGTAGTTATCGCGTTAGTCATTATGAATATTCCTGGCGGCTTCCACCATCAAATTATCGACCCAGGTATTTCAGAATCCATTAAATATATGCACGTATTTATGAGCTTAGCAATCGGATTCCCTTCTTTAATGACCGCTTATGCAATGTTTGCAGTCTTTGAAAGGACTGCAAGGAAGAAAGGCGGAAAAGGATTACTTGGCTGGTACAAAAAATTGCCATGGGGCGATGTACGCTTCTTAGCTCCAATGATCGCTATGATCGCATTTATTCCGGCTGGAGCGGGTGGAATTGCACAAACAACAAACCAGTTAAACCAGGTCGTTCATAACACATTATGGGTAGTCGGCCACTTTCATTTGACAGTTGGAACATCAGTTATTCTAACATTTTTTGGAATTAGTTACTGGTTAGTGCCTTATATTTCAAAACGTGTGTTAACACCAAAAATGAATAAATTAGGCGTCATCCAAACGATTATTTGGACAATTGGGATGACATGTATGTCTGCATCCATGCACTATGTTGGACTCTTAGGAGCTCCAAGAAGAACTTCCTATACAACATACGGAGATAATGCAACAGCATTAGGCTGGGATCCATACTTAATGCTATTAGCAGTCGGAGGAACCCTCCTTATCATCGGTGTATTCATGCAAGTGTATGCAGTCATTCACCTAATGTTCTTTGCACCAAAAGGCGAAACCGAATTCCCAATCGCCGAAGAAGAAGAAACTGCCGTCAAAACCCCATACTGGACAGAACGCTGGAGCCGAACCATCCTACTCATGCTCCTCGTCGTCGCCATGGGCTACGTCATCCCACTCGTCGACTTTATCATCAACGCACCACCAGGATCACCGCCATTTAAAACCTGGTAAATCTCGAGTGCCTGGCACTCGAACAACTCAGACACAATTCCGAATTGTTTCAGAGTTGTTTGGGTGCCTGGCACTCAAACAATTCATGTGCCTGGCACCAAAAAGGATGTGATTAATGATGAGGGCAGGATGTAATTTGTTAGCGATCATGTTTGTTTTGGTATTTGGTTTTGTGTTGTTTTATACGGGGACGGATGGGTTTCGCAGCTTTACGGCGGAGTCTGCGAGGGTTAGTAAGTTGATGGAGGAGAAGCCGGCGTTTCCGAATGTGATGCTGGAGGATAGTAAAGGACGGGAGTATAGTATTTCGGAGTTTAAGGGGAAGTATGTATTAATTTCGTTTATGTATACGTCGTGCACGACTGTTTGTGTGGATTTGGAGTGGAATATGTCGCAAGTATTTCAGCAAATACCAGACAAATATAAAGGGGAAGAAATTGACTTTTTAAGCATTAGCTTTGATCCAAAAAGAGATACACCGGATATTTTAGATAAGTACCGGGTCCATTTTAGTAGTGATGGAGAAATTTGGAGGATGGCTAGAATTCCAAATCAACAAGAATTGGATACCTTATTAAAAGAGTTCGGAGTTATTGTTATTCCAGACGAATATGGAAACTTTGCTCATAATTCCGCTTTTTATTTAGTCGATAAAAAAGGGACTCTTATTGAAGTGATGGATTATAAAAATGTAGATGGAGCAATAAAGAAAATTGTAAGTACGATTGAAAAAGAAGGGGAGGAATAGGTTATGAAACAATCATTATATGGTCTCGTTTTATTTATTTTCTTAATTATTCCTCCAGTTGCTTCTTTAATGGAATCCGTCATGATTATTCATATGCATATGCAAATGCCGTTATTGATCATTGCAGGATTTCTTATGGGAAGGTTTTTCCAGCTTCAATTTCCACGATTTTTTGAAAAGTGGAATCAAAATGGAATGCCGGGAATTTTATTATTCACGATTATTTGGGTATATTGGATGATCCCGCGAACAATGGACGATGCACTAACTATTCAAACTGTAGAAATTTTTAAGTTTGTAAGCTTGCCTTTTTTAGCTGGCGTGCCACTACGTGATAGTTGGAAAAAACTCGACAGTAAATGGAAAAATGTCATTTTTATCAGTTTTACTATTATGTTTATTGGAATGGGCTGGCTATACATTTTTGCTCCAGTACAATTATGCAATAATTATTTATTAATTCAGCAAATCACCCTTGGTTGGGGCTTTATGACAATGGCAATTTGTATGGTTATTTATCTTTTTTATATTACCTTTACTGACTCTTCGAAATATGAATAGGATTTATACAACTGGCAAGTTCAATATTATTTTCTGAAAAAACTTTTGCAATGACATGTCTTATTTTGCTTTCTAAATCATCCTTAGACTCATCATTCTGCAATGGAAGTTCCACAGAAAAATCCATAGCTGAATTCCTGAGAGCAATAAATCTAATAGTAGGAGTTGATTTATCCTTTATATTTTCAACTGCTTTATAAAGTAATTCTTCAACTTTTTTGGAATCAAAACCAAAAGGAACGCTCACCTTCACTTCTGCAGTCAATTTTTCACCTGATCGACTATTGATGATTTGCTCGATAAAATATTGATTTGGAACAACCAATCTTCCTCCTTTATGGGTGATGACGGTAGATCTCAAGTTGATTTTTGAAATTTGGCCTACCTTTTCTTCTATTTCGATCGTTTCTCCAACCTCCATTGGCCGCTCGAATAAAATAATAATCCCCGATACAAAGTTTGCGGCAACATTGCGAAGACCAAATCCTATTCCAATTCCGAGCGTACTTACAACGACTGTAAATGCGCGCATATCTAATCCGACCGTCTGAAAGCTAATAAGCAATGCAATTATCATCACTACATAATAAATGAGGCGATTAATTGTAAAACTTAATCCAATATCAACATCAAATTTTTCATATAAAAAAGGCATAATGTGGGCATTAAATGCTTTTACAAGCCTGCTCGTAAATGTGATAATCATAATGGCTACAATAATGAGAATTAGTGATACTTCAACTCCATCTTTTTCATAAATAGGTGACAAAAGCCATGATTCATTGGAAAAATAAAAAAGGAACAAAAGGATTGTTCCGTAAAAGGTTGTCCAATTCAAAATGGCATGGATAGTAGGGAGCAAGCGCTGTTTCGACCAATCTGACTTCATCCATTTTCTTAAAAAGAAGAGCAACACCCATTTTACGAAAAAAATGGCGATCACATATACGAAAAATAAAAGAATTTGTTTTAACGATAATGTTTTTAAAAATGAGATTCCTTGAAATAGCTCCATATCAAAAATCCCCCTCGTACCGAAAATGTACCCTCTTAATAAAGGAAACAAACTAAATGGAGGAATCCGAATTGTGAATGAAAAATATTATGATGCCTTACTAAATATAAAAACAGATGGGGAACAGATGGGCTTTAATCAATCTTTTCATTACCACCGATATGAGCCAACTCCTTATAATGGGTTAGAGATTTTATTTAATGAATATGAACTAAAGGGCAGCGATCGCATCATTGATTTTGGTTGCGGGAAGGGCCGCATGCTTTTTTATATCCATCACATATTTAAATCCTCCGTTACGGGAATTGAAATGAATGAGGAGTTGTATCGAGAAGCGCTTGAAAATAAAAAGCGATTTATAAAGAAACATCGATCTGGAAATGACAAAATTCAGTTCCTATGCAGCCTGGCGGAAAAATATGAGATCCATCCGCAAGACAATCACTTCTATTTTTTTAATCCATTTACGATTCAAATTTTTATGAAAGTGGTCGGTAATATTTTGCGCTCCGTTGAACAGAGTAAAAGAGAAGTAAATTTAATCTTATATTACAGTTCTGAGGACTATATATTTTATTTAGAAAATCATACTCCATTTGAATTGAAAAATGAAATCATCATTCCAGATCTTTACCGGTATAATCCAAATGAGAAGTTTTTAATCTATACGTTATCTACATAAAACACTCCTAGATGGTAGAACATACTATTTGGGAGGTGTTGAAAATGGATGATAAGGATTTTGAAAAAATTTATAATGAGTACCGCGAACAGAGCGAAGAGCAAGTAATGAATGAAAGTGTTACAAATCAAGATGGAAAAGAGCATATTGTAGCTGTCAGGAAAAATGATGATGGGGATATTATTGCATTTAAAACCCAATCTGGCCGTAAATTGGATTATGTGACAGCACTCGATGAAGCGAAGTCTGGGAAGATAGCTCATATTGACGTATTTCATAAGTATGGAAGAGATATTATTCGCAGCGAACCTGATGGAATTAAAGAAAATAATTTAGATAATTTACCATCTTTTTAAATTAAAAAATAAGGATTCCTCATGGGGGTTCCTTATTTTAAAGCTGAGCGTCTATCGACTAGTAAACTTCTAGTTCTTTTCCTATCAAAGTTCTTGATGTTTGTACGTTGTCCGCTTTTCTAATCACCATTTCAATGCTAACCTTAACGTGCAGCAATCACCGGGACCTTTTGCATTTGATAACTCAATGACAAGGCCATCGGGTGTGAAATGATTTTTAGCTTTAACCGTGATTCCGGTGGATTGAATTAATTGATCTACCTTGCTTTGATTAGATTTTTGAGCAGCATCCATAATGTCGTGCGCCAATTTTGGAGTGGTGCTTATTTTATTTATTATTTTATTCGCTTCATTCACGAGGGCCTGATATTTTTGGGTTGACTGGACAAATTGTTTAGTACTAATAGGCGGAAACATTTGTCGCGGGATCGTCGTTTGTGGTCCCGTCCAATACATCCAAGGGAATTGATGCATGGCTAAGACTTCCCTGTATGAATAACCATATGGATTGCAGTAATAATTAGGAGTATACAAAATTTCCCCCCTCTCCTCATACGCCATATATCATATGCTTCAGTTCACGATAAAGTTTCACATTTAACGAACCGTAGTGGTGAAAGGATGCTGCACAGCCACAAAAATAATAACCAAAAAAAACTGATCGCCAAAACGATCAGATTTTCAAAAAGTGGATGTTGCGATATTTAACAGGAGAGTATCCGGTAATTCCTTTAAAAACTCGTCCAAAATGTGTTATGCTTTCGAATCCTACTTTTTCCCCTACTTCTCCAACCTTATAACGATTCTCTTTTAATAGAGAAATGGCCTCTTTTACCCGAACATTATTAAGATACTCGATAAATGTAAATCCGGTATTTTCTTTAAATATTTTATAAAAATAAGAAGGGCTAATATAAAATTTTCTTGAGATTTCTTCCACTGTCAAACGTTGTTGATAATGTTGGTTGATAAAGTCAACTATGTCAAATACCTTTTTGTGGGTAAAATTTGTTTCAACGTCATCATCGCTACGTTTAGAATCCATGATTCTTTTAATGAAGATAAGAACCTCGAGAAGTAAAATTCTTAAGCTGTCCTCGTACCCAGCAGGGTGTATTTTAAATTCAAAGACCATTTTATCGAATAAATTTTCTATTACATTCTGTTCATTGACTTCTAATCTGATAATATTTCGTCCAGAAGAAAAAATGGAGAGCACATCGTATCCCCAACCTGTATTCAAAATCTTGTTAATAAATTCATATTTAAAAAGTAATGTGACCCTTTCAAAAGTTGTCCCGCTTGAATTAACTAGCTTGTGTATATCATTTTTATTTATGATGAGAAGTGTCCCATTAGATACTTGGTATGTTTTGTCTTCTATAAAATAATAAACATTTCCTGAAACGAGATACAGAATTTCGTACCCATCGTGATAGTGGCGGTCTGGCATTGTAGTGTGAATCTTTTTTTCTCGACTAATATCAAGAGGAGTAGCTCTATAAAAATTAGTTACCAAATCGATCCCCCCAATAAAACTTATAATAGAATATGTAGAACAGTCAGAAGAAAAAGAATATACGTATAGAATATCATTCTATCATAATGCTAATCTATACTTGCTAACATACTTAGGTAAAGGAAGGAATGACAAGAGAAGCATTTTTTATTTATTTTTGCATCAATCTAACATGGGGGAGGATATTGGATGGATGGTATTTTAAAAAAGAAATCATTTTTATTGCCTTTAATATTGCTCTTGCTTGGCGCGTTAATGTTATCTGGCTGTAGGAATAGCAGCAAAACCGAAGGAAAAAAGAATGAAAATGAAAATAAAAGCGAAAACAAAAATGAAGCTAAAGCAGAACAAATTGAAATTGTTTGGACGATGGCATCTGACCCTGTAAAAGAAAAGTGGCAGAAGGAAGTTGTTGCTTCTTTTGAAGAAAAGAATCCAGATATTAAGGTGAAAATAGAAAATTATCCATATGAGGCATTTGACCAAAAGTTAATTACGATGATTTCAAGCGGCAATCCTCCCGATGTTTGGAATCCCAACCAAGCAGAAAGTGGATTTGCAACATATATGCAAATGGGAGCACTAAAAGATTTGACTCCGTTCATTGGAGATGGAGCATCAGAACTCGAGTCAATGAACAAAGATTTGCTAAATGTTTATAAAGTTAATGGTAAATATTATGGTGTCCCATTAGTAAGTAATGCTACTTATTTATATTTTAATAAAGATTTATTTGATGCGGAAGGTATTCCTTATCCAACAACGGATTGGGATGATACTTCATGGAATTTTGAGAAGATGCTCGAAGTTGCACAACAGTTAACTCATGATGTCGGTGATCGTAAAAATCAAGTTTTTGGTTTTTCTAATTCACTCTCCCCAACGGCTATGGCATGGGCTTTTGGCGGCGACTTCTTTAAAGCAGAGGCTTACACGACTGGAAAGATGGGAGAGCCTGATTTATTCAAACAAGAAAATATCGAGGCTCTTCAATACAATGTCGACCTAATTAACAAGTATAAAGTTTCTCCAAATCAGTCAACATTAGATGCCATTTCCCAACTTGGTGATCCATTTATGACTGGAAAGGTTGCTATGACAATCACAGGTGGCTGGGGATTAGGATCTTTCAGAGAGGCGGAATTTAACTGGGGGATTGCCGCTGTTCCTTATCATGAGGGAAGAAAAGTTCCACTTTACGTTGACCCTTGGAGTATTTCCGAAACTAGTAAGCATCCTGAAGCGGCATGGAGGTTTGTTAAGCATTTGGCCGATCCTGAAAAAGAGGTGGGTCCAGCATACAAATATATGTCCGAAGTAGGAAGAACGCCTGCAGATTCAACCCTTTTTGAAATATGGTACGAAGAACAAGCGGAACTTATTGGAATGAATGTAGATGAATTTAGACAAGTGCATGAAGGGTCAATGAAACACGGCAGAGAAGCGGAAAATCATCTTATTGTAAAATTCAATGTAATTATGGAGGCGGTTAATCAAACAATGTCTTCTGTTTTTAGCGGAAAAGACAGTGTTGAGGATGGGTTAAAGAAAACAGAAGGGCATCTTCGTTCACTTGATCTAGATTAATTTATAATGGAGGTTACTATGAAATTTGATTTTCACACGCATCATGAACGTTGTGGTCACGCAAAAGGTTCTGTGAGGGAATACATCATTGCAGCTATCGATAAAGGATTACAATATATTGGAATCTCGGACCATACACCTTTATTTGCTAGAGATGAGGATCAACCATCCCCCGGCGGTGCTATGGCGAAAAGTGAATTTCCAATTTATATACAGGAAGTTCTTGATTTAAAAAAGGAATTCGCAGGGAAGATTGATGTCCTATTAGGCATCGAAGCCGATTTTATTCCAGTCCATCTGGACCTGTATAGAAAAGTAATCCATTCATATCCGTTTGACTATATTATAGGCTCTGTGCATAGGTATCACGACATAAGCATTTATGACGGGAAATTTTGGGATGGTCTAACATCAAAAGAAAAGGTTGACGTAAAAGAAAAATACTATGACTATATCTCACAATCTGCTGAAAGCGGAATGTATGATATTTTAGGCCATGTGGATGCTTTGAAGAGGTATTATTCAGGATATACGGATGTAAAGACAGAGATGACGGATTTTACTTTGAAGAAAATTTCCGAAAATGATATTGTCATTGAAATCAACTCATCTGATGAAAATTGGGCTCCAGGAGCTGACTTTCTGGAAAGAGCACTTTATCATGGTGTTAAGGTAACATTTGGCTCGGATGCCCATAAGCCAGAAGAGGTTGGAATTCATTTTGAGGAAGTCAAAGAACATTTAAAAGAAATAGGTTTTCGTGAGTGGGCTACGTTTCGTGAGAGGAAAAGATTTATGCAGCCGTTATAATAATTTTGAAGCAGGATTTCCCTGCTTCTTTTTTATCTTGCTATGCTGTTATATAATAATACTAAAATATCGTATCAGGAAATGGGAGAAGCAAAAATGAGTATATTCAAGGACTTTAAAGAGTTTTTAAGTATTAAAGGGGCATGGTATTTACTTGTTGGATTGTTTTTGTACGGAATTGGGACAGGAATTTTAGCCCCGATGAATGCGATTTATATGAGTGAAGGAATCGGCTTGACTAAAGTTCAAATCGCTTCCATTTTCTCAGTATCTGTATTAATGAATATGGCTATTACGATTATGGTTGGTTTTATTAGTGATAAAATGAAACGCAAAAAGCCATTGCCTCTATTTGCATTAGTGCTTTGCATGTTTGGACTTATCTTGTATATGAGAGCGGATACATATATAGAAGCCCTTATAGGGATGATCATTGCCATTGCTCCTTCAGGGTTAATTATGGGACAGTTTTTCGCAATGGCACGAAATCATTTCATGAAGCTTGCTCCTTCTATTTTTGAAATCGCCCAAATTTGGCTGCGTGCCATGATGAGTGTAGGATTTTTCGTAGGACTTCTTTTAGGAGCAAATTTATTCTTAATCGCTAGTTTCAAAGGAATTCTTATAGGAAATTTAGCAGGCTATTTTTTACTTTTCGTTCTCCTTCTACTATACAAGGAATATGACCCAATTGATATCGAATCAAATGTTTCAAAAGGAGAGGCGTTTTCGTTCATTATGCTATTTGCCCTGTTATTACTCGGCTGTGCAGACTCTTTAAGAGGGCTTTATTTACAGCTTGTCGTCGTTGATTTATTTGAAAAACCACAAATCATGTCTTATTTATGGAGTGTTCAAGCAGTTTTCGAATTACTTTTCATGACATTCGCAGGATATTGGGCAATGAAATTCGGAAGTAAACGTGTAATATTATTAAGTAGTTTTTGTGCACTCATTACGTATACGATCTATAGTACAAGTCCACCACTTTTCGTCTTTTTCTTAGTACAACCACTATATTCATTTTACGTTTCCGTGTTGTATGGCGTCGTGATGGGGTATGTGCAAAGAATGTTCCATACGAAAATTGGTTTCGGATCAAGTATGTACGTATTTTTATTTCAAATGGCGTCCCTGGCAGGATATGCGTTGCCGTTTTTAATTGAAGGATATAGTCCGCGAATTTTTATTATTCCAAGCATCCTCGTCGGTGTGGGAATTTTATTGATGGGCGGGCTGGCATTAAAAAATCGTCAAAAACAATTATCATTGTCAGCATAAAATGACCGGATTTCCTTTTGGGAAATCCGGTTTTGCTAATCTTGTATAACTGTAATACTACGAATTCCATCGATCAATTGGGGTATTTCTAAGTAACCTGAGTGGGAATCGTCTATTGGTCTAATTTCATATTCGCTTCTCTCAGGGCTTAAGGTAATATTCAATTTGCGAATATCTGGAAGATAAATAACGGTTGGTGCTCCTATATTCGGAGATTCATCCCATTTCATTTGGAAGGTTTTCACATGATGCTCATATCGGTATTGCAATAATTTTCCCGCGACAGCTATTGGAAAGCCACGCTGAACACCTAAAAAGGATAAGCTTTGATCCATGTTTGGGACATAACTCCAGTAAGTATCACTGCATAAGTATGCTTCTATAAGTCTCTGAATATAAAGAGAGACGTGGGCGGTATTGTTGGTTTCATAAAATGCTCCCCATTCACCAATTAACATCGGCATATTCAATCTTTTTCGTGTTTCTTCATGCCGTTCAAAAATAAACTCTAATCTACGGTCGTTTGCAGTATGGGCTAATTCTGTATCAGTTACTAAGTCATAAGCATGAGGAGCGTAGGCTTGGGCTTGCTCGTTTTCAACTGGGAGAATCATGCTAGACACTCCTAAATTTGAAAAATAATTTGTTTCTAAAAATAAAATTCCTTCTTTGTCCGATTCACGTATGGCTGCCCCCACTTTACGATACAGCATGGAAAGATGACTTTCCTCAAATGCTTGTAAAATATGAGTTGGGGAATCTATTACTCTTTTAAAGGCATCAATATTTTCAAGCAAGCTTAAATAATCATGTTTATTATTCGGATCACTCCATGCTGAAAACAATTGCTCTATATCAACTTCACCGTATCGTTCCCCATAAACTTGAGCAAATGTGCTAAACATTTGCTCATTTACTTGTTGGACAGGACTCCCTATAAACGGCTCATTCATTAAATCATAGCCAATGATGTTCGGTTCTTTGTGCAGTTTTTGGGCAAGGTATCCCCAAGCATTTATAAAATGATCTTGTATGCCAGTTCCATCAGGTCCGGGAGTGTTGTTCCAAAAGTGATCGAAGGCTTTTTGGACAGCACGATTAAATAAATAGGCATCACTCCAAACATGGCCTGGTTCATAAATTTCTCCATCCGTCATCGTGGCCCAAGCAGGTGCGCCATCTCCGAAATCCGAGCTGAATAAATCTTGGTGCATATCAAGAAACACATGAAGATCATATTTATTCGCCATCTGAATCAATTGACGTATTTTTTCAATATAAGAATCATCATATTGTCCGGGTTCTGGTTCGATTCCATCCCAGATGACACCAAACCTAATGACATTCATCCCCCAAGTATGTAAGTTTTTAAAATCTTCTTCTTTCCAAGAGCCGATATAATTTTGACTTTTATCCTTACATACCATGTTCATTCCATGAAGAAGCACGTGTCTACCGAATTCATCAACAAAATGATTTCCATTCACCTTTATACGTCCAGCCACGGTCCCATCTCCCTTAATTATTTTTATAATATAATTTTAACATTTTAAAGGCTTGAATATTTTTAAAAATGAAATATTTTAATGTTATAATAGAGGAATTCGAACAGATTAGACAAAGTGAGGGTTATGAAGGTGGAAAAAATTGTCTCAATGAAGAACGTTTCATTCAGAAGAAATAAACAGGAAATTTTAAAAGGGATAGACTGGGAAATAGCCAAGAATGAACATTGGGCAATTCTTGGTTTAAATGGATCAGGGAAAACATCCCTTCTTAATATTGTTACAGGCTATCAGTTCCCGACAACTGGTGATGTTAACGTACTTTGCCGTCAATTTGGAAAAACATATATACCGGATTTACGGAAAGAAATTGGATTTGTCAGCAGTGCGTTAGAACGATTTTCTGAAGTGCTTGATTACGAGACAGTAGAAGAAATCGTCGTAAGTGGAAAGTTCGCTTCTATCGGATTGTACGAGGAAGTAACAGCAGAGGATTGGGAGAAGGCAGATTCTTTAATAAAAAATTTCCGTCTAGATTATTTAAAAGGGAAAAGGTATAATCTCCTATCTCAAGGTGAAAAGAGAAGAGTATTGATTGCCAGATCATTAATGAGCGATCCTAAAATTCTTATCTTGGATGAACCGTGTTCAGGGTTGGATATTCTTTCCCGAGAAGACGTTTTACAATTAACGAAAGAAATTGCCAATTACAACTGCCATTTAATTTATGTAACGCATCATATCGAAGAGCTTGTAGAAGAAATCAGTCATGTCTTGCTTCTTCGTAATGGGAAAATAGTTGCCGCTGGCCCCAAGTTTGAAGTAGTAACGGATGAATTATTAACAGAAACATTTGGCATTTCCGTCGGAGTCCATTGGAAAGATAGTCGCCCGTGGCTTTCCGTGAAAAAGGAAATGGAACGGACGAAATTTGGAAAGGCAGAAACGAAATAAGTTGAATAGGACTTGTAGCCGAGAGTGAGCTATCCTTTTGTTAGATGTTCTCAATTATTAAAAGGGTCACCTAGTCACACTACAATACGCTTTATGCCTTCATGTGACGATGGGCATTTCATTGTGTTCTGAAGTAAGGTATATCGATAACACGGTCACGATGAGCGCTTCATCGTGTCCACACCCGGGAAGAAATCACCAAAACGGTCACGATAAGCGCTTAAATGTGCCCTCACCCGAGAAGAAACCGGCAGCACGGTGACGATTGGAGCTTAAATGTGCCCTCACCCGAGAAGAAACCGACAGCACGGTGACGATTGGAGCTTAAATGTGTCCTCACCCAAGAAAAAATCGCCAGCATGGTCACAATAGGGGCATTAAAATGCCCACAAGCATAAAAAAGTGCGAGCCTAGTCATGTTATTAATAAGCAAGTCTGTATATTGGAACCAATGTTTCGAACGTCTCTTTCACGAATTCAATAAAACGATCTCCATCCTGAAGAATGGGATCATTTGCATCGATATGCTTCCCAATTAAAAACTCTGCTTTCTTCACATCTCGAAATCGGGTAAGGGAATCTTTTAAATTTACATCTGCCATCGAAGCAGATTCCTTTTTCATGTGATCCAAAGATATTACATAATCTGTTGGTACAGTCTTTTTAATCGTCTGTATGTTTTTGAGTAGACTTTTGGCGATATTTGTTTTATTCGGTAATTCATAAATGAAAGCCAACCATATAAAAACATGGTCGTCGAAAAGTCCAACTTGAAAATGCGGATGCTGTTTATATCCTCGTTTATTGCCCGCAATCGCAAGCCACGTATCCTTTGGCGGATTTACTGTTCGTCTTGCATGTTTCGCTATATGTAAAAACATCTCGGATCCAATCATTGCGGACAAATCATCCGTCAATATATCGCCGATAACTTTAAATTTCGGTTGAATCCTTTGTTGGATTGCTTCCATTCTTTCCTCAAGGCCGCCTATATGAAAAGTGTTAAAATCATTTTTTATAAAACCTGTAAATTGCATATAATATATTTCCTTTCAATTCAATTTTAATAAGTTAATCATCTCATATTTTAGCTCGTATGTTAATTGGAATGGATTAAAGAAAAAAAGAAGAAATATCGCAAACGATAAATCTTCAAGAGCGAAAATCCTTATTTTTCACTTGGGTCATATTCGTCATATATAAGTCTTGTAACTGTTGTATAATCCCCCTTATCTATTTCCGATTGTGTTGCTTCCTCACCATAAGAGTCTTCATCATCAATACCTGGTGCCACCTTAGGCTCGTTCCTCCGCTTACTTTTGTCTTCTTCCATTTATTATCCCTCCCATCTCATTTATTTTTTACCAACTTCATAAAAAATATTTGAGAAAGGAATTTTGTCAGTATTGTCTGTCAATATGTTAAAATGTAAGAGTAGTTGTCGTCATAAGAGGAGGAAAAATAGTGAAGCCAAAGATTTATGTAACTCTGCCAATAACAAATGAAGTAGAAAAATATCTCTCAGAATACTGTGAAGTCAACAAATGGACTGGGGAAGGTCGTATTCCGCGAGATATTCTGTTACAAGAAATAGAAGAAGTTGATGGACTTTTAACTTCGGGAATTCGAATTGACGAAGAGCTTTTAACAAAAGCACCCAAGTTAAAAATCGTCAGCAATGTATCTGTAGGCTATAACAATTTTGATGTAGAAGCGATGCGAAAATACAATGTAATCGGCACGAACACTCCTTTTGTTCTTGATGAAACGGTGGCTGATTTAACATTTTCTCTTATTTTAGCTTCTGCGAGAAGAATTACTGAATTGGATCAGCTTGTGAAAATGGGAAATTGGTATCCAGCAAAGGATGACAAGGCCTTTTTTGGCTTAGATGTACATAGTTCAACAATTGGGATCGTAGGGATGGGAAGAATTGGAGAAGCAGTAGCAAGAAGGGCAAAATTTGGATTTAATATGGATGTACTTTATTATAACCGTAACAGAAAGCCGGATGCGGAGGAAAAATATGAGGCTGAATATTGCGATTTAGATTCCTTATTGAAAAAATCCGATTTTGTTGTAATGCTTACACCACTTACACCGGAAACAGAGCATCTAATCGGAGAAAGAGAATTTAAACTGATGAAGAAGACCGCGTTTTTTATTAACGTTTCCCGCGGAAAGACGGTTGACGAAAAAGCTTTGATCCGAGCTTTGGAAGACAAAGAAATCTATGGTGCTGGACTTGATGTTTTTCAAAAAGAGCCAGTAGAAAAGGATAACCCATTACTAAAAATGCAAAACGTTGTAACCGTTCCACATATAGGATCCGCTACAGAGAAAACAAGAGATGCGATGATGATGCGGGCAGTGCAGAACATAGTGGCTGGTGTAACTGGGAAAGGTGAAGTTGATTCGGTTTACTAGAATATGGGATGAAATATGTAGTATAACGATTTCCAATATGAATATTACTAATAGAATTATTGAAGAATAACCCAGAACATTTGTTTTGGGTTATTTATATTTTCATTAGAATTCATATTCTAAATAAAAAAATAAAGGGTTGACCCAACAACCCTACCGTGTTATGATTTCAATAATTCTAAATGTTTAGCTTATTTGCGGTCTTCAATAAAGAACTTATTCTCTACAATTGTATCTCACTTACTTACTTTCACCTATCACCTCAAGATATAATAGCGAATTATTTCACCTCAGATTAACACACCATTTATTTCAACATATTCAAGAAATTTTCCTGATTTTTAACTCATAATCTTACACCACTATATAAGTATTCTTCTTAATTTTTCTCTACCTTTAATGGATCAAAAGTAACTAAATTTAAAAGATAGTATTTATGAAAATAATTAGATTCTAATTTAATAGCTTCTTCTTATCTTCTAAATTAAATAAATCTTGTTGATACAAAAATTCATTTCATATTCTAACAAGTAACATAGATTCAGTATTTATAATTGAAAACATAAAAAAACCGTCCACTGCAAGGGGGAAAAAATGGAGAAAATATTGGATAGTAGAAGCATTCTTCCGCTTTATCATCAATTACAAGAAATATTGAGGGAAAATATTGAATCGGGAATTTGGAAACCAAGCGATATGATCCCTTCGGAAAATCAATTAATGCAAGAATATAATATTAGTAGAAATACTGTTAAGAAAGCTATTGAAAATCTTGTTCAGGATGGAATCTTATATCGTGTGCAAGGAAAAGGAACTTTTGTATCGAAGCCGAAATTTGAACAGTCACTGATTGGTTTTTATAGTTTCAGTAAAGTAATGAAGGAAAGAGGATTGTCGCCTAAGGATGTTATTGAAAATATTGAAAAAATGAAAGCGAAACCAAGGATTGCTAAGCAATTAAAAATTAATGAAGAAGATTATGTTTTTGAATTAAAACGTATACGTTATGCCCAAGGTGAACCAGTGATTTTTGAAACATCTTACATACCAGAAAAATATTGCCCTACACTATCTCGTGAAAAGCTAGAGAAAAATTCTCTTTATGATTTAATGCAAAAAGAATATGGGATTTTTGTTACAAAGGCAAAAGAAACATTTGAACCTATCCTAATCAGGTCATATGAAAGTCAGTTCTTAGAGGTGGAGGTAGGTTATCCTGCATTGGCACTCGATAGAATAGCCTTTGATGTATATGAAGTTCCTATAGAATTTTGCCACTCAATTGTTCGAGGTGATCGCTGTAGATTTTATACAGAATTATTATAAATGTAAATCATCAAGATCCCGAAACATACCGAATAGTGGAATACCTTTTTGCGTAAATACGCAGAAAGAATAAATAAAACTACTAAATTCTTAGGGGGATTGTGAATGAAAAAGTATTTGTCCATTATTGTTGTACTATTATTTATGTTTTTGTCTGGATGCTCGGGTGATGGAAAAACGACTGGCGGCGGAGGTAAATCAAAGTCCGGTGATGTAACCTTGACTTATGCAATTTGGGATGCAAACCAAGCACCTGCCCTTCAACAAATTGCGGATAAATTTACGGAAGAAAATCCTAATATTAAGGTTAAGGTTGAAGTTACACCTTGGGATCAATATTGGACGAAGTTAGAAACTGCCGCAACTGGCGGGAGCTTACCTGATCTCTTTTGGCTAAATGCATCTAATATTCAAAAGTATGCTAAAGGTAAAGTGTTATTACCGATTACCGAACAAGCTGATTTAGATAAAGTAGATTTGTCTAAATATCCAGAGGCGCTTGTTAATATCTATACAGTAGATAATGAGCTTTATGCTTTTCCGAAAGATTTTGATACGATCGGTCTTTGGTATAACAAAGAACTATTTGATAATGCAGGGTTAGAATATCCAAATGAAAATTGGACATGGGATGATCTAATTGAAAATGCAAAAAAATTAACCGATGAAGGAAATGGTATTTGGGGATTTGCATCACCTCTTGCAGGACAAACGGGTATTTATAATACAGTTTATCAGGCTGGTGGATATATTCTTAATGATGACTTAACCCATGCTGGCCATGCAGATGAAAAGACGTTAAAAGGAATTAAATTTATGTATGACATGATCCATACACATAAAGTTTCTCCTACAGTTGCACAAATGACAGATACTCCTGCAGCATCACTATTTGAATCTGGTAAAGTTGCTATGTTGTTTGAAGGATCATGGATGCAAGTGGAATTTGCAAAGAACGAATATACAAAAGATAAAGTAGACGTTACAGCATTACCTGCTGGTGAAAAAGATGCGGTAGTCATTCATGGACTTGGAAATGTTATTGCCAAAAACACTAAGTATCCTGAAGAAGCTTGGAAGTTTTCAAAGTTTTTAGGATCGGAACAAGCACATAAAATCCAAGCTGAAACTGGTACTGTTATTCCAGCATATCAAGGAACACAAGATGCTTGGGTACAATCAAATCCTAATTTCAATTTACAAGTATTTATTGACATGACTCAAGATTCAGTACCTTATCCTGTTTCAATCGAAACAAGAAAATGGCAGCAAATTGAAACAGAAATTCTTACTCAAGCATGGGCAGGAAATAAAAGTCTTGAGGATGCAGCTAAGGAAGTTGCTGAGAAGGTAGATGAAGTCCTAGCAGAGGAAAAGAAATAAATATATTTTGTGAGGAGGAGGCTGGGACATAACTAAAACAATCAAACCTAAAGTCGAACAATGATCTAACTTAGCGGAGGAAATATACGAAGACTCCTGTGGGAGGAAGGCATAGGTGAGACCCCGCAGCTCGGGACGAGCGAGGAGGCTCGCCAGCCGCCCACGGAAAGCGAAGTATATTTCCGGAGCGGGTATATACACTAAACAACCTATTGTTCGGATTTATCTTTGTCGGAAATAGTTATGTCCTTGTCACTTCTTCCAAAATAGTAAATTAGGGGTGAGATCAATGCAGCAAATACAGGCCCATAAAGGAGAAGTCCCTTTAAATAAGAAACCGAAAAGAAAATTAAGCAGTACTAAAAGATCTGATTATTTTTGGGCGTATGCGATGATATTCCCAACAATGGCAGGTACTCTTATTTTTAATATTTGGCCCGTTTTTCAATCATTCTATTTAAGCCTAACCGAATGGGGAGGGTTTGGACAATACTCATTTTCAGGATTGGTAAACTATAAACGGCTTTTTCAAGATCCAAATCTTATTTCAGCTTTTAAAAATACAGCCATATTTACCGTAATATCCGTCCCATTAGGGATTTCATTATCTATTTTGGTAGCGGTTCTATTAAACCAAAAAATTCGAGGAGTATCATTTTATCGAACTCTTTATTTTCTTCCTGTCGTTACAATGCCCGCTGCAGTAGCAATCGTTTGGAAATGGCTCTATAACGCAGACTTTGGTTTAATTAACTACGTGTTAAGTTTAGTCGGAATCAAAGGTCCAGGCTGGTTGACAGACCCGTCAATAGCACTTTATTCGTTAGTTTTAGTAGCAGTATGGGGGGCAATCGGTTATAACATGGTCATTATTTTATCAGGTTTGCAAGGTATATCGAAAACGTATTACGAAGCAGCTGAAATTGATGGAGCGAGTCCCATTTCGCAGTTTTTTAAAATTACCCTACCATTATTAACACCAACACTGTTTTTTGTTTCCGTTATGTCATTGATCAATACATTTCAAGTATTTGAATTAGTATTTATGATGATTGGGCCAAATAGCCCAGTTATTCGCGATACACATACTTTAGTTTATTTATTTTACGAGGAAGCCTTCATTAATAATGATAAAGGCTATGCGGCCGCCATCTCTCTCTTTATTTTTGTGATTATCTTAATATTCACGATCTTACAATTTAGAATGCAAGAGAAATGGGTTCATTATGATTGAGGAGGGATATTAAATGTCTGTACATAGTATTTCGAATGGGAAACCCAAAAGAGCAATGATCCATATCGTTTTAATATTAGGAGCAATTATTATGACCACCCCATTTTTATGGATGGTTTTAACAGCTTTGAAAACGTTTGGAGAATCAACCCAAGTACCTCCAGTTATTTTTCCAAGTCATCTTGAATGGAAAAACTTTACTGAAATATTTATTACATTACCGTTTTTTAACTTTTATTGGAACACCATATTCACTACCTTTTTTAAAACTCTTGGACAATTAGTATTTTGTTCGTTAGCTGCATATGCATTTGCTAGGATAGATTTTCCTGGAAAAAACGTTTTGTTCATTTTACTATTATCGATTTTAATGGTCCCAAATCAAGCGTATATCATTCCACAGTATTTAATCATGGTTAAATTGGAATGGCTAAACTCACTGAAGGCTTTAATTGTACCCGGTATTACGAGTGCCTTTGGAACTTTCTTACTTAGACAGTTTTTTATGACTATCCCTGGCGAGCTTGAAGATGCAGCAAAATTGGATGGGTGTAATCGTTTTCAGATTTACTGGCGAGTTATGCTTCCATTAGCTAAACCAGGACTGATTGCACATGCAATCTTCACCATTTTATGGTCTTGGAATGATTTAATGTGGCCTCTTATAGTTAATAATTCACCGAGTAAGATGCCTTTATCTGCTGGTTTAGCATCTCTTCAAGGACAATATATAACGGATTTCCCTGTTCTAATGGCAGGCTCCCTACTTGCAACTTGGCCAATGATTCTTATGTTTATTGTATTGCAAAAACAGTTTGTTCAAGGAATCGCTTTGACAGGGACGAAAGGATAAAGTAAGTTTTTCTTAAAAGTATATATTACAAGGAAGGACGTTTTTATGAAAAACCAAGTAACTCTATTTAAAAATGCTAGTATCTTTATGTTAGATAGGATCATTGATCAAGGTTGGATACTAGTTAATGAGAATGGAAAAATTGAAGAAATCGGTGAAGGAAGCCCAGAAGTTTTAACTCATGATGTAATTGTAGATGTACAGGGGAAATCTATTATTCCTGGTCTTATTGACGTTCATATTCATGGTGGAAACGGATATAGTTTCTTGGATGGAAGATATGATTCCTTAGCAGAAATTAGTGCTTTTCATGCTAAACATGGCACAACTGCATTTTTAGCGACGACTTCTACTGCATCAAAAGAAAGAATTATTAAAGCCTTAACTTGCGCCGCGGAGTCGTTTGAGAAAGGAATGCCGGGAGCCGATTTAGTAGGAGTGCATTTGGAAGGACCTTTTATTAATGAAAAAAGAAGTGGAGCTCAAGAAAAGTCCGATATTCGTTTACCATCTATTAATGAAATTGATGAATACATGGAAGCTTCCAAAAATCTTATTAAATTAGTAACCCTTGCCCCGGAAGTTAAAAATGGTTATGAAGCAGTGAAATATTTCAATGATCTAGGAGTAACAGTTTCTATTGGACACTCCGATGCAAATTTTAAAGAGGTAATTGAAGCGATTCAGTCTGGTGCAACACATACAACTCACCATTTTAATGGGATGAGTCCTTTGCATCATCGAGAACCCGGAGTTGCTGGTGCGGGATTGGTTTTAAAAGAACTTACAACAGAAATTATCGCAGATGGCATCCATGTACACCCGGAGATGGTAAAGCTTCTTTTTGAAATGAAAGGAGTTTGGAATATTTGCGCTATCACGGATGCTGTATTTTGTGCAGGTCTTCCAGACGGAGAATATGAACGTGTTTATGTAACAGATGGTCAAGTATATCTATCAGATGGGTCAACCCTTGCAGGAAGTACTTTGACAATGATTCAGTCACTGAAAAATGTGATTTCCTTTACTGGGTATTCTCTGTTTGATGTGCTTCCTTCTTACACAATGGTACCTGCAAGACAAGCTAAGATCGATCATTTAAAGGGATCAATTGAAAAGGGGAAGGATGCCGACTTTTTAATCATTGATGATGAGTTCTCCATTTTATCTACTTATGTAAAAGGGCTTGAGGTGTTTAAGCTATCTTAGTTTCTATATAAATTTATGATGGAAAGGATGATAAAAAAATGATATATGCTGCTTTAATTGGTGCTGGTGCTAGAGGGATGAATGCATATGCTAGTTATGCAATAAAAAACCCACAAGAAATTAAGTTTATTGCCGTTGCAGAAGAAAATCCCGAAAGACGGGAGAAGTTTGCTAGAGATCATAATATTCCTGTAGATATGCAATTTTCAAGTTGGGAACAGCTTTTAGATCAACCAAAAATATGTGAGGCATTATTAATTTGTACGCAAGATCGCATGCATTATGATCCTACTATGAAAGCAATTAAGAAAGGTTATAAAATATTATTGGAAAAACCGATGTCACCAATTCCAGCGGAATCATTAGAAATGGCAGAGGAAGCTGAAAAACATGGAAGTCTCTTATCTGTTTGTCATGGTATGAGATATTCGACATATTATAGAGCAGTAAAGCGCTTGCTCGAAGAAAAAGTGATTGGAAGAATCACAGCTATACAGTGGAATGAAAATGTTGGTGTTTTACATCATTCTCATAGCTTTGTCCGTGGAAATTGGCGTAATTCCAAGGAATCAAGTCCGATGATTTTGCAAAAAAGCTGTCATGATATGGATATGTTGCAGTGGCTGGTCGGAGCGGAATGTGTGAAAGTCTCATCTTTTGGGAGCTTAACCTATTTTAATGAGGAAAATGCTCCAGAAGGTTCTACCGCTAGATGCACAGATGGTTGTAAGGTAGAAAGAGAATGCCCATTCTCAGCGATTAAAATGTATTTAAATGAGAAGGATGAATGGCCTTCAAATGTAGTCACCCTTGAACCAAAATATGAAAAAAGACTAAAGGCCTTGCAAGAAGGGCCATATGGAAGATGTGTCTATCGCTGTGATAATGACGTGGTTGATCATCAAGTCGTTAATCTTTTATTTGACAATGAAGTCACTGTGGCATTTACGATGTCCGCATTTACGAACGAGATAAGTAGAACGTTCAAAATCATGGGAACAAAAGGTGAAATCCGCGGGAACCATTATATTAATGAAATTGAAATTAAACATTTTTCTGGAAGAGTTGAAAAAATTAATCCGGAAAAAGTTGAAGGGGGACATGATGGAGCTGACACGCTAATCATGGAAGATTTCGTTAAACAAGTTAGAAGCAATGTAAACAAGAGTCATAGCTCAGGTATAGTTTCGGCAAAAAGTCACTTAATTGCATTTGCCGCTGAAGAATCAAGAATATCAGGAAAAACGATTGATATGAATGATTACGTAACCCAATTGAGAAATAATAGAACAGTAGTATGATAAAAAGACTAACTTTCCTGTCATTAAGCTACCATTGAAGGGGAAAGTGAAGTTAGTTGGACCAAATTTGAAGCTTTAATAGCTTCTAAATAATAAATGTTAATTTCGAGTAGGAACATTTTGCTTCCTACTCGTTTATTGATATCTTAAATGTTAAATAACGTATAAAGTAGGTTGATATTTTGATCATAACAGTCACTTTAAACCCTGCAATTGATGTTTCCTATCGTGTTAATAACTTTGAGTTAGGTAAAGGTCATCGAGTGGAAAACGGAAATAAGACTGCGGGTGGAAAAGGTTTAAATGTTTCTCGTGTACTCAAGCAACTTGGTGCGCAGCCGCTTTGCTTGGGATTTCTTGGAGGACAAAATGGGGAATGGATTAAGAATCAATTAAAATTGGATGATTTGGAGCAGTCTTTTACAACAATTAATAAGGATACTAGAACATGCTTAGCGTTTATCGATGAAAATCAGTCTACACAGACAGAATTGATGGAAAAGGGACCTGTTATCACAGAGGAAGAAAAAGCAAGTTTCCTTTATACATATAAACAAATGTTTAAAAAGGCTAAACTCATCGTATCATCAGGCAGTTTACCTTTAGGAATGGAATCATCATTTTATAAAGAAATTAGTAAATTGGCAAATGAATATAATATTCCTTTTCTCTTAGATACTAGCGGAGAGTCTCTTAAGTCTGGAATTGAAGGCAGTCCTTTTTTAATTAAACCGAATCAAGAAGAATTGTCTCAATTCGCTGGGAAAAATTTAAAGGCCATTGATGAAATGGTTGAAGTGGCAAAAGAAATTTGCGATCAAGGAGTTCAACATGTTCTTCTTTCATTAGGTGAAAACGGTGCCGTGCTTGTTAGAAAAGACATTGTTCTGAAAGCGGATATTCCGGCAATTGCCGTAGCTAATCCGGTAGGATCCGGTGATAGTATGATAGCAGGAATGGCATACTCCATTTATCATAACTACTCCCTTAAGGATAGCCTTAAGATGGCTTGTGCTTGTGGAATGGCAAATGCTATGGAAAAGAAGACTGGATTTGTTCAAGCAAACATAATAAAGAAGTTATTGTCGGAGATTAAAATAACAAAAATATAAGATTTTATAAGGATGGATAAAATGAAAATCGATGCACATCAACATTATTGGAAGCTAGAAAATCAACATACTGATTGGCCAACTTCTGATTTAACGGCGATTTATCACGATTTCCTTCCCGAAGATCTTGAGACGCATTTAAAGAAACATCACATTGAAAAGACAATTGCCGTCCAAGCAGCTCCTCATTTTAAGGAGAGCGAGTTTTTATTGGAGCTCGCGGAACAATACGATTCGATTGGAGGGGTTGTTGGCTGGATCGACTTGTCATCTGATCAATTTCCAGATCAGTTTGCACAGCTGAACAATCATCCGAAATTTGTAGGAATTAGACCGATGCTTCAAAATATGGATGATGACCGGTGGATATTAAAAACTAAAGTAAAGAAGAGTATTAAAATATTAATTGAAAATGATTTTCCTATAGATCTGTTAATCTATCCGAAACATCTTCCTGTTGTTTTAGAGCTCTTACAAGAGTTTCCAACACTAAGAGCCGTTATTGATCATTGTGCAAAGCCAAATATAAAAGAGGAACAATGGAATCAGTGGGCAGTTGGAATAGAGGAAGTTTCGAAATTTCAATCAGTTATGTGTAAAATTTCAGGACTTGTAACAGAGGCGGATCACGAAAAATGGGAGTTAAGTGACTTTGAACTATATATACAACATATTCTCAATTGTTTTGGCGCTGACCGAATTATGTTTGGAAGTGATTGGCCTGTTTGTCTTCTTGCCGCTACATATGATGAAGTTATACAAGTCGTCAATGAAAATCTAGTGAAAAAGATGCCACTAAAAGATAATGGCTTATTTTTTGGAGAAAATGCAAAAAGGTTTTATAAAATATAAGCAAGCTTGGATGTTTCAAATCTTTTTCTTACAACAAGTCGAATTGACAGCGATTTCGTAAGGTGCTAATTTTAATGTAAACGCTCTACGATCTTAAGGGTATATTGAAAGAGGTGGCGAAGGATGAATAGAACTGACCGTACAAAATGGTTTTTAGATGATAGGTTTGGAATGTTTATACACTGGGGTTTATACGCTATTCCTGCGAGGGGTGAGTGGGTTAGAAGTGTTGAAAGGATAAGTAATGAAGATTATGAGGAATATTTCGAGGAGTTCAACCCATCCCATTACAATCCAAGAGAATGGGCAAGGGCAGCAAAGGAAGCAGGGCAAAAATATGCAGTACTTACAACGAAACATCATGATGGCTTTTGTCTATTTGATAGTAAACTAACGGATTATAAAGCTACCAACACTCCGGCAAACAAAGATCTAATTAAAGAGTATGTAGAAGCTTTCCGTGAAGAAGGGTTGAAGGTAGGCTTCTATTATTCAATCATTGATTGGCATCATGAGGATTACCCTGCTTTTGGCGACCGCAATCATCCAATGCGGGATAATGAAAGTTTTAGAGAAAAAGATATTAATTTCGAGCAATATCTTGAATATATGCATGGACAAGTTAAAGAACTGCTCACTAATTACGGGAAAATTGATATTATGTGGTTTGATTTTTCTTACGATGATATGACCGGTGAAAAGTGGAAGGCGACTGAACTAATTCAGATGATCCGCGATATCCAACCTGACATTATCATTGATAATAGACTTGGCGGAAACATAAAATCGAGCACTCCAGAAATATATGCGGGTGATTTTTACTCACCAGAACAAATTGTGCCTCCAGAAGGAATTATAGATGAAAATGGAGAACAAATTCCTTGGGAAGCATGTATCACACTAAATGATAACTGGGGCTATCATTCAAAAGATAAAAATTACAAATCAACGAAACAAGTCATTCGAACATTAGTTGAGTGTGTAAGTAAAAACGGGAATCTACTATTAAATGTAGGACCTGATGCAAGAGGAATAATCCCAGAAGAATCGCTAAAAATTTTACAAGAAGTCGGTAAATGGATGATAAGAAACGGAGAAAGTATATACGGATGTAAAGCCGCCAACTTGCCAAAACCGGAATGGGGCAGATATACAAAGAATGGCAATAAACTTTATGCACATGTCTTTGACCGCGGCATTGGACCAATTTATTTTGCCGGATTAAAAGGCAAAATTAAAAAAGCTAGATTACTTGCTGATGGATCTGAGTTAAAAGTCGAAACCCCTTGGATGGCAGAGCAATATTCAGATATAGAAAGCGGAGCATTCATCAATTTAGAAGGAGCAAGGCTTCCTGATGAAAGCGATACAGTCATTGAATTGGAACTAGTAGAAGATTAATAGAAGGAGGAAATTGTTATGAAGATCGGTTTAAGTACATACAGCTTGTTAGGCGCACTAAATTCAGGGGAAATGAATGTTCTCGATGTTGTTCAATGGATTGCTGACAATGGTGGGGAACATATGGAAATCGTTCCATACGGTTTTACACTCATCGATAACCTAGAGCTTGCTGACGCTGTTCGTGATAAAGCAGAGTCAGTCGGGATTGAATTATCCAACTATTCTATGCCGGCAAACTTTGTACAAGAAACGGAGCAAGAATTCGAAGCGGAAATAGAAAGGTTAAAAAGTCATGTTGATCTAATCAATCGTATGGGAATTAAGCATATGCGCCATGATGTTACAGCCTTCACACTACCTCCGGAAAAAATTACAATTGAATGGTTTGAGAAAAATTTGCACTTAATGGTAGAAGGTAGTAGACGAATTGCTGACTATGCCGCGGATTTCGGTATAACAACCACGATTGAAAACCACGGGCACTGTGTGCAGGCAAGTGATAGGGTGCAAAGGGTATTGCTGGAAGTGAATCGTCCTAACTTTAAAACAACTGTAGATATCGGAAATTTTATGTGTGTAGATGAAGATTCCCTAGTAGGGGTCAAGAAAAACTTACCATATGCTTCACTTGTTCATTTTAAAGATTTTTATTATCGACCATATTATCAAGATCCAGGGGAAGGCCGATGGTTCAAAACAGCGAATGGCAATTATTTGCGGGGTGCCATTGTTGGACAAGGAGATATTAATATCCGAGAAGTCGTGAAGCTTGTTAAAGAATCAGGGTACGACGGCTATATTACAGTTGAATTTGAAGGAATGGAAGATTGTAAGGTAGGTTCTAAGGTTGGTATGGATAATGTAAGAAGATTTTGGAATGAGGTTTAAGGGAATCACAATACAAATATAAAGATTATGTTGTTTTAATTTTTACAAATAGCAATCTGTTAAAGAAGAAGTCTACATATTTTATTACACAAGGTGTGACCAAAAATGGAAATAAGTAAACTTGCACTCCCTACAAAATCACAACTAGCTTGGCAAAACCTTGAATTAGGTGTTTTTTGCCATTTTGGAATGAATACCTTTTGTGATCAAGAGTGGGGAGAAGGGACGGATTCTCCGGAATTGTTTAATCCAACGGAATTGGATGCTGCTCAATGGGTTAAGCTTGCAAAAGACGCAGGATTTAAATATTTTGTGTTGACTGCAAAACATCATGATGGCTTTTGTCTTTGGCCAACAGCTACGACTGATTATTCAGTAAAATCGAGTCCTTGGAAAAATGGCAATGGCGACGTTGTCCGTGAATGTGCAGATGCTTGTAAAGAAGAAGGCATTTACTTTGGACTATATTTATCTCCATGGGATCGGCACGAGCCTTGTTATGATGATGCAAATGCGTACGATAATTTTTATTGCGAGCAGCTGACAGAATTATTGACACAGTATGGTCCCATCGTAGAAGTGTGGTTTGATGGTGCGGGTTCAGAAGGCAGGGAGTATAACTGGGAAAGAATCATCAGTATTGTAAAAAAATATCAGCCAGATGCAATGATTTTTAATATGGGGCAACCGACCATTAGGTGGGTAGGCAATGAAGAGGGCTTAGCTCCATATCCTTGCTGGAATACCGAAAGTGCTGCTAAAATTAGCATGTTTTCTGATGAAAAGGTGAAGTGGCTGCGGGACACACCTGAATGGCTTCCTGCCGAATGTGATGTTCCAATCCGCAAGCTGCACTGGTTTTGGCACCCAAATGATGAAGAAAGTCTGCGCTCTTTAGATGAGCTGATGCATATTTATTACAATTCTGTCGGACATGGGACAAACTTATTATTAAATGTTGCACCAGACAATCGTGGCTTAATTCCCGAATGTGATGCGGAGCGTCTATTAGAATTCGGTGCTGAAATTAACAAAAGATTTTCAAATCCTCTAGGGATGGTATCTGGTAATGGCTCGGAGCTGGAATTAACTTTAGAAAATGAAATGTGTATAGATCATATTGTTTTAATGGAAAATATTGAATATGGCGAACGAATACGTGAATTTGAAATCTTAGCTTTGGTCAATGGAGAGTGGACAGTAATTGCAGAAGGATCAGCAATCGGTCATCGGTATATTAAGCAAGTCCCTTCCCTTAAAACGCATAAATTAAAATTGAGGGTGACGGATTCAGTACTCCCTCCAATAATTAAAGAATTTTCTTGTTACAGAACGAATGTAAAGATATAGCTGAATAGAAAAGAATACACCGTGATCTTGAAGTGTATTCTTTTTTCATTATGATGTTTGCTTGGAAATAACTATAACGGAGGATTCTCTATTGAACTTATTAACGTATAAAAAATCAGCAAAAACTTGGACTGAAGCAATGCCTCTAGGTAATGGAAGAATGGGTGCAATGCACTTTGGCGGCGTTGAAGTCGAGCAGTTTCAGTTGAATGAAGATACGCTATGGTCTGGCCCATCTAGACAGGATAAGCGATATGATGACCGGGAATCACTTAATAAGGTAAGAAAACTTATTGATGAAGAAAATTATGAAGAAGCGGCTAGCGAAACGAAAAATATGTTCGGTCCGTATTCGCAAGCATACATGCCTCTTGGAAATCTAAAAATTCATTATTTACATGGCGATAAAGCTCAAAAATACGAAAGGAATTTAAAGTTAGAAGAGGCAATTTCAACTGTAACATACATAGCAGGTAAAACAGAATATACAAGGGAAGCGTTCATTTCTCACCCACATCAGGTACTAGTCATCCAGCTTACAAGTTCAATAGAAAATAAATTAAATGTAAATATTACACTCGACAGTCCGTTAAAATATAAAATTTCAAATACGGAAGATAAATTGATTTTACAAGGAATTTGTCCGGAAAACTGTGAACCAAATTATGTTCATGAAAACGAACTCCCTATTGTTTATGGAGAATTCGGGGATACTGACGCGATTCATTGTGAAGGGAGATTGGGAGTTTTAGCAGAGCACGGAGAAGTCAGTTCTGAAAATGGTGTTCTTTCCATTACGAATGCTACTAAAGCCATATTATACTTTTCAGTTGCAACTTCATTTAACGGTTTCGACCAATTGCCTGGGAAATATTTTAGCGAATTAACTCGAAAAAACGAAGAGTTGCTTTCAAGTGCGATGAACATTTCATATGAGCAGTTAAAAGCTGAACATATTCGGGATTATCAAAGTCTCTTTAATCGTGTTGAATTCTCTTTAGATCACGAGCCGGCTGCAGGAGTACTTGATACAGACGTAAGAGTGAAAAAATTCGGTGCGAACGACTTAGGAATGATAGAGCTTTTATTTCAATATGGTCGATATTTATTGATTTCGTCATCAAGGGAAGGGACACAGCCCGCAAATCTGCAAGGGATTTGGAATGATTCAACACGACCACCATGGTCATCTAACTATACATTAAATATTAATGCTGAAATGAATTATTGGCCAGCAGAAGTAACGAATTTAGCGGAATGCCATCGTCCTCTATTAAAACTTGTTAGTGAATTAGCAGTAAACGGAGAGAAAATGGTAAGTAAGCGATACGGGTTAAAAGGATGGACAGCGCATCACAATTCAGATATATGGAGAAAAGCAGACCCGGTGGGAGGCAATCGCCATGGGGATCCAATCTGGGCGTTTTGGCCAATGGCAGGCCCTTGGCTTTGCCGACACTTATGGGATCATTTTGTGTTTTCTCAAGATGTAACATATTTAGAAAACGAAGCGTTACCTCTTATGAAGAGTGCAGCAGATTTTTGTTTAGATTGGTTAGTAGACGATGGGAATGGTTATTTAACAACTTCACCTTCTACTTCCCCGGAACATCTCTTTTATGTAAAAACAGGACAAGTCGGTTCGGTCACTAAAGGTGCAACAATGGACCTGCAACTCATTTGGGATCTATTTACAAATTGTATCGATGCCGCTGCAGTACTAGGTATTGAAGAAGAATGGGTTAATAAGGTGAAAGAGGCAAAAGATCGTTTATATCCAATGCAAGTTGGAAAATATGGTCAATTGCAGGAATGGTCGATCGATTACGAAGATGTTGAACCACACCATCGCCATGTTTCTCATTTATATGGAGTTTATCCGGGCAATCAAATCATACAAGGTCCTTTGATGAGTGCTGCCAAGCAGACTCTTAACAGAAGGGGAGATGTAGGAACTGGTTGGAGTCTCGGATGGAAAATCTGTCTATGGGCAAGATTGAAAGATGGTGAACGTGTTAACGCATTATTTCAACAATTATTTAATATAGTTGATGCTAATAAAGAAATTTTCGTTGGGGGTGGGATATATCCGAATCTATTTGGGGCGCACCCGCCGTTCCAAATTGATGGGAATTTCAGCTATACAGCTGGAGTAGTTGAAATGATCGTACAATCCCATAAGGGGTATATTGAATTTCTACCTGCACTTCCATCCACATGGACTAAAGGTTATATTAAGGGAATTCGCGTTCAAGGCGGTTTTGAAGTGGATATTACTTGGGACAAATTACAGGTTGCGGCAGTAAAAATAACCTGTAATGCGGGGAAGTCATTTATTCTTAAATCAAAAAAACCGATCATCGTTCGTGAAAAGGAAGAAAAGGATAGAATAGTGGATCCTGTTGATGAATTAATAGAAATTAAGATGAATAAAAACGGGGAGTATCAACTATTATTTTAATAAGGCTATGGGGAAAGCTCAGTAGTGACCTTTCAATTTTGTTGATTGGAGCGAAAGGCTCAAGACTCCTGTAAGAAGGAGAGTCCACCGGAAATATTAAAAGCACATAGTGCCAAGGAAAATCCCGATCTTCCCGCGGAAAGCGAGTTTCTAGAATGATAGGTTATTTTATTATTTAGATAACGTTTATATCGTATTTACATTTCTTAAAATACTAAAGGGAGTGAACAAATGACACACGTAAAAGCATTACTAGTTGATTTGTTCATAGCGAATGCCTCCAGCCCTAGTTCTTATTCACCTTTTCAAAAAGCAGTTGAAGGGCTTACGGAGGACGAAGCAAGGTGGAAGTCCTCTGAGAATGCACATAGTATATATGAACTTGTAAATCATTTGATATATTGGAATCAAATATGGCAGAAACGTTACTTAGCTAGAGATAAAAAAGCTTATAAATCAATAAAAATTGTAGAAACATTTACTTATGATTATGAAGAATCATTTGAAGATAAAAAAGCTAAATTAATAAGTACGTTACTGCATTGGAAAGATATTTTGAAAGAAGAAGAATTAGATGAACTCATGATAAACGATCCAGAAGATACAATATGGTGGGAGTATATTGGAATAAATGCTTCTCATAATGCCTATCATATTGGACAAATGGTCTATATAAGAAAAGAACTTCAATTGGATTGGCAGTCAGGGATAGAATAGTTAAATAAGATTAAAACCAATTTCACACGATGTTACATAGCGGAAATCAACGTCTATGTTAAGAGGCATTTACTTAAAAGACAAAAAAGGCGAAGGACAATCCCATCGCCTTTTGACTTTATTCACTTAGTGCTTTTTCTATTTCTCTATTAATCTCTTCTCTAATTTGGAAAATATATTCCTTTTCTTTCGGATAATCATCAAAAGTAATCGTGTAACTTTTTTCAATAATGTTCAAAACAAAGGCTTTTCCCTTTAATCGTTCAAGCCATTGAAACGCGCGTAAATCTTGCAATGCTTGATAAAAGACGCGAGAGCGAATAGAGGGAATCGCTTCTCCGTTTTCCCCAGGATAGACGAGGAACGTGTCGCCTGATGGAAAAGCACCTTTTGCATCTGTAATCTCATAAGGATTAATCGGCTCTATCGAGTATTGGCTGCGGTAAAAATTATAACCCCAGTGAAGAAAGCCTTCGATATCGTATTTAAATAATTGTGTTGCTATAATTCGATTCCTTGCGGAAGGCATCGCCATAAATCGATTGCTTACTTTTTGATTTTGAGCACAGCAATAATAAGTCCATAAATTAGGGACATGATGATCGAGAAATGTTTGAATATGATCATTTGCAACAACAGGCTTCGTAACGATCCCGTTTTGATAGAATGAATAATCGCTTAATGCATCTATTATTTTAAATTCTTTCAAATATGGCTCTGCTATTTCTTTTGCTTTCGAATATGTCGCTATATTTGTTTCATTTGGTTCATCTGATATATGAAAATATATTTTATCAGAGTTCCAGTTTGCTTTTAAAAACTCCGTCAATTCAGGGAGAAACGAATCTAAAAATAATCGATATTCTGTACTGTCAGCCGCTACGTCCCAGCCGAATTTTTTTATTAGCTTCCCATTTTCCAACACCATTATTTTTGGAGTGAACTCTGCCCCCCATTGTGTAAATAGGTGGGCAATTTCAATGTATTTTATTCCCTTGCGTATACAAAGCTCTAGCCACTTTTTCAGTAGTGTAAAATCGAAATCGTACTTGCCATTTTTATACGAAATTTGCACGAGTTGTACAGTAGTTCGTTCACCTCCAACCTTCGTATCCAAAGGTGGAGTGAAAATAGGAGTGAGAATCATATTAATCCCATTTTCATTGGCTGTTTGGATAAAGTTTTTAATAATTCTCCAATGTTCTTCCGAAAAAACTTCCACATTATAATAGTCGGCTAAACAGTCTGTGTGAAACCATTGTGTATGGATTAGTTTTTGTTCAGGTAGAGCATATGGGATGACTCGAATCGTTAAAGACTGTTCGTAAATAGAATGATGATTTTCATCCGTAATGATTATTTTTAACCTCTTCTCGCCAGAAGCTTCTGATTTAGGTAAAACATCAACCCATATGGAGTTCCAACCATCCGTCTCTAGCTCAATTCCCTCAGCAGTCACTGGCTTTAGTAAATCGGGAAATAGTCCTGGTGAAATAGAAAGGTAATTTTCATCATGTGAATCAGCATAAGCTGGAAAAGTAGAAGGTACTTTTTTAACGAGGCTAATAGATGTTTCGATTGTATTATCAGCTTCTAGCAGAATATGTACTTTATTATTCTCGTGAGAATAATACGCAATTTGAAAAGAAAAATGTTCATTTTGAAAAATTGTAATATCATTCATTTGTATCGCATTTGGCGGGTTCACTGGAAATACCTTTTCTAATGAATCTGTGAACCGGAATTCAAAATTAGCCATTCATAAATCCTCCATTGATGGAATTGTAAACGTTTTTCTATTCACAGTTATAATATTAAATCTAGAGGAGATTTTTATCAATGGATAGTAAAAAAGTAGTCATAAGATGGTCTGTTGACTACAGATTGATAAAAGAATAAAGTAGAATTATATGAATCTTCAATATTTGGAAGAAGGTTGAAAAGAATGAAAGTCAGTTTATTTGCTACATGCTTAGTAGACATGTTTCATAGCCATGTCGGTAAAGCAGCTGTCGAGGTACTGGAACGACTCGGCTGTGAAGTCGATTTTCCTGAGTCTCAAGTTTGCTGCGGTCAGCCGGCATATAATAGCGGCTATGTGAAAAATTCAAAAGAAGCGATGAAAAGAATGATGGATGCATTTGTAGATTCAGAATATGTCGTTGGGCTTTCAGGTTCATGCGCATATATGTTTCACGAATATGAGAATATTTTTAAAGGGGATCCCATATGGGAGCCAAAAGCAAAAGCTCTTAAGCAAAAAACATATGAATTGACCGAATTTATTGTGGATGTTTTAAAAGTTGAAGATGTTGGGGCTTCGTTTAATGGGCATGTAACGTATCACACTTCTTGTCATATGACAAGACTTTTAGGGGTTACTGAAGCGCCTATGAAACTTTTGAAAAATGTAAAGGGTCTTGAATTTACAGAGCTTCCAGGGAAACATCTGTGCTGCGGGTTTGGAGGAACTTTCTCGGTTAAGATGTCTCAAATTTCGGAACAAATGGTCGATGAAAAAGTACAACATGTAGAAGAAACGGAAGCGGAATACTTAATCGGCGCTGATTGCGGCTGCTTAATGAATATCGGAGGAAGAATAGACCGAGTTGGAAAGCCGGTAAAGGTGCTGCATATTGCGGAAGTTTTAAATCATCGGTAATGTTTGTAGGCGTTTTCTTAAAGTATGGCTTTATTCTCTATTGGATGTTTCTATTTTTTAAAATAGAACCTACTACTATTCGTCGTTGAAATTTAGAAAAAGCCTTTTTATAAAAAAGCGGGGTGATCACATTGCCAATGAAAATTGATACTGGCGACTTTAAAAAGCGAGTTGATACTGGAATCCATAATAATTTCATGAGAGGAGCCGTTTCAGGTGCTCAAGAAAGGCTGCAGACAAGGCGGTTGGATGCAGCGAAAGAACTTGGGAACTGGGAACAGTGGCGTTCTCTTGGGGAAGAAATCCGGCAGCATGTATTGGAAAATCTTGATTATTATTTGTATCAATTAAGTGAGAATGTCTCAGACAGAGGAGGACATGTTTTCTTTGCTGAAACACCTGATGAAGCGAATGCATACATTCGTGATGTAATCGAAAAGAAAAATGCAAAAAAGATCGTCAAGTCAAAATCAATGGTAACAGAAGAAATTAATTTGAATTCTTGTCTTGAGGAGGCAGGATGTGAAGTCATTGAAACCGACCTCGGTGAATATATTCTTCAAGTAGATGATCACGATCCACCATCTCACATTGTTGCCCCTGCTTTACATAAGAATAAAGAACAAATTAGAGATGTTTTTACGGAAAAGCTAAACTATCAGCAGACTGAAAAACCAGAAGAACTGGCTTGGCATGCAAGGCAAATGCTAAGGCAGGAGTATTTGACGGCAGATGTCGGCATTACTGGCTGTAATTTTGCAGTGGCCGAAACGGGATCTATCTGCTTAGTGACAAACGAAGGAAATGCAGATCTTGTTACGGCTCTCCCAAAAACACAAATTACAGTAATGGGAATGGAAAGGCTTGTCCCTACTTTTGAAGAATTGGAAGTCCTAGTGGGTCTACTCACAAGAAGTGCAGTTGGGCAAAAGCTGACAAGTTATATTACGGTACTGACAGGAGCAAAAGATGAGGGAGATGTGGATGGCCCTGAAGATTTTCATTTAGTTATCGTTGATAATGGCAGATCTGATATTTTAGGCGGAGAATTTCAATCGATTCTTCAATGTATTCGCTGTGCGGCTTGTGTAAATGTATGTCCTGTATATCGGCATGTAGGTGGGCATTCCTATGGATCAATTTACTCAGGTCCTGTTGGAGCTGTTCTTTCACCATTATTAGGTGGTTATAATGATTATAAAGAATTGCCGTATGCCTCAACATTATGTGGTGCATGCACAGAAGCATGTCCTGTAAAAATTCCTCTTCATGATTTATTGCATAAACATCGACAAGTGATTGTAGAAAAAGAAGGACGAGCTCCAATCTCTGAAAAACTAGCCATGAAAGCTTTTGGTTTAGGCGCTGCGTCCCCGTCCCTTTATAAAATAGGTTCAAAAATAGCTCCTACAGCTATGAACCCTTTTACAAATGACAATAAGATTTCCAAAGGTGTCGGTCCGCTAAAAGCGTGGACTGATATTCGTGAATTTCCTGCTCCGAATAAAGAGAGATTCCGAGATTGGTTTAAGGAGCATACAAAAGGAGAGGATCAATCATGAGTGGAACAGTCCAAAATCGAGACTCCTTTCTAAATAAAATTGCGAACCGATTAGGGAGAGATACATTCCTATCAAATGTCGAAAGACCCGAGTGGAGTTATCATCCTCAAGATGCCGTATTAAAGGAAGCTGATGCAGAGGAATTATTGGAAGCTTTGAAAACACAATGCACAAAAATTCACACAGATTTAATCGAAACAAATAAGGCGGACTTGGTTCATACGTTGATAAAAATGGTTTCGGAATATGGTGGGGGACCTATCGTAACCTGGAAAGATTCCCGTTTTAATGATTACGGTCTTTCACCGTTATTTAAAGAAATATGGCCAGCTGAAAATATTGAAATTCACGAATGGGAACCACAACTAGGTGAAGAAAATATTAAGTACGCGGAAAATGCGAATGTTGGAATAACGATAAGTGATATTACTTTAGCCGAGTCGGGGACTGCTGTCTTATTCAGCGATTTAAATCATGGAAGATCTGTTACTTTTTTACCTTTAAAATCTATTATCCTAATACCCAAAAGCTCTATCGTTCCACGGATGACCCAGGCTGCAAGGATGATCAGGGAAAAAGTAAAAAATGGAGAACGGCTTGCTTCATGCATAAATTTTATTACTGGACCGAGCAATTCCGCAGATATTGAAATGAATCTTGTTGTCGGGGTTCATGGGCCGGTAAATGCTGCATATATCGTAATACAAGATTTATAGAAAAAATTCTCGTAAATAAAGGTATTGGATTGAAAGTAATAGGTTCATTATGCTATTCTAAACTTAATAAAGGCACTGGAGAAAGAAACTTATTAAGCGATTTCAATGGAAGGAGATTATGTTGAAAAGAACAGGCGACCTACAGCTTATTAAAGAACTAAATAAGTCAATAATCTTAGATATTATCCGCAAAAATGGTCCTATTTCAAGGGCGGAGATTGCTAAGAAGATTAATATAAGCCCGACCACTGTTACATCTGCGGTAAGCGATCTTATTCGCGATTCACTCGTTGTAGAAGGTGGAACAGGGGAATCAAGCGGTGGAAGAAAACCCATATTAGTACAATTGAATCCAGATATTTGCTTTCTTATAGGTGTAGCGATTGATGCTTCAAAAATTACGATAGCCGAATTAAATTTAAATGCTAAAGTAACAAGGAAGGAAGTTCATTCTTTAGAAGAAAATGTCGATCTAGATTTGAGTACTGAACTGATAGAAATAATCGAGCATTTTTTCAAAAAGTGTAAAAACCTTCAGGATTGTCTTGGCATCTCGATCACCATTCAAGGTATTGTCGATTCTGAAAAAGGAATTGTGGCCTATAATCCAAAACTTAAAATCCATGATCTGCCTTTAAAAAATGCAATAGAAGAAGCGTTTAATATTCCTACATATATAGATAATGATACGAATGGAAGTTTACTGGCTGAAAAAGGTTTTGGAATGTATCAGCAATCCAAAAACTTAATTTATGTGACAATTGGTGATGGAGTTGGAGCCAGTATGCTTGTTAATGATTCAATCTTTCGTGGCTACCATGGGGGAGCTGGTGAGTTTGGCCATACAACGATTGATTACGAAGGAGCAACTTGCAATTGTGGAAACGTTGGCTGCCTTGAAAATTATGTTAGCTGGCACGCCATTTATTCACGAATTGTTTCAGACATTAAGGCAGGAAAGAAATCCCTATTAGTAGAAGAAGTAAATGGGCACCTTTCAAATATTACACCTGATTTATTTCGAAAGGCTATTTACGATGGAGATGTATTAGCAAATTCTATTCTCGACGATGTGGCTTTCTATCTTGGGACAGGCTTGGTCAATCTTATTCATTTATTTAACCCGGAAAGGATTATTCTAGGTGGGGATTTGGCATTTGAAAATCCGCAATTAATCAAAAAGGTGAATGACCATATTTCTAGATTCGCACTGCAAACGCATACACACAATTTAGAAGTATTGCCTAGTTCATTTGGAAACGATTCGGAGGTAGTGGGTTCCGCATCATTGTTACTTCATGAATTATTTCATTTCACATTAAAGTAACAAAAAGCGGAAGGCGCCTAGAGCTAGCTAGTGAAAAATTAACTTCTTTAAAAAAATGTATTCTTTCTTACATTTTTATATAAATTAGGAGGGGTTTTATGCTAAAAGGAATTAATCAATGGTGTTATCCTGAGGGCACGCCAATTGAGAAAGTGTTCGAGTATAGCAGAAATGCTGGGTTTGATGCTGTCGAGCTCAATTTAAATGAAGCTGGCGGCGTTGGACTTACAGTAGAGACAACGAAAGAAGAAGCGGAGAAAATCCTTGCACTTGCTGGTGAGTATCAATTGCAGCTAAGGAGCTTGTCTACATCTTTGTTATGGAAAACTCCTTTAAGCTCACCTGATGAAAATGTTAGAAGAGAAGGCATACGTGTTATTGAGAAAATGTTGGAGATCGCTAGTTTCATAGGGATCGACACAATTTTACTTGTACCAGGAGCCGTTTCCAAAGAAGTATCTTACGATGAATGCTATACACGAAGTCAAGACGCGATTAGGAAAATTATCCCGACAGCAGAAAAATACAATGTTAAAATTGGCATTGAAAATGTTTGGAATAAATTTTTACTCTCTCCACTTGAGATGGCTAGATACATTGATGAGCTAGATTCAGATTACATTGGAGCCTATTTTGATGTTGGGAATGTTTTACAGTTTGGTTTTCCTGAACAATGGATCAACATTTTAGGCAAAAGAATTTTTAAAGTACATGTGAAAGACTTTAGTACAAGTGTAGGAAATATTACTGGCTTCGTTCCCCTGCTCGCAGGCGATGTTGATTGGAAAGCAGTCAGAAATGCACTTGAACAAGTTGGGTATGATGATACATTAGTTGCGGAACTATCACCATATGCATTATGTCCAAGTACTTTAGCCGATGATACTGCACGTCATTTAGATGTTATTTTAAAAGCTTAGGAGAGTGAATTATGGAAAAGGTAAAAGTAGGGTTTGTTGGTGTTGGTGGTATAGCTACTGTCCACTTAAAAAATGTTTCTGAAAATGAAAATGCTGAAATCGTTGCTGTATGTGATATAAACGAAGAAAATGCAAAAAAACAAGGTGAAGCATATAACGCTACCTTCTATACTGATCTTGATTTAATGTTGGAAGATGAACAATTGGATGCATTATTTGTGAGTGTACCGCCATTTGCACATGGTGAAATAGAAGAAAAAGCTATCAAAAAAGGAATTCATTTACTAGTTGAAAAACCTGTGGAACTGGATCTTGAGGTAGCGAAGGAAAAAGCAAAAGTTATTCGTGATTCTGGTGTCATTAATGCTTCTGGATATTGCCTTCGTTATTTAGATACAATCCAAAAGGCTAAGGAATATTTAGCAGATAAAGAGATTGCCATGGTTCGTGGTCAATATATTTCTAGTTTCGTGCAAACGCCTTGGTATCGCATTAAGAGCAAATCCGGCGGTCAATTGGTTGAGCAAGCAACCCACGTGATGGACTTAATGGCTTATCTCGGAGGAGGAATTGAGAAGGTTAGTGCAAATATGTCACTACAGGTAATGGATGATATTGAAAACATTGATATTCCGGATGTAACTTCTGTTAACGTCACTTTTTCATCCGGTGCAGTAGGACATTTGGATTGTTCCTTCACTCAACCAGATCATCGCATGGGAGTTGAAGTATTAGGTCGTGATTTCCGAGTTGAGTTAGTTGGAACTAGTCTTAAAATTGTTGAGAAAGATCATACAGAAACGTATGATTCAGAAGTTGATTTTTACGAAGTTCAAGATCGTGCTTTTATCGAAGCTGTGAGAACGAATAATCAAGATCTAATCTTGGCTTCTTACGAAGATGGTTTGAAAACATTAGCTGTAACACTCGCGGCTAATCAATCAAATCAAGAAGATAAAGTAATTAGATTGTCCGATTTATAATTATGAGGTGGGATTGTAAATGAAAATAGCAGTAATTGGTTCGGGGAAACTTGGACAAAGACATTTAGACGCATGGTCAAAAGTAAAGGGAATAGAAATAGTCGGAGTGATCGCCCGAAATCAAGAGAGACTTAATAAAGTAGCAAATAAATATGGAACAAAAGCTTTCAGCAGCATTGAAGAGCTTGTAGTAAATTCCGAAGTTGATGTAATTGATATTTGCACACCTACTCATACGCATGCAGCCCTTGTTGTGGAAGCGGCGAATCATAAGAAACATGTGATTTGTGAAAAACCACTAGCTTTGAACAGTGGAGAGGCAGAAGATATTATCAAGGTTTGTGAGGAGAACAAAGTTCAACTCTTTGTAGCTCAAACACTTCGCTTTTTCCCGGAATATGTGGATGCAAGAAATCAAGTCAAAAATGGAGCAATTGGTAATCCGGGAGTTATTAGAATGTCAAGAGGTGTTCCGCACCCAGCTGCAGATTCATGGTATAGCGATGAGTCAAAAAGCGGTGGACTATTCGTAGATCTTGGTGTACATGATTTAGACTGGCTGCTCTGGACATTTGGCGATGTAGAACGAGTAATGGCTAAACGTGTAAAACGAAGTAGTGAGGATGGAAATCTAGAGTATGGATTTATTAATTTAAAAATGGCAGACGGTACCATTGCGCATGTTGAGCTTTCATGGGCAGAGCCGAAATTTAAGGCTTCCTTTGAATTAACGGGTGATAAAGGAATGATTACATATAATTACGATGATAGCTATCCATTAGCCGTTCAATTCCGTTCAGAAGATTATGTGCAAATTCCGAGAACTATTTTGGAAAAGGATCCGTATCAACGTCAACTGGAGCATTTCGTAAAATGTATTTCTGGAGAAGAAAAACAAATCGTAACAGCTTCGGATGCGTTAAATGTGATAAGGGTTGCTGAGGCCGCATTACAATCAGCTGAAGAAGGACAACCCGTCACCCTAGGAAAAGGAGGTAAATAACATGAAAGTCGGCATCATTAGTTTTGCTCATATGCATGCGCATAGTTACGCAACTCATTTAGTGAATCATCCTGATACTGAATTAGCATATATTTGGGACGAAGATTCTAAGCGCGGACAGGAAATGGCCAACCATTTTGAGTGTGAATTTTTATCAAGCTTGGACGAGTTTCTAAGTACAGATATTGAAGCGGTAGTGATTTGCTCTGAAAATGCTAATCATAAAGAACATGTTGTCAAATCGGCAAGAGCTAAAAAACATATTTTATGTGAAAAACCAATTGCTACTGAAATAGAAGATGCGAAAGAAATGATCAGGGCTTGTGAAGAAGAAGGGGTCATCCTGCAAATCGCATACCCAGTTCGCTTTGCACCAGGATTCCAAAAAGCGAAAGAATTGATTAATTCTGGAGCTCTTGGTGAAATTGTTGCTATCAATGGAACGAATCACGGCAAGATGCCGGGAGGCTGGTTTATTGAAAAGGAATTGTCTGGGGGCGGTGCTGCCACGGACCATATCGTCCATATCATGGATATTATTCGTTGGGTACTAAATGATGAAGTGAAAAGTGTTTACGCAGAGATTGGTAGAAGATTTTACGATATCGATGTGGAAGACTGTGGAATGGTTGCATTGGAGCTTGAGTCTGGGGTCATCGTATCCATCGATCCTAGCTGGTCAAGACCACAAACATTCCCAACATGGGGAGACGCCATTATTAACTTCATTGGAACAAAAGGGAATTTACAGGTTGATGCATTTAAACAACATTCCGTTTATTACAATGATGATGCAAAAGCAATTTCGCAACTTCCATTTGCAGAAGATATGGACGAAGGGCTCGTTAATGATTTCATCACATCTATAAAAGAAGGTAGAAGTCCTTCTATTACTGGCACTGATGGATTGCGTACATTAGAGGTCGTCAAGGCTGCATATGAATCAAGTGAAAAAGGCCAAACAGTATTGCTAGAAAGGCAATAAGCGCTGCAGCTAAGAAACAAAAATTCGAAACATCCATACGAGGTGGATAAAATGAAAATTGGATTAAGTTCATACAGTTTATACCAAGCGATCAATTCTGGCGAAATGACAATTTTAGATGCTATACAATGGGTAGCGGATAATGGCGGAGACCATATTGAGATTGTTCCAATCGGATATAGTCTAGACGATAATGAGGAACTGGTTGAGCAAATCAAGGAAAAGGCAAAAAGTGCGGGTATTGAACTATCACATTATTTAATCGGAGCTAACTTTTTGACGGAAACAAAGGATGCCTTTGAAGCTGAAATTGATAGAGTTAAAAAACAAGTGGATATTGCCAATGCTCTCGGAGTTAAATTCATGAGACATGATGTTGCTTGGCGTGCACCTGGAGATACCTCAATAGTTCAGTTTGAAAAAGATCTTCCTGCAATCGTGGATGCTTGCCAACAAATTGCTGATTATGCAGCTCAATATGGCATTACGACAAGCATCGAAAATCATGGTTTTCATGTTCAAGCAAGTGACCGGGTCCTTCGTTTATTGAATGAAGTGAACCGGGAAAACTTTAAAACGACAGTCGATATCGGCAACTTCTTATGTGCAGATGAAGATCCCGTATCTGCAGTAAAGAAAAATATCGGACATGCATCAGTTGTCCATTTTAAAGATTTTTATATTCGACCATCCTATCAAAACCCTGGTGAAGGATTTTTCCAAACAATCGCTGGAAACTATTTAAGAGGCGCGATAGTTGGCCAAGGTGATATCGATATGAGAGAGATTGCAAGAATCGTTAAGAACTCAGGATTTGATGGGTATATTTCAATTGAATTTGAAGGTATGGAAGAATGCAAGAAAGCTTCTAAAATAGCTTTAGATAATGTTCGTAGACTATTAGGAGAAGAGTGAGGAGGAAAATATATGAGTAAATTAAAAATTGGTGTTATCGGAGCAGGTTCTATTTCAGAGGCGCACTTAGGTGCTTATGTAAATAATGAAAAGGTTGAACTTTATGCTATCTGTGATTTAAATGAACAAAGAGCAAAAGATAAAGCTGAAAAATATGGGGCGAAGAAAGTATACACTGATTATAACGAATTAATGAATGACCCGGAAATTGATGCTGTAAGTATTTGTACATGGAACAACACTCATGCCGAAATTGCAACAGCTGCAGTAAATAGTGGCAAACACGTTCTTACTGAAAAGCCAATGACAACAAGTGTTGAAAAAGCATTAAAGCTGGAAGAAGCTGTGAATAGCAGCGGTAAGAAATTGCAAGTAGGATTTGTGAGAAGATATGCTTCCAATACACAAATATTAAAGAATTTCATCGAAAACGATGAGCTTGGTGAGATTTATTTTGCGAAAGCAACATGTATCCGTCGCCTCGGGAATCCCGGTGGTTGGTTCTCAGATGTTGAGAGATCTGGCGGAGGTCCTTTAATTGATATCGGCGTACACGTCATTGATGTTTTATGGTATTTGATGGGTCGTCCAAAAGTAAAATCTATTTCTGGCAATACGTATAACAAACTTGGAAACCGTAAAAATATTAAAAATCTATCTTTCTACCAAGCGGCAGATTATGATCCAGAGAAAAATACGGTTGAAGATATGGCAAATGCATTAATCCGCTTTGAAAATGGCGCTTCCATGCTTGTGGATGTAAGTTTTACGCTTCATGCTAAAAAGGATGAAATTGCTGTGAAGCTGTATGGTACAAAAGGTGGGGCAGAAGTAGAGCCGGAACTTGCAATCATTACTGAAAAACACGATACAATCTTAAATGTCACTCCACAAGTAGATAGTTTAACATTTGATTTCATCGACGGTTTCCAAAATGAGATTAATCACTTTGTCGATACTGTCTTAGGTGAGAAAGAAACGCTTAGCCCAGTCCAAGATGGTGTCGAAATGACAAAAATCTTATGTGGTATTTATGAATCTGCGGAAAAAGGCAAGGAAATTTATTTTGAATAATTAATATTGATAAATCTAATTATAACGGGTATTCATTTTTATAGATAAGTATGAATACCCGTTTGTTTAATTGAAAAAGCTGTTTTAATCAAAGTATCTGATTGTTTTAAAAATATAAAAAATGGTTGATTCCTCGCCTTATTTTATGTTATTGTAAACTTAATAAAGGCACTGGAGAAAGATAGTTTTCATTTTTTTTGAAGGGGGCATTATAATATTTAATGACAGCGCTAACATTTTGAAACAGAAGCTTCTGATATTTTCATTTTTATAGTGAAGGAGTGAAAGGATGGAAACCAAAACCGGACTTTCTATGAAAAAAAGCGTGCGAATAAATCCTCGTAAAAAGAAAAAGTTAACATCGACAGATTGGGCGGGGTACATGTTTTCTGCACCATTAGTGGTCGGGGTGCTCGTATTTGCCATTTATCCAATGATTGGAGCACTTGTATTAAGTTTTCAAAAGTCAGCTTCCTCATTCGGCGGCGAATGGACCGGATTATCCAACTATAAGCATGTACTAAGTGATTCAATATTTTGGAAGTCACTTTACAATACTGTTTATATGGGTGCGTTAGCGGTAGTTTTGGGAGTTGCGGCTTCTTTTATTCTAGCTACTTTTATTCATAATATCCCCTGGCTTAAGTGGAGGAATTTTTTCAAAGGTGTTTATTTTCTTCCGAATGTTGTTTCTTTGGTTGCCACTAGTATTCTCTTTCAACTTCTATTTAACCCCGGTAAAGAGGGGCTTTTAAACTTTACTTTAAGCTGGATAGGAATGGATCCTATTGGCTGGTTCACAAATCCCAGCTTTTCAAGATTTAGCATCGTTTTAATGACTTTATGGGGAATGCTCGGCTATAATACGATTATTTTTATTGCTGCATTGACGAGTGTGCCAAGGGATTTATATGAAGCAGCGGAAGTAGATGGAGCCAATTGGTTTAAAAAATGGGCATATATTACTGTTCCATATTTAAAGCCAATCATTTTATTTATGGTCATTATTAGTACGATTAGCGCTATGAAACGGTTTACGGATGTTTGGCTCATAGGAGGGACGGCCGGAAATCCTGCTGGATCTTTAATGACTGTCGTTTTATATATTTATAGAAATGCTTTCCTAGCAAGTCAAATGGGTATTGCTACAGCAGCTTCGTATATCTTATTTATGATTATTCTTATACTGACGGTTGTGATGTTGCTATCTAATAGAAAGAGCAATCTTGATTAGGAGGGAGTGAATGATATGGGCAATCCAATGAGCATTTCTAATTTGAAAGTGGAAGATTCAAAATCCTTCCAGGGAAAGTCGATGAAAAAATCAAAGTTATTAGGTAGCTTTACACTTTTAATTATCCTATTATTAGGATCATTAATTATGATTATTCCTTTTGTTTGGATGTTACTGACTAGTTTTGATTGGGCAGCTAGGCTAAACATTCCTTTTCCACCAAGATTTTGGCCAAAGGATTTTTCTACGAGAACTTATGAACTCGCTTTCAAAAATATCCCGATGTTTAAATATATGGTTAACTCTATGATTATTTCAATTGGGGTCATTTTTGTTAGTATGATGTCGGCGCTTCTATCAGGCTATGCGATTTCCAAATTAAAATTCAAAGGGTCTATGATTGTGCTTGTATTGGCACTTAGCACGATGATGATTCCTTTTGAAATGACAATGATTCCACAATATTTGCTTTTTGCAAAAATAAATTTACTAGATACATATTGGGCGTTTTACCTACCAGCACTTAACTACGCATTCGGTACATTTTTAGCGAAATCTTTTATTGACCAGCTGCCTTCTTCTTTAAGGGAAGCCGCCATTATCGATGGTGCTGGAGAGTTTAAAGTATTTTTTAAAGTTTATTTACCTTTATGTGTTCCTATCATTGCTACGATGACGATACTTCAGTTTTTAGGGGTTTGGAACGATTTATTATGGCCATTATTGGCATTGAAAACACCAGATAAATATACGATTCAACTTGGTCTGGCTATGTTTACCTATAATAAAAACCAAGCACTCCCTTCTATCATCATGGCTGCAACTACAGTAAGTTTAATACCTGTCATAGCATTATATTTATTTTTACAACGGTATATTGTAGAAAGTATTGCTTTGTCAGGAATCAAGCAATAGACATATTATTGCAATGTTACCAGCCTTTCCTTTTAAGTATCAACTCTATTAAAGGGGGTGATAGCTTTAAAAGACCTTGATGTAGTTACTGAATTTCAAAAATAATATGAGGGGGCAAGTAATGAAAAAACTATTTACGATTTTTAGTGTAATGTTAATAGCTCTAGGATTGGTGGCATGTTCTTCCTCCGGTAGTAGTGGCAGCAAAGGCGGAGATAAGAAAAAAAGCGATATCGAAGTTGTTTCGGATATTGAGGCAACCGTTCGCGTTTCTTTAGCTGGTTGGCAGCTTGAAGATGGTATTGATCCCATTACAGGCATAGACAACGTAGGATTTGATACTTTTATCAAAGAAGAATTTAACCCTAGGTTTCCGAATATTAAGCTAGAAGTATATCAAGTACCTTGGGAAAACGCTCAAGCAAAACAAACTGCCATGCTGCAATCAGGTGATGTCGACCTTATCTATACAGGTGGAGCTTTTGCCTCTCAATGGATGCAGCAAGGCCTTTTAAGAAGTATCGATGATCTATTATCGAATGATTCAGGCTTTAGTGGTGATATGTATTTAAAAGGAATTTGGGAAAACTCCTATAGTACTGTTGCTTTTGATGGTAATACTCGTTTTGGACTTCCTGCCATCCTAGGAAAAAGGGTGACCATCTATGACAAAAAGATTTTTGAAGACTGGGGAGTGGAACCATTATCTGAAAATCCAACACCAGAAGAAATTCTAGACAAAGCAAAACAAATGACAGGCAAAAATCCAGTCACTGGCGAAGATAACTATGGTTTATGGTGGAGCGGCAATGCTTTAAATGCTTCTACTTTTGTTGCTTTAACTCATGCTTTTGGTGCAGAAGGTGCTACTGGTTCCCTAGATGACCTTAAAAATATCGAATGGAAACTAAACACACCTGAAATGGTTAAAGTATTGGAGTGGTTAAAGGCAGCAGCAGAATATCCTCCAGTAGATTTCGTGAACGCTCAAGGTGCTGAAAACTTTGGTATTGAAACAAATAATATTGCCATTGCCCTAGATCACTCAGGTGGTGCAACAATGGGTGAATACCGCGCTAACAAAGATAAAGAATTATTAGATCGTTTTGTACCGGTTTTAAACCTTGGACCGAAGGGTGAAGGCTGGGTAGCTATGGATCCATTTGTTATGGCAAAAGATGCTAAAAATGTAGAGGCTTCATGGGAAGTTATGAAGTTTTTAACGGGCTATGAAACTCAAAAATGGAATTACGAGAACTTCCAAGCGACACCAACCTTAGCAGAAGCTGATTTCGTACCGTCTGAAGATAAATTTGTTCAAAAAGCGATGGAAGTAGCAGCTGTTTCTCCTTCAGTTATGATGGACGAAGCTAATCCGTTCTTTAGCAGCGAAATTGCTCCGGCAATCAATGGATTTATTAGCCAGGCTGCAAATGATCAAGCTCCAGATATTCAAAAGTTTTTAGATGATTTACAAAAACGGGCTGAAGATTGGTCTGCAAGACAATAAAGTAGAAAGAAAAGGAAGTCAAAACTCGGACTTTCTTTTCTTTTTGCATTTTAATTACAGCTTAATAGACATAACCATCTGAAAAGACATATAATATACGCATATCTACATATTTACTAGATATTTTAATAAAGGGGGGAAAAGCGTGTCTATTGCCCGTATATTAACTGGACTATGGAAAAATAGTACGGAGACAAGTGATCGTGCCAAGGATCCACAATTGAAAACACGATATTATAAAGTGAATAAACGTGTGTTGCTTGAAAAAATTACGTATGTCGTGAATAATAAACTTCCGGGGTGGAAGTTGACGCATTTGGATGCGGATCGCGGCGAAATGTTAATTGAGAAAAAGACGATGAGGCAGAACCAAATTGTCGTAACCGTTCTTCAAGTCGAACCATTGCGATGCAGTGTGGATATCGTATCGGCATATGAAGGGTTAGGAGATTTAGGCTTAAGCTATTTTACAGTTCTGAAATTCTTTGATGTGCTAAACAAAGAAGTTCCACCGGAAAGAAAATAGTACAAAAAACGGGAAGCGCCTACAGTTGGATGGTGTGAGTCTGGCTTCCTTATCGTAAGGCGAAGGCAGAGAAGTTTGCTAGTCGATAGGCGCTGTAGTTTAATAAATATATATGACCAGTTCCTACTCAATAAAGGGGCTGGTTTTATACTTCAAAGCAAGCTATTTCTACCTTTTTATAAAAAGCTGGGTTATGATAATATTAAAGGAATTAAGATCAAGATTATGGGATTCAATTCACCAAAAAGGGGAAGAGATATCGTGGAATCTGCATATGATGAAAAGGCAATAAAAGAATTTTTTATTGAAAATCGTCAAGAATTTGAAGAGAATCTATTATCAGAAGCAGTAAATGTTAGAGATAAGATTGAATTGATTCATTCAATTGGAAATATAAATTTAGTAGAAAATGCACACCGTCTGATTCTTTATGTAATTGAAGAAAGAGAGTCAGAGGTAATTGAATTTGCAAAACAAGAGGGTATAATTTGGGCGAAGTTTTCATTAACTTTGGCTTTCAAGCTAGAGTGGCTTCACGCTATTAGAAGAACAATTTGGACTTTTTTACATAAGTTTGACAACGTTAAGAATAACAAGATTAATAAAGAAGATTTCTATAGTCTTGAAAACAAAATTAATAATCAAATTGACCAATTTTTGAATTGCTTTTTTATGAGTTACTCTGAGTATAAGGATTCATTAATAGAGCAGCAAAATAAAATTGTTGAGCATCTTTCCGTCCCGATCATCCCAGTAAATGCAAAAACATGTGTCTTGCCTCTAATTGGACCCATTGACTCGAATCGAGCTACCTTTATAATGGAAAAAGTATTAACTGAAATTTCCAATTTGAAGGTTCAAACTTTAATCTTTGATTTATCCGGAGTTGCTGAAATGGAACCCGATGTCATCGACCAGCTAAAAAAGGTCATTGATGGTACTGTGATGATGGGATGTAAAGCAATTATATCCGGATTTCGTCCAGACGTTGTAAAAAATATGATTCTTTTAGGAATTACTTTTGAACAAGCTAATATAGTCGCTTCGTTGGAACAAGCGTTAAAAAACCATATCTCTGAATAAATAAAAACCCCTTTCAAGGGGTTTTTACATTATGAAAGTAATTTTTCAAAGTTAATTCTTTTATTTAGTGCCATCATGAGAGGTGCACCGATGATCATCACAATAAATTCACTAATTGCGGTCGTCAACCAAGTAATCCAAAATGGAAAGCCGAGAGCTAAATTAAGCGCTGTGGCAATAAAAAACATCGTAAAAGAAAAAATGATCGTATTAAAAATCATTCTTCCCCAAATGCTTTTAATAAATTTGCCTGAAAATATCGTAATAGATAAAGCGATAATCGATTGACTAACTCCGAAGATTAGATCATATAATCCCAACTCCGAAAATAGCAAGTTTGCTATAAATACACCAACAACAATACCAAAAAAGTATTTCTTATTAAATACTACTAGATGGTTAAACATCTCAGATACTCTAAACTGGATGCTTGTAAAACCAAATGGTTTAATCAAAAGAGTTACAACAATATAAAGTGCTGCAATGATTCCGTTGATCACCAATGTTTTTGTTTTCATATTCAATTCTCTCCCTAGTTTTTTTTCGTGGGATGGTCACGAACCACGTCTTTCGATTGTTGAAAAAATGTCAACATGCTCTATTATAACTAAAGTAGAGAAAAAGTGAAGTTTATTTTTCAGTTTACTACTGTTATATAAAACATTTTTCTTGGTTGACAACTCATTTTTTTCCAAATACAATTAATGTTAACGTGAAAATTTCATAATCTTTACTCTTATAAAGAGAGGTGGAGGGACTGGCCCGTTGAAACCTCGGCAACCATTGAATATTCTTTTATTCAAACGGTGCCAATTCCAGCAGATTTTAATGATCTGACAGATAAGAGACAAACGCTTAAACATATTTAAAGCGCAGACCTCTTATCTTTTTAAGGGGTCTTTTTCTTGTTGCTTCGGAAATTGGATTAAGGGGTGAAGGGAATGGCTGAAAAAGTTATGGTTGAAAGTGATCAACTACAAGTAATTGTTGATTCATTAAATAATATGAATTCAGGTGAATTGCAAATCACTGTTGAAGATGGGAGGATCGTTAAAATCATCCGGATTGAAAATTGGTGATTAGGTGTAGTCGAAATCGTCCACTCAAATAAAAAAGCAAAAAGTGTTTGGAAGCTCCAAACTTTTTTGCTTTCATTTTTTTATAAAAACTATATTGCTAAACAAAATGTCTACCTTTCAACTAAAGTTAAATAATACAATTCTTCATTATTTACCTCTAATAGTAATATACCGCCTCGTAGTTAAATATTAGCCCCTATCGGCAATTTAGTAGCCATTCCGTTTTCAAAAGCATCAAAAATAATCTGCAAATTATTTTATTCAATTTTCAACACCTTCAATTAAACAGACAAATGGAATTTATTTAAGTTACTCATTTTCATGGTTTTTTTCTGACTTGGGAAGAAACTGAAATGGTACTAATTCTCGATGAAACAGATTAGAATTTGGATTTGGTCTAGAATTAGACGCTTATTCCCGATGAAACTGTTTGGAATTATGATTTGTTCGAGAATTAGATACTTATTCCCGATGAAACTGTTTGGAATTATGATTTGTTCGAGAATTAGATACTTATTCCCGACGATACTGAGAAGAAATTGATTTTGGTCGTGAAATATCATCTTGATTCGCGATGGAATTTAGCGCTAATCTCACACCTCTCTGTGAAAAGAAATTTATTAAAAACGAAACATTTTATTTCTTCCTTCCGTGTAAGGTTCAGAATGATGTTTTTAAGGGGGAAAAGATGTTGACTATAAAAATAGAAGGATTACAAAAATCCTATCGTACATTTCAAGCATTAAAAAATATTAATCTACATATGGAAACAGGATTATTCGGTCTTCTTGGTCCAAATGGTGCGGGAAAATCAACGCTAATGAAAATTCTTAGTACGATCCTTCCTTTTCAAGAAGGAACCATAACGATTTACGATTTTGATCTTATAAAAGAAGGAGATAAGGTGCGACAGCTGCTCGGTTATTTGCCACAACATTTTAACGTGCCAACACAATTTACGGGAAGGGAATTTTTACATTATGTTGCTTCCATGAAGGGTGTTGCAGATTCGGAGGAAAGAAACGCCCAAGTAGAGAAACTTCTAGAAGAAGTTAACCTTGTCCAGCAAGCTAACAAAAAAATAAAAGGCTATTCGGGAGGGATGAAGAGACGGCTTGGAATCGCCCAAGCTTTAATCGGAAATCCGAAATTGATTATCCTGGATGAACCGACAGCGGGTCTTGATCCTTCGGAACGGATTCGTTTTCGAAATTTGATAGAAAAATTGAGTAAAGACCATTCTATTATTTTATCAACCCATATCATTAGTGATATTGAATCAAGCTGTGAAAATGTGGCAGTCATTAATCATGGTGAGGTTCTTTTCCAAGGATCCACCGATGATTTAGCGGAGAAGGCGAAAAAAGTAGTTTGGGAGTTAGCGGCGCCTTTTTCCGAATACGATAAAGTAGAAAAAGAATATGTCATTATTTCCAGTCGAAAAGAAAAAGATCGAGTTGTTTTTCGAATTATTTCAAAAGAAACTCCAAAAGGTGAAGTGATCCCCGTACAACCATCCATTGAGGATGGCTACATGGCTATTATAAACGGGGTGATGTCATGAATGTAATGAAATCCGTTTTTCAAAATGAAGGGTTGCTTTTACTTCGAAATAAATTTATGGCCATACCGCTGTTCCTTAATATTTTGTATTGGGGATATGTCATTATCTCTTATGAAATGCAGCCCATCCATTATGAAGAACGTGCAGCTTCATTTTACGAAAGCTTCTTATGGATAATGCTGCTAAACCTTCTCATTGTAGGGCTGTTTGCCGTTTATATGGCAAGTAAAGACAGGGATAACGATTTTGAACAGTTAATTATAACGTACAATGTGAAGAATGTGGATTGGATTATTGGGAAATGGCTGATTACTCAACTTTACGGTTTATGTATCGCGGCCATTACGATTGTTGTTCAAGCTGTATGGTTCATAAGTGCGGAAATGACAATAGGAGATTGGTTTAATAATATTTTTTACGTGTTTATACAAATGGAAGGTGCATTATTTCTTCTTATCTCGATTGCTTTTTTATTTGCGATATTGATTAAATCAATGATCGCGTATCTTGCTATTCCAGCTCTTTTGGTACTAAGTTTACTTTTACCCTTTGACTATACTGGAAAAGCCCAAATATGGGATTATCCAAAGTTCCATTTATTAACTCCATTTGATTTTATGTTTGTTGGATCGCCATATGAAGGGATATGGGGGATTCAACATGTATTTAAAAATACCATTTTCCATCAAAGTGCCATTGTTTTTTGGGGGATTGCAATAATCGCTTTAGCTCTATTTTTGTTTAGACGTAATCGTAGAAGCAGTACAGAAAAAAAGATGATTCCCATTCTTATTTCAATCGTCCTTATTCCAACAATTGTGTTAAGTGGAATGCGTTACATGCAGTATGATTCGGCACTTAAACAATTTATTTCAACAGGCGAGCGATATGCTAAATCGTTTGATGGAGAGGGTAACTATGACGAATGGATGAATTCCTACTATGAAGAATATAAAGACGATAAACCATATGAATTTGCAATGGAAAAAACAAATTTAAGTGTGGATCTTCATGAGGATGATCACATTGGAGTCCGAAGTGCTTTAACAATAAAAAATAACGGTACCGAGTCAGTAAATGATGTATTCCTGACTTTATATCATGGGCTAAAGATTAAAGATTGTACGAGCGATAAGGCTGTATCATGTTCACGGGAAGGAGATTTAATCACACTACATTTTGAACAAGCGATCCAGCCAGATGAAACATTTGACCTAGATCTTCATTATGACGGAAAAATCTTGCAATATCGCGATGATGGCTATATAGAACAAGCTTTTATAAAAAATGAGCGAGTGTATCTTCCAAAAGAAGCGGGTTGGTATCCGTTAATTGGGAATCGTAATCTAGTCATTGCTCGGGACCATAATAATCTGTATGCACAGTTTGAACTAAGAAATGCGCGGCTTGTAGAAGATTTTCCTACGGAGTTTTCAGTTGAGGTTAAAAGAAAAAATCAAAAAACTCCGCTTGTATTGACGATTCCGGAAGTAAGTAAAGATACGTTTCAAGGAGTTTCCCAATATGGTCTATCGTTGGTAGGGGGAAATTTCAAGGAAGAGAATGTAGGATCGGTTCGAGTTGTTGCCCATCCTGAAGCATTTAATGGTGCTAAAAATGAGGTGGAAAGATATCAAAGCGCTTGGAATTTTACAGAAGAGTGGCTTGGAATTTCGCTGAGTCCTTCCGTTATTTATGTAATGAGTGATAACTATTATTTTCTAATAAAAAATGGCGCTAATCACGATTTTTTTGTGATGAGAAGTGCAGCTTTGGATGATTGGGATATTGGATATGACATTATTAATGAAATATCTCCAGAAATCTCGGAAGGTTATAATGACGATTTTAGAATAATCAATGATGCGATGGTATGGCTGATTATGAATCAATTACATGAACAGATTAGTTTTTCGGAATGGTATAAATCAACATGGTGGGGTGCTGGCGAGGATCTTACACTTTTAAATTTATTGCAGCCTTATGAGGAAAAAGGTTTAGAATCATTCAAAGAGGTCGTAAAATATCTTTTCAACGATTGGAAAGGCCTTGAGAACAAACTGGATTTTGACATGGAAGCATCCTTAAAGAAATACGAAGGAGAATCAACGCGATGAAGGGATGTTTGATTCGACTGCAACTATTTTTAAAACTATGGTTTACTTCCATATACTCCCTTATGTCCATATTGCTTATTCCGATTGTCGGTCTAATTATATTCAACTATGGGTCGTATACTGTAGATGATGTATCTAGCCTTGTTTATGAAAAAACAGCCACAATATGGTTTGTATTTATTATTCAGTGGTGCTTTTCGATCGATTTAGATTCGAAATTTTACAATCAACTCATTACGTATCCGATAGCGAAGTGGAAATTTTTATTAGAGAGAGCCTTATTTTCAGCCATTCTTTTTTTCGGATTAACAAGTATCGTTACGTTTCCTTTAGGATTTATATTTGGAAAGTTTATGTGGCAAGGCTTCGTTTTTACCGTTCCCGTAAACTTGGCAATAGGAGCATTTGTTATTTTCGGAACGATGATAGGGAAGCATTCACTCGGTGGAATAATAGCAGGAATCTTCTTTTGGATGATGATCCTATTCGGTGGTCCATTATTGCGCGATTTAAATGCAATTTTGCTTATTTATGGAAGTGTTGAAAGCTTTGTAAGTGGAGACAGTGGCTTTTTAGCAGGAGAAAATCGTTGGATCCTTTTAAACCGATTGTTTTATATCGGACTAGGAGTATTATGTATGGTAGGAGCTGTTTTTAAAACTAATCGAAAAACGGAGGGATAAGAATGCAAGATGAAGACTATATGCGACAACTAACACTTGGGATAGATTCTGCGTTCGATATCCTCGTTTTCCGATATCATAAACCTTTGTTCGGCTATGTATACAGATTGTTGGATGATGAAAAATTGGCTGAAGACGTTGTTCAAGAAACATTTTTGAAAATCTATCAACAAGGGCAAAAAGGTTTTGTCCCTGATCAATTTAAACCGTGGATGTATAAAATAGCGACGAATACTTGTAAGGATTATTGGAGAAAGCCTGTGTCGCGTATGGAATATGTAACGGATAAAGAAATTGAAGGAAAAGGACGGGTCCATCACATTATTGATCATCAACTTGAACGCCAATGGATGGTAGAATCATTGAATCAACTCTCACTTGATTATCGAACGGTTCTTTATTTACGTTTTTATCAGGATTTGAAATACTCGGAAATCGCAATGGCTTTAGATATGCCGATAAATACTGTAAAAACACGTATTGCACGTGGTTTAAAACAGCTAGAAAACATCTTAGTTGAAGATGAACGGAAAGGGGTTGGGATCAATGAGTGAAAATCAAGAACTGTCGAAGATGGAAAAAGAATGGAAGACTCATTTTGAAAGATTTACTGCCCCAGAGCCGACGAGAGAAATGACGCTCGATTTGATTCAACGAATAAAGAATATTGAGGAGAATGAAAGTCCAGCTGATTTGCGTGTAGAGCTGGAAACGACTCAAAATTCCCTATCTCCTGGATCTAAAATAATAAATATGTTTTTATCGCAATGGAATTTTTACGGCATGACAAGCTGGTTGCTAACTGGAATTCTTATGATTGCTATTACTTTTACTATAAGTGAAAATTATGGCGACGCTATTACTGGATTCGCAAGTTGGATTAAGTGGATCACGCTTCTTGTCATTGCGGTTATTGGTTATTCGTTCCGATCTAAAAATGAAGGAAATGAGATCATTGAAACTTTAAGCTATTATCCGATGATACAACAAATATTTACCCGTTTTATGATTGTAATGGGATTCCAGATAGTACTGGCGCTTCCGTTAAGTTTTGTCGTTGTAGGGAAAGAAAGCACAATATTGTATTTAGTGAGTTCATTTATACCTGTTTTCTTTTTTGGAGTGATCGGTTTTGTAGCGATTTTTTGGTTAGGGCAAAAAATAGGATTGTCGATTACACTGATCATTTGGTTCAGTCAAGTATTATTAAAGAAAAAGCTTTTGTTCCTATCTCCAAGTGATCACGACTTTCTAGTGATGAATGCGATCATTTTAGGATTTTCTATTCTTATATTAAGCAGTATTTTATTTAAGAGACGGTTTTCGGTGAACGTGGAATGAGAATATTACTAAATAACATTGGATACGCGATTGAAAATACGAAAGTATTAAATGGTATTTCATGTTCCTTTTCTAGAGGGATTACGTATGTTGTTGGGAATAATGGAGCCGGAAAATCTACACTTTTGAAGCTTCTTGCCACCGCCATACAACCGGAACATGGTGAAATCAATTATACTTTATTAGTCCGAGATGAGGAGCATGGAACATATAGAAAAAAGCTAAATATTGAAGAGATTAGAAAAATCATTGGGTTTCTTCCACAGCATTTTACTGGTCATTTAGATATGACAGTTGAAAAGTATGTAACATACATCGCTTTTCATAAGGGGATACCCCGAAATCTTGTAAAAAAGACGGTTGAGCATTGGTTGAATAAAAGCAAATTATCTCAAGAAAAGCGGAGAAAGCTTCGTCAACTTTCAGGGGGACAAAGGCAAAAGGTTGGTCTCATCCAGGCACTCATCAATTTACCGAGAATTTGTATTTTAGATGAGCCATTTGAAGGGTTGGACGTCGAGGAGCGACTTCACTTTCAACGCATTCTCGAGCGGCTTTCTTATCATAGTATAATAATCATTAGCACCCATTTAGTCGATGAGATTCAGCAGTCTAGTGATGATAAATTAATCTATATAAGCGAAGGGAAAATAGCTTATTTTGGTGGAATGGAAAAGCTTGAGGAAGTAAATAAAGATTTAATAAAAGCATGAAGGACGTTATCATTACCGTCCATTCATGCTTTTTATTCTACACTTTTACCTCTCGTCAGCTCTTCAAAATCTTTCAGATCGTCGTTAGGAAGCTCGGATACATGAAAGGGGTTTTGTTTACCAGTAATATTTATATTCAATCCCATTTGTGGACTTTGCAGCCCTGGATCATTAATAATATCCTCATATTCCCCGTCAAAATGGGAAGACGCCTGCGAGCCTGTGTCTCTTGTTTTTCTTGGCATTTTTTATTCACTCCTTTAAGCATAAGGATGGTATTATATAATAAGAATTATGCGTTAGGGTGATGAAAATGTATTTAACGATTGAAGAAACAGCAGAGTACTTATCAGTTTCTATTCCTTATGTGGAGCAATTAATTTTACAAGGGAAAATCCGCTTTTTGCGGGATAGTGAAGGGGCAGTATTGATTTATAAAGAGCAATTCAGAACACATTTTGAGCAGCTCGAAAAATATAAAGTACTTGTAGAAGAATTGGCGAACGAACCGATTCCGGAAGATATAGATGTAAAAGATGAGGATTGAAACCGAGTTATACTATGTTACACTAAAGGATAGAAGTGCCGATCATGTATGCAAGGAGACGAATTATGATAAAGACGGTTTTATTCGATGTGGATGGAGTTTTACTGAGTGAGGAACGCTATTTCGATGCCTCAGCGTTAACAGTTTGGGAAATATTATACAGCCAAAATTACTTGGCCTTGAATCCGGAAAAATATAAAGTGAATTATACTGATTCTGAAATCGAGAATATTCGCGCCTGCGTTTTTGAAAACGATCTCGTTCTAAAATTTCAAAAGTCCTGTGGATTGAATGCGAATTGGGACATGATTTATATAACGGTAGCATACCAGCTGATTCGCTTTTTAGAACAAATAAAAGAATCCGAACAAGTTGCGAAATGGGTTTCCAAAGAGATTGATCGTACTGTTTTACAGGAAATTGGAAAAGCTTTGGCTGAAAAAGAGATACAACTTGATTTTGCTGCCTTGCTTGATGATTTCAAACAGGCAGAACGTACGAAAGAGGGCTTATTTTCACATCTTGATTTTCTAGCAAAAGAAAAGCTCGGGGTTGAAAAAACTGTATTTGGAGAAATCGGGGAACTTTGGTCAACTTGTGAACATGTTTCTCAAGAGTGGTATGTAGGGGATCAGCATGTATTGGCATCGACGGGCAGGCCTTCTGTTCAAACCGGAAAAGAAGGATTTTTATCTTCTGAAAAAGTTTTAGCTCCGGCAGCAGATATTTCGGAGTTATTTGATTCATTGAAAAAAGCAGGCGTTACAATCGGTATCGGGACAGGGCGCCCAGAGCTCGAAACAATTGAGCCATTTAAATATTTAGGCTGGTTAACACATTTTGATGTAAATTATATTGTTACAGCTGACGATGTTTTAAATGCGGAACGCTCAATTCCAGAGATGACAGGGCTTTCAAAACCAAATCCTTTTACATACGTAAAGGCCTTATCCGGAAAAACGAAAACTGATTTAGAGTGCATTAAGGAAAAAATGCCCATTCCAAAAGGTAAAGAAACATTGGTTGTAGGAGATTCTTTTGCAGATTTACTCGCGGCTCGAAAAATGGGATGTACATTTGCAGCAGTCTTGACAGGCTTATCAGGAAAAGACGCAAGAGAAGAGTTTGAAAAACATAATGCGGATTACATTCTAGATAGTGTACTAGATATAAAAGATTTAGTACTTTCATTAGTAAAATAAAAATATCCGGAGGAAGATCCTGCTTCCTTCGGATATTTTTATGATGTAATAGGGTTGGTCAGATCATGATGGACAAACCATTTCTCTAATTCGAAAATTTGTCCAACAAAGTAGTTATGATGGACAAAATCGTTTCATGATTCGAAAATCTGTCCATCAAAGAGGTTATGCTGGACAAAATCGTTGTACGATTTGAAAATCTGTCCATCAAAGAGGTCATGCTGGACAAAATCGTTGTACGATTTGAAAATTTGTCCATCAGAGAGGTTATGCTGGACAAAATCGTTGTACGATTTGAAAATCTGTCCATCAAAGAGGTCATGCTGGACAAAATCGTTGTACGATTTGAAAATTTGTCCATCAGAGAGGTTATGCTGGACAAAATCGTTGCATGAATCGAAAATTATCCATCAGAGAGTAAAACTATTGAGAAATTCAAAAATCAACCCACTCCAAAAGCAAATAAAAAAGGAGACAGCCCCCCGCATACATCCCGGAGATTCTGTCCCAAAAACAATATTTGCACCTTAACTGCTATCTAAAAAAATTAACTCATCACTGGAATTCCACCATTGGGAAGTTCAAGGAATTGTGCGTATTCTAGACCTCTTATTACTGTTAAAGCATAAATCACGTCTTTATCGGCAATTTTATCAAGGGTGAGTACCATGATCGCTTCGCCGCCGACTTCAGAACGTCCCACCTGCATCGTGCCAATATTGATATCAAAATCGCCAAGTGTAGAGCCGACGCGGCCAATCATGCCTGGGATATCATGATGTTTTATATATAAAAGATATGGCTCCGGGCGAACGTCAATACGATAATCATTCATTTTAACAATGCGAGCTCCATATCCGTTCAAAACCGTTGCTCCAATATTGGACTTGACGCCATCTCTACAAAGAGTAAGTTCCACGTAACTTGCAAAGCCTTTACTCTTAGGATGTTTAGAAACATTTGAAGATACGCCTTGATCCTTTAACAAATGATGAGCGTTAATAAGATTTACAGTATCTCCTAAATGGTGAGATAGGATGCCTTTGACTATTGTACGAGTTAGTAAATCTGTATTTTCTTTCGCAAGCTCACCATAGTAATTGATTTCAACATTGTCTGGAGCTTCTTTTAATAATTGAATCGCTAGCATTCCCATTTGTTCACCAAGAGTAATAAATGGCTGAAGTTTCTTATGGGTTTCCCCAGAAATTTGCGGCATATTGACCGCATGGCTAATAGACTGTGTTTCAAAAATTTCGATGATTTCTTCACTTACCTCATGCGCTACCTTTTCTTGGGCTTCAACGGTGGATGCGCCAAGATGCGGTGTTACAATGATATTTGGATGAGATAATAACTCCATATTCGTTGAAGGCTCCGATTCAAATACATCAAGTGCGGCTCCTGCAACTTTTCCTGAATTTAATGCTCTTACAAGTGAAGCTTCATCGATAATTCCTCCGCGGGCACAATTGATGATGCGAACGCCTTGTTTTGTTTTTGCCAAATAGTCGTCATTAATAAGGCCGCGTGTTTCTTTAATAAGTGGTGTATGGATGGTAATGAAGTCAGCTTCTTCTGCGATATCATCTAAAGATGCTTTCTTGATTCCAAGCTGATCTGCTCTATCTTCAGTCAAATACGGATCATACCCAAGAATCTTCATTCCGAAGCTTTTAGCCCGCATGGCTACTTCTGTTCCGATTTTTCCCATTCCTACTACTCCAAGTGTCTTTTCGAACATTTCAACACCTTTAAAAGAGTTGCGCTCCCATTTTCCAGCAGAAGTGGAGGCGTGGGCCTGTGGAATGCTTCTTGCTAATGAAAGCATCATGGCCATTGTCAGTTCCGCAGCAGAAATTGTGTTGGCGCCTGGTGCGTTAATGACGATAATTCCTTTTTTAGTAGCTGCTTTCACATCAATATTATCAACTCCGACACCAGCACGAGCAATTACTTGTAATTTTTCCGCATTTTCTAAAATATCAGCGGTCACTTGCGTTTGGCTGCGCACAATTAATGCGTCGTAGTTTGAAATGATTGTTTTTAATTCTTCAGGTGGCAGACCTGGTCTTTTATCAACTGTGTAATTTGGATGATCATAAAGTGCCTTTAAACCACTGTCACTGATTGCATCTGATACGAGAATTTTATACATGATATATCCATATCTCCTCTGCTTTTTTGTTTTGTTTTCTGATCTAGCTTCAGGCGCCAGGGGCTCGGGGGCAATAACCTAAGTAATAAAAGTCAAAATACAGGCTTTTTGACTCAGAACATTTGCCTGTCTCCCATGATCAGGTGCCCCTACGCCTCTCTTGCTAAAATGAAAACGCCCCCATAACATGAGCATTCGCCAAGTTATGAGGGACGTGATATCGTGGTGCCACCCTCGTTCACTGATTAAAAATCAAATCAGCCTCGAGTCGATAACGGCGGGAGCCGGGCGTTTAGCCAGTTCAGAAGTGCTGGGCAATAGTAGACAATACATCGGTTTCCACCAACCACCGACTCTCTTTGCTATTATCTAAAAACCTTCTTCATCATTACATATCAGTATTCTAATTGTCGAATTGAATATACAAAATATTCTACCACAAGAAGTTCATGATGCAAGAGGTTGAAGAAATATTTTCAAGAAAAACTTGTGATTATGTTACTTTTTCATTTTTTAATAAAAATGCAAATAAATCGAAAGGCTAAGGGCAAATGGAGGAAAAGCTTTTGAATCTGAGGTTGTGGTCGAGATGTCTTGTTATAAACAAATCATAGATTCGTGTTAAAAATGATTTAATCAACACGGTTGTTTTTTTTGCTCCTGCCAAGTTGTATGGAAACAGTATTATTTGTTTATAGGGTCCAACAAAGCTATAATAAGGTGCATTATAGACGACTATATTAATGAAAAGAGTAAAGCCATATGAAAATCTCTAAAAAATTTGCTATATATATTTTAATGTTCAATATGTTTATCACATTTAGTGCGATTGGAATTATTATTCCGGTTATGCCAACGTATTTGAAAACGTTTGGAGCTGCGGGACAAGCATTAGGTTTTATGATAGCAATCATTGCTTTTGCCCAATTTATATTCTCTCCGGCTGCTGGAAATTTATCGGATCGCTATGGACGGAAAAGATTAATTATTTTCGGACTTCTATTGAATGGTCTTTCGCAAATTGCTTTTGGGCTGTCTACCGAACTTTGGATGCTTTATCTTTGTCGATTTTTTACAGGAGTTGGTTCTGCATTCATCGTTCCCCCAGTAATGGCCTATACTGCCGATATAACAACTAATGAAGAACGTGGGAAAGCAATGAGCTGGCTTGGGGCTGCAATTTCATTAGGTTTTATGATTGGCCCAGGAATCGGTGGTTTATTATCTAATATCAGCTTGCATTTCCCATTCTATTTTGGAGGGTCTGCCACAATCTTGGCCGGAATTTTATCTTTAATGATCCTCCCATCAATCAGGCCTGTAGTTAAGGAGCAGCCAAAGGGACTGCCAAAAGGCGAAAATATTATTCAACAAATGGCCCGCTCTTTTAAAACTAGCTATTTTGTTTTTTTAATCGTTGTATTTGTATTTTCTTTTGGCATTGCTAATTTCCAGTCCACTTTAACGATGTTTTTGACATATAAATTTAATTATACGCCAAACGACATTGCTATTGTCATTACAGTTGGTGGCTTTGTCGGTGTCATTGTTCAAGTTTTTGCTTTAAATAAATTATTTATTGCGTTCGGTGAAATGAGAATTATTTTATTTGGTCTATTTGTAGCAGCTATTAGTCTGTATGGGATGTTATTTGTCAGCAGTTTTTACATCATTTTATTGGTTGCGACTATATTCTCAACTGCAACTACTTTAATTCGACCGGCCGTTAATACATTAATTTCAAAATCCGCGGGCGATGAACAAGGGTATGCTGCTGGTATGAACAATTCCTATATGAGCTTAGGAAATATGATTGGGCCCGCATTAGCTGGCACCTTATTTGATTGGCATAGGAACATCCCTTTTGCATTTGGTGCAATTATATTACTCGGCTGTTTCATCCTGACGTATATTTGGACAAAGAAAGGAGCCGCCCGGAAACAGAATGCGTCGCAGTGAATCCAAGCAAGTTAAACGACTTATGTTATATATAAAATCATTTTTTGATGGGGACATCTCCTAATTAACTGCTGGCCAGTAACATTATAGGAGACGTCTTTCTTTTTTTCGGGATGATCAAAGGGGTTCGATCATCGAAAAATGTTGATAATTCGATAAAATTCTATCTTTTAAATGCAAGATTTCCGCAAATGAAATATAGTAAGAATAAACATATAAAGATTTTCATTATAATGGGAGGGTAAGGGATGATTCGTTTTGGAATAATTGGAACGAATTGGATTACAGCCGAGTTTATTCGTTCCGCTCAGCATATAGAAGATTTTCAACTAACTGCTGTTTATTCACGCACTGAAGAAAAAGCGCGAGAGTTTGCAGCAAAGTATGATGTGAATACCGTTTATACAAATATAGAGGAGATGGCTCAAAGTGATGCTTTGGACGCCGTTTATATTGCAAGTCCCAATTCATTCCATGCTGAGCAATCTATAATGTTTCTTCAAAATGGCAAGCATGTCTTATGTGAAAAGCCAATTGCTTCCAATCCTACTGAGCTGGAAAAAATGATTCAAGCAGCTAAAAGTCATAATGTTTTGTTGATGGAGGCGCTGAAAACGACACTGCTACCAAATTTCATTGCAGTTCAGGAAAATTTACATAAAATCGGAAAGGTTAGAAGGTTTTTCGCAAACTTTTCAAAATACTCTTCGCGGTATGATGCGTATCGAGATGGAACGATATTAAATGCATTTAATCCCATTTTTTCGAATGGATCGTTAATGGATTTGGGTATTTATTGTATATATCCCCTTGTTGTCTTATTCGGGGAACCGAAAAAAATTCAGGCTAATGCAGTTATGCTTGATTCGGGCGTAGATGGAGGTGGTAGCCTACTTTTACAATATGATGAATTTGAAGCCGTCTTAACTCATTCTAAAATCGTCAATTCTTATACTCCATCAGAAATACAAGGTGAGGACGGAAGCTTGATCATTGATGAAATTTCGACACCGGAAAAGGTGGAAATCCGATACCGAAATGGGAAAATGGAAAATATAGGTCAGCCTTATATAGTTCCTTCCATGTATTATGAAGTAGAAGAATTTATTAATTTGATAAAATCGGGAATGATGGAATCTAAAATTAATTCATATGAAAATTCCTTAATTACTGCCAGGATTCTATCCGAAGCAAGAAAGCAGATTGGACTTGTGTATCCTGCCGATAAAGCGTAGGATATCATGTCCAACTTTAGAGCGGATAAAAAAGTCCGAAAGCAGACTTTTTTCTAATCAGGTGCTTACGCTTTTCTTATAAAATTCATTTGGAAGACGGTGAAAAAAATGGCGTTTGAAGAAAATTTTATCCAAAAAACATATTATCAGACGTTTATATTGGATAATGAAAAACGACATCCTATTAATGTATTGGGGGACTTATTTTTTGCAGAACAAAAAAAGGATCTTCCCGATCTTTCCATGATCCGTTTTGCACAAGGTGAAGCTTACTATCATTGCCAAGATTTTGAAGCTGCCATTTTCAAATGGGAAAGTATTCATAATGAACTAGAACCATGGGCCAGAAAAAATATGGCTGATGCGTATATTGAACTCGACTTATTGGATACGGCAGAGAACATTTATCAAACGGTTACTACTGATTCACTAATACTTAATACCGAAATTACCCTGCAATTATTTGGGTTATATTTCGCGAAGGGCAGGTTCTCTGAGGCGAATCAAATGATTCAAAATGCTGTCCAACTTAATCCTGATTATCCAAATGTAACCAAATTGGCAAGAGCTTTTTATGAAAATCAGGAAGATTGGAATCGGGCTATTGAGCTTGCTGCCAACGAGGCTATTCGTACAAAGTCTAATAGCTGGTATACAACATTAAATACTTATATTAACGAGGGGCACGCAAAATATCACGATCCTGCTTTTTTTGCCCCAGTAATAACAGTTCAAGCTCAGGATAATCTTCAACAATTTTCAAATACTGTTGCAGGACTTTGGGTAAATTATCATAATCAGAACACTTATCATACTTGGTTGCACACGATAAATGACATCATAATAGAAAATGCCGTGGAGAATGACAATCGTCTGTCCAAATTATTCGAGGGTTCATTTATTGAATTGATTGATGGGATGTACGACTTAACAGAAGTAGAAAAAATGATGCCTATGTTTTTAAAAGCATGGCAAAAAGTTTCAAATGTAAATAATTCGTTATTTGTTTCTACAGCGATATTGTCGTGGAATGATATTTTTCCTGAAACACTAAATAGTAAGATTGTTGAAAAGGCGGAATCCGATTTATCGAAGGTCAATCACAACACTGATATTTTTCGGGAATGTATTGAAATCTTTCAATCTATTAAAAATTGGGCAGAGTCCAATCAATTGGCTGTCGGTGAAGATATTGAATGGATCATAGACGATGTAGAGATAGGGCAGCATGAACTGACAACAAACCTCTTATTAGCAATTAGAAAAAGTATAACGAGTTTGCTTGAACAACAAGAAAAAACGAGTCTTTTATTGTCCGAATCAATCGAAAAAGATGATGATATTTTAGCGAGGATGCAAGGATCAATTCATCAATTAGAGGATTTGGAAGAGGAAAAAGTACATGTTATCGCTGAAGCTTATAACAATATTAAGGAAGAGATTAAAACAGATTTACAAAAAACGATTCCAAAACTAATTAGAGAATCATCGGAAATAATAAAAGAAGATAGTGATTTCGGAAAAATTCATCTAGATGTAAATAATGAGATGAATAAAAGAATTGATGAATATTTAAATAATATGATCATTCCTATTTTTATTCGCTCACTGGAAGACTGGCTCGCTTTTTCACAAGTAGAACTGTCAAAATGCCAAGATCAAATGACTGAATGGGCCGATGGATTTAACGTACTGCTAGCTGAGGAGAAATTGACACTGCTTTGCGATTTTCAAATCATCGATGATTGGAAAAGGGATATTGACAGGATGACAAGTTCGGTCAATATTGAAAAAGAAAATATTTTATTGAGAAGAACACCTTCTCAAGTATTGCTGAAAGGTGCAGGGAAATTATTAGGAGTACTTCCGAAAAATAATGCAATACTTGCTAATACGTATAAAAGCTATATACAAAACGAAACGTACGAAGAAACAGCCAATTCCATTACAACGAAGTTCTTTAAACAGTTTGAATTACTGGAAAAAGCCATTGGCAGAGATGTTCACATATTCTTTCGGGAACCGTTAAGTATATTGAAACAAACTGTAGACGAACTGGATGAAAAGGTAGAAAGCAACAAGGTAGATTTAGCAAAGCTTAAATCCAATCCCGAGTTATTCCTCAATCGTTTGAAACTATTTGAAGTAAAACTGCGCCAATATGAGTGGATAAATTATAGTAAACGCATTGATAGGGAATCAGCAGAAAAATTTTAATGTTGGGGGAAAAAGAGCATGAAAATAGCATTGATTGCACATGATAAAAAGAAAGACGATATGATCCAATTTGCTACTGCCTATAAATTAATTTTGCAAGAACATGAGTTATTTGCAACAGGTACGACAGGAGCAAAGATTATGGAAGCGACTGGATTGGAAATTCGCCGTTTTCAATCGGGTCCCCTTGGGGGAGATCAGCAAATTGGAGCGTACATTGCCCAAAATGAAATGGATATGATCATCTTTTTCCGTGATCCTTTAACAGCTCAGCCTCATGAACCAGACGTTTCTGCTTTAATGCGCCTTTGCGACGTGTATGGTGTGCCACTTGCGACAAACATGGGCACTGCGGAAATTTTAATTAGAGGGTTGGAGAAAGGATTTCTTGATTGGCGATAATATCTAATGATTGAAGAGAACCTTGTGATGCAAGGTTCTTTTTTATAAGTAAAGGAAGTAAAAAAATTTTATACGATCCTTATTTAATACAAGTCTTTCATTATCTAGCTCTTGGCGCCAGCCTCAAGGTCAAATAAACGGAGTCAATAAAAGTCAATGACCCGGACTTTTTTGACTCAGAACATTTGCTTGTTGGAGGCCCGCAGAATGCGGGTTAGAAAGGCGTTGCGACGTAAATGAATGTCTCGTGCAGGCGAAGCGACAGAACGTTGCGCCTATAGTCTTCCTTCCCCTAAGGGGTCCTCCGCTTTTCTTATATGCAAAAAAGTCAATTAGTCATGAAAATGTCATAAAATGTATAATGACCATTATATTAAAATAATGTTATACTTATTGCTAGATTCTAATTTAAATAATGTCTAGCCCCGGCGCCAATTGACAAGAAAACTTCTAGCCCTTCAACGATAAGTCAACGGCCCTGAAGTTTTAACGTCGATGACGAAGACGCTTGCGCTTTTCTATAAAGGAGATGGAACAGTGAGATCTAATTCCAGAATCGCATCGAAAATTGTTCCTTTAGCCATTGGGATTGTCGTTGTTGCATCAGTCATTTTGTGGGTAGTTCTGACTATGAATAAGGGGACGGTTATTCCATTTTCAGCTATAGAAAAAACCATTCAAGCTCAAAATGGAGAGTCTGTAACACTTAAAGAAATGTCAGATGGTACACTTTATATAAATACACCTGAGGGAAAGTATGTTTCTCACTTTCGTCCAAATAGCCCGTTAGTCGAAGAGCTAGTTGAAAAATATAATGTTAACTATAAGTATTCTGACGGGAGTCAAGCAGGAAATTGGATCTTTGGAGGAATTGTGATTCTTTTAATTGCCGCCGCCGTCATTGTTCAGCGAAAAGGTGGAGCAGGCATTACGAAAATGAAACATAGCACTTCAAAACCATTACCGCTTCCGAGTATTACACTAGATGATATCGGTGGTTTACCTGAAGAGATGAAGGAAGAAATCCACCAAACTTTAGAAATTATTAAAAACCCAGAACGATCTTCAAAAATTGGGATTAAAGCACCGAAAGGGATTTTATTATACGGACCTCCTGGGACTGGAAAAACATTACTTGCCCAAGGGATTGCAAATGAAATTGGAGCTAGCTTTTTTTCAGCAAGTGGATCTGCGTTCACAGAGTTATTTGTTGGAGTAGGGGCATCGCGTATTAGAGGATTATTCGAAAATGCAAGAAAGCAAACTCCAGCCGTTATCTTTATTGATGAAGTGGATGCACTTGCAGGGAAAAGGAAACAGCATGGTGGGGAAGAAGCAGAAAAAACATTGACTGAGTTGCTTGTCCAGCTTGATGGTGGACATGCAAACGACGGAATTCTTTTCATTTCAGCTACGAATAGAAAAGATATGCTGGATGACGCTTTCCTCCGTCCAGGAAGAATTGACTTTACTTTCCAAGTGCCGTTGCCGGATACAAAAGGAAGAAAAGAAATTATCGACATCCACACAAAAGGAAAAAGATTGTCCCATGAAGTGTATGCTTCTTTAAATACTCTTGCTGAAAGCACTACTGGTTTTTCAGGTGCACAAATTAGCAATTTATTTGAATCAGCAAGTAGAAAAGCTGTTCGTGAAGGTCGAGATGTAGTCGATATGGATGATTTGGACTATGCTATTGATCGAACCATACTTGGGAATACATCAAGAGCATTGAATGATCCTGAAACGAAGCGACGTGTAGCCATCCATGAATCAGGGCACGCTCTTATTCAAGCATTAACGAAACCTGGCTCTGTCCGTAAAGCAACCATTATCCCGCGTGGACAAGCTTTAGGATATGTTGCACCTATTCAAAAAGAACTTCATTTAACGACTTCAAGTGAGTTGTTAGATCAAGTAAGCATGATTCTCGCAGGAGGCGTAGCGGAGCGTATTTATCTTGGTGAGCATAGCATCGGTGTTAGTGGAGATGTTCAGCAAGCTAAGCAAATATTAGAAGATATGGTCGAAACAGGTATGCTTCAAGATGGATTTACTTTAACATTCCATAAACAAGCTAAAGATGAAAAAATGCAAGATTTATTTCAAAAGGCATTAGAAAAAACAGAGCTAATGATTAAAGCACATCAAGCTGAATTTGATCATTTGGTTGATAAGCTGTTGAAGAAAGAGACATTAGATGGATTAGAAGTGCAAGAAATTGTGACTGGAACAGGTTCCTTTCGACAAGATGAACTAGCAATCAACTAATATCTTCAATCCCTTCATCAAATATTTTTGAGAAGGGATTTTTTTCTGCCCAAATGTTAGTTAAAATATATTACAATTAAACTGTAATAATTGTAACCTTTCTGTAACGCTTTTTGAATAAAACTGTTTTATGATACTAGTAGAATCATGTCGAGGGGTTGAAGGGATTGAAGGGGTCGGAAAGGAAAAGAAAAAAATTAAATCGCTTAGGGAAAATAACAGTCGGTTCTTTTATTTTGTTTATCATGGTCCTAACGTATTTCATTTGGGATGGGATCGCTGAAAAGAATGCTGCTGCTCGTAAAAATATAATAATGCCGACAATGGCCGTTGAAAATGTAAATGCAAAAGATAAACAATCTGATAGCATTGAAGGCAAAACAAATATGGCAAAAGAAAAAAATCAAGATGAGCAAGGGATAGAAATAGATAACCAAACCGAAGAGGCGAAAGGAAATGGGCAATCGATCGATGTAGAGGATAGACAGAATCATGAGAAAGAATTAAAAAAACATACAGAAGAAATAGAAAAGCAAAAACAAGAGTTAGAGAAACGTAAACAAGAAATACGTGAGCATGAAAAAGAACTTGAAAAACATAAAAAAGAATTAGAAAAACATAATGAAAATATCAAAAAGAATCAGCAAGATAAAGAACAACCTGCTAAAGAAAAGACTCCTCAGAAAACGCCAAAAAAAGAGCAGCCAGCAAAAACAGACAAAATTGTTTATTTGACATTTGATGACGGTCCTCATGCTGTTTCGAAAGATATATTAAAAATATTAAAGAAATACAATGCAAAAGCCACATTTTTTATGCTTGAACCAAATATGAGAAATTATCCAGATGCCGTAAGAGCAATGGTTAAGGAAGGGCATGCAGTAGGCGTTCACGGGGTTTCCCATGATGTCTCAAAAATATATCGTTCTCCTGCAAGTTTTATAGGTGAAATGAATAAGGCGATCGATTTTATTAAAACAACAACCAATGTGCAGACACATCTTATAAGAGCGCCATACGGGTCAAAGCCGTATGTGACAGCTCCATTTAAAGCTGCTGCCGATAAAGAGAAGCTGATTTTGTGGGATTGGAACATTGATTCGACTGACTGGAAGATGACGAATGGGGCATATGTAAATAATGTCATCCACCAAACGCAACAATTTAATAAAAATGAGCCAATCATTGTATTAATGCATGAAAAGCCGACCACGCTCGCCCATTTAGAAAAAGTATTAAAATATTATAAAGATAACGGTTATGAAATGAGAGCATTGGATGAAACGATGAAGCCAGTACAGTTTAAATAAATCCGGAGCTAATCGTGAGTCTATATAAATATATTACAAACATTAAAGCGCAGGGGATTCCTTGGGCTTTTTAACTTGTGGTTGCCCAATATTCCTAAAAACTACATAGTAATTTCATCAATATATCACATTATTAGGTTATTCTTAAATAAAGAACCTTCTTTATATCGAGGGAGAGATGAAATGAAGATAATTAATTTCATAACTGCTTTCACAATCATAATGGTAATCTTTCTGACAGGATGTCAGGAAAAGAAGCAAAAACCGATTACTAACAGTCAGCCATTCGTAGCGACTTTGAATGTAAAAGAAAATAGTATGAGTTTTATTAACGAAAGCGGAGAGGAACTTACAAAATGGAATTTTAACAAAATGTACACCGGAGGTTTTTTGCATACAGATGGTGACACATTAGTTTTATATGGTCCCGAAGTCGAAGGAATTGATTTTTACTCAGTTAAGACTGGAAAAATAGAGAAGACCATAAAAACAGGTAAAGGGATCGTGAATGGTATATACATTCCATCGATTTCTAAATTTGCTTTTGCTAATAAAAATCGCAATGAAGTACTCTTTTTTAATAAAAAAGGAAATGAAACGAATAAAATCAAAACGAAGAACTATCCAATGGCGATGGCGGCAGACGACCTTAACCTGTATGTAGCTGCTTTTCAAGGAGAAGAATTGTCTATTATTCAATTGAGTACATTGGAAGTGAGTGATGAAATTTCGATACCTTCTTCCTCGGTAGGAATGTTATTGCGTGAAGACGAGGAAGAAATATGGATCGGTGGCCATGGAGTAGGGAATAAAGCCAAATCTTCCATTTCTGTTATTTCGCTAAAGTCAAAGAAGATAGAAGAGGAAATTTCTGCCCCGCTCATGCCCGTAGACTTTTATGAAAATAGTCATGGTATATATTCTATCAGCCATGGAACGAATATGCTCTACCATTTTACTCACGATAAACAATTGATTGAGCAATTGGAAGTAGGGGCGAATCCTTTTGCAATCCATTATTTTCAAGGGAACATAATGGTAGCAGGATTTGACAGTGAAGAGCTGTACTGGATAAACCCTGATTCGTTAAAAATTGAGCGGACAACAAAAGTAGGCAAGGGACCATTTGTTATTATTGTACGTGAGAAGGTGAATTAAGATGAATATTTTAATAGTGGATGATGAAGAAGATTTACGCAGCCTCATTGCCATGTATTTGCATAATTCAGGTTTCAAAACGTTTGAAGCAGCTGGCTATAGAGGAACCAAACAGTTGCTTGAAACTGAAAAGATAGATCTTATCTTGCTTGATATTATGCTGCCTGATGTGGACGGTTTTGAAATTTGTAAAGCCATTCGTAAAAACAGTAATATTCCAATTATCTTTTTATCCGCAAAAGGAGAAGAATGGGATAAAGTTAAAGGTTTACAGCTCGGTGGAGATGATTATATTGTAAAACCTTTTTCACCTGGGGAACTTGTCGCTAGAATAGAAGCAGTATTGCGGAGAGGAGATTTACGAGCAACTTCAGAATCTACGTTAGGATTTGGGCCGATCAAATTACATGTGGATCAGAGAAAACTTACGATTAATGATGAAGACATTAACGTCACTTATAAGGAATTTGAATTACTCGGTTTGATGATGGGTTATCCTGGAAAAGTTTTTACGAGAGAAGCGCTTCTTGATCAAGTGTGGGGCATGGATTATCAAGGTGGATTAAGGACAGTTGATACTCATATTAAAACTTTGCGCATGAAAATTGGCAAGGAAGCTGGGAGTATGATACAGACCGTATGGGGATGCGGATATAAATTGGAGTTGCCGAAATGAAGCTAGGTTTAGCTCGTAAATTATCATTAGCATTATTGATTGCATTTATTGTTTCGATAATATCCACTTACTTTTTTTCTTTCTTTTTATATGAACGATTGTATGTTCAAAATATGAAAGAGGAAATGCTGGATACCGGTACAAGCCTCGCGGAATCTTATGAGTCGGGGACGATATCAGAAAAAATGATGGATGAAATTAATTGGTTTAATAGTAAATCGAAATTCGAAATCTTTGCGGTTAAAAACCCACGGGAATTAAGTATGTGTCTACCTTTTGAAATGGACTATGAAGCATTAATTAATGGGGAAGAAAGAGAGCAGCTGTTAAAGGGGGATATCGTCTTTAAGAAAGGACGAGTAGATAGGTTGGATCGGGAAGTCATTTCTGCAGTTATCCCTTTATTAGATGAAAAAAGATTAGAGGGAATTATTTATATTTACTACCCATTAGCAAAGCTAAACGAGATGACATTCCAATACACTATCTATTGGCTAGTAGGGGCTGCTATCTTTTTACTAATTGCCCTGACAATGGGAAATAAGTGGATAAAGTCTCTCCTTACACCGATGGTTGATATGAAGATCGCAGCACAAGAGCTGGCGGATGGAAACCTTTCTACTAGAATCAATCATTATCATGACGACGAAATCGGGCAGCTTGCCAAGACTTTTAATAAAATGGCTGAATCGATTCAAATAGAGGATGAACAGAGAAAAGAGTTTTTAGCTAATGTTTCTCATGAATTAAGAACACCATTAAGCCACATAAAAGGGTATATGGAAGCCATTCAAATGGGGATTGTATCAGGTAAAGATGTTCATAAGTATCAGCAAATCATTGTACGTGAATCTAAGCGGATGGAAAGACTTGTAGATGATTTATTGGAATTAGCTAAACTAGAATCAAAAGAGTTTTCTTTAAAAAAAGCCCCTATATCTCTTGCACAAACAATTGAGGAAGCGATTGAGAAAAGTAAGCCTAGAATGCTTGAAAAAGGAATAGATTTAGTGTATCAGTTGGACTATGAATTAATTGTTGAGGCAGATGCAGAACGTCTTGAACAAGCATTTTTAAATATATTGGATAATGCAATCCGCTATTCAGCTCAAAATAGTACGATTAAGATATCACTAATAAAAGAGGATTCCGATTTTGCATTGCTGGCAATTGAAGATAATGGAAGTGGAATCCCTAAAGAAGATTTAAAGAAAATCACTGAACGATTTTATCGGGTGAACAAGGCGAGGACAAGAAAGGAAGGCGGAACAGGTCTAGGTTTATCTATTGTAGAAAAGTTAATAAAGCTGCATCAAGGAACTTTAAATATTAAAAGCAGTGTTGGCAAAGGGACCATTGTTTTTATTAGACTGCCGCTTATCAACTTCAATAAAAAGTAACTTTTATTTCACATGAATTACACAAAATTATTGTAAAGTTACTTTATCATTTAACTGGAGGAGAAAAATTTGAAGAAGTTAATTGGAATTATTTCTATAAGTATGCTTGTTTTTATGCTAGCCGCATGTAATAGTGGCAAAAATAGTAATCAAGAGGATGAAATGCCTGAAATGTTAGACGTGGCGTTAGAGGTTCAAGAGACAGCAGATGTAAACGAGGAAGTCCCATTTAAAGCCACTGTTACACAAGGGGATGAAAAAGTCTCAGATGCAGATGAAGTTGTATTTGAAGTGTGGGAAGAAGGGAAAAAAGAAGAAGGTGAAATGATTGATTCCGTTAATCATAAAGACGGCACGTATGAAGCAAAAAAAGCTTTTGATCACGACGGTATGTTCACCGTACAAGTGCATGTGACAGCTCGTGGATTGCATACGATGCCTAAAAAGTCAGTTACAGTTGGCGAGGGTGTGCAAGATGAAAATACTCATAGTGATCACGAAGAAGGAGATCATGAGCACGGAGATCATGAACATGGCAATCATTCTGAAGACTTTAGCATGCACTTTATGAAACCGGAGTCCATAGAAAAAGGGAAAAACACGGAATTTATTGTCCATTTACAAGATCACGATCAGCCTTTAGAAAAAGCTCGTGTTCGCTATGAGATTTGGAATGATGAAATCTCTGATAAACATGAATGGGTAGATGCCAGTGAAACAAAGGCTGGAGAATACTCTGGAACACATGCTTTTAATGAAGCTGGATTATATTCTGTTAAAATTCACGTCCAAAATGATGAAGGATTGCATGAACATGAAGAATATGAAGTGGAAGTAAAATAAAAACCTGGGATCCCAGGTTTTTATTTTATGCTAAATGGAATTATTCAATTTACTGGCAGCTTCTCCGGGTTGACAGTTGTTCTACTGAATCGACTATCCGATATTTCAGTTTTGCCGGCAAGCAATTCCATCATCTAATCTAATTTGTTTACTATAATGATGCTTCATAAATAGCAACTACATCTTCCTTATTTAGCTTTTTAAAATTCCCAAACTCACCATGGACCATTGCTTTATCTGCCATGATGTCAAGCTTGCTATTATCAATGTCGTAATCAGCTAGGCGCGAAGGTGCTCCTATGCTACTCCAAAACTCGCGGAGCTTTTTGATTCCTTCCAAAGCGATTTCTTCATCTGTTTTTCCTTCAGAATTAACACCAAACACGCGAACGGCAAGCTTTTTGAAACGAGCAGGATTTACTTGTAAATTATGTTTCATCCAATTCGGGAAAAGAATGGCCAGTCCGCCGCCATGTGGAATATCGTAGACGGCAGAAACAGCGTGTTCAATATTATGAGTTGCCCAGTCGCCGCTGAAGCCCATATTGACCATTCCGTTTAAAGCCATCGTTCCACTGTAAAGAATGGTTTCTCGGTGTTCGTAATTCTCCAAATCATTCACAAGTTTTGGAGCTGTTTCCATTACAGTAAGTAAAATGGATTCACAGAGACGATCCTGTAACTCTGTATGTTCCGCTTGATGAAAGTAATGTTCAAAAACATGCGACATAATATCAACGATGCCGTAAACGGTTTGATCCTTTGGTACTGTATATGTGTTAACTGGATCAAGGATTGAGAATTTTGGAAAAGTATGAGGACTGCCCCAACCATATTTTTCATTTGTTTCCCAGTTTGTAATAACAGAGCCAGAGTTCATTTCTGATCCAGTGGCAGCCAAAGTTAAAACGGTTCCAAATGGAAGGGCGTCATTCACACTGCCTCGTTTAACAACAACATCCCATGCATCTCCATCATATTTTGCACCAGCTGCAATGGCCTTAGTACAGTCAATGACGCTTCCGCCGCCAACGGCCAATATAAAATCGATGCCTTCCTTTTTACAAATATCTACGCCTTTTCTAACGCTAGAGATCCGCGGATTCGGCTCGACTCCCGACAGTTCAAAGGTTTCAGCATCAATTTCTTGTAATAAAGCCATTACTTTATTGTATAAACCATTTCTTTTAATACTTCCGCCGCCATATACGAGGAGAACTTTTTTACCATACTTACGTACTTCCGTTTTTAATTGCTCAATTTGCCCTTTACCAAAAATAAGTTTTGTTGGATTCCAAAAAGTAAAATTATCCATAATTGTTCAGCCCCCTTTATGTATTATTATCGTTGAAAAAATAAGAGAATGCAAAAATGTAAACATTAAAAAAGCCTAGGCACTTTTGCCATAGGCTATCTTTGTCATGAATGATGATTCAATACATCAAGATTAACTCGACTTCCTGCTTGATCCATTTTCAAAACGATTACTTCATATGATGGGAGCAATTTCTGAAGCTGTGAAGCAACGGCTTCCCCATTACCTGTTGGTGCAAAGGAAATCATTGTTGGCCCTGCCCCGCTGATAACCGTTCCATATGCCCCAGCTAATTTTGCTTCTTGGCGAATATTATCATAGTTAGGAATGAGGGAAGATCGGTATGGTTCATGGAATAAATCTTCTTCCATCAACTTTCCAGCAAGCTGATAATTTCCAGAAACTAGTGCGGCAATCATAACATTTCCAACTGCACTTGCTTTAGCAGCTTCATTGCGTGCAAATTGATCCGGCAGAACCTTCCTCGCATCTTCTGTTTTTAATTCAACGACAGGAATATATACGATAAAATCAAGATCTGCTTCCGTTTTTTGAAACACTTCTATTTCGCTATTTGCCAGTTGCGACGTAATGACTAATCCGCCGTAAAGGGAAGCAGCTACATTATCGGGATGCCCTTCAATATCGGTTGCAATCCTTAACTTTTCTTCCATAGAAAGTGATAATTCACATAACTGGTCGGCAAGTTCAATGCCCGCTATAATAGCTGAAGCACTACTGCCAAGTCCACGAGCAAGCGGAATATCACTTTCTACAATGACTTTGCAAGATGGTAATGTGGAATGATATTTACTCGCCGTCCGTTCGGCCGTTTCATAAATTAAGTGTTCACTAGCTTTAGGAGCAGGGGGAAGATGTACAGATTGATGTATAAATTCCCATTGCTCTGATTTTTCAACACGCAGTGTTAAGTATAAATTTAACGCCAATCCAGCAGAGTCGAATCCGGGTCCAAGGTTTGCCGTACTTGCCGGAACGGTGATGCTGAACATACTCATGCAGTTACAACACCTTCGATATATTCTAATACAGTTTTTTCATCATTAGGAAGAACAACAGTATCAATATTGATTTCTGAAATAGCAGTTTGTGGATCTTTTAAACCGTTTCCTGTCAATACTGCGACTACTTTGCTGCCTTTTGGAATGCTGCCAGTCTTCACTTGTTGTAAAACTCCTGCGATAGAAGCGCAAGATGCAGGTTCAGCAAACACTCCTTCTGTCTTAGCAAGCAGTTTAAAGGCTTCAAGAATTTCAGCATCTGTAACTGATTCAATCATTCCACCGGATTCATCACGGGCTGCGACCGCTAGATGCCAGCTTGCCGGATTTCCAATACGTATCGCAGTTGCCACTGTTTCTGGTTCAGCAATAGGCTGCCCTTGTACAATTGCTGCAGCACCTTCGGCTTCAAAACCAAACATTTTAGGAAGTCCAGTTTTTTTCACATCATTGTATTCCTTAAAACCTTTCCAATAAGCACTTATATTACCAGCATTTCCAACTGGAATAGCAAGAATATCCGGTGCGCCGCCTAATTGATCACAAACCTCGAATGCGGCTGTTTTTTGACCTTCTAGACGATAAGGATTGACAGAATTGACGAGTGTCACCGCGGAAGTTTCACTCACTTTTCGAACCATATTTAAAGCTTCGTCAAAATTTCCTTCAATTTCGACTATTTCTGCACCATACATCATCGCCTGAGCAAGCTTTCCAAGTGCGACTTTTCCATTTGGAATGACGATAATTGCTCTAATGCCGGCTTTTGCTGCATATGCAGCTGCAGCCGCGGATGTATTTCCAGTGGAAGCACAAATAATCGAGTTGCTTCCAGATTCAACTGCTTTTGCAACAGCCATGACCATTCCACGATCCTTAAATGATCCGGTTGGGTTGGCTCCTTCAATTTTCGCATACAATTCAATCCCAAGCTGATTGGATAAGTTTGAGAGATGTACCAATGGGGTATTTCCCTCTTGTAGCGTTAATGCCGGTGTTTCATCTGTTACTGGTAAAAAATCTCTATAGTTTGCAATTAATCCCGGCCAATTCATTTTTTTGCATCTCCTTCTACACGGTAGTAGCTGATCACTTCTTCTACTACACTCAAATCTCTTAATTCCATGAGTGCTTTTTCAAAGCGCTCCATGGAAACATTATGTGTGACAATGATAATTTCTGCAAGTTCATTTTTGCTTAAAGGTGTTTGCAATATTTTTTCAAAGCTAATGTCCAATTCATTAAATAGGCTAGTAATTTTAGAGAAAGCTCCTACCTGATCTTTCAAATGAAGGCGGAAGTAATATTGGCCAAATCTTTGATCCGGTGTTTTCAACACTCTTTCAAATCGAGGCTTAACATAGCTTTTTCCATTAACTCCAAGTCTCATATTTTTAATGACGGCCACTACATCGGACATGACCGCTGTTGCAGTTGGAAGGCTTCCTGCACCAGGACCATAGAACATTGTTTCACCGACTGCTTCACCATTTACATAAATGGCGTTGTATTCATTTTTAACGGATGCAAGCGGGTGGCTTTTCGATAGGAATGTTGGCTGTACACTTACCTCCAATTGTTGATCTTCAAAATGTGCAAGACCGATTAATTTCATCACATAGCCCAATTTATTACCGTAATTTAAATCTTGTACGGAAACATTGCTAATGCCGGAAACTTCAACATCTGGAAGTTCTACATTTGTGAAAAAGGCAAGCCTAGCTAAAATGGCCATTTTACGAGCGGCATCTAGACCTTCTACGTCAGAAGTAGGATCAGCTTCAGCAAAACCAAGCTCTTGTGCTTCTTTTAGTGCACTTTCATAAGAGAGTCCGTCTTCATCCATTTTTGTTAAAATATAATTCGTTGTCCCGTTCACAATTCCCATTAATTTTTGAATTCGGTCTGAAACGAGTCCGTCTGACAGACCTCTTAAAATAGGAATGCCTCCGGCAACGCTTGCTTCATAAAATAAATCACATTTATTATCTAGTGCTTTTTGTTGTAATTCAGGTCCGTATAATGCGATGAGATCTTTATTAGCCGTTACGACATGTTTTTTAGCATCTAATGCTTGAATAATATGTTCGCGGGCTTCTTCAACTCCGCCAATTACTTCAATCACAATATCAATTTCTGGATCTTGTAATACATCATTCGGGTCAGTGGTGAGGTGTGTTTGCCCAATTTGAATATCTCGTTCTTTATCAACATCGCGAACAAGAATGCTTTTTACCTTTACTTCACAGCCAACTTGATGGACAAGCTCCTCTTGATGATTATTAATTAATTGTACAACACCGGAACCAACAGTTCCCAAACCTAGCAAACCGATAGAAACGTAGTTTTTCATTTTTGTCTTCACCTCTCCAATGTCCTTTGTAAAAAAACATTTGTCTCCATATAGTAGACATTTTATAGCCTTATGTCAAGATATTTTTCATTTTAATTGTAAGCGAAAATGCTCTACAATACTATTTAACTAGAATTGTTTTTTGGAGAAAGAAGGTAATATGATGAGAGTCGTTGAGGTAAAACATAAAAAAATAAATATAAAGAAATGGGTTATGATCAGTAGCGCTTTCATCGTATTAGCTATCATTGTATGCTTTGCTATATCTACCTATAAAGGGATGAAAATGTTAAGGCCTGATCAAAAAGCGGTTAATGTACTTCCAAGTGATTATGGTATTAATTATCAAGATATTGAAATATTAAGTAAAGATGGTAAGACAAAACTTTCGGGATGGGTACTAGAACCGGAAGGACAGCCCAAAATGAATATTATTTTTTCACATGGATATGGAGAAAATCGAGTAGAAGAAGGAATGCCATTTTTGCCTCTTGCAAAAGAGCTTCTTGAAGATGGGTATAGAATAATTGCTTTTGATTTTCGTCATTCTGGAAATTCTGATGGGGAAATGACTACGATTGGAGCAAAGGAAAAATTGGATTTACTCGGCGTGATTAATTGGACGAAAAAAAATTACAAAGAACCAATAGGATTGCTTGGTGTTTCCATGGGAGCGTCTACTTCCCTAATGGCTGCTGCCGAAACGGATGATGTTGCAGCGGTTGTCGCAGATAGCCCGTTTAGTGATCTACATGAATATCTTAAAAAAAATATGACAAAATGGTCAGATCTTCCGAATTTTCCTTTTACCCCTCTCATCCTTGGAATCTTGCCTCTTATGACAAAATTGGATATTAATGATGCTAGTCCAATGAGTGGGCTTGATAGGTTGGCAACACTTCCGGTACTTTTCATACATAATAAGGGGGATGAGTTGATTCCTTACACCGAAAGTGAAAAGATGGTGAGTAAACATCCAGATTTTTTTTCAATTTGGCTGACTGATGGCGAAGGTCATGTGGAATCATATAAGCAAAATCCCGAGGAATATAGTAAAAAAGTTAACGAATTCTTCGAGGCGGCACTTGATGCACAGTAGAAGGGAGCGAGAGAAATGGAGCCATTAGCGGAGAAATTTTATCAACAACCAACAATCGATCTAGCAAAAGCCCTTTTAGGATGTCTCCTCATTAAGGAAACAGAAGAAGGCATTACATCCGGCTTTATTGTCGAAACAGAAGCGTATATGGGACCGCATGATCGTGCAGCCCATAGTTTTAATAATAGAAGAACAAAGCGTACGGAAATTATGTACGGGAAGGCTGGTCTCGTTTATACATATTCAATGCACACTCATTGTTTAATAAATATAGTGTGCTCTGGGGTTGATGAGCCGCACGCGGTTTTAATTAGAGCATTGGAGCCGCATGAAGGAGTAGATTTAATGTTTAAACGCAGACCAGTAGACAAGGAGAAAAATTTAACGAATGGACCGGGAAAATTAACAAAGGCAATGGGGATTACGATGGAAGATTATGGTCGTACTTTACTTGCTCCTCCTTTGTATATTGCACAAGGCATTTCCCCTAGGGAAATCATGGAAGGAAAGCGCATCGGTATCGAAAATACGGGAGAAGCACGCGAATATCCATGGCGTTTCTGGGTGAAAGGAAATCAATATGTATCACGATAAAAAACGCAGCTAATGCGTTTTTTTGTTGGACAAATTGCTTCTAGAGAACAGTGATGTGTCTATCATAGCACTTTTGCTGGACAAAATGATGCGGAAGAATAAAGATCTGTCCAATATAACCATCAAGTTGATAAGAAAAAATGAAGGGCTTTAGTTTTTTACAAAAATTCGCTTGACGCGTCATTCTGTATTAGTGTACTATTTGGTTAGTACACTAATACATGAACAATTGGAGGTGCCTTTGATGACTGCATTTTGGGGATTAATGAAAAAAGATATGCTCTTAATGAGATTTTGGTATATTACTTGGCTTATTTTTTCTTTCCTTAGTATGGTTGGAGGATTTGTGTTGCAGGAATATTGGGATGAACCAAGCATTGTTGTTCCAATCTATATCATGCTTATGAGCATTCATTTGTTTGTAATGCCTATGATGATTTTGCACGTGTTAAATATAGAAGGAAAGACTCAAATATGGCTTTACAACCCACAAAACAGTAAAAAGTTATTGCTTGCAAAAATTAGTGCTGCTGCACTATTGCAAATCCTGTCTCAATTATTGCTCGTTGTGTATGGGATCATACTTATGCAATTTTTAATGAGAATAGGTTTAATCTCGGAATTCAAGGATTTTCTACCTATACAGCAAGGATTCCTTTTCCATATCGCCATTTTTGCTACTTCTTTGTATATCGTAATATGGATTGTTTTTCTTTGGACGATTTATCATTCACTTGGAAAATTCCCAGCTTTGAAAAATTTCCGCTGGCTGATAGTGTTTTTAGTTTGGGTAGTTTTTGGCATCCTTGAATCATTATTAGTAAGGCTCAACGTGTTGGGAGATAGCTTTTTTAGTTTAACAGCTAATGTAAATATTGGACCTTCGATGGATTACGTCAAGGACAACGGATGGACGATTGTCTATACAGATATACCTGTCCCGATCATTCCTATTTTTCTTTACATTACTTTTTCCATTATCCTTTTCCTCATTGCAAGCAGACTCCTTGATAGAAAAGTGGAGGTGTAATGTGGATGACAACTAATTTTGAAGCATCAAAACCAATTTATGTACAAATAGCGGATCAAATTTTTCAAAGAATAGTCCGACAGGAATTAAAACCAGGAGAGAAATTGCTGTCTGTACGAGAAATGGCGATTCAATTAGGTGTAAATCCAAACACCATTCAACGTTCGTATGCTGAAATGGAAAGGATGGGAATAGTGGAAACGAGACGAGGGCAGGGTACGTTTGTTATAGAAAGGGAAAGTATTGTAGAAGAACTGCAGCAGACGATGCAAAAGGAAATTATTTTACAGTTTGTTAAAAGTATGGAAGAGCTTGGACTTTCAAAAAAAGAGATGATAAGCGGATTGGAAGCATTTTTAAGCGAGGGGGATTGAAATGGCGATCCAGTTTAATCAAGTAACAAAAAAGTACGGTTCTGAGAAAGCATTAGATCACGTTACCCTTCAGTTTCAATCCGGAAAAATTTACGGATTGCTTGGTCCGAACGGAAGTGGGAAATCAACTACGTTAAAGATGGTTGCAGGGCTTGTCTATCCTAACAGCGGGACAGTCACGGTTTTTAATGAGAAGGTGACTCGCAGAATAAGCAGGAAAGTAGCATATTTAACTGAATTGGATATGTTTTATGATTCCTTTACGGTTGATAAAATGATTCATTTTTATGATACTCAGTTTCCTGACTTCAATGCAGATAGGGCAGCGAAGCTTTTGATAGATATGAAACTTGATGGCAAGAAGAAAATTAAACAGCTGTCGAAGGGAAATCGAGGAAGGTTAAAGCTCGTTTTAACGTTGGCACGGGAAGCGCCGATCGTATTACTCGACGAACCTTTCTCAGGATTAGATGCAATGGTTAGAGATTCTATTATAAAAAGTTTGTTAACCTATATCAATTTTGAAGAGCAAACCGTTATTATTGCAACCCATGAGATAGACGAAATTGAACCAATTATGGATGAAGTGATTGCGATCTATAATGGTCATATTATCGGACATGAAAATGTAGAAACATTGCGAGAGGAACAAGGCTATTCTGTTCTCGAATGGTTTAAATCAACAATGGCTCAAAAGGGAGAGTGAATATAATGAAAACAGTTGTAGAGTTGAAAAATGTGACAAAAACAATACGTGGGAAAAAAATAATTGATGATTTAAGTTTTGAAGTAAAAGAAGGCGAAGTATTTGGGTTTCTTGGTCCGAACGGTGCCGGAAAAACGACGACCATTCGAATGATTGTTGGGCTGATTGGCATCACATCTGGTGAGATTGCCATTTGTGGGAAGAATGTAGTAAAAGATTATGAAGAAGCAATTAAGCATGTTGGAGCTATCGTAGAAAACCCTGAATTATATAAGTTTCTGACAGGCTATCAAAACTTACAGCAAGTTGCCAGACTAACAAAAGGGGTAACGAAAGAAAAGATCGATGAAGTTATCGAACTAGTAGGTTTGAAAGATAGAATTCATGACAAGGTGAAAACATATTCCTTAGGAATGAGACAGCGATTAGGAATTGCACAAAGTCTTTTACATGATCCGAAAATTTTAATTTTGGATGAGCCGACGAACGGACTGGATCCTGCTGGAATTCGAGAAATACGTGATTATTTGCGAAGTCTTGCACGGGATAAGGGTATGTCCGTTATCGTTTCCAGCCATTTGCTTTCAGAGATGGAAATGATGTGTGACCGAATTGCTATTATTCAAAAAGGGAAACTGATTAATGTTCAACAAGTTAATGAGGATGCAAGTACAGATCAAAGAGAATATGTAATTATAGTTAATAACCGTAAACAAGCTATAAATGTTTTGAATAAACAAGGCTATGCTTCAAAGGTGAATGGAGAAGGAATCGGATTAGTATTAGATAAAGAAGAAGTACCAAATGTAATTAATCTTCTAGTTCATAACAATTTCCTTATTTATGAAGTGAAAGGACAAAAAAGATCACTTGAAGATAGATTCCTAGAAATTACAAACGGCAAGGAGGTCACAGTAAATGCTTAATCTTATAAAAAATGAATGGATAAAAATTTTCAAACAAGTAAGCACGTATATTATGATTGGCTTTCTTCTCCTAGTCATAATAGGCGCTGGTGGGATTACTAAATATGTGGAATCGAAGGAGGAGCCAGTAAATGAAAATTGGAAACAAGTATTAGTTAAACAAAACGAGCAGAATAAGGCTGAATTGGATAATGTAGAATTTGCTGCACCCTCACTTAAAGAATATTATTCGAAAGAAATTGCTATCAATGAATATCGGATTGAACATAATTTGCCTCCGGAACAATCATATTCTGTATGGAGTTTTATAAATGAATCTTCCGGCTTAATTAGCTTTGTTGGACTATTAGTAATCATCATTGCATCAGGTATTGTCGCTCATGAATTTTCGTGGGGAACGATAAAAATATTATTGATCAAACCTTATAAACGCTGGAAAATATTAATGGCAAAATATATGACAACGATTCTTTATCTACTAACGATGCTCGCAATACTTTTTGTAACAGTCTCCATTTTAGGATTAATCTTATTTGGAAAAGGAACAGGAGAAAATGTTCATCTTGCCTATGTGAATGGGGCTGTAGTAGAACAAAATCTTCTACTCTATTTGATTAAAACATATATTTTAAATTCATTAAGTGTCTTCTTGCTCACAACAATGGCATTTATGATCTCTGCCGTATTTAGAAATAGCGGGTTAGCGATCGGTATTTCGATCTTCTTGTTGCTCATGGGAGGAACGATTACAAACTTATTAGCGGCGAAATTTGATTGGGCTAAGTATAGTTTATTTGCCAATACAAATTTGATGCAGTATGTTGATGGAATGCCGCTTGTGGATGGAATGACTCTTTCGTTTTCCATTATCATGATCATCATTTACTTCATTATATTTCATGCAATGGCATTTGCATTTTTTACAAAAAGAGATATAGCAAATTAAGTAACTCTACATTAAAAAACAAGCTGATTCTTATCCATAAAAGGTAGGAATCGGCTTTTTTCTATAGAAATACAAATTTGTATTTCTATTGGAAATTTTGATATATACGAAAATTACAAATTAAATCCGATATAGCATCATAGAATGACAGTGGGGATTTGTTTGGTTTTTTTTACAATAAGAATGAAGGGGGATTACTTTTGAAAGCATCAAGATTTTCTTTATTTTCACTGATTTTGGTATTTATGTTAGTGCTTAGTGGTTGTTTCAGCGGAAAAACCGATGAGCAAGCAGGCCCTTCTCCAAAAGATGATGAAGGTGAAAAGACTACGGAAGAAGGAAAAGAACCTGAACAAGAGCCGGAAAGAAAAGTTCTGTATCTTAATAACAATGAGGAACCCGGCGCCTTACACCCAGGATTGGCACAAGGCACTCATGATTCATGGATTTTGGAGCATGCTTTTGAAGGCTTAACTAAGAAAACCCCTGAAGGTGAAATTGTAGATGGTATGGCTGAAACATGGGATGTTAGTGATGACAACCTTACTTGGACCTTCCATTTAAAAGATGGCATACAATGGTCGAATGGTGATCCCGTTACAGCTGAAGATTTTGAATATGCATGGAAGTTTGCACTCAATCCTAAAAGCGCTTCCGATTATGCGTACCAGCTTTACTATATTGTAGGAGCTGAAGAATATAACAGCTCTGAAGAGGAGTCAAAGTATGAAGAGCTAGAGGCGAAAGTTGGAGTAAAAGCAACGGACGAAAAGACTCTCGAAGTAAAATTAGCCGCACCTACACCTTATTTTCTGGATCTTACCTCTTTCTACACATATTATCCGGTCAATAAAAAGGTGCAGGAAGAAAATCCTGATTGGTCACATGAGGCTTCAAGCTATGTTTCCAATGGAGCATTTAAGCTGACTGAATGGAACCATAAAGAAAGCATGAAATTAGAGAAAAACGAAAACTATTATGATAAAGATAAAATTAAATTGGATGAAGTCCAATTTGTCATCATTGATAATGAGGATACTGCTTGGCAAATGTATCAGGCTGATGAGCTAGATCTCGCTTATCCACTTCCGCAAGATGTACAAGGTCAACTTGTAGACGCTGGAAACCCTGAATTTAATAATGGTCCTGATTTTTCGGTTTATTATTATAATTTGAACAATGAAGTAAAACCATTTAATAACGTAAAAATTAGAAAAGCTCTTTCGATGGCTATCGAAAGAAATACAATTACTGAGCACGTTGCCCAAGGTGGTCAGAAGCCTGCTTTCGGAATCATTCCACCAGGAATTAACGATGTAAGTGGTGATTTCCAAGAAAATTCTGGGGACCTCTTTAAAGAAAGTGTTGAAGAAGCGAAAAAGTTACTGGCAGAAGGGCTTGCAGAAGAAGGCATGAAAGAAATGCCTAAATTCACTATTCTTTATAATACATCTGAAGGACATAAAAAAATAGCGGAAGCTGTCCAAGAGATGTGGCGTAAAAATCTAGACTTTACTGTAAATCTTGAGAATGTTGAGTTCCAAGTGAAACTAGACCGTGAAAAAGCAGGCGATTATGAGATATCGCGTGGAGGTTGGTCGGGTGACTATGTAGACCCTATGACATTTGTCGATCTATGGGTTTCAGATGGTCCATTTAACGACGCAAACTGGGGAAATGCCGAGTATGACAAACAAATCGAAATAGCAAAATCATCAATGGATCAAAAAGAGCGTATGGAGGCAATGCATAAAGCAGAGGAAATCTTAATGGAAGAAATGCCGATCGTTCCAATTTATTTTTATACAAAACCATTTATGGTTAAGCCGCATGTGAAAGGAATCTTTACGCCAATTAATCGTTATCCGCAGTTTATCTATGCAGATATAGAAAAATAAAAGTTCAAGATATGCGGATGAATTTATGCTAAATGAAGGGTATGTCGTTGTGGCATACCCCGATTTTTCATCTATTTACGTTTATTCACTTCAAGTTACGCTAAAAAGAGGTGTATTCATGCTGAAATATACATTAAAGCGGCTAATATGGGCGGTTATTACACTGTGGGTTATTATCACCATTACTTTTATTATCATGAAAATCATTCCGGGCAATCCTTTTGCGAAAGAAGGTCCAATGCCGCCCGCAATATATAATAATTTGCAGAAACATTATAATTTGGACAAGCCGGAAATTGTGCAATACGGATTATACTTAAAATCATTGCTTCAATTAGACTTTGGTCCTTCCATGAAATCAAAGACACTAACAGTCAATGATTATATTCAAAAAGGATTTCCAGTCTCTCTTCATCTTGGTCTGCAGGCACTTATTATTTCGATCACCTTTGGTTTGATATTAGGTGTCATTGCAGCGTTAAATCATAACCGCTGGCCAGACTACCTTTCGATGATTATTGCGATCATTGGTATCTCTGTTCCTAGCTTTATTCTCGCCACCTTTCTTATTCAATACTTTGCAGTTCACTTGAGAGTCCTACCCGTTGCAACTTGGAAATCATGGTCCCATACTGTCTTGCCATCTATCTCTCTTGCAATGATGCCAACTGCGTTTTTAGCTAGATTAATGCGATCTAGTATGCTGGAGGTCATGAATCAAGATTATATTTTAACGGCTAAAGCGAAAGGACTTTCCAGAAGCATGATTATTATTAAACATGCTATTCGGAATGCAATCCTTCCAGTTGTAACAGTATTAGGAATTACAACCGCTAACCTCGTTACAGGAAGCTTCATTATTGAACATATTTTTGGAATTCCTGGTATGGGAGAAATGTTTGTTAAAAGTATTTTTAATCGTGACTATTCCGTTATTTTAGGATCAACTGTTTTCTATAGTGCCATACTGATCTTTCTGATCTTTATCGTTGATGTTGCTTATACGTGGATCGATCCTCGAATTAAGATCGCAAAGGAGAACAGCTGATGGAAAAACAATTGAAATTTACAGAGGACATGTTTCAGCCGGCAATCGATAATTTTAAAGAAGCGGAAAAAATATCTCGGCCATCTGTATCGTACTGGGCCGATGCTTGGCGCCGGTTAAAAATGAATAAACTAGCAATGTTTGGTCTCGTAATTATTATTTTATTACTCATTATGGCAATTATAGGTCCATACTTAAATGGCTACACGTATTACGAACAGGATTTTACGAAAAAGAATCTCAAACCGAATGCTGAACACTGGTTCGGGACGGATACATCCGGTCGCGATTTATTTACGAGGGCATGGTACGGAGCAAGAATTTCTTTATTTATTGGCTTTATGGCCGCATTGATAGATTTTGTAGTTGGTGTTGTGTATGGAGGTATTTCGGCAAAAAAAGGTGGCCGAACCGATAATATAATGATGAGGATTGCAGAAGTATTGTACGCCATTCCTTATTTACTGATGGTTATTTTAGTCATGATTGCAATGAAAAGAGGAATTTGGCCAATTATTATCGCCATGTCGATTACAGGGTGGATCCCAATGGCACGGCTTGTCCGTGGCCAAGTTTTACAGTTAAAAGAATTGGAATTTGTTCATGCAGCTAACGCTATGGGTGCCAATATGGGATGGGTATTAAGGAAGCACATGATTCCAAATACGCTCGGTCCAATCCTTGTTAATCTAACACTCACTGTCCCGACTGCCATTTTTGCTGAGGCCACTTTAAGTTATCTTGGCCTAGGTGTACAACCACCACAGGCGAGCTGGGGGACGCTTGTTAACGATGCCCTCGGCAGCATTCATATTGGCAACTTGTATCAACTTTATATACCTGCCATTTTAATCTCACTTACAATGTTGGCATTCAATGTGTTCGGTGACGGACTTCGAGATGCCCTTGATCCGAGATTGCGGAATTAGAGAGGGGGCAATGTGATAATGGAAAATGTATTGGAAGTAAAAGATTTGCACGTATCCTTTCAAACATATGCAGGTGAAGTGAAAGCAGTTCGAGGAGTAAATTTCGATGTGAAGGAAGGAGAAACCATTGCGATCGTTGGTGAATCAGGCTGCGGAAAGAGTGTGACAGCAAAATCCATTATGAAGCTATTGCCAGCTTCCTCTGTTCGCTACAAACATGGGTCGATCCAATTTAGCGGAAGGAATTTACTTTCACATTCCGAAAAGGCCATGCAAAAAATTCGCGGGAAACAAATTAGTATGATCTTTCAAGATCCAATGACTTCCCTTAATCCGACGAGTAAAGTTGGAGACCAAATTATTGAGGCGATTTTACGCCATCAAAAGATTAGTAGAAAAGAAGCTTTTGATAATGCTTTGAATTTGTTGGAACTAGTAGGAATTCCTCAAGCTTCAAAAAGGATCCATCAATATCCCCATGAGTATTCTGGAGGTATGAGGCAAAGAGCTATGATTGCAATAGCATTAGCATGTAATCCGCGGTTGTTGATTGCAGATGAACCGACAACCGCACTCGATGTAACCATACAAGCGCAAATATTGGAATTAATGAAGGATATTCAGCAAAAAATGGGAACATCGATCATATTAATCACCCACGATCTTGGAGTAGTCGCTGAAATGTGTGAACGGGTTGTAGTAATGTACGCTGGGCAAGTGGTAGAAACAGCATCCGTTCGGGATTTGTATAAAAAACCACAGCATCCGTATACGGAAGGTTTGTTGAAATCGATACCGAAGTTAAATATGGACAAAAAGCAACCGCTTGCTCCGATCATTGGAACACCTCCAGATCTACTGGATCCTCCAAAAGGGTGCCCATTTTTTGCAAGATGTGAATATGCGATGAATGTTTGCCAAAATCATAATCCAAAGCTTGAAGAGGTAAAACCCGGCCAATATGCTGCTTGCTGGCTGCATCATCCAATGGCAAAACAAGAACCTAAAAAGGGGGAGACAAATGCCAACGGAATTAGTGGAAGATGATTTTACAAAATTTAATGATTCTAAAACCCCTTTAATACAAATAAAAGATTTAAAAAAATACTTTGCGATCGATCGTTTTCAATTGAAAGCGGTTGATGGGTTATCATTAGATATTTTTCCAGGAGAAACCGTCGGGTTAGTGGGTGAGAGTGGCTGTGGAAAGTCAACGGCCGGTAGAACCATTATCCGTTTATACGAGGCTACTGGCGGTGAGGTTTTATATAATGGAAAAAACATATTTTCTTATAAGCAGAGGGAGATGGGCAAGATTCGCAGGGAAATCCAAATGATTTTCCAAGATCCTTATGCCTCATTGAATCCAAGGATGACCGTTGAGGAAATTATTGGAGAGCCCTTTGCTATCCATCGAACACTAGGTGGAAAAAAGAGAAAAGAGCGAATTAAGGAGTTGCTGAAGTTAGTTGGCTTAAATCCGGAGCATATGAGCCGCTTTCCCCATGAGTTCAGTGGAGGGCAGCGTCAGCGTATCGGCATTGCCCGTGCTCTTGCGCTTGACCCAAAATTTATTGTATGTGATGAGCCCATTTCTGCACTTGATGTTTCCATACAAGCCCAAGTTGTTAACTTATTAAAAGAACTTCAACAGAAAATGGGGTTGACGTATTTATTTATTGCCCATGATTTATCAATGGTGAAATATATTTCAGATAGAATTCTCGTCATGTACCTTGGAAAAATGGTCGAATTGACTGACAGCAACAGCTTATATGATGATCCTTTACATCCATACACACAAGCATTGCTTTCAGCTGTTCCTATCCCAGATCCGGACGTGAACCGGGAGCGCATCGTCTTAAAAGGAGATGTACCAAGCCCGATTGCTCCACCAAGCGGCTGTGTTTTCCGCACTCGTTGTCTCTCAGCGATGGAAATTTGTTCTAAAGTGGAGCCTAAGTGGCAAGAGGTAAAGCCAGGGCATTTTACCGCATGTCATTTATATCAGGTATGAAGGAACTATATAGGTTCCTTTTTCTGTGAAAATAAATTCTTGTTTAAGATTTATATCAATTGTCAAAACTAACTAACAACTGAAATTTACAATAGGAAAGTAGAGCTACCATAATTTACGGTTTCTCGTATAACTTTTCTATTTATTGTCTATAATGCTAAGTTGCAGTAGGCTCGTGGTAGGGTTCTTTGTTCTGAAGCATATGATAGACAATGGTAAGCATTCGATGTCCAATGGCAACGAGTGCTTTTTTCTTTCCTCTTCTTGCAGATAAAGACCAATATTTCACTGATAACATTTTACTTCGACTTCTAGATACCGCCCAAGCGGCTTCACACAATGCCGACTTAATATGCGGGTTTCCTTTCACGGTTCGCGTACTCTTTCGTTTTCCAGCGCTTTCGTGATTTCCAGGTGACAATCCTGCCCATGACGCAAGGTGCTTGGAAGTTGGAAATTGTGTCATATCAACTCCAATTTCTGCGATGATCACGGCTGCAGTATCTTTCTTAATCCCCGGCATTGTGATAAGAAGTTCTACTTCTTCTTTATAGTTTATCAGTATCCCATCGATCCTTTTTTCAATATCGGAAATTAATTCTTCCAGATAGACAATGTGCATCCATGACTGTTTGATAAGAAACAGTTGGTGATCATTCAATGTGCCAAACAGGGAATCTGTAATTAATTGTTTTTTATGCGCCATACTCCCATGTATCTTTTGTTCGACATCTTCTTGATCTATATAGCCATTGGACATTAGTTGTTCCAACAATTTTCTGCCAGAAACTCCGAAAACATCGGAAATGACTGTCCCTAATTTGATGTTTGAAGTCTCCAATACTTTTTGGATCCGATTCTTTTCAGAAGTCATATGTCCAATCCATTTCTTTCTCAAACGGGTTAAATCTCGCAAATTGCGAATGTCTTCCGGAGGGACGAAACTTTTCTCAATCAAACCATGCCTCAATAATTTGGCAATCCACTCTGCATCCGAAACATCCGTTTTTCTGCCAGGAACATTTTTAATGCGCTGAGCATTTGCCAAAGTAATGTCAAAGAAGTCCTCTAGGATATTATAGACAGGTTTCCAGTACACTCCGGTACTTTCCATTGCGATATGGGTCACTTCTTTTTCTTCTAGCCATTTAAGTAGACGAAACAGATCTTTCGTCAAAGTAGGAAATGTTTCAATCAACTTAACTGTATCGTTCTCTGATTCACCAAGAATCACGCAGGCCACAATTGTTTCCGAATGGACATCCAGACCTGCACATCGTTTGTACAATGTTTCCATTTCACTCCACCTTCTAAATGTATTCCACAAACAGTGGAATGAATTTGAAATTAAACATTTTTCTGTTCGTAGTCATCTCTCAACAAGAGAGAGCTAACAATGGGTTGTACACCAAATTCATTCCAACAGTTTTTTATACAGGGTCAAGCCACCATTAAAGACCACGTTATATACTCACTGTTTGCGGTATCAACATTATGGAGCGAGAAACCCATTTTCATTCCTGGGTTGAGAGCGAAAGATCATGATAGTTTTTTATGTAGAGACATAAATGGGGTAGAATATTATATTCGACAAGTATTTTTTAAAATAGGGTTAATTTTTGAAATCTCTTTCCCATTTCGTCTATTATATAAGTAGCGTCTAAAGGTACTAAATTTTTATTAGAAATACTTATTTGCAGATTACTAAGTTATTAGTTTTACTAACTTGAAGGGTGACTGGAAAATGGTGACAAAATTATTTGATTTAGACCGTTATGCACAAAAGGCAAGGCAAGCAGTGGCTGAAGGAATTGTTTTACTAAAGAATGATAATCAAGTTCTCCCCTTACAAAAAGGAAACAATATTGCAGTATTTGGAAGAAGTCAGTTCAATTATTTTAAAAGCGGAACCGGATCTGGAGGCCTAGTTAACACATCTTATGTCGTAAGTATTTTGGATGCTCTAGAACAAAGTGATAGCTACCATTTGAACAAGAATGTAAAGAATACATACTTGGAGTGGATTGAGCAACATCCTTTCGATGCGGGACAAGGTTGGGCAAGCGAGCCATGGTCACAGGAGGAGATGCCACTTTCTATGGATCTCGTCGATACTGCAAGACAAGAATCGGATACAGCTATTATTATCATTGGACGTACAGCTGGTGAAGATAAAGATGCAACAGCTGAAGCTGGAAGTTATTTATTAACGGAAACAGAAGAAGAGATGCTTCAGTTAGTCTGTAAAAAGTTTGAAAAAACAATTGTTCTTTTGAATGTTGGAAATATCATTGATATGAAGTGGGTTAAGAAATATGATCCTTCTGCAGTTCTGTATGTATGGCAAGGAGGACAAGAAGGTGGAAATGGCGTACTTGATGTAATAAATGGAACCGTTTCACCAAGTGGTAAGTTAACAGATACGATCGCTTTTGATATAGCTGATTATCCTTCTACTCCTTATTTTGGAGATGAAAAGGAAAACCATTATGTGGAAGACATTTATGTGGGGTATCGTTATTTTGAAACATTTGCAAATGATAAAGTGTTGTATCCTTTTGGATATGGGCTTTCTTATACAACATTCTCAATCGAGATTAAATCATTCAGTGTACCAGATGAAGCTGTTAAAGCGGTGGTTACAGTAACAAATACTGGAGCATTCTCAGGAAAAGAAGTGGTGCAGGTATACTTAAACGCTCCGCAAGGAAAGCTCGGAAAACCATTACGCAGTCTAAGTGGGTTTGCAAAAACCGAAACATTAAAACCTGGAGAATCCGAAACGATTACAATCGAATGTGGAAAGGCAACATTCGCTTCATATGATGACAGTGGAGTAACAGGACATAAGTCAAGTTACGTATTAGAGGAAGGGACATACGAGTTTTATATTGGAAACGATGTTCGGAATGCATCATTAGCAGGTAGTTTTGTGCAAGATGAGATAATGGTAATTGAAAAATTGTCGGAAGTTTTAGCGCCTGTTACTACCTTTGAACGGATGAAACCAATTGTTCGTGATAATGAAAAAGTGAAGATTGGTTTTGAAATAGTTCCTCAAAGAACTATAGCGATAGAAGAAAAGATGCAACGCCCAGAAGCAATCCCTTTTACTGGAGATAAAGGATATAAGCTTAGTGATGTAGCAGACGAGAAAGTAACGATCGAACAGTTTATTGCCCAACTATCAGAGGAAGATTTAACTTGTGTCGTTCGAGGAGAGGGAATGAGTTCACCTAAAGTAACGCCTGGAACAGCAGGTGCATTTGGTGGAGTCACAGATGAGTTGTTAGACTTTGGCATTCCTTTAGGATGTTGTGCAGATGGACCGAGTGGGATCCGTATGGACTGTGGAACAATTGCCTTTTCCTTACCAAATGGAACGTGCCTAGCTGCCTCATTTAATGAAGATTTATCACAAGAACTATTTGAAATTGTCGGTTTGGAACTTCGTAAAAATCGGGTCGATACATTGCTTGGACCTGGAATGAATTTACACCGAAACCCTTTGAATGGTCGAAACTTCGAATATTTTTCTGAAGATCCGCTTTTAACAGGGAAGATTGCCGCGGCGCAGTTAAAGGGAATGCACAAATATGGTGTAACTGGAACAATCAAACATTTTGCTGCCAATAACCAAGAGTATAAGCGCAATGATGTAGATGCCGTTGTATCTGAACGTGCGCTCCGAGAAATTTATTTAAAGTGTTTTGAAATAGCGGTTAAAGAAGGACAAGCCTATTCAATTATGTCTACCTACGGACCAATTAATGGCTTATGGACTGCAAGTAACTATGATTTGCTAACGAAAGTGTTACGAGAAGAATGGGGATTTGACGGAATCGTTATGACCGACTGGTGGGCAAAAGGAAATGACGAAGGAGAACAAGGAAGCATCAAAAATATTGCAGCGATGGTAAGAAATCAGAATGATTTGTTCATGGTTACAGCAAATGCCAAGGAAAATACAACCCAAGATAATGCTGTTGAAGGATTAGCATCTGGTCGTGTGACAATTGGTGAGTATCAACGCAGTGCAATGAATATTTGCAAAGCATTAATGAAATTTCCAACCTTTGATCGAATAAGGGGTATTGAAAGTGAACTGGATCGAGAATTGGAAAAGAGTATAACTGAAGAAGATGCAGCCATGTTTGATATGCAACAAATAAAAGTGGCGGGTGAACATTCGATTACCCCAGATATGCTAAAGACGCAAAAAGGGGCATCTACTATTTTCCAAGTCACTGTAAAAGAAAGAGGAAAATACCAAATCCAATTTTCATGCAGAAGTAAAATAGACCTGCCACTTGCACAGCTACCTGTATCTTTCTTTAAAGATAATGCATTACTTAAAACCATCACCTTGACAGGTAAAGATACAGAATGGAAAACAGAAAGTATTGATTTAGGAGTTGTCTTTAATCCTAACTTCTATCTTAAAATCTATTTTGGACAAACAGGTATGGAAATTTCCGATTGTAAAATAGAGATGACAGAATCTCTTGAAGAACAAATTCGCATAATGATGGACAATAGATAAGATTTTAGTTAAAACTCCTCCGAACATAAAATATAGGGGGAGTTTTTTAAATAAAGAAATTATAATTGGCCTGATGGATTAGCTCAAGCTTATCCCCTCCAATTTTGGAGTTGCAAGAGAAGGCATGGCGCTTTCTCATATTCAAAAAATTATCCTTGTGCATACATTTGATTTATGATATATTTGTAGAAATTAAAAAATCCTTTAGTTTGGTAGAGTGATAACGAACTAAAGAATCAGGAAGTGAATTGGATTGTTTTTACCAGCTGGTAGTAAAGATGAAATAGGGACTTCTCTTAATAATCGTTTTCAGGTGATGGAGAAGTTTAGACAAATTACGATGATGAGAGGGTACAAACCCATCTCAACACCTGTCATCGAGTACGCTTCAACTTTTACGAATGAATTTATTGATATGAAATTACAAGATATGATGAAGTGGTTTGACAGTGAAGGAGAAATTGAGGTACTGCGGCCAGACTGGACGACAGCGATAGCGCGTGCCTTATCAACTCAAGAAAAAAAGCCGCAAAAATGGGCGTATCAAGGGTCTATTTTTAAACGGAACATGCCAGGTGTGGAATATCACCAAATTGGTGTAGAAATTTTACATCACCCAGAATTAATGGGAGAAAGTGAATGTTTATTAATGGCGCAGGCTTTTTTGAAAGAAATCGGGGTTGGTACGTGTGTCATTGAACTGGGCCATACTGAAATATATGAAAGTCTCGTTTCGGAGCTCCAATTATCAAAGGTTGAAGCAGAACGATTGAGGCAAGCGATGCATGATAAGAAAAAGGATGAAGTGTATCAAATTGCGCTTGCTCATAGTGATCAAGAGAAAGCGGAAGAGATCGCATCATTAGTTGATGCTTTCGGGCCAATCGAAATCATAGCAGAATATGAAGAAAGATGGAAAGAACGAGAAAATGTGCTAGGTACTTTACGACATATAAAGAAGCTTGCCCATATTTTACAGCAATCAGGCAGTGGAGAAATTCTCGTTGATCTTGGAAGAGTGAAAAATCTTCCATACTATTCTGGATTGATGTTCCGAGGATTTTTACAAAGCTCAGGTGCAATTTGCTTTTCGGGGGGCCGTTATGATCGCTTATATGAGCAGTTTGGCGAAAGCATTTCAGCAGTAGGAATTGCTCTTGATGTTGAAGTATTGGCAGCCCAAGTAAAAGAAACGAAGTCATTGGAAAAAGTCTGTATTATTGCAAATGAAGAATCCTTAGCATTTGCTGAAAATGTTCGGGAATCATTTCAAAATTGTATTGTAGATGTCCAATCAGATTCAGTAAATGTAAAAGATTATGACCAAGTATACGAAATTAAGAATTTAAATGGAAAGTTTGAGGTGATCGAACGATGAAACCTGTTATTGCACTGACAAAAGGTAGGTTGGAGAAGCAATTTACTCAATTTTTAAAGGATCGTGATTATGACGTTAATCCGTTGCTTGATAAAGGTCGAAAACTGCAAGTTGAAACAGATCATTTTTGTGCTATTTTCGCAAAAGGGATTGATGTCGCAACTTATGTAGAGTATGGGATTGCCGATCTCGGAATTGTAGGCGAGGATATTTTATTAGAAGTCCAACCGGATGTATTTGATTTATTGCCGCTTCCATTTGGAAAATGCAGATTTGCTATTGCAGGGGAGCCATCGAATTTGACGCCTCTGCGAAAGCAAAGGATCGCAACGAAATATCCGAATATCACGACGAAATATTTCCGAGACCAAGGAAAATCGGTAGATATCGTGAAATTGGAAGGCTCAGTGGAATTAGCCCCACTTTTAGGGCTGGCAGATGATATCGTCGACATTGTTGAGACGGGAAATACGTTAAAAGAAAATGGACTCGTCGTGAAAGAAGAAATGTTGACTATTTCTGCCCGCTTAATTGCGAATCGGAATTCTTTAAAATTAAAAAGATCTATTTTGACGCCATTAATAGATTCGTTCCGCGTAGAGGAGGGGATTATATGATTCCTACTTATTCACCCGAACAATTCGTTGAAGCTTTTATTTCGCGAAAAACGAAAAAACAAGCATTTGAAGATCAAGTTTTATCGACCGTCAAAGAAGTGCTTGAAAACATCAGAAGTAATGGCGAATCAGCTTTAAAGGAATACACATTGAAATTTGATGGAGGTATTCCTGAAAAATGGGAAGTTACAGAAGAAGAAAGAAAAGCAGCATGGGAACAAGTTCCTGATGACTTAATTGAAGCGCTAAAAAAAGCTGCTGATAATATTCGGAAATTCCATTCAAAACAATTGCAGCAGTCACGGATGATGGAGATGACGGATGACATTATCTCTGGACAGCTTTTTCGCCCGATTGATCGTGTAGGAGTATATGTCCCAGGTGGAACAGCGGTTTATCCATCTTCAGTATTAATGAATGCAATTCCCGCGGTTTTGGCAGGCGTGCGCGAAATTGTGATGGCAACACCCTCTCGCGGCGGCGGTTCAATTACGCCAATCTTATCGGTTGCTGCTGATATTGCAGGGGTCCATAAGATTTATAAAATGGGCGGAAGTCAGGCCATTGCAGCTTTGGCTTATGGAACGGAAGAAATCGAGCCGGTTGATAAAATCGTTGGTCCGGGAAATGCGTATGTGGCGGCAGCTAAGTCACTTGTCTTTGGTGATGTTGGGATCGAAATGATAGCGGGGCCTTCAGAAGTTGCTATAATCGCAGATGAAACAGCGAATCCTAAGTTCGTTGCAGCAGATTTAATTGCACAAGCTGAACATGATGAAAAAGCACGTGCTTTTATTTTTTCTACTTCAGAGCAATTAGTAGAAGAAACTTTGGCTGAAGTAAAAAAGCAATGTGCTCTGTTGCCGCGAAGGGAAATCGCAGAAGTTTCTCTCTTGAATGAAGGCGCTGCTGTCGTTGTCGGATCCATTGATGAAGCATTTGAGTTAGTCAATGCACTTGCCCCTGAACATTTAGAAATTCAAGTGGAAAATGCACTTCAATATTTGAGCAAGGTGAAAAATGCTGGTTCCGTATTTATTGGAAGCTATACTCCTGAGCCAGTCGGAGATTATTTTGCCGGTCCGAACCACATATTGCCTACTTCTGGGACTGCAAGATTCTCTTCAGGTCTTTCAGTAGATGATTTCGTGAAAAAAACAACCTTTGTTTACTATTCTGAGGAAGCACTCCGCCATGCAGCACCTTATATTGAAAAAATTGCTGCAGAGGAAAAATTGGATGGGCATGCCCGTGCTGTGAAAGTGAGGCTGGAACAATGAGAAAAGCACTTCAAGGTTTGACACCATATAAGGTAAAACCTGAGTATGACATGATCAGATTAGATAATAATGAAGCATTCATGAGCTTATTAACATCAGTGGATCTTGGTAAGTTGCAGGAGACACTTATTAATCGTTATCCAGCTGAAAGTTCCGATGCACTTGTTCAAGCTTATGGAAATTTTAGTGGATTTCCCGCTGATCATATTATTCCGGGAAACGGATCGGATGAACTAATCTCTTTAATTTCTCAATATTTTCTAGACCCTGGCGACGAGGTATTCGTTTTGGAGCCTGATTTTTCAATGTATGAAAAAAATGCTGTCATCATGGGAGCGAAAGTTACACGGATCCAGTTAAATGATGATTTTTCACTGCCATTGGAAAAGGTTTTAGGGGAAATTGCTGAAAGAAAACCTAAACTTATGCTATTGTCGAATCCGAATAATCCGACAGGGCAGCTATATGCTGAAGCAGAAATCGATGAGTTGATATCTGTCCTGCGTCAAGTAGAGGGTGTTCTTGTCCTTGATGAAGCATATATCGACTTTGCCGGAGAGTCGTCATTTGCCAAAAAAGTATTGGATTATGAAAATCTAATTATTTTAAGAACGGCATCAAAAGCAATGGGGATGGCTGCACTGAGACTTGGGTTTTTAATCGCGAATGAGCAAATCATTGAAGGCATCAGTCGCATCAAGCCACCTTATAACGTCAATACCGTATCTGCACAAATTGGCACTCAATTACTAGGAAATCCAAATATATTGGACCAATTTTTATTAATACAGCTTGGCCAAATTGCTGAGCTTGAGGAAATGTTAACAGAATTTGTTCACAAAGTTGAAGGCGCAACATTATTTCCTAGCCATACTAATTTTTTTCTCATCAAAATGGATAAGGCTAAGGCGTTAGCTGACTTCTTATATGAACAAAAAATTAAGATTCGATTTTTTGACGACGAAGCATTAAAAGCAGTCAGGATTTCCGTGGGAACGAAAGATGAACATGTGAAGCTCCAAACTGCTTTAAACGAATGGAGTGAGATGTATGCGTAGTGCATCTAATAAAAGAGAAACATTAGAAACGAAAATTGAACTGGAATGCCGATTAGATGATCCATCGACAGTAGAAATTCAAACAGGTGTTGGATTTTTTGATCATATGATGGAAGCATTTGCCCGCCATGGTCGAATTGGTTTAACACTGAAAGTCGATGGGGACTTACATATCGACAGCCACCATACTGTGGAGGACGCGGGAATTGTACTTGGAAAAGCATTACGAGAAGCATTAGGTGATAAAAAAGGAATAGTCCGCTACGGATCATCTTACGTACCGATGGATGAAACGCTTGGTTTTGCTGCTATTGATATAAGTGGAAGACCCTTCCTTCATTTTGAAGGTGAATTCCAAACACCATCACTAGGAAATTTTGATACGGAATTAGTAAAAGAATTTTTTAGAGCATTTGCTTTTAATGCTGGTATTACGCTGCATGTTCGTGTTTTGTATGGAGAAAATACACACCATAAAATTGAAGCGATTTTTAAAGCTGTTGGTCGTGCGTTGGCGGAAGCGATTCGCATTGATCCTAATATACAAGGGGTTAATTCAACTAAAGGATTGATAGAGTAAATCTTTTAACGAATGCTGTTAAATGTAATATTATTGCTTCTGGTGGAATTAGAAATCATAAAATTTAGCTGATATTACAGCTATCGGAATCAATGAAGCAATCGTAAGAAAAGCTATGTATGAAAGCACAATTAAACTAAGGGGTGGCGCTTTATGACAACAAAAAAAATTATTCCATGCTTAGATGTAAAAGACGGAAAAGTCGTAAAAGGAATCAATTTTGAAGGTATGCGTGAAATGGGAGACCCTGTTGAAATGGCGAAATCCTATTGTGAAAATGGTGCGGATGAATTGGTATTCTTAGATATCTCCGCAACGACAGAAGGTCGAGATACAATGGTAGATGTTGTGAAACGCGTTGCTGATAAAGTGACAGTTCCATTTACGGTTGGCGGCGGTATTCGCACATTGGAAGATATTGAACGTATTTTAAATGCTGGTGCTGACAAAGTAGGAATTAATACTGCTGCAGTTGCACGTCCTGAGCTCATTTCTGAAGCAGCTGAAAAATTTGGCGCCGATCGTATTGTAGCAGCAGTAGATGCAAAACTTTTTCCTGATGGAACGTGGCATGTTATGACTCACGGGGGATTAAAAGATACGGGAATTGACGCCATTGAATGGAGCAAAAAGCTTGAGGAATTAGGAGCAGGATCCATTTTGCCGACAAGTGTTGACCGTGACGGTGTAAAGGATGGCTATGATTTAGAACTTACAAAAGCGATCGTTGATTCAGTTGGAGTTCCGGTCATTGCTTCCGGCGGCTGTGGAAATGCCGAGCATATTGTAGAAGCGTTTGAAAAAACGAATGTAGATGCGGCTTTGGCGGCTTCCATTTTTCACGAAGGAACTGTGACTGTCGGTGAGGTAAAAGCACTTTGTAAGGAGCGGGGAGTTGACGTAAGTGAAGCTTGATTTTTCAAAAGGCCTGCTTCCGGCTGTGATAGTAGATAATCAAACACAAGAAGTGCTTATGCTCGCCTACATGGATGAAACAGCATTTAATAAAACCGTGGAAACGAAAGAAACTTGGTTTTATTCCCGTTCGAGAAATGAATATTGGAATAAGGGAGCTACTTCTGGAAACAAGCAAATCGTTAAAACTATCCAGTATGATTGTGATGGCGATACACTTCTCATAAAAGTGGATCCTTTAGGGCCAGCTTGTCACACTGGAGAAAGAACATGCTTTTTCCAATCTGTAGAGCTGGAAGGGAAAGAAGAGAGTGAAGATTATAGTGAAAACCAAACGATTTATGCGGATCTAATGGAAGAAATCCAAGATCGTAAATCCACACCAGTTGAGGGCTCATATACAAATTATTTGTTTACAAAAGGAATAGATAAAATCGCTAAAAAGCTTATTGAAGAGGCGGGAGAAGTCATTATTGCAGCAAAAAATAATGACAAGGAAGAGCTAGTATATGAAACGAGCGACTTACTATATCATTGCTTCGTACTTCTTGCCGAACAAGGTGTATCTTTAGAGGATGTGGAATCCGAGCTTCGCAAGCGTTCTTCGAAAAAAGGAAATGCTAAAACAGAAAGACCGGAGATTCAAAATTGGTAAAATCGACAGGGGCGTTTGACACTAAAGTCAATGCGCCCCTTTTTTATATTCAGTAGTTTCTAAAAGTGGCTCATACATCATAATGGCATGGTTCTCAACGATGTACTCGTCAGCAATTTGTATGTTTAGACGATTATATTTTTTTCGATAAATAACATTATGCCGAATGTAACCACCCAAATAGGCTGGTGTAATCGCATGTTCCTTTTCATAAACAGTGTATGAAAATAGAGGTTCAATCGTAGTTCGCCACTCTCCTACAAGATGTGTATCCGTCAAATAAAGATGGAGCTGAAAAGGCTCGTTTGTTTCATTTTTTATTTGTAAATCCAAATAATTATAGGAACAAGTGGCGCCGCTTCCAAAGGGCTGTGTACGACTCGAATCCGGAAATACATCAAAGCTATGGCGATGTCTTTCTGTTACAGTCAAAGATGTGTGCAAGGTTGTCCAATATATTAAATTGGACAATTGACAGAGACCTCCGCCGACTCCTTTCATAAAATTACCATAAAATAAAACCATTCCATCTACATAGCCATCTTTCCTAGATGGTTTTCCTATTGTTTTCCAATAAGAAAAGGTTTCTCCTGGTCTAATAATTAGGCCGTTTAACTTATTAATTGCAATTCTAATATTAGTTATTTTATTTCGCTGAAACCACAGATCCACGTCTTTCAATTGTCTCATGAGGATTGTCTCATGTGTAAAGGCGCTATATCGTAGTAATTCTGCTTGCTTTTTATTTGCAAACTTTTTACCTGAAAAAATCCATTCTAAATGTCTTTTTGTCGTAAAGTACTTTTTGCCAAGCATTATTCTATATTTTGATCTTTGCTTTGGTCTCAATTGTATAGGATTCATACATACCCCCAAAAACTGAATTTTATAATTATAATACACTAATGCCAATCCACTTTGTGGAAAATAAAGAATCCCTTGCAAACTGATGCAAGGGAACCGCTCCGATTATGGTTTTAACACAACTTTTATACATTCATCCTCGTGATCGTTAAAGATCTGGTAAGCATGGGAAGCCTGATCTAATGGAATTTTATGAGTAATAATTTCCGTTGGATCAAATTCTTTATTAATGATTTTTTCAAATAGCTTTGGCATATAGTGAACGACAGGTGCTTGCCCCATCTTTAAGGTGATGTTGCGTGTAAAAAATTCGCCTAAAGGAAATAGATTGTAGTTTGATCCATATACACCGGTCAACTGAATCGTCCCATATTTTCTAACCGCCTTCATCGCAATTTCTATGGCACTAAGTGTTCCGCCGTGCAGCTTTAATTTTTGTCCAACCGTTTCTAATGGTGTTTTTTTACCATCCATACCAACACAATCAATGACGACATCTGCGCCGCCTCTTGTTATTTCTTTTAAATATAATCCTGCGTCTTCATGTTTTGTAAAATCATAAATCTCAACTTTGTTTATTTTCTTCGCATGTCTCAAACGGTATTCAACGTGATCAACTGCTATGACACGTCTTGCCCCTTTCATCCATGCAAATTTTTGTGTCATTAGTCCAACAGGACCGCAACCGAGAACAATGACCGTATCACCTTCCTTGACTCCGGCATTTTCCACACTCCAATAAGCAGTGGGAAGGACATCCGAAAGAAAAAGAAGTGATTCATCTTCCAGTTCAGTAGATTCAGGAATGACGAACGGAAGAAAGTTTCCAAATGGAACTTTTAAATATTCGGCCTGCCCTCCAGGGTGGTCGCCAAACATTTCAGTATAGCCAAAATATCCACCTGTATCCAAATGCGGATTGGAATTATCACACTGGCTCTCCATATGGTTTTCACAATAAAAACATTTTCCACATGCTACCGTAAATGGAATAACCACGCGATCGCCTTTTTTCACCTTCGTAACCTCTGGCCCAACCTCCTCAACAATTCCCATCGGTTCATGCCCAATAATATAATCATCCCGCATTTTCATATTTCCAAGATACAGATGAAGATCGGACCCACAAATAGCAGTAGAAGTTATCCGAACAATAACATCATCCTTCTTCTCCAACTTCGGTTCCGCAACATCCTTCACCCCAACCTTCTTCACACCCTGATACGTAACAGCCTTCATCCTATGCACCCTCCCTTAACCAAAATCACTCATAAATATATTGCCCCTTTATTAAAGAAAATAATTGAGTTCGAGTGTCTTTGAACGAGAGCGTTGTACCAGTGCCATGTTTAAGTGCCAGGCATGTTTAAGTGCCAGGCACCCAAACAACGTAGAAGCAATTCAGAATTGTACGAGTGCCAGGCACCCAAACAACTTCGACACAATTCAAAATTATACGAGTGCCAGGCACCCAAACAACTTTGATACAATTCAGAATTATACGAGTGCCAGGCACTCAACACTAGTGTTGCACGATAACCAATAAATGTAACTTTTGATTTAAAAGTAAAAATTTTCCAGTCGCTTTCATTCTATTTTTTAAAAAAAGGTAACGCTCAGTCTATTTCGACCCAGTTCCCTTTTTTTGTAAATATTTACTTTTCTATTTTTCTTTCTTTACGTAATGATCCTTTGAAATCGGGCTGACAATTGCTACATTTTCACCATATATTCGTGGGATAGGTATTTTACTAGGTACCTTCTGTCTTCCTTTGCTTCTTTTTTGAGGGCGATAAAATTCCCTGTTTACTTCATCCCACGAATCCAAAAGATATTGGCGAAGGATCCTTAAAAATTGCCAAGCTGTTTTTCTAGGCTGTTTCAGTAGTTTTAATATCTCAAGCAATCCAAAGGTAATGAGAGAAAGGAATAGTTGATTCCATATTCCAATCGGCGAATGGCTGAATAGATGCTCTACTTTAATATGTTGTTTTAACCATTTGAAGAAAATCTCAATAAACCATCGGTTTTTATAGGTATCCATGATCTCCTGTTCAGTTAAATCCAAGCGATTTGTCAAGATTCGGAAAAATGTGCCTTCGTTATCCGTAAATTCAACGAGCTTCAACCTTTCAGGCCTTGTCCTTATCGAGACTTTCGCATGCTTTGTTACATTAGGTACATCAGGGGTATATTCTCTCAATGTCTCAACTTTAAAGGTCTTTTTTACACGGACTAAGAACTTGACGCCCCTGCTAAGCCAACCGCCTATTTTAGTTTTTTCACCATATCCACGATCCATGACATAGGTGGCATCGTCACAATCAATCAAATGATTGACGGCATCTATATCCGCAACATTGGAGGTGGAAGGAATCATCCGTTCAGGAAACACACTGTCGGAAGAGGCAACGGCCAAACAAAGATGCAATTTTACCCCGCTGGAATCTTTTGATACAGCCGTCCAGTCGGAAGCCTGGTTGGGCAATTTTATGAACGTTGAATCAATGATACGTAATATCCCTACATTTGAATGGATTCCTTTTGCCTTGGACTTAATGGACCAATATTTCCATGCGATGCGACCCAACAAGGCTGATAACTCAGCTGTATCCAAGGACCTAAGCCGACGGCTTATCTGAGAAGCACTAATGGAGCCAATCTTGAGTTCATTTTGGATCTGCTTTTTCGACCTTATAGCTACTTCGATTTCCCGAAGGCTACCCCAGCGAAAGAGGGTCGAAAGGAGAAATATTTTCACTAAGGATTCATCCGATAATTTTGTGAAGTTGTAATTATGGGATGGGCATGCCAGTGTTGTGGCTGGTAATAAAGATAAATATTGACGAAAGACTAAATCTTGATCTACACTATTCATTGCGTGCTCCTTTTGTAGTGTAGGGAACTGATGAGGTCGTCTTTCCCTATCTACATTAGGAGTTTTTTTATTTTACCGCAAGGTGGAAAATTAATATTTAGTCTGACCTTACATTTTTTTACAAACGTGCAACACTAGTGGGCACTCAAGCAACTCTGACACAATTCAGAATCGTTCGAGTGCCTGGCACTTTTGACACTGTGGGGAATTAAAAGTATAATCTCAATTATTAATCAGCTTAGGGGTGAGTGGCAGATGAGGGACGTTTCTTTTGAGACATTAGCAGTACATCAATCACGAAAAAGTAAGAGTGATTTTACGAGCAAGGCTACGCCTATTTACCAGACGTCCTCATTTTCTTTTAAGAATTTGGATGATCTTGAGAGTTATTTTGAGGGTGAGACTCCGTACTTATATACACGTTATGGCAATCCGAATACGGATGAGCTCGGTGCTGCTGTGGCGGCTTTGGAAGGTGCGGAAGCAGGAGTTGCTGCTTCTTCTGGGATGTCAGCCATTTTGGCGGGAATTCTAGCTGTTTCGAAAAATGGCGATCATATTGTTGCATGTGATGATTTATATGGTGGTACATATCATTTACTTGATTCTGAATTGAAAAACTTTGGCATTGACGTTACTTTCGTATCTTTCGGCAGCGAACAAGAGATTAAAGAAGCAATTCGTGAAAATACGAAACTATTATATACAGAAACTATTACAAATCCATTTCTGCGTGCAGAAAATATAAATAAGCTCGTTGATATAGCGAAAGAGCACAATTTATTCTCTATGGTAGACAATACTTTTGCGACTCCCTATGTTTTGCAGCCATATAAAGACGGGGTGGACCTCGTCGTTCATAGTGCAACTAAATACCTTGGCGGTCATAGTGATGTTTCCGCTGGTGTCATTGTCGGCAGTGAAGATTTGATTCAATCTGTTCGTCAAAAAATCATCAGCATTGGTGCCAATCTTAGTCCTTTTGAAGCGTGGCTTACATGTAGAGGCATTAAAACACTCGCTTTACGAATGGAAAAACAAAATCAAAATGCCCAGTTTATTGCAGATGAGCTTAGGCAAAATTCCAATGTAAATAAAGTGTATTTTCCTAAGTTTGTTTCCGAAAAAGGAAATGGCGCAGTCGTAACCATTGAACTGTCATCTCACTGTGACATAAGTACCTTTTTTGCATCACTTGGCTGGATAAAAATTGTTCCATCTTTAGGGGGAGTCGAGACATCCGTATCGTATCCACTCGGGACATCCCATCGAAATTTGCCTCCGGAGGCACAGCAAAAGCTAGGAATAAACGAGCATGTCGTACGCATATCCATTGGAATAGAAAATCCAAAAGAAATATTAGCGCAGCTATTATCAGCAATTGAATCATCACTCTAGGTAGATTTTTCAAAAAATGGTTTGACATAACATATAAAGTATTTTATACTTCTCATTACAAATGAAATGAATTAATGCTTTAAACAATTAAATTACGAACTCTTATCAAGAGTGGCGGAGGGAATAGGCCCGATGAAGCCCGGCAACCTGCAAACGATACGTTTGGCAAAGGTGCTAAATCCTACAGATCATGGATCTGGAAGATAAGAGGAGGAACCGTATATATTCGCCCTCTTCTTAGGAAGGGGGCTTTTTGATGTCAATGAAAAAATAAGAAGGCTTGTATATGAATTAAACCAAGTAAACGAATAATATTAATTTGATTTGGAGGAACAAAAAATGAAATCATCATTTTTAAAATTTTTACTTGTTATATTGGCATTAGTGACGATAACAGGATGCTCTAGTCAAGCAAGTGGAGCAAATGGAAAACCGAAAAAAATAACACTAGATTATGCCCACTACTCGCCAACAAGTCTCATTTTAAAAGAAAAAGGATTTGCTGAAGAATTATTTGAAAAAGAAGGGATTGAAATAGAATTTGTATTAAGCCAAGGAAGCAATAAAGCTCTTGAATTTTTAAATTCAAAAAGCGTTGATTTCGGTTCTACTGCTGGTGCAGCTGCTCTTTTAGCAAAAGCAAAAGGTTCTCCGATTCAAGCTATATATATTTACTCTAAGCCTGAATGGACCGCGCTTGTTTCGAAAGATTCTACGATTAGTAATGTCGAAGAATTAAAAGGCAAGAAGGTAGCTGCCACTCTTGGAACTGATCCATATATTTTCTTATTGCGTGCATTAGAAGACAATGGCTTGTCTGCAAAAGATGTAGAAATCATTAATCTTCAGCATGCAGATGGGGCAGCGGCACTTCTTTCAGGGGAAGTGGATGCATGGGCGGGACTTGATCCGCATATGGCCAGAATTGAAAAGGAAGCAGGCGCAAATCTTTTTTTCCGCAATCCCGATTTTAATACGTATGGAACATTAAATGTACGCACAGAATTTGCTGAAAAATACCCCGAGTACGTAACAAAGGTAATTGAAGCATATGAAAAAGCGCGTCAATGGGCGATTGATCATCCTGAAGAAACAGCAGAAATTTTAGCAAAAGAAGCGCAAATCGATTTGGAAGTTGCAAAAATTCAAATTGGTCGAAATGATTTTTCTTCATCAAAACCTGGGGATGAGCAAATAACGGCTATTACAGCTGCGGGTGACGTCTTAAAAAATGAAGGTTTAATAGAAGAAAAAGCTGATATTGAAAAGATTGTTAAAGATTTGATTAACCCGAGCTATTTCATCAGTGAATAGAAAGATAAAGAAGGGTGGTGCTTTCTGTGAGTGGAAGAAGTGAAGCTATTGAGGTTGCTGTAAAAAATCAGCAAACAACGGAACAAAAAAAGCGAAACATAAAAATTAATTACAATTGGATGCTTGGCAGTATTATCCCACTTATTCTATTAATAACGTGGGAGGCAGCAGGAAGAATTGGTTTAATCGAACCGCATTTATTGCCTACACCAACAAAAATCATTCAAGAAATTATTGGAATGGGAGCAGCTGGAACCCTTTGGGGCCATATTGGAACGACATTATTTCGAGTCGCGGCGGGATTTTTTCTAGGTACTATTGCAGCACTTCTTCTCGGCTCTGCTGTTGGGTATTTTTCAGTCATGGAAAAATTAATGGATCCATTAATTCAAGCCTTCAGATCGATTCCTTCATTGGCATGGGTACCATTATTTATTCTCTGGATGGGTATTGGTGAGCCATCAAAAATTACTCTTATTGCTGTTGGTGTATTTTTCCCAGTCTATTTAAATATTGTGTCCGGGATTCAAGGTGTCGACCGCAAGCTGATCGAAGTTGGAAAAATATATGGATTTACTTCATCACAAACTTTAATAAAAATTATCTTACCAGCATCCTTGCCATCTTTTTTAGTAGGACTTCGCAGTGGGTTAGGTCTTGGATGGATGTTTGTCGTAGCAGCAGAAATTATGGGAGCAAGTAAAGGATTAGGCTATCTACTCGTCGTCGGCCAAAACACGTATTCCCCACATTTAGTGATTGCCAGTATTTTATTATTTGCCGTCATTGGAAAATTGACCGATTCATTTTTAAAAAATATCGAGAAAAAATCGCTTAGCTGGCAAGATAGCTTTTCAAATCAGCGATAAAGGAGGACTTCGAAATGCTGGCTGTACAAAATATTACTAGGACATTCAATGAAGGGAAAGCTGGTTTTCGAAATGTGACCTTTTCCATTGAGGAGGGGGAAGTGATTGGCATCCTTGGTACAAGTGGTTGTGGGAAAAGTACGCTCTTGCGCGTGCTTTCCGGATTGGATAAGCAGTATCAAGGAGGATTTTCCTTTTCCAAACGGACTGTAGGAATGATGTTCCAAGAGCCGCGTTTAATGCCGTGGCTAACAGTCAAAGACAATATTTGTTTCGGCATCCAAAAAGGTCAACAACAAGAATTGGCAAAGGAACTATTACAATTAGTTGGACTAGAAGAATTTGCGGACCATTATCCGAAAGATTTATCGGGAGGAATGGCGCAACGAACCGCGATTGCTAGATCCCTTATAACGGAGCCCGATGTGTTGCTATTAGATGAACCATTTAGTGCATTAGATGCTTTTACAAAAATGCAGCTTCAAGATTTATTGTTGTCGATTTGGGATGAGAGAAAAACAACGATGATCCTCGTCACCCACGATATAGACGAAGCGTTATATTTATGCGATCGAATTTTTATATTACGCGGTCAGCCTGGAGAATTGTTTGCCGAGATAAAGATTGAACAAGAAAAACCACGCTCACGGGGAGATGTGAAATTGGTTGAAAAAAAATCTGAAATATTGCATTTACTTGATTTAAATCGAAATTCGAAGGGGGATCAACTATGACGAGACAATCCATTATTCCTCCTAATGATAGCTCTTATAATGTGCTAAAGGATTTAGAGAGGAATCCATCTTTTAACTGGGAAAAGGTTGAAAAACATTTTAGCTGGCATAAAACAGGTAAGGTGAACATGGCTTATGAATGTATTGATCGCCATGTTGAATCCGGAAACGGTGAAAAAATCGCTCTTCATTATATCTCGGAAAATAGTGAAGTGACATTACGTTATCGTGAATTGAAAGATGCAACAGATCGATGGGCAAGTGTGTTAAAAAAACATGGTGTAAAAAAGGGAGATTTCCTATTCGTTTTTTTACCAAAACATCCTGAATGCCACATCGCTATTTTAGCAGCAATAAAATTAGGTGCGATTGTAGGTCCGCTATTTGAAGCTTTTATGGAAGAAGCAATCCGTGACCGCATCTCTGATTGTGAAGGGAAATATCTGATTACGAATGAAGAATATTTACAGCGTGTCCCTCTGCAGGATTTACCAAGCTTGACTACGATTTTTTTAACTGATGAACATATTACGACTAATTACGCCATCTCGATTCCAGAAGAGCTTGCACAAACTGAAGTAGAGGAGAACATTATTGAATGGGTGGATCTTGAGGATGGCTTAAATATCCACTACACAAGCGGATCAACAGGGAAGCCGAAAGGGATTATTCATGCGCATCGGGCGATGATCCAGCAGTATATAACAGGCCGATGGGTGCTTGATTTGAAAGAAGATGATATATACTGGTGCACCGCCCATCCTGGGTGGGTGACAGGTTGTGTATACGGTATATTTGCGCCTTTACTGAATGGTGCTACAATCGTTTTGCATGGAGGACGTTTCAATGCAGAAAGTTGGTATGAAACAATTGAAAAAACAGGCGTAACAGTTTGGTATAGTGCTCCTACAGCATTTAGAATGCTAATGGCTGAGGGAGTTGAGACATTAAAAAAATATGATGTCAGTTCACTCCGTCATATATTAAGTGTGGGCGAACCGCTGAACCCTGAAGTCATTTATTGGAGTGTGGAAAATTTACAATTACGCATCCACGATACGTGGTGGATGACTGAAACAGGGGCACAATTAATTGTAAACTTGCCAAATGAACCTATTAAGCCAGGGTCGATGGGAAAACCACTTCCGACAATTGAAACTGCCGTTTTAAACGATGAAGGCAATGTTTTGCCTGTAGGGGAAGTCGGGCATTTGGCGATAAAAGGACCATGGCCAGCCATCATGAAGGAAGTATGGAAAAATGAAGAAAAATATGCATCCTATTTTCCCTTTGGATCAGATTGGTATTTGTCCGGGGATCTTGCTTTAAAAGATGAAGATGGATATATCTTTTTCCAAGGAAGAAGCGATGATATGATCAATTCTTCTGGGGAACGAATCGGACCGTTTGAAGTGGAAAGCAAACTGATCGAACACCCAGCGGTTGCAGAAGCTGGAGTTATCGGAAAGCCAGATTTCATCCGTGGAGAAATTGTAAAAGCCTTTATCGTACTGAAAAAAGGATATACATCTTCCCCCGAATTACTAGCCAATATCCGACTCTTCGTCCGCAATCAATTAGCGGCTCACTCAGCCCCGCGAGAAATTGAAGTTATAGAAGAACTGCCAAAAACAAAAATCAGCGGTAAAATCCTCCGCAGAGAACTAAAAGCAAAAGAAATCGAAAAACTAAAAACCATCGAAGCATAAAAAGAACCCGTCCCCACTACGGGTTCTTTAATTTTTTTGAGAATTGTTTGAGAATTGTTTGAGTGCCAGGCACTCAAACAAATTGAAAACAATTAAATTTATTCTGACTATTCAATTACACCTTTCCTTCTATGTAAAACTGGTAAAATATATAAAGGTGGAAGGGGGATGTACGTGCTTTCTCGTAGAAATGTTTTAATGTTTTTGGTGTTTTTTATTGTGGTTTATTGTTTGTTTTTTGTTTTTTCCTTTCAACATAAGGAGAAAGATGATTCTTTGATGAGTGATGTTGGGCGTTTGGTTCCTATAAAGGTAAATGAGGTTGTGAAAGGGCAGGAAGTAGAACAGATGAAGGCTCTTTTGCAGGAAGCGAAGGAAAAAAACTTGAAGGTTTCGATTGCTGGAAAGCAGCATAGTCAAGGTGGACATACATATTATAAGGATGCGATTGTCCTTGATATGACTACATATAATAAAGTCATTAAGGTCGATCCCGATGAAAAACTAATTACTGTGCAAAGTGGAGCCACTTGGGAGGATGTTCAGGAAGCGATCAATCCATATGGTCTTTCTATTAAAACAATGCAGGCTCCTAATATTTTTACGATCGGCGGGTCGATGAGTGTAAACGTTCATGGAAGGGATATACGTTTTGGTCCTTTAATTGAAAGCATTCGTTCTTTCCGACTCATGAATGCTGATGGTGACATAATTGATGTTAGTAGAACAGAAAACGAAGATTTATTTCGACTAGTCCATGGCGGGTACGGTTTATTTGGGGTCATTTTGGATGTAGATATCGAACTGACTAACAACGTATTATATAAAACCACGACTGAATGGATCGACTATCATGATTATCCCGAATATTTTAAAGAAAAAGTTTTGGATAACCCCGATATTGACATGCATAATTCAAGAATTTCTGTTGCTCCTAAAAGCTTTTTAACAGAAATGTATGTGACGAATTACTATATAACAGATGAAAAAAAGCTGGATGATTATAAAGAGTTGGTGGATGAAAAATATATCCGCAGAAATAAATTCGCTTTTGGACTTTCACGGAATTTTGACTGGGGTAAAAACTTTGTTTGGTTTGTTCAGAAGCAAGCATTTAAAGAGGGAAAAGAAGAAATTATTTCGAGAAATAATGTTATGCGTCCGGAAGTTGAGTTTTTGAATTACGAGGGAAAAAACGATACGGATATACTTCAAGAATATTTTATTCCTGTTAATGATTTTCCTGAATATGTTGATAGGTTAAGGGAGCTTCTAACAGAAAATAAGTTAAATGTATTAAATATTACTGTGAGATATGTGCCAAAAAACGAAGAAGCTTATCTTTCTTACGCGAAAGAAGATATGTTTGCACTTGTTTTTTATATTAATCAAGGAATTTCACAGAAGGAAATAGAAAAGAATAGGATAGTCATTAGAAAAATAATTGATATGACGTTGGAAATGGATGGATCCTATTATTTGCCTTACTACCATTATCCTACGAAAGAACAAATGGAGGCGGCTTATCCGTTGACGGATGAGTTTTTTCAAAAAAAGAGAGAGTATGATACGAATGAGAGATTTATGAACCAGTTTTATGAGGAGTATGGAAAATGAGATGGATCGTCGTATCGCAAAGTATTTCAATCCTTGGCAGCAGTCTCGTTTTTCCGTTTTATTTAATCTTTATTAAAGAAGTTGGGGGAGGCTTTTTACAGTACGGTATTTCCTATGGGCTATTTACGATCAGCTCGTCCCTAGTCCACATTGCAGTTGGAAAATGGTCAGATCGATTAGGAAGAAGACTATTTTTGTTGATTGGTAGTTGGGGAATGGCCATATTATTGTTGTTTTTCCCTCTTGTTACAGACGTATGGCAGGTATATGTACTGCAAATCGTACTTGGGATAATTGGCGCAACACAGAAAACGAGCGAAAAGGCAATGCTTGCTGATTTTACAGATCGCAGTAATCGCGGGTTTGCAATTGGAAAATATCATTTTTGGACTTCGATTTTTACGGGGATTGCTGTTATGTTCGGCGGATTTATAATCGATCTATTTACTTTGGATATTATTTTTTATATAAGTTCACTAATTTTATTTATTAGCGGTTTTTTCGTTTTAAAAATTGTAGAAATGGAGAACTGAACAATGCAAAATCCAAAATTAAAACAGTTGCATGATGAATGGTTGCTGGAAGCTGCAATTGAAGATATGCAGGGAAAATTAGCTTCCGGGGAAATAACATCTGTAGATCTTGTACATATGTATTTTTATCGAGTATCTCATTTTGACGGGGCAATCTGCTCTGTACTAGAGATAAATCCCGATGCTTTGCAAATTGCCGCAGCATTGGATGCAGAGCGCGCAAGCAAAGGTGCTAGAAGTGGATTACATGGAATTCCAATTCTACTAAAGGATAATATTGATACTGGAGATAAAATGCATACGACTGCCGGTTCGCTAGCTCTAGAAAATCACCGTGCCGCTGCCGATTCTTTTGTTGCGGCTAAATTGCGTGAAGCAGGAGCGATTTTACTTGGGAAAACGAATATGACAGAATGGGCTAATTTTATGACGATTGGTATGCCGAGCGGATATAGTTCTAGAGGTGGCCAGACATTAAATCCGTACGGAGAATTTGATGTTGGCGGTTCTAGTTCTGGATCAGGCGCTGCGATTGCCGCAAATTTTGCCGCCGCTTCCATTGGAACGGAGACTTCAGGGTCGATATTAAACCCGTCTTTAAAAAATTCACTTGTAGGAATAAAGCCGACTGTTGGGCTTGTAAGCCGGAGCGGAGTGATTCCGATTGCCCATAGCCAAGATACACCGGGTCCGATGGCTAGGACAGTCAAGGATGCAGCACATGTATTGAATACGATTGCTGGACTAGATGAAAAAGATCCTGCTACTCTATCAAATCCGACCACGTTGCCCATTGATTACGCAGCTGCTCTAACGGATAAAAGATTGAATGGTTTTCGAATCGGAATTGCCGGAAAACCTTACTCCGACAGATTAAATAAGCATAAAATAAAAATGATTGGTGATGCAGTCCAATGTTTGCGTGAGCTTGGTGCTGAAATTGTGGAAGACATCGTGATTCCATCTGCTGAAGAAAAATGGAGCTATGATGTTTTAGTTTACGAATTTAAACCAGATTTAAACGCATACCTAAGTGCAACGTCGTACTCTAACAAGATTCGCTCATTAGCCGATGTTATTGCTTACAATTACAAGCATCCAAAGGCGATGTTAAAATACGGCCAAAAGTTGCTAGTAGAATCTGAAAATACGAGCGGTACTTTATTAGAAAAAGAATATATTAATTCTTTGGAAAAAGACCAATACTTTTCCCGGGACAAAGGTCTTGATGTTGCTTTAAAACAAAATAATATAGATGCTATCTTATTTGGCGGCGATAGAGGATCAGGCATCGCTGCAAAAGCCGGATACCCTACAGTCATTGTCCCAGCTGGATACACTCCTAATGGAGAACCTTTTGGAGTATCATTTACCGGCACCGCATTTAGCGAAGAGACCTTGCTAAAAATAGCTTACGCTTTTGAACAGGCGACAAAACATAGAAAAGCACCTGTTTTGAAGGAAGAAAGCGGGAAATAGTGCTCACTTTTGGCATACGTTTCGCGAGGCTGCCGAGCGAAACGGCTAATAGAATCCAATAACGGCTAATAGAATCCAATAACGGCTAATAGAATCCAATAACGGCTAATAGAATCCAATAACGGCTAATAGAATCCAATAACGGCTAATAGAATCCAATAACGGCTAATAGAATCCAATAACGGCCAATAACCAAAGCTTAACTTCATTAATATTCCGTAAAAAGGTCGACTTTTTTAAATGAAAGCGACCTTTTTTGAGAATTAATGTTTTAGCCTACAGTTCTCCATCCAAGGTTAGAGCCTAATCGTCTCTCCAATTTTCATCACTTTTAAGCGCTCTCTCTCTAATTCACGCTGATCCCAATCCGTACACAATCTGTCCAAAGCTTCCTTCGGGGTGTCATCAGCGAGGCGATATGCACCATAATGCATGGGCACCATATATTTTGCACCTGTATCTATAAAGGCTTGAACAGCTTCTTCTGGGTTCACGTGCTGACTCGACATAAACCATTCGGGTTCATAAGCACCAATCGGCATTAGGCAGTAGTCAATTGAATGTCGCTTTCCCATTTCCTGAAATCCCTTAAAGTAGCCACTATCTCCAGCAAAGTAAATACAAGTATTGTCATTGTTTAAAATCCAGCCACCCCAGTGTGATCGATTTGTATCGGTCAATGTTCGCTTTGTCCAATGTTGCGCTGGAGTAAATGTAAAATCTAAGTCTACGACTTTTTGCTCGTCCCACCAGCTAAATTCGATTACATGTTGAAACTTTCTTTTTCTAAACCATTGCCCAAGACCAACTGGAACTAAAAAACGAGGATTTCCTTTTAACTTTTTAATAGAAGAATAATGCAAATGATCATAGTGGCTATGTGAAATAAGAACTATATCAATAGGCGGTAAATCAGTAATATGAATACCTGGAGGAGTAAGCCGCTTGTCTATTCCAAGTTGATTCGCCCATACAGGGTCAGTCAAAATATTTTTCTCGTTAATCTGTATGAGAAAAGTCGAGTGGCCAATCCAAGTAATAGTAGGTTCGGTTTTATTTGTATGTAAAAATTGCACCTCTGGTTGTACTGACGGAACTTGAAAAGACAAATCTTTATTCTTGCCTCTTCTTTCTTTCCGCCAATTTCGTAAATCCTTAAATGTTTTTGCAGTAGAAACTTGATCTAGATTTTCATAGCGTTTCCTTTTCATCATAAACCTCACAATAAAATGGTTTTTGTTCCTATAATAGATTATAGTATGATAAGCAAAGACATTGCCATAAAGTGAGGAAAAGTAATGAATATTTTAGCAAATGTAAAAACGTCTTTACAACAAAACTGGCAAAATTCACGATTCGATAAACCTACACAAATTCAAGAGAAAGCCATTCCTGTCATATTAGAGGGGAAAGATTTAATTGCAGAATCTCCAACAGGAACAGGGAAAACGGTCGCCTATTTACTCCCTATTTTAGAAAAAATCAATGAAAAAAGTAATGATTTGCAAGCTGTAATTTTAGCTCCTTCTCGAGAGCTGGTCATGCAAATCTATCAAGAAATTCAAAAGTGGACGGAAGGAACAAGTATTAAGAAGACCTCCCTTGTAGGCGGAGCCAATATTAAACGGCAGCTCGATAAATTAAAAGAACGACCACAAATCGTAGTAGGCACGCCGGGAAGAATTTTAGAATTAATTAAAATGAAAAAATTAAAAATGCATGAAGTAAAAACAATAGTCCTTGATGAAGGGGATCAATTGCTAAATAAGGAGCATTTAGATGCCGTAAGAACAATCGTAAAATCTACGATGAATGACAGACAGCTTTTATTGTTTTCAGCGACTTCTCTGGAAGAACCGGATCAAGTTATCGCCATGATAGGAAGAACGCCGGAATTTATAAAAGTGAACAGAACAGAAAACGCTTCAAAAGTTGAACATTTTTACTTGCTTTGTGAACCAAGGGAAAGAGCAAAACTCCTTCAAAAAATGGCTGCTATGAATGGGATGAAGGGGCTCGTTTTTGTTAAGGACGTTGGAAACATGACGGTGCTAGCTGAAAAGCTTAAGTTTGAAAATGTTTCTATTGCCATCCTTCATAGTGAACTAGGAAAAAGTCAGCGTGAAAAAGCGATAAAATCTATTCGAAATGGGGAAGTAAAATTATTGCTTGCGACTGACGTTGCGGCAAGAGGACTTGATATTGAAGGATTAACAAATGTTATTCATTATGACCTACCAAAAGATATTGAGCAGTATATACATCGATCAGGTAGAACAGGACGAATGGGAGCTGAGGGCACCGTTGTTTCGTTCGCAACACCAAGGGATGAGAGAGAACTAAGAAAGTATGGAAAGCAGTTAAACCTTACCATTTATCCAAAAAGAATATTCAAAGGACAATTTGTTAATATTCCTTCGAAAAAATAAACCGAATAATAATCAGGCAGTGGTGATACCTGCCTGATTTTAAATCGGTTATAATATAATTGAAAGCGCTTAAATAAAGAGTGATAGGGAGAGAACAAATGAAAAATCTATTAGGAACAAATGTCATTACCCAAATTGGAATTCTCGTACACGATATTGAAAAGACTTCGCAAGTGTATGCTGATTTCTTTGGTGTAGAAAAACCGGAGGCGATCACCACGGATACGATAGAAAAGGCGCAGACGGAGTATAAGGGAGAGCCATCCATAGCAAGAGCAAAACTAGCTTTTTTTGATATGGGATCGGTGCAAGTGGAATTAATTGAGCCGGACGAACAGCCAAGTACTTGGAGAGAGCATCTTGATGAGCATGGCGAGGGAGTTCATCATATCGCATTTCAAATAGAAGGAATGAAAGAAAAGATTCAGGTTCTGGAGCAAGCCAATATGCCGCTTGTGCAAAAAGGTGAATATGAGGGTGGACGTTATGCATATATTGACTCCGTAAAGGATTTAAAAGTGATGATCGAACTGTTGGAAAACGATAAGTAGGTGATATAAATGACTAAGCGAATTATTGCAATGGTTGGTGACTTTTATCATAAAGAAGAATGGGCAGTTGCCTCACTCAATAAAGCTTTGGAAGAATTACAAGGAGTAACAATTGAATACACTTCTGCAGAAAATATAATCGAGCATTTACAAAGTAAACCGGATGCCGTCGTTTTTTTTAAAGAAAATCGGTTAAATCCACAAGATGAAAAGATTCAAACTTGGATGGATGATGAAGTAGCATCCGCAATTAGCCAATATGTTCAAGAAGGCGGCGGTTGGATTGCTTGGCATTCGGGTCTAGCATCCTATGAAAATATTGAAATATATACATCCATGCTAAAAGGCTATTTTGAATTTCACCCAGATAAGCATCAAATCGTTACATATAAGGCAGTTGAAGGAATGTCATTAACTAACTATAGCGATTTTGAATTCCTTGATGAACATTATTTTGTTGTTTGCGATGAAGAAAACACAAATGTATTTCTAACCTCAGAATCCGTGGATGGCTCATCGATTGCCGGGTGGACTCATGAATATGGCAAAGGCCGTGTCGTTTGTCTAACACCTGCACATTTGGAAGAAGGCTTATTGCATCCAATGACTACGACACTCCTTGCGAAATCCATAGAATTAAGTCTACCGTAAAAAAAGGAGGGAAATCGAACGAGCATCGATTTCCCTTTAAGCCTTAATGTAAGCCAATCTTTTTTTATAGTAATCTATCGTACCAAGTTCACTATTTATGAGAAATTCCATTTCCTCTAAATGTCTTCTTTCAACAACGGGATCTCCCTTTGACCATGCTACAGTATAGATAAAATAGTAATCTTTTATTTGCCTGAAAATCACATCTGAGTTGGGAAAATCATCGAATCGAGCTTTAATATTATAATGCCTCGTATACGACCATTTTAAAATATTCAACCTTCACCCTTCCCTTCATCCTTTTATTATAAGGCGACATCGAGAAGATGAAAACAGATTTATCATATATTTTTGAAATCGATATTGCAATCTTTGTATATATCTTTAAAATTAAGCTGATATCCAAGATTGAAAGCGAGGTTTAGCTTTGGAAACTCTTTTATATGAAAAAATACCTTTTACAAAAGAAAAGTTTTTTGATACATATGTACATTTAACCGCTCATGCTCATCACCATGTGTTACTCGAAAGTGGTCGAGTCGGAAGATATAGCATCGCGGGTATTTCGCCATTCGCGGTAATAGAGGGTAATGAAAATGAGGTTGTAATTGATAGCGACGGAGAGAAAACGGTTCTTTCTGGGAAGCCTCTTAGGGTACTAGAATCGTGGATGAAGCAGTTTGAATTTCCCCCAATTGCTGACATTCCAGATTTTCAAGGAGGAGCGATTGGATACATAAGTTATGACTATGCATGGTGCATCGAAAAACTGCCCAACATAGCGAAGGATGATTTGAAATCTCCCTTGATCTATTTTTTCGTATTCGATGAGTGGGCCGTTTTTGACCATGAGGAAGAATGCTTATGGATTATGGTGTTGAATCGTGACAACGCGAAGGAAAAACTGAAAAACGCAATCGCAAAGTGGAAGGAAACTCCTGCTATTACGCAAACATCGCGCGAAGGGAAAATTGGAAACAAAGAACTGCAAGTTTCATTATCAAAAGACGAATATGTAAATGCCGTTGAAAAAGTCCAACATTATATTTCAGAGGGGGATATTTTTCAAGCTAACTTAACGGTTAGACAATCGATGGAATTAACAATCGATCCTATCGAAATCTATAACGAATTAAGGACGTTAAACCCATCTCCTTATATGGGATACATGCACACGCCTGGATTTCAAATTGTATCAGGGTCTCCGGAACTGTTAATAAAGAAAGATGGAGCTATGGTCAGTACACGTCCAATTGCAGGGACGAGGCCACGTGGTGTAGACGATGAAGATGATAGTCGTTTGGCCAATGAACTAATTGAAAATGAAAAAGAGAATGCTGAGCATATTATGCTTGTAGATTTGGAACGGAATGATCTAGGGCGGGTTTGCGAATATGGATCTGTGAAAGTCGACGAATTGATGACAGTAGAAAAATACTCCCATGTTATGCACATCGTATCACTTGTAAGTGGCAAATTGTCACATGATAAAAGTGCTTATGATTTAATTGAAGCTGTTTTTCCAGGGGGAACGATTACAGGTGCACCTAAAATCCGTACACTGGAAATAATTGAAGAGCTAGAGCCTGTTAAACGTGGTGTCTACACAGGATCACTAGGTTGGATTGGCTTTAATAATGATGTTAATTTAAATATTGTCATCCGTACAATGCTAGTAAAAGAAGGGATGTGCCATGTGCAGGCAGGTGCAGGAATCGTTATTGACTCCGATCCTAAAGCGGAATACGAGGAATCATTGAAAAAAGCGACTGCACTTTGGAAAGCGAAGGAAGCGGCAGAAACGAGGAGAATGGAATTATGATATTGATGATTGATAACTATGATTCTTTCACCTACAATCTTGTTCAGTATTTAGGCGAGCTGGGTGAAGAAATTGTCGTAAAAAGAAATGATGAAATATCAATCGAAGAAATCGAACAACTTCAACCGAACTTCCTAGTCATTTCCCCAGGTCCTTGCACACCGAATGAAGCTGGCATTTCGCTCAGTACAATTTCGTATTTTGCGGGAAAGATTCCAATACTAGGAGTGTGCCTCGGCCATCAAGCGATTGGGCAAGTGTTCGGTGGTGAGGTTGTGAAGGCGGAGCGGCTTCTCCATGGAAAAACATCTGAAATAGCTCATGATGGAAAAACATTATTTTTCAATGTGAATAACCCATTTCGGGCAACTCGCTACCATTCGCTCATTGTAAAAAAAGAGAGCTTGCCGGAATGTTTAGAAGTATCTGCTTGGACCGATAAAGGAGAAATTATGGGATTAAGACATAAAGAGTTGCCAATCGAAGGCGTGCAATTCCATCCTGAATCCATTATGACGGAACCTGGAAAACAGCTCCTGCAAAATTTTATTAACTGCTATCGAATGGAAGTTATATAATATGTTTATTTATTTGAACGGGCAATTTTTAGAAAAAGGAAAAGCGATGATTTCACCTTTTGATCATGGATATATGTATGGCTTAGGTGTATTTGAAACATTTAGGACATACAGCGGTTATCCATTTTTATTAGAGGAACATTTGGAAAGGCTAAATGCTGGCTTGCATGAATTGCTCATCACACGTACATTCAAATATGAAGAAGTGTTGGAGATTATCAATAAGCTTTCAGAGCTAAATGGCTTAGAAGATTCTTATATACGATTCAATGTTTCAGCAGGCGTTGGAGACATTGGTTTACAAACTGAATCCTATGACAATCCAACGATCATCATGTTTCAAAAACCACTTCCTTCTATAAGTGGAGTAGTAGAAAAAGAAGCCGTTATTTTACAACTCACACGCAATACACCCGAAACAACATACCGTTTAAAATCACATCATTTTTTAAATAATGTGGCGGCTAAACGGGAAGTGGGGGCAGACCCTATTAAGGAAGGGATCTTTTTAACTGCTAAAGGTTTTGTAGCTGAAGGCGTCACCTCAAATGTGTTTTGGGTTAAGAATAATGTCTTGTATACACCTGCATTGCAAACGGGAATTTTAAATGGCATTACTCGTCAATTTATAATGAAACTGGCTGAAAAAACCGGAATGGTGGTAGAGGAAGGATTATATATGAAATATGTATTAGAAGAGGCAGATGAAATCTTCGTTACCAATTCTGTTCAAGAAATAGTTCCAGTAAGGAAAATGGAGGAAAAACATTTTCCAGGTAAAAATGGAGAATATTTTAATAAGCTAAGTCAGTTATATAAAAGTAAAATCAGCAAATAAACTGAGACATATATGATTTAATGAAGCGATAGACAAGGTTTCTTGCTGCCGTATTATTGAATTTGAAGCACTAACGATCATAACATTGGAAGTATCTATACCCCCATTGTTTTTTCTCTTCATCTCAGCCGTTTTTTGATACGTTTGTTCTGACTTCCCATAAAGGAAACTCTCTATTGTTAAGCCATTTCGATGTTAGCAGCATCGAAACGGCTTTTTTACTTTCTATAAAATATTACACCCTGATTTTCAAAAAATAAAAAGGTTTTTTGAGTTTAAAATTCATGTACTTAACAATATGGAGTTTAACCTAGATAACCGTCAAAATAAAAAAGTTTAAACATAGTTTCAACTCCAGTCTATTTAAGGAGCTTTCTTAACCGAAGTGATTATATTAGGAATATATTATATAATTTATACATTCAGATTATTTCGATGTAATTTAAGCAAAAAATTTAAAATTTGAGAAGCAAGGATGGAAGAAGATGAGAAAAACCATTTATATTCGTTTGTTATCTCATTTGGTGATCGTCATAATATTAATCACATTACTAATTGGATTTCTTGTATATCAAAATACCAATTCCATATTAAAAGAACAAGCACTTGATCATAACAGCGAACTTCTTGGACAGACTGAGAAAATTGTTACTCAAGCTATGGGAGAAGTAGAACAATTAGCATTATCCCTAGCATTAAACAGCGATATCAACAAGTCAGTTTTATTTTCTTGGGATCTAAGAAAAGAATATGAATTTTTGAAAAATACGAGTGCTCTTTTTACGGACCGTTTGACTTCGTCTAAATATCTTCATTCTATGCTTTTATATAGCTCCATTAATCAAAAATTTATCTCTAATTCAGGAATTACTAGTTTAAATGAGTATCATGACCAAAAAGATTTGCAAAATGTTATTAATAATCATAATAGAACAGAATGGAAAGCGAATAAAATAGTAACTTCAAATGGCAAATCAGAAAATGTAATCAGCTTTTATACAAGTCTTCCTATTTCAAATCAAGAAAAGAAAGGTATTCTTGTTATTAATCTAAAAGAAGATGTACTTTATAAGGCGGTCATTAATACGAACAATAAAAAGCTAGGAAATGTCGTGATACTAGATAACGAAGGAAAGGTACTATCTTCAACAGATAAAAGTATCTTTTTAAAGAAATTTGATAGAGTGGATATAGCTCGGATTAAAGCTAATCACCATGGTTACTTTATTGAAGATATTGATGGTACAAGTACATTAGTTTCATTTCAAGAATCAAAAAATGGTTGGATTTATCTTACTTTAAACCCTTATAAAGAGATAGTGAAAAGATCAAGCGAGGTTATATATATAACCCTTTCAGTTACATTAACCACCCTAATAATAGGAATTCTGCTCATTATATTTGTTTCAAGTAAACATTACCAACCTATAAGAAAAATTGTAGAAGACTTATACAAAAATAAAAATTCATTTGTTGATAATTCTATTAAAGATGAATTTAGTTTTATTCGTACATCTATTGACCACTTGTTTAAAGAGAACAATGAATTCAAAATAAAATTTAAAAATAGTGAACTTATTCTTAGGGATCACGTCATATTAAATTTGCTTTCAGGGACAAATCTAATTGAGAGTGAGATTGTTCAGCAAGTTCAACATTATAAAATACATTTATTCCATAAGAATTTTATCGTATTAGTTTTAAGAAGCGATTACATATCGAAATTTGATAAAGATCAGCAGGTTATAGATTTATTCCATTACAAACTTCGATCATTGTGTGAAGAAATAATGGGAAAATACGGTGGAGGAGTGTATATAAGTGATTTTCATAAACAGGATGTGATAATAATGAATTCCGATTCTTTGAATTCAGAAACAATCAAAGAAATGGCTCTATATATGAAAAAAATGATTAATGACCAATTTCCAATGGCTTCTATCTCGATTGGCATTGGAGGAAAATATAAAGGGCTATCAGAAATATCACTTTCCTATACTGAAGCGAAAGAAGCACTTGTATATAAATGGCTAGCAGGGGAAGGAAGTATATTATCATTTAACGAAATTCAAATAAATCACCTAAATCGCAATGAACTTATTGAATATCGAAAAATGATAGAATCCATTGAGAATGAGTTAAAAGCGGGTAATATCGAGAAGGCTTGTCAAATTAAAGAAAATATGATTTCAAAGCTTAAAAATGATACTCAATTTGGGTATATAAATAAAAAAATGATCTTAACGCACTTACTTAATTCACTTGCAATTATAAGTGTTGAACTAATCGGGAATAAAGAAAATGAGTATGATAGTTTATATGTTGAATTCGAAAAGCTTCAAAATTTGGATGAAATTCAAATTTGGTTCGAAGAAGTGATGATGAATATCTCATCTAATCTACAAGACAAACGAGAAAATAAAAATGTGGAAGTCATTAACACATTAACTGAATATATTCATAATCATTTTCGTGAACCAATTAGTCTTCAGATTTTATCAGATATTGTCTATATGAATAGTCATTATTTATCTAAGTTGTTTAAAGATGTGACTGGTAAGAATTTCAGTGATTATTTATTGGATATTCGCTTAAAAGAGGCAATGACTATGCTAAAAGCAACTTCTAAAAATATAGTAGATATTGCTTCCGAAACTGGCTTTGGCCACAAACAAAATTTTATTAGGAACTTTAAAAAACATACGGGGCTTACTCCTACTGAGTATCGAAAGCAGAGTTTTTTGGAAAGCGCTACCAGTCAAAGTGAATAAATAATACCAATCATAAAAAATGTTACCTATAGAAAAATAAAAAATGATACCAAACAAAAAATATTAATCTAGTCTCTAAGACCATCTTCTCTTAACATGAAAGTGCTTCCACATTTTTTACACTTTTATGAAGGAGGGGATGGTATTTTTTATGCAAACTCAAATACCTATTACAACTAGAAAGAACACGGACTTAATAAAGAAAAAGAGAGTATGGGCAAAAATGTATTCTTTTCGTTACATGTATCTAATGCTAGTTCCCGCATTAGCCTATTACTTCATTTTTCATTATTATCCGATGTACGGTGTTTTGATAGCATTTAAAAACTATAATTTCACCGATGGAATATTAGGAAGTAGCTGGGCTGGATTCGATCATTTCACTTACCTGTTTCAGCTTGATAAGTTTTGGCAAGTGTTTTGGAATACCTTGGTAATTAGTTTGTATCGCCTTGTTTTTGGTTTTCCATTTCCATTGATCATAGCTCTACTATTAAATGAAGTTAGGAAAACATTATTTAAAAGGACAGTTCAAACGATTATTTACATCCCTCATTTTATTTCCTGGGTTATTATGGGTGGTTTACTAATAAGTCTTTTATCAATTGATAGTGGAATTGTCAATGATATTATTCGTTTGTTCGGTGGGAAGCCAATAAGTTTTTTAACGGATGAAAGTTATTTTCGAAGTACATTAGTGTGGTCGATGATTTGGAAGGAATTTGGCTGGAATACCATCATTTTTATGGCCGCTCTTGCTGGTGTAGATCCTCAATTATATGAGGCAGCCATAATGGATGGAGCCAATCGTTGGAAAAGAATATGGCATATTACTCTTCCAAGCATTCGTGCAACAATCATCATATTGCTAATCTTAAGAATCGGTAACTTAATGGAAGCAGGTTTTGAACAAATTTTTATTTTATATCATCCAGGCGTTTATAACGTGTCTGATATTATTGATACTTATGTTTATCGTATTGGTTTAACTGAGGGCCGCTTTAGTTTGGCTGCTGCTGTTGGTTTATTTAAATCAATCATTAATTTTACACTTCTCGTACTTGCTAATCAGTTATCTAGAAGGATGGGGCAACAGGGTGTTTACTAGGGGAGGAAGATATTAGTGGTTCGAACAAGCTTTGGAAGTAGAATATTTGATGTATTTAATTATATTTTTTTAAGTGCAATTGCTTTAGTCACATTGTATCCGTTCTGGGATGCGCTTATTGTTTCTATTACTCCAATGAAAGAAAGCGTAGCGACTACCCTGCATTTGTATCCGAAGCAGATTACGTTTGAAGCATATCAATATTTAGTAAAGATGGAGCAACTGTGGAAATCGTACGGAGTCAGTGCAACCATTACGATTTTAGGGACAGCCATTAGTATGTTTGCGACTACCCTAGCTGCGTATGTATTATCGAAAAAAAATATTCCTGGTGGCCGCCTTATCATGTTTGCCATTGTTTTTACAATGATGTTTAGTGGGGGGCTTATTCCAACTTATATAGTAGTTCGTGAATTAGGTATAACGAATACAATCTGGTCTATGATGATTCCAAATGCAATCCAAACATACAATTTAATTATTATGCGCAGCTTTTTTCAATCGATCCCTGAAAGCTTAGAGGAATCTGCCAAAATAGATGGATGCAGTGATTTCGGTATTTTATTCCGTATAGTCATACCTTTGTCCTTACCAGTTATTTTCACGATTGCACTGTTCTATGCAGTGACTAGATGGAATGATTTTTTCACAGCTGTTATGTATGTGACAAATAGGGATATTTGGCCACTTCAATTATTTTTAAGGTCAATGTTAATCGAAAGTGAAAGTTCATTTCAGTCCGGAGGAGATAATCCACTTCTTCTTGGTCAGTCTATTAAAATGGCAACGATCATGATCACTACTATCCCGGTATTAATGATTTATCCGTTTTTTCAAAAATATTTTATGCAAGGGGTTACTTTAGGAGCTGTAAAAGAGTAAGAAAAAAATCTAATATTATAGTATCTGGAGGATCTTTATGTTAAACAACAAATTATGGATAAGTTTTGTTTTTATTATTATAATCGTCTCTGCAATGGCTGGATGTAATAAGTCATCAAAAGGCAATAGTAAAGAAAGTGAGGATAACAAACTTGTTTTCTTAACACCGGGTGATAATGCTGCAAATGCCATTCAACCGGACAACCGTATTATTGCAGAAATTAATAAGAAGTTAGGTATTGATCTTGAAGTACAGTTTGTCCCTGAGGGAGGATTTGAAAAAATTAACGTAGCTATTGCGAGTGGAGATTTGCCCGACGTCGTTACAATCAATTATCCATCTCCAACTTTAAAACAGTGGATTAATGAAGGTATTCTAATACCAATTAATGATTATTTATCAGAGATGCCAACGGTTAGCGAAAAATTAAAAAATTTAGAGTGGACAAGTGTTGATGGTAAATATTACGGATATCCTTTTATTGAAGAAAGAGCAAATGCAGCCATTACTTACCGTGCTGATTGGTTAGAAGAACTTGGTGTTGAACCGCCAAAAACATTGGATGAATTTTATGAAGCAATGAAGTTAATAGCTTCGAAAGATCTTGATGGTAATGGAAAGGCCGATACTTACGGCTTAACAGCCCAAAAAGATAGCAGATTCAATTTTATATTCTTTGCAAACGGTTTACCACATGGAGATTATGTTTTAAACGATGCAGGTGAAGTAGTTCCGTTTTTTGAACATTCATCATTTAAACCAGGTATGGAGTTTCTAAAGAAATTATGGGATGAAAAATTGCTAGATATAGAATTTCTGTTGAACGATTCTCAACAACGCGAGCAAAAATTTTATCAAGGAAAAGTAGCTTTTATGGAAGCACCATTGTTTAGACATGTAAATCGCCTTGAAACGAACTTACAAAAAGTAGATTCTAAAGGAAAACTTGGTTTTATGGCTCCACCTGCAGGGTCTAATGGTGAAAAAGGAATGAATCCATCACCTAAATCTGGTTTGTTCACTGCAGTGACTAAGAATGCAAAAAATCCTGAAAAAGCTGTAAAATTCATCGAATTCATGTTATCAGATGAAGGACGCGATTTGCTAAAATTAGGTATAGAAGGAGTGCACTATACAAAAGAGGGCGACAAAATAATTTATAACGAGGAAGAACGTGAAAAGGACGGTTTTTCTTCCAACGGCTGGTCCCATCCATTAGCTTGGGGAAGCGTTGTTTGGCCATTAACAGAAAATTACTTGCCACAAACAGAACCACAAGCTGATCGTGCTAAAGAATCAGTAGAAATTGCCACGGAAAATATGGTACCTAATCTCGTCAACTTAACAACGGATGAAGAAATTGAAAATAAGAGTATTCTTGATGAGATTTTTAATCAATATTTTATTGATATGATCACTGGTAAAAAAGATATTGACAGTGGTATTAAAGAGTTATCTGAAAAGTGGAGGAACCAAGGTGGCAATAAGGTGTTAGAAGCCGTAAATATAGCATATAAAGGGCAAAAGTAATAAGTTGAACAATATTTCATAGGTAGTGTGGGCATCTGTTAATGCTAGTTTTATATAAAAAGGTTCCTACTAAATGCTTGAGTAGGAACCTTTAACATAACAGATATATTATAAAAGGAGGCAGCAACTTGAAAAAACCGAACATATTATTTATCCTCACCGATGATCAAGGGGCCTGGGCATTAAATTGTGCAGGTACTACAGATTTACATACACCGAATATAGACCGATTAGCCGAAAATGGTGTTAGATTTGAAAACTTCTTTTGTACTTCACCAGTGTGTTCACCAGCAAGAGCTTCATTAATGACCGGTAATATACCGTCTGCACATGGGGTTCAAGATTGGTTGCGAGGCGGGAATATCGATATCGAGAAATACCATGAACTAAAGGATAATCCAATATTCGCTAGTGAACACTCAGCAATTGAGTATTTGAAGGATCAAGTCACATATACGGATGTGCTATCTAAAAATGGTTATACTTGCGCACTTTCAGGGAAGTGGCATTTAGGAGACAGTGTGAATCCTCAACAAGGATTTTCAAAATGGTTTACCATTGCACGCGGCGGCTGTGAATATTATAACGGTGATATGGTGTACGAAGGGAACATTTACTTTGAGAAAAAATATATTACTGATGTGATTACTGATAAAGCGATTGATTTTTTAGAAGAATTGAGTCAGGAAGATCAGCCTTTTTACTTAGGTGTACATTACACAGCACCTCATAGCCCATGGGACGAAGGGAATCATCCGAAGGAATATATTGAGATGTATAGAGATTGTGAGTTTAATGTTTTGCCTGATTTACCTATTCACCCATGGCAAGTTAATACTGCACCACATGGAACTGGAGAAACTAGAAAAGATTTATTGCGTGGATATTATGCTTCCATCACTGCGATGGATGATAATGTTGGGCGAATCATGGACTATCTTGAACAAAACGGCTTGATCGAGAGTACTGTTATTATTTTTACATCAGATAACGGGATGAATATGGGCCATCATGGTATATGGGGTAAAGGTAATGGGACTTTTCCACAAAATATGTTTGATACTTCAGTAAAAGTTCCATTTATTGTTTCGCACCCAACTGAAATTCCACAAGGAGTAGTCAGTGAACAATTAGTCAGCCAATATGATGTGTTCCCAACGATCTTAGACTATTTAAATATTGATATTTCAAATTATAACCGGCTTCCAGGTAAAAGCTTTGCAGAAACTTTAAAAGGTGAGAGTGTGGAAGAAGATAAAAATATATATATTTATGATGAATATGGGCCAGTGCGCATGATTCGAAACAAACAATGGAAATACATTCATCGATATCCGTATGGTCCACATGAATTTTATAATTTGGCAGAGGACCCAGAGGAAAGTGAGAATCTGTATGGCCAAAGTGAATACTTGGATAACATTAAGAAAATGAAAAGCGATTTGGTAAATTGGTTTCATGAATATGTTGATCCAAGCATCGATGGAACAAAGGAGCCTGTAACAGGATATGGTCAATTAAGAAGGGGAGGCATTTATTCAGAAGGGAATAAAGTCCATGAAGAAAGTGATAAAGTAATATTATATTATCAAAGTAAATAAGAAAAAAACCTTCAAGAATTGTTTTATAATTATGAACTTACTTTTATAAAGTTCTGTACTTTTGATATAGTAAATGAAGCGATAGACAAGGTTTCTCTGTGCCATATAACAGTATATAATCACAAACGAATATGATTTTATTTTCAATATGGTCATAGCTATATTGTCTTTTCATAAAAAAGACTAAAACCGCCACTGAGTTTTTCCCCACTTTGGCGGTTTTCCTACGTTTGTGCTGCTCCCCAAGAAGGGAATCAACTATCGCGTGGCCGTTTATATGTTAGCGCACCGAAGCGATTTATTAATTTATGTTCTGCTTGTTATGATTATATCCAATTTTTTGGAAAATGAAATCTATCTTCTGGACTAGTTATCCTTAGTTAGGATTACGCATCTCTTTTAATTCATTTCGTATTTTTCTTTTTAGCTGCATTTTCAAGTTTGGTTTTTGGTTCTTGTGAAAATTCTGTATCTTGTCCATATCCTTGAGGATTAACACTAGGAGCTAGCTTCCCGCGTGCGTTGCCTCCATCTTTTGCGTCTCGGTTTTGTTTACTTTTACTCATCAAAATCACCTCTTTAAAGATTCATCTCGATATTAAGATGAGTAAAAATGTGGGAAACTATGCACCTTTTTTCAATTTTTCCGTTTTAGAAATACGTGGTTTCTTGATTAACGGCATTTCGGCAAAGATCATTCCTACAAAAATAAGTAAACAACCAAAAAGTGCACTATAAGAAAGACGTTCATCCGCCCACAAATACGCTGTTCCTGCAGCAAAAACGGGTTCTGTTGCAAAAATTAAAGCGACCCTAGTTGGAGTTGTATATTTTTGAACACTCGTTTGAGCTAGAAAAGCTAGAGCGGTGGCAAAAACCGAAGTAATGATTAAAGCCGCCAATACATTGCCTTTAAACAACACTTCAGGTTGAATGGCTAGGCGCCAGTCTTCCGTTAAAAAAGCAAAAATGATCGATAAAATTGATACAGTGGAAATTTGAATAAGCGTCAAAAGGAGGGATGGATATTTCTTGCTATATTTTCCTGTAAAAATAATATGTAATGCAAATGCAATCGCACAGAGAAAAACAAATCCATCTCCAATATTAAGTGAAACAGAATCGGTCATCGTTAATAAATATAATCCGATTGTTGCAACAGAAACACCGATAATAGCATTTAATCCGGGCTTAAATTTAAGTATAAAAAATGAAAAAAGAGGAACTAATACAACACTTAATCCAGTAATAAATCCAGCTTTAGAAGATGATGTATATAGTAGCCCCATCGTTTGAAAGGCATACCCTAAAAACAGCCAAATTCCTAGAATAAAGCCCGAGACCAATAGCTTTTTATCTAAATACTGTAATTGCTTTTTTTCAAAAAGCAAAAACCAAACTCCAAGGAGGATAGCGGCAATCAAAAATCGGATCCCATTAAAAGAAAACGGTTCTAAAAAAGCAATGGCATTTTGAACGAGAACAAAAGTCGCTCCCCAAACAAACGCAATGAGAAGAAGACTGGAATCAGCAAATAAATTCGTTTTTTTCATCATACGATTCCCTTTCTATATGACTTCCAAGAAATTATCATATCATAAAGTTTCGTAGTCCAATATACCAATTTGTTAATATAATTATAAAAATCTTAACAATATACCTAAAAAATCTCGTGGGAATAAAAAATATCTACGGATTTTTCAATGTGCTTGTTTTGTCCCAAAATATCCCGTGCGATAAGACGTGTATCAGCTAAATTATAATTCCTTTATAAATAGATGCTTATTAAAACCTTAACTCCAATTTCGAAAAAAAAGGAGACAGATTCACTGGCCTCCACATAAAAAGCTAAATATTTTTCCGTTCAAATATTTTTACAGTAATAAGATAGGAAAGGCAGAAAAGAATAATCGATAATAACATGATGGGATGAAATTGGATTGAATGTGCCCCAAATGTTTCTCTAATCGTGATAATGAAAATAAGAATAAAAGTCATATAGAAACTTGCTGTTTTAAAAAGTAGTCCAAGTGGCAGAAAAATAGCTAAAAACAATAAAACGAATAAAAACACGGTGATCCATTCATTAAAGTTAAAAAAGTCCATTTTCCAATCAAATATCAATGCAATGAGGGCAGCGCCGATGGATGATAGAAAAAACCATACGATGGCGAGCAAATATTTAGCTCCGACGAATTCCTTCCTCGTAATTGGTATGCTCATCATAACAGGCAGAACTTTTTCTTGTCTTTTCCGATCGACAAAAATACTAAAAACCCCAAGTGTAAAATAGAAAATCCACATATAAAATGGAGATGTAAAACCAGGATTTGCAAGGAAAGCGAGTATAAAAACAAAAGGGACAAGTATAAAGTAATCCTGTATTTTAATACTCTTTATATCTGCTTTGACTAATTGAATCATGGAGCTGCCCCCTTTACAAGTCTTTCTTTTCAAAAATCAAAACTGACAATTTATAAGAACAAAAGCTTATGATGATACATGCCAGAATGATCGAAAAATAGATCAACGGTCGATCAGCAGGAATGATGGATACCAATATATTTTCTCTATTTTCATTTCCCATTGACAGGATGGTTATTCCCAAAAAAACGGCCATCGGGATAGAAATCGCTATAAAGGCAGATATTTGGTAGCCTATTAAAAAATATAGTGGATAAAAAAAGGAAACTATTGCCAAAGTAGCGAAAAGTGAAATAACTAAATCCGTTATTCCATTAAAACTGAAGGCATTTCCCATTAATACTGATGTAAAGAAAGCAAGTGTTCCGTAACTAACTAATCCAATAACCCACCACATAATGACACCACTATATTTTGCCTGAACGATCATTTTTCTTGTAACCGGAAGGCTCGACATTAGTTTTTGTTCTCTTCTGTTTAACGCTGCAGTTCCAAAGTTCGAATAAACGGACATCCAAATGGCTACAAAAGAGACATAAACAGCAACAAAGCTAAAATTGCCTACTGCATTTATTGAATTTACGTAAAAAGGAAATAGTAATAGAAAAGGAAAAAAGTAGGCAAATAACTTTTGAGTATATAAATCTTTTAAAAGTAATGATTTCATAATAAATTTCCCCTAATGGTATAGTACATAATCGTTTCAAGGGAAGGCCGCTCTACATGCAATTGACTGAGAAGCTGTTGATTAATTTGATCTAATCCTTTAACAAGAGCCTCAAAACCGACTCCCGTTTTTCTACCACCAACAGTCTTCACTTTTGGCACTTCACTAGCTAATGAGTCAGGACCTTTTAATAAAAAATATTCCTCGAAAATAATATCCTTTTCCTTGCTAAATACAATTTCACCATTATTAATAAAAGTTATATAGTCCGCCACCTGGTCCAAATCGGTTGTAATATGAGTGGAAAAGAACACGGATTTATTTTCGTCTTGGATAATCTCTTGTAAAATATCTAACATTTCTCTTCTGAATACTGGATCGAGGCCAGCTGTAGGTTCATCCAAAATAATTAGATCAGGATTGTGTGATAAAGCCATCGCGATGGCAAATTTCATTTTCATCCCTTTAGAAAGAGTTTTTATTTTTTTCTTTAAAGGTAAATTGAACTTTTCTATATAGTTTAAAAAAGTTTGATCATCCCAATCACGATAGAAGGGGGCAATGATTTTTTTGTTTTTTTCTATTGAAAAATCATCATAAAAATGACTTTCATCGTAAACAAAGCCAATTTTTTGTTTTATTTCTTTCGTATTCTCTTTATGAGTCATACCGAATAATTTTACCTCTCCTGAGTCAATCCTCATTAAATCCATTAAGCAGCGAATCAACGTACTTTTGCCGGCTCCGTTAGGTCCAATTAGGCCCATGATGTATCCTTTTTTACAATCAAATGAAATATTTTTTAGTTCGAAATCCTTAATTTTTTTACGGACGTTTTTTATTTCAATGATATTTTCCAAACTGCTCACTCCTCATACAACACAGTTAAAATTTGTATAATTTCCTCTAGACCTATATCAAATGCTTTGCTGTCATCAATAATCTCGTTTAGCTTCTCTTCAATCATTTTTAATTGTTTTTCTTTTAAAAACTCGTGATTTTGCGCGGCGACGAACGATCCTTTTCCGGGGAAAGTTTCTATAAATCCTTCTAATTCCAATTCATCATAAGCGCGTTTTGTTGTAATCACACTAATTTGCAAATCCTTTGCCAATTTACGGATTGAAGGGAGTGGAGATATTTCCGCTAAATCCCCTCGTAAAATTTGCTCTTTAATTTGTTCCTTTATTTGAATGTAGATCGGCTGCTCAATACTATTCGAAATAATGACATTCATTTCATCACCTGCCTGTTATAACTGTTATTAATGAATATATACAGTATGAACAGATTTGTCAACAGTGTGATTTTTATTTCCTTTTGTTATAGTAAAAGGAACAACATTGCAGGAGAGGTGGATGAAATGAAAATAGGCGTATTCATCGATGGAAAGTTTGAAAATATGGAGAAAACATATGAACTGACTAACCCTTACAATGACGAAGTGATCGCAGAAGTAGGAGAAGGACAAGCAGCTGATATAGCAAAGGCGGTAGCATCCGCTCATGAAGCTTTTCAAACAATGAAGAAAATGCCAGCAGTCGATCGCGCTAATATTCTGTTTGCCGCAGCCCGTTTACTTGCGGAAAAAAAGGAAGAATTTGCAAAGTTAATTACTGCTGAATCAGGTAAGCCCATTTCTGCATCACGATCGGAAGTAGACCGTTCAGTACAAACATTGCAATTTTCTGGTGAAGAAGCTAAAAAGATTGCTGGGGAGGTAATCCCACTTGAAGCTGCGGTTGGAGGTGCGGGTCGAGATGCTTACACGATATTCGAGCCGTTAGGCGTCATTGGAGCGGTTACGCCTTTTAATTTTCCGCTTAACCTTGTTGTCCATAAAGTCGGACCTGCCATTGCATCGGGCAATACAATCGTTGTAAAGCCTGCTGAAAAAACTCCACTAACATCGCTGAAACTAGCAGAACTCTTTTCAAAAGTCGGGCTGCCAGATGGAGTGGTAAATGTTGTACCTGGAGATGGATCTGCTCTTGTTGGAGTCATGCTCGAAGATGAGCGAGTTCAAAAGATTTCATTCACGGGAAGTCCAAAGGTCGGAAAGGAAATTAAAAATAAAGCGGGACTTAAAAGAATAACACTGGAATTAGGTAGTAATTCTGCCCTTTATATAGATGCATCAGTAGAGGAGAATCTCGAAGAAATAGTGGAGAAGGCAGTTGCCGGAGCATTTAGTTACAACGGCCAGGTATGCATTCATACGCAAAGAATTTATGTTCATGAAAGCTTAGCGGAAAAGTTTTTAGAGAGGTTTGTTGAAAAGACAAACAAGCTTATATTTGGTGACCCAACGGATGAAGATACAGTTGTCACTGGAATGATTGATAAAAAATCACAAGCACGTGTTCTTGAATGGGTGGAGGAAGCTGTTAATGAGGGAGCGAAACTGCTTTGCGGAGGGGAAAGGAAGGATAACGGTATTCTTCCTACTGTTCTTACAGATGTTAAATCAAGCGCAAAAGTCGCATGTGAAGAAGTATTTGGCCCAGTTGTGATGGTCAACAAAGTTGAAAACGAAAATGAAGCGTTAAAACTAATGAATGACAGCCAATATGGTTTAAATGCAGGCGTTTTTACGAATAATTTGAAACAAGCCTTTCGCTTTGCACATGAACTGGAAGTGGGGCAGGTCCTAATTAATGACGTCCCTACATTACGCTTTGATAATATGCCATATGGAGGAATAAAATCTTCAGGCTACGGACATGAAGGCGTAAAGTATGCAATAAGAGAAATGACACGAATGAAGATGATTAGTATTAATTTTAAATAAAAAAAGTTGTCCCACCTTTATTATGGCTGGGACAACTTCGTCCTTAACGTTTTTTATTCATATCATTTGGCGGCACCTTCTCAATCCTAGTGATAGAGTCCATATCCATTGCCGATCTTAAAGAATACATGAAAAAATAAGAAACTGATCCAATGACACCTAAAAGTCCTAGTGTAATCAATAGTTCCATTTCATCCCCTCCTCAGTGCTACTAAAAATATATGCATGAAGGAGCGGTAAATCACTAAAAAAGGAAGTATTCATAGTTATCATATGTATAGAAAAAGCAAAAAACCTCCAACACCAAAAAGGTGGGAGGTTTAATTTCATATATTAGTTTTGGTTGAAATTATTTTGAGGCACTTCATCGATCTGATTTGCATCATTAGAATCCATAGAAGAACTGACAAAATACATGATAAAATATCCAACTACACCCAATATGGCCATTAATCCCAAAAAGGTCCAAAGTTGCACGTGAAATCCCCCCTAAAAATATTTATATTAAAAATTATAGTAAATTTCATAATTTAATAATCTAAAACACTACTAATAGTATAGAGTAACTTTGAGATTTAATCAAAAGAATTTTGTGGAATAATAAACATCCATCTCTTTTTGTGTCAAAAATATGAAAATCATGTAAAACATAACAAATAATGTGGAATAGAATCCTTTAATATGAACTAGCAAAAGTCTTTCATTATATTTCTTCATCATGTATAATATAAAGGTCGTTATAAGAATTGATCGATAAAATATCAACATGGCTCCGTAGCTCAGAGGATAGAGCGTCGGTTTCCTAAACCGTGCGTCACAGGTTCGATTCCTGTCGGGGCCGCTCTGAAAACCTTGATGTTTCAAGGTTTTTTTTATATTTTAATAAAGACACTGAAACTTTTACGAAAAGGTCTACCCTTATCCAAGAATGCTTGTACTTGACTCTCCCCTTTAGAAACATCCAGACCTACTACTGGATTCATCATCTCCTCCTTAGAAATTAAGATTAGTCGGTTGTCCCTAAAGATGATGTACTATCATAGGTTCGCTTTTTAAACGGGATATTTGTCCCAATCAGACTGAAACATGCTTATACAAGTAGGAGTGAAGTTTTTTAAACTCCCAGAAATCAACTCCTGATATATCCGCGCACCATCCACCATACAATCAGCCTTCAAAATCTTATTCATGACTGTTTGGGTGTCATCAATATAATAAATAATGGAAAGCCTTATAGAAACTCTATATCGAAATCCTGTAGATGAATTAACTCCAATAAGGCAAAGTTTAACTTTTCACCAGAATATAGATGTCTCTTTCTTTAAAATTTCATCAACCATCCTAAATTGACGATTCTATAACATATTCCAATAAAAATATGATTTTTTCTAAGCTTTAGGTAAAAAGTTATTGAAAAGTTGTATTTTTGGTCAATAATCTATGATGTTTGTAATATTTTGTTATAATGAATTATAGGAAATTTCTATATAATGGCAAAGATATTGAAAGGTAAGGAAGTAAAGCTAAGGATCTAAAGTACTTTTGCCCAGGTGGCCAAGTTACCAAGGAAAGTAGACTCCAGAAGGTGTACCTGTTTTCATAGGTATACCTTTGACTTTTTATACAAAAAGAGCAGTTTAATGATTTTTTTCAACAATGAAATAAAAAATAGGATATGAAGCCTTTTAAGATTAAAGGAACATTCAATTCCTGAAACTCATACCATTTCCAAAACACAGTGCCATTACACATAATAGCCGTGAGGAAGCATGGATGATATAGACTTTACTGGATCATTAATAGATATAAAAAGATGAAAAATGAAGTGAGGCGGAGGTAACTGACGAATGAGCTACAATCAGTATTTATTTATCCTTCTAATGGCAATTACTTGTTGTTTGCTATATATTGCTTACCTCGCGTGGAAAAAAAGAGAATTTCCTATTTCGGTCAGCTTATTCTTTGGTATGTGTGCAGGGGCCTTCTATTCCTTTGGATATGCCTTTGAAATAATGAGTTCAAATCTGCACCAAATAAGCTTTTGGCTTAAGGTTGAGTATATAGGTATTTCGTTTGGCACATTTATCTGGTTTATCATGGTTTTGCAATATACGAACTATAGAAAGTTTCTTCAAAAATGGATTTTTTTATTACTGGCGATTGTTCCATTTCTTACATTTGCAAGTCATTATACAAACGAATGGCATCATTTGTTTTACAGCGATATGGTGATTGACAATTCAGAAGGATTCCCACTGGTTTCATCGACTGCCGGTCCATTTTATATACTCCATGTCTCCTATTCTTACATTTTGTTTTTTGTAGGGATGGGACTGTTATTCTGGATGTACCTAAAAGCGTCCGTCCATATGAAGAAACAGGTGGTTTTAATCATGATAGGGTCATGTGGGCCTTACGGTATTACACTTTTATACTTAAGTGGAATTCTGAGCACTCCTATCGATATCTCTCCATTTGGATTTCTTTTTTTGGGTATATTCTTTATGTGGGGAATTTATCAATTCAACATGATGAAATTAGTCCCTCATGCATTAAAAAAGGTGTTTGAATCGATGAAAGATGCTGTTATTGTACTTAATCTAGATAATAGCATCTCAAGCTTTAACCATTCCGCAATACAGATCTTTAAAGAGTTACATGATAAGAAAGTGATTGGCCGGTCGGCTGCACAAGTATTTACCCCCTACCCAAACATGATTGAAATCATCACTAATAGGGTTTCTATAGAAAGAAAAATAAAGATAACAAACCAAAAGGATCATAAATATTATCAAGTTTCTATGACGGATGTTTATGATAAGAAAGGGAAGCGCGTTGGAAGGATGCTAATGTTAAACGATATAACGGAAGCAGTCCTGACAGAGGAGAAACTACTTGCCAATTCAAAGCAGTTGAGCGAACTGAATTCCTTTAAGGATAAAATGTTCACAGTTATTGCTCATGATATTCGTGACCCACTTACGATACTTGTTAGTTTAATGGAGATTTTGAAAGATGAAATGCGGGACTGCGGAAATAAGCACGATGAAATCACATTTGAAATGGAAAAGCAAATTCAAAATACGTTTACACTAGTTGAAAGTTTACTAGATTGGTTTCGGAGTCAAAAAGGTGGGATGATATATAATCCAGTTATTTGGAACATATCTCAAGCCGTCAAGAAAAATGTAGGTCTGTTCCGCATACAAAGTGAGCGAAAACGAATCAGCATCACTTCTGATATACATAATGATATGATCGTGTACGCCGATAAGGAAATGCTTGATTTGATTATTAGGAACCTTCTATCAAATGCTATAAAATTTACAGATTATGAAGGAAGTATCCATATTAAAGCTAATCATTCAGAAGATAAAGTGATCATATCGATAATCGATACCGGTAAAGGAATTGATCCTGAGCAGATGAATGGATTGTTACAGAAACCATATCCAGTATCTTCAATCGGAACAGCCGGCGAAAAAGGTATTGGGCTCGGACTTACTCTAGTCAAAGAGTTTGTTCAAATAAATGGAGGGGAAATGTGGTTCGAAAGTTCCCCTAAACATGGAAGCACCTTTTATTTCTCGACTCCAACTCCCACAGAAAGAACCGAACACTCTGACGGGCATGCCATAAGGAGGTCTATAGGATGAAAGTCGTCATAATCGATGATGAAGTGGCAATGCACTTGATCATGAAACGAATGCTGGGCAAGATTAATAATGTTGAAATCATAGGTAGTTTTAATGATACGATACCTGCATTTTCTTTTCTGCAGAATAATAAAGTCGACGTCGTATTTATTGATATTAGTATGCCTTGGGAGAATGGCATTGACTTTGCAAGAAGGTTAAGGGAGAGGGACTTGCAAATTAAGCTGATCTTTATAACTTCTCATAAGGAATATGCTTTACCCGCTTTTGATGTGTATGCCTATGATTACATCGTAAAGCCCCTTTCTCAAGAAAGGCTTGCTAAAACACTTGAAAGAATCTTCACAGAGGAAAGAGCCGCCGAAAAGGAAAAAGTAGAAGTAACTTCATCGGCAACATCTCCTCCCTTTATTGAACCTTTGACAAAAAGGGAATTAGAAATATTGCGATTAATATGTATGGGCATGTCTAATAAGGACATTGCTGTCAATTATAAGTTGTCTGAAGGAACAGTTAAAAACCATGTCGTTAACATATTTGGCAAGCTGCAAGTAAAAAATAGAGTTCAAGCTACGGTCGTTGCCAAGGGGCTTGGGATGATGAGTTAAGTCCTCTCCTGTGTGTTTTTTAAGATCAATGGGCCATCAGGCTCTTTTTTTTTGTCAAAAAATATCGAAAACCATGACTTTAGTTACATTTTCTATGAAAGGATTAAGGCTATACTTTTTAACAAATGTGCCTAAGAACCAAGTCTATAGACCTGGTACAGCAATTTTGTTATAGAAATCTATAAGAAAAGATAAAATTTGATGTCGAAAGAGGTAATACGTTTGAAGAAAACAAAATTATTTATTCTAGTATTAACTATAGGGTTTATTGTACAGTTTGGATTTACTGCGAAATCCATTAATGCGAATGAAGAAGGAACAAATGCTGCAGATCAAGTAAATACTGAAGTTGCGGAGGATCTTGAACCTAGTACAGACATAGTAGACTCGAATATCACTGAAGAGATAGAAGGCACATCAGATTCAGAAGGTATAGAAGATACAGGTATAAAATTTAATGATGAAAACTTAGCACAAGCTATTTATGGGGTCTTGGGCAAGTGGGAAAATATAACTGAAGAAGATTTATTAACCATCACAGATCTATATTCATCAAGAGGAATTTCTGACCTCTCGGGGATAGAATATTTAAAAAACCTAAATTATTTAAGTCTAGGAAATAGTAGCATAAAGGATTTTACCCCTCTTGCCCAACTTAAAAAGCTAGAGTCTCTTGACATTAGTAATAATGGAGTTTCGGATCTTTCAAGTATAGGTAAATTAACAAGTTTAAAAATGTTAAGAATGGCGGGAAATAGTGTAACAGACCTTTCGGCGATAGGTAAGTTAACAAAGTTAGAGGTTTTAGACGCTTCTAATAATGAACTTTCTAATCTTTCGGGCTTAGCAAAATTAACGAATTTGAAAGAGTTATATTTATCAGGAAATAAAGTGTCGGATGTATCCCCGCTTGCAAACATCAAGAATTTAACCTCCATTATGTTAAATGATAATAATATTAGTGATATTAGCAAGTTAGGGAAATTATCTAATTTACAGAGTGTAGATGTGTCAAATAATAAAGTTACTAACATTGAAGTTTTATCAATACTGCCAAAATTAAATTATGTAAATATCGAGAAAAATCCGTTAAATTTAAACCAAGGTTCTCCTGCAATTCAAATCGTTCAAGCGTTAATGAAGAAAGACGCTATTGTTTTGCATGATGCAATTGTTGTTCTTATCACTAAAAAAGTAACAAAAGACACAATCTCGGTGGAATGGGACATTTCTGAAAAACATTTATCATTTGGAAATGGGTATTATGAAATCAGATTATCCTTGGATGGTAAACAAGTTAAGACATTCCATGACTTAAAAGACACTGAGTATACGTTTACTGGTTTAGAAAAAGGAAAGAAGTATGAAGTTGGCATTCAGTTGGAATTTGGATTAATAAATAGAAGTCACGTCATTACAAAGACGCTTAATGTGAAACCTGAAGAAATAAAGACTTCGCAACAAACCACGATTAAACCAACAATTACTGGTAATGTTGCGACTATTTCCTACGACGATATTAATAGTGTAGGGGAAAACGGAGTATTGCAGATTGATTTAAAAGATCAGCAAGAGGCACATGTAAGCTTAACTTCTGCGCAAATTAAAATGTTACAAGAAAATAACATAACTGTTGAAATCAATAAGGGAGATGCTGCTGTCAAAATACCAGCTCATCTTTTAGGAAATGGTAAGGACGTTAAGATATTAATGGAAAGGAAAAAACCTGAAAAAGGTGCACTATCGGCTGTTTATGACTTTACGATTGAAACGGATGAAGGGAACATTTCTAACTTTTCAGAGCCTGTTACTCTTATGTTCACGGTAGATAAATCCAAAGTAAAGAATGATGAAAATATGAAAGTGTGGTACTTTAATCCAGAAACGAAAGAATGGGAAAATATAGGAGGATCTTACTCAAACGGCTTCGTTACAGCTGAAACAAACCACTTTAGTACGTATGCTGTATTTGAGGAAGAAGAAGCTACAGATGGAACGGGGACTGAATCTGAAATTGATTCTGAAAATGAGCCGGGAACTGGACCTAAAACTGAATCTGAAATTGTTTCTGGAAGTAAGCCAGGAACTCGACCTATAACTGAATCTGAATCTGGTAATGTACTACCAAATACGTCCACACATATGATGAATTTCCTAATAATTGGTGTTATATTTATTCTTTTAGGCTCAGTACTAATCTGGTTTCAAAAAAGAAAAGAAACAGCATAAGATAACACATATAATATTTAGGGTCATTGAACCTGGAAGTTTTATTTCCAGGTGTTTTCTTTATTAAAGATAAAAAGATATGCACAAGAGATTAATAGTACTGAATATCACGCTAATAGGAGAAACAGGTCAATGAAAAGGATAATCCCGATTTTATTATTTTTGGTAGGCTTGGGGTTCCTAATTTATGCAGTTAGCCTGATATGGAACACTCAGGCAGAACAAAAAAAATCGTTTCAAAAAGCTCAGAAGCTAATTGAAGAGCGGATTGAATCGGAGGAATCACCATCTCCGGATGATTTCCATATCGAAACAGGAGATGTCATTGGCATCTTGCATCTCCCCTTACTAGATAAAAAATTGCCCATTATTTCTGGTACAAACGAGGATGAACTAGAACGCGGGGTCGGGCATTATACGACAACAGCATTACCTGATCAAGGAGATCAAATTTTATTATCAGGGCATAGGGATACTGTTTTTCGAGGTTTGGGAGAGCTGCAAATAGGAGACACACTCGTTGTCGAGATGAGTTATGGCGGTACATATACTTATGAAATTTTTGATACAGATATTGTTGATGCGGATGATAGGACAGTGATTCGTTCCACAGCACCTGATGAAATTTTAACTTTGTCCACCTGTTATCCTTTTAGTTTTATCGGTAATGCACCAGATCGCTATATTATTTATGCAGAAAGGATTTATGACTAATTGAAAAAACAAACTAGCGAGGTATAACATAATGCCTTCTTGGAAGGTTTAGTTGCTTTAATAGTTTAAGTAAAACGATTTTACCAACAGCTTGATAGTAGTGTTTCAGAGCCTGCACACCAATATGTTGTTACAGCAATGAACCATCATTTGATTACACTTACAAAGGAAGAATTTGTTAACGTTATGAATAATCCTGTCTTACTAGAAGATGGAATGCTTATGATGAAAGGAGAAGAAACGTATGAACAAGTGGATTCGTAACCTGGGAGTAGGAAGTATGATTATAGCAATAACCTTTGCAGCCTTTTCTGGAGAAAGCTATGCGAATAGTAATGTAAATGAAGTTAAGAATGCTAGCGAAGCTTACGAAAAAATGAACACTCAATCACAACAGCAGTTTATGGCTGGATTGCAAGTATCAAGTATCGATATATCTGCTATGGACTTGGAGACTGCGTTGATGTCAGTTCAGCAGGAGCGAGTTCGACTATTAGAAGAACAATTGAAAAACCAGATTAACGAGGTACAAAAAAGAAATCAAAAAATAGGCGAATTAAGCGAAAAAATAAACGTTGCTAAAGCGGAATTAGCCGAAATAAGACATGCAGAGGGACCATTGGATAAAACCCAAGAATTAGAAGAAACAATTAATCAATTGAAAAGGGATATGGACGCCCAGTCCAATAGCCAGCAAATGGACATGCTCAGATTACAATCTCTGTCCAATAAGCGACAAGAAGCATTTGATGTAATGACGAACTTTATTAAGAAAATGCAAGATAACAGATCGTCCATCATTGAAAATATGCGTTAACTGAAAGCAGAGCCAAATCCCATTTAAACACTACCAATGCTCGCATAAGGAAAGCTTGGGTAAGCAATTTTCAAATGATTCATGTTAGAAATAGACATAGGTGGAGCGACTATTTTAATAACCTGCTGCCAGTCTGATGGGGGTGAATGGTCGTTTTTTCGTCCAAAATATGAAGAAAACCGACAATAATTCGATGAACATTATCAGTCCTATTCGCTGCTGTTTGTTTACTAGACGGTACTGATGTTAGATTTCAAAAGAAAATGTGGTTGCACATTCCGATGATTTCGCGTATTGGGTAGCATAGGATTCTGTGAATTTACAACGATAAAAAAAGAAACCCTGTATCAATAGGGTGTACTCAATTCGAACAATATTAACTAAAAATCAATAATTTGTGAAATTCCTGTATATGGAAATTAATAAATGCTATCAAAGGCAGTATCTTTTAGGAATGTGAAAAGAGCCAAAATACGCAAGTGGTGCATATTCGGATTTCGTGTGGAAAATCTGATAATTAGGCTTATGCTTATAGCACCTAATTGAATAATAGTCTAGAATACTGTAATTTATTATTCAGTTTTATTTCTGATTAAGTTATACCTTTAAGGTATTAATATGATGCTTTATTAGTAACTCTATTTTACTATTCTGATAGTCTGTAACAATTTTAGATAAATATGTCAATCTCTTAAATGTGGTTTTGCTGTTATCGAATGTAATCATCTAGACTAAATATATCTTTTTTTTTTTAAAACCTATTCAATAAACTATACAAAAAGATTATAGTCATGGAGAAATGCGATTTTATTTCGTTTGTGAGAAAGGGTGATGAGGGACTGATGAAGGGGAAGTTTTATGTTGTCTTAGTTTGGGTTCTTTCTTTATCACTTTTGATATTTGTCAATGGTTGTTCTATTCAAGAGACTCAAAAAGATACAAATGTTATCAAATTGGCGGCCTTATTACCGTTGAGTGGTGGGTTAGGATCAAAAGGGGAAATTCGTAAACTAGCAATTGAGATGGGTGTGGAAGATACCAATAAAAACTGGGAAGAAGAAGGATTGGATCTGCAATTCGAACTTACAGTTGAGGACAGTCAGAGTGATCCAGAAGTTGCTCTTTCAAAAGCAAAGAAATTATGGGAAGAAGGGCATGAAATTTTTATTGCCGGTTCAAGTGCAGAAGTAGAAAGTATACAACCTTGGGCGTCTGAACAAGGTGCTATCGTTATCAGTTATAGTAGCACTTCACCTACACTTGGAATTGAAGGAGATAGTGTCTTTCGGATGGTTCCTGATGATACTGAACAAGCCAAAGCATTAGCAAATCTATTGGCATATGAAGGAGTTTATGCAGTAGTTCCCGTTTATCGAAATGATATTTATGGTAGTGAATTAACTAAACAGTTTACGGAAGAATTTGAATCACTTCATGGGACGGTCACAGAGCCAGTAATTTACCAGCCAAAGGAAACAGATTGGGAACTTGTTTCGAAAAAAATTGCGAATGCAGTGAAGAGTTTGGAAATGGAAAAGGAACGGATTGCAGTTGTTCCAGTTGCATTTGATGAAATAGCCGATATGCTTAGAAATAGTGATAAAGAAGATAGTATGGATGGAATCCGTTGGTTTGGAACGGATACTGTTACACTCAGTCCAGTCATTTTAGATGATGAAGAGATTGCACAAAAGGCATCACAAGTGAATTTGACAGGAGTAACATTCGGTATTCCTGATTCAACCTTGTTTAACACCATTCAATCTGAATTGGAAACTTTTACAGAAGGCCCCTTTCTTCCTGATGCACTGTTTGCTTATGATATTCCAGGCATGTTAGCTTCTGTGATGAATCAACTTAAAGATCCGTTTGACAGAGAAGAATTGATGAATAATATGATAGAAGGGTCAGCGACTTATGCAGGTGTAACAGGGTGGACAGCTTTAAACGAAAAAGGAGATCGCAAATACTATCATTATGATATATGGGAGGTTCAGGAAGATATTGAGGATTCATACAATTGGATTCAAACCGCAAAATATTTAAGGAATCCAGGCCTTCCAGGATATATTTCTCCTAATTAATTCTTACAATGGATGTTTTTAAATAATGAAAGGTGATAGAAGATGGACATGTGGATTCGCAACATAGGAGTAGGCTGTGTGAGTATAGCCATCATTTTGGCAGTCTTTTTTGGGATAGGGAATGAAAATAGTTATGCGGTTGAAAAAGATCGTTATGAAGATGAAATGAAGGAAGCACTTGAAGCTTATGAAAATATGGATACCCAATCACAACAGCAGATGTTGGCTAGTGTTAAAAGCGTTGGTCATGCCAATTTAATAGGAGAGGACGTAATAACTTCGATCATACAGGTTCAGGAGAACCAACTTCGGTTACTAGATAGTCAATTGAAAAAACAGAGTGACTTAGTGAGGGATGGAGACCGACAATTACAAAAGTTAAATGAATTATTGGAAGTCACTCAAGCAACAGAAGTAGCAATACGAAATAGTAAAGACGAACTAGTTGTGGGAGCACTGTTGAAAAAATTAAGTGCAGAAATGCGATCTGCGGCTCTAGAATCACGCCAACAGGAATTAAATGAATCAATAGCGGCTCTACAAGCAGATGTAGAACGAATGCGAAATGCTGCAGACCAACGATTTACTGCAGCAATAGTCCAAGGAAGTTTACAAATAGCCGGAGGAGTTACACAAGTAGTCAATTCTGAAATCAATGTTCAGTCCCAGAATCAACAGATGGATATGCACAGATTACAATCTTTGTCCAATATGCGGGAGGAAGCGATTGAAAGGATGACAAAATATCAGCAATTACAAGGAACACCTAAGGATTAAATCCGTTGTCCTTTAAGGTTAAAGCATTTTTAAAAAAGATGATCATGAAGTTCAATTAGCTGTATGACGTCCAAAGTTTACGATTTTCAATCATTATACACCCATATTTTTGACCAAAAAAGCTTCTTTTTAGTAAAAATACTAAATGGGAAGCTTTTTTTATCTGGCTCTAAAAATCATTATTGATTTCTGTGGGAAGGTATTCACATAGGGGCGACTGAATGCTTTTATTGAAGATGAAGTAGTGATGACGAAAAAAGAAAGAATGTGAAACTGTCCTTAATTTGGACAAAGGTGATACTTATGGCTATGAGTTATTAAGTATGTGAAACGATCTTACTTAAAGTAACAGGGGATTTAGTGGAATAAGGATTACTGAAATGATATAACTTTTTTATCAAAAATAAATCCTAAGAATGTCAAAAATCAGCGTTTTGAACAATCTTTTTTCAAAAATAAAATAGTAAGAGTATTGATCCATTAACATTCAATGGCTTGTTTTTAATCAAACTTTATTATAAAGCAACAATAAAGTCACGACGTTTATAAAAAAGTTTGATTAATTGTTGAGGAACGTTTTCAACAAAATTGGATAGTTGGTTAAATATAGAGGAGATTGTGAGGTTCTTTTTTAAACTAACGGAACATGTGAACGAAGGTATTTATAATCGAAGATTGAATAATTAGTTATATATATATAAAATTTAAGATATGAGTTAAAAAGTACCAAAGGAGGAATTAAATTGACCGAACTTAAAATGATTAATACTTACAAAAGCGAGCTTCAAAATTATTCATTGGAACAGCTAAGATATAAATCGGAAGAAGGGGTTTGGTCTATTGGACAAATGTATGACCATTTAATTCTTGTTGCTCATGAGTATCTAGATAATATGGAAACTTGTGCTACCTTAAATGATGAACAACCCCTAGGGAAAACGGAGTTTGGTGAGCATTTATATAAGAACGGAGGGTTTCCACCAATTAAAATTAAATTACCGGATGAACTAAATACTCCACCTAATAATTCGAATAGCATTGACGAACTTATTAGCAGAATGAAACAAGTAATTCTAAGGTTGAGCAAATGGGAATCAAAAGTGGATAATATAAACCCGAATTATAAAGTCAAGCATGGAGGGTTCGGCTGGCTGAATGCAAGGGAATGGTATGATTTGGTTGGTATGCATTTTCGTCATCACTTGCGTCAAAAGGTTGAATTAGAACAAAGGTTTATTAAGTAACGAGTGCGTGTCAGACGAGCCTAAGTCCTATCTCTATAAAAGTTAATTTGCCATATAAATAAGAGTATGTTTGATCATTTTTTTTCAAAACATACTCTTAATGTTTGCCATAAAATCAAAGTTTATAGCGTTATGTATTCAACCAGAATTATTTGTCTGAAGATTTGTCCGCAAAATTTTTAAAAAGCATTATATTCTATTAAAGCGCGATTATCAAATCTCTCATAATATCAACGTTTTTTATTTAAAAAAATGATCTTATGTAATCGTGTGTTATCCATGAATAAGGATAAGTGTCCTTTTTTCATATAAAGGCCAGATTTTTCATTAACCAAGGTCATGGTTTTAACTTCAACCAACAAGTTCTTAAGGGGGAGAAAATATAAATTGATTATTCGTGAATATAAAGATACTGATGAAATAGGTTGGGTTCGATGTAGAACACTATCATTTTTAAATACAGCTTATTTTTGATAATGTTTTAAATAAAAAGGAAAGCTATGAGAATTCTGCAATCGAACTAATTGCAGAATTAAACGGAGAAATTGTTGGTCTCATTGATGTAGAGTATGAAAAGGAAGAAAAGACAGTTTGTTCAAGGGCGGAAGGTTTAGGAGGAATGATCTGGCATATTGCAGTTCATCCAGATTATTATCGACAAGGAATTGGCGAGCAACTACTTCAAGAAGCGGAAAAGCGAGCAGTCGATTTAGGTTTAAATCGTTTTGAAGCCTGGACTAGAGATGACTGTTGGGTACAGAACTGGTATGAAAAAATGTTGTTTAATAAAGTCGATTCATACTACCATATTTACTTTGAAGGAAATGAAATGAAAAATAGAATTCAAAGTATCATCCCTAAACTCTACTTAGTCAATTCATTCGCACATTACGTAGGAGAAGAGATTGAGCAGTTTAAAACATCCAACCAACGAATTCATGAATGTGTTTGCTATGAAAAATATTTGAATATTTTATAGTGCTTTTTAAACGAACGGGTGCGATAGTCCAAGAAGGATTATCGCTATTTTTGTAGAAGTTATTGTACAAACGGGAATTTAAGAGGAAATATTAAGTAATTGATAAATGCAGTCTAATTACATAGTTAAATAAGGAGAATTTTATGATACAATCGCATGTTTCGAAAGCAGAACGAATTACAGAGGATTTTTTACAAGAAAGGGTCATAAAATCATATCAAATAATAGGTAAAGGAAGCGTAAATCAAGTTTGTGTAGCTGAGACGAATAACAGGAAAGTTGTAGTTCGCATGAACAAAGCGGATACATATTCGAGTTTTGTTAAAGAAAGTTGGTGCATCGAGCAAGCTCGAGCAGTTGGCATTCCTAGTCCACAGGTATTGTCTATTGGTATAGTTGACGAAACCGCGTATATGATCCAAACCTTCATAGATGGAGAGAACGGATTAGATAGTACGAAACCCAAGAGGGATATTTGGAAGCAACTTGGCGCTTACGCCAAACTAATTCATACGATTCCAGTTAAGGGATATGGGGAAAATCTGATTTCAATACATGGTATGTTTCAGTCGCCTCCTCATGCAGGGTCAGATGGTAGTTGGTTGGGTTATGTAAATTATAATATCAACAGTTTAACCGAGAATGATCAGTTAATAGAGCTTGGGGTAATCAATCAGACAGAATCTAAAAAAATTAGAAAACTGTTCGAAGGTTTGAAGGAAGAGAAGTTCCATTTTGCTTTAAATCATGGGGATGTCTCATTGAAGAATACAATCGTCAATAATGAAGGACAGGTATTTTTACTTGATTGGGGCAGTGCAGAAGTATCAGTGATACCTTATGGTGACATTATAGAAATGTTGAAGTGCCAAATCCTAGGTAGGGAGCCCAATAATGAAGAATTTAAAGCATATCTAGATGGCTATGGTTTAATGGAAAAGGACCTCTCTAGCGTGAGAGTTTTGTTGCTGTTAAGAGCTTTCGACAAACTGAGATGGGCTATTGATAAAAGTCCTGACCTAATTAAACCCTGTGCTGCGTTTGCGAAACAAGTTGTTGATATGGCTTTGATTAGATAAATATATCTTTTGGTGTTGTTAGTTTTGCCTATCATTGTTATGATCATGTCGATTGTAGGAATGTTTTTCTTGAAAAAGTTGTCTGTAATACCTTTATTAATTTTTGTTGTTTTTACAATTTTAATTTTCACTGTATTTAATAAGTCTTTCTGTATTTGGGTAGTAATTTACACGGTTATTTCCGTAATTATTAGCTTAATTATAAAGTTTGTTAGAAAGTAATTTGCTATATGATTTCATCTGAAAGATTTGGCTTGCTCAATTAACAGGTGTAGTTGTCCCATAATGATTTGCCATAAAAGAGCCAGTTTGTGGAGGTAAGGGAGGAAATTGATGATGGATATTTTAAAGATTTTTGTTGCCTTAACTTTTGGTTACCTTTTAGGTAGTCTGAATACAGCGGTGATTGTAGGGAAAATATACGGCATGGATATAAGAAACCACGGAAGCAAAAGCGCCGGGCTTACCAATACTCTAAGAACACTTGGGAAATCTGCTGCGGTGTTTGTTCTTTTGGGAGATATATTAAAAGGAATAATTGCCTGTTCTATAGGCTTGTTACTTGGCGTTTACTTTTATTCAGGAGGGACGATGGATTCCTTAAGCCTTTTGGTGGCAGGCGCAGGCGCGGTTATAGGGCATAACTGGCCGGTATATTTTAGGTTTAAAGGAGGAAAGGGAGCACTAACGTCAGTGGCTGTGCTGTTTATGATTGACTGGGTTATGGCCCTTTTATGCATTGGTTTTTTTGTAATAATAATTGCTTTAACAAGGTATGTTTCTTTAGGCACCATATTAGCTACAATGCTTATTGCGGCTATTTCATTTATTCCTGTTTTTGGGCATACCTTATATTTTAATATTTTTGTATGGCTAATGGCTCTAATGGTTATTTTTAGACATAGGGAAAATATAAAAAGGCTGCTTTTAGGAACTGAAAATAAACTTACTTATTGATCTCTTCGCAGCGTTGAGCATCTTGCCGGTTCTTTAAACGGTTGCTTTTGCTGAATAAAATATAAATTTTTAAATGACTTTAGTATCATTTAATAGCGTTTTAAGGTAGGGAAATAATCAAAAAAGCGGACAAAAATAGGGAAGGAGGATCTTCGCTTTTCGCCTGTTTACGTTCATTTACTCGACAGATTAATCACGTAATATACATCATCGTTTTCATAACAATCAATATCGTCAGGATTTAATGGAATCTTTTTATTTAGTAAACACTCAAAAAGGTTCCAATCTCTTACTTTGAAGGGTATCACTTAGATGGTTGTCAATGATAACCGGAAGGAAGAAAGAAGGTGAAATGTATGTTCAAAAGAGTATTAAACATAGTGACAGTTATCATACTTTGTGCATTCTTGATTTATGGATACAAATCAATATTCTTTAAGCCAGTACATGCGATTGAATTAGCACGAACTTATACTAATCTTGCAACAATAGCATTTTTGTTAGCGGTTTGTCTATTCATCAAATCTAACATAAAGAATAGAAAAAACAGATAGATAAAAAAAAACCTTTTTGAAAAAACATCTACAGCTTGGCAAGATTAAAAATGATATTAATGCGTAGTTCGAATAAAATATAAAGTTGCTATCGGGATCAATTCTAAAGCATTAAAAATTATTCTTTTCTTAATAAATTTAGATCAGATTGTGATGGATTGTACTTATCCTACACTTTTACAAAAAGAAGCGAAATGTAAATGCCAAATAAAAAAGGTACAATTGAATTAAACCAAATTAGAGGCAATAAATTAAAAGTTTCTTTAACGGTTTGTTTTATTATCAGTTCATAATCAAATCTCCTATTCTCTATCGCTTCGTTCCATCAATAAGAAAGAGCGACCTTCCTTATTGAAGCATCGCACTTATTTGTTGAAGATATACTACTTAAAAATATTATTCGTTTACAATCATTGTATGTTCAATCTGATATAAAATTTACTTCATTTTCCTCCCTTATCTTTCTACCAATTCTAGCTTCTCGCCATTCGGACCCTCAAAAAACGCAATTTTAACATTATCTTTTAAAATAGATCGAGGTTCTTCATCTACCAATTTGACACCTGCTTCTTTCAAGCGTGCGAGTTCGGCTTCAATATCTTCAACTGTAAAGGCTAAGTGATTTACGATCCCTTCGTTTTCAACTTGAACGCCATAAACAAGTTCAATCTCTACACTTGGCTGCTCTGTAAAATATAAGAAGGCAAGCTCCACTGTGTCATTTAACCACTCTCTACTTCTTAATTTTAAACCAAGGATGTTTTGATAAAATGCTAGAGACTCATCCATGTCCTTAACCATAATTCCTATATGTTCCATTTTCATAATGCATTCCTCCCAACGGAATAGTATGTATCTTCTTTTATATAATAGTCCATTATTGACTATTCCGATAGTGAAAAAATTCAAATTATAGAGAACTTAGATTTTTGAAAGAAAGGACGATGAAAGATTTTAAGGAATGTATAATTTGATCGGATCGCTTTTATAAAAAGTGATCTTTTCATTTAATTATTTCCGATAGTTGGCTGCTGTTTTCAATAAGGCTTAATTCAAAGCAATATTAATAAATAGAGAATTGAAATCTAATATTCACCATTTGAATAATATATGAATATTTATCAATGAAAAAACATATTGATAGTAAACATAGAATACAAGATTAAAATTCGTACTATTAATAGAGGGTGAATAAATGAAAAATCACAGATATAGAGACAGATCCGATAAATTATTGTTTTTTAGGATACTTATTGTTTCAATACTTTTATTAGGCATCATATATAAGTATGAATTTAAGTCCGAAGTAATGCAAAAGCTGTTTCAGGATATTAAGGCAGATGAGTTATTTATTCAAGTTATGAAATTTGAAAATCATTATTTCTTTCCTACTTATCAAAGTGACTTTTTATCATTTAAAAATATTTCTGAGGGACTTCTTAAAATAATCATAAATATAAAACCTTCTGATACTCGAAGCTTTTTAATAAATGAGATTCCTGGATTAGCAAACTATGATACAAAAATAATTGTTGCAGGGGAAGGAACCGATTTGACGACGCTTCCTTTTGAATCGCCACCCCCTAAAAACTTTATAGAAAAAGAAGTTCACGATCAGTTTAATAATAACACGGATAAAAACGATACAGACAATACTGTAGTCCATGAATCCAAAAGTGTGTTTATTTATCATACACATAATCTAGAATCTTTTCTTCCTTTACTAAAAGACGCAACTGTTCCAGATGAAGCATTTAGTTCTGATAGTAAGGCAAATGTGGTAGCTGTTGGTGAAAAATTAAGTAATAGTTTGATAGCATTGGGGATAGGTGTTGAGCATAATAAGACCAACGTAAATAATGAGTTATTAAAACGGAAATGGGATTATTCTGATTCATACAAACTATCACATGAAATTGTTCAGACAGCTCTAGCTAATAATAAAAATATCCAATATTTTATAGATATACACCGTGATTCAGCTAGAAAAGCAGTAACTACAAAAAATATAAAAGGTAAACCATTTGCAAGACTATATTTTATAGTTGGAAAAGAAAATAAAAATTACCAAAAAAACTTAGAATTCGCAAAAAAAATTAATAGTGAATTAGAAAAAAAATATCCCGGTATCAGCCGTGGAGTTTTCTTGAAAAATAGATACCAAGGAAATGGAGTCTATAATCAAGATGTATCAGACAAAGCAATATTAGTGGAACTGGGAGGTGTAGATAATAACATTGAAGAGCTGAATAACACTATAGACGCTTTGGCAGAAGTTTTTGCTGATTATTATTGGAAAGAAAATGAAGCGACCAAGCAATAGTATATATTGGACTTTGTGATATTGAGTATATGTTTATAATTCTTTCTTAAAAAAGTGCTCCTTTACTTATGGATTGTGATTCTAGAAATCACAAATTCAAATAATATTGGAGTACTTTTTTGCTTTAGTTATTAATTACCTACAATATTCAGGATTTAATCAATTAAGTTATGACATATTTTTTAGTACTTCATTTATTTCCATAAGGAGTAAAGCTTTTTCCATATCCTGATAAGCAGGAGATCCTAAGTTCTTTATGGAAAAGTTTATATAAAGTTATTATGGAGGGAAGTTATGGATCCCAATATTATCGGTAAAAAGCTGAATGTTGATGGGGTGAATTTACATTATGAATATTCGGAAGGGCCGGTTCATAATATGACCATTGTTTTTGAATCTGGGTATGGATGGGATCTAAATAATTGGCTTCCGATTAAGGATGAAGTATCAATATTTGCCAATGTATTTATGTATGACAGAGACGGGATCGGAAAGAGTGAAAGAAGTGAAAGGCCAAAGCATAGTTTGCAAATTATTGAAAACCTTAGAAGATTACTTAAAAAAGCAAATATAAGACCTCCTTATATTTTAGTAGGACATTCATTTGGAGGATTAAATGTTAGGTTATATGCAGGTAAGTATCCAGATGAGGTAGCTGGAGTTATACTTTTAGATTCTTCCCACGAAGATCAAAATGAAAAAATGGTTCCTTTGTGGAGTAAAGAATTACAGGAAGATTATTTTAGTGGGTTTTCCCTTGAAAGTTCACTTAGTACATTTGAGGAAAGCTTAGAGCAAGTAAGAGCTGTAAAATCCCTTGGAACGATCCCGTTAACTGTTTTAACAGGTAGTTCACAGCCACATCATACATCCGAATCTTGGGCTTGCTGGACAACATTTCAGAAGGAGTTGGCTAATATGTCGTCAAATAGCAAATATATTATTGTAGAAAATGCTGGCCATGCTGTTCATATTGACAAACCCAAAGCAGTTATAGAAGCAATTAGAGAAATGGTGGAAAAAATAGAATGAAAATATTTAAATTTCTGATACTGAAGTTTCAGCGGCTTTACTAGAAAAAATGAGGTGCAAAATGGAAAATATTATATCCAGTGTGAAAACATTTTTAGAAGATGCAAATTTCAAATGGGCAATATGTGGTGGGTGTGCGATTGACCTCTTTATTGGAAAAATTACAAGAACACATACGGATGTAGATATTTTTGCGTTTTGGGAGGATAGACCAAATATTATTACCTTTATGATAAATAAAGGGTGGAGAGTTTTTGAAGCTTGTGGTGGTGGAAAGGTACTTGAATTGTTTGATTCTTCTAAAACACAAATGAAACGAAATTTATTTTGTTTTCCAAGCAGTAACACTAGATGTGCTTTACAACCGACAAATGAAAAAAATACATACCAATTTTCAATTAAAGCTAATGAACAAGTAGCTTTTGATTATATTGAATTTCTATTTAATCAAAAGGACGAAAATTATTTTTACTATATTTTAAATGATCATTCTATAAAACGATCTATTAATAGTGCCTTTCTAATAAAAGATGGACTTCAATATCTGTCTCCAGAAATTGTTTTATTGTATAAATCAACCTATATAAATTCAATAGATGCATCTAAGCATGAACAAGACTTTAACTCATCCTTACCACATTTATCCATAGAACAAAAACAATGGTTAAAGAGATCTCTTGAAATTTGTCATCCCGATACTCACGAGTGGATTCCTAAACTATAAAATATCGAGTAAAGAAGGAAGCCATTATGATCAACTGCTTTTTCTCTTGGCCGCAACCGTTAAGCTTAAAAAGGATAATGATACAAGGGAGAAAATTAAAAGAATATTCATTGCTTCAATATAAATTAATAGCTTCAATTTGGCAAAGTATCGCGCAGTTGATCCTCACAGTATTAATAATGTACGAATTTCTATTTGGAAAAAGAAGGTAAGGTAAATGTTCTTTGTAGGTTCAGAATATATTCTTTGTAATCACTTTATCCATTATTAAGATAAGGGAAAATTTTAAGGAGGCAATTATGGGCATATTCCTCTGGCCGTTCATGATCTGTTTGAATACTTCAATTGTGGCATTATGTATGAAAAAGCCTGTAGCGATGCTTCCATTATTGACTTTAGTTGGATAATTTCTTATTTATTAGTTCTAATCTAGGACAAATAATAATAAGGAACCCAAAAAGAAATGAATTTAAGGGTTCAAAATCAACGATTACTATATTTTTTCTTTTTCTAATAGGCGAATGATTTCTTTGTTTTGTTCAACTTGGATTTCGCTATTTCTCTTAATCTGATAAATCCATATTAAAAGAAATACCCCCGCCACTGGTAAAGCTATTGTAATTAACATAGATAACAAACTTAATACACTTGATACAACCATATAAAACACCCTCCCTAAGGAAGATTCTAACATATTTGAATCCTTAATTCGTTATTAGTAATTAAAATTAGATATAACGGCTTTTCTCAAAAGCAGGCAATGACTTTGATTATTTTACTAACTTTTTATATATCAACTATCGGGTCTTTGAGCTAAGGAGGATAAATACTTTTTTAGTTAAGATTGTAATTCTAGAGGAGAGAGATGATAGCTTAATAAGAACATCGGGAAAGAATAAAAAATCCCGTAACAATGATAATAAGTGTAGAAATTTTTGTAAGACAACCCCCGTTTCCTAATGCACTTGGATCTCCAACCCTTCAACGGTTAACGGCCATAGCTGATAATTGAGTTAATAGTCCAAGAGTTAAAGATCGATTGCCGATGAAAGCATCTTTTTAATTGTCTTATTTACTATAACAAGCACTTTTTAAACTTTGATTGCTAACAATTAAGGAGGCAATTCATTGAATAAAATACCTTTAACATTTCTACTAATGGTTTTCTTAATAGTAGCTTGCCAAACAAAAGATTCCAATGCAATTACCTTGGAAGAAACGCTATCTTTGTTTGATGAAGAACAAATGTCACTTAAAGTAAGTAATGTGAGAGATAGTAAAATTTTTGGTATGAAACTAAATGGGGTGAGACCATCTTTTTATGAATTAGAGGGGAAGCTCCTGTTGGTTTATATCTATGATTCAAATGATAAAAGAGAAAAAGGTTTGCAAGAATTTCATAATAAAACAGCAAACTTCAATGTGGTCTCATATAAGGTGTATGAAGTAAATAATTTGTTGCTTTTTTATGTATTTAATGAAAACCTTGATATTATAATAGATAATAAAATACTGAAAATTATAAATAGATTAAATGGAAATTAATTTTAACGAATTCTATTGTTTAAGAGAGTAATTCGCTGTTATCACTTTAAGTTACAAATAGGGAGATCAAATTCACTATATATAGTAAAAGGCTGGAAACTCGAGATAGCCATTATTTAAGATTAAGGAAATATTTTAAGGGGGAAATTATGGGTAGATTCTTTTGGCCATTCATGATCGTTTCGATTATACTTTCGATTATGGCTTTTTATATGAAAAAGCCGTTCTTTCTTGTGATTTCTAGTTTATTAATAGCTCCGTTATCACTTTACTTAGCTGCTACCCCGAGTTTTAAATGGTGGGGGTTAGTTTTTCCACTTTTTTATCTTGGTGCTGCTTTTACCCTAAGAAAAAATAGTAGGTGGCTAACAGTTTTTTTAATTGCTCCAAATATATTACTAATTGGATGGATAGGTTACAATGTAATGAACCAATAAAACCCAACAATCAATGAACGTGTTCTAAAATATAATGCACATTTAATAATATATTAAGCTAATGATGCAGCTTAAATGAAAATAAATATAAAAGGATAGATTAAATGTTAAAATCAAAGGTCTTTATTATAACAGTTCTATTGTTTAGCCTATTATCCATCTTTATTATTCAAAAGAAAGACGTGATTTTTCAAGAGGGAAATCCTATACCGTTAGCAGTAGCAATATCTAAACTTATTTTTCTGGACAAAGAGATAGCTGAGGTAAAGGGATCAGTTGAAATAGATGATATTTACGGATATTTAGTAAAACGGGGAGAAATGGAGCCATACATTAATATGATGGAAAAAGACGGCTGGCGTTTTGTAGAAAGAAACGAGATTTCAAATGCTTTAGTATTTGAGAAGGGGAATATAACACAAAGTGTTGCCTATCAATATTACACAAGGTGGTACACAATAATTTATTAATCGTCTTAAGGCGAACGGGATAAATTGATAAAAGTGAGTAGCAGGAAGAATGAGAATATGATTAACATAAAATCATTAAACAATTATTCATAAATTAAGAAAAATATAATGAACCCATTCTTCTAACAATTTATTTCCCTAGTATATACAATTCTATCGTGATCATGTATATGGATTACGGATTTAAAGAATACGATTTGGCAGGTGATAATATGTTTGGGTATCTTCCTGAATTTAAAGATTATTATATAGAACTTTTAACTTTAGCCGACTTTGATACAGAGTCAAATTCTAATGATAATGTCGATTTTAAGTATCACATACATAATAGTGAAGAATTAAAAAATATAAGAGATAAATATCAATTAGAAAAAATTGCCGGTGACGGCGATGAATTGTCCAAAATATTAATTCTTATGTATTGGGTAAGTGGAAAGTTGGGGCATGGAAATGTAATGCCTCCACTGCCTTGTAATGCATTACATATCTTAAGCTTAATTGATAGAGAAACAATCAAAGTTAATTGCTATGCCATTGCGACTGTCCTGAATGAAGTTTATCTTAGTATGGGGTTTCGTTCCCGTCGTGTTCATTGTCGTCCATATGACGCTTATGATATGGACAGCCATGTTATAACGATAGTTTACTCAGAATCATTAAGGAAATGGCTTTATTTAGATGCTTCCTGGGGGATATATATTACAAACAAACACGGAGAGTTATTAAGTATTAATGAGTTTCGGAACTATTTAGAAATAATCTTGAAGTTAGATTAAATAGTAATGCCGAAATTTCAAGCGAATATTATATTGGGTATATGGCGAAAAACCTTTTTTGGTTCATGTCTCCAGTCGAGAGTAAATTTAATTTCGAAGTAGTTCAAAAAGTTAAAGAATACGCTGTATTATTGCCAAAATTCTATGAGCCTTTGGAATTAAGGAATGATTCTAGTTCCAATAAATTCCATGTAATTAGAAATCACGAATTTTATTGGGATACTCATGGCTGAATATTATGTTGAGATTCTCGTGATTCCGTTTAAGTGTATTCTAGTAGGAATAAGTGGAGAGAAGGAATGGAGATAAGTAACATATTGTTTTTAGAAAAAGAGTAGCTAAAATCCGCGTTAGATAAGTTATAATTGCAAATGTAAGCCCTTTACTAAAGAGGTTGTTTAAGATATCATATTATCTACGGAGATGTACGAAAGGAGCATGGACTTTAATGGGAGATATTCTTTAATGGCTTAGTAATTGAATGGAGTTGCTGATTCCCTTTTCAATTTGAAAAAGGGGCAATTTCCCATCATTATTTACACCATTAAAGGATTGCTGGGTTCGTGTGCTATAAACACCGGGCGAATACCTAATTTGGGTATTCGCTTTTTTGGTAGTTTACATTTCCAATAGTGCATTGTTCAGCCTTTCCGGTAAGGAGATGCTTATATGAAAAGATTAATAAATAAGATTGCAATCGTGACTGGCGCTAGTCGAGTAAAAGGGATTGGTACTGCAATATGTCGAGAATTAGCTAGAGAAGGGGCGGACATTTTTTTTACACATTGGTCAAATTATGATCGTCAGATGGAGTGGTTTAATAAAAATGATGATTCCGATTGGTCTCAAAATCTTGTAGATGAGATTCGCAACCTTGGAGTACGATGTGAATCAATGGAATTGGATCTGTCACAACCAGATGCTCCGAAAAAACTACTTTATGAAGTTCACGAGAAACTTGGTTCTCCATCCATTCTTGTTAATAATGCGACACATTCTGTAGACGTAGATTTTCGTACCATGAATGCGGAAATTCTTGATGCTCATTATGGCGTAAATATTAGAGGTACGTGTCTTTTAACAGTTGAGTTTGTACGTCAAATTGAAGGGAAACAAGGGGGACGAATTATTAATATGGTGTCAGGTCAAGACAAATCACCTGAACCCGGCAATTTAGCTTATGTTGCAACAAAAGGGGCTGTTTCAACTTTTACAAAATCAGTCGCCCTTGAGTTAGCACCGCTTAAAATCACGGTTAATGCCGTGGACCCCGGACCAACAGATAGTGGATGGATGAGTAATAAGTTGAAGCAATCTTTATTACCGAAATTTCCTATGGGTCGACTCGGTGAGCCTAGAGATGCGGCTAAATTAATCGTCTTTTTAGCAAGTGACGAATCTGAATGGATCACGGGGCAAATTATTCATTCAGATGGGGGATTTTGGGACTAATTAAAAGATTTATTGTTAGCATGAATGAAACGGAACGATGGTTGTATTGTTCCGTTTTGTTTATTAGAGCAAAGCAATTTGTTCGATGTGTAAAAGGGGGAGATCAATTGAAAGAGTATTATTGGGATACCCAGCTGGAATATCTCAAAAGAACCAGAGATTTATATTATAATGATGACTATTTAGAGTTTTTAGTGAAATACGTTTGGAAGCTATCTAAACCTGTACATATTATCGATTTTGGCTGTGGATTTGGATATTTAGGGCTTAAGCTATTACCTCTATTACCGACTGGTTCGAAATATACAGGAATAGATAAAGGGCAACAGCTTATTAATAGAGGGAGAGAGCTTTTTCATAATCTCCAATATGAAGCTGAATTCTTTGTAGCGGATGCAAACGAGATAGAATTAGAGAATAAGTATGATATTGCCGTTTGTCACGCTTTTCTTTTACATATGTCTGACTCAAAAAGAATGCTTCAAAAAATGATTAATTCTGTTGTAAACGAAGGCAAAATAATTTGTTTTGAACCTCACTGGATTTCAAATATGTCTTCATACTATGTTGATGGGTATGACCAAACACATATTATGAAACTTGGCATTCTACAAAAACTATTTGAAGATGATGAAAAACAATATGGTAAAGATGGAAATATCGGAGCTAAAATTCCTTTATATCTAGCAGAATTGGGTGTAAAAAACATCGAGTGCAGACTCAGTGACAAAGTAAACTTCCTCAATTCAAATATGGATCAAAAAGATAAACAAAAGTTATATTTTTCTTTAAAAGGGGAAGGTTTAGGGGAAGATCCATCTAATAAGGAAGCGTTTATTGAAGGTTTAAAAAAACGTGGGGTTACTTTGGAGAATGCACAAGCTCAGTATGAAGCTGAACTATTGTTTTCACAAATATTTAATATTGACTCCTCTATAGTATACGCTCCTAGTATGAAAATTACCTTTGGAGAGAAATAAAAATGCAATCAATCTAAATTCTGAGCTTACTAAAAATATGATAGATATTCCAGAAGGATAAGACTTATATTGCTGAATTCCGAAACATATAAACAGATCAGTTGGGAGGAACAAGCCGCTAGAAAGTGAAATTGCCCCAAATAAATTTGATTTGAAAAAATAAAGGAGGTCTTTATGCAAAAAGAGCAAAGTAAACAAAATAAGATGGCTTGGGAGTATAGAGCATATGAACATTGGGTTACGAATTATGGAACACCTGAAAAAATGGGGAAACATATTAGAGATAATACTGATAGATGGCTTAACTATTATAAAAAAGACCTCGGAAATGTTTCAGGAAAAAAGATTGCAAATTTATTAGGTTCTGGTGGAATTAGGGCTGTTGCTCTTGCTGTTCTTGGTGCGGATGTAACGATAGTTGATATTTCTGAAGAAAATGCTAGATATGCTAGAGAATTATCAAAAGAAGCAAATGTAAATATAAATTACATCGTATCGGATCTATTTGATATTCCAATTAAGGAAATGAAAAGCCAGTTTGATATTGTATTTATGGAATTCGGAATATTGCACTACTTTTCAGATTTGGAAAAATTAGGGCAAATTATAGTTGCTTTACTAAAGGAAAATGGGAAACTAATATTAAGGGATTTTCACCCTTTTAGTAAAATTGTACAAGTAAATGAAAAAGAGGGAACTCTGATTCTTAAAGAAGGTTATTTTAACGAAACTTTACACTTTAATCCTGTTGCTTATGAAGGGTTCTTCCCTGAAGAGGAACAAAAGACATTACCTAAAACATATTTACGAAAATGGACATTTTCTGACATTATTACTTCATTTGCGCAACAAGGTTTTATTATAAAAAAGATGTATGAAGAACCAGATAAAGGTAATCAATTTATACCGGCAAATTATATGATTGTTGCGATTAAAAGTAATTAAATATATTTGTTTATTCACTAACATTGGCGTTTCTGTAAAAGACGGAAACGCTTTTTCTACATCAGCAAAGAACATCTAGCACTTTTACGATATATAGTATATTAGAAAAATATAAAATGAGATGTTTACTCAGAAAAAAGGTAACGCGGGATTTTTTACAATAAACCTCGTAAGCTTAGTGGTTAATCCAGCTTAAGTAGAAAATTATTAAAGGAAGAATCGAAGACCTAGATATATTAATTACGGAATGGGATGCTGATCTAGAGACAATTGAACAGATCGAAGCACTTGAGGTTAAAGTAATTGTAGCACCAAAGGAAAAAAATAATATTAAATATTAATCAAGTATAAGGTCGTCTAAAGACGATCTTTTTTGATGGAATAAACCTTAATATCCATTAAGACTATGTGAAAGAATTTACTAAAAGTATAAGGAGTTCAGTGGAAAAGGATTTATTGTAAAGTTCGTTGAATTATTATGGGAGGAGCACATACTATGATTAAAAATCGGAGGATATATATGGATATTGAAATTCGTGAAATTAGAGAAAACGATTATTTGGTAGTAATATCTTTATGGAATAATGAATTGGGAAGTCGCACTGTTAATGCTGCAAATATTTCCGAACGGTTTGAAAAAATGAATAAAGATGAAAATTACAAAACTTTTGTCGCATTGATAGAAAACAAGGTAGTAGGTTGTATCACGGTGGTACAAACAATGGCATTAGAATACGAAATAGGATACTTAAAAATAAATGGTCTTGCTGTACAAGAAAGTTTTCAAGAAAAAGGAATAGGAACTAAACTTCTTAAACATGTTGAAAATTATGCTTTAGAGAAGGGACTTTCTTACCTTATATTAAATAGTGGATTTCAACGGACAAAAGCACATGATTTTTATGAGTCCAAAGGTTTTGATAAGTTATCATATTGTTTTACTAAAAAAGTTAGATAATATTTTTATATACAATTTGTATAATTGCTTATGTTATTAACGGCAACAAGAGTTAAGGACTTTTAAAAGTATATGAATCTAACAAAAATGCAATTCGCTACCATTAAAAAACGGGTTTTGTAGAGTGTGGTACTAGAAGATAATCACATTATGGGTAGTCGTTTATGAGATGTCATTAATATGGAAGCGCTATCAACTAAATGTGCAAGTTATACAATAATGAAATAACTTACCTCTGGTGTAAAGATAATAAGATAAAATGAAAAATTCATATGAGTTATTCTCGTTTCAGGAACCCGTATGATATCTAAAAATGAAATATATTTTTCAGCTTAAGACTACGTGGTAATAGAACGCTATTTCTTTAACGAAAGGTGTCATTGAAAACAGTGTTGCTAATGAAGTTCTTTTGTTAATTTAATTAAAAGCGGGATACATCCTTATGGATTAGGTTTATATTTTTATAATACCTATATATGGAGGAGTTAACTTGATAGAAAGAAGCCTAAAGGTTATCAAAGAGATGATCAATGGAGACGGCTTAGAAGCACATTTTGAAAATTTAGGTGTTAGAGGTGTATCAATAGATTCAAGAACTGTGAAAGAAGGAAATTTGTATATTCCCATTGTACGCATAAAGGATGGACATGATTACGTTGCTGAAGCAATAAAAAAGGGGGCTACTGCTTCTTTATGGGAGAAAGATCACTCAAATCCTCCGAAAGGGATTCCACTGATTTTCGTAGATAATACACTAGCTGCTTTACAAACACTCGCATCTTCCTATCGAAATCAGCTTTCTATTAAAGTAATTGGTATTACTGGAAGTAATGGCAAAACAACCACAAAGGATATGGTAAATTCCATTTTAGGAACATCATTTAAAGTTCATAAAACAAAAGGTAATTTAAATAGTCAGATTGGATTGCCATTAACCATTTTAGAAGTATCAGAAGATGATGAAATGATGGTCCTTGAAATGGGTATGAGTGAAAGAGGTCAGATTAAACAATTATCTAAAATCGCCCAGCCTGACATAGCCATTATCACTATGATTGGCTTATCACACATTGGAACTTTAGGTTCTAGAGAAGGTATTGCTAAAGCAAAATTAGAAATTGTCGCTGGATTAAAAGAAAATGGATTACTTGTATATAACGGTGACGAGCCACTTTTACAACAAATAAAAAATACTCACTATTCAAGACGCATCAGATTTATAACTTTTGGTGAGAAAACGCATAATGATTTTTATACTCGTTCAATATTTGCTCAATCTGCTGAATTCAGTTTCTTTATAAATCATAAGAATTCACCACAATATACTGTTCCTTTAATGGGAAAATATAATGTTCAAAATGCTTTAGCATCGATTGTTGTTGGAAAGGAACTCGGAATTAAAGACGAAAATATTATAAAAGGATTGAGAGATTTAACTATTACTGAGATGCGAATGCAAAAATTAAGATCGAAGATTGGTTGCACAATAATAAATGATGCCTGGAATGCTAGTCCAAATTCTGTTCAAGCTGCTATTGAAACTTTTCAGGAATTGGAAGGATACGATAAGAAAATTTTGGTTTTAGGTGATATGTTGGAATTAGGAGAACATGAAATAGAATATCATAAAATGATTGGAAGATTTATTAATCCAAGCAAAATTGATTTTCTTATTACATATGGTCCTCTATCTAAATTCATAGCAGATGAAGCTAGAATAAATTTAAGTAAATCGAGAGTGCAACATTTTACGGATAAAAACAAAATTGTAAATTTTATTAAGGACATTTCTGATATTAACGATGTTATTTTAGTGAAAGGTTCACGCGGAATGGCATTAGAGGAGATTGTAAATAAATTATAATACTTTTAATAACAAGTAGGTTAAAAGTATAGATAAAGAAACTAGAGGATTTTATGGTGATAAAAATAGACAATGAATTTAGCCTAATGAAGTTTAGCAAAAAGAATTCATTTAGCAGGTGATAACGTGGTTAAAGTTTTTGGGCAGAAGATAGATAACTTTGATTATCAAACAAGAAAAGGGATTTATGCCATTTGTTTTAATTCTGACATGGATAAGGTTTTATCTGTTCAAAATTCCAATGGTGATTATTTTTTACCTGGAGGCGGAATTGAAAATGGCGAATATGATATAGATTGTTTAAGAAGAGAGATGTTAGAAGAAACAGGTTTTAAGATAACAGTAGATTCTTATATTGGTAATGCAATGAAATACTTCAAATCAATTAAAGGTGAGCCACTACTTAATAATGCTTATTTTTATTTAGTAAAATTATTGAACAAGGTTCAGCAACCCATAGAAGATGATCACTATACTAGTTGGATTGATTTAGATAATGCTGAACAACTTCTAATCCATGAACACCATTATTGGGCGATAAAAGAAGCGTTAAGAAAATAATTATGAGTTATCTTATTCAAATATCGGAGTGCATTTTTACAAAATGGAAAATCGGTCATTTTTCTTTGAAGATAGCCTTAAAAAGAACTTTAAGCATAATGAAGGCTTATAAATATATGTAGGAGGATATTTAATGTTTATTGTAAATGTAGAAGGTGCAATTCGTCGAAATGACAAATGGCTTTTAATTTTTAGAAGTAAAAAGGAGGAACACGCAGGCGGCTCACTTTCCCTTGTTGGCGGGAAGTGCGAAATCGAAGGAAATTTTTCCGATATTTTGGAAAGGACTTTGCAAAGAGAAATATATGAAGAAGTGGGAATCGAAGTGACAGGCCTAAGATATGTAAATAGTTCATCGTTTGTTACTGATTCAGGGCTTAATGTTATTGACATAGTTTTTATATGTCATCATAAATCGGGTGAGGCCTTTGCTAAAAGTACGGATGAAGTTGATGATGTCGTATGGATGACAACCCAAGAGATATTATCCCACAATGGATTACCCGCATATTTAAAGGAAAATATAAAACTTGCTGAAAGGCTATTATAAATATATATAATGATAGTAATCTTTTTTATCCCACGGATACGTTGCTGTCTTGATGAAGGATGGCTTTTCCCTTATCTATGTAACGAAGCAGAAGAAAACTGTATTGAATTAAATATCATTATTAAAAAGAGAAGGTATTGTTATAAAAATAAGAATGTTATTAATACTTATTGGGATTTTATTCGTTTCTGCTTTTAATCAAGAAAACCTTAATGAGGATCATAAAGTATATTTATCCAAAAAAGGGTGGGAAATTAAAAAGTCTATCGAAGTTGAAACCTTTATATTAGATATTCCTAATGAAATGTTTAGTAATCATGAAGCGAATGGTATGACATTTTTAAGTGAGCATTTAGGAGAAGAGGTTACATAATACACTTATGAATTAAAAGAAAAAGACATTGAAGGAAAACGTTTGAAAGCAATAGTTTACGAAGCAAAGCAAGAGACTATTTAGGGCTATGGAATTCTTCCAAGTTGGACAAACGGCAGTTTTAATTTGGACGACAAAGAACGTCTAATCAATGAACAAATGATAAAACAATAAAAGTCGATACTGGTTAGAAATTAAGTTCTTCTTTCTATAACTAAATGGGTGCCTTCGTATAATAGTTGTAATCGGTTTATACGGATTACTTTTTTATAGGACTTATTAGAGATAGTGTTTAAACAAGCTTTTATAATGAGTATTTCTAAATTTGACTTAATTCAGAGGAGATTGCCATTTTTATAAAATTCACCAAGTAATTTGGAGAGGATTTGGCGTGTTTTCAAAAAGTTTAACATGGAAGAAAAAATATTTTAATAAGACCTTCCTGACTCTTATTAGCAGATTTAATTAAAGAAGGAATTCAAGTTAACTTTAAAGAAGTAATAGTGATTCCTATATATGAGGTGGAATTAATGGATAAAAGCAATAAAGTCGCTATTATTACTGACATTTACGGAAATAGTTGTGCATTGAAGGCCGTCTTAGATGACATCGATAAAGATAACCAGATTTAACACATTTATTGTCTAGGTGTTTTAATTGCTATCGGACATGAAACAAATGAAGTTCTAGATTTGTTATTTTCCCGGACTGATGTATCTATTGTTAGGGGGAATCACGATGAAGCCATTTTAAACATAATGAACGGTAAAGACCCAGGAAGTGCGGGCGAGGAAAGAAAACACCACAAATGGATTGCTTCAAGATTAGATAAAAGGTTTATCCTACGGAAGGATTAACGCTATTTTTGCAGAATTTTTTAAACTAAGAGGAGGAATACTAGTGGAATGGTTATTTTGGTGCTGTCTACCTTGAATAATAGGAGGCAAAATAATTGATTAAGCTCGTTTCAGTAACTAAGGAAAGTAAACAAATTCTGGAGAACATGTATCAGTTTTATCTTTATGATTTTAGCAAATATACAGAGGAAGATATAAATAGCCTAGGATTATATGATGTAGATTTAGAGTTTTATTGGCGAGACCCCAGATGGAATCCCTTTTTTATAAATTACAATGGAAAAATTATTGGTTTTTTAGTTGTTTTATTTGAAAATTTTGATGTTGACCCTGACCCGACGCATGTAATTTATGATTTTATGATTCTTAAAAAATATAGAAGAAATGGATTAGGAAGAGAGGCAGCAAGTAAAGCATTTGATTTATATAAGGCAAATTGGAAAGTTGCTCAGATGATTATAAATGAATCTGCAATCCATTTTTGGCGAAAAATCATCAGTGAATACACTAATGGTTTATATACTGAAATATATAGACAAGACTTAAAAAAATACATCCAATCTTTTTCTACCAAATGTCTATAAAGAACTTTTTTGTTAGTGTTCAACTAAAGGGTGTCATAGTAAATAAGACAATGAAAAATCTTTTGCCATTCTCACTTCATTTATAAAACTACTTATTTAAAAATTCATCTTAGTCTTGGCTTAACAGAGCTTAGACCCAGTGGTTTCGTTTTTTTTGTATCCAAGGAGAATATGAATTTGTACAATAAATAAGGAGGAAATATAAAAGCAGCTGAATAAATTTTCATATATGATTTAACGACTGAAATCAAGAGGTCAAGCTGCTCTTAAGTTAGCCTTTTTAATGAAAATTCAGATGAATGAGGGGAAGGAAATGTTTGAAGTACCAATAAGATGTACAGGTGTTGCAATTATTTTATTGAAAAAGACAGAAAATGAATACAAAGTTTTATTATTAAAGAGAGCTACCTCTGTGCTAAGAGATGTTTGGTGTTATATCGGTGGAAGTATCGAAGAGGGGGAAACTGCTTGGGAAGCTGCTTTAAGAGAGGTAAAAGAAGAAACTGGAATCCAACAGGTCTTATTGTATACTTCTAATAACTTTGATCAGATTTACTCATCAAAAGAAAATTATATTTATGTTGCTCCTGTATTTGTTGGATATGTGGAGGAACACGAAGAAGTAACATTAAATTACGAACATAGTGAGTACAAATGGTTATCGATTAATGATGCTGTAAAAACAGTTTCATTACCCGGAAATGAAGAAGTTCTTTTATCAATAGAGAAACACTTTGTAATAAATAATCCTCAAGAGTATTTACGTGTAATTACATGAGTCCCAGTGAAAATGTATATTTTTTTCTAGTTGGAGTTGTAGTGCTGATTGCGATCATAGGTATTTGGCTTATATTTATTGAGAGAAAAAAATGGGCGATTTCGTTAACGAGTGTAGTTGTCATTGGATTTGTGGGATACTATGTAACCTATCCTAATTTTAAAGCGAACACGCATGCTGAGCGATATGAACAACTTATCAACTATTTGGAAGATAACTACCCAGATAAAGAGTTTGCGATTTTACCGAAACGATATGGAGATGGTTATACGGTCGGTCAATTCGACGTTAATGATATCGAAAATCCGACGATGGGTGTGACATTACGTGTTGATAAGAGAGGACAAGTGAGGCAAAAAGGATATTGGTCTAAGCAGGAATATCCAACACAACAAGAACTTTGGCGAGAAATTGAATTCCTTTATGGAGATACCTATACGTTGGATAAAGAAAAAGCAGAAATAACTAAACATGATGAATGGATAGATGGTGAACTAACAGCATTCCAAGGTGGAAATGTCGGCGCAGCGGAAGGAATAATGGACCCAGTGGAAGAAGAAGCATTTATCGAAAATCACAAGGGGGATTAGACAAAATGATTTTAGATATTGTTTACAACGGCTGGGACCCTTGCAGAGAATGGGCCTAGTTCACAGTTCATATAGGTTTATGGCTTATTAAATAAGACTCATAGTTTTATTGAATATCATAGGGAAAATAATTAAAAACAAGATAATAAAAATTAAGTTTCTAAGATAAATGCCTTCCTTTATTTTTTTCCAGCCATACATGACTAACAATATTAGAGCAAAAATATTAAATAGGTATATCAATCCTCCAATCCCTCTACCTAATATTGCAATGAGGGAGAACCAAGGCAAAACCTTTCCAAGCAGACAAATGATATTAAATAACCAACCACTGATGACGGCCGTATTTGTCATTTCCGTTATAAATTTTTTGTCCATTTTAGTATCTCTCCTCAATGCATCGAAAACCATTTGTAAAAAAAATTACCTCACGGATTATAAGGATCAATTCCCTCAAAATGTTTAAATATTATATTAGGATTGTTTGGCATTTTATATCCAACCGACCAACCTCCAGATTCTTCTTCGCTTTTCCCATTTAGGAAATTTGGGTTGGTACGATATGTCACTTTTAGCGCGAATTTTTTTGTATCATAGTAATTTTCAATTGTCGTAATCATTTGATCGACTGCTTCTTGTTGCTCTTTTATATCCAATGGAACTTCAGACCATATTTGAAACTTCCCTGCTGAGTATTGCGGACAGAATGAGCCACCTGTGCGGAGTTTTGAGCCACTGTTTGCAGACAATAGAGCCAGTGAGTGCGGATAAAGGAGCCGCTATTAGTAAAGGTAAATGCTACTCTACCGCCAAATGTAGAGTAAATTCGCTAGTCCGCCACCATTGACTTATCTTTTGTCCGTGTGGTGGACCTATCGCAAGTGTGCCAAAAATAATGCCTAATAGGCATATCTGCTCAAACATGATAACACGGACAAATCGATTCTAAGCATCCGCTGGCGGGGCCCTGACCCCTTCCAACGGATACTAAGAATCGGGCGTTACAGTCAATGGCAAGCAGCTACGCTGTGGCTCTGAGTTCTGCAAATGGTGGCTCTTTTATCCGCAATGAATGGCTCAAAACTCCGCAGTCGTGGCTCAATTCATCTGCAATAATCACCTGCTATTAATAGATCACGTTTTCCATTAGGGAAGGACCCATCATAACTACCGCCATTGTTAAAATAACCGTCAAAAAGCATTGTCTTATAGGCCCGATCCTCCATTATGTTGTCACCGACAGATACAGATTCATTTACAAATTGTTTATTCGTTTTGGATAATTCCTATATGGTATTAATATTACTGGCTTTTACGGAATCGGTTATATCTTGGACATGGAACACGTCTCAACCTACCTTGACACTACTTTGACGATAATTCAATATATTTTTGACGCAAATTTATTATATTTAATTAATTCTATTAAAGATCCATTGATAACAGTAGAGATGTAAGGAGGTAACATAATTTGATATGTCTTATCTATACGAAATATTTTAATAGTTATGTAGACGAGTATCATTTTATTTGATACTTTGTAAGTATCTGGAAAAATTAATATTTCATAAATCACGAATATAACAGTACGGTTTTCTCTTTAGTGTATTAGGTAATTTGTGCCTTTTTATTAATGTAGAAGAAATTCCTGAAGTTTATAAAAAAGTTTTTGTAGAACTCGAGAAGAATAACGCAATGCTTGATAATATTATATGGATGGCACCAAAAGAGATATAATTCCGCTATAGATTTCCTACATAAGTAAAGTAAAATATAAAACATGCTAAGAAGCTATTATAAGTATATAACATTATAATAATCTTCTTTATCAAACTGGAACTGTTATGGAAATAACGAAGCAGTACGGTAAAAAAATAGTTTAAGAGTATAGAGAGGGTGGTATTATTGGAAATCCGTCAAATGGCAACCGCATTCCTGATTAATGAAGGAAGTGTGTTAATGATGAAAAAGGAGAAAAGTAAAATCTTTAATTTTGCATTTTGGGGAGGAATTGGAGGTCATATAGAACCTAATGAACTTAATTCACCAATGGAGGCAAGTTTCAGGGAAATAAAAGAAGAAACAGGATTTAAAATAGATGACATTGATAACTTTAGGCAAAAATATATTTTACTTGAAAAAAATAGCGGAGAAATACGTCAACAGTATGTTTATTTTGGAGAAACAAAGCATAGGAACTTTATTCCTTCAGACGAAGGGGAATTATATTGGATTCCGAAAAATGAAATATCATCTTTATATACCTCGAAAATTATCAATTTAACTATTAAACATTATTTGAATAATAACGATATTGATGATGTTTTTGTTGGAACGATGATGACTAACAATGAATTTAAGTCTGATATACAATGGTCAGTCATCAAAGAGACCATTGGTTTTTAGAAATTCTGTGGATAGAAAAATGTTCCTCCTAAGGATATGAATGTATCGTCAATAAAATGGTTATAACAACGATTTGAATGTTTATCAATAGATACTCTAAAAAAGTCTCCACTTAAATTTAAGGTACATAACTATTTCGAATCAATCTAGAATTTTTATTAAAAATATCCTAAGGGGAAATATAAATTATGAGTTTCTATATTACTAAAGAATTAGACAGAAAAGCAAAACAACATGTAGATGATGAGCTTTATAAATTTAATTTAAAGCACTTTTCGGTAGATTTGGGAGATAGATATGAAGAAATTGGTTTGTTCATTAAGGATGACGAAGGAGTTGTACACGGCGGATTAATTGGTTCAATCTGTTGGAATTGGTTAGAAATTTATAACTTATTTGTAGGTGAAGATATTAGGAAACTGGGTTATGGAACTAAACTACTGTTAACAGCAGAAAATATAGCTGTTGAAAAGGAATGTGATTTTATTAAGTTAGATACGTTGAGTTTTCAAGCATTAGGTTTTTATGAAAAGCATGGCTATAAAGTATATGGAACGTTGGAAAACGTGGGTAGAGAACATAAGCATTACTATTTAAAAAAGGATTTAACTTAATTTTAATAACAGTAGAGTTTTTTAAGAAAAGAAAGGTAATTTGATGGTTCACTTTTCAGTAAAATTAACAAGATACCAAAAATGGACGTTAAATATGCGGCTTAACCTGACAGATGCGTTAATCAGAAGGATTAACGCTATTTTTGGAAGGGTTTTTCAAACAAAAAGTAGGAGTCTTGAAGAGAAATTCTTTTCTTACATAGCTATATTATAGAACTGCTTAATCTTCTTTCTGATAGAAACAAACTGCTTTTAACACAATTGAAAATCTAAAAACTTAGGATTTAAATAAATTGTTACACATAAACAACAACCTGTAAGTGTTCTTCAAGCAATCCAAACTGAAGTAGCTCATATTAGTTATCATTTAGGGCAGATTCTTTATATTGGAAAACAAATAGGAAAAAGAACGGACTATTCTAAGTATTTCTAAAAACGGTTCGAAACAATTTAATCAGAAAGTATCAGCTAAGAAATATGCTTTTATCTAAGTAAAAGTCATAGAGGATACTGTTTTGTTCTGCTTTTTTGTATATCAAAACATCTGATTTGCAATATCAATTATATCTTCATAAACCTGATTATCACTTTTGTAGAAATCTAAATAATATACAGAATACGTAACATCATCTATATCAAAAAACACATTATCAGAATTATAGAGTCTACCAACAACACCATTTTTTAATTCAACTTCAGAATATCGGGGTTTAGATGAAATAGAAGTGTCGGGTTCACCATTTACCTCATCTTTAGGATAATAGGCTTTTACAATGACTCCAATACCTTCTTTCGCTATTGGGGTAGTATTAAACATTACGAGCAATTTTTTTCGATCGCCATCAAGATCGTATATTACAGGTGGTAAGTATCCTACAAAATCAAATGGGAAATCGTGGGGTAATTTAACCTTAAATGGAAGGGATTTCAATCCATCTTTTAACGTTGGAGCTTCATATTCGGTTAGACCAATTTCTCCCTTTTCATTTTTAGTCTCGCTGATACTTTTTAAAATAGATGTATTAAGTTTTTTGGGATTACTACCTAGGCAACCCGAAATTAAAAGCAAGGACAATGACAATACAAATAATATAATTTTTTTCAATTGTTCTTCCCCATCCTCCCAAAACCTCTTTGATTATGTATAACTAAATTATAATGTAATATCCTGAAATCTGGAAGTTAATTCCTTTGTTTGGGGGAGAACTTCCAGATTAACTTAAAATCAAATAATGTCTCGGTAATTGCTTTTTAGTAAGCCCGAATTATAAAAAATAAGCGTACCTATCCGGTACACATCACAAATAGCCGTATGACCCGATTTTTTCAATCGAAATACGGCTTACTTCAATTATTTGCTACATTCTGCTTTAATCATTTTTGACCAAGGCAGGTATTGATCTAAAATTTCTGGGTTCTGGTTAATACCGGCGTTCGGAAGATCCGTCAAAAGTTTCTTTATGTATTCATAAAAATCAACGCCGTTACTTTTGGCCGTTTCTGCAATACTCAAACATATGGCGTTCGCTCTCGCACCGGCTTCACTAACACTAAACAACCAGTTTTTTCTACCTAAAACATTGGGGCGAATGGCGTTTTCAGCTGGATTATTATCGATTTCAATGCGCCCATCATTCAAGAACGCCTTAAGTCCATTTACTCTATTCAGGGTATATTCAGCTGCCTTGCCAAGGGCGTTTTTTCCGTAGAACGGTGATGTTTCAACCCAATCAAGGAATTTTTCTACAATTGGCTTCGAGTATTTCTGGCGTTTTTTTCTTCGCTTACTTGGAGACAAATGTTTGAATTTCCTTTCCAGACGATATAAATCATCACAATAGCTCACGCCAATGCGACCATTTTTACTGTCAGCTTTTAGCCAATAACGGCGAACATGCGCCCAACAATTTGCGAAGGTAACGCCTTCCAACTTACCATAAGCAGAATAACCATCGCAAACAATCGTTCCAGAATAGCCTTCTATGAAACTTTCAAGTACGGAGCGAGCCCGTGATAATGCGCTTTGAAACAGGGTGATTATTGGTCCTTGGCTTGGCACACTTCGATACACCCAATTGTAGGCATTGGCTTGACCAGATTTCCCATCGGACCGGTTAATAATTTGGCCATATGTTTCATCGACATGCAAAATCGATTTATCCATCATCAAATGCTTCATTCGTAGGTAAATCGGTAATAGCCAATCCAGCGATGCACGAATGACCCAATTTGAAAGGTTCTTATCATTGGTATTAAGACCATAACGATCCCATTCCTTTACCTGACGGTAAAGTGGTAAGTATTGTGAAAATTTATCATATATTACTTTGGCCAGTACGCTAGGACTGGCAATACTCCTTTGAATAGCTGGATGTGGTGCTTTGCCACGTTTAATTTGCGCTTTTTGAAATGAATCTCCTTTGCACTTAGTACATTCATATGCGTGTTCAACGTGTTGAACTTTCTTCATCTTTGCAGGAATAAATTCCGCTTCTTCGCGAACGATTGTAGTGCCGATTTCGATCATTTGCCCATGGCAACAGTCACAAAGAGTATTTTCCGGATGATGATGAAATGCTTCTACTTCGACATCACTCCGCAATGAATCATTTCGTTTTTTCTTTTGAATCTTTCGTACAACAGCATAAGAAATTGTCTGTTGGCTTTGTTCATCTGTGTGCTCAGATTCGCTAAAAGTCGGATCATCGTCAAATAAGGACGCTTGTCCGTCCGGTGAGTTATATTTTATTTTTTCAGTTTTGGATCCATATAAAAGCTTAGTTAAATGGCGAACTTGCTCGGTTAACGCTTCAATCTGTTTTGATAACTCTTTGTTTTGTTGATTCGAATGAGCCAATTGCTCTTCGAGCAGCCGAATTAATTTCTCGTATTGATTTTCATTCGTAGAAGAAGCGTTCGTCACATTATTCACCACATTCGTTCAGTTTTGTTCTTTTTATTATAACTAGTTCGAACGATGGAATAAAGATAAAGTTAGTAGTTTTAAGGAATTTAGAACACTCCTTTTGATGAAGGTTGAATCGCTTTCGGCTGCTGAATGGATAATCCTTCAAGGAGCCAGCGTAGCTCCTGTTGAGAAAGATTGCGTACTTCTTTCTCATTTTTTGGCCATTGCAGTTTACCGTTATCTAAACGTTTATAAAGCATGGCGAAGCCATCACCATCGAAATACAAACATTTATAGCGATCTTTACTCCATCCTGCAAATAAAAAAATGGAATCCCCATATGGATCAAGTTCGAAAGAATCTTGAATAAGTGTTGCCAGGCCATCAATTCCTTTTCTCATATCCGTTTTACCACAAATGATATAAATGTTTTTCACGCTTGTATAATCCTGTTTCATCGATCTTTCAACTCCCTCATGATGGTTTGGATGATGTGCACATCTACGCCGTTGAAGAAGGTAATTTCAGTATTGCCAGTTTTGATCCTGCAAGTAGGATTGGAGTATGGGGCTACTGGAACAGTTGCGGGGTTATTTTCCTTCTGTTTATGTAATGTAACGGGGACAATGGTAAGTTTTTGTTGCGGCATATGAAAAGCACCTCCATTTAAATTGATATTTTAATACTACTGGAGGTGCGGATCTATTTATATGCGTTGTTTGAATTCGGGCTTACTCTTAACATTTTTGCTTTCTTCAACTAAACTGCACGGTTAGTTGAAGAATGAAAACTATTTTCCTTGTGAAAAGCCATTAAATAAAGGGCCACCAAATGGTTTGTAGATGTCATTCACAAATTTAATAAAAGGTTGTTTGTCTCCATCTTTATAATAACAATCAAGTGACTCGAAGAATTCATTATAAATTCTTTCATCGAATTTCTTTAAAGACCTTGCAAGACCTTTTCCTCTTCCAACCCATTGTCTATTAACACGAAGAATAAAGTCTGCGAGTTGTGTTGAGATTGTATTTAAAGTCATAATAGCCTCTGGATGATTTTTAGAATCTTTAAAGTCATCAAGAAGGTCATAAATGAAATATCTTGAAGCTCTTATAAAGTTGTCGGTTAATGGTTTTGGACCACTTTTAATAAAAGATTTAGCGTTATCTTTTATTTCCTCTGATTTACCATTATCTCTAATGATTTTTCCTTCAGCTAACATGTTGGCTAGAATTGGTCTCCCTGATTCTTTATCCACGTCGAATTGATTTAGATAAGTTGTGTAATTGTATATGAAAGTTTCAATTTTCCAATTATACAAAACAAAACTCTCTCGATAATGACTTTCTATTGAATTATCAAAAATAACAATATCTAAATCAGATGTAGCCGTTTCTTCCCCTCTAGAAGCACTTCCTGCTAAAAAAGCAATATCACTATTAGGAAATTTTTCTTTCACAAATTTTCTGGCAGCATCAATTGCAGACAACCTCAATACAATCCCTCCTAACCCAAATTATTTGTTTTTTCCACTTTCTTGTTCCTGTAAACTACTTCGTTTGTTCTATAAGGAATTCAACAATAATGGTGGTTAATCCTTTTTAGATCAACTAACCTGTTAGTTGATCTATAATTCTTCACAGCATCAATAATCAAAGAAGAAAACACTAGTGTTTTGCCTTGGTTTCTTGGGTCATACTTCTTTGATTCGAGCGTATCAAAAATCTAGACCTGTACATTCGTGAGTTGATCAGTCCCACTACTAGACATTCTCACCTTAGATATTTTGTAGCATCCCGACCTATCATGAATCATATTCCGTATAAGAACTTAGTACACTTCAGCCACTTCACTTAGCTTCATACACGTTCGGGCTAATACCATTCCATGCATGTAGGAGTATCAGATAACTCGTTTCAGCTCAACATGACGGCTTTCATACCGAGTTTCGATTAATCAGTTGTAATTACCTTTTAGCAATCCTCCTATTTCGTGCTTCGGCACTTATAAGGAAACGTTTCGCGCAGTACGCTTGTTCACAAACTTCCCTATATCTAACAATTATTTCTATAAATTCAGTTTATACTGAACTACTTAATTAAGTACATGTAAAGTTTCGCGACTTTATTTCAAATCAACAATTTTGTTGTACGTTAAAAAATCTATAAGGTTAACATAGTTGAGATATATTCAAAGTAAAATGCCTTTACTAAACGGTATGTAAGTACAATAGTTAAGATATAATCAAGCAGGATGATGTTCCTGAACATAAAGAGCAGATAATATCGCACCATTAGGATAAAGGGAAAATAGTAAAGCCAACATTAGATGAATCACAATTAGAAGAATTTGATGGAGAAATACATACCGCAATCGAGTTTCATTCCCTTGTTTGGTTACGTATTGGATAAATGGTTTTAATAAGAAAATAGAAGGATTTATTCATTATGCAGATCAGATAAATAAGTAGATACGTATTAAAGGTTTTTAAGAAAACGTACAAAGAATTGCTCTCGAATCGATAATTAATATATATAAAAAGTAAAGCTTAGTGGTGTTTGGATTTGCTGAAAATAATTGACAAAACAAAAAGAAGTATTACATGCAATAATGGATTATATCAGGGGAAATTCAAAAGACAATTCTACAACAGGTACAGCCAATATTTCGGAAAAATAGAGCTATGAAAAATTCACATTATAAAATCCAAATCCCCTAACGTACAGGAATTTGGATTTTATTTTAATATGAGTACGGTAACAGTAGCAAAAAGGAAACACCTTTTTAGGAAAAATTAATCTTCCATATTAATAGATATTTACTGTCTATCAAAAAGGTTTAAAACAAGTAAGACATTCAGAAATGGCGACCCTATAAATTTCTATCTTTATTCCTTAATGAGGGTAGTGACAGCTTCAGTGTACCGCCACTATATAAGACTGCCTCACATTTACCAAAATTGTGTGACCACATTCTATTTAAGAAAGGAACATTTCTCATCAACAATCACAACCAATTCTGGAACATTTGAGTTTGAAAAGGTCTTCCAGGTACTACCAATTCTTCTGTTTTTTACTTTTGACGAATATCAATCCACCAACGATCTTTTGCATTCATGTTTTCAGTGTTACCAAATCCAGTGTAATGGAAAGCATCAAGGAAGATTGAATCCAGTTTATCCTCATCTACAAAATAACCCAAGTTAACCTTCAGCGTTTGCCCTGGCTGGATGCTGCCAATGTTGTAAAAGCTTTTTCCATTTCCATGGGGTTCTAGATAATCCACTTCACCTGTCATAAGACTATCTTCGGCCATTCCCTCTTCTCCAGCATAGGTCCATGCATTTTTTTCTGATTTAAGCACTTGTAGGGAGGGATGCATATAGATTTCCTCGGTTGACTGTTCACCTATATTTTTCACTGTTGTTGCCAAGTAGACAAATTTTAGATTAACTATTGGCGACTCTACTAATTCGTCAACAGAATCTTTACCGTTTCCTACTTTATATACATCTCGATTGTATGGTAACAATTTACCTGTTTGATCAAATGCCTTTTCCCCACTTAGTAGGTCTAAATCATTATTAAAGTTCCCTAGTTTAAAATCCTTGATTGAATCAAAGACTTCTACTTTTTCTATCACATATTCAAGTTTGTCAGCTTCATTTATGGTTACTGGAACTGTTTGACCTACGCTAAATAATCGGTTGCTGTCTTTTTTCAAAGGAATAACGCGTGTTTCCGTTGGTTCCGCTGTATCAAAAAGGGCTCCATCATAATCCACTGTGTATGTTGCTTCTTCCTCCGTTGTTGATTCAAGTGAAATGCCCTCTATGACTTTCATCATTTGTTCATCACTTACATCATTTCCAACATAACTTTGTAACATTATTCCCTCTTCTTCGAATAAGAGAAAGACCTGCCTATCAAACACTATATTTTTGTTTCCAGTATCCTTAGTAACAATCACTGCTTTCCTACCATTGATTTCCTTTTCTTCGTAATTGTTTGCATACAAAGTTTGAAAATCAGAATTTTTCCCTAATCTCCAAAGAATGAATGAAAACCCGCCTTGTGCATAGTTATCTTTAAAGGAATACTTCATAGCTAAGCTATCGTCTGCTTGCATATTCTCTGGTAAATAGCCGACATTCATCTTATACCAACTGTCTTTCTTATTGAAAATCTTATTTAAAACAGATACATTTACTTCATAACCTTGTTTTTGGACCATCATATCATATGCTTTTGCTGCACCGAAAGCGGTCGTAGGTAAGGCAATCAACAAGCAGGCAGCTGTGATTAAAATGCGATTCTTTTTACGTTTAACCTGTGGTTGTCCACGCTTCATCTTAGGTTCTGAAAGTGCTGAGTGTTTCCAAAGAGTTCCTTTTGATAGGAAGGATTTCTTTTCATATGGCTCAAGCTGATCAAGAACGAATGAGGCAAAATCATCCGATAATGTTGGGGTTTTAACTGTTTCTTTTATAAATTGATGTTCCTCCATGAGTGATTTTACAACACGCTTGCATTCGATGCAGCTTTTTAAATGTTTGTCTATATTAACAGATTCGTGACCAGTTTCTATATCATCAACATAATGTGAAAGCTCATCTACAGTTGGACATTTCATTAAAATAGCCTCCTTCACGTTTAACAGTATTTCTCAATTTCTTCTTAGCCCGATGAAGTTTATTGCGAACGGTTGAAACAGGGACATCCACCAGTTCACTTATCTCTTCATAGCTTAGTTCATTTACATATCGTAATAGGATGATCATTCGTTCATCTTCCGGAAGTGTAACCAATAACAGCTCTAACTGTCTGTTTTCCTCCCTTTTTAAAAAAACAACTTCAGGATGGTTGGGGTTCTTTCCCATTAAATCTTCGGTCATCTCCACCTGCTTGTAACGTTTCTTTCGAAATTCATCCATACAATGATTGATTGCCACGCTATAAAACCAACCGGAAAAAGATCCTCTTTCATTATATTTATCAAGTTGGTAATACACTTTGATAAATGCTTCCTGTACTAAATCTTGTGCATCGTATGGATTTTGTGTCATACGTAAAATCGTGGCATATAACTGATTTTTATATTTATTAATAATGTTTGAATAGGCTTGCTTGTTCCCGGATAGTACTTCTTGGATCCATTGAATTTCCTCTTGCATTGTGACCTCCCGCCTCAAACGACCATGCGCATGTCTCGTTTTTGTATTTCATCTATTATAACGAGTATTAGTCTGGAATAATTTCATATATTGGTGAAATTATTTTAAAAAGCATCGAAAACGTTCTAAAATGTACCCCAGACATAACCTTATCAAATGAAATCTTCTGGGGCATAAAAGTTTGATTCGAAAAAGAACCAGCTAATATACTTAGATTCTTAAATAAAAAATAAACTGTATCTTAAGCCCAGTTCCTTAACATACAGGAATTCTTAATGTACAAAATTTCGGAAATGTTGGGGGCACTCTAATATGGAAACTCGTTGATTTCTACTAGCTGAATGCATTAAGTCGTTTTCTAACTTTCATTTTAATAGCTTGTTTTTTATCTAACAAATTGTTGCATATGTTGTTGAAGAAGGTATTTTCCAAGTATTACAGAATAGATAAAATTAATAAGGAGATGGGTGAAAGCGGCAATGGATTGAAATTGACTCAGGAGTAAGCGTTAGAGAATCCAATTTTTAAAAATTTTATGTTGAAAAGGTGAGGATTAATGATTGAATATATCGCTATATTTAACAAAATAATTGATATTACTCACCATGATTATGCTGGCTGGGATGAGAAACAAGGATAGGAACAACCTGATATATTTCTTAAAGAAATTGAAAGATTAGTAGAAAACAATTCAATGACACCTCAGAAATTTACTGAACATATCGGCACCATTCTGGAATAAAAATTGACATCCACTCTTCAAGAAAAGTTTCCATATTGTGTAAAACCAAAGGTTATTGCATTCACGCTAAAAATCAATAATTAAGCAATATTTTTAGGGGTGAAGAAATTGTTTATTTTATTAATTTTAATTCTTTGTGGGATTGCATCGGTTATAAAAATATTGTTGCAATTAAAAAAACAAAATGATGAAATTATTAATATTCTTTATGATATAGCGAATGCTTTTTATGATAATGACGAGAATCTCAAAAATAATAATTAAGGGAGAAGGGTGTATTGCAAAAATGTAAAAACGCTAATACCCATTCAGCTGGGGTAAAGTTTAAAAACGTTTTGAGGATTGCGGGGATATAAGCCAATTGAATGTGATACCTATAATACGAAACACAAAAACATTATTTCTGGCAGGTTGTAACACTTAATATCTTGCCAATATTGATTTTTGCATATTAAGAAAATTAATGCTGTAATTTTGGAGTCATTCAATCTTTAATTTTATGGTGCATTTACAGCATAGCAATACGCCAGAATCGGGCAAGATTGTTAAATATAAATATACTGGTAATAACATAGGGATACTAAACTGGAGAGATATACTATGTTTAATTTAAAAACATTCAATGATAAACGTTATTGGATTCTTTTACCTCCATTTGCAATCGTGTTGGTACTACTTTATATTTTTATCGGTAACAATTATAAGGTGTTTTTAATTTTGGGATGGATAGATATAGTCTTGTTTTGGCTAACTTATCATCTTTGGAAGCATTTTAGTGATAAAAAAAAGAGAACGAGTGATAATCAATTTTAATTCTATATCTGATATTCGGTTTGGTATGCTAAATTGCCAATGTATTAACCACTTTATACCATTCAATGTAAGTAATGAAAAATAAGTGCTAATTATATGACTAAAATGAGTTTTCTAGTGTTATAAGGCTGGTTTATACTTCTGAACGGAACCCGTTAGTTTAAATAGAAGAGTAAAAGGATTGGGAAAATATTATCTTTGCGGAGTTTACATATATTACACTTTTATTTGAGAAAGCTTTTATCACGGGTGAACAGCAACATGTAAATGACTTAATAAAAAATATAAAATATTTAACTGCTCAAAAAGTTAAAGAAGTTCTTTATTCAATTGTAGAGGATAAAAAAGGATAGCGATGTTTTAGGCAGTTGGGAATATCTCAGTGGTTCCCGTCTTACAAAGGCATCAATGAGTGTCTTATTACATAATATAGGCTGTACTTTTAATATAGTTGGAAGATATGAAGAGAGTGTTAAAATGTTTCAGTTAGCTTTACAAAATGGAGTTAACATCACCAAGTACGGTTTGTCTCTATTCCTTTCATCAATATGGAAAGTTGGTGAGAATAGTAAAGAAGTTGTGAGTGCTTTTAATAAATTTTCGTCAGAGGGTTTAACAATAAATGAAATGTTCCATTATGCTCCCGATTTAAGAAGTGTGGAGTGGTAATTTTAATCATATTAGATATATGGGGATATCATGAATTAGGATTAACGCTTTGTTGATGTTAATATGCTAAACACAAGATGCCAGCGTATGATAATGGGTTGTTACAATTATTCATAGAGGTCAAGCTTACTATGTGAGGAAAAAGGGGCGAACTTATATGCATTATAATCCAAAAAAGATTAGTATCGAAGAAGCAAATTCATCAGGTATAGAGGTGAATTTTGAACTTATGAATAATGGTGAAAAGCGATATAGATTAGTTAGTTTCGATGGTAGTTCTTATTGTCGCACAGTGGCAGCAGAAAATGGTGCTTGGCAGAACAGTCATTACCACAAAATATTATCGGAATTTTATGTTGTACAATCAGGCTGGATTGTATATGCAGAAATCAGTCCGAATGGTGAACCCGTCTTACGTTGCCTTAATGAAGGGGAAAGTGTTACAGTAAATCCACTAGTTCATCACAATATATATATATGTCTTCAAATACTGTAACCCATACTATTAAGTATGGAGAGAGTTCTTCCGATATTGATTGGTTCCCTTCGATTAAATTGGATAAATTCACAAAGAGTATCCCTGAAAATGAATTACTTAAATTGAAACAGAATGTAAGAATCAAAGAATTACCTAAATAAAAGGTACTTATTAGGTTCATCTAGCTGGGGTGATAAAATGCTGGCATTTGTGCGAAATAAAGATGTTCTAGGTGATTTATATTTACCGAGTACTGAGAAGAATAATAAAATTGGAATCGTGTGGCTCTCGGGCTTACCAAATCAACCTAAGGATGGATTGATAGGAAGCAAACTTTCAGAAGCTGGATATACCGTTTTACATCCACGTTATCCAGGAAGCTGGCAAAGCTATGGGGATTTTGGCCCCTCCACTTCTCTAGATGGTGCATTGTTAGGGCTTGAGTTACTATCTAAACAGAAAACATTCGATCTCGCATCTCAACAGGAAGTAAAGTTGGATATTAACCATCTTATTTTAATAGGACATAGTTATGGCGGCGGAATCGCAATGTGCGCTCAAGGGATATCCCAGTTATCGGATGCTACTATTGTTTTTAGTCCATTGTTAGAACCTCACCTTCAAAATAAAGACCCTTTAAATCCCGAAGATGATTTAACAACACTGTACCCTTATTTGAAAAGATGCCATGAAAATGTATTTCGAAATTTAGATGATATTGAATGGGAGAAATTTTTAAGAGGAACTCATCGGTGTAACCCTTATAATTACTTGGAAGTTCTTCTGAAAAAATCTCTTCTGCTTATACACGGAGAAAAAGATACTGTTATTCGCCCGTATCATACTGAAAGATTCTATAATAAATTAAAATCTAATGGTTCAGATAGTGTAGACATAATTAAGATTAACGGAGTTGGTCACGAGAAGAACCTACCTTTAAATACTTTTGATATGTGGACGGAATGGATTACAAGTAGATTCAACTAAAAATTCTTATAAGAATGATAGGAGAATATTGTTGGAGGCCTATTAAAATCTTAGGTGATTTAGTAAGGATTACAATAATAGAGATCTTATTACACAAGAGATTATTCGTATATTTAAAGGAAGTTGTATAACTTGTTAAGAAGCATATGTACTAATAAGTAATTTTGTAGAAGGTGATGTTATGAGTTCTTTAAAAGGAAAAAAGATTTTGATAACAAGTGGAGGGACACTTGAAAAATGGGATAACGTTAGAGGACATACTAATTTGGCAAAAGGAACTATTGGGTGTTATTTAGCTGAAGAAGCATTGAATAAAGAAGCAGAGGTAATTTATTTACACGGCTACTTTGCAAAACTGCCTGAACATCATAAAAAACTACGTTTTATCCAATTTGAGGGAATAAATGATTTAGGTGAAAAGATCAAAAAGATTGTACAAACTGAACATATTGATGCAGTGATAATGGCAGCTGCTGGTTCAGATTGGGTTGTTGATAAAATATTGGACCCACAAGGAAATCCAATTTTGGAGACGGGAAAAATGTCTAGTGATGAACCTCCTATCATTCATTTTAAAAAGGCACCGAAAGTATTATCGCAAATAAAAAAATGGAATCCAAACTTATTACTTATAGGGTTTAAGTTAGAACATACTGATGATATTGAGTATTTATTTGAAAGAGCAAAACTCCGGATGACTGCGTCGAATGCTGAAATTATGGTCGCTAATAAAACAGGATCACTATATGGTGAAGAAGCAGAACATTATATTGTTTCAAAATTTCAGACACCCCAAAAATACATTAGTAAAAAGGATACAGCAGAGGGTTTAATGAATTTACTTGCAGATTATATAAACTAACTTTCATCTTCAACAAAAAGGATATTTAAAAGTTTTAAGGCCACCTTTTTTGTTGAAGTACTTATTTTGCTTCTTAAGAAGGTTGAAGCAGGTATTTTAAAGAAAGATACGGAATATACCAATGACATTTACATACAATATTTATTTTCATTGGGAGGATTTATTGTGAGTAACGATATAGAAGATTTGAATTTAATGATAACAAGAGAAGCCAATGAAATTCTTTACACTCTGGGGTTGTTTAACATTTTAAAAAAATATGGTAATCCACATATAAGTGGTAGTTACTTGTTAAAAATGATGACTTGGAGAGATTTAGATATTTACCTTGAATCAGACAGAATGAACGACGAACTATTTTTCGAATTAGGTAAAGAAATTTCAATTAATTTAAAACCAGCAAAAATGAGTTTTAGAAATGAATTAATTGGAAGAACACCACATCTACCAAAAGGTTTATATTGGGGAGTATATACAACCTTTTTTGGACAGCAATGGAAAATTGATATTTGGGCAATTAGCTCAAGAGAATTTCAGAAAAAACTAAGTGAGTTTGAAAAATTATATAGTCAAATTGATTCTATAAAAAGAAAGAGAATATTAGACTTAAAAAGTCAATTGCATAGCCATCATAAATATCGAAAAGTATTTTTTAGTGTAGATATTTATGAAGCAGTTGTACAAGATAATATTCAAACAATAAATCAATTTAAAGAATGGTTAATTGAAAAAAATGGAGTTGAGTTATAATAATTTTATGATGAAGTGTACTTCAAGTAACGAACTATAGTTAAAAAGAGTTATTGAACTTTTTTCTCAATTCAATTAAAGAAGGAAAGTTATTAAGTATCTAGGGAGAAGATAATTGTACCAAGAAATAGAAATATACTCGGAACCACTCTATCCTTATATAAAACCTTTTATATGGGAAGTCGAATTATTTAAAAGCAAACCTGTTAGGAGGTTGAAACAATTAGCCCATTTTGGTGCTGGTTCATTAGTTTCACCTGTTGTACATAGTAAATTTGAACATACAGTAGGTGTGTGGAAATTAACTGCATTTTTCTATCCTGAAGATATTAGCTTGCGAGTTGCAGCTTTACTACACGATATTGGGCACTTGCCATTTTCTCACGCTGTTGAGGAAACTTTAGGTTTTAATCATCACGAATTAACAGAGCAATATATATTAAAGGATGAAATATCTTCTATTTTACAAAAATTCAAAATTGATCCTCAGGCGATCATTAAATTATTGAATGGACAATCTGCGATAACGAGAGTAGGAAATATTTTAGGCATTAACCATTTAGATATTTTTATGATATGGCCGAGGACTCTTGTGATTTCAATCATGAGATGAATCCGCTTCGAATCGGGCGTGACTTCATGTCACGTTAACGATTTGACATATGTTAAAATACAGATTGCATATTAGACCTTGGATAATCGTAGCTCAATCACAAAAAGGTGATAACATATGGTACACTGATATCTGAGGTGACTGATATGGCAGAAATAAAAAAAGCAAGAGGATATGTATACACGATCCAATATCATCTTGTATGGTGTGTAAAATATCGTCATAAAGTATTGGTAAACCATGTTGAAGTAAGGTTAAAAGAACTTCTTCATAAGATTGCAGCGGATAATGGTTTTACTATATTGGAAATAGAGATCGATCAAGATCATCTTCATCTCTTAGTGGACTGCACTCCCCAACATTCTATCCCAACGATAGTCAAGGCATTAAAAGGGGTTTCAGCTAGATTGCTATTTAAAGAGTTCCCTGAGTTAAAAGGGACACTCTGGGGTGGTCATCTCTGGAACCCTTCTTATTTTGTCGCAACCGCAAGCGAACAGACAGAGACCCAGATTCGACAATACATCCAAAATCAGAAGGGGAGCTGAGCATCCTTTGATCATGAACAGGGCCTATAAGTTCAGAATCTATCCCACTAAAACTCAAGAAGTCCTAATCGCCAAAACTATCGGTTGTTGCCGATTTGTTTACAATTATTTTGTAGGAAAACAAAAAGGGAAAGATGCCTATTGGCATATGGTTGCGGAAATGGTTCAAAACGGACAACTCCCTAGGAACAACTGGAAAGGAGAATTTTTCCATAAGAATAAATCGATTAAAGCTCTTCCAGAGTTGAAGAAACACTATCCATTCTTGAAAGAAATAGACAGCATCGCCTTGCAAAAATCGGTTGAAATCGTCCATGAAGCCTATAGAAGATATTACAAAAAGCAAAATGATGAGCCTCGCTTTAAGTCAAAAAGAAATCCTGTTCAATCCTACACAACGAAATATGTAAATGGAAATATTGCCGTGCTAGGCAAACATATAAAACTCCCAAAACTGGGACTTGTACGCTTTGCGAAAAGTCGAGAAGTTCATGGGCGTATCATCAATGCCACCATTCGACGGAATCCTGCTGGTAAATATTTTGTTTCCATTCTTGCTGAAGTGGATATACAGCCCCTACCCAAAACAGGTTCATCCATAGGGGTCGATGTTGGATTAAAGGATTTTGCCACTCTATCAGATGGAACCGTATACAAAAATCCAACGTTTTTTCGCACGTTAGAGGAAAAGTTAGCCAACGCCCAACGCGTCCTATCCAGGCGACAAGCAGGCTCCGCCAATTGGCATAAACAACGAGTGAAGGTCGCCAAGATCCATGAAAAAATCACGAATTCACGGCAGGATATGCTGCATAAAATCTCCACCCATCTTGTCAAAAACCACGACTTGATTGGGATGGAAGATTTAGCTGTAAAAAAGATGCTTAAAAATGTCCATCTTGCAAAGGCCATCAGTGAAGTATCGTGGTCACAATTCAGAACGATGTTGGAATATAAAGCAAAATGGTACGGAAAACAAGTCGTCCTTGTTGCAAGGAATTTTGCTTCCAGTCAACTTTGTTCTCATTGTGGTCATAAACATAAAGCCGTTAAGGATCTTGCGTTGCGTGAGTGGACTTGCCCATCATGCGAATGCCTTCATCAACGTGATCTTAACGCAAGTATCAATCTTCGCAATGAAGCATTGCGATTAACCGCAGGAACTGTGGGATAGCCTAATCCATTAGAAGCCAATGGGTTTCTGTACTTAGGAATCTTACGGCTTTAGCCGTGAGAGGTTCAATAGGGATACGTATATGTCAGGTAGAATAGAAATACTTCCAAAGAAATTAATAACAAAGGTAAACTGTACTGCTGATGGAATCGATACTGATATTGATACTGGACTTTATTTACTGCAACTGATTTTAGCAGACCATAAGCTTTTTTTATCCCCTCACATGGTTGCCGTTGATAGATTATTAGCAGAAGCTATAAAACTACATTGGGATACCATACCTAACAAAGATCATGTAGCTTTTCCACGTCTAACGGATTCAGATGTGTTATCAATGTTAACTGGATCCAGATCAAATGAAGCAAGGAAATTAATTAATACAATACTTTATGAACCTTATAATATTCAAATAAATGATCAAAAAACTGGAAGTGGGTATCCTATAAGCATAAGAAAAGTATATAGTAGATTACCGACATGCAACGGAAGACCTATAACGGAATACAGCCATGAAGCGAATGTGATTTTACAAAAATTATCTGAGTTATCATTTGATTTAGAAGTCATTGTAGAAAGTTAAATTCATTTTATATTTGTGAAGAGATGTAATTAAAGGTGATAGTCCAAGATGGATTATCACTTATTTTTTTGAAATTATTGAGCGGAAGGTTTGTTTAAAAAGACTTTTTTTGAAGGATGCCATCAAATGGGTAAGGAAACCGTATGTTCTTAGTTGATATAATTGTATAGTTAATAAAACTTCTGTCTACAAAATAACAAATTAGTAATCCATGACAAAAATAGAAAGGGTGTACAGATTGAGTAAGAATCAAGAAAACCAAGATAACATAGAGCAAAGATGCTTGGATTTGGTAAAAAGTAAAATAAACAAAGAAGATTGTTTTGGTATGTCAGATCAACAGTATAATGAATTACAAAAATGGTTAAATGATGCTAAGCCTAATCAGAATAGTAATGAATTTCCAGATTTTATTTTTGAAGATGGTTTTATAGAACATTTTGCAGTTACTTCATCTTCAGAGGGAAAAAAAGGGGCAAAACAGAAGCAAGAATCTTTGAACTTAAAAAGGAAAAGTGAAACTACTTTTTTAAGTAATCTTGATAGTAGTAAAGCAGATATGCTAGTAAGCAAATCATTTTCTCGCCCATTTGAACAACACTCACATCTTAATATTGTAAATTCAATAAAGAAAAATTGGCTAAAACATATAAAAAGTTATGAGAAAAAAATGTCTCCATCTAAACATGGTATTTTTCTACTTGATTATATAGATTTTAATATTCACACTGCAATTAGCAAAGAAAATGAGCCAGCAGAAATTTTTGAGTCATATAGAATAAGTGCAGACAAAGATTTATTAGAGTGGATACATACATTTAAAGATAAAATTGATTATCTAATCTTGAGTAACCCTTTCTCTATTGAAGTAATAAGGATAGACCAAATACTCAAAATTGTAGAGAGCACTCCCAGAGTTACATATGCACCTATTATAGGAATGGAATCTCATAAATATATAGGCTTTAAAAGTATGAAAAGAGATATTTAGTAACATATGCCGGTATTTGTGTACTTAGGGAAAGAGGAGAATTCTATTCAGTAAATTCCTATTTGCGGAGTTTAATTAATATAACCTTAGCTTGAGATATGTCGTGCTTTTCTTATAATTTGATATAGTATCTCATTTAACTTCAATAACGAGTTTGTGAAAAAATATACTCAAACTAAAGGGTGCAAGAGTTAAAGATCCAGCAACCAATTTGGTGGCTTTTTCTTATTCGACCAAAGGGGAGGTTAGCATTACTGTAGATCGTTATTTCGGAGATCCTCTTACGTTTGTAAACAATGAAGAGGGTTTTATGAAACTATTAAACTGGATGCAAGATTTACAAAAACTAAAACACTTAAACGCAGAAATAGTAGGTATTCAAAGTATCCAGATTAAACTTTTAAATAGAAAAAAAGACATTCTTTTCGAAAGTCTTTAACTTGTTATTAAGTTCATAACCCATCTCTTAAAAACAAAGGGAAAACAAATAAAAAAGCTTGAAAGATTTATCATGATTTTAAAAAATTAGACTGCTAGATACTTGTAATCTTTAACTTAAATTTTCATAGTGGAATAAAAAGAAAAATTCCTTCTTTCAATATAAAAGTAGGAATTTTTGTCTTTTAATATCCTTAGTGTTGCTCAAAAGACTAGTTCAGCATAGTGAACTTAAAAAGAGAGACCCCCAATATAAATCCCCGTTTACTATGCGTTAGACAGACATTTTTGATTGATTGCTTAGAGGATTCGAGCGCATAACCAATGTAAACCAGACGGCAAACCCAAGATAAACTAATGTCAAAATAACGAATATGAAATGAAACTGCTCCGCCAACTGCCGGATTAGAGCAAAAAAGACAACGATGTAATGTATTAGATTTCCCAATACGACAGGTTTGTTATAGATGCCGCCGATCAGGGCAGAACGTGTAAACCAGTTCAACATTGCGAACCCTAAATATAGACCTCCGATGATTTGCAGAAGAATCAGAGTAATGGGTGAAGGGTCAATCCCTAATATTTTTGAAATCTCTTCGGGAATAAAGGTTCCTGCCAACCCCAACAAACCCATCATCACGGCACTACTACTCAAAAGCCATTTTGTTTTCATTTTGTTTCCCCTTTTCATTTAATCTTCGATTTTTCTAAACAGCAACCAGAGAATTCTAAACAAGGCATGTGTTAGCTTCAAACAGCAATAAAGCACGTGTACAGTCCTAAGTAAATTAACAGGCTATCGTTAAACGTCATCCTAGAGACATAAAATTGCTTCCCTTTAGGAGATCGATGAAAGTTTTAGCCATTTTGGGCGAGGGGGGCTGTGACATCAAATGTTCATTTAAACGAGTTCTTTTATCCATATGAGTATTTCCCCACCAAACACAACAATCGTTAAATTAACCTTTATATAACCTTTGGATAGGTATTTATTATATTCGAGGAAACTACACTTTTTACCTTTAAGCAAAAGCTAGCGTCAACAAACTTTTACGTTCCCTAATCAAGAGCATTTCAGCAGCAAGAATGACTTTCATTTCTCATGTTTTAGGCCATGCTGGCTTATTACTCGTTGGAGTACCACTTTTCATTCTTGCAAAGTTCTTTGAATGGAGTTTCTAATTAGTCCAGCTATTCAACAATTGGGCGTTTTTCTTTAATAAGATGGCGTCTTTTTGCATGGATAACACATTTTAAGGATTAAGTTAATGAAGGTGTAAAAAAAGGTTGCGAAGTATTGTACTTAACGAAGGGCAGTTTAGTTGAAGAGCAATGATAAAATAAAGTAACACTAATTATCCAATGTTTAATGATTAATATTTAAACATAGTAGAAAATTATTGTTAGAACATTTATTTTATAATTAATAAATCGAAACAGCACTTATGTCCTGACTTAAGATTATGGGTGTAAGAGATTTATTATACAAACTTACTAATAGGAAGGTTAGTACAAAAAAACTGCATATGGTAAAATTAGGATACTAAATTTCATTTGAAAAAGAAGGTTACAGATTGGAATTCTTAACTGGAAAATTATTATTTATAGCTTTGTTTATTTTTATCATCCACTCAATAGAAACACTAGCCTATGCCGTAAGGTTATCAGGTGCGAGAGTTAAAATGATAGCTTCAGCTTTATCCCTATTTAATATTATGGTTATCGTTTCAAGATTAGCGAATATGATGCAACAACCATTTACAGGTAGTTTAATTGATACTGCTTCACAAGATAATACTTTGGAGTTTGTTGAAACTCAATTTCGAGTTCTTATTGGTGCATCAACATTTGGAACAATATTTGGGATTATTCTCCTACCTACTTTTATAGCCCTATTTTCGAGAGCAATCATTCATTTATCGGAGGAAAAAGGATCTGTGCCTTTCTTAATTAAAAGGATTTTTTCCCTACATTACATAAAGCGCGGCATAACACATTTTAGTCTACCGAAGTTTACATATTTGCGGGATACAAAAGTAAAAGATGTTCCCTTTAAACTATTTTGTGTGAATATGGTCATTACAGCAATCTATACAATTGGAGTTTTATCTGCACTCTACGCAGCTTTATTAGTTCCTGAAAGGGGATCTACAGCAATTATGGCATCAGGACTAATAAACGGTATAGCAACGATACTTTTAGTTATTTTTATTGATCCAAAAATATCGGTAATTGCAGATGACGTTGTTAATCAACGAGGAAGTTATAATAAGCTAAAAACTATGTCGCTAATGATGGTAACTTCAAGGTTGTTTGGTACAATACTTGCTCAATTTTTGTTCATCTGGGGGGCAAGATACATAGCTTGGTTTACAAAATTTATTGTGTGAATGTTATTCCTGGGTGCAATTCTAATGGAAGAATCTATTTACAAAGGATGTCTGCATTTATATGTTTCGTTAAGCTTTTAATCTTCAATAGTCCTCCAAGGTTCTTTTTGTATTATTCCTTGTAAATGTAATTATGTTGCGGTGAAAAAATAGTGAAGCTAGAATTTGTTAAAGGAGATCCTGCGAAAAAGTTATATGAGATAGTATTGGTTTCAAAGAAGTATCATTAAACCATTGGGTAACAAAATATTATAAACCTGACACCCGATTGAGTAGACCTCCAAGCGAATTGTTGAACTAATGAGGCTTTTCTTAAATAAGAAACAATAATTTACTCATCCTATATGTCTATTAAAATACTCAATTCCCTGTTTTTCGATCGAAATCAAAGGTTTTCCCTATGTATAATCATCATTTTGATTAATTTTGACTTGAATCCAATAAAGGGCTATTAAGAAAAAGGTTTTAAGATTTAGTAATGACTCAATATTATTCATCTATATAATGATTGATGAAACGTAAAGTTGGTATAAACCTCAAACTGCATAATAATTGAATTGGCGGTGTTAAAGGATGGATGAAGAGTTAAAACATTTAATTGCTGTTTCGGCACTTGTTAAGGATGAGAATGGACATGTTTTATTAGTCCGTACACATTTCAGATCTGACACTTGGGAAATGCCAGGAGGATTTGTTGAGGCTGGAGAACCTTTAGATGTTGCTGTCTGTAGGGAGGTTCTTGAAGAAACAGGAGTTGTGATTCGCCCTTTAGGAATAACTGGAGTTTACTACAATGAAAGGATTCATGTCTTGTCTGTGGTTTTTAATGCGGAATATGTTAGTGGTGAAATAATCATTCAACCTGAAGAGATTCTGGAAGCTAAGTATGTAGAGTTGGATAAGACTAATATTGATCAATATATAAAACGGCCTAATGTAAAATCACGTACGCTTGATGCATTAAATGCAGTAAACTCAATTCCATATGAGACATGGAATTTGAACCCTCCTAATTATAAGTTGTTGTCAAGATTAGATGGAGGACATGAGGATTCTAAAAGTGTTTTTTTACTTACAGGAAAGCCTAGAATGGGCAAGACCACTATGATAAAGAAACTTATTAATGAGATTGGCTCTGATATTTGTGGAGGGTTTTATACGGAGGAAATAACAAATTCAAATAGCCGAATTGGTTTCAGATGTATATCCATTAATGGGGAAAGTGTAGAAATAGCAAATGTGGAAAGCCCTAGCAAAACTCGAATTGGCAGATACGGAATTGATATAGAAAGATTCGAAAAGTTTGCTATAAAAATATTACAAGACTCCTTGTCTTCAAAAAAAATAATAGTAATCGATGAAATTGGATTTATGCAGATGCTATCAACCAATTTTCAAAAAATAGTGCAAGACATTATTTCCAATAATCATATTGTTCTTGGGACAGTTCCTTTAGACAGTCATTCAGAAATAGACAAAATCAAATTTTCAAAGAAAGTAAAGTTAATAAATTTAAATGAATTAAATCGTGATGTGATATCAGAATTTTTTGTGAAAGATATTCAGAAAGCTTTAGACTCTTGTACTTTGTAAAAAAATTACTAATGTGTTTTTAAAGAACGAAGAATTAATTGATAGTAAGATGGGAATCTTGTTTTATTTATCCTATTTTTCAAAATGGAATTTTTAAACGAAGGCTCTGGCTTCAGTATTCGATAGTCTTTCTATCAAAAAGAACTATAATTTGAATTTTGGGGTGGAAATTTATCTATGGAAGATTTACCATTGTTGGTTGGTTTTTATTTTATGCCAATAAAAAGTAATCGTCTGCTTGGAAAATAATCAGACTTAAATAAAGACTTTGTGAAGATACATTAAGAGCTTACCATTTCTAGCAAAGTAAATTTGTGAACTATTGTATTTAAGCAAACGGGGCGTTAATCGAGAAGGATTAACGCAGTTTTTGTTGAAGCTATTAAGAAAAAAGGTAGTTTTCGAAAGAGATAATCTGCAATATAGGTTTAGTGTGGATAAAAAAATTTCTGATAAGGTTTCTGCTGAGATGTTAGTCAGAATAGCTAATTCAATTGATTATCCAACTATCCCCTGTAACTTAGTCGGTACCTATGGAACAATGTTTTCCGTAAGGCCTATATAAAGATTAATAGTAAAATAAAGGATATACACTATTTGGAAAACTCACAAGGGGAGAATTAACACATGAAATCAGTAAAGGTTTATCACTATGATGCTTTTAGCAATGAACCTCATAAAGGGAATCCGGCAGGGGTTGTTTTAAACGGAGATGACTTAACTGTTGAGGAAATGCAAGAAGTTGCTTTAAAAGTAGGTTTTAATGAAACTTCTTTTCCAGTGAAATCTAACAAAGCTGACATTAGAATAAGGTATTTTACTCCAGGACACGAAATGAATCTTTGCGGACACGCAACAATGGCAACCATTTATGCATTAAAAACGAGAGGCTTATTAGGGGATAAAACAGATTTGACAATCGAAACAAAAGCGGGGGTTTTACCAGTCAAGATTGATTTGACTGCTGATAAAGGAATATACATAACTATGAAGCAAGCTTCACCCCAATTTAAAGAATTTAAAGGTTCGATAAAAGACTTAGCTAACTCAATAGGAATTAACTTAGCTGATATTGACATTGAATTACCGATTCTATATGGAAGTACAGGAACTTGGACACTTTTAATTCCAATAAAAACACTTGATGCCTTTAAGAAAATGAAACCAAATAATAAGTTATTTCCTTCATTATTAACTGAAATGCCAAAAGCATCTATTCATCCATTTTGTTTAGAAACCTATGATCCGAATGCCGATATGCACGCCAGACACTTTTCTTCACCTTTCTCAGGCACAATAGAGGATGCAGTTACGGGAACTGCTTCTGGGGTAATGGGTGCCTATTTTGCGAAATATATAAAAAGTGAATTTGAAGAATCACTGAATCTTCTCGTAGAGCAGGGTCAGGAAATTGATAAAGATGGTCGGATAATAGTGCGGGTTTTAAATAATGAAGGTGGTTATGATATAGAGATAACTGGAAACGCAGTTTATGTTAAAGACTTCGATGTTATGTTAGGAAATTAGTAGTTTGTAAAGTAGATAGATGTCAAATAAGATAAGTTGAGGTCCAATATGAATACTCATTTTTTTTTGGAGAGACAATAATATATTTTTATTCCTAATTGGATTTCTTGTAATATTGATAATTCTTGTTGCTTGTACGGATGAAAATACTGAATTTAAAAAACAATATTTTGAAGGGAAAAGTGATAATTGGTTTGTGAAAATGGAGAGCGAAAAAGATAGTAATAGAACCTTTACGACCTCTTATTTTGGAGATGGGAATAAACCTTTAAATTTTAAATTTGAAGTATATGAATCTTCACATACCTCAATTCTAGGAGAAGGCGAATTAAGAAACCAAGATGAATTTGAAATTGATGAAGTGTGTAGTGGGGCATGTGATGCCGTTCCTGATAGTATTCCTATTCAAATCCAATGGGAAGGAAAAGAAGAAAAAATAGTAATCCGGAAAAAATAAATTGTTGTCAGTAAGAAACACATAGATCTGTCATATCCTATTCGAGGTAAGCGAGTTTTAAAGTATTATAGGGGGGAACTTTTATGAAAGAATGGTTCGGTTCTGCTGCAGTGTGCATCAATGAAAACAATGAAGTCCTAATGGTTAAAGGCTTTCATTCTGATGCATGGGCTATTCCTTCAGGTGGTATTGAAAAAGGTGAAACTCCTGAAGAATGTTGTGTGAGAGAAGTAATGGAGGAAACAGGATACGAAGTGGTTGTTGTTGATAAGTTTTTTATAAAGGACACTACGATTAAAGATATAAAAGTGAAAACACACTATTTCAGGGTGAAGAAAATTGGCGAAAGTCAGGGCATCAATGACCCAGATAAAATTATTGAAAAAGTCGATTGGAAATCACTTTCTGAAGTAGAAAAAGTAAATCACGCTTACTTGGAGGATAGAGAATTCTTACTAAATATAATAAAAAACAGCATTGAAACGAAAAAGATGCTTAATACAAAGCATCAGTTTGCTGAATAACTTATAGTGTAGTTTCAGGCTGCTCATCCTGATTTTGAACTAATTTTTAATACAGTATTCTTTTTTTAACATGTATCCCCATGAATAACATTAAAAATATTTGATAAGAGGAGTGGGAAATGTTTATTTTATTAATCATAATTACTATTGGCTTATTAATTATCATCAACCTCTTAAAATCTCAATATATCCAAAATAAGACAATTATAGACCAAAATGAAGTGCTTATTGAAACTTTAGATAAGTTGTATGGGGAAATAAATAAAAACCATAAATTAAAGTAATAAGTAGAAGGGTTGATTAAGAATTTATTGAAAGGTGGAGGAATCATGGGTTCAAGAATCATGCATTCGATTATTGGCCATAAGATTGCAGAAGCATTATCGATTGAAGATAAAACATCATTTTTAGCAGGCAGCATTGCTCCTGATGCTGTTTTTTCATATGAAGAAAAAAATGTATCTCACTTTTTTATAGGAAATGTGCAAGATTATACTAGAAGAGCGGATTATGACGGGTTTTTACATAAATATATTCCTCAAATAAAAAACAAAAATGATTATATATTGGGGTATTTTGCCCATTTAATTGCTGATGATATTTGGTTAAGAGGTTTTAATCTATCTTGGTTAAAGAACAGAATGGATGCTGATGAAGGATTGCATAAGTTATACCATAACGATTTCCGATTACTAAATGGCAAGCTATTGGAACACTATGGTTTCACAAATGAATTAAGAAAAATATTTAGTCATTTTCCTTCGATTTTCGATTTAGATGAGGTTAAGTCCAAAGAGGTTGAAAACTACATTCCATTTGTATTAAGCGATATGGAGTACGATAAGGAAGTTTTAAATGAAAAACTTAATGTTTTTATGTTTAATCAGATATTGGGCTATATAGAGACATCAGTAGATTTGGGGATATTGAAAATAAAGCCGTTACTTGAATAATAGTTTATTAAAAAATGATTTACAAAATATGAATGTGTCATTTCTTCATATAAGATAAAGCAAGGGGGAATGTTGTATGCTTGATTATGCTTGGCTTAATATTGGCAGCCTTGTGCTAGGACTAATTGCTTGGATACTTCCTGTTATGAATCTCGTACATCATAGAAAGCAGGAGAATAAGAAGTGGATCGTCTTTTCCATTATAAGTACAAGTGCTTGTGCGATTTCAATATGTTTTCAGATTTTCTACAACTATCATTTAGTAAAGATCGAGGATTGGTCTGCTCTTATGGATACAATTGGCGCCGTGGCATTTGCCTCAGCCTTTCTCATTATCGTTACGATCTTATTAAATGCACTTACTGATACTATATCGCGACAAAGTTGCTAGGTTCTAAAAAGATGCATTGGAGTAAAGAAAGAAGGAGAAGAAACTATGTCAGATAAAATAGAAGTTGTACAAGGGATATCACAAAGAAACCGGCATGATGTGGCGGTTGAACTTACAAAGCTATACGCAGATAATATCATGTTGTCCGAACTAGAAGATATAGAAAATGCATATGCCAAGTTTTATGCGTTGGCCAATATTTTGGAACAGTCAAATACTAATTCATTAAATGAATTTTTATCAGAAGAAATATTGAATAAATTAAATTTAAAATAAGGCGCTTCGTTGCGTCTTTTTTAAATCAATATAGTTAGAGGAAACTTAGAAAATAACAAAAACTTTCACTAAAAAAGCCCGGTTTTCACCGGACCTTAGTAAGTTAGTCTTTCTCTTTAGCAGTGTCCGTTAATAACCCAACTGCCTTTGCCTGCTAACCTCATACAGCATAATTGAAGCAGCACACGCGACATTAAACGAAGAAGCTGATCCGAACATAGGGATATTAATCATGCGGTCACACATTTCTTTGTAAAAATGGCTTAGTCCTTGTGTCTCATTTCCGACAAGAAGAATGGTCGGTTTGGAAAAATCGCAATAATATATTTCTTCACTGCCAGTTGCACTCGTTCCAACTACTTGTAAATCGGGATATGTTTGTTTTAATGACTCTGCCCAATTTTTCACATCGCTAGGTGAAGATATACGGATTGTTGGCATATTGAAAAAAGATCCCATTGTTGCTCGTATTGTTTCGGGGTCATATAAATCGACGGCATGTCCGGTCATAATTAGACCTTGGCATCCAAGTGCATCGCATGATCGAATAATCGAACCAAGATTACCTCTATTTGAAGGACGATCAAATACAACGACCAACATTTGCTCATTCGCACGTATCCGAGAAAAATCATCTTCAGGCATCGTGACGATCGCAATCAATTCTGACGTGTCTTCTTTATCGCTAATTTTTTCCATCAAATGTGCTTGAAGCACATAATGAATACCGGCTGAGGAGTTAGCTAGTATATCTTTTCCCCATTTTGATAACGGTTTTTGTGGAGAATAAATAAATGCCTTAATATCCCATTCATTGCTAATCGCTTCGTTAATATTCCTTACACCTTCAACAAAAAACTCTTTATATTTATGACGTTTGTTACGGTTTTTCTTTAAAACCTCGAACCTTTGAAAATCATTGTTTTCAGAATTGATGCTTATAATCTGAGGCATGTTAGAATCTCCTTTTAATCCGTTCTGTTAATCATCCCAAACTTCATCCATGAGCTCCTCAATTTCTTTTCGGAGTTTATCGGTCTCAGCTTTAAGAATCCTAACCTTGTCACCATTCATATCCACTACATCACCCGCTGCCGCTTCCTTCGGAAAAATGGATCTTTTGAAATCCATTGTTTCTCCCTCGATTTCTACTACAACCCAATCTCCTTCAAATCGATCAATGATTCCGCGCATTTTGTTCACTTCCTTATTTCGGAGTAAATGAAGTTTGCGTTTTATATGTTTTTCCTTTATATGATGAGGAAATATCTATCTTTACGGTAAACCCTTTTGCAGCACGACTTATTTTAACGGGAAGCTTTTCTCCTGTTTTGCCGTAATAAGTCGTTTTTGTACTTTTGTAATTAAAAATAGCTGTATATTTCGATCCCTTTGGAAGTCCATTAACCGTTAAATTGATCGTAGAATATTGCTTCGGTGTTTTATTATCTAAGCTGGCCGATAGTTTGTAGCTTGGATTTGTTACAGGTGCTTTTATTTGAGTTGGCTTTGCACTGATTTTTATTGTATTTCCATTAGATGTAGCTGTAATGGTACGTGACAAGTCTGTACGATAAATATTTGCTTTTACTGCTGAGAGCCTTTTTAATGTTTCAGAAGTAGGATGCTTATATCTATTTCCTTTACCGACGCTGATCACAGCATATTTAGGTTTTACAATTTTTAAAAATTCGCTCGTCGTCGCTTCCTTGGCACCATGATGACTAACCTTCAATACATCTACTTTAGATAATAATTTTTTGGAAATCAAATCCTTTTCGGCTTTTGATTCGATATCCCCTGTAAATAAGAATGTATTTTTATTGTATTTTACGTGTAGAACGGCACTCCAATTATTTAAATCAGTTTTCGCGTAACTTTTCACTGGAGCAAGAAAGGATGCTTTCACGGTTTTATCCTTTAAAGGTAACTTAACTCCTGAAGCAGCTGTTTTTATTTTGTACTTCTTTTTCTTAACAGCATTTAAGAAATCTTTATATGCCTGAGTTGTATGCGTAACCTTTGGAGCGTAAATATGATCGACTTTAAAGGCATTTATGACTTCATCCAAGCCGCCGATATGATCCGCATCTGGATGAGTCGCGATTATATAATTGATGGTTTTGACTTTTTGTTTTTTCAAATAGGCAACAACATCATGTCCCTTTGCACGATTTCCAGCGTCGATGAGAATGTTTTCTCCTTGAGGCGTTTTGATGAATATTGAATCTCCTTGTCCAACATCAATGAAATGAACAACTAAATCCTTTGAAGCAGCCTCTGTCATATTTTGAGCAAAAAACAGAGAAATAAATAAAGCAGCTACGATTCCTAATATTCCTATTCTACGTTTCAACGTCTTTCCTCCCTAAACTTTTCGCTTGTTCTATTATAAATCGATTTTCCCATTTTGAAATGAAAAAATGGTTAAAATTTCTTTTTTATATGGATAAAATCGTAGATTCTGAGGAAACTATTGTTGATTGAACAAAAATGGGGAGTGATGAATGATGGTGAAGCGCAAAGCGGCAAGAAATGCTGTTGAAAAATATGCTAAAACACCTAAGAAAAATATCGAAGAATCGGATTATACTGCTGAATTTGCTGCGGGTGAAGATCCGATGAAAGGCGCCAATCGTAATTCGAAAATTGGCAGAAAAGGAAAAGGGCATGAATAAAAAACAACAAAGCAATCAAAATGAAGAATTTGGTATGGAATTAGGAGACATAAATGCCGTTAAATTTTATGAACTCCAAGCAGGCAAAAAAAATGAAGAGAATAAAAAGAAAACTAAAGAAAATCAAAAAGGTGGAGCCGAATAAGGACTCCACCATTTGTGATTTACCGTTTATATCCATCGATTACAAGATCCAGTTTACCAGTCTCAGGATCAATAACTAATCCGTGTACTGGAACATCATTTGCCATCAGCGGGTGATTGCGGATCATATCAACACTGTGCGCAACACTTTCCTCAACACTGTCAAAACCTTGGAGCCATTGGTTCAGGTCAATTCCTGAATTATTAATAATATCCAACGTTTCGTTAGGTATTCCACGTTTCGTCATTTTATCCAACATTTGCTCACCATTCAGCAAGCTCATTCCACAGTCATGGTGTCCGATAACGTACACTTCATCAGCCTGCAATTCATAAACCGCGATTAGTAAGCTGCGCATAATACTTCCAAATGGATGTGTAAGTATAGCACCTGCATTTTTAACAACTTTTACATCGCCATTTTTCATATTCATTGCTTTATGTAAAAGCTCAATTAGACGTGTGTCCATACATGTTAAAATAACAAGTCTTTTATCAGGGAATTTAGTAGTTGTATATGCCTCATATAATTTTTCATCGATAAAAGTCTTATTATAATCAAGAATTTCCGATAGTAATGTCATTTTCTCAGCTCCTTTTTTTTATTTTACCGAAATATACGGAAACAAAAAAGCAATAACTTCTGAAAACTTTTTAAAAATATGAAACTTTATGTTCATGAAAAGCGTATTAGAGTATGTAGGGAGGCAGGTGAAGGCTTACTCGCATTGTTAGAAAATAAAACAATGTAAAGGGATGATGGCGATGACATTGTTTGGCATGCCGATTGAAACGATCTATCTTATTTTACTTATTGTTTCTGGAAGTTTAACTATTTTGTATTTATTTTTTGGGGATGTATTGGAAGGACTAGGAGAAGCAACTGACTTTTTAAACCCTGTGTTAATATTGGCCTTTATAACTTTTTTTTCTGCAGGGGGATTTATTTTAGAAAAAGCTACTGAACTTAATAGCTTTCTCATTATCGCGATAGCAGCTTTTGTGTCTGTTCTTCTAGATATTCTTTTGAATGTATTTGTACTCGTTCCAATGAAATCCGCGGAGCAATCGCTCAGCTATACAGAAAAATCACTGGAAGGGCGAGTGGGGAAAGCGATTATCTCTATCCCACAGCAGGGATTTGGTGAAGTCGTGATCGAGAGCTATAGCGGAATGATATCAAAACCTGCGGCAAGTTTTGAAGATACCCCAATACCGGAAGGATCCGAAGTACTTGTCATTGAAGTGAGAAATGGAGTTTTATATGTAGTACCATATAAACAAAATTTTAAATAAGGGGGAAGATGGATGACAACTGAAATATTGATTGTAATAGGTATTGCAGTTTTTATACTTATCGCGTTACTTGGAGTATTTGTAACGAAATATAGAACTGCTGGCCCAGATGAAGCTTTGATTGTAACGGGTAGTTATTTAGGTGGGAAAAATGTTCACGTAGATGAAGCGGGAAATAAAATAAAAATTATCCGTGGCGGTGGTACGTTTGTATTGCCTGTTTTCCAACAAGCACAACCACTTAGCTTATTATCAAGTAAGCTTGAGGTAACAACTCCTGAAGTTTATACGGAGCAAGGTGTTCCAGTCATGGCAGATGGGACAGCAATCATTAAGATTGGCGGATCGATTGGTGAGATTGCAACTGCAGCAGAACAATTCCTTGGTAAAACAAAGGATGATCGGGAAAATGAGGCGAAGGAAGTTTTGGAAGGACATTTGCGTTCTATCCTAGGTTCCATGACCGTCGAAGAAATTTATAAGAACCGTGATAAATTTTCTCAAGAGGTTCAACGAGTTGCGTCACAAGATCTTGCAAAAATGGGCTTAATCATAGTATCTTTCACAATTAAAGAAGTTCGTGATAAAAATGGTTATCTTGACTCTCTAGGTAAACCACGTATTGCACAAGTTAAACGCGATGCAGATATTGCTACAGCTGAAGCGGATAAGGAAACTCGCATTAAGCGTGCGGAAGCTGCAAAAGAAGCTAAAAAAGCTGAGCTTGAGCGTGCAACAGAAATTGCAGAAGCTGAAAAAGTAAATCAATTGAAAATGGCAGAATATCGCCGTGAGCAAGATATTGCCCGTGCGAGCGCAGACCAAGCGTATGATCTAGAAACGGCACGTGCTAAACAGGAAGTTACTGAACACGAAATGCAAATTAAAATCATTGAACGTCAAAAGCAAATTGAGCTTGAAGAAAGAGAAATTAAGCGTCGTGAATTACAATATGATGCAGAAGTTAAGAAAAAGGCGGATGCCGATCGTTACTCTGTAGAACAGGCTGCAACGGCAGAAAAAGTGAAGCAAATGGCTGAAGCGGATGCGCATCAATATCGTGTAGAAGCAACGGCAAAAGCTGACGCAGAGCGCGTACGCCTTGATGGGGTCGCGAAAGCTGAGGCACAGCGCGCGCAAGGGGTATCTGAAGCGGAAGTTATTCGCTTGAAAGGTCTCGCAGAGGCGGAAGCGAAGCAAAAAGTAGCAGAAGCCTTCGAAAAGTTCGGTCAAGCAGCCGTACTCGATATGGTCTTAAAAATGCTTCCTGAATATGCGAAGCAAGTTGCCGCTCCACTTGGCAATATTGATAAGATCACTGTCGTCGATACAGGAAGTAATGGTGAAGGCGGCGCCAATAAAGTGACTGGATATGCGACGAATTTAATGGCGACAATGCAAGAAACTTTGAAAGCATCTTCTGGAATTGATGTTAGAGAGTTGCTTGAAAACTTATCCGGAAAACATAATGTTCGTGAAAGCATTGACGCGTTAGCATACGAAATGCGTGAAGGTAAAAAGGAAGAAGAGAAAGAAAGCGAACTAGTTTAAGAGAAGCGCCGTTTTTAAAAAATACTGTCCTGATTAGTTTTTAATCGGGTCAGTATTTTTTTGTGCACATGTTATTGAATTGGAATGAAAATAGAAAGAGGATAAGTTTTCGTCTTATAAGAATCATTTTTCTTTTTAAGGCCTCTCTGAAACGCAAAAGAACAAAGGTAAAACCCCTGAGCCAATCTTCAACCCAGAGGCTTTACAAAAATTATTTAGTAGCTTTCTGCAATTTATTAATAAACTTCAGTGAACGTCCTGTTCCGATTGCAACCGATTCAAGAGGGTTTGGAGCAATGTGGACGGGAACGATGATTTCGTTGCTTAGCCATTCTTGTAAACCATTCAACAGAGAGCCACCTCCGGTTAGAACGACGCCGCGATCCACAATATCACCGCTTAGCTCAGCAGGTGAATTTTCTAGTGTTGCGCGTATGGCTTCTAATATATGAAGCAATGATTCTCTTAAAGCATTTTGAATTTCATAGGAACTGAGGGAGACGGTTTTTGGCAAACCTGTAACAAGATCTCGACCTCTGACATCCATTTTTCGTTCAGGATGGTCGATTAATGCATATCCAATTTCCATTTTAATTTGTTCGGCTGTATATTCTCCAATTAACAAATTATAATTTTTTCGAATATGTTGGATAATATTTTCATCAAATAAATCTCCGCCGATGCGCACTGTATTACACGTTACTACACCACCGTATGAAATAATGGCTACCTCTGTAGTTCCGCCACCGATATCTACAATAACATTCGCTACAGGCTCTTCTACCGGTAGGTCAGCTCCGATAGCAGCTGCAACCGGCTCTTCAATGAGATGTACGTGTTTCGCACCACATGTTTTTACTGCATCGTGAATGGCTCTACGTTCAACGGAAGTGGCACCTGATGGTGTACAAACGACGACATCTGGTTTCCTTAATGCAAAACCAATATTTTTCCCTGCTTTTTTCATTACTTCCTTCAATAGCTGGCTCGTAATATCAAAATCAGCTATAACACCGTCGCGCAATGGTCTAACGGCTACAATATTTCCAGGTGTTTTTCCTATCATGCTCTTTGCCTCTGCACCAACAGCTAAGACTCGTTTTGTATCAGTATTCACCGCGACAACGGATGGTTCGTTTAAAATAATACCTTTGTTTTTCGTATAAACAAGTACGTTTGCAGTACCTAAGTCGATTCCGATTTCTGAATTAGAAAACATGGTCATCACCATACCTTTACTATTTTAAAAGCATACAAATATGTACAGTTTTCCATAAGTATAGACAATTTTTTCACGGAATGCTTGTAACAGAAAATGGAAACTGCGAAAATGTTACAAAGAAAAGCTTGTAAACTGTTGATATATATAGGGATGGGAAAATAGGGGACTAGCTGCTGTTATAAAAACTTAACTTTCCTGTAAAGGATAGTAATGAACGAAATAAAAAAACAGCCTGACTTCCGGCTGCTTATTCATTATTTAGATTATTTGAAAAGAAGGCTGCTAAATCCTTGCTTTCTTGTTTACGTACTTTCCGGTGTGCGGCCCTTGATTTTGCTGTTTCATTCAGCCATTGCTCTTCTTCAGTTTCTGGGATCACTTGTGGAACGGTAGTTGGATTACCATTAACGTCTAAAGCGATAAATGTTAAAAAAGATAGAGCGGCAATTGATTTTTCGCCAGTTAATAAGTGCTCAGAAGTAACTTTTACGAAAACCTCCATGGAACTTCTACCCGTCCATGTCACCATTGCTTTTAGGGTGACCGCATCGCCAATTCGAATTGGTTTTATAAAATCGACAGAATCAGTTGACGCTGTAACGACTAAATTACGAGCGAATTTTATGGCGGCAATCGAAGCTACATCATCAATATATGCCATTAATTTCCCCCCGAATAATGTCCCTAGATGATTGGCATCTGGAGGAAAAACATGACTTGTCTTAATCGTTACCGTATCTTTCATCCTTTTCTTTTCTGTCTGCTCCAACTCATTCACCTCTTAACGAAAGATTGTACTATTAGTATACCACTGATCAGAGATACAATAGCATAATGACGAAACAAGGTTTATTAGGAAAAAATTAGGGTATATTAAAAACGGTAAATTATATCCTTTGTTCCTCAATGCTTTTAACTGCCCTAGTTTGTCCATCAACAAATGACCATTCTCGAGGAGGAGTGACTACAATATGGATAAAGGAATGAGAAGAATTAGATGTAATCCTGATGGATCCATTCTTTTTAAACGCTGGAATAACACTCTTGTCGTCAAAGGAAAATTTGATGCCATTTATGAAACAGCGAGTGGTTATGAACAAACGGATGGGGATAAAAAAGAATATTACGCAGAACTACTTGAAGAGATGGCAGGGGAAGCGACCATATTGGATGACTTAACTGCAGCAGGTGTTGAAACGAATCGAACTTTTTACAATAATGGATGGGAAACGGATCTTCAATATTAAATATAAACGAGCCCGGAATTTATTTTCCGGACTCTTTTTTTTCAAATAATAATGTTTAGCTTACAATTTTTGTATTAAAACGCCCAATCGCCATTTCGGAAAATAGGCTCGGCCGCACCTTCAGCTGTAATTCCATCGATATCCATTTCTGCTGATCCTATCATGAAATCGACATGTGTGATACTAGAGTTTAAGCCTTTTTCTGCAAGTTCTTCCTGAGACATTTTCTTGCCGCCTTCTATACAAAAGGCATAGGCGCTTCCAATTGCAAGGTGGTTCGAAGCATTTTCATCGAATAATGTATTATAGAACAATATATTCGATTGTGAAATTGGTGAGTTGAATGGGACGAGTGCAACTTCTCCAAGATAGTGGGAGCCTTCGTCTGTCTCAACAAGCTGTTTCAAAATTTCTTCGCCTTCTTTTGCTTTTACATCGACAATCCGGCCATTTTCAAATGTAATGGTGAATTCATCAATAATGTTCCCTGCATAGCTTAATGGTTTTGTACTTGAAACATATCCATTTACGCCATCTTTATGGGGAACCGTAAATACTTCTTCAGTCGGCATATTCGCCATAAATTCATGACCTTTTTCATTTATACTGCCAGCCCCAGCCCATAGATGACCTTCAGGTAATTCAATGGTTAAATCTGTACCTGGCGCCGTATAATGAAGCTTTTTATAGCGCTTATTATTTAAGTAGTCTACTTTTTCATGAAGAGTTTCATCATGCTTTTTCCATACTTCCACTGGTTGATCTAAATTTGCTCGAGTAGCTGTAAAAATGGCATCCCATAACTTCGCAACTTGATCTTCAGGAGCAGCGTCTGGGAAAACTTTTGCAGCCCAATCTTTAGATGGTGCAGCAATGACAGTCCAGCTAACTTTATCCGATTGTATGTATTGGCGGTATTTTTCCATTGCTTTGCCAGCAACCTTTTGGAAATTTGCGATTCTTGAAGAATCTACACCTTTCATTAGATCAGGACCAGAAGAAACAACAGACATAAAGGCAGCGCCAGCTTCAGCTAGTTCTTCCACTTCACGGGCACGCCAAATTGGATATTCTGTGAATGCTTCATCTGGAGCAAGATCATATTTAAGTCTGGAAACGACATCATCGTTCCAATTCACAACGACGTTTTTAGCTCCTGCTTCATACGCTTTTTTTACAACTAAGCGAATAAATTCTGCATTATCAATCGCTGCATTAACGGCAAGAGTCTGACCTTTTTGCACATTTACTCCTACTTTTACAGCTAATTCTGCATACTTTTCAAGTGTTTCCTGAAAATTGGTCATAGCAATTCTCCTTTGGATTGTGATCAAAACCTTCTTGTTCATTTTACCAAGCGATGGAAGGAAAGCCAATTCATTGAACAAAAAAAAACAAAGCGCTAAAACGCTTTGGATTATTTTCCTAAAACCTTCTTCAAGGTTTCAATATTCTTATTCATAATACTGAAGTAATCATCATTATTTTTTAAATCATTTTCAGTAATATATTCCAAGTTGTGCAATGTAACTGGTGTTGTTCCTGTTTCTTTTTTTACAACATCAGCTACTTTTGTTACTGGATTTTGATCATAAATTATATAGGATATGTGATGCTCCTTAGCTGTTTCAATAATAGCTTGGAGCTGTTTTTGTGACGGCTCATTTTCGGGACTCAAACCGGATATGCTAATTTGCTCCAACCCATATCGATGTTCCCAATATCCATACGAGGCATGTGACACAAGGATTTCCTTATGGTCGGCAGCTTCAACTGTTTTCTGAAATTCTTGATCTAATTGTTCAAGTTCGTGTTTTACATCTTGGAAATTCTTTTCAAAATCATCTTTAGCAGATGGCATTGCTTCAGTGAGAGCATTTTTAATATTTTCGGCCATTTTTGTTGCATTCATAGGGTCTAACCAAATATGTGGATCTTTGTCATGGTGATGTTCATCTGCATGCTTATCTTCATCAGCATGATCATGATCTTCATGATCCTCTTCTTCATGTCCATGGTCGTGATCGTCGTCTCCACTTAATAATTCAATTCCATTTGAAGCTTCTACTAGTTTAACTTTTTCCTTTGATAAGGAACTCTTCGTATTTTCTATAAAAGGTTCAAGTCCTGATCCATTGAAAATGAAAAGATTTGCATCTGCAATATCCATCATTGTTCTCATCGTTGGTTCAAAAGTGTGGGCGTCTGCTCCTGCTGGATATACACTTTTTACTTCAACATGTACTCCGCCGATTTTTTTCGTAAAGTCTTCAATAGGATAGATAGTTGTAAATACAGTTAACTTTTTTTGCTCATTTTTGTTAATATCCTTATTTGTAGTTGAGTTCGAATTACAACCACTTAAAAATGCAGCAGTAAGTATAAGTAATGTGAAAAAAATGGATTTGATTTTCATAAAATAAATTCCTTTCTTTGATCCAAATATATCTATATGATTCTTATCATCAAATTTTTTTATTAGACTCTGAATATATTAAACGGAATCATTACGATTTGCAAGATGTATTACTCCAAATTCGTGAAAGAGGGGAGGGGGTCATATATTTTCTTCCAATCTTCAAGCATTTCATCGTCAGTTAATAAACATTTGTCCAGTTGACATTCGATCATAGTCTTATTCAAATCTATCCCAATGAAAACAAGCTCTGACATTCGATCCCCGTACGTTGTATCCCAATGATCCAATAGTTCTGGTTCTTCTTCAAGAATGATTGCACGCTCATTTTCAGGATAAGCTGCAATCCAGTGACCAGCAGCTTCAATGGTAATGGATGTTCCAGCTTGTGAAAGGAGCACAACCATATCATTTCTAGTAGCAAGCCAGAAAAAGCCTTTTGCACGTATAACTTCTACTGGCCAGTCTTCTAGCCATTGATCCAATCTTCCAGGATGGAATGGACGTTTTCTTCTATAAACAAATGAGGAAATTCCATATTCATCTGTCTCTGGAACATGCTCTTCATTTAATTCTTTTATCCAGCCGGCTGCTTGACTTGCTTTTTCAAAATCAAAAGACTTTGTGTTTATAAGGTTTGCAAGAGAGACATTTCCGAATGATGTTCGAATCAAATTTGCATCGGGATTTAGTATTTGCAGTACACGGGTTAACTCATCGGCAGCTTCTTTACTAATAAGATCAGTCTTATTTAAAATAATGACATTTGCAAATTCGATTTGATCGATTAATAAATCGACAACATCTCGCTCATCAAATTCATTCGTTCCGACATTACGATCTAGTAGACTTTCGCCAGATGAAAAATCTGTCCAAAAACGATTTGCATCAACGACAGTTACCATCGTATCTAATCTGCATTTCTTTGTTAAATCTATTCCCAATTCTTCATCGAAATACGAAAAGGTTTGAGCAACCGGGATCGGTTCACTAATGCCGGTTGACTCGATTACGATATAATCAATATTTCCGGATTCAACTAACTTTTCCACTTCAATCATTAAATCTTCTCGCAATGTACAACAAATGCAGCCATTTTGAAGTTCTACAAGTTTTTCTTCCGTCCTCCGAAAACCTCCAGAATGAATCAAATCAGCATCAATATTAACTTCACTCATATCATTAACAATAACTGCAACACGAAGTCCATCTCTATTATGTAAAATATGATTGAGCAGAGTTGTTTTTCCAGCACCTAAATATCCGCTTAAAACAGTAACCGGTATTTTTTGCATAAAATTCTCCTTTCTAAATCGTAATCATTACGATTTGTATCTTATAATAAAAAAATGGGAATGGCAAGTATTTTTTATTTTATGTTTTTCTGAGCTTCATATGAATGTTAAATTAATAAAATTAGTAAAGATAAGGGAAAAATTTACACTTTGATATTCAGGTTTTTTGCTTTACGCATTCTTTGTAAGCAAAAAGGTTTACACAATAAAGAACTAATGGATAATGTCCAGTCAATTTTTTTTTACAATTCAATACCATCTTTATCAGTATTTTTAATAGAGCCTTTCCATTTATTATGCTAGCTGTCATTATTTCTAGTTTCATTCAAATAATTTTAACCGATGAGATGTTAGCAAAGGTGATTCCGAAAAATCGCTTTTTGTCCGTTTTATCGGCGACTTCACCAGATGCCATTGTAAGTGCGAGATTATTCCAGTTGCCCGTAGATTAATGACTATATGCTTTTGGAATTTCCAAAAGGAGAGAATTTCAAAATGATGACTGGCTGGAGGTAGAATGAAAAATGGACTCTATCTATTACCAGCCATTCAATAAAATGATTCCTATCCAGAAGACCTTTATGTTTACACGGTTTATTAAGTTGTAATACTTTGCTAGGAAACCTTCATAGAATATTTACAACTAGACAAATTCACTAGACAAGCATAATGGAGTGATACGATGAAAAGTGAGAAAAGAATCCCCGTATATGTGTTAAGTGGTTTTCTTGGAAGCGGAAAAACAACCGTCTTATTGAGTATGCTTGAATATTCCAAGAAAAAGGGGTGGCAGCCTGGAGTCATTTTGAATGAACTCGGAGAAGCCAATGTAGAAAATCATTTATTTGAAAATGAAAAAGTATTCGAGCTCTTAAATGGTTGTATTTGTTGTACGATTCAAGATGATCTTAAAAGTACTTTGGACGAGCTAGTTTTAGAAATGGAAAAACAGCCTTTAGATATTTTATTTATTGAAGGAACGGGAGTCGCAAATCCATTAGAAATACAAGAAGTCTTGTTAAGTAGCCCGTATATAGAACAATTTGAATTAATGTCGGTTATCACAGTATTGGATGCAAGTCATTATTTGGAATATCAAAGTATCTTTTCAAGCTCTGCCGAGGTTAGAAATTTAATGAAGGAACAAACGGTTTGCGGAAGCCTTTTGCTTTTAAATAAAACTGATTTAATACCGGAGGGACAACTTGAAAAAATTAAACAAAAGATTACGAAAATAGTAGGGAAAGAAAAAGTAATGATAGAAAGTTTGTACGGAAAGATAAATCCGGAACATCTTTTCGAAAAGAGAATTGAATCCATTTTAGTTGGAAATGGCATTTCAGAAAAAGAACACCACCATCATCATCATTCGACTGTTCAGGCGATTAAGCTTGAAGATGTTCCCGTTATAAGGAAAAAAACGTTTGAAAAGTGGCTTAAACAGCTACCTGTCAATATTCTTCGGGGAAAGGGATTTATTGAAATGGAAGGATCCAAGCAAATATATAGTTTTCAATTTGCTTCGAATAAAGTGGCATTTGCTCCAATTCCGAGTTCTTTGAATCGAAAACCGATGATTATTTTAATTGGAATGGGACTTGAAGAGGATCAGATTCATAAACATTGGAAACAGTTATTCGTTTAACAAATTACTAAGATTGGGGTTTCATTATGCGTGAACAAGGAAGTGTTTGGCTGAAAGAAGGGACAGGTATACTGCTTATAGGAATACTCCTCTTTTTATTCTTTTTCGTGGAGTTCACACAGGTTCAAGAGACCATCCCAAAAAGCTTATTAAATGTGAATACCATTTTCTTAAGCATTGTACTAGAAGCTTTGCCATTTGTTTTGCTGGGAGTATTTGTCTCTGCTCTAATTCAAACCTTTGTTGCCGAGGAAACGGTTCAAAAGTTTATACCTAAGAATCCGCTTATTGCGATTGTTCCGGCAGCTATTTTAAGCGCCATCTTTCCTGTTTGTGAATGTGCTATTATTCCGGTTGTCAGAAGATTAATGAAAAAAGGGATGCCATTACACATAGGTGTTATCTTTATTGTTGGAGCACCTATATTAAATCCAATTGTCTTTGCAGCTACGTATTATGCTTTCCAAACTACACCAAGCGTCGCTTATGCCCGTATGGGTTTGGCATTTGTTCTTGCTATTGTGATCGGTGCATTGACCTATGCTTTTTTTCGGAATCGTGATCAATTAAAGTGGACAACTGATGAGTTGTTAGACAGGCCTATTGAATCAATAGGAGAAAAAACGAATAAATTCAAAGCAACATTTTTCCATGCCAGCGATGAATTTTTTGATATGGGCAAATATTTGATTATGGGAGCAATGATTGCCAGCTTATTTCAAACTTTCTTTGACAGAAATCTTTTATTGAGTATGGGTACGAGTGACACTGCTTCACCTCTCATCATGATGGGTTTCGGTTTTGTTTTATCGCTTTGCTCGGAAGCGGATGCTTTTGTAGCATCCTCGTTTGCACATACATTTTCTACAGGTTCACTCCTTGCATTTCTCGTATTTGGACCAATGTTAGATTTGAAAAATACGATTATGCTGTTTGCTTATTTTCGCGCTAAATTTGTTATCAGCTTTATAGTGATTGTGACAGTGTCAGTTTATGTGATGATATTAATCTATCAATATTGGTTTTTGTGAGGTGATTGAATGCAAACGGAACGAGATTATAGTTTTCATGTCTATTTACGCGGTATCATATTAATTGGCTTTTTCCTGTTAATTTTTAAACTACTCGTAACAGGTAATATTCAAAGCTTTATAGCACCGAAAATGGTCCCATTTCCTTACTTTTCGATAGTTGTTTTGTTTATTTTAGGTATTGTCCAAATATGGAGAAGTGGTTCAAAAAATAGAGATGAACTATACTGCAATTGCGGATTTGATCATAATCAAAAAGGTTCCCCTTTGCAAACATTTTTCATCTATTCTATTTTTGTCTTACCTGTTTTTACTGGTTTATTATTTCCTATCACTACCCTTGATAGTTCGGTTGCGGCAAAAAGAGGAATCAAATATGGATCAGGGTTGTATACACAGCCTCCTGAAATAAATGATGACAGTTCCTTAGATATAGAAGAAGCCGAGGAGTATTTGAATGATCCAGTAGGTTATACGGAAAAGTTGGATGAGCGTGTAGAAACCGATCCTAATGATGGATTATCTGAAAGCAATGAATTTGAAACGAATGAAGCTGGAAATGATATGTTGATCCTGACCACTGAAGAACAAGAGAAACTGAAGAATAAGCTTTTAAATGAAGATAAAGTTATAGTGGATGATGATCACTACCTTGCAATCTTGAATATTCTGCATGAAGATCCTAGTTTATTTGTTGGAAAGGAAATTGAGATCATCGGGTTTGTATATAAGGAACCAGACTTTAATGAAGATCAATTTGTTGTTGCACGTTTCGGAGTATCATGTTGTATTGCTGACGCTTCAGTGTACGGAATTATTTCCACGATGGACGGGTTCGAAAATATTGAAGAGGACCAATGGGTTCAGGCAACTGGAAAGTTATCGACAACGACTATGAATGATTGGGAGCTGCCTTTCTTGCAAATTACAAATGTAAAGAAGATGAATGAACCTGAAAATCCATATGTATATGAATATTATACACCTTTAAGTTAATATAAAAGATGTGCCTTATTTCAAAGGTACATCTTTTTAACATAAGGAGAGATGGCGGAGATATACTTAACGAGTTCATTATCATAGAATTAACGAGTGGAAACTTGCAAAATTTTTTTCGCACATGTATATTTTATAAGATTGAACAATATCGGTAGGAATACTAGGAATTGAGGGGTTGGAAATGTTAAAAAATAAAAGTATTTTACTAGCACTAATAGGAATATTAGCTATATTCTTCGTAACAGCTTGTTCTAGCGGTAAAGATTCTGCTAAAAATAAAAATTCTTGGGAAGCCATTAAAGAAAGAGGAAAAATCATTGCCGGTACTTCTGGTACATTATATCCTACATCTTTTCATGAACAAGACTCAGATGAACTAACTGGGTTTGAAGTTGAAATTTTAAAAGAGCTTGCTAAACGGCTGGATGTTGAAATCGAGTTTAAAGAAATGGGATTTGATGGGCTTTTAACATCTTTAAATAGTGGCGTGATTGATGTTGCCGCGAATGATATTGAAATTACGGATGAAAGAAAAGAGAAGGTTAGTTTTTCAGATCCTTATAAATATTCGTACGGGACAGCAATTGTCCGCAAAGATGATCTTTCAGGAATCAAAACATTGGAGGATTTAAAAGGTAAGAAAGCGGCTGGTGCAGCCACTTCTATTTATATGGATATTGCTCGTGAGAATGGGGCGGAAGAAGTAATTTATGAAAATGCAACAAATGAGGTTTATTTACGGGATGTCGCTGTTGGAAGAACAGACATTATTTTAAATGATTATTACTTGCAAACTTTGGCTCTTGCTGCATTTCCGGATTTAAATATTACGATCCATCCGGATATTCGCTACCATCCAAGTGAGATGGCGATTGTAGTGAAAAAAGATAACAATGATTTATTAGATAAAATCAATGAACAATTAAAAGAAATGCAGGAAGATGGTACGATTACTAAACTATCGAAGGCATTTTTCAATGAAGCAGACGTATCTGTAAAACAGGATTTTGATTTCCAGTAAGTGGGAGGTTACATAATGGGCAATATTCAATGGCAATATATTTTTGACCTACCGCTTGCCATTAAATCCTTTCCTTACATACTGCAAGGTATATGGTATACGATCCTCATTTCATTTGTCGGCATGGCTGTCGGGTTACTGATTGGTTTTTTCCTAGCTTTAGGGAGAATGTCAAAGTATGTGTTATTAAAATGGCCAGCTCAAGTTTATATTTCTTTCATGAGAGGAACACCAATGCTCGTATTTTTGTTTTTATTGTATTTTGGCCTCCCTATGATAGGAATTGAATTTAGTGCCATCACCTGTGCCTTGATAGGGTTTAGTTTACATTCCGCGGCATATATGGCTGAGATTAACCGCTCAGCGCTTACTTCTGTTAATAAAGGTCAATGGGAAGCAGCAACTGCTTTGGGCTTATCATACTGGCAAACAATGAAACTGATCATTTTACCACAAGCTACAAAAATCGCAGTACCGCCATTATCAAATGTATTGTTGGATTTGATTAAAGCTTCCTCACTAGCGGCAATGATTACAGTTCCCGATCTGTTCAATCGTGCAAAAATCGTCGGTGGGCGGGAATTTGATTATATGACTATGTATATACTCGTAGCTTTAATTTATTGGGGAATTTGCTCGATTGTAGAACTTGGACAATCATACCTCGAAAAGCGTTATCGATATAGTGAATGAAGGGAAGCAGAGATGCTTCTCTTTTTTTACTTTATCAGTAATGATAGAAGGAAGTAATGGGGCGTTCAGGCAGCTAAGAAACTGTATCATATCAGTAAAATTAAAATAGCCGTCAGTGAAGGTCAAGACCGCGGTCAGTAAAGGCATTAAATAGTTGAGAATAGGAATACAAGATTCTTCCAATCGTAACGTCTTTGTCATTTTTATCTTGGGATTGCTTTTTCACAAACAGGTATAATGAAGATATCGATTAAGGAGGCGGGATGATGGATAAATTTGGAGGGATTACAGAAGAAAGAATCCGCAAGGCTTATGAAGATGGTGAGTTTGACAATCTTCCCGGCATGGGGAAGCCATTGCCAAAAGACACAATGGAAGGCATTCCAAATGAGTTGAAAATGGCCTATAGAGTAATGAAAAACGCAGGATTTTCGCCCGATGAGATGGATGTAAAAAAAGAAATCATGACAATTGAAGACTTAATAAATAAGACAGAAGATGAAATGAAAAAAGACGGTTTAAAAAAAGAACTCAATGCAAAGATCTTGCAGTATAATAGTTTGCTTTCGAAAAAAAGAATCAAGACCAACTCATCTGTGTTTAAGCAGTATGAAAACAAAATTGAAAAAAAGTTTTTCTAAGTTAAAAGTGATTGAAATTTGGTCTTATCTGTCGATATATAGAATAAGACATATATAGTTTAGGGTGAAGCAGATGGATAGAACAACACTTATTGGAATAATTCTTGGAATAGTGGCAGTAGGTGTAGGTATGGTATTAAAAGGTGTAAGTCTCTTTGCACTTATTAATCCTGCGGCTATATTAATCATTATCGTCGGGACGATGGCAAGTGTAATTACAGCTTTTCCGACATCAGAAATTAAAAAAGTACCGAAATTATTCGGGATTATTTTTAAAGAAAAGAAAAGTTTAAAAGCGAAAGATTTAATTTTAGAATTCTCAGACTTAGCTCAATTAGCAAGAAAAGAAGGATTGCTTGCATTAGAAGCAACCATTGAAGATATTGAAGATCCGTTTATGAAAAATGGCTTAAATCTTGCTGTAGATGGTCAAAGTGCAGATTACATTCGTGAAGTATTGAATGAAGAAATTGATGCAATGGAGGATCGCCATGCTGTTGGAGCTTCAATTTTTTCACAAGCAGGAACATATGCCCCGACACTTGGGGTACTTGGTGCGGTTATTGGATTAATTGCTGCTCTTGGTAATATGGATAATACAGACGAGCTTGGAAAAGCAATATCATCTGCTTTTGTTGCTACGATGCTCGGTATATTCACTGGCTACGTTTGGTGGCATCCGTTCGCTAATAAATTAAAGCAAAAGTCGAAAGAGGAAGTACGAATAAAGGAAATGATGGTCGAAGGAATCCTGTCCATTTTAGAAGGAGAAGCTCCGCGCGTGATAGAGCAAAAATTAGCTTCTTACTTGCCTGCCTCAGAGCGAAGAGAAATATTTGAGGAAAGTGGTGAAAGTCAAAATGTCCAGGCGTAAGAGAGAGAAAAAAGATGGCGCTCATACAGATGAATCTTGGCTCCTTCCTTATGCTGATTTATTGACATTGCTCTTAGCTTTATTTATTGTTCTTTTTTCTACTAGTTCAGTAGATGCTCAAAAATTCCAGGCGCTTTCCCAAGTTTTTAATGGGATTTTTCTTGGTGGGACGGGTCCACTCGATTATCAGCAGCCAATTGAAAATGACGACCATAGTAAAGATAATCCCGATTCTGTAAATGAGGAAAAACAAGAGGAAAAAGAAGCGGAAGAGAAAGAGCCTATTAAGGAAGAAGACATCATTTTTGACTTAGAAGAGCAGAAAGAACTTGAGGCGATACAGTCAAAAATTAATGCATATATTCAAAAAAATGATTATAGTAATAAATTCGATACGTCATTGACGACGGAAGGGCTTTTGCTTACGATTCGAGATAATGTGCTTTTTCAATCTGGAAAAGCAGAGGTTCGGGATGCAGATAAAAAAACAGCAAAAGAACTAGCCGTTTTACTCGAAATGGAGCCGCCGAGAAATGTTATCATTAGTGGCCATACAGATAATATACCTATTGGAAATGCTAACTTTCAATCAAATTGGGAACTCAGTGTCATGAGGGCCGTAAACTTTATGAAGGTGCTGCTAGAGGATAAGAATCTTGATCCAATGTGGTTTAGTGCAAAAGGATACGGTGAATTCCAACCTATTGGAGACAATAAAACGGAAGCAGGAAGAGCGAAAAATCGACGAGTCGAGGTATTAATCCTTCCTCGAATGAAAAATGTGAACGATTAGTAAGAATAGCGCAAGGCGCCCGTTCAGCGACGCACAAACTTTTTAAGCTTCTGACGAGATAAAGGAAACTCGGCGAGGAACGAGCTAGTGAAATTGGCACTTCAAATATCACCTAGTGAAATTGGCACTTCAAATATCACCTAGTGAAATTGGCACTTCAAATATCACCTAGTGAAATTGGCACTTCAAATATCACCTAGTGAAATTGGCACTTCAAATTTCACCTAGTGTTGACTTATCGTAGGAAGGAGCTGAAAGTTTGCTAGTCGCTGGGCGCCTGAAGCTAGACATTGATAGACTTCTTTAAAATAAGGAGTGTATAAGATTGCATACTTTCTTTACTTTACAATATAGACGAGGATAAAATGATATCATTTTATCCTCGTCTCATTTATTTCTTGGGAAATACATTTTTGCCAATAAACGCCAATATTTGATATTTTAGTCTTCACTGAAAATGAAATCTGCAAATTTCCGACCAAATTCCTTACATTGATTAAGCTCCGTTTGATCTGGATACATATCGATGATTAAGTTAGGAAGAAGAAGCTCTCCACCTAATTCCTGTATTTTTTCGGCAAATAAATCTATTGCCGCACCAAAGGTGGAACCATAATAGGAATCGCCAGAACCAAATACGGCTGCTTTTTTTTTCGATAGGTTTACATGATCTAATTCTTCGTAGAAATCCATAAATTCATCAGGGATTTCTCCACCTTCCCACGTATATGTTCCGATTAAAAACCCATCATAGCCGAGCAAATCAGTAGGAAGGGAGTCAAAGGCTTCCTTCACTGTCACATCAATATCTAATTCTTTTATCCCCTTCAACACTTCTTCAACTAATATTTCTGTATTGCCTGTCATACTTGTATATATTAAAATAATTTTTTTCATTATATGTCACTCTTTCATTGTGCTCCTTTTTATTTTAACAAAAATGCACGTTAATAGTTATCACAATGATGTGAAAAAGAGGAGAATATATAGAGCTTAACAATATTTGACACAAAAACTTTCAAATTATGTTAATATTATTTAAAAATAACCAATTGTGAAAAGGAAGTAAAATGAGAGAGACTCTGCTGTTTTTAGGGGCCTATGTAATAGGAAATATTTTAACAGGTTATGTGTTAGCAAAGCTTTTTTATCACAAAAATATTCAAGTAGAAGGGAGTGGGAACGCGGGGGCTCGAAACGCAGGGCGAATACTTGGCAAAAAAGCTTTTGTCATTACGTTTTTTGGCGATGCTGGTAAAGGTGCTATAGTCGTTTTGATTGCTAAGTTGCTTGAATTTAGCATCGTGGCTCAATTACTTATTTTATTCGCGGTTATTCTTGGTCATATTTTTCCCATACTATTTCACTTTAAAGGCGGGAAAGGTATGTCGACTTTTATAGGTGGATTATTGGCATTTGATCCGTTATTATTTTCTGCATTTGCAGGCGTCTTTATATTATTTTATTTTTTTATTAAAAGTTTAACTATAGCAGGTATGGCAGCTGTAGCTTTATTGCCAGCCATTATGTATTTTTATCATTTTGATTTATATCCTATACTTTCTGCTATTTTACTTTCTGCCATGGTTATTTTTGCACATCGGCAAAACATTCTAGATAAAATTTTCAGTGAAAGGAAAATCAGCTGATGAGCTTAATTTATAAAATCGCTACTAAACCATCAGAATTTGAACAAATTTTAAAGTTGAATTATCAAACATTTGTGGAAGAAATTCCTCAGCATGAAAAAAATGAAGCACGTACGTTAATAGATAAATTTCATGATGAAAATACATATGTTATTTGCATGAAAGATGATCAACTCGTAGGGATGATTTGTGTTCGCAGTAAACGGCCATTTTCATTAGACGGGAAAATTGGTGAAGTAGAACAACATTTACCTGTTGCCGTTGAAAATCCGTGTGAAATAAGACTGTTGGCAGTAGATCCTGTATACCGAAATGGGAGAGCTTTCCTAGGTTTGGCTCAAGCGTTAATTCGCTATTGCTTAAAGTTGGGATATGATGCGGCGCTCATATCAGGAACCACTCGTGAACAAAAACTGTATGGACAAATGGGATTTCAGCCTTTTGCTTATTTAACAGGGGATGAAAAAGCAGCCTTTCAACCTATGTATCTTACAAAAACAACTTTTGATGAAGGAATTGCAGGTAGAATTTTAAAAGAACAAGTGAACTTTTTGCCTGGACCTGCGACAATTTCCGATTCGGTAAAAAAAGCGCTTGCCACTTCTCCATATTCACATAGATCAAAAGGCTTTGAAAACCTGCTTCAAACTGTTCAAAAGAAATTAACAACACTTGCTCATGCGAAGCATGTCCAAATTCTGCATGGGACAGGGACTTTGGCAAATGATGTGGTTGCAGGGCAGTTATCATTATTGCCGGGAAAAGGCCTAATTCTTGTTAATGGTGAATTTGGTGAGAGGCTTGTGGATCATGCCGAGCGGATGGATCTTAACTTCAATGTGATAGAAACTGAATGGGGAACTCCTTTTAAAAAAGAAGATATCATAGAAGCTGTGAGTAATGGGGAATATCACTGGATTTGGGCAGTTCACTGTGAAACGTCTACTGGAGTATTAAATGACATCGACATGTTGAAGAATGTTTGTCGGTCATACGACTTATCGCTGTCTTTGGATTGTATTAGTTCGTTGGGAGCGGTTCCTCTACATTTAGAAGGTGTATTACTTGCATCTGGTGTGAGTGGAAAAGCCCTGGCAAGTTATTCAGGTCTTTCGTTTGTTTTCCATAGTGAAGACGTAAAGCCAAATAAAAGGCTGCCGAGATATCTTGATCTTGGTGCTTATACAGCGGCAGATGGCATTCCATATTCTCAATCATCCAATCTAATGACAGCGCTGGCTGAGGCGTTAAAAAGGTATGAATGCCCTCAGAAAGAATATGAATTAATAGAACAACGCTATAACTTGATACGAAATGGTGTAGAAGAAGCTGGGCTGACGGTGTTATCTGAAAAAAATTATTCTGCCCATACTATCATGACGATTTTGCTTCCAAAAGAAGTTTCTGTTAAACAGCTTGGGGATAATTTATATTTGAATGGATTTAATCTCCATTATGAAAGTTATTATTTAAACGATAGAAACTGGATGCAGATTTCTTGTATAAATGATGTTAGCGAAAAAGATATTAAAAAAATGCTTTCCATTCTTAAAGGGTTATGTATGGTGGAGAGGGAACCTTCTATTACTAAATAAATAAATGCGAACTGCACCTTCAGATGAGGTGCAGTTATTTGTTTATTTATACTTTTCGAAGTCTACCAAGCTCTTCAGCCAATGCTTGCATTTCACTCGGGCTAAAATTGTCCTTTTTCATAACCATTTCATAGATTTCATGAAGTTCCTCGTACATTTCAGAATCCATACTTTCTGATTTAATTGCTCCAATATTAACCATCTTCATCTTAGTAACGATCTCATTAACCATGTATTCAATATTTTCAGGTGTGTTTTTTGATAAATCCACTAACATCTCATCCTCTCTCATACATATCATTTATCCTTTCATGATGTTACGGCATTGTCAATGAAAAAATACCTTTCCTAAAAATTTTAGAAAGGTATGGTAAAGTTTATACGGACTTTTTCATTTCTGCCTTTTCCTCTTTAATTGTTTTTATTACTTTTCTTGTTTCATGAATGACTACTCCTGAGAGACCGAGAAGACCGATTAAGTTCGGAATCGCCATTAAGCCATTCATTATATCTGAAAACGTCCAAACGATTTTTAATTCAATGACAGCGCCGATATAAACAACGAGTACAAAAGCGACTCGATAATAGATAACTACCTTTGCTTTAAATAAATAGGAAAAACATTTTTCACCATAATACGACCAGCCTATAATCGTAGAGGAAGCAAAAAATAATAGACCAAGAGCTACGATGATTGAACCCGTATTTCCGAGAAAGTGCGCAAATGAAACAGAGGTCAAGTCTCCGGGGTGTATGGCCGCATCGCTGTATAATCCTGCCATTACAATGGTAATCCCCGTAATGGAACAAATAATGATCGTATCTATAAATACTTGAGTCATGGAAACAAGGGCTTGCCGGCCAGGCATGTCTGTTTTGGCAGCTGCAGCGGCAATTGGTGCTGAACCTAGACCTGCTTCGTTGGAAAAGACTCCCCGAGCAACACCATATCGAATAACAGCACCAATTGCACCACCTGCGACAGCTTTTCCAGTAAATGCATCTGAAATAATGATACCGACAGCATCTGGTATTAATTGAACATTCATCACTAAAACAATAAGTCCGCCAATAACATAAAATACTGCCATGAAAGGAACAAAGAAGGAAGTTACTTTTCCAATACTTTTTATTCCTCCGATAATAGCAAGTCCCGCAAAAATCATTAACACAAGTCCAGTCACAGCTGGGGGTACATGGAAAGTAGTGTTGACGACGTTTGATACTGCGTTAGATTGAACGAGGTTGCCAATACCAAATGCAGCTATTGCTCCAAAAATGGCAAATAAGACTCCTAACCATTTTTGTTTTAATCCACGTTCTAAATAGTACATTGGTCCGCCTGACATTTCACCTTTTTCATCTATAACGCGATACTTTACTGCTAAAATAGCTTCGGCATACTTTGTTGCCATTCCGAAAAATGCTGAAAGCCACATCCAAAGCACTGCTCCGGGTCCACCAAAAACAACTGCAGTAGCTACTCCAACAATATTCCCGGTTCCGACTGTAGCAGCAAGCGCTGTCATTAATGCTTGAAAATGAGAAATATCTCCTTCGGAATTTTTATCCTGTTTAAAGCTAAATGCAAGTTTCAATGAATACGGGAGAAGTCTTAATTGTAAAAATCCGATTCTAACAGTTAAATAGATTCCAGTACCAACAATAAGGACGAGTAACGGTATTCCCCATACATGGCCACTAATTGTTTCCAACACTTTCAAAATCTTATCTGACATCGATTCTTTATCTGCCATTATAGTCTTTCCCTCCTTTTCATCTTGTCTCCACTTAAATTATTCTGAAAAATGTAACAGTATGTCAAGAAGCTTTATTCAAATTACTAATTTTGAACTATAGGTTGTGTAGTCTAGCTCTAGCGTCTTCCACTTATTTAGAACATAGTGCCTACTTTATCACTTGTTGCAGTCCCGAAATTTATTCGACAATGAGCAATGAGCTTTGCTTTTCTTTTTATTCATGTTTTATAGCTGCCAAGAAAGGTAAAACATATATCAAGCTTGACTAACATATTGAGGTGTTATTATGGGGAAGACACGATTAAAAATTAGAAAAGAAAAGAATCACTTGCTAAAATTCACGAAAGTTTTGATTAAAAAAATAATGGATAATGATGTTGCTGGTATGGCTGCACAATTAGCCTATTTCTTTTTACTGTCTCTATTTCCATTATTATTTTTTATTGTCTCACTGCTTCCTTTTACTCCTTTAACTCAACAAGATATTTTTAACTTAATAAAAGATATAGCTCCAGCTGAAACCATTGCAATGATTGAAAAGACTCTTAATGAAGTGATGCAAAACCGTAGTGGTGGTCTCTTGACCGTTGGTATTATAGGGACCCTGTGGTCTGCCTCAAATGGAATGAATGCCTTAATGAAATCATTGAATCGGGCTTATGAAGTAAAAGAAAAACGTCCATTTTTTGTTACAAGATCTCTCGCAATTGTTTTTACTATTGCAATGATTTTCGTCTTTATTCTTGCCTTGTTACTACCTGTCTTTGGAAAACAAATAGGAATATTCCTTTTTTCAACATTTGGCTATTCGGATATGTTCTTAAACATTTGGGGTGTCATCCGATGGGCACTAAGTCCAGTCATATTATTTATCGTATTTTTAGCTATTTACTATTTAGCCCCAAGCATAAAAATAAAATGTATTACAGCGGTTCCGGGAGCCATTTTCTCGAGTATTGGTTGGATTATTGTCTCATTAGGTTTTTCTTTTTATGTTTCTCATTTCGGAAATTATACTTCTACGTATGGAAGTATTGGAGGAATCGTTATATTAATGTTGTGGTTTTATATTTCGGCGATCATTATTATGGTGGGTGGAGAAATCAATTCACTATTTCCTAAAAAGGATGACTGTTAATATTACTTAGTGTGTGTAGTTTGTAAAAGCCAGCTTATATGCTTAATTAGTGAGTTGTGCGGTTCTTATAAAAATTGAAGCTCTTTTCTCATTCAAAATCTAATATTCCTTTAATTCGAATTAGCAAAAAGAGCCTGTATCATGAAGAATTTTAATGAAAAATTCCTACCGAAGTAGGCAATACTAGTGGGCAAGATGTGGAGAGGATTTGAGTGAATGAATAAAATATTTATGATCGTTATTGTAATAGGCTTTCCTTTAGTTGTTATAGGATCTTTATTACATTTTCCAAGTGTTCTCATGTTCATTATATCCTGCTTAACTATCATCAGCCTTGCCAGTGTCATGGGAAGAGCGACAGAAAGCTTGACGATTGTGGCAGGTCCGCGGATTGGCGGGTTATTGAATGCCACTTTTGGAAACGCTGTTGAGTTAATTATTTCAATTTTTGCATTAAAGGCGGGACTCATTAGTATCGTGCTTGCTTCATTAACAGGGTCCGTAATTGGAAACCTTTTACTTGTAGCGGGTTTATCATTTTTTCTTGGCGGTTTGAAATTTAAACGCCAAAACTTTAATGTTTTCGATGCGAGACATAACTCAGGCTTACTTATGTTTGCGGTTATTGTTGCCTTTATTATTCCCGAAATGTTTACAAGAGGTATGGATGAGACTAAAACCATATCGTTGAGTATCGGTGTATCTATAATTATGATGATCCTTTACATAGCTGCCCTGTATTTCAAATTAGTCACACATAGGGGTGTCTATAATACGAAGGAATCAGAAGAAAATATAGAACACGAGGAACCAGAATGGAAAATAGGCAAGGCCACTATCATTTTGGGACTAGCCACATTAGCGGTTGCTTATACTTCAGAAAAACTTGTTCATACGTTTCATGAAGTAGGAGAAAAATTTGGTTGGAGTGAGCTGTTCATAGGAGTAATCATAGTCGCGATAGTTGGAAATGCAGCAGAACACGCATCAGCTATTTTAATGGCATTCAAAGACAAAATGGATGTGGCAGTAGAAATTGCAGTAGGATCTACTCTCCAAATTGCTATGTTTGTTGCTCCTATTCTTGTGCTTGTATCGTTGTTTTTTCCAGTTTCCATGCCTCTCGTTTTCACCATACCTGAAATAGTGGCGATGGTAACTTCTGTTTTATTAACAATTGTGATTGTAAATGATGGGGAATCGAACTGGTTTGAAGGGGCGACCTTGCTTGCAGCATATTTTATTATGGGAATCGGCTTTTATTTACTCTAATGTTGGATAAACAGATTGCTTTCGGAAAAACATAAAGGTAAATAATGAAAGGAGTTTGCCTTTATGAAATATAATCGCTATGGATTGCAGTTAATGCTCATTTTACTTTTAATTGTAGCAGGACCTGCCGACTTTACATTTGCTAAAGAGCAATCGAAAGGTTCTTTTCAATTGCCATCATCTGTAATAAATATAGCAAAGGAAAATACGATTCCAAATGAAATGGAAGACTTAATCTATTTAAAGCCAAGCAATTTTACGAAAGAATTGTTTAAGTCATCGAACGAAGCAATCGAGAACCCTAATTTAATTCGTATCTTAAATGAATCCTCCATTAACAAGTCGCCACTTTCCATTGGGGTGCGCGCAACGATTTTTATGGGGGAATGGCCATTAAATTACAAATCACATGAAACGCTTCCGAATTGGCAATACCAAAAAATCAATACGAATGTTTATGATAATACAGTAGGGAAAATAAACCACCAAATCAATTATGTACAGCAAGCTCAAAAGAGGATTAAAGGTGGATTAACAGGCAGAGTTCCTCATCCAGAGGATGTTCAAAAAATGATCCTAATTAAAGCGATGGAGAAAACGAATCTTCCTGTCGCTACAGAAACCGTCATTGGCGCTGGTACGAAACACTCTCAATTTTATAATATCCATCCAAAGCGAATTGGATATTTACATGCCTATGTACCTGCCTTGATTGAAAAAGGAGAAGTAACTTACGGGGAAGTGTACTTAGTCATACGAGGAACAAAACGAAAAATCGTCGTCAAAAACGTAACTTCCCAAAAAATCGGGGCTTGGCTCCCCATTCAAGATCATCTATCCTTTTCCTTCACAGCAAATTGAGGGAGAGAATCAAAAGGGACAGAATCAAATGATTTTATTCATTTGATTCTGTCCCTTTTATTGTCAGGCATGAATTTAATGATGTGGAAAAATATATATAAAAAGAGCGAAAGGCGGAAAGAAAATGAAAAAATGGCTACTCCTTTTTCCAGCTATAATGCTTATGTTTTTTCACGCAGCCACTACTAATGCCATATCAAATCAACCGATTCATTGGGGATTTAAAAAGGGATCCAACGAAAAACAAGCGGATGCAGGGGCGCGATATGATGACCTTCTTGATAAATATGGCGCCTTTTACAAAGGAAGTCCAGACGAAAAAATATTATATTTAACATTTGATAATGGCTACGAAAATGGTTATACAGCTAAAATTCTCGATGTTTTAAAAAAAGAAAAAGTTCCAGCTGCCTTTTTTGTGACGGGCCACTACTTAGATAGTGCCCCAGACTTAGCAAAACGAATGGCAAATGAAGGACATATTATTGGCAACCATTCGTGGAGCCATCCAGACATGACGCAAATCAGCGATGAAAAAATAAGGATGGAGCTTAAGAAGGTGAAAGAGGCAACCGAAAAAGTAACAGGACAAACCAATATGCAATATTTACGTCCGCCGCGAGGAATATTAAGTGAACGCACCCTTAAAGTTGCCTTAGATGCCGGCTACGTCCATGTTTTATGGTCATTAGCATTCAAAGACTGGCAAATAAATCAACAAAAAGGATGGAAATATGCCTACGATAATATAATGGCTCAAGTCCATCCGGGTGCAGTTATGCTTTTACACACTGTATCAAAAGATAACGCAGACGCACTCGAAAAAGTAATACAAGATTTAAAAAAGCGTGGCTACGTATTTAAAAGCTTGGACGATTATATGATGAAAGAAAAAGTGAAAAATCCTATTATTGCTCATTGAATTTAGTGAGGGTGCAATTTGTTGATCGAAGCAGCCGTGATGGTGATGTCATCGTGCCCGTGGATGAGGATATTAGACATTAAGGGCATATTGAAGGCTTCAATGTGAAGATTCTTCGCTACGGTCACATTGGTGTTTCATCGTGCCCATGAACGTGAAATATTCGCCAATCAGAGTACATTGCAACTTCCTCATAAAATAATCACTTTCACATTACTTAAAAAGCAAGGATTTAAAATTAATTGATTATAAAAAGTTAAGGTATATATCCTGTTTGAGTTCTGAATTTCTCCTAATTTCCCCATTAGTTAAAAAATTCCTTTCACAATGTTATAATAAGTGAACAGTTATTTATCGGGGGAGATATCAGTGTGGCAAGAAATAATAGAAGTTTCCGGTCCGTATGATTTTGACTTAGCTTTAAATAGACTTGCAATGGATCCGCTAAATATCATGAATCAGAAAGAACGCTCCATAAAGGTTCCGATTTACGCTGCGATTCCTGAAGTAGCAACCATTAAGGCAACTGGAACGACGGATGTGCCAGTGTTTATTGTAAGTGGCCAAAATAGTGGTACAAAAATGAATGTGATTGAAAAGATATCTGATATTTTCCAGTGGAAAACATCATTAAATGATATCCAAACTCATTTTTTAACAACATCCCTAAATAAAATTTTTGAAACTCATCGAGGGACTCCAATCGTATTAGACTTTTCACCTTTTAGAACATTAGTAAAATCCATTATTCATCAACAGGTGAATATGAAATTTGCTATTTCTTTAACAGAAGAGTTCGTTAAAACATTTGGCTACGAAATTAATGGAGTTTATTTTTACCCATCTCCTGAAACAATTGCAAATATAGAAATAGATCAGTTAAGGACATTAAAATTTAGTCAGCGAAAAGCAGAATATGTTATAGGTCTCGCACAACAAATAGTTAATGGCGCAATTAGTTTAGAGAAATTATCAAAGCTTTCAGATGAAGAAATAATGAAAGAATTAATAAAAATACGCGGAATTGGGCCGTGGACAGTTCAATGCTTTCTTCTTTTCGGACTCGGTAGGCCGAATCTTTTTCCCCTTGCTGATATTGGATTACAAAATGCGATTAAAGACCTTTATGGACTTGATCGGAAGCCGACGAAAGATGAGATGTTGGAATACAGTAGTGAATGGCAGCCTTATTTAAGCTATGCCTCACTATATTTATGGAGAAGTATCGAACCGCCTATTAAGGAATTAATTGTAGAATGAGTGATTTTATGAAAAATGAAACGTTGATCAAAGAAAAACAACAATTTCCCCTTACTATAAAACGTCTTGGCATCAATGGGGAAGGCGTTGGGTATTTTAAAAAGAAGGTCGTATTCGTACCTGGCGCGCTTCCGGGAGAAGAAGTTGTTGTGGAAGTCGTAAAAGTCCACCCGAAATTTTCGGAAGCCATCGTAAAAAAGGTCCGAAAACGGTCTCCGTTTAGAATAAAAGCTCCATGCCCTGTATACGAACAGTGCGGGGGCTGCCAACTTCAACATTTGCGCTACGATCAACAATTAAAGGAAAAACGGGATATTTTAATACAAGCTGTGGAAAGACATACTAAATTTGCGATTGAGGCATTAGATATAAGAGAAACAATTGGAATGGAAGACCCCTGGAAATATCGGAATAAAAGTCAATTTCAATTGCGAGAAATGAACGGAAAAGTTGTTGCAGGATTATACAGTATGAATTCACATCGACTCATCAGTGTCCCCGAGTGCATCGTACAGCATCCCGCAACAAATAAAGTAAACAATGCAGTAAAGCAAATCTTCGAAGATTTCCATGTACCTATTTATAATGAGAAAACGAAAAAGGGAATTGTTAAAACAATTGTTACGAGAGTAGGAGTACAAACAGGCCAAGTTCAGGTTGTCATCGTAACGGCAGGCGAGAAGCTGCCTCGTAAGGAGATGATTGCTGCCGAAATCAAAAAACGGCTCCCAGAAGTTGTATCGGTTATGCAAAATATAAATTCGAAACAAACATCTCTCGTCTTCGGCGAAAAAACGCTCAATATTACAGGAAAAGAATTCATAGATGAGAAAATGAATGAATTCACATATGAGCTATCAGCACGTGCATTTTTTCAATTAAATCCCGAGCAGACAGTAAAACTATATGATGAAGTCAAAAAAGCCGCTGCTCTCACTGGAAAGGAAAAAATCGTAGACGCCTATTGCGGCTCTGGAACTATCGGATTATGGCTCGCAGAAGGTGCCTCTGAAATTCGAGGAATGGACGTCATCCCTGAATCAATAGAAGATGCCAAGAAAAATGCCTCTGAGCATGGTGTTAAGAAGGCAAAATATGAAACAGGAAAAGCGGAGGATATTTTACCGAAATGGTTGAAACAAGGATGGCATCCAGACGTAGTGATTGTCGATCCTCCTCGTACTGGCTGTGACCAAAAATTCTTACAAACACTATTAAAAATAAAACCGAAAAAGTTTATTTATGTTTCCTGTAATCCTTCTACATTAGCAAAAGATTTGCAGGCGATCAGCCATATGTATGAAGTGAAATATATTCAGCCTGTTGATATGTTTCCACAGACTGCGCACGTTGAGACAGTTGCGTTGATAGAGTTGAAATAGCTTGGTATCAATAGGTTTAGTGGTTTCTAACTAAATATTGAAGTGTGTTTTATGTTCCCTCGGACTAATAGTTCGGGGGATTTTTTGACCCCAGGGGGTCTACTTTTACGCAGAAAAGAGTGGTAGAGTTTTACGGAAATGGTTTAGCAATTTAGTGGAAGAGGAGCCTTTTTGTAGAAGAGTGAAATAAATATATGGTTTGCAGAATAGTTTCTGCAGGTTTTCGTGTCAAACGATAATATGAAATATAAAAATATTTCATATTATCGTTTGACGAAACAGATTTGCACTTGGTATTGATGATATTGGATCATTAGTGGCTCAAGATTTAACAGGAAGCAAAATTGACAGTAACAATGTAGTCGTGTTGAATAATGATTCTATTAACTTGACTATTTAGGCCTTCAGAGTGATATATGTTAGTACCAAATTGATAGAAAGGAGGACCTCCAATGCGAGTTAGAATCATAGAGCCTACTGTAAAGAAAGAGTCAAAGAAAAGAGTATGTGCATATGCTCGAGTTTCAACTGACCATGAAAAACAAGGTGAGTCTTTAGAAAATCAAATTAGTTATTACGAAAGAATGATCGGGGCAAATCCAGAGTATGAATTTGTTGGGGGGTTTGCAGATCGAGGAATTAGTGGAACTACTGAGAATCGCCCAGAGTTTAAAAGAATGTTAGAGCTCGCAAATCAAGGTGAAATAGACCTTATCATCACTAAATCCATTTCAAGGTTTGCAAGAAATACAACAGTGATGCTACAAACTGTTAGAGAACTTAAAAATATAGGTGTAGAAATAAGATTTGAAAAAGAAAACATTAATACATTAAATGCCAAGGGTGAGGTTTTGTTAAGTATCCTTTCAAGCCTTGCCCAAGATGAAAGTAGATCTATTTCGGAGAACTCTACCTGGGGAATCAGGCGACGGTTTGAACAAGGGAAGGTAGCAGTGAATCATACAAAATTCCTTGGTTATGACAAAGATGAGGATGGAAACCTTATCATTAATGAAAATCAAGCTAAGATAGTTAGAAGGATTTATAAAGACTATCTGGATGGGAAAGGGCCAAATAGGATAGCAAGAGAACTGGAGGAAGAGAATATTCCAAACTGGAACGGCAAAGCCAAATGGTATGAAGGCAGCATAAGGAAGATGCTTAGCAATGAGAAGTATAAAGGGGATGCTCTTCTTCAGAAGACTTATACGGTCGACTTCCTGACGAAAAAGAGAGTACAAAATACCGGACAAATTCCAAGATACTATGTTGAAGAAAGTCATCCTGCAATCATACCAAAAGATATGTGGGAAGCGGTACAGTTAGAGATGGAGAGAAGGCGGGCCTTTGCAGAGAAACATGGGATTGTAAAAGTTGATTATGCTACGATTGAGAATCCTTTTGCAGGAAGAGTTATATGTGGCCATTGTGGCAGCCCATTTGGAAGGAAAGTTTGGAACTCTACAAACGAAACGCTTCGAAGAAAAATATGGAGATGCAACAAAAAATACACCATTAAAGGTAAAAAGAGCTGTGAGAATAAGCATATAGACGATACAACTTTATACCAAGCCTTTATAGATGTATTTAACGCCATACTAGAAAACAAAGATCACTTTTTAAATAAGTGGAGAGAGCAAGTTAGCGACGATCTTCTAAAAAATATAAAACAGAACAGTTTATTGAGCTTTTTAAGGAAGCTACAACATTAAAAGAGTTTGATATAGGTTTGTACTTTAAGCTAATTGAAAAGATGACGGTATTTAAAGGAGAAAAAATAATTGTGACTTTTCTGGACGGTACTGAAGTTGAGCGTCAAATTGACAAATAAGAAAAGGTCTGGAAAACTCTCCAAGCCTATAAAATATTCTGGATAAATTAATTGTTTTTACAGACACTATTAAAAACGGTTGAAGGATAGGTTACGAATGACAGAGCGTCATAATAATGGCAACTTCCCAGGTTATGAAAAAATTAAATCCATTCTTAATGAATCACCCGATTTGATCTGTCGAAAGCTTGAAGTTGGTCAAGAGGGGATTCATATTATTTTTATGAAGAATTTAATTAAGCCAGAGATTCTAAATGAATATGTCATTAAATACATTGAAGAACTTTCTGTAGGAAACTTACATTACACCTATTTAATGAAAAACATACCTATAGGGGAAATAATTGCAAATTTAAACGAACAAGAGGTAATCTCTTCCCTATTAAATGGATTTGCTTATATTTTTTTTTTAGATGAGAAAAAGGCATTCATTGTGAACTGCGCAAATCCCATTGAGCGCTCTATTGAGAAAGCAGAAACAGAATCGTTAGTATATGGACCTAAAATTTCGTTCACTGAATCATTAACTTCTAACGTTAAGATAATCAGACAAAATCTAAAAGATTATAATTTGTGCACGGATGAAATAAAGATTGGGGAACGCGTTCAAAAGCAAGTAAGAATTGTATATATAAAAGATATTGCGAACGATGACACTCTTCAGACACTTAAGGACAGGATTAAACAATTAAAAACAGAAAATGTAATTGACAGTTCCGTTTTGGCTCAATGCCTAGAAGATAATCATTACTCTTTATTTCCTCAATTTATATTAACAGAGCTCCCAGACCGATTCATCTACTCGATTTTAAACGGGCGAATTGGTGTTTTTATAGATGGTAGCCCAGTAGCGATTATAGGTCCTGCTAATTTTTTCTCATTTTTCGAATCAACAGAAGATATCTATTTGAGATGGTCTTTAAGTACATTTATTCGTGTCATCCGATTATTTGCTATGGTAGGTTCTCTTTTTTTAACAGCCATTTATGTGGCTGCCATGACGTATCATTTTGAACTCATACCATCTAAATTGTTATTTATCATTGGACAATCACGTTCACAAGTTCCTTTTCCACCCTTATTAGAAGCACTCTTACTAGAATTTTTAATTGAGTTACTTAGAGAAGCTGGGGCCCGTCTTCCTTCAAAAGTAGGACAAACAATGGGAATTGTTGGAGGTATTGTCATTGGCCAAGCAACGGTTGAGGCAGGGTTAACTAGCAATATTTTAATTATCATTGTTGCATTTAGTGCATTAGGGGCATTTTCGGCTCCTATTTATGAAATGGGCACTGCTGTCAGAATTGCTAGATTTCCAATCATTATTTTAGCAGGTGTTTGGGGGTTAAATGGAATCATTGTCGGTATATGTATTCTAATGGTTCACTTGTTAAAATTAACTTCTTTAAATAAACCTTATCTTGCACCCCTATATCCGCTAAGAATGAAAGATTTACAATATTTTTTAATACGTCTCCCCCACCATTTTTATATGAGGCGACCGGTAGTAAATCGACCAAAAGACTCCATTCGCCTAAAGGAGCGATTAAAAAATATAACAGATTTAGATGAATCTTGAGGTGCAAAATGAAATCAAATATACGTTTTGTTAACGCCTTTATGGCGTTTTATATCATACACACTTCGCAAATCGGTATGGGAATTCTTGGATTTCCAAGAATTATATATCTAGAATCAAAAAAAGATGCTTGGATATCCATTTTGCTATCTGGTTTATTCGTTAGCTTGATTACATGGGTATTGATTTCTATCCTAAAAAAAAATGAAGGTGGTACTCTTTTTGAAATTCATGAACATATATTCGGACGCTTGATTGGTAGTATTTTTAACTTCCTTATTGTCATTTACTTTATTGCCGTCCATTATTCGATTACCATTAGTTTTGTCGAGTTGTCACTAACATGGGGATATGAAGGTGTCTATGAATGGGTCGGGGTATTGGCTTTATTAATAATAACCATTTATGCTGTATCCGGCGGATTTAGAGTAGTGACCGGTGTTTGCTTCTTATCCTTTTTATTGACTATATGGCTGCTATTTGTTGTGTACCAACCACTTCAAACCATAAATCTAACTAGGATTTTACCTATTATTACGACAACTCCTTCAGAAATTATGAAAGGAGTTTTCAAAAGCAGTTATACAATGTTAGGTTTCGAGACATTACTTTTTATTTTTCCATTTATAAAGGAGAAAAATAAACTACAGCTGTTTAGTCAAATAGCAGTCTGGTTTACGACCATCCTTGTTTTAATAACAACTGTTGTTTCTATTTTATTTTTTAGCGCGAATGAATTAGAGAAGAATGTATGGCCTGTTGTCAGCATGATTAGCACGGTCCATTTTCCATTTATTGAGCGCTTTGAATTTGTTGCGGTTCCGTTATGGATTTTAGTTATTTTTCCAAACCTATGTATCACTCTATATATTTCTTCCAAGGGTATTAAACAGATTTTTCATATAAAACAGAAATATGGAATATGGCTCATCTCCATTATCCTTTTTATCTGCAGTTTTTTAATTACGAAAAGAGTAGATAATAATTATTTTTTTGATCAAATTGGCAAAACTGGATTTTTCCTGTGGTTTATCTATCCGATTTTCTTGTATGGAATAACCATTATAAAATCAAAAATCAATACTCGTACCAGACGGAGTTGAAAGAATGAAAAAAATTGTTATTCTGCTGTGTTCTCTTCTTTGTACTGCATGTATGGCCCCTGAAAAAATAATAGAAATGCAAGGGATTTCAACGATTATGGGTTATGACTTGCTTGATGACAATACATACAAAGGCACTATCAGTTTGTTACAATTTGACCGAAAAGAAGAAAGGACCAGTGTAACCCTTTCAGCTGAAGGAACGACTAGTAAACAAATAAGACAAAAACTAGAGGAACAAACAAGCCATAACATTACGTCTGGTCAATTAAGGACCATACTATTTAATAAAAATATGGCAGAAACAGTAGGAATTTCTTCTTTTCTGGATACAATGCAACGAGATAGCAGTATCAGTTCTTTAATCTTTTTGGCCATTACTGATAATGCTGAGGAGACGATTAACAATACAAACTATGAAGAATATTCGGAAATGGGATCCTATATCTATCAACTATTGGAAAAACATGAAAAGAAAGAAATGTTAGTCAACTCCAACTTACATGATTTTTTTACTACACTATATGAAATAGGTATTGATCCTACCCTACCCTTGATTAAAAATGCAAATGGGGTAGCACCTTCTATAGATGGTGTTGCATTATTCAAAGAAGATAAAATTGTAGGATCTATTTCGTTGATTAACACCCTTTACATAAAATTATTCACAAATAATAAGGCATTTTTAGGTGATATAACTGTAGAGATTGCTGCTGAAGAAATAGAGAAAAGGGGTATGGCCGAACTCAGCCTTCCTAAAAGTGATATTTATAAGATTACACTTCAACCAATAAAGTACAAAGGAAACATTGAAATAAAGAACGAAGAATTGGTTCATTTAAATGCAACGATTTCCGTTTCAACATTAGAATTTCAACCCACTACTTCTTTGAAAAATAAAGATGCACTAAACAAAATGGAGCAACTAATTAGTGAAGCCCTAAACAAAGAATTTGGAAAGATACTTGAGGAATTAAAAAATTTACATACGGATCCCATTGGCATTGGAAGAAAAATAAGAAGTGTAAGAAAATATTCCCATTTAACTGAGGAAGATTTAAGACAAAATTTCTCAACACTAAAGATAAAACCAAATATAAAGGTGGAAATTAAGCGAACTGGATCAGTTGAATAACAGGTTTTCTAACGCCACTTAACCACGGCCCAAGTGTTGATTATTCACTGGGTCTTTTTTCTCGCTTGTTGCATGGTACCATTGCAAAAAGGACAGACTACTTCAATTTCTTCATTTTCTTCCAAGTCAAAATGAAATTCTTCTACAACATAATCTGGAAAATCATCTTCTTTTCCGTAATCAATATCATCTAAAATAATAAATTCTATTTCTTCATTTAAGCCGAATGAGATGAGCCTTTAGTTTTCTATTCGGATAAAGCATTTTTCATAAATATCTATTGCTTCAATTTGTAGATTATTTAAATCAATTTTCAACTCATCCTCACGCTCTTCATCTTCTTCACCCAACCAACAAATATAGATTTCACAATAATCACCTTGTGGAAGTAACTCTTTTAGTAGGTTACATAAATAGAGAAAAGTCTTTTTGGATTTTTCGTAGTTATGTGGTGAATGAATCTTTTGAAATTCATTCATTCGCCAAATAGGATGACCATTTTCAGAAACTTCATAAATATAGGGCGTAGTAAAATGCTTCTGCTTAACTACATTACGATTTTCTTCATCTGAAAAAACATAATCAATTTCAACTTCATCCTCTGTATAATATTTATTGAGTTTTAATGCAAAATTTAAACCAAGATAGGTTGCCTCATTTTCATAAACTCCTTGTTATTGGGTGACTTTCATATATTCCCTCATTGTTTATTCAAAGCTTCTTCAAGTAACCTAACCCGTTACTTTAAGTACATATTTTCGCAAAGTCCTCTAAAGATGAAGTTCTTTACTGCGCAGTAATTGTCTATTACGCAATAAGGCATTACGGCATACTTTCCAGCATTACTACCCTATTTGTTTACCTTTGCTGTTAAAGGATATAAGACATTGGGAATAATGGTTGAATTAGTGTCATAAAGTTTTATAATTATAATGGAGTAATGTATTCAAATTATCATGTTTCATTGGACTTTTGCCTTCAAATCTACATGCTGGAGATACAATGAATGCTGCAAAAGAAACATTCAAAAAACTCGATGTTGAAAAACTCTTAGAACTGCAAAAGCAAGGTTTCCAATTATCAAAGAATTTTCATGTCGCATACCGTTCAAGTAATTTATTATGGTTTGAAGGAACACTTTCTTTTGAAGAATATATAAGATTTTGGAAGAAGGAATATTCCAATTTAAAGCAAATTAAGAGAACAGACTTTTCTGATCTATTTAGTGAATTAGAAGACAAGAAGATAATTGTCTCTGAGGATAGAAGTAAAATTAAAGAAAAAATTTTAGACAAGAGATATGATAAGTTAAACATCTGTCCTGGATTCTTAATGAAGTATACATGGAAAGATGAGGATGCAATAAGACTAGATAAGAGTAATATGTTTGATGCTGATTTTAAAGATAAAGTCGAGGCAGCTTTTAGTGTTATTGGTGGAATCTAATTTCACAAGTATTGTTGTTATAAACAGGTTAATAACTAACAAAGTGAGTGTTACGGAAATTTTATTTAGGCCCTCTTGAATTTAGGGGGTACACCATTACGCAAAATCGAATTTACGCGTTTCAGTATCATCATTCTATCAAAACACACGTCGAGTGCTGTGTGTTACTCGAAAAAAAATAGAAGATATGTATGAGTTTGAGAATCGGTAAAAGATTCTCGGACTTCTGTCTTCTTTAATTTCAATACGTTCTATGAATTTGTGTAAGGATAAAGGTGTAAGTGTTGGATTTGCAATAAAATCTTCTAATTCTTTGTTCATGCCATCAATGTTAAAAGAGATGAGCCTTCATATAATGCTTCTTCGATTGACTGCTTTATTGTGGTTATTTCTGTTAATCCTTTGGTTGTTATCTTCAATTAACTATTGATATTCTTCAAGGCTTATCTCTTTTCTTACTTTAATCCGCAGAGCGTTCCTCAAAGCCTCCAATTCCTTTTCAATCGTTGATAATTGTGCTTTATCCAATGATTATTCTATTGACCTCTTTTTCAAGAATGAATATAAAATTGTCTTCAATGAGGCGTTGAAATAGGCTTTTTATTTCTAACGTTAGTAAAATCCATTAATTCTGTTTCTTTAAAGTGTTGGTTAGTACATAGAAAGCCTTTACGCCTATTATCGTTGCCACATACATATCCCTTCCGCGTGGCTTTGTAGTGAATGCTTCTACCACAAGCGGCACAGAAAGCTATATTGGTAAATAAATGTTTTTTAGCGTATGGGTCTCTATATATCCTTTTTACGACATCAACTGTAAAGTCATTTTGAACAATTAATTTCCCATTTACGACATGTTAGCCAAACTGGGAGATTGAACCTTTAAAATTCCCTTGCTGTGCGGAGGTTCGAAGGAACACGTTTGCGGAGGATGTTTGTTTTTTATTTTATAAAAAAAGTGGATAGAATTTTTTATACATTGTAATGCGATGTATTATAGTGTTACGATGTAAATATGATTAGTTTTGAAAGCGAGGTTTAGTCATGGACAAGGAGATAATGAAAGGAAGTATTGATATTCTCCTTTTATCATTGGTAAATAAAAGGGATATGTATGGTTATGAAATTGTAAAGACCTTAAAAGAAAATAGTAATGAACTATATAACATGAGTGAAGGAACGTTATATCCCGCCTTGAAGCGGTTAGAAAATAAAGAATGGCTTGAATCATACTGGGGGAATTCAGAGAGTGGTGGAAGAAGGAAATACTATACGATTACACAAGATGGAAAGCAAGAATTAGATAAGAAATTAAAAGAATGGAAACAAATTAGCAATTTAATTAAAGTATGTTCGGAGGGAGTCGCTTGGATAAAAAAATCGAAACCTATATTGATAAAATTGTGACCCATTTATATTGTGACGAGGAAGAAAAAAGAGGAATAATGGATGAAATGAGAGATCATCTTCATTTATTGAAGAATGAATACTTAGATGAAGGTTTTACTGAGGAAGAAGCAACACAAAAGGCATTAGAAAGTTTTGGGGAACAAAAACAATTAACAATAGCTTTACAAGAGTCATTGTTTCCATTCCATAAGGTAACATGGATTTTATTTGGTTTATACTCCTTTTTCGTTTTATATATGTTACTATTTCGAAGAATTATCATACGTATTATGGATTCTGTATACGGATATGAATGGAACCGATATGTTTTTACCTCATCAAATTCAGAGGGATACTTTAATATAGAATTCTTGAAGCAAAATTCAAATATTGTTCCGTTTAAAAATACGATTGAATACATAACTGGATCTGAACGTTTTAATATGGACATAATCATCAATAACACATTAGGTAACATTTTAATTTTCCTGCCATTGGGAATTCTCCTTCCTTTGCTATTTAAAAGATACAGCAGGTTTTTGAAGGTAATTGTTGCTTCAATTGTTATCAGCTTTACAATCGAAACATTACAGATCGTTTTAAAGCTTGGGCAATTTGATATTGATGATGTCATTCTGAATACTATTGGGAGTATTCTTGGTTTCTTCTTTTTAAAGATCATAAAAAGTGTCATCATTCTACCAAAAGAAAGTGTCATCCGAAGAATCAAAAATTGATTCTTTTGGAAGTCCATTTTGGAGAGAAGTTATAGAAAGATTAAAAACGGGGAGTTAGCGTATATGAAAATTGTAATGAAAGTAGGATTAACATTTGCATTATGCTTTTATTTGTTAATCCTTTCAAAATTAATTCTGTTCAAATACCTTACTACTCCAGACATCATCGGTCATTTTACATTCAGCTACGAGGGCCTGTACTGGAATAGCCACAATTTTATTCCATTTAAGACGATTACGTATTATTTGTTTTTGGCGAATGATATAAATTTCAATATACGGGTTGAAAATCTAACTGGAAATATTATTGGGTTTGTTCCATTTGGATTTATTCTTCCGTTATTGTCTAGCAAGTTTCATAGTTTTAAAAAGGTTATGATTGCAACTTTTTGTTTAAGTTTGACATTCGAACTGCTTCAACTCATTTTTAGATTTGGAAGTTTTGATGTCGATGATTTGATTTTAAATACCATTGGCGGAATGATAGGGTATATACCGATTAAACTTGTGAGCGTGTATATAAAACATAGACGGGTAGAACAAAAGAGTGTAATGGATTAAATTTGAAGGTTAAAATGAATTACACTACTCTTCCTGCGGTTTGTCTACAGATAGCACTCTACGCAAGTAGAAATAGTTGCTCAATTAATGTTAAAATTGTCTAATTAAAATAAACATTTCCGATTTATGAGATTTTGTCTAAAAATCATATTTGACTTATGAATTACTTTTTGTTAATGTTAAGGAAATTTTATACAGAATTCTATGACGAGAAAGAGTAGTTATGCTTATCTTATCTACAGAGAGTTGACAAATGCTGAAAGTCAACGTTAAGACCATAATGAAAATCCTCTCCGAGAAGCAAAGTTGAAAGTACATTAAACTTTGACGGCATTCTACCGATACCTAGGACACGTATGATAGTACGTAGTGTGATATTAACTGATGAAAACCAACCACTACTGTGGTTTTTTTTATTTCGTTGATTGAAGGTTTTATACTGATATAAACTCGACCCTGCGTAAATGTAGGGTCGAGTTTTTTTATAAAAATGAGAAATGAGGTGTGGATGTTGAAGGAATCAACGGTTGAAAGAGAAGTAAGAGTTCGTAAAAAGTGGGAAGAAGATGAGACTTTTCAACGTTCAATATTTAATCGAGAAGGCAGAGAGACCTATATTTTTTATGAAGGGCCGCCAACAGCAAATGGTTTACCACATGCAGGTCATGCTCTTGGAAGAACAATCAAGGACTTTGTAGCAAGATATAAAACAATGTCAGGCTATCAAGTTTTAAGAAAAGCTGGATGGGACACACATGGACTACCTGTGGAGTTGGAAGTTGAAAAACAGTTAAATATTCGTGGTAAGGATCAAATTGAAGAATACGGAATTGAAAATTTCATTCAAAAATGTAAAGAAAGTGTTTTTGCATATGAAAATGAGTGGAAACAATTCACCAAAGCTCTTGGTTACTGGGTTGATATGGAAGATCCGTATATAACATTAAATAACGATTATATTGAGTCTGTCTGGAATATCCTATCAACAATTCATAATAAAGGTTATTTATATAAAGGGCATCGAGTTGTTCCTTATTGCCCTCAATGCGAAACTTCACTTAGTTCACATGAGGTGGCACAGGGATATAAAGATGTAATAGATTTATCCGTTACTGCTAAATTCCTACTAAAAGGAACTGAAAATGAATACCTCTTAGGGTGGACGACTACACCTTGGACTTTGCCATCTAATGTAGCCGTGGCCGTTAATCCCAATATGAATTATGTACGAGTAAAGCAAGACTCTGAAATATTCATACTTGCTGAATCATTGGCTTCAAAAGTAATGAAAGAAAAGTATGAAACGGTTGAGGTGATAAAAGGTCAAGATTTAATTGGACTTTCTTATGAACCGCCTTTTAATTATGTCACTGTTGCCAATGGTCATAAAGTTCTTGGAGCAGATTTTGTAACAGAGACAAGTGGAACAGGAATTGTACATTTAGCACCTGCCCATGGAGAAGATGATTACAAAGCGATCCAGGATCATCAGTTTGATTTCGTTAATGTTGTAGATGCAAAAGGTCGCTACATGGACTATATTACTCCACTTGCAGGACAATTTGTAAAAGACTGTGACGTAGAAATAATAAAAATGCTATCAAAACAAAACCTATTATTTGATAAACAAAAATATGAACATAGTTACCCACACTGTTGGAGATGTGACAGCCCCTTACTCTATTATGCAATGAAGGGGTGGTTCATTAAGACTACTGCGGTAAAAGAGCAAATGCAATTAAACAATCAAGGAGTTCAATGGTTCCCGAATCATATGAGGGATGGAAGGTTTGGAAACTTTTTGGATAATATGGTTGACTGGAATATTGGCAGAAACAGATATTGGGGAACCCCTCTAAATGTATGGATTTGTAAAGAATGTGGTGAAGAAGCAGCACCAAGTTCAATTAAAGAATTAATAAAACTTTCTGTAGATGAATTACCAGAAGATATCGACCTGCATAAACCATATGTAGATAAAGTTCAATTATCTTGTACTTGTGGTGGTAAGATGGAAAGGACGAGTGAAGTTATTGATGTATGGTTTGATAGTGGTTCGATGCCATTTGCTCAGTATCATTATCCTTTTGAAAATAAAGAAACATTTCAGAAGCAATTTCCTGCTGATGTAGTAATTGAAGGGGTAGACCAAACAAGAGGATGGTTTTACAGCTTATTAGCTGTTTCTACTCTGTTTACAGGACAGTCGCCCTATAAGCGTGTCCTTTCTTTAGGGCATATCCTAGATGAAAATGGGCAAAAGATGTCAAAAAGTAAGGGAAATGCTTTAAACCCAACTGAGCTAATAAATGAGTTTGGTGCTGATTCCCTAAGGTGGGCTTTGTTAGCTGACAGTTCTCCATGGAACAATAAACGCTTTTCTAAAAAGACTGTCAGCCAGGCAAAGTCTAAGGTTATCGACACACTCTTAAACGTTCACTCATTTTACTCTATGTATGCAGAAATCGATCAGTTTAATCCTCATAATGATTTGGGTGGTACGTATACGACTCTAGATAAATGGATTCTATCTCGCCTTAATACTGTTATTAGGGAAGTTACCCAAAGTTTAGATGATTATGACATAACAAGAGGAGCTAGATTCATCTCATCATTTATTGATGAACTAAGTAATTGGTATGTAAGACGTTCGAGACAACGTTTTTGGAGCAGTGGAATGACGGATGATAAAAGGTCAGCGTTTAGCACTTTGTATGAGGTATTGAAGAAGCTGTCACAGCTCATGGCTCCTTATACACCTTTCATCACAGAGGACATTTACTCAAGCTTAGTGAAAGAAAGTGTTCATTTATCTGACTATCCTCAATCTGATGAAACTCTTATTGATGAAAAATTAGAAAAAGATATGGATGCCGTCTTACAAATAATTGAGTTAACCAGATCCCTTAGGAATACGGTTGGTATAAAAACTAAACAACCATTAGCTCAATTACTCGTGATCCCGACAGAAGATCTCTCACTAACTCAATTAGAAAAGTATTCGCCTATTATTAAAGATGAAATGAATATTAAAGAAGTTAAATTTAAAAAAGATTATCAAGATTTGATACAACTTGATTTCAAATTAAATTTTTCTATAGTCGGACCAAAGTTGGGGAAATCCGTGGGCGAAGTTAAAAATAAAGTGGATAAATTAGATGATACAGAAAAGGGAAAATTGGTTAAAGAAAAAGAAATACAGTTCTCGTTAAATTCAGGTGAAACAATCGCTCTTAATATAAATGACATAATTATTGAGAAAAAAGGAAGAGATGCCTTTGAATTTCTGGAAGGAAGTAAATTCATAACCCTTTTAGATACTAATTTGACACAAGAATTAAAAGAGGAAGGATTAGTTAGAGAATTTGTTCGAGCTGTTCAGACATATCGGAAGGAATTATTTCTCCCAGTTGATTTAAGGGTAGATCTTTATGTTCAGACTGATATACAATTTCAAAAAGTATTGAATAAATTTTATGACTTAGTCCAAAAAAATCTTATCCTAAATGCAATTCATTTTGAGAGTAAACCAAGTATGAGAAGTTTCAAAGTAGAAGGAAATGAAGTTCAATTGTACATTGAATCTAGCGATTAGCCGATATGATACAAGACATCTTCTCGATTTCCGCGCTTAAATATCGTTTTCTACTGTCAAATAGACAGGGAGGAAATTGCACAGAAGGACACCATCTGCATATAAAATTGACATACTGATTTTATGGCAATTATTAAGAGTATCACCAAACTTAGCAAAGTAAATTTATGATCTATTTATTTGTACAAAAAGGGTGCATTAATCTAAGAAGGATTAATGCACTTTCTTGTTGGCGTGCCCAGGCAAGCCGTTAATTGCTAACTGGTGAAAGTCCAGTCTAGGTAAGAGCCAAGTCGCCTAGTAGCTGACAGGCAATTGGTGGAGTAATCCTAAGGTTGAAGCCCTGTGACAGCAACTTTACAGGTTGTAACATAAAGTGAATCCTGCCGCCTCGTCAATGCAACCTGGAAACAGGACAAGGAGAAGTCGAGCCTTGCGACAAAGGGCGAAGACCATGGAAGGTGTGTAGAACTTGGTACAACACTCAAGAATCTCTCGGGGTATGGGGAGCGACATGTAAAGAAAGTAATTATCGGAACTGGGGAGACCCTACTTTACCCTTACGGTTAAGGAGAGAGAAAACCTATAAGCAAATGCGAAATGGTGGACTGTAAAGAGGGAGTCGGAGGAGGTCATAGTACTAATGATTATCATGACAGCACAACATGATATAGGGAAGGACCTCTGCTTTGTTCATGTGTTAGAAGGAGGTAAGAGTGAGTGAATGCTATAAAATTAGCTAACTACACCGATGTAAAAGCTCAAGAACTTTGGAAGACACTATATCTCTGTGCCAAGGAGAATCCGAAACGTAAGTTTCATGCTTTATATGATAAGATATATCGCCCTGATATATTACTAGAAGCCTGGAAGCGTGTAAAAAGAAAGAAAGGTAGTGGAGGAGTAGATGGACAAACGATTGAAGAAATCGTTACAAACTACGGGGAGAGGAATTTCTTAAATGAGTTGTATATTCAGCTAAAAAGAAATGAATATAATCCAAGCCCTGTTTTAAGAACGTACATTCCAAAAGAAAATGGAAAGAAGAGACCATTAGGTATTCCTACTATAAAAGACAGAGTGGTACAAATGGCTACGAAGATGGTTGTTGAACCAATATTCGAAGCTGACTTTCAAGAATGCTCTTTTGGATTTCGGCCTAAAAGAAATGCACACCAAGCAATGGCAAGCATAAGAGAGGCAAGCAAAAGAAGTTCTTGGGTAGTAGACGTTGATATTCAGGGGTATTTCGACAATATAAACCAAGAAAAGTTGTTAAAATTAATTGAACAGAAAATTAACGACCGTAGAGTCTTAAAGTTGATTCGCAAATGGTTGCGAGCAGGGATAATGGAAGAGGGTAAGGTCAGAAATCCCCTGACGGGGACACCACAGGGTGGTGTGATTTCTCCTTTACTGGCAAACATTTATCTGAACACATTGGACAAGCTCTGGATAAAGAAATTCCATCACCTAGGAGAACTAGTTCGTTATGCCGATGATCTTGTGATATTAACAAGGACAAAACAACAAGCGATTGCGGGTATACAAGTACTAAAGGCTATTATGAAAAAGTTAGACCTTACTATCAATCGAGACAAATCAAAATTAGTTCACTTGTTCGATAATAAAGAAGGGTTTGATTTCCTAGGTTTCCACAATCGAAAATTTGAGGTACACAATAAAGGTGGAAGACCCTTTTACGCTATGGCTCATATACCAAAGAAGAATGCCATGAAAAAGATGAGAGCAAAGATTAAAGCATACACAGAACCTAGAAATAAGTTATATTTAGACATTAAAGAACTGGTGAAAGGACTTAATAGAATACTGCAAGGTTATAAGAACTATTACAAAATTTCTCCAATTGCATTCAAGTGGCTAAATCAAATTGACTGGTATGTACTTGAAAGGCTCACACTCTTTTACAACAAGAAAAGAAACATCAGAAGGAAACATGGTAATTTAAGGATAGTACAGGGAGAAATAAATCATTTAATTGTGAAACTGGCTAGGAATAATCCGTAATGCACAAGAAAGAAGAACATCGGAAAGCCGTATGAGGGAAAACTTCACGTACGGTTTGATGAGGGGAAGCTGAAATAAGATGAAAATAGCGTAAGCTATTTCACTGAAATCAGTTCTCTACTCTACAATTTATTTGAGAGAGATTAATATAAAAGGTGATAACCGCTTAATGCCTTTCACCAATAAGATACATTAATGGAAACTACTATATTGTACAATGAGATAATGATTCAAAAATTAAACAACTATCCCTCTGCTAAAAAGTCGATGCCTACTTCTAAATAGTTGGTATCCAAACGGCAAAGGTAGAAGAGAGTAGTGCAGTGGGCTAGGACTCTTTGGCAGGAGAATACCTGTTGTTGAGGAACAATATCATTCTTTAAATAAAATAAATTCGTTTAACTCAATAAAACCTTTGAAAGAGGAGAATACAATATGAATAAACTTCAAAAACGAACCGTTTATATTTCGATTTCAGCACTTATTTTCTTCCTAGTATTATCATTAATGACAAACAATTGGGGGTACTTTTTATGGAGTTTATTGCCTGTTTTCATGGTGTTAATGACTGCATTTTCCATCAAACGTAACAAGAAAAATAAAATGAAGTGAAAAGATTTATTCCATCATCTAACATGATCGTGGAAGAAAACTTAGATAAAAACAACTAAACAAACATTTTTAGAGAATATGGAATAACCACATTTGAATATAAGTTACAAATAAATTAATATGAAGGAAATAAGAGGAAATAGGAGCAAGTTGTAATGTAATCCGTGCTTTGAAGCCTCTAGGCAAATGAAAAAATTAGATCACTAAAGGAGTTAGAAGTGAAACTAAAAGACTTTACTTTAACCGCCATTTTTTTATCTATTATTTTATTGCTTGCTTTTACGCCATTTGGGTTTATACATTTAGGTGTAATTAAAGCGACATTGATTCATATCCCAATCATTATAGCTTCAATTATTTTAGGGCCAAAAATCGGTGCCTTTCTAGGGCTTATGTTTGGATTCAGTAGTATTGCAACGAATACGATCAGTCCCACATTGTTATCATTTGCTTTTTCACCAGCCATTCCTGTTTTAGGAACAAGTCACGGAAGCTTTTGGGCGTTGTTTATTGCTATTGTTCCAAGGGTAATCATTGGATTTATTCCTTACTATTTATTTAAGGTTGTTCAAAAAGTAATAAAAAAGAATGAGTCGAATCAAAAGCCGGCTTTATTTTTTACTGGCTTACTTACGACGTTCATTCATACATTTTTAGTTATGGGTTTAATCTCTTTGATATTTAATGAAGCCTATACTCAAGCAATTAATGCAACTAGCATGAGTGCCATATATAAAGCGATTTTAACGGTGTTTCTTACAAATGGCCTTGCGGAGGCACTCCTTGCTGGTATTGTAACAATGGGAGTGGCACCGTCGTTGTTAAGAGTGTCCAAAAAATGAATATTTCTTTAAATTAAAAGAATGAGGGATTTGAATTGGGTTACCATTCTTATTTCTTATTCTTTTTTCTTATGTTAAAAAGTAGGGGTATTGGAAGGAAGAAGAGAAAGGAAACTAATTTAACACTATATCGTTTTTTGTTTTACATACTAATCAGCAAGGAGTGAATACCATTGCATTTTGAAAATGAGAAAAAATACCCTGATTGTGCAGTTATTACTAGAAAAATAGAGGTTGGGGGACTCACAAAATCGCAGCTTCTGCAAAAATTGCAACAATCCTCTATCTTGATGAATGAGTATGGAGAGAGGCTAATAGCTGATGAGAAATTTATGACTTTTGAAACAAAGTACAGCCTACAGACCGTAGAGCTAACTGTTAGCAACCTTGGCTTTCCTAATGGAGCTACTACAGAGCAGATTTTTAATAAAGCGAAGGAACTAGGTTTGGAAATGTGTCCGCTTGAGCTGGGACCTTATCTTAGACTAGAATATCTGGATCAGCCTGAAGGAAATTCGGTGAATCCTTTACAGCAAAATCAAGCACCATCAGGCTCCGTCACAATAGCGTCGGAATTTCTATATAAAGATGATAATTTTCCAAAAGGCTTTTATCTTAGACGAATAAAGGGCACGTTGTGGCTTCGAGGATACCGTTCAGATCATCTGCATGTTTGGAATCCTGATGATCATTTTATCTTTTGCAAACAAAAGATCTAAAATAGGAATCTCTTATTTCTTTTTCGACTTAATCTGCACGTATAATGATACGGTCGATCATACCGCAATTGGAATGTCCACTTATAATGCAGGTATAAATGATATATTTTTTTTGAAAAAGTTATATTGGAACATACTTGAGAGGAAGAGGCTGGGACATAACTAAAACAATCAAACCTAAAGACGAACAATGATCTAACTTAGCGGAGGAATATACGAAGACTCCTGTGGGAGGAAGGCATAGGTGAGACCCCGCAGCTCGGGACGAGCGAGGAGGCTCGCCAGCCGCCCACGGAAAGCGAAGTATATTTCCGGAGCGGTTATATACACTAAACAACCTATTGTTCGGATTTATCTTTGTCTGAAATAGTTATGTCCTGGTCTCTTCTTTTAGTTTATCGTGATTTGTGAAATTCGAATCAAACTTTCCTGAACTGCACATATTTTAATGCTTGTTTTTATTTCTCCATTTTATTTACATGAATAATTTTTGTTTTCAAGTAATAGTAATGGATGGGGAGGTGTGTGAATGACAGATAAACGAAAAGATAACAAAAAAGATGAGCAACTTGAGTCTTTTCGTGTGAATGACAAAGAGAAGTATATGACAACAAATCAAGGTGTGAAAGTTTCCGAGGATGAACTTTCCTTAACTGCCGGTATTCGCGGTCCAACCTTAATAGAAGATTTTCATTTCCGGGAAAAAATGACACATTTTGATAATGAACGAATACCGGAGCGGGTCGTTCATGCTAGGGGGTTTGCTGCTCATGGCGAGTTTGAGCTGTACGAAGACTTTTCACGTTATACAAAAGCGAAATTATTTACGGATACATCTAAAAAAACACCGGTATTTGTCCGCTTCTCTACTGTAAATGGGTCTAGGGGTTCAGGAGACACGGCAAGGGATGCCCGTGGATTCGCAACGAAATTTTACACAGAAGAAGGAAACTATGATCTTGTTGCCAATAATATTCCAGTCTTTTTTATTCAGGACGGAATTAAATTTCCGGATGTTGTTCACTCATTTAAACCAGAACCCCATAATGATGTTCCTCAAGCTGCTACAGCTCATGATAATTTTTGGGACTTTGTTGCCAATAATCCGGAAAATGCTCATATGGTAATGTGGATTATGTCGGATCGAGCGATTCCAAGAAGTTTTCGAATGATGGAAGGATTCGGTGTAAATACATTTCGTTTTGTAAATGATTCAGGGCAAGCATTTTTTGTTAAATTTCATTGGAAGCCAAAACTCGGTGCACATTCCTTAGTTTGGGAAGAAGCCCAAAAGCTGATGGGAGTGGATCCCGATTTTCATCGCAATGATTTATGGGATGCGATTGAAAGGGGGGATTATCCACAGTTTGAGTTAGGAGTGCAAATTGTTAATGAGGAAAATGAATTTAATTTTGATTTTGATTTATTAGATGCAACAAAGCTAATACCTGAGGAAGAAGTTCCGGTACAAATCATTGGAAAGATGACATTAACGAAGAACGTTGATAATTTCTTTGCCGAGACGGAGCAAGTGGCATTTCATCCCGGGAATGTTGTACCTGGTATCGATTTCACGAACGATCCATTACTGCAAGCAAGACTATTCTCTTATATCGACACACAATTGATACGCTTAGGTGGTCCAAACTTTCATGAGATACCAATCAATCGTCCGATTTGCCCTTTCTACAATAATCAGCGTGAAGGCTACCATAGAATGACGATCAATGTTGGCCGAGTGAACTATCATCGTAATTCCTTAGCAGGAAATACACCAACTCCAGCCCCACCTGAAGAGGGTGGATATAAGCATTATGAAGAAAAAGTTGATGGTTGGAAAATAAGAGCAAGAAGTAAAAGTTTCACCGATTTCTTTTCTCAAGCAACTATGTTTTGGAATAGTATGAGTGAACCTGAGAAGAGCCATATAATCGATGCATTTAGTTTTGAACTGGGAAAAGTAAAAAGCAAATCAGTACGACAGCAAAATGTGGATTTATTCGCAAATGTTAACCTCGAACTAGTCAGATCTATAGCTAGAAATATTGGAGTTTCTCCGCCAACAAGTGGCGGATCGACCGTAACAAAATCTTCCCCAGCATTGAGTCAACTAAATATGCCTATGTCTGCCAAAACTCGTAAAGTAGCGATAATAATATCTGATGGTTTTAATGGTCCACTAGTAAAATCAGTACTTGACTACTGGAAAGCGGAAGGGCTTGTTCTGGAAATCATAAGTGAGGACCAAGGAATAGTTCAAGGTACTAAAGGAATTCAGTTGGAAGCGGCTCAAAATGTGTATACTGCTGATTCTGTGCTGTACGATGCGGTTTATATGGTGCGTGGAAGTAAGGATGATATGAGATTTAATCAGAAAGTTGCTCATTTCCTTGATGAGGCCTTTCGTCACAAAAAGACAATTGGTGCTACTGGTCAAGGTGTAGAATGGTTGCAAGTTAATAATTTTATCAATAAGCCAGGTGTTATTACCGATAAAAGTATTCCTAATTTCGCAAAACGGTTTGTGGAAGCAGTTGCCCAGCATCGTCACTGGGAAAGATAGTATTCAATGGGGGATATTAGCATAACACCATGACTGCATTGTTTTTGCAACCTGACCCTATTACTGAATTGGTTCAACTTGATTGCTAATGAATAGTGGATTTCCAATAAGATAACACGATTGATGAAATTGATCGTCTGTTATCTTATTTTTCATACAGGAAAAATATTGTGGAGACCCAAACTTGATTGCTAATTTTTGAAAGTAATTTTTTCTGCGCTATTGGCAATTCAACAGCATCATTGTTCTTTTTATCAAATACCCAGCCCACTAGTTTTTTTGATTGAGAATCAATAATACCAATTACAAATTTGCAATCACAATATAAAGGATAATCATACCAAGTATCCCAAAGGTTAACAAAGAATCACTTTATCCTTCGAATATTCAGGCAAAGGTACATCCCCACAATATTCAACATTTCTTAATTACTTTTTGAAACTATAATAATTGTATTTATACACCGTTATTTACTTGTTAAAATTCCTTCGACAATTAAAGAATGATGATTTCTGTACAATGTGGATTCAATGAAGTCTCCACTTATTTGCAAAACCCGTAACATAAACCCATCCATAAGAATATTTTGTATGTAGAACATAGAGGAGGTAACTATAATGGAACATACTGTGCATTCGGAGAGGGATATAAGTCATTTGCATGATAAGTGTAAACATCATTTGTACCAATTTGTGCAGGTTGAATTAAACGATGGCTCTGTTTATCAAGGAATTTTGCATAGTCATGATCGGGAAAAATTATATCTCATTATGCCTAAAATGCATCAACATATGGAAGAGGAGAGCAGTAGTCGCTTATTCCCTTTCTTTGGTCCATTTGGATTGTATGGCTTTCCTTTCTTTGGCGTAAGAGCATTTGGACCATTTTTCCCATTCTTTATTTAAACATTAACGTAAAAAGGCTTGCAGCGAATTGGACTGCAAGCCTTTTGAATTACATTTTTGTACCTGATAAAATTCTATAATCCATGATGCCTTCGTATTTATACATATTATTAAAATGCTCCATCATGACCATGAAAAGTTCAGGTTCAATATTTTCAGAGTAATGAAATTCAGGTATCGTGTGATTCTCCAAGAGGGAGTATTGAGGTCTATGGATTTGTATATTTTGAAAACCAGTATTTCTCATTAAATGTACCCAATCATCCTCCAAAAGAAGAGAATTAAATCCATAAAATTGTTTAACTTCTTCCTGCAGAGCTGCCTCCAACGGTTCGTTCATAGTCAGTTCATTTGCTACGAATCGGCCGCCCTTTTTTAATAATCGTAATATTTCCATTAGTGATTTAGGTGCATTTGCAAAAGCTAGCACAGATTCTGAAATAATAAAATCAAAAGCCTCATCCTCTAAAATACACTCTTCAATGGAACCTTGAATTATTTTCACGGGTAATTGTAATTGGGCTATTCTCATTCTAGCTTTTTCCACCATAATTGGATTTACATCTATTCCTGTTACTTTTGCTCCGTATTGTGCAGCTAAAAATGCTGCCGTTTGCCCGGTGCCACACCCCACATCTAAAATATGAGAAGTGCGATCAATTTTTTCTTGCAACAATATTTCTTTTGTCAGGTTAATACCTCCAGGGTGTGCGCCACTAACACCAAATTTGGACAAAAAATCTAAATATATTGACTGTCCAATCGGAACCACCTTCTTTATATATCTTTTTTGCATGATATGAAAATAATACAATATGGGTTCCATATAAAGGTGATTGCTTTGTATGAATATGATCTCCCTAGACGGCCCCGAATTAACTTAATTGGCTGAAAAAGGCTGTTGATATTGACTCATTAGTTCCTCCCTGTTAACATTCTTTTATTAGTTAAAAATCAAACCTTGTATAAGTTCAAGAATAGGGCTTGAACGTTTCTACCGGGCTGCCGTAAATAGCCTGTCTACAGGGACATGAAAAATCAATATACTTTTTTCTTGTCCTAAGTAGAATTTCCCCCCGGCAGCTAACGGGGGGATTTTTTAGATTCGGAGGACAATCATGAAAAACTATTTCCAATTTTCCGAACGAGGCACTTCCTTTAAGCAAGAAAGTGCGGCGGGAGTCACAACCTTTTTATCGATGGCCTATATTTTAGTTGTTAATCCTGTTATCTTGAGCCAAACTGGCATGGATAAAGGTGCTTTATTTACGGCAACTGCATTGTCGGCTATTATCGGTTCGTTATTAATAGGATTAATGTCAAATTATCCAATTGGGATTGCTCCAAGTATGGGGATTAATGCTTTTTTTACTTTCACAGTTTGCATCGGCATGAATATTCCTTGGGAAACTGCTTTAACTGGCGTATTTATTGCAGGCGTTTTGTTCATGATTTTAAGCTTGCTAAAAATCCGTGAAAAAATAATTAATGTCATTCCTCAAGATCTAAAACATGCAATAGGTGGGGGAATTGGTTTTTTTGTTGCCTTTATGGGATTGAAAAATGCTGGTATCGTAAATTCAAATGAAGCCACTTTTGTAGGAATTGGAAATCTAAATTCTCCTGCCACTATACTTGCTATTACTGGTTTCATCATGACAATCATTTTATTAAATAGAGGTATTAAAGGCGGGATTTTTTACGGAATGGTGTTTTCCACCATCATTGGTATGATTTTTGGAGTAATAAAACCTCCTCAAGCCATAATTGGAAAAATTCCAAGTTTGGAACCTACTTTTGGCGTTGTTTTTAACCATTTAGATGACATTTTTTCACCAAAAGTTCTTGCCGTCATTTTCACTTTTTTGTTTGTCGCTTTCTTTGATACTGCCGGTGCGCTAATTGCGATTGCCAGCCAAGCGGGTCTGATGAAAAATAACGAGATTCCAAATGCAGGAAAAGCTCTTTTAGCTGATTCTATGTCCACTATTGTAGGTTCTGTTCTAGGTACTTCTACTACCGCATCATTTGTTGAATCTACAGCGGGAATTGCAGTTGGAGGCAGGACGGGCTTTACATCGATTATTATTTCAGCTTGCTTTTTTGTCTCATTATTTTTCTCTCCTCTTTTGTCCATTATCACTCCAGAAATTACGGCTCCAGCTCTCATTATTGTTGGATCCTTAATGGCAACTGAAATCGGAAAAATTAATTGGGGCAACCTGACTGTAGCAATTCCAAGTTTTATTATCGTCATTATGATGCCATTATCTTTTAGTGTAGCAACGGGAATTGCACTTGGCTTTATACTTTATCCGATCAGTATGATTGCTACGAAAAAGGCAAAGGAAGTTCATCCAATTATGTACGTTCTTTCTGTAATATTTATTGGTTATTTTGTTTATGTTGTTTGATTTTCTATTTATAAAAGAAAGTTTCCTAATGAAAGTATGAGGAACTTTCTTTTTTTTGATATGGATAAATAAGGTTTCTGTCATCTGATCTAATTTCTATCAAAATGAGGCTATAGAGGTAATGTGAATTATTGTCATTATTGATATACTTATCCTAACCACATCGATTCTTTCAGAAAATGATGTTAGAGGAGGCGATTAGATGAGCTTCGAGAATCTTAAGTATTATATTCCGGCAAAATCTACTATTGATTCAAAAGAGATTTCAAGCGATTTAGTTGTATATGGAGGTACACCTGCGGGTATTACAGCTGCTATTCAAGCAAAACAAATGGGATTAAGAGTTGTAATTGCTGAATTTAGTCAACATATTGGCGGGATGACGACTAGTGGATTAGGTGCTACTGACTTCGGTGCAAAAGAAGCTGTGGGCGGATTATCTAGAGAATTTTATAAGCGGATTGGCCAATATTACGGAAAAGAAGAGCAATGGACATTTGAACCGAAGGTAGCCAAGCTGGTTTTTACTAAATGGTTAGAAGAACATGAAATCCCTGTTTATTTTCAACAGCATTTAAATAAAGTTGAGATGGAAAATAAAAAGATTAAAAGAATCATTATGGAAAATGGTAATAGTTTTATTGGGAATATATTTATAGATGCCACCTATGAAGGAGACTTAATGGCTAAAGCCGGGATTAGCTATTTTGTTGGGCGCGAATCAAATGAAGCATATAATGAAACGTACAATGGAGTCCAGTTCGGTTTTCCGCATCATAAATTTGAAGTTCCTATTGATCCATATGTAATCGAAGGGAAAATTGAAAGCGGTTTATTGCCAGGGGTAACTGAACCTGAATTAAATGAAATTGAGTCGCAAGGTCAAGGAGATAAAAGAATCCAAGCATATAATTTCAGAATATGTTTAACGCAGAATCCGGAAAATCGTATGCCATTTCCAAAGCCGCCATGCTACGATCCTAATCTTTACACACTTTTACTAAGGTATATTAATGCTGGTGTTTGGGATGCGATGAATTTACATACATTACTGCCCAATGGAAAAACAGATTTGAATAATTACGGCGGTGTCTCAACAGATTATATTGGGATGAATTACGAATGGCCAGAGGGAAGTTATGAAACACGTGAAAGGATTTTTCAAGAGCATTTTAACTATAATTTAGGAATGTTATATTTTTTGGCAAATGATTTGCAAATACCGTCATCTATTCGAAATGAAGTGTCAAAATGGGGATTGCCGAGAGATGAATTCATTCATACGGGTCACTGGCCGCCGCAATTATATATTCGCGAAAGCAGAAGGATGATATCCGATTATGTTATGACAGATCGGAATTGTTTAGGGCAAACAGTTATTGATGATTCTATCGGTCTAGCTTCTTATCAAATGGATTCACATCATTGCAGAAGGGTTGTTATTGATGGAAAGTGCATGAATGAAGGAGATGTTGAGATCCCAATTTCACCCTATCCTATTTCTTATCGTTCAGTAAGGCCACGTGAAGAAGAGTGTACGAATTTACTTATTCCCGTTTGTTTATCAGCGTCCCATATTGCATTTGGATCAATTAGAATGGAGCCAGTTTTTATGGTTCTAGGACAATCGGTTGGAATTGCAGCCAGTTTAGCCTATCAAGATAACACGGCTGTTCAAAATATTGAGTATGAGAAATTAAAAAAAGCATTACTTAAAGTAAGCCAAGTTCTTGAATGGGATTCCATGATTGAAGATGATCCGGTTAACAGAATGAAGAAGACATTTGGCACAACTAATGATGAAGGATCATGATATTTAGCATTTAATTGATCCTATCGCAGACGATTGGGAGGATTTTGCGATGGAAATGAATGGCTTTATTGGAGGCTTATATAAACTGGGGGATTGGATCATTCGACTTGTCTATATAAATATACTTTGGAGTTTATTTATTTTAGCAGGTGCGATTGTCTTAGGAATTATGCCTTCTACAGCTGCCGTGTTTTCAATCATGCGCAAATGGATGAAAGGGGAAGAAGATATTCCCATTTTTAAAACTTACTTGGAGGCTTTTAAACAAGAATTTGCAAAATCCAATTTAATCGGTCTTTTATTGGGCATCCTGTTGCTTATTTTTTATATTGATTATAAAGTAATCGTAATTTCTGAAGGCACATCATTTCAGATACTGGCGCTCATTTTAATCCCCGTTTTACTTTTATTTTGTTTCATGTGTTTGTATATTTTTCCTGTCTTCGTTAGCTATAATATGAAGCTGCTTCAGTATTTTAAGTATAGCTTTTTATTTGCTTTTGCAAGTCCACTTTCTACGTTAATGATGATCATTGGTCTTTTCTTTACGACTATTTTGGAAATCATGGTACCAGGTCTTATCGTATTTTTTGGCATCAGTGCCCCTGCATTTGTGATTATGGCTTCCGCAAATCGGGCTTTTGGAAAAGTGAAGCATAAGGTAAAAGGAGATTTTGAGCTTCAGGATTCATCTATTTTGTAGTACTTTAAGGTCATCATTTATTAAGGTGACCTTATTTTTATTTCATTTTCCTCATATATCATTTATAACAAAAATACAAAAACAAAATGACTGACTTTATATATTTCTACCTGTTTATAAATTTCCACCTCATCACAAACCCTTGATATTATAAGCGCTTTCATTTTTGTAAGATGTTTTTCATTGTTTTGTGCAGAGTGATTGAAAATCATTTGTTTACAATTAATACTAATAATTCTATAGTTGAGGTGCCTGCTAGAGAGAGGATTTTTGTAGATGTTGTTGATCATTTCCTTTAATTAATATGGCAAAGAAAAAAACATTAATAAAGAAGGGGAGGAAAGTAAATGCTAGGTCGACTATCTAAATTGTTATTTGTTGTACTCCTTGTCATCGGTATTATTGCGGGCTGCAATACTTCTTCAGAAAAAACTGGTGGAACTAACAACCAAAATGAAAGCGCAAACAATGATGAAAGCGATAATGGTTCTGAGGAAAAGGCAAATGAATCGACCGAAGATTATGGTGATACTGGAGGAATCAAATTACCTATCGTAGATAAACCAGTAGAAATTACTTGGATGCTTGTCAGTGAAGTAAATAACTTGAAAGACAAAGCAATCATTAAAGAAATTGAAAAAAGAACGGGCATTAAATTGAATATTCAAGAGTACTCCTCTGGAACATACAGTGAAAAGTTAAATACTGTAGTTGCTTCCGGTCAGCTTCCTGACATTTGGCACGGTTTACCCGTTGCTAAAGTAAATGAGCTTGGACAAAAAGGAGCGGTTGTTGCCATTAATGAATATTTAGATGAACTGCCGAACTATAAGAAGTTATACGCTGAAGAGAACGACTGGGTGATGAAATCTTTTTCCGACGATAAAGGCAATATGTATACATGGCCAATCTATGGTGTCAATCGTGATGTAAACCATGGTTTCTTGTACCGCAAAGATATTTTCGATAAGCATGGAATCGAATTATGGAATAATACTGAAGAATTTTACCAAGCGTTGAAAAAACTAAAAGAGGAATATCCGGATTCCGCTCCTTACTCGTCTAAGACAGCAGAATTCATTTTCAGAGACTGGGGCTTCGGTTGGGGAATCACAGGTGCTCAATACCCAGCTTACTTTGATGAAACTGATAAAACATGGAAATTTCAATTTACAGATCAAAAACATAAAGATATGTTGGACTTTATGAAAAAACTATATAACGAGGGTTTACTAGATAAGGAGTTTATTACAGATACAGAAGCTTCATGGACGACAAAAATGACAACTGGAAAATCATTTGTCACCTTTGACTGGATCGGAAGACTTGATATGTTCTATGAACAAGTGAAAGCTGATAACTCAGAATATGATTTGCGTTATGGTAATCCGGTAGGACCAGAAAATACAATCCGCAGTTTAGATAAAATTGCTAACTGGGGACACACTGTTACGAAAAATGACAAGAGTGAAATCGCCTTAAAACTACTTGACTACTTATCTAGTCCATCTGGAGCAGAGCTAATCATGGTTGGGATTAAGGATGAAATCTACAAAGAAGACGGAGACGGAAAGATTACCTATCCTGACTTAAATCTTGATGTTGTTGGAATAAAGGATTTGGAGAACCAGTATGGCATGTGGTTAGAAGGGATGTATCTTCGAGCAGATGAACGAAGCGTCTATTTCAACTACACTGAAAAAGAACAAGAAGCCCAGGACATGATGCAAGGAAAAATGCAGCCGATTGATCCTATCTTGAAATTCAATGACAAAGAAAATGATACGATCGCGAAATTGCAGCCGAACTTATTAACCGCTGGGATTGAATTCAGCACGAAATATGTAATGACCAAATCCTACGGTGATAAAGAATGGGATGCATGGCTTGAAGAGGCAAAACGATTAAAGGTAGACGATTTTGTTCAAGTTTATAATGATGCCCAGAAGCGTTTTGACAGTGAATAATGCAGTAAACGGGACATTGGAGTCGTAAAATAAGGGCTGGTTTCTAGCGAATCCCATTATATTGAAAGTCCGGGATGCTCAAAGACCAGCCCTATACCCAAAATTAAGGGCGGGACATCGATTTTAGTATTCCCGCAGTACCCGTGAAAAAGGTGTGAACCAGTCCTGACAAAATAGGCAAATTCAATGATTAAATGGGAGGAGACCAGTTTGCGAAAGCCACTTACTGAGACGCAACACACACAACTTAAACAACCAGCACCATCACATTGGGTCTCTGCATTTAACCATATCAAACGAGATCGGCAATTATTGCTGTTATTTATTCCTTGTATTCTCTTCTTTGCCATCTTTCGCTATGGTCCAATGTATGGACTAATTATCGCCTTTAAGGATTATGATGTTTGGTCTGGAATTATAGGAAGTGAATGGGTGGGATTAGAGCATTTTCGGAACTTTTTTTCCAGCCCAGATTTCCTGAAACTTTTTAAAAATACAATTTTATTAGGATTTTATAGCTTACTAATTGGATTTCCATTTCCTATTATTTTTGCGATTCTTTTAAATGAAGTGCGCTTGCTTTGGTTTAAAAAGACGATACAAACAGTGAGCTTTTTACCATCATTTTTATCAATCGTTATAGTAAGCAGTATGCTAATCGATTTCCTATCTCCTGGAAACGGGATTATTAATGATATAATCGCCGCGCTCGGTTTTGAAAAAATTTATTTTCTTGTTGAACCAAGCTGGTTTCGTTCGGTTTATATCGGATCAGATATTTGGCAGCAAATGGGATATGAATCCATCCTTTACTTAGCGGCAATCGCTGGAATTAGTCCATCGCTTTATGAAGCAGCAAAAGTAGACGGTGCGACGAGATGGAATCGAATCCGCTATATTACTTTACCGGGATTAATGCCGACCATTTTAATTTTATTTATTATCAAGGCTGGCAATATGTTTAGAATTGGATTTGAAAAAATCTTATTAATTTATAATCCAATGACTTATGAGGTAGCCGACGTATTCTCTACTTATGTTTATCGGCAAGGGTTGCTTCAAGCAAATTATAGCTATGCTGCCGCGGTCGGTTTGTTTGAAGGGATCATAGCATTAATCATGCTTTTAATTGCCAATCTTTTAAGTAGAAGGCTTGGAGGTAAGAGCTTATGGTAGGAGAAAAGCGATTTACATTTTTCAACGTCTTTAATACGATCATCCTGATCTCTATCGGAATAGCAATTTTATATCCCATCATTTATATTGTTGCTGTATCTTTTAGTGAAACGAGTCAGGTCGTTAAAGGCAACGTTTGGCTGCTCCCAAAAGGGTTTACATTGGATGCTTATAAAGAAATTCTAAGTCAAAATAAAATTCCAAAAGCCTATTTAAACACGCTTATTTATACGGGACTCGGAACGACGATTAATTTATTTATGACCGCCATTGCAGCGTACCCGTTATCAAGAGTTACCTTTTTCGGAAGAAGATTTTTTATGCTTGCGATTGTCTTGACGATGTTCTTTAATGGCGGTATGATTCCGACTTACGTTCTCATCAAAAGTCTGGGCATGATTGATACGATTTGGGCAATCGTCATTCCGAATGCTATTTGGACGATTGAATTACTTATTTTGAAAAGCTTTTTTGAAAGTATGCCAGAATCATTACGAGAGTCTGCCATTATCGATGGAGCATCAGAGTTTAGAATATTGTTTAATATTATGATTCCGTTATCCAAACCAGCATTAGCATCAATCGGATTATTCTATTTTATGGGACATTGGAATAGTTACTTCCTGCCAATGATTTATTTGAATGATTCATCCAAATACCCGCTTCAAGTCATTTTGCGTGATATGCTCATCTTTGCCAATAACGAAAATGAAAGCTTAATTGATAAAGCGGCTCTGGCCCCTGAAGCCTTAAAAAATGCCACCATTTTCATTAGTATGATTCCTGTATTAATCATCTATCCATTTGCTCAAAAGTACTTTGCTAAAGGGGTAATGTTAGGCTCGGAGAAGGGATAATAATAACTTATGTCGAATGTGGGTAATATTACATTCGACTATCGTTTTTGATGGGGTGTTGGCAAATGGAGAAGCTCATCACAGTAAGAGGTTTCATGCGCATTTTTTCCGTCTTGCTCATAATCGTATTAATTATGTTTGTTACCAATTATCTCCTTATGAATAACTCGACACAAAGGCTTTACGAGCAAATGAAAGAAAATAACCATCTAATTGTTAGCGGTATCATTCAATCGATAGATGATACTTTTAAAGATATAAATAACTTAATCTATTCAATTGATACTCTTCCTTATAATCCGAGAGATAATCAAGAAGTAGACTATACTAATTATTTGCTTTATAAAGATATGCATAAACTGATTACACTTTCATCCTCGCACGATTTTATAGAGGAAGTCGTTGTGTTTTTTGATCAATCCAATCTTGCTATTACATCAAAGGGAACGATTGATTTAAATGAGTTTTTCAATGAGCAATATAAAAATAAGCAAAATAACGCGATGTTCTGGACTTCTTTTTTTAATGATGAAAAAACTTTAGAAATTTTTCCGGCAAAGACATATATGAAAAAGGTAAGCGGGGACAACTATAGAGCTAAGAATTTAATAACAATTGCGGGGAACACCCAGTTTTCATCCAAAAACATAATCGTTTTTTTGGACGTCGATGCTTTATTAGATATTATCGATCAGAAAACGATGATGGATGAAACTTCTTTTCTCATTTTAGATCAAGACAATAATATCGTGTTGACTACTGAAGAAAAAATCAATTTAGGAGAAGTAGTTCGAGGTTTACTTGTAGATGAAGGCGAAGAGACAATATTAAAAAATCAAATGTATGAGTATGTAGTATATAAATCTGACTATAACGGATTTACCTACATTAATCGAATCCCTATTCAGTATACTGCGGTTGCATCAATTACTAAAGATCAGCAAACCATTATGCTTATTAGTGGGATCATTACATTATTTCTTTTGATTATTTTAAGTATATATTTGTTTCGACCAATGAAAAAGGTAAGTCTGATTATTGGTGGAGAACCGAATTGGAAAAGTATTTACCAATCAACCTTGCATTTAAAACAAAATATTAAAGAATCAAAAAGTATAGAAAAAGCATTGCAATCAGAGTTAAATAGGCATATTTTTATCAATGCTATCAGAGAAGGAAACGATAAGGATCGAGATGATACGAAATTAAAGGAGTATTTTTCAGAAATTCTTAAAAGTAACCATTTCATTCTTTTAAAATGGGTGTTTGATAGTAAGCAAGCTAATGACATTGGGGATTGGCAAAAATTTATGGAACGTGGATTAAAACAGGAACTACATTATGAAACTGTATTACTTAATAAGGACTTAGAATTTTTAGTGCTCATTGGAATCGATCAAAAATCGGAACGTAGTCAAGTAGTCCAATCCATTCAAAAATTAATGAATCAAGCTCAAAATTCATTGAAAGCTGATAGTTATGCCATTATTAGTAAGGGATACAATACGAAGGTGGAACATTTGCGTCTAGCTTTTCAGGATATTATTAATACGTCTCTCTACAGAAATATCGGAGTAGAATCTTTGCTTTATGATGCTGAATCGATTCATCATACTGTCCAAGTTTATTTTCCAGTAGATAAAATTGAAAAAATACCTAATTTACTAGTCAGTGGCAATGAGAAAGATTTTATTCAAATCATCAATGCCATTATGAACGAAAACCTTGATTTGAATATTCATCGCCATCAATTTATAGCCATATTACAAAGCTTATTATTATATATGAAACGTCCAGTTCAATTAAATGAAGAAGAAGAACAACAATTGTTTAAGCTGGAAATGGATTTTGAAAATAGGATAAGAGAATCGCAAAATCTTGAAGAATTAAAAAGTTCTTTCATGGTTGTTGTGAAATTTATTTTAGAAAAAGGAAGGCAATTGAAAGCGCAGGAAAGCAAATTGAACCCAGTCTTTATTGCTCAATATATTGAATTGCATTATATGGACAATTTATATCTTGAACATATGGCAAAGATAACCGACACATCTTCAAAATATTTCTCCAAATATTTTAAGAATGCCTTTGGAGTTAATTTTGTAGAATATTTACATCGAGTAAGGATTAATTATGCGAAAGAGCACTTGAGAAATGAAAATATTACGATTGCCGAAATCGGAGAAAAAGTGGGTTACTTGAATCCGACAACATTTGCCAGTACGTTTAAAAAATATACAGGTCTTTCACCTTCAAACTATCGAGAAAAAATAATAAATACAGAGTGATAGTTTGAAAGATTAAAAGCATAGGAGGGACGAAAATGAAAACGATTGCGGAATTAGAAAAATTCATGTCAAAACCGTCAATGAAACTGATTGAACAAATAGGCGTGTTAGACGGCGATATTTTAATTTTAGGTGTAGGTGGAAAAATGGGTCCGACTCTCGCAAAGATGGCCAAAAGAGCCATTAATGCAGCCGGAGTGGAAAAAAAGGTCATAGGTGTATCTCGCTTTTCCTCAGGAACTTTGAAACAAGAACTTGAAGATTATGGAATAGAAACGATTGCATTGGATTTATTAGACGAAGGAGCGATTGAGGCCCTGCCAAACGTAAAAAACATTATTTATATGGCAGGAAATAAATTTGGAACTCATGGCAATGAGCATTTTACATGGGCAATGAATGCGTATTTACCTGGAAAGGTAGCTGAAAAGTTTATAGACTCACGCATTGTTGTATTTTCCTCTGGAAATGTGTATCCGTTAACAAAGGTAGGGAGTACGAATTGTTCTGAAGAAGTATTACCTCAGCCAATTGGTGAATATGCTCAATCCTGTCTTGGCCGAGAGCGAGTGTTCACATATTTTTCCCACAAAAATAAAACACCAATCCTTATATATAGATTGAATTATGCCATTGATCTCAGGTATGGTGTATTACTTGAAATTGCCAAACATGTATTTGATGGCAACCCAATTGATCTTACTATGGGAAGTGTTAATGTCATTTGGCAAGGCGATGCTAATGATTATGCCCTTCGTTCATTGCTGCATTGTGAATCACCGCCAAAAATTTTAAACATTACAGGACCTGAAACAATTTCGGTCCGTTGGTTAGCTAAAGAATTTGGAAAACAGTTTAAAAAAGATGTTCACTTTATCAATGAAGAGCAGCCAACGGCATTATTAAATAATGCTTCGGAAGCTCATAAATTATTTGGATATCCAAAAGTAACACTGAATGAAATGATTGAATTAGTATCTGATTGGGTGAAGGCAGACGGAGAGACATTAAATAAACCAACTCATTTCCAAGAAAGGGAAGGAGTGTTTTAAATGCTTAGTTTTGAAGTGAAAAAAGAATTATTAAAAGGTACTATCATCCCAGCACATCCGTTGGCATTAACGGAAGATAGAATACTAGATGAAGCGAGTCAAAGAGCGTTGACTCGTTATTACATTGATGCAGGTGTGGGCGGAGTAGCTGTTGGGGTGCATACAACTCAATTTGAAATAAGGGACCCAAGATTTAATTTATATGAAAAAGTTTTATCGCTGGCAATGGAAGAAATCAAGCAAGCCAATATAGAAGAAAGTTTTATTAAAATAGCCGGAATTTGCGGTCGAACGGAGCAAGCTTTAAAAGAAGCTAGATTTGCGATGAAAACGGGATATGATCTAGGTTTAGTAAGTTTAGGTGGGTTGAAAGATTTAACAGAAGAACAATTATTAACTCACATTAAAATGATTGCTGAAATCATTCCAGTTTTCGGTTTTTATCTTCAACCATCTGTAGGGGGAAGGATTTTTAGCTATGATTTTTGGAAATCGTTTGCCGACATTCCAAATGTTCATGCAATAAAAATGGCACCTTTTAATCGTTATCAAACATTTGATGTAGTACGTGCGGTTTGTCATTCAAATAGGAATGAAGACATTGCCCTATATACAGGAAATGATGACAATATTGTCAGTGATCTTTTAACAACATATCGAATTTCTGTAGGAAATACAAAAATCGAAAAGAAAATAGTCGGTGGATTATTAGGGCATTGGTCCGTTTGGACAAAAAGAGCTGTGGACATATTTAAAGAAATAAAAGCCGTACAAAATAAAGAATGTATACCATCAGCTTTGTTAACACTCGGGCAAGAAATAACGGATGCGAATGCAGCCTTTTTTGACCCAAGTCATGATTTTAAGGGAAGTATTGCAGGCATAAATGAAGTTTTGGCAAGACAAGGTTTATTGAAAGGAAATTGGTGCTTGCTAGAAAAAGAAAAGCTTAGTCCAAATCAAATGGAAGAAATTGATCGTGTTTACGAACAATATCCACATCTTCACGATGACGATTTTGTAAAAAGCAACATCGATAAGTGGTTTGCTTAAAGTTTAACAAAGGAGGTCTGACATTGAAATCGATCGTTGCAAGCAATCAAAATGTAAAAATCATAGAAGAAGAGATTCCTGTGATCAAACCTTCATACGTATTATTAAAAATATTATATTCAGCCATTTCACCAGGTACGGAAATTGGCATGATCGCAAACAGTGCGGGAAAGGAATATGCAATTGGCTATAGTGCAGTCGGAATAGCCATTGAATGTGGCGATAAAGTTGAAGGAATTCAAAAAGGAGACGTTGTAGCTTGCTATGGTGCTCCTTATGTCCACCATTCCGAATATTTACTAGTTCCGAAAACATTATGCGCAAAAGTACCCAAAAATGTTACAGCTGAAGAAGCTTCACTTTGTGGATTAGGAGCGATTGCGATTCATGCGCTTAGAGTTGCCAATTTGCAATTTGGAGAGACGGTTGTAATTGCTGGCTTGGGAGTCCTTGGTCAACTTATTGCCAAAATAGCAGATGCAGCAGCCTATGATGTTATCACATATGATATTTCTGAAGAACGGACAAATATGCTGGGAAATATTAAATCTTTTTCAAACGTTGATGATATGAAATTAGCAATAGATCAAGCTACTAATAATCATGGTGCGGATGCGGTGTTATTATGTGCTGGCGGGAAACGCTCGGCATTAACGAAACAAAGTCTAGAGTGGGTTCGAAATAAAGGCAAAGTCGTTATTGTAGGTGATATTGAACCCGATTTTCCAAGGAACCTCATGTTTGGAAAAGAAGCTCAAATACTAATTTCACGAGCAGGCGGACCTGGTCGATATGACAAAATTTACGAACAACAAGCTATTGATTACCCTTATGGATTCATCCGTTGGACAGAAGGAAGGAATATTAGCGAATATATAAGATTGGTAGCTGAGAAACGAATTGATGTTCAACCATTTATTAAAGAAAAAGTATCCTTCAGTGAAGCTCCTGGTGTTTTTGAGAGCTTAATAAATAAAAAGACAAAGACTTTAACAAAACTGATTGATTACTCCAACTGATGGTTTTTTGTTATAGCTGAATGTTGATTCAAGGCATTTGAAAAATAAACGGAAAAATTACGTTTATTTTGGAAAATACCCTTATTTCCTTAAAAATAAGGGGAGATTTTCCGTTTATAAGGTCCAAATCTTTGGTTTTTGTTATATGTAGAACAGTTAACCGGAATATCTACGCTTATTTTTGCTGCTTCAGTTCCTCTATATACATTAACCGGAAATTCTCCGCCAATTTATTTTCATACTTACAAGAAAATCAACAATAAAAAAATAACAGAGCCTATAAAATTGAAAAAAACTTTGTTTGGAGGATAAGGCTATGAAAGTAGATTTAGTGATTGTAGGTGGAGGGTTGGGTGGTTGTGCTGCAGCTCTTTCGGCTTGTGCGAGTGGTCTTCAGGTCCTCATGACAGAAGAAACAGATTGGATTGGTGGCCAAGCTACTTCCCAAGGTGTGCCTCCAGATGAACACAAATGGATTGAACAATTTGGATGTACAAAAAGATATCGGACTTATCGTAATAAAGTAAGAGATACATATCTTAAAACGATGAATGTTAAGAAGTCTAGCACCAATTTTAATCCCGGTAATGGTCTTGTGAGTAATATTTGTCATGATCCTAGAATTTCATTGCATGTTTTATATGAAATGCTTATGCCTTACCTTTTGACTAATCAATTACGGCTTTTTTTAAATACGAAAATAATTTCGATTCAAAAAGTAAATAAAACCATTCATGAAATGACATTTGAAAATACAAATACCTCCGAAAAGGTGCAATTAACTGCGCCATATTTCATTGATGCAACAGAATCAAGCGATGTTCTCCCATTGGCCGATATTGAATATGTGACTGGGGCAGAGGCTCAATCTGTTACAGGTGAACCTCATGCGCTAAAGGAATATAATCCTTTGGATATTCAAGCTTTCACATACGTGTTGGCTATGGAATATCGAGAGGGTGAAAATCATATTATTCCAGAACCTGAAATGTACGAGTTTTGGAGAGAATTTCATCCAGATATATGGCCGAATAAATATTTAAGTTTTTTTGCACCTCATCCGATTACGAAAGAAAAAAGAAAGTATACCCTATTTCGTGAGGAAGATGGTTTTCCGCTTTGGGAATACCGCCGAATTTTTGACAAAGAACAGTTTGATTCGCCATATCATGCCGGAGATATTACTCTGATGAATTGGCCGCAAAATGATTACTTTTTAGGGAATAATTATGATGTTTCTGAACAGGAAAAGGAAAAACATATATATCAGGCCAAACAACTTAGTCTTTCCCTTTTTTATTGGCTGCAAACGGAAGCACCGCGAGCAGATGGGGGGAAAGGCTATCCTGGGTTAAAGCTTAGAAAAGATATATTTGCTACAAAGGATGGGCTCGCTAAGTCGCCATATATTCGAGAATCTAGACGAATTAAAGCAGAGTATACAATAGTAGAGCAGGACGTATCACCAGATACTAATCGTGGTAAAACAGGAAAAAAATATCATGATCGTGTAGGAATCGGTTCTTATAGTATTGATTTACATCCTAGTATGACTGGGAGAAATTATCTTGATATTAAAGCACTGCCCTATCATATTCCATTGGGGGCTTTGTTACCAAAAGAATTGGATAATGTTTTAGCAGGATGTAAAAATATAGGAACGACCCATATTACTAACGGCTGTTATCGATTGCATCCAACCGAGTGGAATATAGGTGAAGCATGTGGTACATTAGTTGCTTTTTGTATAAAACAAAATACAAAACCAAAAACGGTTAGAGAAGATGGGCATTTACTGGAGGCATTTCAAGCGGAATTGAGAAATGATGGCTTTGAATTAGAATGGCCTGAGGAATTTTATTAACATGTATCTCTTGCACGTCCGTTAAAACAATTTAATTACGAAGCATTTTAGGTAAATTAAGTAAAAAAAATGAAATTAAAAAGTGAAAACATGGTAATTCTGAACTGCACCCCAATTGTGTCTTACAATTGGGGCTGCAATCATTACAAAATAACGTTTTATGCTAACGCAAAATAGTTTGCTCAACTGTGTATCGAATGAAATTAATCGTTTCTTCCATATCATTTTGTGTAATTTTACTATTCTCCTGTTTGGCTGATAAAGAACGCATAATAAGTAAATCCCAAGGCGTTCCCAGTTCTTTCTGTGCCCAAATTGTAGCCACTGGTTTTGAAGTTACAGAACCCGTTCGTAGTGAGTAAAGCATTCGACAAAGAGTTTGTATAACAAAAACCTGACATTCCCTATTTGCCAACCATTCCAACCACGAAGGGTCGTTCTGGGCACTTTCAAGCCATATTTCAGCAATAGCTTTTACTGCTGGTATCATATCATTTGGGTCAATTGGACTGATAAAAGAACTAGGTTTAGGTCCAAAAACTTGAATCCCGTGTTCACGCAATGTATACAGCTGAAAAATCCAGCCATCTTCAAGAAAGTGTTTGAATAACTCCGTCCCGTGTTCAACTTGGGGATACTGTAATAAGGATGAATCCTTATTATTATGTAGTACCCTTATAGTTACATATACCACATCTATTTTATTTGCCCAATATGAATGACTTGCGGCAAACGCAGAATGTATATGTTTTAGTCGGTTGAAAAGAGTGTCATCAATATCAATATCAGTTACAATTACAAAGTCAATATCACTGCTAATTGGATTAAAATTACCAAGTGCAAGTGAGCCAATCACATACATACCAATAAAACGTTCTCCTGCAACTTCTTGAATTTGCGTTGAAAAATAATTAAGCACATCATTTACATCATCATAGACTGTTGTTTTAATATGTCCATCCATAAGGTTCCCCCTGCTATTAGCATTAGTTAAGGATGTGAATTAACTTTTGTAAAGTGATAATATTGCAAGCCATGAATAACCTTGTAAAATATCAAAAAACATTCATACTTGCTGATTTAATATATGTTTTGTGCTAAGGCAGCTTGTATATGTAATGTTTAATAAGACTCTACAAAATGTTTTAATACGTGTACTGCTTGAATACAATCGTTTAAAGACGACCATTCCAAAGGATTGTGGCTTATCCCATCTTTACTTTGTACAAAAATCATGGCAGCAGGGAGGTGGCGTCCTATAATCATAGCATCATGGCCAGCGCCGCTTGGTAAATAAAATGGTTCGATATGATTGGCGCGCATGGCTTTCTCTAATTTCTTCTGCATCTCTTTTTTAATAGGAACAGGATCCACCCTTAGTGTTTCTTTCCATTCCAGTTCGATATGATTGTTCATACAAATGGTAGATGCCTTTTCGGTAATTAAGTTGACCAATTCATTTCTTGAGCTTTCATGAATATCGCGAATATCTACCGTTAATTTCACTTGTCCAGGTATAACATTAACGCCATTCGGATGAACATGAAGTTTTCCGACTGTGGCAACCGCAGAGGAGCTTACTTGCTGCGGGAGGGATGGTAGTTCGGCGATAAATTGACTTGCGGCAACAAGTGAATCTTTTCTATCATCCATCGGAGTATTTCCAGCATGGCCAGCAGAGCCGGTAAAAGTCATTTCTAACCAACAAGGTCCAGCAATACCAGTAACAATCCCTACAGGAATGCCTGCTTTTTCGAGGCGCTTCCCTTGTTCAATATGAACTTCAACAAAAGCTTCGATTTTAGAAAAATCTCTTTTTGCTGATAATAGAGAATCAATTGAGAGACCGATATTATCCAAAACTTCTTCAAAAGATACTCCATAAATATCTACTTGTTTTAAAAGATCCTCCTTTTTAATTTCTCCAACTATCGACATGCTTCCAGTTAATCCACCATTAAATCGGGTACCTTCCTCATCTGTAAAAACAATAACTTCAAATGGCCTTTCAGGTATGTATACCGTTTCTTTCCATGCTTCAACTACTTCAAGTGCAGCAAGAACACCGAGTGGTCCATCAAAATGACCTCCGTTTGGAACGCTGTCAACATGAGAACCGGAAACGATGGCAGGCTGGTTAGGATTTTTTCCTGTTAGCCTTCCGATTACATTACCAGCACCATCAAGAGAGACGATCAATCCTGCTTCCTCCATCCATTTTATTATCATATTTTTAGCTTCCTTTTCTTCTTCGGAAAAGCCAATTCGATTAGATCCACCCTTTTCAGTAGGACCAATTTGAGATAATGCGAAAAGTCGCGATGCTAAACGACTTCCTCTGACCCCTTTATAATCTAAGCTCTTATCATAATCTGCGATTAGTTTTTCATGTAGGTAGTCCATCTGTGTTTCATCCTCATTTCACTATTGTGTTTATTCTTATTTTATATTAATTTTTGCTAGTAAAAAGCCATTTTGCTAGAAATTCACCTTCTAAAGACTATATTGATAAGTTAACAAGCATATCATGAAAAAGAATTGAACAAGATCTTGTCCATTTTTTGTAGGAATCATATGCACCAATTAAATGTTTCACAGTGTGAAAAATTTGTTTAAGATTCAAAAGTATTTGAATCAAAAGTTCTTTTTTTGCGTCTTATGTTATAGGGGAAAATGGAAAAGTAAGAAATGCATAATTGTTAGCGAATGTTCAGCAGGAAAATGCCGAAAAAAACCGTCGAACGAATTATTTGGTTTTCGCATATATTATTCAAGGAATAAACAGCTTATATAGCGAATCATAGTCATAAGAAAAATAAATTATTGAAAAAAGCCCAAATTCAAAGTCGAGGGAATATAGATATGCCTATTTGAATAGAGTGGAGAATGTGAGCCAAAAGATTAAAATATATAGAAAAGTTGGGATAAAAAAATGGGGATGTATAGAGGGTTGCTTACTGTTATTTTGGTGGGCAGTTTATTAGGCTTGACTGGATGTTCCGTTCAAGCAGCAAAACAGAAAGAGCTGGATGAGAAAATTGCTGAATTAGAAAAGCAAAAAGAATTATATGAAAAAGAACAGAAAAAGTTGGAAGAGGAAAGGCTTAAAGAGGAGGAACTACGCAAAGAGGAAGAAAGAAGGCTAGCAGAAGAACGAAAGCCAATCGATATTGAAGTTGTTGATCCAAATACGAAGGAAGTCATTAAAACATTTAATTTCATACGTAAAGATCTGAAAGAAAATGAAGAAACGTATAAGCAAGAAATCCAAAGTTGGGTGAAAGAAATGGCTAGAGGAACGGATACTACGGAAGGCTACGATCAAAGAATGATACCGGATCGATTGGGGAAAGATGGGAAAATTATTAAAGGAAATCCAAGAGTCATTTTAGAAGAATCGGAGCTATTCGATAAAGTGGTAGCTGCTTTTGCAGAAGGTGGAACGGTAGAACTTCCTTTATATGCTACAGAAAGTGGTTATAAAGAGGGTGAGGCCTCTCAGTTGGATGAAGTGGTGGTCGCAACCTTCACGACGTACTTTGGCGGAAGCCCTGATGGGCGGAATAAAAATATTGAACTATCTACAGATGCAATTAATAATGTGATTGTTGGAATAGATGATTATTTTTCTTTTAATACAACTGTTGGGCCAAGCGATGCGGAACATGGATATCAAAAAGCAATGGAGGCTTTAAATGGTAAACTCGTGGAAGGAATAGGAGGCGGGATTTGCCAGACGTCCACAACTTTATTTAATTCAGTTGATAAACTAGCAGTTTCGTATGTAGAATTGCATCATCATTCGGTGAATGTTGGGTACATACCGAAAGGGCGGGACGCAACGGTATCATATGGTGGGAAGGATTTTAGGTTCCAGAATACAACCGGAGCACCTTTGTTGATTAAAGCATCTGCAAAAGGTGGAGCGTTGACCGTTGAATTAAGGACATCTAAGGAAAACGCAAGCTTAGTTAAAAAAAGAAGTGCATAGGAGATTTTTTATTGCTCTTGATGAAGCAATGTAACATTTCCATTTATAAATAAAAACTATACATGAATTATGGCAAATAACCATCGGAACGCGACCAAAAAGGTCGCTTTTCATTTATAAAATATGTCACACGATAGACGGAAAACGTTGACTTTCACATGAAAATGGAAGTAACAAATAGCAGGAAAGGAATCCAACTAACTAATAATAAATTTCCTTTAACCTGACATTGACTATAAAACTAAAAAACAATGGTGGAAGGAAGAAACTTTTTAAATGAACACGGATCACAAACAATAAAAACGCTACGAACAATATATGATAGAACAACTTTACCTTCGAGAAATAAATGCCAGAAAAATACACTGTGGGAAGAGGTTTTTTAGTCAATAATGTAAATGAGACATTAATGAAATGAACCCAATTTATCCTTTGGTATTTATTGTAATCGTTTTATAAATCTTAACAATAAATTGCAATGGATAGACTAGAAGATTAGTATCTTATCGTGTATAATTATTTATGTGAACAATTTCACAATTGAGTTAGTTAATTACATCTATTTGGCCATGTGGATATGCTTTTAATCGAGGTGGAATAAAATGGGCGAAATTAGTTTTTTCGCATTACTAATACGATTTTTATTAGGCGGATTTGCAGTTGTGGGGTCTTCACTAGTGGCTAATAAATTAGGAGAGAAAGCAGGAGGAATCTTTGCAGCCTTTCCAGCTGTTTATTTAGCTGCGCTTCTAACGATCCATTTAGATTTTAGTGGAGAAGAACTTATTTCCCATTCAATTCTATTATCTAAAGGAGCCATTTATGGAATGGCTATAAATATATTGATTGCTATAATTGCTGGGTATTTATTGCAGAAACAAGGATGGAAACTTGGACTTATTCATGCAATGGGCTACTGGGTTATAGTATCAATGGTCGTTGTTATTTTTTCTGCAAAATAACAAAAAGAGGGGTTTCCCATGAAAATAAAAGATTTGCTCATTCGTTTTATATTAGGTGGAACGGCGGTCATGTTTAGTTATATTGTAACTATCATTTCTCCTTGGAAGATCTTGTCTGGAATTTTTGCCGCATTTCCAGCTGTAATGATCACCGCAATATTAATGGTAGGAATTGCTTCTGGATCAATGAACGCTGCTAAAATAGCTAAGGGATCAGTTTTTGGAATGATAGGCGGAGTTATTTGTGTTACGACTGTTTGGCTTGGATTGATAATAAGTAATAATTGGTTATTTAGTGTTATGTTAGGGCTTTTCTGCTGGTTAGGTAGTTCTATATTAGTTTCAAATTTAAAGGAACGTATGAAAGGGATAGGGATCAGAGAAAAAAGCTGACCTTATTTTTTTTTCTATAAAACTACTAAATTGGAGTTTTTATCCTCTTGCGAAATTGTTATATTCTGGGGGAGATGAAGTCATTGCTACTATTTACAATTAGAGGGGAAAACATCATGAAGAAAAAACAACTAGTATCCTTTTGCTTAGCGGCAACTCTAGCATTATCTACTTTTTCAGCTTCAGTAGATGCAGCAAGTAGGCAATATAAAGTAAAAAAAGGTGATTAGCTATGGAAAATATCAGCGGCTAACCATGTGAGCGTTTCGCAATTGAAAGATTGGAATAAGCTGAAATCTAACGTGATACGAGTAGGGCAAATTCTATACGGTGCTGAAATCATTTTCTTGAAAAATTATATTACTTAATGAAAGTGCTAGTGTTTCGAATGTTTCACTAAAATTATGAATTATGGTATCTTAAGGATATGCTTACATAATTTTAAAAGAAGGTGAATACGAGTGCCTCGAACGAAAAGGGAACTAAATAACGGACCTGTCATTCAAAAGGAAAAGGAAATCATTACGAAAATGATTGAATGGTATTGTCGAAAAAGGCATCATTTTAATGGTCTTTGTGAAGAATGTCACGAACTAAAGGAATATGCCTTAAAAAGACTTTCACTTTGCAGATTTGGTGAAGAAAAGTCAGCTTGTTCGAATTGCAAGATCCATTGTTATAAACCGGTCTATCGTGAAAAGATTAAGCAGGTTATGCGTACTGCTGGTCCAAGGATGCTATTACACCATCCAGTTTACTCCATTCAGCATTTATTGAAAAAATGACTTGCTCAAGAAAAACCATGTTATTTTACTATCTTTGTAAAAAGTCAGACTTGGAAATGTTATAAAATTTACTCTTCTTAAGGAAGAGTATGCTCAACTTGTCACAAATTCACCAACAAGCTACTTCTAAATTCAAAAATATCCTTATCCAAAAGTCAGTATATTTGTGAAAAATATCACGTATTAGAAGGCCCATATGTGTCTTGTTTTCATTACCTATGGATTAATGAAATTCACATTTGTGCATACATTCACAAGATGATCTAAACTACTATACTCATATTTTCAATTAGGAGGAGAAACAAATAATGGAAGAAATTATCCTAGCAAGGATTCAGTTTGCATCTACTACTTTGTTTCATTTTATCTTCGTTCCGTTATCGATTGGATTGGCTTTTATCATTGCTATTATGCAAACGATGTATTTAGTTAAGAAAGATGAAGTGTATAAAAAAATGACCAAGTTTTGGGGAACATTTTTCCTTATCAACTTTGCGGTCGGTGTTGTTACTGGGATTATTCAAGAATTTCAATTTGGTATGAACTGGTCATCGTATTCTCGTTTTGTTGGCGATGTATTTGGTGCTCCTTTAGCAATTGAGGCGCTACTTGCATTCTTTATGGAGTCAACATTTATTGGGCTTTGGATTTTTGGATGGGATCGAATCCCGAAAAAACTTCATCTCGCTTGTATTTGGCTTGTTTCAATTGGAACCATTTTATCCGCGTTTTGGATTTTAGCTGCTAACTCTTTTATGCAAAATCCAGTTGGTTTCACGATTCAAAATGGTCGTGCTGAAATGAATGACATAATAGCCGTTTTGACCAATCCAAAACTAATGGTAGCTTTTCCACATACGATATTTGCTAGCTTTGCTACTGCTGCTTTCTTTGTTATTGGTGTTAGTGCATGGAATATTTTGAAGAAAAAAGATCTTCTATTTTTTAAACGATCAATGGTTATTTCTCTTATTCTTGGACTCGTAGCCGGATTAGGCATTGCTTTTTCTGGACATTCACAAGCGACATATTTAATGTCCGCTCAGCCAATGAAAATGGCGGCAGCGGAAGCTCTTTGGGATGATAGTGGTGATCCAGCAGCATGGACGGTCATCGCTAATATTGATACGGAAAATAAAAAAAGTACTTCAAGAATTGAAATTCCATATTTATTAAGTTATTTAGCTTTCAGTGAATTTACCGGAAAAGTAGAAGGGCTGAAAACTCTTCAAGAGCAGTTTGTACAGAAGTTCGGAGAGGGAGATTACATACCTCCTGTAAAAACAACTTTTTGGAGTTTTAGAATTATGGCTGGTACAGGGGGACTTTTAATTTTATTAAGTGGAATGGGCTTATTCTTAATGTGGAGAGGAAAAATTGTTGAAAGCCGACGTTATTTAAAATGGCTTGTTCTTGCCATATTCTTCCCGTTTATTGGAAATTCCTTTGGATGGATTATGTCGGAAATTGGACGTCAGCCTTGGGTAGTCAACGGACTAATGTTGACCTCTGATGGGATTTCACCTAATGTAACCGCCGGACAAATATTATTTTCATTAATATCTTTCTCGCTTATTTATACCTTACTTGCGATTGCGATGGTGTATTTGTTTATAAGGGTAATAAAACAAGGTCCACATGAAAAAACAAAAGAAGATATTACCGCTTCAGATCCATTTGAAATGGGAGGGTTGAAAAATGCAGCTGAGTGAGTTGTGGTTTGTACTGATTGCCGTTTTATTTGTTGGTTTTGTATTCTTAGAAGGCTTCGACTTCGGGGTAGGGATGAGTACAAAATTCCTTGCAAAAAATGAATTAGAAAAAAGAATGCTGATTAATTCAATTGGTCCTTTCTGGGATGCAAATGAAGTTTGGCTTATTACTGCTGGAGGAGCAATGTTTGCTGCATTTCCGCATTGGTACGCAACATTATTCAGCGGATATTATCTTCCATTTGTTGTTCTTTTACTTGCTTTAATTGCAAGGGGAGTTGCATTTGAATTTAGAGGAAAAGTAAACTCGAAAAGATGGACTCTTACATGGGATTGGTCAATATTCCTAGGCAGTTTGCTGCCTCCATTTTTATTGGGAATATTGTTCTCCAGCTTAATAAAAGGGCTGCCAATAGATGAACATATGAATATGCATGCAGGCTTCGTGGATATTGTAAATATTTACACTGTCGTAGGTGGTATAGCTTTTGTACTGCTAACCTATTTACATGGATTAATGTTTATTTCATTGAAAACGACTGGTTCTTTGCGGGAGCGTGCACGTCAAATGGCTCAGAAAATTTATTTGACATGTGGGGGAGTTCTTGTCTTATTTACAGTTTTAACAGGAATGAATACTGACGCTTTTTCTGAAAAAGGGATGTTGTTCTATCCGCTTTATGGTCTCGTTGTCATTCTATACCTTATTTTGCTTCCGCTGCTGCGAAATAAAAAAGAAGGATATAGTTTTACAGTTACCGGTTTGGTTTTAATGATCATTACATCTTCGTTTTTCATCGCATTGTTTCCAAATGTGATGATTAGCTCCACAAGCTTCTTAAATAATTTAACCGTTTATAATGCTGCCTCTGGTCAATATTCATTAAAACTGATGACGATTGTTGCAGCTGTTATGGTACCCATTGTCCTTGGCTACACGATCTGGAGCTATTATATTTTCAGAAAACGGGTTACAAGTAAGGAGCATTTAGAATACTGATGGACAAACATCTTCTACATTATCGAGGAAGTAAAAGTCTACTATTCATTGTTGGCATCTTGACGATTGCCCAAGCACTTGCGGTTATCTTTCAAGCAGTGTATTTATCGGAAGCAATTGTAAAAATGTATAAAGGGGCTGCCATTTATGCAGTCCTTCCTTCGTTTGCATCGTTTATTGGAAGTTATATTATTAGACACTTTCTACAGTGGATGAAGGAAAAACTTGCGTATCGCTTTGCTAATAATACCTCTTTTCATTTTCAACAATTGCTAGTTGAAAAATTATTCGTGCTTGGACCTCGAATCATTGGAAAAAAAGGATCTGGGGATATGATTACTCTATGCCTTGAAGGAATCCCGAATTTCAAGACGTATTTAAAACTGTTTATTCCACGTGTTGTTGCCATGATTTGTATTCCTATAATCGTTTTCATGTACGTGTTAAAAGTGGATACAGCATCAGGAATCATTTTAGCGATTGTCATGCCAATAATGATTATTTTTCTAATCTTATTGGGTTTTACTGCAAAAAAACAAATTGATGCGCAATGGGATACGTATCAGCTTCTATCCCGTCACTTTGTCGATTCATTGCGTGGCTTAGTTACACTTAAGTATTTAGGAAAAAGTAAAACCCATCGGGAAGCAATTAAGTTAGTGAGCAATAAATATAGAATTGCGACTAATCGCACGCTTCGGGTCGCTTTTTTATCTACATTTTCTTTAGACTTTTTCTCTAGTTTATCTATAGCGGTCGTAGCGGTTGAACTAGGTCTGCGCCTTATTAATGGTGGGATTGGTTTGGAGCCTGCTTTAACGATTCTTATTTTAGCTCCGGAATTTTTTCATCCTGTACGTGAATTAGGAAATGATTATCACGCAACGATGGATGGGAAAGAAGCGGGAGAAAAGATTCATGCTTTTTTAAGAAATGAAGGAATTTCAGAAGAAAAAATATATGCGTCGATAAAGGAATGGGATGAAAAAAGCACATTGTCCATTCAGAATTTGACAAAGTCTTCTACGGAAGAAAACCGACTTATTCTAGATAATATAAATACGGAGATAAGTGGATTCAGTAAGGTAGGGATAGTCGGTGCTTCGGGTGCAGGAAAATCTACGTTAATTGATATTTTATCAGGATTTACACAAATTTCTACGGGGGAAATTTATGTTAACGGTACAGTTTTGCCACACTTAACGATTCCAGGATGGCAACAACAAGTTACGTATATTCCTCAGCATCCATATATATTTTCAGGCACGCTTGCTGAAAATATAAGCTTATATGCTAAAAATCCATCCAATGACAACATTGAACAAGCAGTAAATATGGCTGGATTAAGTGAGCTGATGAACAGCTTTCCGGAAGGATTAAACGAGAAAATTGGACAGGGTGGACGTGCATTAAGCGGTGGGGAAGATCAGCGTGTCGCGTTGGCTCGTGCATTACTCGAAAACAGACCGATTATGTTGTTTGATGAGCCGACAGCACACTTAGATATTGAAACAGAACATGAATTAAAGAAAATCATATTGCCAATGTTTGAAAATAAACTTGTATTTTTTGCAACCCATCGTCTTCATTGGATGAAAAACATGGATATCATTCTTGTTTTGGAAAATGGCGAACTAGTCGAAAGTGGGTCACATCGCGAACTTATTCAAAAGAATGGGGCATATTCTCGTCTTATCCATGCACGCATTGGAGGTGGCATCGAATGAAATTATTTCACATGTATATAAAACCGTATCTTATACAGTTTAAATGGTCAATTATTGTCACGGTTTTCTTAGGGATTTTAACTGTCCTTGCCGCCTCTATGCTTACTTTTACTTCTGGCTATTTAATCACAAGAGCATCGGAAATGCCTGCTACGATTCTTCTATTATATATTCCAATTGTTGGTGTTCGAACATTTGGGATTTCTAGAGCTGTCACTCGCTATTTAGAACGATTGACAGGTCATAATACCGTATTGAAGATTTTATCAAATATGAGAGTAAAGCTTTATTCTATTTTGGAGCCGCAAGCTTTATTTATCCGCTCACGTTTCAAGACTGGAGATTTATTAGGTACACTTGCAGATGATATTGAACATTTGCAAGACGCTTATATACGGACAATTTTCCCTACCATTATAGCTTTATTTTTATTTTTTTATTCCGTCGTTGTTTTAGCATTATTTGATTGGATCTTTGCTATTTTTATTTCTTTCTGTTTAAGCATTATTGTGTTTGTCTATCCACTTATATCACTTTATATTTTGAAAAAACACCAGCTGCAATTAAAAGGAATTCGCTCACAGCTCTATCAGTCATTTACAGATGCTATATTCGGTTTAACAGATTGGATGATTAGTGGAAGGAAAGAGACGTTTATTAAAGAGTTTACAAGGAAGAGTAAGAAAAGCGACGAGATTCAAAAAAAACTTGAAAACTGGAATCAATCACGGACGTTCCAACTGCAATTATTAAGCGGAGTTATTCTCATTTTTGTTGGGGTGTGGGCAGGCAAGGCGGCTCTGAATGGTGAAATAGCTCCAACTTATATCGCTGCCTTTACATTAGTGACACTGCCTATTTTAGAAGGGCTTATCCCAGTTTCACAAGCAATTGAAAGAATTCCAACTTATCAAGAATCATTACAGCGAATTGAAAACATCCGATTACATGTTCCGAAAAAAGAGAGGCTGCAAGTGCAACTTAACAAAACTTGCGAGCCATATATTATGCTGAAAGATGTTACGTATCGTTATGAAGCTGAAAGGAATGCGGCACTAGAAAAAATCTCACTCTCCATTCCATATGGTCAGAAAATAGCGATACTAGGGAAAAGTGGGGCAGGGAAAACTACATTAATGCAATTAATGTTAGGGGTGTTGAAACCAAAGTCAGGAAAAATCCAAATTGGTGGAAATGCACCTGACATGTATGGTGAACATATAACAAGCATCATGAGCGTACTTAATCAAAAGCCTTATTTATTCGCAACGTCGGTAAAAAATAATATTCATTTAGGAAACCAACAAGCGACAATAAAAGATATAGAGAACGTTATTCGTGATGTAAAGCTTGAGGATTACATTCGCTCTCTTCCTAATGGAATTGAAACACAGATGGAAGAGACTGGACAAAGATTTTCCGGTGGGGAAAGGCAAAGGATTGCGTTAGCGCGGATTTTATTGAAAAACTCTCCAATTGTTCTTCTGGATGAACCAACAATAGGACTAGATCCGATAACAGAAGCTGATTTGCTCGAGACCATTTTTACGGGACTAAAAGGTAAAACAATGATCATGATCACTCATCATTTAATTGGAATGGAGCATATGGATCAAATCATTTTTTTAGATAAAGGAAAAATTGCCATGAGCGGAACACATGAACAATTAATGGCAACAAATGAAAGATATCGACAATTGTATTTATTAGACAGGGGTTTTTAATTTATAAAACCTGGCTCGGAAAATTCCAAGCCAGGTTTAAAAATATTCTTAACTGATTTTCCCAATTTCCTATGAGCATAATAGAGAAATTGTGAATCCATCTTTTTTCGATTTACATTAACCAACATTATCAGGGGTTACTGATACTCTAAGTTTCTTCGTTTTTTCCTTCGCTTTAACCCTACCCATATTTAAGCGTGAGAAGGAAAATAATCGGTACGTAGCTGGTACGAGCAATAAGGTAATGAAGGTTGCAAACATTAACCCAGAAATGATCGCAGTAGCCATCGGTGCTTGATAATTTCCTGAAGTACCAGATGCAAGTGCTAATGGAAGCATTCCACCAGCAGTTGTTAAGGTTGTCATAAATATTGGTCTAATTCGATCTTTCCCCGCTGTAACGAGTGCATCTTCAATTGAAAATCCAGCTTTACGAAGTTGATTCGTTCTGTCAATAAGAAGGATTGCATTGTTTAAAACAATTCCGATCAACATGACAATTCCAATACCCGACATTAAATTTAGTTCCATTTGCGTTAAAAATAATCCAAGTATAACGCCTACGATTGTCATAGGAATAACTGACATTACGATAAGTGGATGACCTAAATGATTAAATTGGACTGCCATAACAAGATACACAAGGAATAAAGCAATAGCGAAAACAAAAAGCATATCTTTCATTAATGCCTGCTGCTCTTCAAGATCCCCCGCAACAGTCACTTTATAGCCATCTGGTGTTTCGAAGTCTTTTATCAACTTTTGTACATCCCGATTCACTGAACCCAAATCTTTCCCTTCAATATCGGCGGTAATGGACATGAAGCGCTCTCCGTCTATATGGCTAATTTCATTAGGAGTTTCTACATTGTTAAATTCTATAAAGGAAGACAATGATTTTTCTCCATCTTGAAGCGGTATTTTTAAGCCCAAAAGATCATTTTTCGTGCTTGTTTTTTCATCCCACTTTATATTTAGTGGAATGTTTTCCTCATCTATCTTCATTTCACCAACGGGCATTTGTAAAAATGCTAATTCAATGAATTGTTTAATTTGAACAGGTGAAAGGCCAGCCTTTTCAATTTCTTTCTCCTTTAATTGGATTACTTGTTCTTGTGAAGTCCGCTTCATGGAACTTGTTGCACCAACAATACCGTCAATGGATCCAAGTTCATTCATAAAATCATTTGACAGCTTTTGTAATTGTTCTATATTTTCTCCTTTAATATTTACTTGAACTGGTGCGCCACCGCCTTCGTCCATTGCACTTTGAACATTTTCAATCGGCGTCGTTTCACGTAGTTCGCGTAAAGATTTTAAGATTTGTTCATTTACTTCTTTTTGAGGTAAAACAATTTTATCCCCTTTAGTCATATTGATAATGACATAAAACATTCCGCCATTATCCATGACATAACTCTTTTCTACATCCTCAATCGCTTGAAGTTTAGAATTTATTTTATGGACAACATCTTCTTTTTCTTGATTGGAAAGTCCAGGTTCCAAATCGATCATTAGCTCATTATAACGGTTATACATATCAGGCATAATGGTCATCGGTATTTTGTTCACAAGGAAAAGAGATCCGACAAACATTAAAATAAACGTAGTAATAACGGCTAAGCTGCGGCGTTTTTTCTTAATGGTCCAGGCAACGATTGCATTATAGCTGCGTAGAAAAAATCCTTCTTTGACTCTTTTCTTAGGCTGCCTCATTTTGAATAGTTTCTCAGAAAGAGCTGGAATGATTGTAAAAGCAACGATAACTGAACTAATTAAAGTAATCGCTACGACCGTTGAAAGGATCACCATAAATTGGGCCATTTCCCCTTGAATGAATCCAATCGGCAAAAACACAACAATAGTCGTTAACATCGAAGCAATAACGGCAGATGAAACTTCTTTCGTTCCTTCTATGACGGCATCAAATTTGCTTAACGCTTGTTCTCTTTTTTTATAAATAGACTCGAGAATAACTATAGAGGAGTCAACCATCATTCCAATTCCTAAACCGAGACCAATCAACGTAATAATATTAAAGCTATAGTCCAATAACCATATTGCCAAAAAAGTAAGTAAAATAGATGTTGGAATCGATATACCGATAATGAAGGTCGCTCTTAAGTTACGTAGGAATATTAGCAGAACAGCAATGGCAATAATTCCTCCGATTAATATGTTATCTGTTACCCCATCAATTGATTCTTTTACATAATCCGCTTGTGCAACCATTTCATTTAATTGAAAGCCGTTAATTAAATTTTCTTTGCGAATGTTTTCAACTTCCGCCCTTACTGCTTCCGCCATTTCAATTTGGGTAACTTCAGACGTGCGGCCTACTTGGATTAAGATAAAATCCTTCGATCCATTCTTCCAGACATAAGAGGAATTTTCTAAAGGTTGGAAAGATACTTTTGCTATGTCTTTTAGAAAAATGTCGCCATTTGTAGTAGGAATCTTTATATTTTTCACATCATTTTCATTCGCTAATTTAGTATTCCAGCGAATGGATGCACTGTCTATTTCTCCTAAGGTAGCCTCATTATTAATGTTTTGAATTGCACCAATGACTTCGCTTGCATCAATAAGGTGTTTATCCATTTTTCCACGATCTAATTCAATGGAAACCTCATGTTCTACAGTTCCTACGAGAGCTACATCTCTTACTTCTGATAAATCTTCTAACCTAGGTGTTAAAACATTTTTTGCAAAATCAGTCATTTCTTTCATATTTCCATTAGAAATATCCATAAAGAATTCATAGTTCTGACTAGTTCCGTATTGTCCTGATTGAACTTCGGTAATACCAGTGACGGATCCTTTTAAAGAATTCGCCATCGATTCAACTTCCTTAAACAGCTCATCCCCTTTACCGCGTTTAAAGCTGATATTAAGAGAGCTCCGTCCAATGGATGAAGTAGACTGGATTTCTTCAACTCCATTCAAACCTTTAAGTTTTTGTTCAAGTGGAGTCGTGATCGTTCGTTCTACTTCAATAGCCGCCATTTCACCAGCGTTGATTTCCACATAGGCTCCGTCCATTTTTATGCTTGGGAGCAGTTCCTTATCTAGCTTTGATATAGAATAGCAGCCCAGCAAAATAATCAATAAAGCCATTAATCCTACTAAAATCTTTCGTTTCACAATAAACTCAATTAATTTCATTTTCATACTCCTTATTTATTTATTTATATTTCAATGTTGAGGAAAAATTAGGCAAAGTTGGAAAACCACTGAAACATTAATTCCAATCATAATTGCCTTTCGGAATATGGATAACCAGCTAGAGACATATTTTTAACTAAGCCTCGAGACGGAGAAATAAGAAAAAGCCCCACTAAGAGGGCTTTCCTATCAGTACTTCTGGACATTCTCTTTTGTGTGAAATTATTTAGTCGACAACCGAAACAAGGGAAGTGACAACTACTAATGTATCCATCTATGACTTTATCCTGTTTCATTACATTAATTCAAATGACAAAATCCAGTTTTCGTTTTGCAAAGTTCAAATGGGAGAATGGATTGTGGCAAAATCCAGTATTGATCCTCGCAAAGAAAAGTGCTTGCGTATTTCTGACTCATAAATTATTATTTTGTTGCTTTATTTCCTCTTCTGCTTGTATTAGGTTTCCTCTTTCAATCATACGGTGTTCATTGACTGAGTCGCCGGATTTGAGATTGTTTAAGTTTGATGTGATGGTGATTTGTTCTTCGTTGATGATGGGGTTTTTCTTCTTCATTATACAACTCCGTTCTTTTTATTAATGAAAGGGCATAATATGATTCTTGGATAGTTTTTGCGAGAATAAAGTTATTATACTTAACGGTTTATCATATCAATTTTAAAGAATTCACAAAAGATAAAAAAAGTTATTGACTTGTTCTCTATAAAGAACTATTATATATACAAATAAGCAATATTTTTTTACAAAACCAAATATAAAAATATATTGGTTTTATTTTTACACTATGTGTTCTTTATTAAGAATAACAATGTCAAAACAATAAGGTGGGTAAATGAATCGCTTAAATCAACCGTTTATTGAAGGAAAAGGAATAGCAAAGGACATTAATTTAAAGGATTTATACAGAGTTATCGTAAAAAGATTATGGATTGTATTAGTGTTAACCTTTTTAACGACAATTGCGGGTTGGTATTACAGTAGTCTCAATAAAGCAGAACCATTATATGAAGCATCAACTAATATCATTATCGAGGCGGATTCAGAATATAGGAAAACTCTTCAAGTTATTATAAAAGACACCATTGTCTTAGAAAAAGTCATCGCGGATCTTGGATTAGAAAAGTCGCCATCCTCATTGGCTGGACAAATCAATGTGTATAGTATTGATGATTCACAAGTAGTAAGAATCAGTGTAACGGATACGGATTCGAAGCGAGCGGTTGAGATAGCGAATACAACGGCAAAAGTTTTTTCTGAAAAAATTCCAAGTATCTTAAATTTTAAAGATATTCGTATTTTATCGGAAGCGAAGGAGAATCCTTTTCCTATTAACGAAAGTAGTCCCAATAAAATCATTCTTTTGGCTTTTGTATTTGGGATTGGTTTAGGGATTGGATTACTATTCTTAATTGATTCTCTTGATAATTCTATTAAATCCGAAAGTGATATTGAAATGCTATTGGATATTCAAGTTTTAGGCAGTGTTTCATCAATGAATAAAAGAAATATTAGTAAAAGAAAAAATAAAAGAATCGAATCAGTTTTCTGAGGTGAGACAATTGGTTTTAAATAGGAAAAAAAGAATGATGGCCAGTAAAAAACGAAATTTAATAACATTCGCAAATCCGGATTCTATTATTTCCGAACAATACCGTACGATTCGAACTAATATTTATTTCCTTAATGGAGATAAAAAAAACAAGACTTTGCTTGTTACTTCTCCGGGAAAGCTTGAGGGTAAATCGACTACTGCAGCTAATCTAGCGATATCAATGGCCCAGCAACAGGAAAAAGTATTGCTCATTGATGGGAATTTAAGAAATCCCAATATTCATAGCATATTCAAAGCATCTAATGCATTCGGTTTAACGGATGTACTGACAGAAACAACCTCTTTCGAAGAAGCAGTTTTCCCGTCTTCTATTGAAAAATTAGATATTTTGACAAGTGGTAAGACACCCAGTAATCCTGTTGAACTATTAGCCTCTCAAAATATGCAACAATTATTGCAAAAAGTAAAATCGTTATACGACATTATTCTTATTGATTCAACATCGATTCTAGAGGTAACGGATACAAAAATTATCGCAAATATTTGTGATGGAGTTGTTCTAGTAGTAAAGCAAAATAAAACAAATATTGAGAGTGCAGTTGAAACGAAGAAAGTATTGGAATATGCAAGAGCACAAATAGTCGGAGTCATCCTAAACAATAAAAAGTAAGTAACGTTTATATTTTTTTGTTTTTATGTTCTTTATTAAGAACCATTTGTTCTTTGGTAATGCCTCCTAACCAATATCAATGGAGGCACTCGATCATGCTGTGGGTTCATGACCTTAGACGCGAGTCGTCGTTAGTGTGGTGTGAGGAGGGGTTAGATGCCCCATATATTAAAGATGTTAATAATGAAGTTTTCTTCAAAAGACTCCATTATTAACATCTTTAATTTCATTTTCTAGTTCCAGCGCCTATCGGCTAGCTGCCTTCTTGCTTTTTTTTCGCAAGTCAACATAGAGTTTTCTTTATCTCAGTTATTGGCAACCGAAGTTTGTACGTCGATAAGCACGGAGCTTTTGCTTTTATATTTAGGGGGGATATTGTTGACTTATCGACAAAGATTATCTTTATTCATTGTTGTTGATTCATTTATTGTACTAACAGCTATCTTTTTCAGCCGTTTTTTAGTTAATGCAAGTCTTCATGTAATACAACTGCCCGTTATTATTATTTGTTTGTCTATCATCTTAAGTCATCATATTTTTTCATTTCATTTTAAAATTTATAAAAAAGCATGGGAATATGCGAGTATTGGAGAATTAATCATCATTTTTAAGGTTGTCACTTTAACAATCTTCGTTACAGCAATTGCTCAGAAAGTTATTATGAATGAAATTTATTTAAGATTACTCGTTGTCACTTGGCTTCTACATATGCTTTTAATTGGAGGATCAAGGTTTTGTTGGAGAATATACCGTGACTACTTTTTAAATAAAACGGATGATCGAAAAAGAACATTAATTATCGGAGCGGGATCAGCTGGAACAATGGTGGCAAGACAATTATTAAAAAGTAGGGATACTGAGCTTTTCCCTGTTGCTTTTATCGATGATGATAATAAGAAACATCATCTAGATATATTGGGTGTTCCTGTTTTCGGCGGAATAAACGAGATTGAAAAAGCTGTTAAAAATTTGAATATAGACCATATTATCATTGCTATTCCATCCTTATGCAAGAAAAAATTAAATACCATATTTTCCGAATGTGCAAAAACGAACGCTAAAACTCAAATCCTTCCACTGTTGGAAGACTTGGTTACAGGAAAAATAGCTGTAAACGAATTTCGTGATGTTCAAGTCGAGGATCTGTTAGGAAGAGAGCCAGTAGAATTAGATATTGAAAGTATTTCGGAGTATGTAACAAACAAGGTAGTTCTTGTAACAGGGGCAGGAGGATCAATCGGTTCGGAAATTTGCCGACAAATATCAAAGTTTAACCCACAAAAATTAGTGTTATTAGGGCATGGGGAAAATAGTATTTATTCAATTGAAATGGATTTAAAAGAGAAATTTGGCCATTTGTCAATTGAATATATAACAGAGATTGCTGATTTACAGGATGCTAATAAAATGATGTTAGTTATGAGTAAGCATAAGCCTGATGTAGTGTATCATGCTGCAGCTCATAAACATGTGCCTTTAATGGAACGTAATCCTGAAGAGGCAGTTAAAAATAACATAATAGGCACTAGAAATGTCGCGGAAGCAGCTAGTTGGCATGGAGTAAACACGTTTGTCATGATTTCTTCCGACAAAGCCGTTAATCCTACGAGTGTGATGGGAGCAACAAAACGCTTGGCGGAGATGATCATTCAAAATATGAATGGAAAAAGCAAAACGAAATTTGTAGCTGTTCGGTTTGGAAATGTACTGGGGAGTCGTGGGAGTGTTATTCCATTATTTAAAAAGCAAATAGAAAAAGGGGGACCTGTTACAGTAACCCATCAGGAAATGGTCCGCTATTTTATGACTATTCCAGAGGCTTCAAGGCTGGTCATTCAGGCAGGTGCGCTTTCAAAAGGCGGGGAAATTTTTGTTTTGGATATGGGAGAACCCGTAAAAATCATTGACTTAGCTGCAAATTTAATTAAGCTATCAGGACATTCTGTTGAGGATATTGGAATCGAGTTCACAGGAATGAGACCTGGTGAAAAACTTTACGAAGAGTTATTAAAAGATGAAGAAATAATTGAAAAACAAGTATATCCGAATATTTATATTGGTAAAGCAGCAAAACTTTATTTGGAAGAAATTGATGAAATTATTGATACTTATTCTACATTAGATAATGAAATGTTAAGGAAAACTCTTATAGGATTGGCGAATAGAAAAGTCAGGTTATTGCCGCAACCAATGATGCAAGTGTCAGGTTAAGGAGGGGATATGTATATGAAAGTAAGAAAAGCAATCATTCCTGCAGCAGGGTTGGGCACACGATTTCTGCCTGCAACGAAGGCGATGCCAAAAGAAATGCTGCCTATTGTGGATAAACCAACGATTCAATATATTGTTGAGGAAGCGATCGACTCAGGTATTGAAGATATTATGATTGTAACGGGAAAAGGAAAGAGGGCGATTGAAGATCATTTTGATCATTCCTTTGAACTTGAACAAAATTTATTTGAAAAAGGGAAATTTGCTCTTCTTAACGAGGTTCAAAAGTCTTCCCAATTAGTAGATATTCATTATATTCGCCAGAAGGAACCAAAAGGATTAGGTCACGCTATATGGTGTGCACGAAAATTTGTCGGAAATGAACCATTTGCCGTATTACTGGGCGATGATATCGTGCAAGCCGAAAAACCGTGTCTTAAACAAATGATTGAACAATATGAGAGATATAACGCCTCGATCCTTGGGGTTCAATCTGTTCCGAAAAACGAAGTTTCAAGATATGGAATTGTTGATGGGAATATGATAGGAGACCGTTTTTACAGTGTCGATAGCTTAATAGAAAAACCATCCGAGGAAGAGGCAACTTCAAATCTTGCTATTATGGGTAGATACATCCTAAATCCAAGGATTTTTGATATATTATCTAATCAAAAACCAGGAGCGGGTGGAGAAATTCAGTTGACAGATGCCATTGCCGAATTGAATCATTATGAAGCTGTTTTTGCTTATGATTTTCAAGGAACTAGATATGATGTTGGGGAAAAAATGGGATTCATTCAAACAACTATTGAGTTTGCTCTAAAAAGGGAAGATTTAAGAAAAGATCTTCTTGATTACCTAACATCAATACTCGAACGACAATTGATTAGGTGAAACGGATGAATAAAAGGATATTATTTTGTGCTACGATTGATGAACATTTTACTTCCTTTCACCTTCCTTATTTAAAATGGTTTAAGGAACAAGGATGGGAAGTTCACGTCGCCGCGGCAGGTTATTTGGAAATACCATATGTAGATAAGAAATATCATATTCCGATTGAACGATCACCTTTCAAAACAAAAAATATTAAAGCATTTAAAGAGTTAAAAGAAATCATTAATCTAAATGATTATGATATTATCCATTGTCATACACCAATGGGTGGAGTCTTGACGCGTCTTTCTGCTAAAAAGGCAAGGGAAAATGGTACAAAAGTTGTCTATACCGCACATGGATTTCATTTTTGTAAAGGAGCACCTTTCATAAATTGGTTCATTTATTATCCGATTGAAAAAACACTTGCGTATATAACGGATTGCTTACTAACAATAAATGAAGAAGATTTTACGCTTGCAAAAAATCAGTTTAAAGCAAAACAAATCGTTCATGTTCACGGAGTTGGTGTTGATACAGAGCGCTTTGCACCGATATTAGAATTTCATAAATTAGTATTAAGAGCTGAGTATCATTATGAAAATGATACTTTTTTAATGTTTTACGCGGCTGAATTTAATAAAAATAAAAATCAACAGCTTTTAATTGAATCATTACCATTAATAAAGAAGCATGTTCCGAAAATAAAACTTGTTTTTGCTGGCGATGGGCCGCTAATAGAGCATTGTAAACAACTTTCAAAAAAGTTAGAGGTGGAACAATTCGTTGACTTCCTAGGACAACGTGAAGATATTGATTCATTGCTGAAAATGAGTGATATTGCAGTTGCTTCAAGTATTAGAGAAGGCTTGCCAGTCAACGTTATGGAAGCGATGGCTTGTGGCTTGCCGATCGTAGCGGTTGATAATCGTGGACATCGAGAACTTGTCTCTCACAATATGAACGGATGGCTTGTAGAAAAAGATAAAATACAAGTCGCTGATAGGATTGTTCAACTGGCTTTAAATAAATCGATGTGTAAGCAATACGGAGCACAAAGTCGAAAAATCATCCTAGCAAAATATAGCTTGAATAAAGTGTTGGAAGAGAAAATGATTGTTTATAAAAATGTGATGGATGAGATGGAGGATGTTCAGTGGGCGGTCCATTAAGGGTGTTGCATGTTGCAGTCAATATGAATCGTGGTGGAGCCGAAACCCTAGTTATGAATATATACAGGAATATTAATCGGTCAAACATTCAATTTGATTTTTTAACGTGTAAGCCGGGAGATTTTGATGATGAGATTAAGGAGTTGGGTGGGAAAATTCATCGAATTCCCTACATTTCTGATGTAGGTCATTTTAATTATATACAAGAATTAAGGCAGTTTTTTACTGATAATTCCCATTATAAAATCATCCATTCACACTTGGATAAGATGAGTGGAATCGTGTTGCGTGAAGCGAAAAAGGCAGGTATCCCAGTTCGGGTTTCGCACAGCCATAACACGAGAAGTGAAGGTGGAGCTGCAGCAAGGACATATAAATGGTTAGTCGGAAATTTCATCTCGACAAATGCTACAACTTTTTTCGCCTGTTCCAATGATGCAGCAAAATGGTTATTTAATAAGAAATCAAATAATACGGTGATTCTTAAAAATGGCATTGAATATGACAAATTTATATATTCGGAGGCTATTCGAAAGCAAGTAAGATTAGAATTGAACCTAGAAGATAATGATTATGTTCTTGGCCATGTGGGAAGATTTAACAAACAAAAAAATCATCCATTTCTAATTGATCTATTTGCGGAATTCATTAAGTTGAATAAAAATGCTGTTTTATTATTAGTAGGAGATGGGGAAGAACGCGGCCCAATAGAAAAAAAGATTCGAAGTCTGCACTTAGAAAAAAATGTGAGATTTTTAGGGCTCCGTAAAGACATAGAAATAATTCTTCAGGGGATGGACTTATTTGTCTTTCCATCCTTACATGAAGGGTTGCCTGTTTCTTTGATTGAAGCGCAAGGTGCCGGATTGCCTTGTATAATTTCTGATCGGATTTCTAATGAAGTAGATCTTGGAATGAACTTAATAGAATACGCTCCGCTCGAGGATATGGATATGTGGATAAAAAAAATCCAAAAAGCAGTATCCAAAAAAACACCGAGGATTCCAGAATATGATTCATTAATTAGTAGTGGCTATGATATACGTGATACCGCAAAAAAGATGGAGAGTTTTTATTTAAGTTGCTGAGGATGAAATAAATGAAAAAATTACTAACCATTTTTACTCCAACCTATAATCGGTCCTTTTGCTTAGTGAACTGTTATGTAAGTCTTTTACGGCAAACAAGCAACGATTTTTGTTGGCTTATCATTGATGATGGGTCAACGGACAACACAAAAGAGCTGGTTGAAGGATGGATAAGAGAGAATAAAATTCAGATTCATTATCATTGGCAAGAAAATAAAGGTATGCATGGAGCGCATAATACAGCCTATGAACTTATCGATACTGAATTAAACGTATGTATTGATTCTGATGATTATATGCCGGATGATGCAGTTGAAAAAACAAAAAATTTTTGGGAGAAATACGGGAGTGACAATGTCAGTGGCATAATTGGGCTTGATGCAAATACAGATAATGAAATAATCGGAACAACATTACCTGTAACCGTTAAAACCTCAACACTATTCGATCTGTACAATCATCACGGAGTAACAGGAGATAAGAAGCTTGTTTATCGCACAGAATTAACAAAACAATATCCATATCCTCTTTTTGAAAATGAGAAATATGTAGGATTGGCCTACAAGTATTTTATGCTAGATCAAGAGTATGAAATGTTGCTTATGAATGAAGTATTATGCAACGTCGAGTATTTACAGGATGGCTCGTCCTTAAATATGTTTCATCAATATCGAAAAAATCCTAAAGGGTTTGCCTTTTACCGTAAAGAGTTAATGAAACTGCCATTTGCAAGTCTTTCTTTTAAATTTAGGCAGGCAATCCATTATGTTTCAAGCAGTTTATTTATTAAGAATAAAAGATTTATAAGTGAAGCGCCATATAGAGGTTTAACGATTACCGCTATTCCCTTTGGAGCCCTTTTATATTTGTATATAGTGTCCAAGACAAAAACGGCACTGACTTAGTCGAAATTCTGTGAAGGGAACGGAATGATGACATTTTTATATTTGAACCTTGTTATTGTTTTTATATTATCTTTTTTTGCAAGATATTTTAGTGAACCTGTATTTGCTGGAGAATCATCAGTACCCATTAAACCGAACAAAATATTAATGACGGGTGTCCTGGCCTCTTTGACAATCATCTCGGGACTTAGGACGAATATAGGAGATACATTCTTTTATAAACATATATATGAAATCAATGATTTTACGTGGGAATTTATTCTTTCACAAAAGGATATAGGCTTTGGAATTCTCCAAATGCTATTAAAAGAGATTTCAGATGACCCGCAGATTATGATTTTTACAACAGCTGTGATAACTAATGTATTAATTATTGCTGTATTTCTAAAATATTCACGAATGATTGAACTAAGCGTTTATGTATACATTACGGGTGGCTTATTTTTAGTTTCCATGAATGGGATTAGGCAAGTACTAGCGGCAGCTATTATATTTGCTGCGACAAAATATTTAATCGATGGCAATTGGATTAAATATTTTTTTATTGTTCTTTTGGCATCAACCTTTCATCAAAGTGCATTGATCTTAATTCCTATTTACTTTTTCGTAAGATATAAAGCATGGTCAAAAGCGACCTTAGTTCTGTTGGCATTTTCCTTATTGATTGTAGTTGGCTATCACCAGTTTTCATCTTTATTATTTGCAGCAATTGAAGATAGTCAATATGGACATTATTCCAATTTTGACGAAGGTGGGGCTAATATCCTTCGTGTTGTAGTGGATGCTACTCCTTTATTCATCGCCTATCTCGGCAGAGAAAAACTTAGAAGTATTTTCCCAAGCAGTGACTACATCGTCAATATGGCTATTGTTGGTTTCATGTTTATGATAATCTCAACCCAAAATTGGATCTTTGCAAGATTTGGAATTTACTTCACTTTATACCAATTAATTCTCATTTCATGGATTGTAAAGCTATTTAACCAAAAAGATCAAAGACTCATTTACTATGCATTGTTAATCTGTTATTTTTTATATTACTTTTTTGAGAGTGTTATAAGTTTAAATATAGTGTATAGAAGTGATTACTTTGGGAGTTAGGAGAAAGAAAAATGGTTAGTGCAAAAAGGGTGCTGCATGTTGTTAGTTCAATGGAAAGAGGTGGTGCAGAAACACTTATCATGAATATTTATAGACAGATAGATCGAGAAAGAATCCAATTTGACTTTATTACCCATAGTGAAAAGCCTGGTGACTTTGACCATGAAATTCAAGCGTTGGGCGGTCAAATTTACCGGATTCCAAGTCTTGGAACTACTGGGCCATTTCGTTATGTAAAAGCTTTGGTCGAAGTAATGTCTACAAATAATTATGTCGCGGTCCACGCACATACCGATTTCCAAAGCGGCTTCCCTGCACTAGCTGCAAAATTATGCAAAATCAAACATAGAATCTGTCATTCGCATAGTAATAACTGGCTGCAGAATGGATTCAAAGGGCTGTTAATGTTAAAGCTTCTACAATTTTTAATAAAAATTTCCGCGACAAAACTGTGCAGCTGCAGTGAAGAGGCTGCACAGTTTTTATTCGGTGGAAAAACCCAAGTTCATATTCTTAAAAATGGTATTAACATCGATGAATTTTTAACAGCTGATACAAAAAGTAGACAGCAAATTTTTGAAGAACTTCACTTATTACCTAATTCAAAAATCATCGGTCATATCGGGAGATTTTCCGAATCCAAAAATCATCTATTTTTAATAAAAGTATTAAAACAATTGGTTAAGAAAGATCCTCGTTATGTTGCACTTTTAGTTGGTGATGGACCTTTAAGGGAATCTATTGAATTGGAAGTAGAAAAATTAGGTTTAGAACATCATGTTAAATTTTTAGGAGTTAGATCGGATATACCAGCTCTTATGAAAGCATTTGATACTTTTCTTTTTCCATCTAAATTTGAAGGCTTTGGGATAGTGCTTTTAGAAGCGCAATGTGCCGGTACCCCATGTATCGCAGCAGACACGGTTCCAAAAAGCACCGATATGGGATTAGGACTTGTCACATACTTACCACTTGGAACAAGGGTAGATAAATGGTGCCAAAGTTTGGAGAGCTCTTTAAAAATTGATCAGCCAAATCAACATTCAATTTTTAAAAGTGTTTCAAAACTAGGGTTTAACATTCATGACAATGTGCATGATTGGATAAAATTATATGGGTTATAAAGGTGAGAGGTTCTATATGAAGAAGAAAATTCTTATTTCTTCCTTTGACTTGGCAGTAGGAGGGGTAGAAAGAAGTCTAATCGGCTTATTACAAACAATTGACTATGATAAGTATGACGTGGATTTAATGCTTTTTAAGCACGAAGGAGAATTTTTTTCGCTATTGCCTTCTGGCCCAAATTTATTAGCTGAAAATCCTCATTATTCTACATTCAGAAAATCGATCAAACAAATTATTAAGGAAGGACACTATCAAATAGGGATTTCCAGATTACTGGCTAAAACGTTGAGCTCTTTTCAAGGACAAATAAAGAAGATTGACGAACCTGGTTATTTGAACATCCAATACGGTTGGGAAATGTCCCATCCTTTTCTCCCAAAATTACATAAAGAATATGATGTGGCCATAGGATTCCTATGGCCACATCATTTTATAGGAGGGAAAGTTAATGCTAAGAAAAGAATTGGGTGGATCCATACAGATTACTCTAATATTTTTGTAAATAGAAAATTAGAAACTCGAATGTGGAATAAAGTGGATCAGATTGTGGCAGTGTCGGAGGATTGCTCCAAAACCTTTTTGAGATTTTTCCCCAAATTTAAAGAAAAAACAACTGTCATAGAAAATATTCTTTCACCTGAAATCATTTATGAACAAGCGTTTCGTGAAGAACCGGCAGAAATAAAGAAATCCTCAGGGAAAACAATTTTAGTGACGGTAGGTCGACTATCACATGCTAAGGGGATGGATCAGGCCATTAAAGCCTGTAGGGAATTGTTAAAAAAGGGATATGACATAGAATGGTACGTTATTGGATATGGGCCGCTCGAACATGATCTCCAAAACTTAATTAATGAATTAAATTTGAAAGGGAGATTTTTTTTATTAGGCAAAAAGATTAATCCATATCCATATATTAAAGCATGCGACATATATGTGCAGCCATCTAGATATGAGGGAAAGGCCGTGACAGTCCGCGAGGCGCAAATTTTAAGAAAACCAGTTGTGATTACGAATTTTCCTACTGCACGAAGCCAAGCATTAGACGAATATGATGCTTTAATCACGCCAATGAATATCGAAGGAATTGTAGCAGGGGTGCAAAGAGTTATAGATGATCAGCAATTAAGGGAGCAGCTCGTTTTCAATGTTAGTAAAAATCTTTATGGGAATGAAAAGGAAATTGAAAAGTTGTATCAATTAATCGAGAGCTAATGTAAAGGGGGGATCGAAATGGCAGTACTGATTACAGGAGGGGCAGGATACATTGGGAGTCATACATGTGTGGAATTATTGCAAGCAGGATATGAAATTATCGTCCTTGATAATTATAGAAATAGTCATCCTGAATCCATAAAGCGAGTCGGTCAAATTACTGGGCGAGATTTCAAAGTGTATCGTGGCGATTTAATGGATGAAAAGACAATTGAGCAAGTATTTATTGAGAATAATATTGAAGCTGTCATCCACTTTGCAGGCTTAAAGGCAGTAGGTGAATCCGTACAAATTCCACTTACGTATTATGAATGCAATATTAATGGGACTATTAAATTATGCAACGTAATGAAAAAACATAATGTTAAAAATCTAGTATTCAGTTCTTCTGCAACTGTATATGGAGTGCCAGAACGTATTCCGATATCTGAAGATGCAGCCTTAAGAGCACAGAGTCCTTACGGTCGCACGAAACAAATGATTGAAGAAATATTGCATGATCTTTACGTATCTGACCAAGACTGGAGTATTGCCTTATTACGATATTTTAATCCAATCGGAGCTCACGAAAGTGGATTAATTGGGGAAGCCCCTAACGGAATCCCGAATAATTTGATGCCTTATATCACTCAAGTGGCAATAGGAAAACTAAAAGTGCTCAATATTTTCGGAAATAATTATCCAACGAAAGACGGTACGGGTGTGAGAGATTATATCCATGTAGTCGATCTGGCAAAAGGCCATTTGAAAGCTTTGGAAAAAGTCTCGAGCGCAACTGGTGTGGAAGCATATAATCTCGGGACTGGCAAGGGTTACAGTGTATTGGAAATCGTGGAAGCATTTGAAAAAGCAGCGAATATCAAAATACCTTATAGAATAGTAGAACCACGTAAAGGCGATATTGCCGTATGCTATGCTGATCCATCTAAAGCAAGGCAAGAACTAGGATGGACTGCTGAAAAAGAAATTGAGGAAATGTGTATGGATTCTTGGCGATGGCAATCCGAAAATCCAAATGGCTATATTTTAAACCGAGAAGTTTTAACAAAATAGTTGCTCAATAGAAAAAGTGAGGAAGATATAGAGATGAGTTTGAATGAAGGGGAGTTCCAAAAACAATTTAAGGAATTGTTGGAGGACATATATATGAAGGGGCAGGAAACGGAATTTATACTTCTTGAAGATGTGATGAATGAAATTCAAACGAAACTGGCGACGTTATTTGAAATAATAAATTAACAACTAGGAGTTGTAAAGAGATGAAGAGACTCTTAGATTTCTTTTGTTCTATATTTATTCTGATAATTTCTTTTCCCCTTATAATCTGTGTTGGACTACTTGTCAAATTGAAACTAGGTAGTCCTATTTTTTTTAAACAGCAACGTCCTGGCTTAAACGGAAAACCTTTTTATCTTTATAAGTTTCGTACGATGACAGATGAAAGGGATCAATGGGGAGAGCTGTACCCGGATGAAATAAGGTTAACGCCTTTCGGAAAGTTTCTTAGAAAATATAGTATTGATGAGGTCCCTCAACTTATTAATGTCGTTAAGGGTGAGTTAAGTTTAGTAGGACCTCGTCCACTATTGATGGAATACTTGCCTTTATATACAGAAGAACAGGCAAATCGCCATTTAGTGAAACCCGGAATTACCGGATGGGCACAAGTAAATGGACGCAATGCGATAAGCTGGGAAGAGAAATTTGCATTAGATTTATGGTATGTGAACAATCAGTCATTTCTTTTAGATATGAAGATTTTATTTTTAACAATAAAAAAAGTTTTATTTTCGGAAGGGATAAATCAAAGTGACCATATCACAATGGAAGATTTTAAAGGGTCAACGTCAGTTTTGAAAGAGGGACATGGATGAATATTGTATTAATCGGAGATGGCGGGCATGGTAAAGTTGTTCAAGACTTAGTTTTGTTGCATAAAAATATTAAGCTTGTTGCTTTCCTAGATGATAAACATACAGAAGTATGTAAGAAAGGCAATCTAATTGTTGGTCCTATTTCTTTTGCAGACACAATTATGAGTATGTTTCAAGATGTGAAGTTTGTTATTAGCATTGGTGATAACCAGGTAAGAAAGAAAATCATTAATAAGTTAAACCTGCCGCATATATATTATGCAACTCTTATTCATCCAACGGCCACTATAAGTCCAAGTGCTGCGATTGGTTATGGATCAGTCATTATGGCACATGCAGTTATTGATGCAGATAGCCACATCGGTGATCATGTCATTATTAATACAAGCTCAGTAGTGGAACACGATAATATTGTCGGTGACTTTGTACATTTGTCTCCAAGTGCCACTTTAACAGGAGCTGTTAAAATTCAGGAAGGAGTGCATATTGGAGCTGGGGCAACAGTTATACCAAACATAGAAATTGGGCAATGGTCCGTAATTGGAGCAGGATCAGCTGTCATCAATCCTATACCTCCAAATACAACGGCGGTCGGTGTTCCAGCAAAGGTAAAAGAAAAACATAAAATGGAGGAGGTTATTTGTGAATCAGTTCAAGAATAAAAAAATTCTCCTATCGCCACCACATTTGACTGGTAATGAGTGGAAGTATATTCAGGAGGCAATTGAAACAAATTGGATTGCTCCACTCGGTCCAAATGTTGATGCATTTGAAAAGGATATGGCTAGCTTTTTAGGAGTGGGAGATGCAGTTGCTGTCAGTTCTGGAACAGCAGCCATTCATTTAGCTCTATCTTTATGCGGTGTGAAAACAGGTGATACGGTTTTTTGCTCGACTCTTACCTTTGTAGCAAGTGCAAATCCGATTCTTTATCAAGGTGCGGAACCAATCTTTATTGATTCTGAACCAGAAACATGGAATATGTCGCCTAAGGCATTGGAAAGAGCATTTAGGGACGCACAACTTTCAGGAAGATTACCAAAAGCAGTAATTGTGGTGAACTTATACGGACAAAGTGCAAAAATGGAAGAGATTCTAGCTATTTGTAATCGATATGAAGTACCTATGATTGAAGATGCAGCTGAATCACTCGGGTCACAATACAAAGGTAAGAAAAGCGGCACATTTGGAAAATTTGGGATTCTTTCTTTTAACGGAAATAAGATTGTTACGACTTCAGGTGGCGGAATGCTTGTTTCAAATGATGTGGAAGCAATACAGAAGGCGCGCTTTTTAGCAACACAAGCAAAAGATCAAGCTCCATATTACGAGCATAGTGAGATGGGATATAACTATCGCATGAGTAATATATTGGCTGGAATAGGCAGGGCTCAATTAGAGGTAATAGAGGAAAGGGTGAAGTCAAAAAGGTTAGTTTTTTTAAAGTATTACAAAGAATTATCCAAGATAACTGGTATTTATTTTATGCCTGAACTTGCAGAAACTTTATCTAATCGCTGGCTAACGACTTTAACAATTGATGAGAAATTGACAGGGGTTTCGGCAACTGAATTAATTCAATCGTTTGCAAATGATCTCATTGAAGCACGTCACGTTTGGAAACCATTGCATTTACAACCACTTTTTAAAGGAACGAAATACTACCCGCATGAAGAACAATTAAGTATATCTGAACAATTATTTACAACCGGTATTTGTCTTCCATCTGGATCTAATATGGCAAATCATGAACAATTGAGGGTGATCGAAAGTCTTAAAAAGACAATAATGGAAAGAGTTAAGATGACCCATCCTATATCAGGATAAGAGGTAAAAAAATGATTGGGAAAAATATTTATGAAATTAGAAAACGTAAAGGTCTTACTTTAACAGAAGTAGCAGATCGAGCTGGTATCGCAAAATCATATTTAAGTAATATAGAAAGAAGCATAAATAAAAATCCGTCTATTAATGTAATAGAAAAAATAGCGAAAGTATTGGATATTGATGTAAGACTTTTATTAAATTCAAGTATAGAGGAAAAACCATTACAACTAGATGAAGAGTGGGTTGATTTCGCTCGTGAGCTCAAAGAATCAGGAGTTGAAAAAGAACAATTCGAAGAGTATAAAACATTGCTGGAATTTATTAAATGGAAAAAAGAGCATGAGGAAAATCATTAAGTTGAAGAATTCAAAGTAGGGGATATAATGTTTCCATTAGTTAGTGTTGTAGTCCCAATTTACAAAGTTGAAAAATATATTCATAGATGTATTGATAGTATTTTAGAACAAACATATACCAAATTGGAAATAATATTGGTAAACGACGGTTCACCTGACAATTGTGGAAAAATAATAGAGGAATATGCAGTGAAAGATAATAGGATCCAAGTAGTTCACAAAAAAAATGGTGGATTATCGGATGCTAGGAATAAAGGGATGGATTACGTAACTGGTGATTACACGCTTTTCGTAGATAGTGATGACTGGTTAGAAAGTAATATGGTTGAGGTGTTAGTAAAATTAAGTTTAGATCATCAAGCTGATGTTGTTCAATCGGCTTTTTATTATGCTTATGAAGATCATTTGCTTTTTGATAAGTGTAAAAACCATCAATATCCAATTATATTAGGAAATCAAGAGATAATGGCAGAGTTAGTTGCAGGAGAAAAAGTTAAAAACTTTGCATGGGGTAAACTTTATAAAACTGAAATCATTAGAGATATACCTTTTAAAAAGGGGGTTTTATTTGAAGATGTATATTGGACGTACCAAGTCCTGTATAGAGTAAATAAATATGTAAAATTAAACCAACCATTATGCTACTATTTTCAGCGAAAAGATAGCATAGTTGCAACATACACACCAAGGAACTTGGATATAATCAGTGGTTTGATGGAAAGGCATCATTTTATTGAACAGTTTTATGCAAATTTAATTAATGATTCCTACAAATCAATTTTAAATACATCTTTAATACATTATAACCTTTTAATCATAAATAAAATTAAGGAAAAAAATTATAGAAGGGAAATTAAAAAGTATATAAAAGAAAACTTTCGCTCTTTAAGAAAAGCTGTGGATAACGATATATATTTGAAAACACAACTATACTTGTTTTCTTTACATCCTTTTATAAATATCTGTTTTCTTGTTATTAGTAAATACTTAAAAAGGATGCACATTTTACCTCGTACACAAGGATTAGAAAGGGTAAACCTAAGAAGTGGGGATATATAAGATGAAGAAAACGATTCTATTTGTAATAGACTCTCTAGAATGTGCTGGAGCGGAAAAAAGTCTAGTTTCTTTATTATCGTTGCTTGATTATTCTAAGTACGAAGTGGATTTAATGTTGTTTGCTCATGGGGGGGTACTTAAAGATCTAGTCCCTGAAGAAGTAACAACTCTAGAACCATTGGAATATAGCAAATTTACTGGCTTAAACTTAAAGGAAGCCATAACGCATTCTATAAGAAAATTTGATTTTAAAATGCTTTTTTCAAGAGTAAAATATTCTTTCGCCATACGCACGGAAAAAGGTGGGAATACGCTGAAGGCCAGGTTGTTTTGGCAATGTAATTCGAAAGTAATTGAAAAGATTGATAAAAACTATGATATTGCAATCAGTTATTCACAAGGTATTCCAACCTTTTTTGTATCGGAAAAAGTTACAGCAAACAAAAAATTTGCATGGGTAAATACAACATATAAATTGGCACCAAAAGAAAAAGAGTATCAAAAGTTATTTTACGATAAGATGAATAAAATAATTACAGTATCAAATTCAGCGAAAGAAGCATTTTTGGAAACCTTCCCTAATTATAATGAAAAGACAAAAGTTATTTATGATATTAACAATTATGAGCTAATTTCAAATTTAGCAGATGCTGATAACACATTTGATGATGATTTTGATGGATTAAGAATTCTTACAATCGGAAGACTTGCTAACGGCAAAGGATATGACATCGCACTTAGCGCATGTAAAAAGTTAAAAGAACAAGGTGTGAATTTCAGGTGGTATGTATTGGGGGAGGGACCTCTTAAGAAGGAAATACTAGAATATGTTAAAGAAAATGGTTTAACTAAGCATTTTATTTTGCTAGGAATCACTGCAAATCCATATCCAATAATAAAAAAATGTGATATTTATGTTCAAACATCAAGATTTGAGGGGTTTGGCCTTGCGATTGCAGAAGCTCGTATGCTTAATATACCAGTAGTCACAACAAGGTTTGATTCGGTTTATAACCAAATGATTGATGAGAAGAATGGACTAGTAGTTGATATGAATGCAGATGCAGTTTGTAATGGGATTATGCGCTTGATAAAAAATTCTGAATTAACACAAAGTATAATTAGCTACTTGAAAACCGAGAAAAAGGGAAATGTTGAAGAAATAGAAAAGGTTTATGAATTAATAAGGTAAGGAAGAAAGGGGAGCTTATGAAGAAAAAAATCCTCTTCATGCTTATTAATATGAATGTGGGTGGGACTGAAAAAGCACTGCTTAATATGATATCTGAGATGCCGAGAGATAAATTTGACATAACAATTTTCATGTTGGAAGAGTATGGTGGTTTTTTGGATTCTATTCCGAGTGGAGTTAGGGTTGAGTACTTCAAAGGATATAGCAATATAAAGGAATTACTCGAGCGACCTTTACATGTAACTGCTATTGATTTCTTGAAAAAAGGGAAATTCATACGGGCTTTTATCGTGCTTTATTTCTACTTTATTTCCGGGTTTACAAAGGAAACAAGTCTTTTTTATAAATATGTTTTAAAAGATTATCCTGAAATAATTATTGATTATGATATCGCAGTAGCTTATGCAGGCCCAATGGACATCATAAGCTATTTTATTGCACATAAAGTAAAGGCTAAAAAGAAAATACAGTGGATTCATTTTGATGTAACTAAAATAGGTTTTAATAATTACTTTGCGGCAAAGATTTACAAAAAGTTTGATCGGATTTTTGTAGTATCTAAAGAGGCAGAAAGCAAACTACTCAATTCAGTCCCTATGTTAAAAAATCAAACAGAGGTGTTTTTTAATATTATTTCTTCAGAAATGATATTAAAACAATCGAAGGAAGGTCAAGGATTTCCCGATAAATTTGATGGCATACGAATCTTAACTGTGGGAAGATTATCTATTGAAAAGGGGCAAGACTTAGCTATTCGAGTATTAGCAAAGCTAATTAAAGAAGGATATAAGGTTAAGTGGTATTGTGTTGGTGAAGGAAATTCAAGGAAGTTATACGAGGATCTAATAGAACAATATAATTTAAGTGATTATTTTATTTTATTAGGAGCCGAAGCGAATCCCTATACGTACCTTAAGCAGTGCGATTTATATGTTCAACCATCTAGATATGAAGGCTACTGTATTACTCTTATGGAAGCAAAGTGTCTAAAAAAGCCAATTATAACAACAAAAGTAAATGGGGTAAGTGAACAAATAAGGCATGGTGAAACCGGCATAATAGTCAGTTTTGATGAAAATGAGATGTTTGATGCTATTAGCCGATTACTAACTAAGGAAACATTAAGACTAGAGATAAAACAAAATCTTAAACAAGAAATAGTTGATAATACGATAGAAATGGAAAAGTTATATAGAATAGCGGACAGATTAATTATTTGAATTTTGTGCAAGAGGAGTTAAGGTTTTTTACTTTTTAAAGTCATCTTTGCTCGAGGTGAAATATGAAGAAAAAAATACTATTTATGGTTAGTAGTATGAATGTTGGAGGCGTTGAAAAATCACTACTTTCTTTATTTGCAGATATTCCAAAAAACAAATATGATATTACACTCATGTTATTAGAAAAAAAAGGGGGGTTTATAGATAATATCCCGGGGTGGGTGAAAGTTGAAGTAGCTCCTTGGTTTAATGATGTGCAGCCGATAATTATGCAACCTCCTCAACAAACAGTCAGAGGATATCTTACCAAAAAACGTTTTATTAAGTTAATGTACTTTATTTATGCATACTTTATATCAAAGTATTTTAATAATAGACATTACTATTATCGAAGTGTTTTAAAAAATGTACCTAACAATCTTACAAAATATGATATAGCAATATCTTATCAGGGACCAACAGATATTATTGATTATTATATTGCGTACAAAGTAACTGCAAGTAAGAAAATATCTTGGGTTCATTTTGATGTAAATAAGCACCAAATCAATAAAAAATTATATAAAAGGTTATATCGAAATTATACAAATATTTTTGCAGTGTCACAACAGGCAAAGGAAATTCTTATCGAGAAAATACCTTCTATATCAAAGAAAACTGAAGTGTTTTTTAATATCATTCCAAAAGATTTAATAATAGAAATGTCTAAAATACCAATGGAATTTGATGATGGATTTAAAGGATTAAAGATCACAACAGTGGGTAGGTTAGCTAAAGAAAAAGGTCAAGACTTAGCGATAAAGGTATTATCAAGATTACGAAGTGAAGGATATAATGTTAGATGGTACTGCATCGGAGAAGGAAATGAAAGAAAAGAATATGAACTATTAATTCAAGATTACGGCTTAAAAAGTGATTTTTTCCTTTTAGGAGCAAAGTTAAATCCATATCCATATATTTTACAGTCAGATATTTATGTTCAAACATCGAGACATGAAGGTTATTGTCTAACGTTAGCGGAAGCTAAATGTTTAAATAAACCAATTGTCACTACAAATTTCACAGGTGCATATGAACAAATTATGGATGGTTATAATGGATTCATTGTTAATTGTCACGAAGAAGACCTATATATAAAAATTAAAAAATTAATAGTTAATAAAAGTGAAAGAGATAGATTAGGCGGAAATTTATTAAATGATAGTATAAATACAATTGATGAAAATCAAAAGGTATACCATTATTTTGAATGATTCAAAAGTAGGTATTTTAAATTCAATTCAATTGGCGGAAGAATTTATCAATAATTGTATAGCTCTTTTGTTAAGGGAGCATAATACAAATTTCCCTTTTGATGATGGAACTTCCTGTAATCAAGAGAGGACCTGAGGGATTACGATTGTACATAATTTAGTCTTTAATTGCTTCACCCCTTTAATGACAAAATTGATATATATGGAGGTGTGTATAATAATGGTTACTTTTAAAAAATTACTTATGCTATTTAATAAAAGGGAAAAAAACAAGTTGTTAATATTATTATTCATGATGGTAATCTCAGCCTTGCTTGAAACGTTAGGGATAGGTTTAATAGTTCCTCTTGTAAGTATAATAACAAATCCTGACATTATCAGAGAACAACCAATCATTGCTCAAATATATGAGTTATTTAAATTTCAATCTACAACTTCGTTTATGATATTTTCGGTAGTTGTGTTACTTTTGGTATTCGTTTTAAAGAATTTTTATATACTCTTATATCAATATACACAGAATAGATTAATATTAAATCAACAAGTAAAGCTTTCTGAAAGATTATTTAACGAATACTTAACAAAACCATATTCTTTTCACTTACAAAGAAATACCTCTGAATTACTTAGAAATGTAAATAGGGAAATCCCAAAGGTTTTGCAGGGAATTATGATGTCTGGATTCCAGTTAATCACAGAGGGACTTGTAGTCCTTTGTATTCTATCCTTACTATTAGTTACGGCGACTACAGCAACAATAACATCCTCAATCCTATTAGGTGGAGGAGTTTTTTTATTTTTCAAGGTCTTCCGAAAGAAAATGATTGCATTAGGAAAAGAACAACAAATTGCAAGTGGTATGATGATTAAATGGATAAATCAAGGATTGGGAGCGAGCAAAGAAATAAAGGTATCTGGAAAAGAAAAATTCTTTGTTAATGCTTATACAAAACAAAGTCAAATTAGTGCTAACAATAGTAGGTATATTATGATGTTGGAACAAACACCGCGATTGTTTATTGAAACTTTATTAGTAGCTATTGTCCTAATTACAATGCTGATTATAATATTTCAAGATAAAAATACAACAACGCAGATTGTGTCAACGATGGCCTTATTTGCTATGGCAGCATTCCGACTTATGCCATCGATAAATCGTATTATGGCAATGATAACTACGATTAGATATAGTCAGCCGGCACTATCCGTTATTTATGATGATTTATTTGAGAATAAACAAGAATTATCCAATATCAATCCTAATCCTGATATAACGATAGTGTCTAACAAAACGAAGAAAGCATTTAATGATTCAATTAGGCTGAGTGACGTCTCTTTTCGTTATCCTAATCAAAGTGAATGCTCTGTAAAAGATATATCTTTAACAATACCCATAGGTAGCTCGGTTGCGTTTATTGGTGAATCAGGTGCTGGAAAAACAACTCTTGTCGATATTATCCTAGGACTTTTTAAACCAGAAAAAGGTAGTGTGTTAATAGATGGCAGAAATTTATATGATCAACAAACATTATGGCAACAAAAAATAGGATATATTCCGCAATCAATATTTTTATCAGACGATACAATTCGTTCCAATGTGGCTTTTGGGAGTGATATTGAATTAATTGATGATAAGGAGGTTTTAAGAGCCTTGGAACAGGCCCAATTGAAGGAGTTTGTAGAAGAACTACCTGATAAGTTAGAAACATCTATCGGAGAGCGGGGAGTAAGATTGTCCGGTGGACAGCGTCAACGAATAGGTATAGCTCGGGCGTTATACCATAATCCAGAAATAATATTTATGGATGAAGCAACTTCAGCGTTAGACAACGAAACAGAAAAAGAAATTATGAATTCAATCTATAGTTTAAAAGGTGAAAAAACTTTGATTATTATCGCACATCGATTAACCACAATAGAAAATTGTGATATTGTTTTTAAAATAAATAAAGGTAAATTGGTCGCAATAGACAATAGAATTGGAAGGTCAGCTATGTAAAGAATGCCATTTTCTTCGACATAGGGAAAATGGTGACTATTTGTTTAAGTAATTTGGGGTATAAAATAAGTTAGAATATATGACCAGTCTTATGAAAACTTTTTTTATCTATAGAGGGATTTGAATAAAATAATTTAGCTTCGATATGAGGTGAATGTGTTTAATGCATATAATAAAAAAATTAAAAAAGTGGATAGTTATAAAATTAATAGAATATATCCATAAGTACGATAGCCGTATTAAAGTAGTTGAATATGTAAGGGGATTATATAGATATCCGGATAAAATGCTTGGGCGAAGGTTTCCATCTAACTGGGCTAATGGTACAGATGTTCTGGTATTTGCAGCACATCCCGATGATGATGTTTTAGGTTTAGGCACAATTTTATATAGACATAGTAAAAATGATGATAATATAAAAGTTATTTTTGTTACTGATGGATCTGGCAGGGAGGGGAAAAGTTGGCATAAGCGCAAAAATGAATCAATAAGTATAGCGAAAAGGAGATACAAGGAGGCAGTTAAAGCATTATCGCTTATAAATATACCTGATGAAAATATTTATTGTTTGGGATATCCCGATGGGGGCATCCAAAGATATTTAAAAAATTTAACTATTGATATTAGTAAACTTATACAAGGATTAAATCCACAGAGTATTTATGTTCATTGTATTGAGGGTGGGCATATCGATCATGATATGACTAGTTTTGTTGTAAAATCTATTTGTAATAAGATTAATTATTCTAATGTGTTTGAATGGACTGAGTATAATCCAGTACAGCAACTAGGTGCGCATAATGTAAAGTTTTTGTCCTCTTCATCAAATCAGTTTAAAGAAATGAACATTGATATCTCTGAAGAAGAGCGGGTTATAAAAAGGAGAATGTTAGCCTTCCATCAATCTCAAGATGTAGAACAATTCTTTTTACAAGGGGAGACTATACGCCAAGCTATCACTTCTAATTTAGAGATGGAATTATTTGAACACTGTCAACTCCCTGAAGGAAAGTTAATGAAAATTTTAAAACCTTTTTATAAGTCATTAACGAATTTGAAAAAAAGAAATGATTATAATTCAAATGAACAATATTTAATTGATTGACCTTATGGGATAAGTCAATATTTCATTACCAAATCTTCTGTGACAAAGTTGGATATGCCATGGTGCGTAAAATAAACCAGTCATCAATAATTTAGATTTAAAAATGGAATAAGGGGAGAAGAATGATAATTAGCAAAACTAAGAAATGTAAAGAAAAGAAAGATTATACCTATGTTTTTGTTGATGATTTAATATATATTAATTTAGATCAGGGTTTATTAATTCTCATGTATTATTTATTTTTTAAAGGAAAACCGCTTGAATTTCTTGAAAGAAAAACAAGGAATAATGTGATTAATTGCTTTCTACCTTTGGTTAGGGGGCTACGTGTTTTGCAATTCACATATTTGTTTTATAAAAAAAGGCGTATTTATAGAAAGTCAGAAGATTCAGTCAGAATTATAACTACATCATTTTTTGGAAATTGTTTAATTCTATTGCGGTTAGGTGAGTATAAAGTTATCAATTTTAGAAAAAAAGATGTGACAACGGTTTTCCCTAATAATAACTCAATTGCTGATATAAAAGAAAGTATTGATAAATGTATAAAAGCTCAAAAGTGTAATTTAGCGCCAAATATAATTAGTTGGGATATAAATAAACGATTCATAAAGGAGCGTTATTTAAATTTAAAGACATTATTTATTGAGCTTGATAATGCGGATGAATTTAATATTGAAATCTTTCCAATACTGGAGAATATAGTATTAAGCACACCCCCTCAAGATATTATATTAAGAAATTATCAACAAAAACTAGTTGGAAATATAGACTTTTTTATCAAAAAATATTTAAATCAAAACCTTGATAATAACGAAAATAAAATTATACTGGGATTTTTATCGTTTATTAATGAGGAGCTAACAATTTTTTCGTCAAAAAAAGAAATACAATTGTTTTTTTCTCACGGGGATTTATGGGAACAGAACATACTTAAAAATAATAAAGGGTTAGGTGTCATTGATTGGAATACACTCGATATGCGAAGTTTATATTTTGATTTTTTTTATATAATGTTTCATAAAGTTTCTAGACAAAATGAGGATAAAAGGATAAATACTATAAAAGAAATAGATATGGCTTTTGAAAATTTTCAATTTCGTTTAATAGAGAATGATCAATTCAATTCAAAGTCGGTGTTAGGTATAAAAAATCATTTAGATCTTTATAGATATCTTTTTTACTTAGAGTTTGTTCTACTTAGATTGCAAGAATACCCTAAAAGGGGGAAAAGAGATTTGAATTTTTTAATAACATGGATAGATTTTTTTAAATTATATGAAGTGAACAATAAAGAAAATGCTTCATCTTATATAATATAGTAAAATAGAAATCTTTTATTATTATGTACATAATAAATTGAAGCCCTATCAGCTAGGTTTTTATACTCAATTTGTTCTTTATAAAGAATTATTTTAGGTTATTTTGACCTCCTTAGTGAAAAAGTATATCTGAGAATGAATCTAACAAACTAGAAGAGGTGAAAACTTTGGAAGCAATTATACACAAGCATATTGATACTCTTGAAGAAATCTTACCACAATGGACAGAGTTAAAAGAGGATTTTCTTGAAATAACGGTTTTCCAAGACATTAGTTGGCTCAAAAGTTGGTGGGATTATAAACAAGAAGAATGGAAGATTACTCCATATATTGTAGAAGTGAAAAAGGAAAATAAAACGATTGGAATTATTCCTTTATATCTCTCTGATAATGAATTTTGTGGATTTAATTTTCGAGTATTAAGACCAATCGGTATCGATCAATCGGATTACTTGGTACCAATCTTATCTAAGAGGTACTCATCAACTGATATAGTAAAAAAAGCGATGGAAAAAATATATGCAGATAAAGATAATTGGGATTACTTTGAGTGGAGGGATATTCCGGAGGGGTCGACATTTGATCTCGCACTGAAGAATGAATTGCAAGAGAGATCGAATTTGATGGAAAGAAAAAAAGATAATATTTGCCCACACTTGGTACTCAACAAGAACACTGAAATGGTGGTGGAAAAATTTAACGGCAGTTTTTTGAAAGGTCTCCTGAGATACGATAGAAAATTAAAAAGGGAGGGTGAACTTAAGTTTCATAAAGTTTACAAGGAAACTGAGATTGAACCAGTTATGAGTAGTTTTTTTGAGTTACATTGTAAGAGATGGAAGGATACAAGCACGCCTAGCAAGTTTGAAGATAAAAAAGAAAGAGAGTTTGCTATGCAGGCGGCAAAAGGTCTTTTTAAAAGTAACTTACTGTACTTGGTTTACTTGACCCATAACGATAATATTTTGGTAGTTTTTTTTGGGATGAAAGATGGTACGAATATCTATTATTATATCCATGCAATGGATCCAGATTATAAAAAGTATAAAGTAGGACATCTTATTATGTATTACTTAATTCTAGATTCTATTGAAAAGAAATATAATATTGTAGATTTTCTAAGGGGGGATGAACCGTATAAATATAATTGGGGGACGACAAATAAATTTAATATTAAATACTTGTTCTTCAGTTATTCAGTAAGATCTGTGTTCTTTAGGTTAATTTATAGTATTTATAATACCTATTATTCAAAACGATTTTCAAAAAAGCCTCTTGCTATTCAATTATTAATGAAAAGTATAATAAGGAGCGGCATTTTTGCTTTAGGGTTAAAGAGAAAACTTAGACAAAAATTAGGTTAGCACAAATGTAGTTATAATTGAGAAGTTGCAGAGGTAACTCATTTAAAGATTTGGAGTGCTGTGAGATGGATGTTATTATTCATAAACGAATAGAATCACTTGATAGATTAGTACCCAAGTGGGAGGATCTGCCGGATAGATTTCGTGAAGCCACAATATTTCAGGATGTCGAGTGGATGAGTGATTGGTGGGAACAAAAAAAGAATAGTGAGGAAATTACCCCTTACATTGTAGAAATAAGGAAGAAAAATGAAACGATCGGAATTATACCGTTGTATCTTTCTGAAATTAGCTTCGCAAAAACACGGTTTCGCATGTTAAGACCTATTGGAGTTGGAGTTATAAATTATCTGCTACCAATTTTGTCAAAAAACCATTCACCTGAGCAAGTAATAAAAATAGCGATGAATAAAATATATAAAGACAAAAAAAATTGGGATTTTATACTGTGGTCGGATCTGCCTGAAGGTTCTAGTTTTGATACTGCTTTACTTGACCTTATCAAGGAACGGGAAAGTAAACGAATAGAAAGAAAAAAAGCCTTGATTTCGCCACAAGTGGTTTTAGATAAGGATTATGAAGTAGTAAAAAGTAGATGCAGTAAGAAATTTCTTAAGGGAATACATTACTATGAAAGAAAGCTAAAAAGAGAGGGGGATTTACATTATCATCGCGTGATAAATGAACAAGATATTGAACCGATCATGAATAAGCTTTTCGATTTTCATTGTGAAAGATGGAAGTTGACAGATACCCCAAGTAAATTCGAAGTCCCAGAAGAAAGAGATTTGATGCTTAAGAAAGTTAGACGATTATTCAACAGAGATATTTTACACCTTTCCTACTTGAGTCATAATGAGGAGATTGCCGCGGTTGAACTTGGATTTATAGATCAAAAAACAAGAATTTTATATATTGGGACGACAAATCCAAAGTTTAAGAAATATCCGGTGGGGCATATTATCGTATATAAATTGATGGAGGAGGCTTGTGCAGAGGGATATGAAATAATGGACTTTTTGGGAGGGAACCAGGAATACAAACAAAAATGGGGGCCCGTTAATGTCGTTAATATTGACTACTTAATTTTTAACAGTTCCATAAAATCAGCGATGTACAGATTGATTAATAACACATATAACTCAAAACAGTTTTTACAAACTTTCCCTTTTTTAAGGTTTCCTGTAAAACTAATGATTTGGGGTAGTGTTTTCCTGCTAGGTGTTATAGACAAGTTATGGCAAAAGGTAAGTGGAAGTGAAAGGATACAGTATGAAAAAAACCGCATGCAGTATTAAATAAAGAAAAAAGAGAATTTGGATTGTAGTTAAAATGTAATTTAGGCTTAAGTGAAGGGTGAGGGATTTGAGGTTAAAGGCTATATTGAAAAGTAACAAACATATGTACTCTATAATTAAAGCGGTTAGGAAATTCCAATTTGATTTTTTACCTTATGCAAAGAGCCGGTGTAGCTTTAACACGAAAAGAATGTTAAGAACATCCGGTATTTATCGGAAAAGTCCATATGAGAAACTGAAAACCATTAAAGGTAGGCATAATGGTGAGCGGTGTTTTATCGTCGCAACGGGACCAAGTTTGAAAATTGAAGATTTAAATAAATTAAACGGTGAAACCACCATTAGTATGAACTCAATCTGCCTTGCCTTTAACGAGACTGACTGGCGGCCAACGTATTATGGGATTCAGGATGAAGGTGTGTATGGGTTAATGAAAAAGTATATTGATGAATTAGATGTAGAGTGTAAGTTTATTAGTGATAATGTCTTACGTGGACATAACTTTGAAATTTTAAAAAATCATTATATATTTCCCTTAAACATGTTACATCACCTTAGGCCGAACAACACGGATTATACTACAAAATTTAGCAAAGATATTTTTGCGACTGTATATAGTGGGCTTACAATTACTTATTCACTATTACAAATTGCTATCTATATGGGGTTTAAAGAAATATATTTACTTGGCGCTGATTGTCATTATGGAGGGAATATGAAGCACCATTTCAAGGATTATGATTATGTTGACCCTACTTTTGCGCTTGCGCAAGATATGATGACAACCTCATACAAAGTAGCAAAAAAATACGCAGATAAGCACAATATTAAAATTTATAACGCAACCCGAGGAGGTATGCTTGAAGTATTCGAACGGGTTGATTTGGATGAGGTGCTTGAGAAAACTGAACGAAAATCAATAGCTTTATAGAAAGCTTATTATTTATATATATCTGTTCTTTAAAATGAACAGATTGTCTTCTAAAAGTAAGTGCCAGGAAAATCTCTTGGGAAAAATAACGCAATGCAAATAAGTTTTAGTTATAATGGAGCAAGTTGGGAAGTAACTCACTTAAAGATTTGGAGTGCTGTGAGATGGATGTTATTATTCATAAACGAATAGAATCGCTTTTTAGATTAGTGCCCAAATGGGATGATCTGCCGGATAGATTTCGTGGAGCCACAATATTTCAGGATGTTGAGTGGATGAGTGATTGGTGGGAACATAAAAAGAAAAGTGAGAAAGTTACCCCTTACATTGTAGAAATAAGGGAGAAAAATGAAACAATCGGAATTATACCGTTGTATCTTTCTGAAAGCAGCTTTGCAAAAACACGTTTTCGCATGTTAAGACCTATTGGTGTTGGTGATATAAATTACTTAATACCAATTTTGTCAAAAAACCATTCACCTGAACAGGTAATAAAAATAGCGATGAATAAAATATATAAAGACAAAAAAAATTGGGATTGTATACTGTGGTCGGATCTACCAGAAGGTTCTAGTTTTGATACTGCTTTACTTGACCTTATAAAGGAACGGAAAAGTAAACGAATAGAAAGAAAAAAAGCCTTGATTTCTCCTAAAGTGGTTTTAGATAAGGATTTTGAAGTAGTAAAAAGTAGATGCAGTAAGAAGTATTTAAAGGGATTACTTAAATCTGAACGAAGGCTAAAAAAAGAAGGGGATCTATATTATCATAGCGTGATAAATGAACAAGATATTGAACCGATCATGAATAAACTTTTCTATTTTCACCGTGAAAGATGGAAGTCGACAGATACCCCAAGTAAATTCGAGTCCCTAGAAGAAAGAGAATTGATGCTTAAGAAAGTTAGTCGATTATTCAGCAGAGGTATTTTACAGCTTACCTACTTAAGTCATAATGAAGAAATTGCCGCTGTTGAAATTGGAATTATCGATCAAAGTACAAGGATAGCATATATTTTATCAACGAATCCTAAGTTTAGAAAAAATTCAGTAGGAAATATTATTACATATAAAATGATAGAAGAATCCTGTGCTAACGGGTATGAGGTAGTGGATCTTTTGGGGGGGAGCGAGGAATACAAACAAAAATGGGGGCCCGTTAATATCTTTAATATTGATTACTTAATTTTTAACAGTTCCATAAAATCATCGATGTACAGATTGATTAATAACACATATAACTCAAAACAGTTTTTACAAACTTTCCCTTCTATAAGGTTTCCCGTGAAACTAATGATTTGGGGTTGTGCTTTCCTGCTAGGTGTTGCAGATAAGTTATGGCAAAAAGTCAGTGGAAGTGATCGCATACAGTATGATAAAAAACGCATCCAGCATTAATTTTTTAAAAAAGGGAATTTGAATTACGGGTAAAATCGTGTATAATCCGCGAAGGTGTGCTTGAAGTATTCGAACCGGGTAATTTGATGAAGTGCTTGAGAAAAATCATCGAAAATCCATAGCTTTATAGAAAGCTTATTTTTTTATATATCTGTTCTTTAAAATGAACGAGCACGCCTACTAAAAAGTAAATGAGGTGCACAATGAAACGGAAAGTAACTGCTTTTATCCCAATTAAATTAAACAGCGAAAGATTGCCACACAAAAATATTCTTCCTTTAGGGGAATATCCATTAAGCTGGTATGTGTTTGATCGTTTGCTGAATGTTGAAATGATTGATGAAGTGATTGTTTATTGCAGCGAAGAGCGGGTGATGAATTATCTACCAAAAGGTGTGAAGTTTATTCGCCGTGATTCATATCTTGATGGAAATCTTGTCAAAGGTAATGAAATATACGAATCTTTTATTCATATCGTTGATAGTGACGTCTACTTATTGGCGCATACGACATCACCATTTATTCGGCAAACCTCAATTGAAAATGCCCTAGTGAATGTTTTAAGTGGGGCATATGATTCTGCTTTAAGTGTTCAAAAAAAACAAACCTTTGCATGGTATAAAGGTAAAACATTGAATTATGAATGTAATGATGTTCCAAGAACGCAAGACATTGAACCTGTATACGTAGAAACGAGCGGATTTTATATTTTTCAAAAGGAACATTTTCTTACACATCGAAGAAGAGTTGGATTTAATCCATATTTTCAAGAATTAAGTGACATTGAAGCAATTGATATTGATACAAAGGATGATTATGAGTTTGCGGTAGAAATAATGAAAACGATAGAGCAGCCTATAAAAATTTAACCACTTAATGGAGATGAACGTGATGGGGAAAGAAGTTACATTACGAGAGGGGATTGTTTTCGGAGGAAACTGTCCATTCGTTTTAATTGCCGGCCCATGTATGCTTGAAAGTGAAAAGTTAGTAATGGAGGTTGCTGAACGTATTAAAGAGATTACAGATAGACATAATATTCCGTTTGTATTTAAGGGATCATTTGATAAGGCAAACCGTTCCTCGATTTATTCGGAAAGAGGTCCAGGAATTAAAAAGGGAATAAAAATATTGGAAAAGGTAAAGGAAGATCTTCATATTCCTGTTACGACTGATATTCATGAGGCGAATCAAGCGGAAATGGTTGCTGGAATTGTTGATATTATTCAAATTCCAGCTTTTTTATGTAGACAAACGGATATTTTAGTCCAAGCTGCAAAAACAAATAAAATCATTAACATCAAAAAGGGGCAGTTTTTAGCTCCTTGGGATATGAAAAATGCCGTTGTAAAAATAAAAGAATCGGGCAATGATCAAATTTTATTAACAGAAAGAGGAACGACATTTGGATACAATAATTTAGTCGTTGATATGCGCTCTTTACCGACGATGAGGGAATTTAATGTTCCAGTTGTTTTCGATGCAACACATAGTGTTCAAGTTCCTGGTGGGTTAGGACAGAGTACAGGCGGGAAAAAAGAGTTTGTGCCGTATCTTGCTAGAGCTGCTGCTGCCGTTGGTATAGATGCTTTATTTTTAGAAGTTCATCCAGAACCTGATCAAGCATTATCAGATGGACCAAATATGATTAAACTTGATGAACTTGAATCATTTCTTCAACCGATTGTAGGGATTGATCAACTTGTTAAAACAAGGAGGTAGCACGGTGGAAGAGGTATTAATCGTCAACGATCATGTAGCGACTGTAAAAAAAGTTTTAAAGGAAGAAGCAAGTGCGATTATGAATTTGATTGATAGGGTTAATTTGGACGTCGCAAACATCATTGAAATGATCCTTTCTTGTAAAGGCCGAGTGGTCGTGACGGGGGTTGGAAAATCAGGAATTATTGCCCGGAAAATTACAGCAACATTTGCAAGTACCGGAACACCTTCCTTCTTTTTTCACCCCACCGAAGGGCTGCATGGGGATTTAGGAATGGTAACGAAAGATGACATGATATTAGCTTTATCGAATAGCGGGGAAACGGAAGAGGTTATTCAAATTATCCCCTCTATTAAAAGGATTGGTGCGAAGTTAATTGCCTTTGTTGGAAATGAGCAGTCGACATTGGCGGATAAAGCAGATTATTTACTATGTATTGGAAATGTAAAGGAAGCTTGTCCTTTAGGTTTAGCACCAACAACAAGTACAACTTTAATGCTTACGCTCGGTGATGCGATTGCAATTGCCTTATTAAAGGCACGGAATTTTTCATCGGAAGATTTTGCTGTTTATCACCCAGGGGGATCGCTCGGTAAGAAATTATTGTTTACTGTAAATACGATCATTGGAATTACAAAAAAGAATCCGACATTAACTCATACGAGCACAGTGAAGGATGCGATTTTCTCTATGACTCAATCTGGCTTAGGTGCAGCAAGCGTAATCAATGATGAGGGAAGATTAGTCGGAATTATAACAGATGGTGATATTCGTAGAGCGATAGGAAAAATCGATAGATTTATTAATCTTTCGGTAGAAGAGTTATATAACAAAAATCCGACTACAATTACCGAAGGGGCTTTAGCTGTCGAAGCATTAAACATGATGGAAAGCTTAAAATTCAATGTGTTGCCGGTCGTTAATGAAGAATATGAACCAATTGCGATGATTCATCTTCATGATATTACAAGATTGGGATTTTAACCGATGAAACAAATAAAATTAATCGTATTAGATGTTGATGGCGTATTAACAGACGGAAAATTGCATATTGGTTCTAATGGTGTTGAATACAAAAGCTTTCACGTTAAAGATGGAATGGGAATGAGTTTAGCACGATTCCATGGCATCAAGCTTGCAATCATTACTGGAAGAAAATCTGAATCGGTTACGATTCGTGCAAAAGAATTGAATATTGACTTTTTATATGAAGGAATTACAAATAAGGTAGAAGTTATATTTGAAATTATCAGATCACTCAATATTAGTTTTAAAGAAGTTTTCTATATGGGTGATGATATCAATGATTTACCAGTTATTAAATTAGTTGGACTTTCTGCTGCACCAAAAGATGCTGTTGAAAATGTAAAAAAATCGGTGAACTTTGTTAGCAAATTTAATGGTGGTGAAGGGGCTGTCAGGGAAGCAATTGAGCTAGTTTTATCTAGACAGATAGATTTAGATATTTTAATTGGAAACTACCTAAATGAAACAAGTAGTATGATTCAATAAAAAGCCTATTCATTCAATATAATTACTGAGGGTTCCGAAATCATTTATTTTATCTATGGTGAATTTCATTTGTATTTTTATATATTATGATGAGGATTGATATTGTGAAAAAGTGGATGGTTTCATCTATAGCTGTATTGACATTAATGACATGTGCGATTTTTTTAACCGATAGTGACACTCCTGTCAATCCAGTTGACAAACCAGTAGCCAAGCCGCTTGCCAAATTAGAAACCGAAATGAAAACCCCATTCTATGAACTTGAGTTAAGTAGATGGGAAATATACAACGATGGAACCCATCCCATAGAAACGACTAAAGGCATCAACTCAGCTTTGGAATGGGCGAAAGCAAATAAGTATAAAACCTTTATAATTCCTGAGGGAACATATCTCATTGCTAAGGGAACAAAACAAGATGATCCAGCCGCCAGAATAAATATGGTAAGTGATATGGATTTGCTCTTAGATGAAAAGACTATTCTGAAAAAAGAAGCAAATGATTTTGAAATTTATTCGGTTCTTTATCTCGGGGAAAATGTAAGAAATGTAACTATTCAAGGTGGAAATTTTCTAGGAGACCGTGAACATCACGATTATTCTAAACAAGATCAAGAGCCAGGAGGAACCCATGAATGGGGGCATGGTATTGCATTAATTGGTGCAGAAAATGTGGTGATTGACAATGTTAAGATAGAAAAGTTCACAGGTGACGGAATCTTTGTAGGGGGGAGTACCGTAACAGGCACTTCTATTAAGGAAGCAGATTTAGAGGTTGGAGATATTGATGAAGAGGGAAATCCCATAGCAGCAAAAGGAAAGATACGAACGAATAACCATGCGGTCACTAATTTTGATGACCCAGTATATAAGACATACAATAATATCCACTTTTGGCTCCCTGACGGACTAGTATCTGGCAGTAAGGTGGATGTGTATTACTATCGAAAAGATGGTAGTTTCATTAAGATGGATAAACAAATAGAGTTCTTTACGGGAGAATCTGTTATCCCAGACGATTCTGATTATTTTCGAGCGGTATTTGAAGCATCCTCATCTAAAGAAGTCCAAGTGGAGCGAATGACCGTTGCCATTTCCAAAAATGTAACGATTATGAATTCCGATATCGGATATAACAGAAGACAAGGAATTAGTTTAGTCGGCTCAGATGGTGTGCAAATTGTTAACAATCATATTCATCACACGAATGGTACTGCCCCTCAAAGTGGCATTGATGTTGAACCAGGATTTTATCCAGGAAAGAACACGATTATCAAAGATAATAAATTCACTGATAATTTTATCCAAGTTGTCCTTGCATACGGTGAGAATGCACTAGTTGAAGGTAACCACTTTGATCAAAATGTAAAAGACGGTGTTGGAGTACATGCTGATGAAGGATTTATCGGCGAAGTTATCGTGAAAGATAATATCTTTAAGGGTTCAGATCTAACATTACATTCAGAAGCTGCATTGGCCTCCGATAACCAATTTAAGCACAGTGGGGTTACATTACTCGGGAAGAATATTACTTTTAGCAACTCTACACTTGTTGATACGAGCCTAAATGTAGGAAACGAAGAAGGTCAGAACATATCAAATGTATCACTTGAGCATAACGGACTTCATCCTTGGATCTTGTATATTGCTGATAAGCTAGTACATATTCAAGATGTGGATATAAAAGCTGAAACGAAAGACCAAGAACTAATTGTAGGACCTGGAAACAGTAAAAATATTTATGAGCGATTATCGGTCAAGGATAATGATCACAAGGATACTGTTCTTCCAGCGGGTACCTATAATCAATGTTCCTTTACAACAGGGGAACTTATTATTAATCGTACTGGTAAATACATCCTAGAGGATTGTGAAATAAAAAGTAAAGAAAACTTGCTAATCGTTGAAAGTACGTATGGCAATCCTGATGTTACAATTAAAAATTCAATGCTAGAAGTAATGGAAAACATCGGATACGGGGCTGCTATTTCTATTCTAGGCGCAGAAAATTTTAAACTATTAGATAGCACGGTTTTAGCCAAAGCTAATACAAACAGTGTTCCCTTAATTAAAATTGGACCATATGGAGATCCGGAACCTACAAATGTGTTTGGGGCGACGATCAAAGGGAATGAGATTCGCACTAAAACTCCTATACCGGGAATAGATACGTTGAATGCTGGAACTGATGCGCCAGCTTATCGAATTGAGAATAATACAATGTATAAAGCTATATTAGAAATGAAGCAAAAAGATATAAATATTGATAATACTGTTATTCAAAATTAGAGGAATAGAATGGTTTGTATTTAGGCACTAATTTAGGAAAAAAAGATATCGTTTGTTCTTGAGAAGTGAGCTTTGTGTAAGGCTTTTTTCTGTGAAAATAAATTCTTGTTTAAGATTTATATCAATTGTCAAAACTAACTAACAACTGAAATTTACAATAGGAAAGTAGAGCTACCATAATTTACGGTTTCTCGTATAACTTTTCTATTTATTGTCTATAATGCTAAGTTGCAGTAGGCTCGTGGTAGGGTTCTTTGTTCTGAAGCATATGATAGACAATGGTAAGCATTCGATGTCCAATGGCAACGAGTGCTTTTTTCTTTCCTCTTCTTGCAGATAAAGACCAATATTTCACTGATAACATTTTACTTCGACTTCTAGATACCGCCCAAGCGGCTTCACACAATGCCGACTTAATATGCGGGTTTCCTTTCACGGTTCGCGTACTCTTTCGTTTTCCAGCGCTTTCGTGATTTCCAGGTGACAATCCTGCCCATGACGCAAGGTGCTTGGAAGTTGGAAATTGTGTCATATCAACTCCAATTTCTGCGATGATCACGGCTGCAGTATCTTTCTTAATCCCCGGCATTGTGATAAGAAGTTCTACTTCTTCTTTATAGTTTATCAGTATCCCATCGATCCTTTTTTCAATATCGGAAATTAATTCTTCCAGATAGACAATGTGCATCCATGACTGTTTGATAAGAAACAGTTGGTGATCATTCAATGTGCCAAACAGGGAATCTGTAATTAATTGTTTTTTATGCGCCATACTCCCATGTATCTTTTGTTCGACATCTTCTTGATCTATATAGCCATTGGACATTAGTTGTTCCAACAATTTTCTGCCAGAAACTCCGAAAACATCGGAAATGACTGTCCCTAATTTGATGTTTGAAGTCTCCAATACTTTTTGGATCCGATTCTTTTCAGAAGTCATATGTCCAATCCATTTCTTTCTCAAACGGGTTAAATCTCGCAAATTGCGAATGTCTTCCGGAGGGACGAAACTTTTCTCAATCAAACCATGCCTCAATAATTTGGCAATCCACTCTGCATCCGAAACATCCGTTTTTCTGCCAGGAACATTTTTAATGCGCTGAGCATTTGCCAAAGTAATGTCAAAGAAGTCCTCTAGGATATTATAGACAGGTTTCCAGTACACTCCGGTACTTTCCATTGCGATATGGGTCACTTCTTTTTCTTCTAGCCATTTAAGTAGACGAAACAGATCTTTCGTCAAAGTAGGAAATGTTTCAATCAACTTAACTGTATCGTTCTCTGATTCACCAAGAATCACGCAGGCCACAATTGTTTCCGAATGGACATCCAGACCTGCACATCGTTTGTACAATGTTTCCATTTCACTCCACCTTCTAAATGTATTCCACAAACAGTGGAATGAATTTGAAATTAAACATTTTTCTGTTCGTAGTCATCTCTCAACAAGAGAGAGCTAACAATGGGTTGTACACCAAATTCATTCCAACAGTTTTTTATACAGGGTCAAGCCACCATTAAAGACCACGTTATATACTCACTGTTTGCGGTATCAACATTATGGAGCGAGAAACCCATTTTCATTCCTGGGTTGAGAGCGAAAGATCATGATAGTTTTTTATGAAAGTAATTATTTTCTCGTGTTGTTCATTTTTAAGAATTTAAGATTTGAAATTTGAATGAAGTAGATTTTATTTAAAGGAGAAATAGGGATGACTTCTACTCCACGTACCGCATTTATTTTACAAATTCACAAAAATCCTGATCAAGTAAACAAGTTTATTAATCAGCTTATTTCAGAGGGACATGCGGATGTATTTATTCATATCGACAAAAGGAATAAACCCAATTTAAGTGGGGAAATTTTGGGAAATCCAAATATAAGGATTTTAGAAAATAGTATTAACTGTGAGTGGGGCGATATAAGTCAGGTCAACACAACTATTTTGTTGTTAAGAGAGGTATTAGCATCGAAAGAGAAATATGATTTTGTCTGCTTAAGAAGTGGTCAAGATTTATTAGTGAGAGATCGTTTTAAAGATTTTTTGCTGGATCATAAAGGGAAAGTTTTTATGACTTTAAGGGATGTGAATAAGGATAATCTCGGCCTAATGGAGATTAATTGGCCCAAAATGACGCGTAAACGATATACTACTGCTCACCCTTATAGGATTTACAGGAGAATCATACAAAGTTTATATCGTAAGGGAATGAATATATTTCCTAACAAAAACAAATGGCCGGATGATTACTCACTTTATAATGGTTCACAATGGTTTAGTATTCCACTTGAGGTAGCAAGTTATATTATAGACTTTATCGATAGGAATGAATGGTACTATAAATTTTTTGAGCATACACTGTGTCCGGATGAATGGTTTTTTCACACATTAATTATGAATTCGCATTATAAAACTAGGGTAGTTAATGCGAATTTTACGTTTTTGAAATGGGGAGAAAAATTTAGTGAGAGAAGTTCTCCACAGTATTTAACGAATGAAGATATTAAAGCAATCGAGGAATCGGGTCATTATTTTGCTAGGAAATTCGATGAAGACATTGACCATTCAATTGTTGATTATTTCGCAAACAAGGCAAAGTTTGGTAGCAGTACATTATCTGAGATAGATCAAGACGTAAGAACTTTAGTCTAAATATGTTCGTAACATATCATTTTAACTACAAAAATAGTGGAGGTATGGGCACGTTGAAAACTTTAGCTAAAAGCAAATTTGGAAAAATAGATAACACAATATTTGATCATGAAACTTTTAGCCATCTAGAGAATGAGTACGGATCCTCTTTTTATGTTTTGAATGTTAATAAATTGAGAGATAACTATAAAAAAATGGAAAAATCATTTAAAAGTAGGTATGCCAATTTTATTATTGGTTATTCTTATAAAACGAATTATTTGCCCTATCTTTGTAAGGAATTATCGAAACTAGGCGCATATGCTGAAGTTGTTTCAAGGTTAGAATATGATTTAGCGATAAAGATTGGTGTTGATCCAACAAGAATAATATTTAATGGACCTTTAAAGACTCGGGAGGATATCTATTACGCTTTAGATAATGAAAGTAAAATTAATATTGACTCTATGTATGAAATAGATTTTATTCAAGATTATTCCTTTAACAATCCAAACAAGCAAATCAAAATCGGATTAAGAGTAAATTTTGATATTTCGCAAAACGGTGTAAGTCCACTAGTGGAAGGACATGAGATTAGTAGATTTGGAATATGTGTAGAGAACGGAAATTTGAAGCACGTATTAGGCAAGCTGAAAGGCCTTAATAATGTAAGGGTTGTCGGATTACACGGACATTTTTCTACAAGTAGGAGAAGCGTGGAATCGTTTAGGAAAATTACTCAAGGACTATGTAATATAGCTAAAGAAAGTGGATTAACTCATTTAGAATATATTGACATTGGTGGAGGAATATTTGGTGAGGTGCCTAAATCTCTTATAGATCACGCCCCAACTTTTGACGATTATGCAGATGCAGTGTGTACAATCATGAATCGTGAATTCGGGCATTATGAAAATAAACCCTATTTAATATTAGAACCTGGAATTTCAATGGTTGCTAATACGATTGAATTTGTAGCAAAAGTGATTGAAAGAAAAAATATTAAAGGAACAGACTTCGTGTTAGTCGATGGAAGTGTCCATAACATAAAACCTACGATGCATAAAAAAAATCTTCCAATGAGAATTGTAAGAAAAAATAAGGATGTTGATGAAATTAAGGTGAATTTTAATATAGTTGGTTATACATGCTTAGAGAAAGATTATTTAGCATGTGATTATAACGAGGTCCTACCTCAAATCAATGACTATATTATATTTGAAAATGTTGGAGCATATACGATTGTTTTTAATCCATCTTTTATTAAAGAAAAACCGGCTATTATTGCAAAGGATAATAATGAAATATTTGCAGTAAGAAAAAAGGAAACAATTAAACAATTCTTTAATGAAGAACTTTATTGTTTTTAAGTATTAAATAAAGGGGAGTAACGGATGAACATTTTAATTTGTAGTGTTGGTCGACGTGTACAATTAATAAATTATTTTAAAAAAGAACTTAATAAAGTTGACGGTAAGGTGATTGCCGTAGACTGTGATCCAACTGCACCAGCGCTTTACCACGCTGATAGATTTGAAATCGTTCCACGCATTGATCATCCAGAATATATTTCTATCCTTAAAAATCTATGCCATGCATATAAAATCAATGGTGTTTTGTCTTTAATAGATCCTGAATTAACGTTATTATCCAGTTTTAAGGAGGAGTTTGAAAAAGATGGTATTCACATCTTTGTTTCCGATAAAAATGCTATCGACATATGTTACGACAAATATTTAACACATATATTTTTACAGGAAAACGATATACCGTCAGTGCCAACATACATTGATTTAGATGTAGTTAGACAAGACCTAAATGAAGGTAAGTTGACATTCCCGCTAATTGTAAAGCCTAGGTATGGTAGTGGAAGTGTTGGTGTTCAAAAAGTGACAAACTATACCGGCCTTCTAGAATTATGGGAGATGACTGATGACCTCATTGTGCAGCCTTTTATTGATGGGAGCGAATATTGCGTAGAATGTTATATTGACATACTAACAAAGGAACCATCAAATCTTTTTAGTAAGCGCAAGATTAATATGAGAGCTGGCGAAACTGATAAATCGATTGCTATAAAAGATCCTATATTAATCGATACAACTTATAAACTAATAGAAGCATTAAAGCCAAGTGGACCGATTGATATCGACTATTTCCAGACGAAAGATGGCTATATGCTTTCCGAAATCAATCCTAGATTCGGAGGAGGATATCCATATGCATATGAGATGGGACAAAACTTTATAAAAAGCATGATTAACAATTTGAATGGGATTCCTAATGCATCTTATGACAAGTATTTGGGTGACTATGAAGAAGGCAAAACAATGGTAAGGTATGATCATTTTATTATTCTATAAGTGTACCGAATCTGTGATATAGTTTGCTATAAGTTTAGTACCTTCCGTTGGTAAGGTAAATAATTTCAATTTTTTTAGGTATTTTACTTGTTTTCATCAGCTTTTAGATGATTTCTAGATAAATTTAGTCTGGGATTCCGGATATAGTGGGTATAGTATAGAAACTTTATGATTTAATTGTGAAAACGGGATAGCGCGCTAACTTGGGGAATTTGCTCTTGAAAGATCCTTTTTTTAGAAAAGCATATTGTTTTTTACTAAGCATCTCTTTTATTCAATTGATGCTTATTTAACGTGGAAAAAATGCCGTCACTAGCTGGCAATCAGAGGGGGGAATAATATTGTTCAAAAAGACTATTTGGTATTATTCCTTGTTACAATGAAGAACTTTTAATAAGAGAGACTCATAAGCAGCTATCTTGCGTGTAAAAAACGTTATCAATTAATATAATTTTTAGTTGATTTTGTAAATGAAGAATCGAGAGATACTACTCTTGGAGTGCTAAAGTTTATAGCCATGGCAGATCATTATGTAAAGCTCATCAATTTCATTAGAACCTTTGATCATCAAATTGCAGTAACGGCCGGTATTGATTACGAAATTATACCCTTCAATAAAAAGGAGTATTTCATTTGGAATTTACTAAATCAGACATGAATATGACCAAGGGAGTAGCAATATTATTTATGTTGCTCCTTCATTTATTTTGTAGAAAAGAAATCAATGGATTATATGAAACATTTATTTATATTGGAGAAGTACCTTTGTTATACTATTTAGCATTATTCGGAGATGCTTGTGTTCCGATGTATTGCTTCGCTAGTGGATACGGCTTATACATCACTTTTACAAAGACGTATAGTGTTAATGTTAAAAAGAATGTATTAAGGATTTTGAAGCTTCTTGTTAATTTTTGGATAATATTGTTAATATTCGTTACTATTGGATATTTTGCAGGAAAGGTAGATAAGTATCCTGGTAGCATTGAAGATTTTTTTCTTAACTTTTTTGTTTTATCCAACTCATATAATGGAGCTTGGTGGTTTTTACAAACTTATATTATTTTAGTTGTATTATCCCCTTGGATTTTTAAGATTATCATGAAATACAATTCACTTTTTATTATATTAGTGACGGGTATTATTTACTTGGTAACCTATGTTCAAAGAATAAAACAAGTATTTGATTTCAGTGACTATCCATTTTTTGCTTTATGTATTAATGCGACGGTATTGGTTGGAACTTCACTTTTACCTTTTATAGTTGGGGCCATATTCGAAAAAGAAAAAATCTATTCTAAAATTCATCAAAAAATAAATAAATTATCTCATAAAAATACTATATCTATTTTAGCGATATTAATTCTGATAATTATACATTCAATATATGAGTCCATGGTAATTGCTCCTATAACCGCAATTATATTTATCTGCTTATTTAATGTAATGACTAAAAGAAAAAGTGTTCAAAAAGTTTTAAACTATTTCGGGGATCACTCAACAAACATATGGTTAACACATATGTTTTTTTATATGACAATATTCCCCCAATTAACGTTCGCCCCAAGGTATCCGATATTTATCTTTGCTTGGCTAATAGTTCTATGCCTAGCATCATCATATGTGATAAAAATACTTTTCAATCCCATCAGTGCCATGATTGATAAAATTTCCACTGTTAATATAAATCTAACTAAAAGAATTGAAGGGTAAAATTGACGAGGTATGTATTTCGGATAAAATCAATAATATTAAAACAGGAAAATTGAAGATTTCTCCAAATTACTGTACCCTTTATAAAGAAATAAATTAGTGAGGTGTATAAATTGAAACTAGCCTTCCTCTCAGATATCCACGGCAACGCCATTGCACTAGATGCCGTTCTTCAGGATATCAAATCAAAAAACGTAGACAAAATTTATGTTCTCGGAGATATTTGCTATCGTGGTCCGGAGCCGAAGCGGTCACTAGAGTTAGTTCAATCATTAAATTGTGATGTTATCAAAGGAAATGCGGATGAATGGGTTGTGCGTGGAGTCCAGGAAGGAGAGGTCCCGGGCCAAGCTTTAGAAATGATGAATAGGGAGAGAGATTGGATTTATTCACAGATGGATGGAGAAGCTGTTGCCTATCTGGAACAGCTGCCAACAGATCTAACAATAGAAGCAGAAGGTATGAAAATCCATGCTTTTCACGCAACTCCCAATAGTTTGTTTGAGGTTGTGCCGCCATTTGAAAATGATGATGTGATAACCAATAAATTGATAGTTAACGAAGCTGATCTTTATATTTATGCTCATATTCATAAACCTTTCATCCGCTACATTAACGGTAAATGTGTAATAAATATTGGAAGCGTTGGACTTCCTTTTGATGGTGTAAAAAAATCATCTTATGGGTTAATAGAAATTAAAGATAATGGATTTCAAGCCTCTATAGTAAGGGTGCCGTTTGATACAGATAAGGTATTACGACAGTACGAGGATTATAACTATCCAAATGCTAAAGCAATGATCAATATTTTACAAAATGCCAAAATATAAAAAAGAGAAGGTAGTTTCGCCTTCTCTTTTTTGATGTGAAGGTGCCCCTAATGAAGATAATTTTAAGAATTCTTCCCGTTTTATACATAATATTTATTTGGATCCAATCAAGTTCGTTTGATCCTGAATCCGTACATATTCTTTCGAGCTATATTAGTTATCATATCATTTTAATTATCGGAATTTGTTTTGAACTCGCCCATTTAATTGAATTCGGCATTTTGTATTTATTTCTTATTTTAGCTGTCCTTACTTTTCGAAGTCTTAATTCATTAATAGAAGCTATTTGTTTTAGCGTAGCTGTTTTATATGGGCTGGCCGATGAAATCCATCAACATTTTGTTCCATTCAGATCCTTTTCGATCATAGATCTGCTAATCATCCACGTGTCTTACTTTAAAAAGAAAGACTCAAAACTCGCTTCTATATTAAAGAACATACCAAGTTAACCTACTTCCATTTATACAACACCCACAGCAAAACCAACATTACAATATCTAATCTAGCATTAAAAGCAAATGGCATGAATCCCATATTTAAAGAAGGAACTTTTGTTAATAAAAGTGCGGCAATCATGATTCCAATCAAAGGAATGACAGCATGATGAACCATTTTATTCGCTAAAATAAGGATGCCGCAAACAATTTCAATAATGGCGACCGCATACATTATGTAAAGTGGAAATGGCAGTCCTAAATTAATAAATGTACTTCCAAGATCTTCATTTACGAGTTTCATTAAACCAGATATGATAAAAACATAGGCTACTGCATATCGAATTAATTTGTGAGATGTTAGCATTTTTTACCCCTCCTGAAGGTTATATATCTCCACATTAAGACTGTATGCAAGAGTTAGGACAAACCTGACTGAAAATAAATATTTTTAAGGATGAAAAAAATGAATGTAAGTATAAAACGATATCCTTTTCTTGGGAATGAAAAGATTTTAATTGAATATTGGGCGAATCATATTTCTGATTGGAAAATGGATGAAAAAAGCATTTTACTTTTTTCAAAAGATGCAGCAGAACATTTATGGCTTTATATTGCCTATAAAGATGGCGAATGTTGTGGGGTTCTTGTTAATGAAGAAGGGGAATCAAGTGCATTATGGTTATTTCATACGGTGAAGAAATATCGCAATAATGGAATTGGGGGAATGCTTTTTGACAAGGCCTTTAAAAATGTAGGCCATAAGTGGGTAGCTGGACATGGTTCAGGATATTGGTGGCAAGGGGTTCCATCAGGATGCGGTGATCAATTTCTTGAGAAAAGAGGCTTTCAATGGTCGTGGACAAGTATTGATATGGCGATGAGCTTGAATGGTTGGCAGAAGTCTGAACCAAAACCTCCCATTATTATAGGAAAACTTATGCCTCATGAAAGCAATGACTTTATTAGTTTACTTAAAAGTGAAGACGAGTTATCTGGGTGGACCGAATATTACACAAACATGATAGACGACTCAGCTTTTAATCACATTATTGTTGCGCGTTTTAATCAGATGATTGTAGGATGTGCAATGGTATTAACTGAAGAAGACATTAGATGGAGGGACATGATTAAGGGGAAAGTTGGGGGAGTGGGCTGCCTGGGAGTGATGAAAAAATATAGGCAGCATGGAATAGGCGCTTCATTAGTTTATGCAGTCAATGAGGAATTAAAAAATCAAGGATATACTCATTCATATATTGGTTATACATGGCTAGAAGAATGGTATGGAAAAATGGGATATGTAGTTTTTAACCGTCAGAGAATGGGATATATAGAGTGGAAATAAAGCTAATTTCCCCTTTATGGCAATTTAGTGACAATGCAAGAAAAGGGATTGTGTAAATGAAAAATGCGTTGTATATTAAGAGTGTAAAGAAAATGTGAAAAACTTCACAAGAAGAAAACATATAATCAATCAGCTGATTAAAGAACTAAATTTTTTTATAAAAGTATGTGAATGGTTTCACATTAATTCTAAAAAATTTCAAGGAGTGAGAAAGATGAAAAAGTGGTATGAAAATCGTTTTGTTGCAATCGTTTGGGCAGCATTAAGAATTTGGCTAGGGGTACAATGGATAGAAGCAGGATGGCATAAGTTAGGTGCATTTGATGCAGGTGGATTCTTACAAGGAGCCATTGCAAAAGCAGGTGGAGAATTTCCAGCAGTTCAAGGTTGGTACGCAGACTTTTTACAAAATGTAGCACTTCCAAACGTTAAAATTTTCAACGTTCTTATCCCTTGGGGAGAAATTCTAGTTGGTTTAGGACTTATCGTTGGAGCATTAACATTGCCAGCACTAATTGCCGGAGCATTCATGAACTTGAACTTCCTACTCGCAGGTACGATCAGCACTAACCCAATATTATTGGCACTAGCTGTTATCCTTCTCTTCGTCATCAAAGGCACAAGATATTATGGAATTGATCACTTATTAACAAAAGAAAATATTAATAAATTTAAAGACAATAACTTCTTCAAAAAAATTCGAGGTGCAGCAGCACACTAAGAAGGATAGAAATGGAAGGATATAATAAATCTTTCCTAATCAAAAACTTAATTTTTTTAATAAAATGTGTGAAAAATTTCACAAGTCTTTTACAAAATCTTTAGGAGTGAGAACAATGAAAAGATGGTATGAAAATCGTTTTGTCGCAATCGTTTGGGCAGCGTTAAGAATTTGGTTAGGAGTACAATGGTTGGAAGCAGGATGGCATAAGCTAGGAGCGTTTGATGCAGGTGGATTCTTACAAGGAGCTATTGCAAAAGCAGGTGGAGAATTTCCAGCAGTTCAAGGTTGGTACGCAGATTTTTTACAAAATGCAGCATTGCCAAACGTAAAAATTATTAACGTCTTGATTCCTATGGGAGAAATTCTAGTTGGTTTAGGACTTATCGTTGGAGCACTAACATTACCAGCATTAGTCGCAGGAGCATTCATGAACTTGAACTTCCTACTTGCCGGTACGATCAGCACTAACCCAATATTACTAGCATTAGCAGTCATTCTTCTCTTCGTCATAAAAGGAACAAAATTTTATGGAATTGACCACTTCCTTACAAAAGAAACTTATACTAAGTTTAAAAATACAAACTTCTTTAAAAAAATTCGCGGGGCAGCTGCACATTAAGTAAAATAAAATCAGGAGGGCGCTAAATAGCTCTCCTGTTTTTTTATGCGAGGAGAATTACTAGTTGTGTTATGATGAATGCATATAATGAATAAACTTGGCTGTAAAGGATGTTATTAATGAATAATCAATGGCTCGACTGGGCTAAAAGAATACAAGCATTAGCCCAAGCAGGATTAGAATTTTCAAAAGATATATATGACATCGAACGTTTTGAAGAATTGCGTAATATTAGTGCCGAAATTATGTCCGTACATACCGATTTAGAAATGGATAAAATCAAAGAATTATTTACGAATGAAACAGGTTATCAAACTCCAAAAGTTGATATTCGCGGAGCGGTTTTTAAAGATGAAAAAATTCTTATGGTAAGAGAAAATTATGATGATAAATGGGCACTGCCAGGCGGTTTTTGTGACATCGGTTTCTCTCCAACTGAAAATATCGTAAAAGAGATAAAGGAAGAATCCGGTTTTGATGTCCGTGTTGTAAGGCTACTTGCTCTGTTAGATTCTAATCATCATCCCCATCCGCCACAACCATATCATTATTATAAAATATTTATCCAATGTGAAATCATAGGTGGAGAAGCAAGTATTGGTATGGAAACGAATGATGTCCAATTTTTTTCAGAGAATGATTTACCGCCACTGTCATTAAATAGAAATACAGAATCACAGATTAACATGTTGTTTGAATTTCTAAGAGATCCTCATAAACAAGTTATTTTAGATTAATATGCCTTTATAAAAGCCGGCTTATGGGCTTTTACAATCGAAACAAACTATCTGCTATTAATTTTAAGGAGATGAGTAAATGAAGGTTCAACTTTTAGGTACGGCTGCGGCAGAAGGATACCCTGCAATCTTTTGTAAATGTGATGCATGTATGAGAGCAAGGAAATTGGGAGGAAAGGATATTCGTAGCAGGACCTCTGCCATTATTGACGATGAACTAAAGATTGATTTTCCGCCTGATACTTTTCATCATGTCCTTACAAACAATTTAGACTTGGGAAGTATTCAACATCTTCTTTTTACTCATTCACACCACGATCATTTTGACCCCTACGATTTAACAATGAGATCACCAGTTTTTGCCCACGAAATTGATTATCCTTTAAATATTTATGGAAATGATGTTGTCATTTATAAATGTAAAGAAGTGATCCAATTTTCAAAAGAAGCTTTTAGATTTAGTCGAATTGCACCATTTATCACTTTTGCAATAGGAAATTTTCAAGTGACACCATTGCTTGCTGACCATGATAAAGATGAGACATGCTTTATTTTTTATATTGAAAAAGGAAATAAGAGCATGTTATATGGTCATGATACAGGTTGGTTCCCAGCGCAGACTTGGGCATGGCTTGAAGATAAGAAATTGGACTTTGTATTATTGGATTGTACACACGGATTAATTCCCGGGAGAAGAAACCATCTGGATATTGATGCAGTGAAAGAAATTAAGGACATTTTTAGTGCGAAGGGGATTATAGATGACACATCAAAAGTGATTGCCACGCATTTTTCACATAATACAAAGCTATCACACGCCGAACTAATAAGTCTTTTAAGGCCATTTGGGATTGATGTGGGGTATGACGGGATGATTGTAAATGTGTGATAAGTTTTTTATCGGGAGAGAGACAGAACAAACTGTCCCTCCCGATGTTGTTTTTATTTACGTTTTGCTCTCTTATCCGCAGCTTTTGACCTTTCCTGAGCAACCTTATCATTGTGGTCAGCAAGCTCTTCTGAAAATTCCACGTCGAGTCCATCAGACTTCATGTTTTGTGGAACTTGTGGCAATTTTTGCTTATTTTTATCTCGAGCACTGCGTCTGTCGTCACGTCCCATGTAATTTATCCTCCTATAATGGTTATGTATGATTTGTTTTATTTTCGCTCATTAGTGTATCCGCCAGCTTTATCCGCTCGCTTAAACTCTCTACTATAGAGTACTTCCTGCGTTGTCGATAATGTACTTTTCGTATTCAGTTCTTTTCGTTTACTCATGCCACTCACCTCCTCCCTTAATGTTTTGCCCATTCACTGCTTAAACATACAGAGAAGATATTATGATAAAATGACATTAATAAGTGTTTATAAGAGGATGATGTAAAATGCCGATCATCACGAAAATTACTACGCAAAAAAATAGTCCGGATCGATATAATATTTATTTAGATGAAAAGTTTGCATTTGGAGTCGACGAGGAAGTCCTGATTCGCTACCATTTAGCAAAGGGGAAGGAATTATCTGAGTTTGACATAACTCAAATTCAATATGAAGATGAAATCCGGAAAGCATTGAATGCTGCAATTAACTTTTTATCATATAGGATGAGATCAGAAGAGGAAATCCGTCAGCATCTAAAGAAAAAAGAATGGGAAGATCCCGTCATTCAAGCCGTATTACTGACATTAGTCGATCGGAATTATGTGGACGATTTGGAATTTGCTGCTGCCTATGTACGAACTCAAGTAAATGGGGGAAAAAAAGGTCCATTAAACATTAGGCAGGAATTAAGACAAAAAGGAATAAAAGATTCTTTTATTGAACAGTCAATGGATGAATATAGTAGTGAGAAACAAATTGAGCATGCCATCCAGTTAGGAGATAAAATTGCTAGACAAAATAACAATCTTTCGGAAACATTTCTTAAACAAAAGATTGAACAATTTTTACTGACAAAAGGTTTCCCATTTAACATTATTTCTATTGCTATAGATGAAATTGATTATGAAAAAGACGATGATGATGAGTGGAACGCCTTACAAATACAAGGGGAAAAAGCCCATCGGCGATACAAAAAGTTCACCGGCTTCGAATATAAGCAAAAAATGAAACAGGCATTATATCGTAAGGGTTTTGCGATAGAGTTAATAGAACGTTACTTGAATGACAATGAATAGGACTCTAATGTAATTATGAGAATTATTTTTACATTTCCATTGGGCATTTGGTCACGAAAAAGCATTGGAAAAGAAAAAAAGCATACTGCCCAATCGTGCCCTTGTTCCGGAAAAAGTCATCGGAAAGGTCACGAATACAGCTTAATCGTGCCCTTATTCCTGAAAAAGTCATCAGAAAGGTCACGAATACAGCTTAATCGTGCCCTTGTTCCTGAAAAAGTCATCGGAAAGGTCACGAATACAGCTTAATCGTGCCCTTGTTCCTGAAAAAGTCATCAGAAAAGTCATGAATACAGTTTAAACGTGCCTATAGCCACTAAATAATTGGTCGTCGTATCCATGGAGCGATTCGAAATCCCATCTTATAAGAGAAAGTACCCGATATATCCAGTGAAACACTTAAATTTGCTTAAACACTAGCCTACAACATTGATACAAGGTGGTTACGGAAATGGAAAAAGAAAAAAGATTTAGTCAAATGACGGAATCAGAGCTTAAACAAGAGATTGCCCATTTAAAAGAGAAGGCTCGGAAAGCTGAGCAATTAGGGATTGTAAATGAGTTTGCTGTGATGGAAAGGAAAGCAGTTATGGCTCAAGCGTATTTACTGGATCCAGCCAATTTTAAGCCTGGCGAAATATACGCAGTTGAAGGGGCTCCGGGTACATACTTCAAAATTGATTACTTAAAAGGTGTTTTTGCATGGGGTTATCGATTAAATGGCACAGGCAAGGAAGAGGCACTTCCGATTTCCTTATTAAAATAGCGGGTGAGCATCTTCTTGTTTAAAAAAGGATGCAAGGCGACATAATACCCTTCACCTTATTAAAATATAGGATCCAAAGAGATGCGTTCACCTTTCTATTATTTAAGATGGGGGCACAAAAGAAAAAAGGCCAGCGAGAGAAATGCTCCCGCCGGCCACGTATGACTGTTATCTTTTTTGGTACTGGACAACCATATTCTCAAGGATAATTTGCGATTGAGATTGTTCTGTTTGTCCATTAACTTGGTTGAACATTCTTTTTGGATTATAATGGGCACGATTAAATTGACTTAGTTGTCTATTTAAGTGAGAATTCTCATTGTTATTCATGATTATCCCCCTTCAATGTAGTCCCATTATGGGATTTAGCTTGGGTCTTCATCTTCTCGAGCACCGGAAGCACGCATTCTACCTTGAGGATTTGTATTCGTTGTGCCATTTGCACGTTTGGAAGCAAATTCCGGTTTTGCACGTGGTTCTCCCTCGAATTTGTTATCGTTTTTGTAAGGGAAATCTTTAGCTTTGTTACGCACCATATTGGAAGCCTCCTTTACAAAGCGAGATAAACTGTCCCGCCTTTATATTATGGTTTCTATATGCTGAAATTATTTAGGGGAAAATGAAAAACTCCATGCAGCTTTACATGGAGTTAATCTATCACGATATTTAATTTTTTCCTTAATTTTTCTTCACTATAAATCCAACCGGTGTATGAAGCAATGATGTCTAAATTATGATCAAGCTGAACGATCGCTACGAAAGGGTAATGCCCATTGCTTCGATAACGTAAATCGATATATCGGACTTCGTAATAGCGGTCAAATTCTCCAATTTCCCAACGATAGACGGGGGAAAAGGACAAAAATGCAGAAATATTTTTATCTTTACTGGCAGCTTGAATGATAGGGGAATCGGGAACTGGTATTCGTTTAAATTTATCAAAAATCGTAATCGAGCGTTTAAACGCACGACCTACATAAAAGCAGTCTTTTGATGTGATCGCGAGCCGCCATTGATTGAAGCTCATCGTTGGTGCAATAATGATTTCCTCTGCGTCAGGTATTGTTTTTAATAATGCCGATCGAACCGTCCTTTGCATGATAAATCGCAGGAGATAATAAAGAATGATCACGATATACATGCTTAAAAAGGTATATCCTGGAGGTGCTCCAAATATCCAAAGGATAATGCCAAGGACGTGAATACTGAAAATAATCGGATCAAATGTATTAATTATGCCGAACGCCACCCATTTGGCGGAAAATGGTCTCAGTGCTTGCGTTCCGTAGGCATTAAATATGTCTACAAATACATGCAGGAAAACAGCAATGAAGGACCATATCCATAAATGAAGCATATTGGCTTCTGGGAAAAATAGGCTGACAAATGCGGTCACGACTATCGGCCAAAGTAAAACAGCAGGTATCGAGTGTGTGACCCCTCTATGATTTCGTAAATAAACCGCATTATTGCGTAATTTTAAAAAAGTATCGATATCAGGTATTTGAGATCCAATAATAGCAGCAACAAGTACACTGTGACTATTGACTGTGCTTTCAGCCACTACTGGATCAAGCGTGGCAAGTCCGCCTATCGCGATTCCCATAACGACGTGAGTAGCTGTATCCAATCTAAATCCTCCTCGGGAAGGGATGGCTGTAATTAGTATATTTACCATCATATTTTATAAAAATTTAATTTGCAATTGAACGGGATTATATTAGTTATTCCCTAAAATTCTTATTGATTAACATTAAGGTGATATGAAATGAATGATCAAATACAACACAATTTAAAAGAATTGGAAATAGATAAATTTCAAAAGGATTTAGTACATTGGTTTATTCGTGAACAACGTGATCTCCCGTGGAGAAAAGATTCCGATCCCTACAAGGTTTGGGTTTCGGAAATCATGCTTCAGCAAACGAGAGTTGACACCGTTATTCCTTATTATGAACGATTTCTCAAAAAGTTTCCTACTATTGAGGCATTTGCTAATGCTGACGATGAATCCGTACTAAAAATTTGGGAAGGACTCGGATATTATTCACGCGTACGAAATTTACATACAGCTGTAAAAGAGGTTGTCACTCAATACGGTGGAAAGGTTCCTAATACGTTAAAAGAAATATCAACATTAAAGGGTGTCGGCCCATATACGGCTGGAGCGATATTGAGCATAGCATATGGTGTACCGGAACCTGCTGTAGACGGCAATGTTATGCGGGTCCTATCAAGAATTTTGCTTATTTATAATGATATAGCCAAACCATCAACACGCAAAATTTTCGAAGAAGCAGTCAGAGAAATAATTGATCGTAAATATCCATCATATTTTAATCAAGCAATGATGGAGCTTGGAGCACTAATATGCACCCCAACTTCTCCCTCTTGTTTATTATGCCCAGTCCGGGAACATTGCCAAGCTTTTTCAGCGGGAGTCGAAAAAGATCTACCTGTAAAAACACGAAAAAAATCAACGAAACATGTAGATTTGCTTGCAGCTGTTTTAAAAACAAATAATGGTAAATATTTAATTCGCAAGCGCCCTGGTAAAGGATTGCTCGCGAATTTATGGGAATTTCCAACTGTGGAGGATGGGAACTTTTCTCCGATGAGGACAACATTGTCAGCATATATAAAAGATGAATTAAAATTGGAAGCTCAGCTTGAAACGGGAATATTTACTAAGGTGGATCATGTTTTCTCACATTTAACTTGGGCAATTAATGTTTATGCTGGAAGCATTTCAGATGATATTGTGGATGCTGGCAATTATCTTCTCGTTACTCAAGAAGAATTAGAGGAATATGCATTTCCGGTTTCCTATCAAACAATATGGAAAACATATAAGGAAAAATATAATCTGTAAAATTGTTCAATCTTCATCATAAAGGTAAAATAAACATATTGAATTTGAAAGGTGGATTTTTAATGAGTAATAAAGTGGCACTTGTAACGGGAAGCAGCAGGGGAGTAGGAAAAGCTGCCGCCATTGCATTGGCAAAGGCAGGATACGATATTGTAGTCAATTATGCCCGAAGCAAAAAAGCTGCTCTTGAAACGGTTGAGGAAATTGAGAAGCTTGGTAGAAAGGCATTTCTTGCCCGTGCTAATGTCGGGGATGTTGATAAAATAAAGAACATGTTTGCGGAAATTGAGAATGAATTTGGGCGACTTGATGTCCTTATTAATAATGCGGCTTCCGGAGTATTAAGACCCGCAATGGAGCTCGAAGAATCGCATTGGGATTGGACGATGAACATTAACAGCAAGGCATTGTTATTTTGTGCTCAAGAAGCAGCAAAGCTTATGGAACGAAATGGCGGAGGGAAAATTGTCAGTTTAAGCTCTCTCGGTTCTATCCGCTACTTGGAAAATTATACAACGGTTGGTGTATCCAAAGCAGCAGTTGAAGCTCTAACCCGTTATTTGGCTGTAGAATTATCTGCGAAAAATATTGTTGTGAATGCTGTTTCTGGTGGTGCCATTGATACAGACGCGCTTAAGCATTTTCCGAATCGTGAAGAATTGCTTGAAGATGCAAGAAAACATACGCCTGCTGGACGAATGGTTGAAATTGATGACATAGTAAAATCAATTATGTTCCTCGTTTCCGAGGATGCTTCCATGATTAGAGGTCAGACAATAATTGTAGATGGTGGACGCTCCATTTTAGTTTAAAATGGGTGATTCTCGAATTCGCATCCAGAATTAATTCTCAATGAAAGTTTGTGAAGCTCAAGTTTAATCGGGAATATTGTGCTAATTCCCGATTAAACTTATCGAATATTCATTTCGTCAATAACCAAAAAATTAATTTATTTTTTTGGATAACAATCTCTCCCTCTGGTTACATTAACAAACGTGGAGGTGAGAAAAATGAAAAAAGCACAACAATCTGGAACTAATGTTCAAAAAGTAAGACAACAAAATGCACAATCAGCTACTGGACAGGGTAATTTTGGTACTGAGTTTGGAAGCGAAACTGATGCTCAACAAGTAAAAAAACAAAATCAACAAGCAGAAGCTAATAAAGCTAAAAACTCAGGTAACTACGGTCAACAGTAATGAAATAATAAGGATCTAACTTTCTTATGGCGAAGGTTAGATCCTTATTTTTTTATGTGCCGAAACTCATTTGTTTTAAAAATGACTAAAGAACGTTATAATAATACAAAGTCATAAAAAGGTGTTCGGTTTACCGTTTGTGTCTAGCTCCAGCGCTTAGAACCGTCGTCAATAAATGGATAAGAGTGACTTCTTTTGACTCGAAACATTTGTTTGTCGGAGGACCCGCAGGATGAGGTTCAGGAAAGTGTTGCGACGTATAAGGTTATAGTGCAGGCGAAGTAAAGTAAGTCGTTGTCAGAGCCCGCAATAGAGACGTTGCGATATAAACCTTCTTTATCCTTGAGGCGCTTGCGCTTTTCTAAAGAAAGTAGGGGAAAAGATGGGTACTCCCATTGAAGGCGATAATATACAAATCCATAGTTATAAGCATAATGGACATATACACCGGATTTGGGATGAAACGAAAATTTTAAAAGCAACAAAGCATCTCGTTATCGGTGCAAATGATCGTACTTTAGTGACGGAATCAGATGGCAGAACGTGGATTACAAGGGAGCCTGCAATTTGTTATTTCCACACAGATATCTGGTTTAATATCATTGCGATGATTCGGGAAGATGGCATCTATTACTATTGCAACCTTGGTTCTCCGTATGTGTATGATCATGAAGCTTTAAAATATATAGATTATGATTTAGATGTAAAAGTTTACCCCGATATGACGTTTACTCTTCTTGATGAAGATGAATATGAATACCATAGAATGCAAATGGGATATCCAGATGTAATTGATCATATTTTAAAACGGAATGTAGATAAATTAGTACGGTGGATTAGACAACGAAAAGGTCCGTTTTCACCGGATTTTATTGATACGTGGTACGATCGCTATTTGATGTATCGCAGCTAATGGCCTGTTGATCCATGTCAACAGGTTTTATTTAAAGTAAAGAAAGTATAAAATTTTACACATCTTAATTTAAAGAAGTCTATCTAGCTTCAGGCGCCCAACGACTAGCAAACTTTCAGCTTCTTCCTACGATAAGTCAACATCGGCTTGTTCCTCGCCGTGTTTCCTTTATCTCGTCAGAAGCTTAAAAAGTTTGTACGTCGCTGAACGGGCGCCTTGCGCTTTTCTGTTAGGAGGAATTTTGATTTGGGCATCATCAAAAGATACATGCATTTTGTAAAGCCGTATAAATGGAAAATTGTAGGAACGTTGATAATCGGGATCATTAAATTTGCCATACCTCTTTTAATCCCAATATTAATGAAATATGTCATTGATGATGTGATCGGCGCAAAAGAATTATCGGCGGATGAAAAAACATCAAAGTTACTGATGACAATGGGTGCCATGCTTTTATTATTTGTAGTAGTAAGACCGCCAGTTGAATACTACCGCCAATATTTTGCACAATGGACAGCAAGTAAAATCTTATATGATATTCGCGATAAGATGTTTACACATATACAAAAATTAAGCTTTAGATTTTATTCAAATACTCGTGCTGGTGAAGTAATATCCAGAATAATTAATGATGTAGAGCAAACGAAGGATTTTGTCATCACTGGTTTGATGAATTTATGGCTTGATGTCGCGACTGTTATCATAGCGATTGCTATTATGATAACGCTCGATGTACCACTCACGATCGTATCATTAGCTGTATTTCCGCTATATATGTTTTCAGTTCGCTATTTTTTCGGCAACTTGCGAAAACTTACACGCGCTCGTTCACAAGCTCTGGCAGAGGTCCAAAGCTATCTACATGAACGTGTTGCAGGAATGTCAATCATTAAAAGCTTTGCAATCGAAGATCATGAGCAAAAACAATTCGATAAAAATAATGCAAATTTCCTTGATAAAGCATTGACTCATACGAGCTGGACCGCGAAGGCTTTCTCTGTCGTCAATACAATTACGGACCTTGCACCTCTAATTGTCATTACGTATGCAGGCTACCAAGTTATTCACGGAAATCTTTCCATTGGTACATTAGTTGCATTTATGGGGTATGTGGAAAGGTTGTACAATCCACTGAGACGTCTAGTAAATTCTTCGACAACTCTTACACAATCGATTGCGTCTATGGACCGTGTATTTGATTTAATAGATGAGAAGTACGATATCGATGATGCTCCGGACGCCGTTGAACTTAAAAATGTAGTAGGAAACATTAAGTTAGAAAATGTAACTTTTGCTTATGACGAAAAAGATGAACCGGTTTTACGAAACATCAACCTTGATGTAAAAGCAGGGGAAACGATCGCATTTGTTGGTATGAGCGGGGGAGGGAAATCTTCTCTTGTTAGTCTTATCCCTAGATTTTATGATGTAAGTGCTGGCCGAGTACTATTAGATGGTATCGATATTCGAAATTTTAAAGTTCGTAGTCTCCGCGATAAAATTGGCATGGTTCTTCAAGATAATATTTTATTTAGTGATTCTGTTAAGTCAAATATTCTACTTGGAAAACCTGATGGAACGGATGAAGAGGTACGTATAGCCGCAGATGCAGCAAATGCCCATGATTTCATTATGGACTTGCCATACGGCTACGACACTAAAGTAGGTGAGCGCGGGGTGAAGCTATCTGGTGGACAGAAACAACGGGTAGCGATCGCAAGGGTCTTTTTGAAAAACCCGCCAATCCTCATCTTAGACGAAGCTACATCGGCACTGGACCTAGAAAGTGAGCACCTCATCCAAGGGGCAATAGAGAAACTTGCCAAAGATAGAACTACATTAATTATCGCTCATCGACTCTCAACAATCACCCATGCAGATAGGATTGTCTTAATTGATCATGGTGAAATTGCAGAAGTTGGAACACATGAAGAATTAATGGAAAAGCAAGGAAAGTATCATCAGCTTTTCCAAGTTCAACAATTAGATAATTAAAGATTAATAGGAAAGCTCTGAGGGATTTGAACTGCCTCAGAGCTTTTTATGATGTTTCTTTTGATATATCCGAATTACTCTATCCAAATGCTCAAGCTGTTCCTCATATTCAACAATTGCAGAAAGAATATGCATTAAATGGAATGGTTGAAATTCATCTTCCACTTCATTATTTTTAATTTCTTTTAAAAATGCATTCATCAACTGTTCTCTATTAAAAATATTCTCATTGAACAGCTCAAATTCTTGAGGGACTCGCCCAATGAATTTTTGCAGCAGCTGTTCATGATAACTTAATAAATAATCTAGTTTTTCACGCGTGCTATTTTGTAAAGCGCTAGGGAGTTCATACAAAATATTTTTATAACGGTGTTGAAGCTTCAAGAGATCAAAGCTTTTTTGATTAACTTGGATCATCTGTCTATAGACAACGAGCTTGCGAGCATTAGAATACTCGCTTTTCTTAAAATATCTGCGCTCTTCTTTATACATTGAATATAATTGATTATTGCCGCCAATACGTTCCTTTAGTGTACCAAGCTCTTTTTTTAACAGTTGATCTTCAGAAGCGAATCTTGTTGAAAGCCGCATCCATTTTATAATATCCTCTGAAACATCCGAAATTCCTTGAAAAAGCTTCGTTTCATATTTCGGCGGTAGAAAAACAAGATTGACTGCAAAAGAAGACAAGATGCCTAGTAAAATGGTAGACGAACGAATCGCAGAAAATTGAAGAAAGTCTTCAGTAGGAGCTGACATAACGGCAATTATAGTTACAAGTGCAAGGCGAATCGCATTCTCCAATTTTAGTTTCACCATAATGATGATGGCAAGGATAGCCGCAAAGCCAATAATTAAAAAATGATTTCCAAACGTTAATACAAAAATAATGGCAAGGATTGCTCCAATAATATTACCTTGTATTTGTTCTAATACGGTTAAATAGGAGCGGTATATAGTCGGTTGTATAGCGAAAATTGCTGCAATACCGGCAAATACAGGCGACGGTATATGGAGAAGCTCTGCAACATAAAGCGCCAATATTATGGCTATCCCCGTTTTTAACATGCGGGCACCAAGCTTCATGGTTTAAAATTCCTTTCTTTATTTCTATTTCATATATCAATGTCGGGCCCGGCGCCTATCGACTAGCAAACTTCTTGTCTTTTTTCCTACGATAAGTAGAAGGACGAAGAAGGAACATCGACGGACCCACATCATGTGGGTCTGTATGTCGAATAAGCGAGGCGCCTGCGCTTTTCTAATTAAAAGCATTTTCAACTGCTTTTATTGTTTCAACAATGTCTTCTTCAGAATGAGCAGTTGTAATAAACCAAGCTTCGTATTTTGAAGGTGCTAAGTTAATGCCTTGATTCAGCATATTTTTGAAAAACGATGCAAATAATGTTCCGTCTGTCGCTTCGGCTTGTTCGTAGTTTATCACTTTTTCTTTCGTAAAATATATAGTTAATGCTCCTTTTAAGCGGTTAATTGTAATCGGAGCATTATATTTTTTTGCAGCTTCTACTATCCCGTCTTCCAACATCGCCCCTAATTTATCAAGACGTTCATAAATTCCCGGTTCCTGAAGAACTTCAAGACAAGCGATACCTGAAAGCATAGATGCGGGATTACCAGCCATTGTTCCTGCTTGGTATGCGGGGCCGAGAGGGGCTACCTTTTCCATAATTTCTTTGCGGCCACCGTACGCACCTATTGGAAGTCCGCCGCCAATAATTTTTCCAAGCACTGTTAAGTCAGGTGTTATTCCAAGTAAATTTTGAGCTCCACCATACATAAAACGAAATGCTGTAATGACTTCGTCAAATATGAGAAGTGCTCCTTTTGCGTGAGTCATGTCCTTTACTTTTTCAAGATAACCGGGAAGTGGTTCAACAATTCCAAAATTACCTACGATCGGCTCAGCTAAAACTGCTGCAATTTCACTTCCCCATTTATTCATGGCATCTTCAAATGCGACGATGTCATTAAAAGGAACCGTAATGACTTCCTTTGCAATGCTCTCAGGGACACCGGCAGAATCGGGCATGCCAAGCTGGGATGGACCGGATCCAGCAGCGACTAATACTAAGTCTGAATGCCCATGGTAACATCCGGCAAATTTTAATATTTTGTCTCTCCCTGTATATGCTCTTGCGACACGAATGGTTGTCATGACGGCTTCCGTCCCTGAATTGACGAAACGCACCTTATCAAGTGAAGGGATGGCTTCTTTAATCATTTTAGCAAATTTTATTTCATGCGGAGTTGGAGTACCGTATAATACACCTGTTTCAGCTGCCTTCTTAATGGCTTCGGTAATATGGGGGTGTGCATGTCCGGTAATAATTGGGCCATAAGCTGCCAAATAATCAATATAGCGATTTCCGTCAACATCGTATAAATAAGCACCTTTTGCCTTTTCCATCGCTACTGGAGAACCACCGCCAACGGCTTTATATGACCTGGAGGGGCTATTAACTCCTCCGACAATATGCTCTAATGCTTCTTTATGCATTTCTTCAGAATGTGAAAATTTCAAAACTAGTCTCTCCTTATAATATCAGCTTCTATTCATTGTAGTCGTTCAACGAATTCTGTGCAATTATTGGCAAGCTAGGTCTATGTACAATCTACTTTACGTAAAATAAATGGACAAGAAATAAAGAGGTGATTTCTTATTTGGTACATCATCTTTTTTGCAGTCATTATTTGTATTCTTATGGCACTAAGAATATTGTTTTTGCCTGATCGATTTAAATTCAAACAAGTGTCTTTTGAAAACTTTGTCTTCCTTGGCTGCACGTATGCGATTATTATGATTGGCTTCGGGCTCCTTTTTTTATTGCTTGAACTGAAAGGAATGACAATCATTATTGATTCAGCTAATATTCCATATAAAAGTTGGAATGAGCGTCTTGCCACTTCATTGTATTTAAGCGCCATTACACTTTTTTCTGTTGGATATGGAGACGTTGTTCCGGTTGGTTTAGGACGTTTGCTTGTCATGGTTGAGGCTCTTCTAGGATATACAATCCCCGCTGCATTTGTTGTGCGTTCTTTTATTGAATATGAGCCTCGAAGCCGGAAATAAATGCAGCTATCTGATACGCTAGTTATAATAAGTATGGATGGGAGGCAATCATCATGACAAATTATATAAACAAAAAAGCTCCTGAATTTACATTGCCTGCAAGTAACGGAAAACAAATATCACTTGCAGATTTTTATGAAAAAAAACATGTAGTTCTTTATTTCTATCCAAAGGATATGACGCCAGGATGTACGACACAGGCTTGTGATTTTAGAGATTTCCATAAAGACTTTGCTGAATTAGATGTCGTCATATTAGGGGTTAGCCCAGATCCACAGGCTAAGCACGGGAAGTTTATTGACAAATATAATTTGCCATTTCTATTGCTTGTTGATGAAAATCATGAAGCAGCTGAAAAATATGAAGTATGGAAGTTAAAATCAATGTTTGGTAAAGAATATATGGGAATTGAGCGCTCGACCTTTATTATTAATAAAGAAGGCATTCTTGTGAAGGAATGGAGAAAAGTAAAAGTGAATGGACATGTTGAGGAGGCGCTTCAGTTTGTGAAAGAGAAGCTGTCATAAAGGCTTTTAACTTCACAACTGATATTTAAACTAGGAAAAAAGCTGCTAGTTTATTTAGAACAGCTAAACTTCCTATAAGCCGGCTCGGCTCTTGGCTTACAAAATTGGCTTCATAAAAAAATAATGCCTATTTCTTTCAGTTCTTGGCTGTTGTCCATTCTAAAAGTGACTGCCTGCATATTGTATATTAGGGCATACCTCCTCAATAGGAAAAAAATATTGTGGGCTGTTCATAACAGCCCAATTTTTTTTGCGTAAGAATCATAATTGAGAATTAAATCTCTGTTAATGATAATATATATACATAAACTTGAGTGTTATGGAGGGACTGCTTTGAAGATATATACTAAAACAGGAGATAAGGGAACAACTTCATTAGTTTATGGGGAGAGGGTGTCTAAAAACGATATACGGGTGGAAGCTTATGGAACATGTGATGAGGCAAATTCCATGATAGGACTAGCTTTAAGTCACTTAACGGATATTAAAAATGATGATATAAAAGAAATGCATTCATTTTTACATAAAGTCCAAACAACTCTTTTTCATGTTGGGGCTGAATTATCTACACCAGCTGGAAAAAAAGTGAAATGGGTGCTGCAGGCAACGGATATTGAAGAATTGGAAAAAACAATTGATCTATTAGAGGGAGATATACCTCCTTTAAGCAATTTTATCCTTCCGGGTGGACATCCAGCAGGAGCCGTTCTTCATGTAGCAAGAACGATTACCCGAAGGGCCGAGAGAATTACTGTCTCAATTGACAATGTTAATCCTTTAGTACTTTCATACTTGAATCGACTTTCGGATTTCTTGTTTGTAGCTGCTCGATTTATTAATCATAAGTTGGGTATGGTAGAATTAAAGCTCCATGAATAATGGGAAATCATTGACAAAGAAACCAATTTATTAGTACACTCTTTATAAGAATTACTATTAGATAATGAATTTTATTTTAGAAAAGAGGTGCATGGCGGTGTCAGACATTCAATTAAAAGAAGCGATCCATACATTGAAAGAGACGGGAGTCCGGATTACACCTCAACGTCATGCGATTTTGGAATATTTGATTCAGTCAATGTCGCATCCAACAGCAGATGACATATATAAATCGCTTGAAGATAAATTTCCAAACATGAGCGTGGCTACTGTCTACAATAACCTGCGTGTATTTCGCGAAGCCGGATTAGTAAAAGAACTTACTTATGGGGATGCTTCCAGCCGGTTTGATTTTGTTACTTCAGATCATTATCATATTATTTGCGAAAATTGCGGTAAAATAGTTGATTTCCATTATCCTGGACTAGATGAGGTAGAACACCTTGCTTCTCACGTCACTGGCTTTAAAGTCGGCCATCATCGTATGGAGATTTATGGTATATGCCCTGAATGTGATAAAGGAAGTCATTAAAAAACATAATCATTAGTAAAAGCAAGCAACCAAAATAAGGTTGCTTGCTTTTTTATAGAGTATAGCTTTATTCAGTTTCTACTTTATTTCGCCCTGCAGCCAAATCCTCTTCTTTCCGAAATCTGCTGTAGCAAATAGTAAAAATAAGATACGCAGTAAAACTGAAAATAATCAAAAAGAACACAGGAATAAGAAATAGCAGCGAGACCATAGTTAATAAAATTAATACACATAGAACAGTTGAAAGAATATACCTAACTGAAAAGAAAAATGAATTTTTAATAACATGCCATAAAGAAAGTCGATAATGGACCATCATTGGGAATACATAAATCAATGTGAATGTGACGATTAATCCTAGTAAAAACAAAGAAGCAAATAAAAAACTATGTAACTTTGGATTGAAAGTGTTAACTAGCATAAAATCAACATAAAAAATACCGGCAAAAACAAAGAAAATGATCCCGATAATAAAACTCTGCTTGAAATTTTCTTTGAAAAAACGGAAAAAAGGAATTAAGATAGCAGTATCTTTTTTCATTACCCATTGCCTAATGACTGCTACCATTGCAGCTGTAGCTGGAAAAATTGTAACGATTGGCAGGCACATCGTAAACCACAGAATATTTAATAAGAAGAAAAAAGATAAAACTTCAAGTATGTTATATAGTCTACTATTTAATATGTTCATTTATCTCACCAATAATATAGATTATTTGAACTGAAATTACTTAATCTTTTTCGATTCTTTTTTTATTATAATTTTCATCAAATTCTTTTCCTTCGAGGTTAGGATCAACTGTTAAAGGTTCGCGGCAATGCATGCACATATCAACGCGCCCCAATATTTTTGTAGGTTTTCCACAGTTTGGACAAACGACTTGTAGAGCTTTAGTGGATAGCATCCCTATCCAAAAGTAAACAAGTGTACTTGCTATTATTGATAAAAGTCCTAAAAGCATAAAAATAGTCATAATAACAACGTGATTTTTGAAGAATATCCCTAAATACATAATGATAAATCCAATAAATACTAGGGACAATGCGAATGTACGTATTTTATTAATTTTACTTGAATATTTTTTACCCATCTATAACCCTCCTGAAAATAAACTATATCATAATCGGCTAAAAACATCTTGTAATATTAAGGCGATTAATTGAACATGCAGGAAATCACTAAATCACTGTCGAAATGAAAAAGGAAAATGTTTTGGAGGTATTGAAAATGGAAGACATCCTTAGACCGATATACCAGGAAAGAGCAAGCCAAGATAACACTTTAGGTATCATAAAAATTGAAAAAAAGCATAAAGCGGCTACCTTAACCGATACTTTTGATGTCATTTTATTGATGATTGTTAAGGAACAAGATCAACCAGTCTACAATAAACATTACCAATATGAAGATAAAAAGGCTGCTTTACATATTGTTACCGAACAACAGCTTAATGAGTGGCTGCTACTTGGTTCTAATCGTAAAATTGTTGAATGGTTATATGAAGGGAAAATTTTATTCGATAGAAATGATTATATGGAAAATTTAAGAATTGAACTTGAAGAATTTCCTTTCTATGGAAGAAAAATTAAAATTGGTTTAGAATTTGCAAAATTAATACGGAGATATATGGATGGGAAAGCTTTTTTTGAAACAGGACAATATTTAGATGCTTTCAACCACATCGTCCATTCTTTACACCATTTAGGCAGGCTTTCAATTATTGAAAATGGCTTTCACCCAGAACTTACAGTTTGGAATCAAGTAAAGCAAATTGAACCGGAGATATTCAAATTGTACGAAGAGTTGATCAAAAGCGAGGAGCCAATTGAAAAAAGATTAGAGCTTTTATTTCTTGCTAGTGAATTTTTATTATTTTCAAGAACATCAGATGGAGCTGCTCATTTGCTGGAAGTAATGGGAAGTCAAGATCTATGGAACGTAGATGAAATATCTAAACATCCTGAAATCATTCATTATGGAGTAGACTTTGGCCTTCTTCTTGAGTATTTAATTGAAAAGGACTTTATCCAAGTAGTTGAAGTAGAAACAAAAGGTCATGGATTATTTCATAGATGTTATCGAATAAGAGTATAGTTTTTTTCTTTTTAATTTTTATCAATTTTTCTATTGACGAGATTAAATAATCTTGTTATAGTAATAAACGTCGCTGCTGAGACGTAAGAAACTTATCGAAATGCGGCGAAAAAATAATGATTGACTTTCGAATTGTAAGATGATAATATTAAAAGGTCGCTGTCAGAAAGCGACCGAGTTTGATCTTTGAAAACTGAACGAAACAAAACGTCAAAAGTAATTTTTGCAAGACCAGCTAATGAGCTAAATCAACTACTTATATGAGAGTTTGATCCTGGCTCAGGACGAACGCTGGCGGCGTGCCTAATACATGCAAGTCGAGCGGATCTTTAGGAGCTTGCTCCTAAAGATTAGCGGCGGACGGGTGAGTAACACGTGGGCAACCTGCCTGTAAGACTGGGATAACTTCGGGAAACCGGAGCTAATACCGGATAACTTCTTTCCCTGCATGGGGAAAGGTTGAAAGACGGTTATGCTGTCACTTACAGATGGGCCCGCGGCGCATTAGCTAGTTGGTGAGGTAACGGCTCACCAAGGCAACGATGCGTAGCCGACCTGAGAGGGTGATCGGCCACACTGGGACTGAGACACGGCCCAGACTCCTACGGGAGGCAGCAGTAGGGAATCTTCCGCAATGGACGAAAGTCTGACGGAGCAACGCCGCGTGAGTGAAGAAGGTTTTCGGATCGTAAAACTCTGTTATCAGGGAAGAACAAGTACCGTGTAACTAACGGTACCGTGACGGTACCTGACCAGAAAGCCACGGCTAACTACGTGCCAGCAGCCGCGGTAATACGTAGGTGGCAAGCGTTGTCCGGAATTATTGGGCGTAAAGCGCGCGCAGGCGGTTTCTTAAGTCTGATGTGAAATCTCGCGGCTCAACCGTGAGCGGTCATTGGAAACTGGGAAACTTGAGTGCAGAAGAGAAGAGCGGAATTCCACGTGTAGCGGTGAAATGCGTAGAGATGTGGAGGAACACCAGTGGCGAAGGCGGCTCTTTGGTCTGTAACTGACGCTGAGGCGCGAAAGCGTGGGGAGCGAACAGGATTAGATACCCTGGTAGTCCACGCCGTAAACGATGAGTGCTAAGTGTTAGAGGGTTTCCGCCCTTTAGTGCTGCAGCAAACGCATTAAGCACTCCGCCTGGGGAGTACGGCCGCAAGGCTGAAACTCAAAGGAATTGACGGGGGCCCGCACAAGCGGTGGAGCATGTGGTTTAATTCGAAGCAACGCGAAGAACCTTACCAGGTCTTGACATCCCGCTGACCGGCCTAGAGATAGGCCTTCCCCTTCGGGGGCAGCGGTGACAGGTGGTGCATGGTTGTCGTCAGCTCGTGTCGTGAGATGTTGGGTTAAGTCCCGCAACGAGCGCAACCCTTGATCTTAGTTGCCAGCATTTAGTTGGGCACTCTAAGGTGACTGCCGGTGACAAACCGGAGGAAGGTGGGGATGACGTCAAATCATCATGCCCCTTATGACCTGGGCTACACACGTGCTACAATGGATGGTACAAAGGGCTGCAAGACCGCGAGGTTTAGCCAATCCCATAAAACCATTCTCAGTTCGGATTGCAGGCTGCAACTCGCCTGCATGAAGCCGGAATCGCTAGTAATCGCGGATCAGCATGCCGCGGTGAATACGTTCCCGGGCCTTGTACACACCGCCCGTCACACCACGAGAGTTTGTAACACCCGAAGTCGGTGGGGTAACCCTCTGGGAGCCAGCCGCCGAAGGTGGGACAGATGATTGGGGTGAAGTCGTAACAAGGTAGCCGTATCGGAAGGTGCGGCTGGATCACCTCCTTTCTAAGGAATCT
>NZ_JAGYPL010000003.1:317783-715416 GCF_018343715.1 Bacillus sp. FJAT-49711 | reverse complement strand
CTGGAGGCCCGAACCCACGTACGTTGAAAAGTGCGGGGATGAGGTGTGGGTAGCGGTGAAATTCCAATCGAACCTGGAGATAGCTGGTTCTCTCCGAAATAGCTTTAGGGCTAGCCTCAAGGAGAAGAGTCTTGGAGGTAGAGCACTGTTTGGACTAGGGGCCCTCATCGGGTTACCGAATTCAGACAAACTCCGAATGCCAATGACTTATCCTTGGGAGTCAGACTGCGAGTGATAAGATCCGTAGTCAAGAGGGAAACAGCCCAGACCGCCAGCTAAGGTCCCCAAGTATCCGTTAAGTGGAAAAGGATGTGGAGTTGCTTAGACAACCAGGATGTTGGCTTAGAAGCAGCCACCATTTAAAGAGTGCGTAATAGCTCACTGGTCGAGTGATTCTGCGCCGAAAATGTACCGGGGCTAAACGGATCACCGAAGCTGCGGATTGACATCTTTGATGTCAGTGGTAGGAGAGCGTTCTAAGGGCGGTGAAGCAAGACCGGAAGGACTTGTGGAGCGCTTAGAAGTGAGAATGCCGGTATGAGTAGCGAAAGAAGGGTGAGAATCCCTTCCACCGAATGCCTAAGGTTTCCTGAGGAAGGCTCGTCCGCTCAGGGTCAGTCGGGGCCTAAGCCGAGGCCGAAAGGCGTAGGCGATGGACAACAGGTTGATATTCCTGTACCACCTTTTTACCATTTGAGCAATGGGGGGACGCAGGAGGATAGGGTAAGCGCGCTGTTGGATATGCGCGTCCAAGCAGTTAGGCTGGGGTGGAGGCAAATCCTTCATCCTAAAGCGGAGCTGTGATGGCGAGGGAAATGTAGTACCGAAGTTCCTGATTCCACACTGCCAAGAAAAGCCTCTAGCGAGGTAAAAGGTGCCCGTACCGCAAACCGACACAGGTAGGCGAGGAGAGAATCCTAAGGTGATCGAGAGAACTCTCGTTAAGGAACTCGGCAAAATGACCCCGTAACTTCGGGAGAAGGGGTGCTCCTAGGGGTGAATAGCCCTAGGGAGCCGCAGTGAATAGGCCCAGGCGACTGTTTAGCAAAAACACAGGTCTCTGCGAAGCCGCAAGGCGAAGTATAGGGGCTGACGCCTGCCCGGTGCTGGAAGGTTAAGAGGAGCGCTTAGGTGCAAACCGAAGGTGCGAATTGAAGCCCCAGTAAACGGCGGCCGTAACTATAACGGTCCTAAGGTAGCGAAATTCCTTGTCGGGTAAGTTCCGACCCGCACGAAAGGCGCAACGATCTGGGCACTGTCTCAACGAGAGACTCGGTGAAATTATAGTACCTGTGAAGATGCAGGTTACCCGCGACAGGACGGAAAGACCCCGTGGAGCTTTACTGCAGCCTGATATTGAATGTTGGTGCAGCTTGTACAGGATAGGTAGGAGCCTTGGAAACCGGAGCGCCAGCTTCGGTGGAGGCATCGGTGGGATACTACCCTTGCTGTACTGACCTTCTAACCCGCACCCGTAATCCGGGTGGGAGACAGTGTCTGGCAGGCAGTTTGACTGGGGCGGTCGCCTCCTAAAGAGTAACGGAGGCGCCCAAAGGTTCCCTCAGAATGGTTGGAAATCATTCGTAGAGTGTAAAGGCACAAGGGAGCTTGACTGCGAGACCTACAAGTCGAGCAGGGACGAAAGTCGGGCTTAGTGATCCGGTGGTTCCGCATGGAAGGGCCATCGCTCAACGGATAAAAGCTACCCCGGGGATAACAGGCTTATCTCCCCCAAGAGTTCACATCGACGGGGAGGTTTGGCACCTCGATGTCGGCTCATCGCATCCTGGGGCTGTAGTCGGTCCCAAGGGTTGGGCTGTTCGCCCATTAAAGCGGTACGCGAGCTGGGTTCAGAACGTCGTGAGACAGTTCGGTCCCTATCCGTCGCGGGCGCAGGAAATTTGAGAGGAGCTGTCCTTAGTACGAGAGGACCGGGATGGACGCACCGCTGGTGTACCAGTTGTCTTGCCAAAGGCATCGCTGGGTAGCTATGTGCGGACGGGATAAGTGCTGAAAGCATCTAAGCATGAAGCCCCCCTCAAGATGAGATTTCCCATCGCGCAAGCGAGTAAGATCCCTGAAAGATGATCAGGTTGATAGGTCCGGTGTGGAAGTGTGGCGACACATGGAGCTGACGGATACTAATCGATCGAGGACTTAATCTAAATTAAAAAGCGGAAGCGCCTGTTCATCGACGTACAAACTGCAGGGGCTTTGACTGAGATAAAGGAAACACGATAAGCCGTAAGGCGAATCGATGTTGACTTATCGTAGGGAAAAGACCCGGAAGTTGGCTAGTCGATAGGCGCTGGAGCTAGATTCGAAAAAGGTTTGTTTTCTCTATTATCTGGTTTTGAGGGAATGAAAGATTTCTCTTGAAAAATACATAAAACATATTATAATAAAGTATGTCGATTATGATTTGTCTGGTGACGATGGCGAAGAGGTCACACCCGTTCCCATCCCGAACACGGAAGTTAAGCTCTTCAGCGCCGATGGTAGTAAGGGGTCTCCCCTTGCAAGAGCAGGACGTTGCCAGGCGACCTATCATTCCGCAGTAGCTCAGTGGTAGAGCTATCGGCTGTTAACCGATCGGTCGTAGGTTCGAATCCTACCTGCGGAGCCATGCTTCCATAGCTCAGTTGGTAGAGTGCATCCATGGTAAGGATGAGGTCACCGGTTCAAGCCCGGTTGGAAGCTTCCAACGAGAATGATATATGGCCCCTTGGTCAAGCGGTTAAGACACCGCCCTTTCACGGCGGTAACACGGGTTCGAATCCCGTAGGGGTCACCATTTATATTTTATTTTTGTGCACATGGAGGATTAGCTCAGCTGGGAGAGCATCTGCCTTACAAGCAGAGGGTCGGCGGTTCGATCCCGTCATCCTCCATCATTGTGCCGGCCTAGCTCAATTGGTAGAGCAACTGACTTGTAATCAGTAGGTTGGGGGTTCAAGTCCTCTGGCCGGCACCATTTTTTTATTTGGTGGGGTAGCGAAGTGGCTAAACGCGGCGGACTGTAAATCCGCTCCCTCCGGGTTCGGCGGTTCGAATCCGTCCCCCACCACCATTTCATTTTATAAAGATGGATAGTTCTCTGATTAACGGGTATTATACATAGTGTACTTTTCATCCGATGGGCTATAGCCAAGCGGTAAGGCAACGGACTTTGACTCCGTCATTCGTTGGTTCGAATCCAGCTAGCCCAGCCATGAGCCATTAGCTCAGTCGGTAGAGCATCTGACTTTTAATCAGAGGGTCGTAGGTTCGAATCCTACATGGCTCATTTTCTATCTCGTGAACAGTTGTCTTGATTAATCAAGGCTTCTTTTTCATTTCATGCACTTTCTTTTTAAATGGGGCCTTAGCTCAGCTGGGAGAGCGCCTGCTTTGCACGCAGGAGGTCAGCGGTTCGATCCCGCTAGGCTCCACCAATCATTTTCATAATTAACTTGTCCTAGACCTTGTCTAGGGCTTTTTTGCATATATATACAAAAAAATGTTGAGTTGAGCCAAAGTCTCCAAATCGTTATGATGAAAATAAAAAGGCTAGGGGGAAAACCTATGATAAAGTTATCCATTTTAGGTGTTCCGATGGATCTTGGGCAAACGCGCCGAGGTGTGGATATGGGGCCAAGTGCGATTCGGTATGCAGGAGTTTTGAAGCGCTTGGAGAAACTAGGTTATGATGTGGAAGATATTGGGGATATTGTAGTAAAAATAAATAATTCAGTGGAAGATCATCATACGAACTTGAAAAATTTGAAAGCGATTGCAAGTATTAGTAGGGAAATTGCTAATTCAATTAATAAAGTAATTGAGAACGGAAGATTCCCGCTTGTGTTTGGCGGGGATCATAGTATAGCCATTGGTACGATTGCTGGTATTAGTAAGTATTATAAAGATCTTGGTGTCATTTGGTTTGATGCTCATGGGGATTTGAATACAGAGGAAACATCGCCATCGGGGAATATTCATGGTATGCCTCTTGCTGCAAGTTTAGGCTTGGGTCATTCAGTGCTTACCGGAATTGGAGGATATTCTCCGAAAGTAAGTCCAGAGAATATTGTAATCATTGGCGCGAGAGATCTTGATAAAGGAGAAAGAGACCTCATTAAAAGTAAAAATATTAAAGTATTTACGATGCATGAAATTGACCGTTTAGGAATGACGAAAGTAATGGAGGAATCCATTCACTTCCTAAAAAATCGAACGGATGGTGTCCATTTATCCGTTGATTTAGATGCGCTTGACCCCCATGATGCACCAGGAGTTGGAACACCAGTATTAGGGGGTATTAGTTATCGTGAAAGCCATTTGGCTATGGAAATGCTCGCAGAAACTAAGCTTATTACTTCTGCCGAATTCGTTGAAGTAAATCCAATTTTAGATGAAAGAAATAAGACGGCTGAAGTGGCCGTGGCCTTAATGGGTTCCTTATTCGGAGAAAAATTATTATAAAAAATAATTTAGTGACGCATAGGTTTGGTTATCGCTTTCCATTCCTGTAAGCCACTTCATCATATTTATTTAAAAGTTTATCTAGTTCATAGCTCATTTTTACAACGCGTTCATCTAAGAAGGATGAAGATAAACCAAGTTCAACCATCTTTCTACGATTATCTTCAATTTTTACTAATAAGTCCTTTGCATTCAAATCGATCTTAAGCCTCCTCCAAATATTTTTTAACATCTGTATATCCTTTTTTACGAAATATTAAACAAGCATTAACAAAATTTGTTAAGATAGAAATAGTGTGATTTTTATTGAAAAAATATGTAAGGTCAATCATATTACGTGAAACCTTTTTAATATTCATACGTATGAATGGATAACCGCATGGAGCGGGAGGTATAGAGAGAATGGATGCAATTATTAATCAAAGAATAAGGGATGTATTAAAGGGCGATCAGGAAGCGTTTGGGGAAATCGTTGAGTTATTTAAAGATAAAGTGTTCCAGTTATGCTTTCGTATGTTGGGGAATCGACATGAAGCGGAAGATATAGCACAGGAAGCGTTTGTTAGAGCATATGTGAACATCCATAGTTTTAATCAAGGAAGGAAGTTTTCTACATGGCTTTATCGAATTGCAACCAATCTTTGCATCGATCGTATTAGGAAAAAGAAGCCGGATTATTTTCTTGATGCAGAGGTAGCTGGAACAGAAGGTTTGACGATGTATTCCCAAATTGCCGCTGAGGGGAAATCTCCTGATTCTGAAGTGGAGACGATGGAACTTCAAGAAATTGTTCAACGAGAAATACTGCGACTCCCTGATAAATATAGGGTTGTCATCGTATTAAGATATATCGATGACCTATCTTTGAATGAGATTAGCGAGGTCTTAGAAATGCCGCTTGGAACGGTCAAAACCCGAATACACCGTGGGCGGGAAGCACTTCGAAAACAGTTGAACAATTTGTAGGAAAGGTGAGAAGGAAAGTGAAGGCATGTCCAGAAGAGATTATTCTCTATATGCAAGAATCTTTAGATAGTGACTTGTCTCATGAAAAAGAGCAAGTATTAAAAGACCACTTGCAAAGATGCCCTGAATGTCAAAAACATTTTCAAGAATTAAAAAGAACGGTTGCTTATATAAAGAGCCCGTCACATATACGAGTCTCCAGCGGATTTACTGCTGATGTAATGGCTAGATTACCGAAAGAAAAAAGAAGTGCAAGTGTAAAGCGCTGGTTTCGCAACCACCCAATATTAGCAGCTGCCTCTTTATTTTTACTTCTTATGGCCGGCAGTGTACTGAATATATGGAATGATGATCAAAAGTTTTCCGTTACAAAACAACCCAATTTAGTAGTTGAAAATGATACCGTGATCGTACCAGAAGGAGAAGTGGTGAACGGTGACATTACAGTGAAAAATGGGAATCTCCGAATTGAGGGAAAGGTCAATGGGAATGTAACGATTATCAATGGGAAACAATACTTAGCATCCGCAGGAGATGTTACAGGAGATATTGAAGAAATCAATGAGATCTTTGAATGGCTTTGGTATAAAATAAAAGATGGCAGTAAAAGGGTAATTAACCTATTTGAAGAAGAATAAAGCTCTTTTCTAGAATACTTTTGATATAGGACATAAATCTAATCAATTGTGCTACAAAGAAAATAACAGCTAACTGCCTTATTAAGCATAAAAGTCAGATTTTGGGATTTTATAAAACAACATATTTAAGAAGCCTTGAATAAAAGAGAAGAACGGGATTGCAGTTATCATGCAATCCTTTTTTCATCTTCATTTGGGATAAATCTCAAGGTGACTGCCATTGCCTAATTATTTCGTTCCTTACTTCCCTTGTAGTTGGATTAAACAAATATATGTTATAATGGATAAGTTATTATCCATACCTTAAATGTAAAGCACTTCATAATTTGAATAAATAGATGGAGGAAAGAACATGCCGTTTGAAGACCTTACCATCTTGGGTGTTTTATCCCACGTAGTGGATATTTTCCTCGTTTGGTTCGTTATATATAAATTGATTATGGTCATCCGCGGTACAAAAGCCGTTCAACTGTTAAAAGGGATATTTGTGATCATCATTGTTTGGATCTTAAGTGATGTCCTTAATCTCAATACCTTGAACATGTTAATGGAAACCGCTATAACATGGGGATTTTTAGCGATTATTATCATTTTTCAGCCTGAATTGAGACGTGCCCTTGAGCAGCTCGGACGCGGAAAGTTTTTTGCTAGAAGTGGAATCCATGAAGAGGAAGAACAGAAGCAACGAATGAATGCTATTATAAATGCTGTTAATTATATGGCAAAAAGGCGAATCGGTGCACTTATTTCGATTGAGAAAGAAACAGGGATGGGGGACTATATTGAAACTGGAATTCCCCTTCATTCTAATGTGACCCACGAACTATTAATTAATATTTTTATACCGAATACTCCTCTTCACGATGGAGCTGTCATTATACAAAAAACGCAAATTGCTGCGGCCGCGTGTTACTTGCCATTATCGGAAAGTCCTTTTATTTCCAAAGAACTAGGGACAAGGCATAGAGCGGCGCTTGGTATCAGCGAAGTGACTGATAGCTTAACGATAGTGGTTTCGGAGGAGACGGGCGGAGTATCTGTTACAAAAAATGGTGAATTACTACGGGATTTATCGATGGAGCAATTCCAGGCAGTATTAGAAAAAGAACTTACAGACGAAAGTAAATCAAAACAGTCTTCTTCATCGATCTGGAAAAGAAGGGAGAAGACAAAAAATGGATAAATTTATGGAAAATCCCTGGTTTATTAGAATTATATCGATGCTCTTAGCCGTCTTACTTTTTGTCACTGCAAACGATTATTTTGGGAGCAAAAAGTCTGGAACAACTCCCAATGATATGGAAAATGCAAATACTGAAACGATAACAAATGTACCTGTTGAGGTATATTATGATTCTGAAAACCTTGTCGTTTCAGGTATTCCGCAAACGGTTGATGTAAAAATTGAAGGACAAAAAAGATTTGTAGAAGCTGCGAAAAGGCAAAGAGATTTTACTGTGTATATTGATTTATCCGACGAAGAAATCGGAAAACAGCGGGTTCCAATTTTATATAAGGATATATCTGAAAAGTTAAAAGTTACAATTGAACCATCTTACGTGGATATATCTTTGCAAGAAAAAGTAACGAAAGAATTCGGAGTTGAAGCTGAATTTAACCGCAGTATCCTTGCGGAAGGATTTGAAGCAGAGCGTCCGGAAGTTGAACCGAAAACAGTGAAAATTACTGGCCCAAAGGATGCTATTGAAAGAATTTCTTATGTGAAAGCAACAATTGATGCAAGTGGTTTAATTAGTGACACCATCAAACAAAATGCAAAAGTAACGGTTCTTGACCGAGAATTGAACAAGCTTGATGTTTTAGTAGAGCCGGAATCTGTGTTGGTCACAATTCCAGTAACGAATCCGAGAAAAAACGTCCCTATTAAGATCAATACAACTGGTACACCACCAGATGATATAAATATTAAAACCGTTAGCACTGTCACGCCAGAAGTGATGATATTCGGTAGAACTGAGATTTTACAAAGCGTCGATGAACTTGAGGTCACAGTGGATGTCAGTGATATTCATGAAGACACTGAGATTGAAGTTCCAATAAAATATCCACTTGGTGTAAATAAAATTACACCAGATAAAATAAAAGTTAAAATTCTAGCTGAGAAAAAGCTGGAAGAAAAGACATTAAAGGATATAAAAATAGAAAACAAAGGGCTTAGTTCCGATTTGGAGATGGAGTTATTATCACCCGCGAACGGAACAGTTTCGCTTAAGGTTACTGGCGAAAAGAACAAATTAGAAAAAGCCGAAGATAGTGAATTTCATGTTCTTTTAAATCTAGAAGGCCTTAAAGCCGGAGAGCACGAAGTGGATCTTGTAGTGGATGGTCCAAAAGATGTGCAATGGGAATTATCAACAAAAAAAGTGAAAATACGCTTAACAGAAAAGGAAAATGTCTAAATGAACATTGTTCGAAGAAGGAGCGATAGATACAATGGGTAAATATTTTGGAACTGATGGAGTAAGAGGGGTAGCAAATTCGGAGCTGACGCCAGAGTTGGCATTTAAATTGGGCCGCTTTGGAGGTTATGTTTTAACGAAAAACTCTGAACGCCCTAAAATTCTCATCGGCCGCGATACCCGGATTTCCGGTCATATGCTGGAAGGAGCTCTTGTATCGGGATTGCTATCTATTGGAGCAGAAGTCATGCGCTTAGGTGTGATTTCTACACCTGGGGTTGCATACTTAACAAAAGCACTAGGAGCGCAAGCGGGGGTCATGATATCAGCTTCGCATAATCCAGTCGCAGACAACGGAATTAAGTTTTTTGGACCAGATGGATTTAAACTGTCAGATGAGCAGGAAGAAGAAATAGAGGAATTACTTGATTTAGGAGAGGATACCCTACCTCGACCAGTTGGAAAAGATCTTGGACTTGTAAGTGATTATTTTGAAGGCGGACAAAAATATTTACAATACCTTAAGCAAACGGTTGATGAGGATTTCTCTGGTATACATGTTGCACTTGATAGTGCACACGGAGCTACTTCCTCATTGGCAACACATTTGTTTGCCGACCTGGATGCAGATATTTCAACGATGGGCTCGTCTCCAAACGGTTTGAATATTAATGATGGAGTCGGATCGACACATCCTGAAGCGCTAGCTGCTTTCCTTAAAGAAAAAGGGGCAGATGTAGGACTAGCCTTTGATGGAGATGGAGATCGTGTCATTGCGATCGATGAAAATGGAGACATCGTGGACGGCGACTATATTCTCTATATTTGTGGAAAACATATGAATGAAGAAGCCCGCCTTAAGCAATCAACAGTCGTTTCGACCGTCATGAGTAATCTTGGTTATTACAAGGGCCTTGAAAAATTGGGCATCAATAGTGCTCAAACAGCTGTTGGTGATCGTTATGTCGTTGAAGAAATGAAAAACAATAATTACAATCTTGGTGGCGAACAGTCGGGCCATATCATTTTTCTTGATTACAACACAACTGGAGACGGACTTTTAACAGGGCTTCAACTCATTAACATTATGAAGCTCACGGGAAAGCCGCTTTCCGAACTTGCAAAAGGTATGAAAAAATACCCGCAAAAGCTAGTGAATATCCGTGTAACAGATAAATACCACGTAACGGATAATGAAAAGGTAAAAGAAATTATCGAACAAGTAGAATCAGAGATGAATGGAAATGGACGAATTCTCGTTCGCCCTTCAGGAACAGAGCCGCTTGTTCGCGTAATGGCAGAAGCCCCTTCAAAAGAAGCATGCGAAGATTATGTCGACAGAATTTCAGCCGTAGTAGAAGCGGAAATGGGATTGACGGAATAAAGGTTTATACAGGATGCAACTGAGCGAAGTTATACTTGGTTGCATCTTTTTTGTTTTTAATTGTAGGAAAAATGGTGTAGAAGGTATCAATCACCGTATTGACTCCCTTCGTCGTTGGAAAAATCGAAGTGAAGGTAATCAATCACCGTATTGATGCCCTTCCTCGTTTGGAAACTCAAAGTGAAGGTAACCAATCGCCGTATTGATGCCCTTCCTCGTTTGGAATCTCAAAGTGAAGGTAATCAATCGCCGTATTGATGCCCTTTCTCGTTTGGAAAATCAAGGTGAAGGAAATCAATCGTCGTATTAATGCCCTTCGACGTTGGAAAAACCATAGTGAAGGAAAGCAATCACTATATTAATACCTTATTCATCGAATTTAAACAAAGGATAATGCGTATTGTACCTTTACTTCAACAACTGCAAAATCAAATACGCTTGCTGCATATGCAGGCTCATAACGTATTGATTCGCCTGCAGTAAAATATTTGCTTTCGTATAATTCATAATTTCCTTTGCAATATCCGCATCTCGTATTCTTGATTCCGCCGCAACAAGGTTTTCCTCCATGGTCATCGTGTTATTATAAGCATGTTCCAGCCTATTCATATATGCACCCATTTTGGAACGTTCTGAGGAAACCTTTCGGATGGCATCATCAAGTTTTGACATGGCTTCATTCGCATTTTCTCTTGTATCAATTGATAAATTATGAATTCCAATTTCCTCAGCACCCATATCTCCAATCGATAATTCAATATACTGTCCGGCGTTCGCCCCAGCTTGTATGCGGAATGAACTTTTTGAGCCATCAAGTAAAGACATGGAGTTAAATTGTACATCCTTAGAAATCCGTTGTATTTCTTTTTTCAGCTCTTCAAATTCCAAAGCCAGCGCTTCTCTATCCGCATCTGTATAAGTATCACTCGAAGCCTGGACACTTAATTCTCTCATTCTTTGCAAAATAGCATGTGTTTCGTTCAATCCGCCTTCTGCTGTCTGCAACAAGGAAATTCCATCTTGAATATTGCGCCCAGCCATACGAAGACCGCGAATTTGCGCGCGCATTTTTTCGGATATCGCAAGTCCTGCAGGATCATCACTTGCACGATTAATCCTCATCCCCGATGAAATTCGCTCTAATGATTGCCGCGATATAGTAAGATGCCGATTCATTTGATTAATCATCGTTAATCCAGAACTATACCATGTTCCCAGCATCCTTTTCACTCCTTCCATCTAAATGGCATTTTGATTAATATCGGCAATTAATAAAGAAAGTAAAGAAAAACCTGGAGAATATATCTTTCTCCAGGTTCAATCATTTAAATCACAGGAAGTAATCAGTTGGAATAATGGTGGATTTCTTAATTGTTTTCCCGTCTAGTTCCAACGCCTACGCTTTTGCAATCATCCCCAAACTTCTTTCGCAATTTCCACGATATACTTCAATTTTGCCCATTGTTCTTCTTCTGTTAAAAGGTTCCCATGGTGTGTTGAAGCAAATCCGCATTGCGTGCTTAGGCAAAGCTGCTCGAGTGGAATATGCTTGGAAGCTTCCTTAATACGAGAAATAATTGTATCTTTATCTTCTAATTCACCTTTTTTAGATGTGTGGACACCAAGAACAACTTTTGCGCCTCCTCTAGGGACATATTCCAAAGCTTTGAAGTCTCCTGAGCGCTCATCATCATACTCTAAGAAGAAGCCGTCGACTTTTTCTTTTGCTAATAAAGTTGGTGCAATTAAATCATAGCTTCCAGAAAATGCCCAATTGGATCGATAGTTTCCACGACAAAGATGGGTTGTAACAAATAAGTCTTCGGGTTTTCCTTCCAATACACCATTTACGACACGGAGAGCCAAATCAATTAAATAGTCTCTTGAAAAAGCCCCATCGTTAAAAGGGATGTCAGGAGAGGAAAGTCCCGCGATATACACATCATCTAATTGTAAATAGCGAACTCCAGCATCATAAAAAGCCTTAATCGCATCACGATACGCTTGGATAATATCATTCGCGTATTCTTCAATGTCAGGGTAAATGTTCTCATCACGGATTCCGATATTAAATAATTGGTTAGGGCTTGGAATCGTTTGTTTCGCAACCGCTCGCCCTCCAACAATTTCATTAAACAGGGTAAAATCCTTTACATGAGGGTGATCTTGATTAAATGAAATTTTTCCGATGTTGCGGATATTGTATCTTTCTGTTTCTTCATTTCCGCTAAAAATATATCCAACCTCAGGCACATATCCTTCAATTCCGTTCAAATGCTCAAGGAAATCAGTGTGCCAAAATCTGCGTCTAAATTCCCCGTCCGTCACGGCCTCTAGTCCAACTTCAATTTGCTTGTCAACAATTCGTTTAATTTCTTGTGTTTCCACTTCACGTAGTTGTTCTGCTGAGATGATGCCTTCTTTGAAATCCTTTCTTGCTTTATGTAGGTTCTCGGGTCTTAATAAACTCCCTACTTGATCTGCTCTAAAAGGTGCTTTTGTAATTGTTTTTGTCATGGTTAAACTCTCCTTTTTTTATAAAAATTAAATGACGATTAAAACCGGTCTAGCCGCAATTAGCGACCATCACCTCCTTTAATGTTGTGTTGCCTTATCCCTAATTGCTGAAAAGACTTGTTCCAAGTCAGCTATTAAATCTTCTGTATTTTCAACTCCTACCGAGAAGCGCAGGAGTCGGTCACATATACCGCGGGCTATCCGTTCCTCTTCAGGAATATCTGCATGAGTCTGGGTTGTCGGGTACGTGATAAAACTTTCAACCCCTCCAAGACTTTCTGCAAAGAAAATTAGCTTGAGATTCCGTAAGAAGAAGTCAACCCATTTACTCTCCTTAAGACGAAACGAGAGCATGCCGCCCTTTCCAGGATATAAAACATCTGTAACAAACGGTTCATTTCGTAGGAACTTCACTATTTTCTTCGCATTTTCCTCATGTTGCTTCATACGTAAATGAAGGGTTTTTAATCCTCTAATCAACAGCCATGAATCTGTTGGTGAAAGAACGGCGCCGATTGCATTATGTAAAGTAAACAATCTTTCACAAAGATCATTCCCTTTCGCTGTGACTAATCCAGCCAATACGTCATTGTGACCTCCAATATATTTGGTCGCACTATGTATAACGATATCGGCACCTAATTCTATTGGTCTCTGAAAATATGGAGTTAAAAATGTATTATCCACAATCAGTAAAAGATTATACTTTTTAGCTAAATATGAATACTGGCTAATATCAATTTCTTCCATCAAAGGATTAGTAGGAGTTTCAATGAAAATGGCCTTTGTGCTGCGTGTAATATTTTTTTCTGTCCCCTTTACATCCTGAAATCTCGCATAAGTAGTCTTGATTCCATAAACTTCTGAAAAATGTTTTAGTAAGCGATATGTTCCACCGTAAATATCCTCAGGAACAATTAATTCATCGCCGTTTTGGAAGAGAGATAGTACCAATTGGATGGCGGCCATTCCGGAACTGCACGCAAACCCTTGATCGCCTCCTTCCAAATTGGCAATTCCTTCTTCAAGAATAGCTCGTGTTGGGTTTTTAGTTCGTGTATAGTCATAACCTGTTGATTCCCCAAGCCCAGGATGCTCATATGCAGTCGATAAATAGATAGGGGGATTAATAGCGCCAGTTTTTGAATCATATCTATTACCTAACTGGACTAATCTCGTCTCAAAACTTTTAACCGTCATGTTGTTCATCCTCCAGCCATAATAAAAAGGACCTTCTAGAAAAAAGAAGGTCCTCATAAAAGAAAACATCTTCTTATCTTCTAGGTTAAAAACCTATTGGAATTAGCACCGGTGCCATGTAGGCCGGTTGCTGAGACTTCGTAGGGCCAAATCCCTCCGTCTCTCTGGATAAGAAAAGAATATAAAGTTTTTGAATTGGTTAATGTATCTTACTTTAATATAGACGAAGAAAAAGTGCAAGGGAAAAATAATAAAAAATGTATGAATTTATTGAAAGTATAAAATAAGAACTTTTCTTATTTTCTATTATTCGATACAATGAGTAATAATACTCATAGACTTTTTACCTAGTGGGATAGGAGAGAGTACATTGAAAAAGGAAAATGTCATTCACGCTGCATCTTTAGTTCGTGATATTTTAAATACACTTTGGATTATTATCGGATTATATATCATTGCCACAAGTGTGGATGCTGTTTTCACTACTAAGGATACGTGGCTATTTGTTCAATATGTGATCATCTATCCCTCTATCTTTTTAGTAATTACGATCGGAACACTTGAAGTCTGTCTACGAAAAATAAAATCCCATATAGAATACATTTTGATTTTAGGTATTAATATAGTGGCAAGTATCATTATTTTAACGCTATATGAAAAACCTATCCTTATTTTTCTGTTAATTTTCCCTGTCATGGTTTCATTATATTTTTATAAATTAAAGCTATTAAAATTTGCTTGTATTACCGGAATCTTATCGGGTCTCCTTATCTATATACTGTCAGATCCAGTCCGTTCCCATATGATGCACTCCGATATTATTATTATGATTGCTATAATAATAGGGATATCTTTGCTTATTAACAGTTTGATGAAGCATAGCGTTCAATTGGCTAATGAGCTTTTAAAAACGACTAAAGAAAAGCAAGATTTATTTTCACAAAATATCCAGATGGAAAAGCTTACGCGGATGGATCCCGTTACAGAGCTTTACAACCATCGCTCCTTTCACGAATATTTAGAAACGTTATTAAGAATGGACACAATTGATGAATTATACTTACATATTGCAATCTTGGATATCGATAATTTTAAGAAGGTAAATGATACGTATGGCCATCAAATGGGTGATTTGGTCATTGTAGAAGTGGCGAAGCAAATTAAATCTTTTTTGGAAAATGATGATTTTGCTTTTCGTTACGGCGGTGAGGAATTTGCTATCATCAATATTGGATTAACGACTGAAGAATTTTTAGAAAAAATGGAAAACATTCGAATGGGCATTTCGAATGTATGCATGGAGGAATTAAAGGGGCAGCGTGTGACGGTGAGTGTCGGATTACAAAAATTATTGCCAGGGATGGGTAAGGACCTCCTGTTTAACGGGGCAGACACTTCATTATATATTGCTAAAAAGTCCGGGAAAAATAAGGTGATTATGAATTTAGGTGAACGAACGCCAGTAGGTGCAGTTTAAAAAGATTTAAAAAATGTATTTAGAAAGATGAATGTGAAAATAATAGCAGCAATAATAATCGCTTCTATTGTTTGTTTTTTAGAGTTTTTCTTTTGTTGCATTTTTTCCCTATAATCCAATTGGATTTTTTTCTTCTTATTATCTAACTTCATAATGACCTCCATAAAATATAAAGTTAGTACACTATTCTATATTTTATGAAAAAACTGTAAAAATGCCAAGGGGAATTATTCCTCTTGGCATTTAATTTATGCGGCAATATCTAATTTTCTTTCTCTTATCCATATGAATATAATAAAGCCTATTACGATTGTGATCAGTGCGATATAACAAAGCGGTACAATCCATATGGGCAGCCACATGCTGATGATTGCAAAAAGCAAATAGCGTATTCCGAAAATAAGCAGCGCCAATATGACTGGAACATGAATTCCAATTAGTGCAATATAACTTGGAACGAGAGTGGAAACAGCCATGGATATGAATGTCAATAGGAATCCTAACATATAAATAGCAACCGTAGAAAGCACGATGTATTGAAAAAACGTTAAGTTATACCAGTACGTGTGACCGATAAAGGAATTAATGGGTACTTCAAAGAAAACTGCAGGATTATTTAAAGAGTATATACTTAAATAAATGGCAAGCAATACCGTCATAACAATAAATGCAGAAATGAGTCCAGCAGCGAGTTTTCTTTTAAAAAGGGATCTTCCTATTTTTGAAGTATATTGCAAATCAACTAGATTTCTTGTTCGATCACTAAGAAAAGTAGGGGAGATGACGAGTACAACGCTGATTAAAACAGCAATCGCAATATTCGAAATGATATCATTAAAATCCATTAATGAAACTTCCGGGTAAAGATCGAACTGTCCCGACTTTTTTAATTCGTTTAAACGTTTCTGTCCAATAGAATCAGCCCTACTTATCTCATTTTCGATTATCATGTCCTGATCATGATGGTATTCTAATAATCTTTCTCGCTCTTGAAGTTCCCAGAACAAATCGATTTCTTCGTCAAAAACAACCTTATCACGAAGTTTCATTTGGGTTTCATTTTCACGGTCTATATTTTCGAATTCCTCATAAGATTGAATTCCAACCTTTTTAAAATCCTCCCTTGATTGAAAGAATTCGTTTGCTTTTCGCACTTCTTCTTCGTATTTCTTTTTAAAATCCGCTTTTTCAGACTCATCCATTTCGGGGCCGTAGTTTTGAACCATTTCTGCACCAATCCTGTAGGAATCCAAGGCAGGCCTTCCATTAGGAAAGTGTTCAATATTAAAATCAATCAAAAAGTAGTACAAAATCAAATTAACGAAAGCTAAAACGAACAGTATTTTCCAGTTTAAGATCTTTCGAATTTCTAATAGTAAGATATGCATAAAATTTCTCCTTACGAGATGTCTTGTTTCGTAAATTTTTTTAATGACAAGAAACAAAGAATAGTAAAGATGGCACTCCAGGCGAAGATGGTGCCGACCTCATAGTATTTAAACATCGTCAGCCCGCTTGACCCCATCCACCATTGTTGAGGATTTAACACAAGACTAGACAAATTAAATCCCGCGAGTAATTTTAAGTTTATAGAGCCTGGTAGAAAGGATGGCAAAATAAAAAAAGCAATAAAAATAACAGAAAATACAATAAAGGTGAAATAACTATTTTTCAACAAAACCGAAAGGCTAAAAGTAAAGATTGAAAATAATAGCATGCTAACATATGAAACGACTACCGCTAAAAGTAAATAGGTCAAAAATGAGAAATTCCACCATGATACATAAGGGAAATTATACTCCCAATTAAAACCACTGCTAATCGAACTATTCCATAAATGGGAATAGTCAAACACGGAAAAATAAAAACCAAGTGTCACGATGAGCAAAAAGATCGTAATAATGGAGGTAGTGATTAAAGAAGCAAGGAGCTTATCCACCATTAACTTCCTCCCTCGACGAGCAGTATACATGACAAGCTGTGTTCGATTTTCATATTCAAAATTAGTAATCAAGGCAGTAGAAAGGACGATTAATATCATTGCTTCAATTAAGATATGTTTGAAAAAAGTTGAAAATAAAAGACTATGCATGCGATATACTTTTCCGGCAAAAAACCACTGTTTATGCTCTCCATTCTGTTTCAATTCTTCAAATCGAGTAGAGAATGTTGTATATTCTTGTCTAAGGGTTTCAGCTGCGGCTCCAGTGAGACGATATCCTTCAATTGTAGCTTCCCCGATCTTTTTTATATCAAACTTTCCATATTCATAATCTAAAGACTTGGCATTCTCAACATACATTTCTTTTAACTGTAATTCGTAAAAGGATTGCAGTTCTGAATTTGTATATAGATCGTGATTCTCATAACTTAATTGATTAAAAAAATCAGCTGCGTGTTCAAACGTTTGTCCGCCTTTTTCTTCCGTAATGGAATTTAAATAGGCTAGATCCGCCGCAAAACCTTCTTGAATGCGCGATAGGGATTCATCTGTAATAGCAATCCCATATTCCTGTGCTATCTGATTCACAACTTCCAATTCTTCTTTAAAATCAGAAGAGTTATAAACCAAAAAGACATTCCAAATTGTGAATAAGAGCAGGAGAAAAAGGATAATCGGTGAAGAGAGTGCTTTTTTACACTCTAAAAAAGTAATTCTCATAGCTCACACTTCCGCTTGTAAATTATCGCGATATTCATATAAGAACACATCTTCCAAATGTGGAATAACTGGAATCCAATCTCTGTCCATTTCACCTTTATGAACGAAACGTACTAACACATTTTCATGCTCCTGCTTTTCGCCAATGAGAATGAATTTTTTACGAAAAGCTTCTAATTCATCGTTCGAGATGGATGTTTCGTAGATGAACCCATCGAGCGTATCGCATATAGATTGAGCAGTGTCCTTAAATAGGATCTCCTGATTTTTTATCATGATTACTTGATTGGCGATCGATTCAATATCTGAAACGATATGGGTGGAAATGATGATCAGTCTATCCCTTGATAGCCCTGTTAAAAGCTGACGGAATCTGGCTCGTTCTTTCGGATCAAGACCAGCAGTCGGCTCATCCAAAATCAATATTTTCGGATCATTTAATAATGCTTGAGCAATGCCAACCCGCTGGATCATCCCACCAGAGAACTTCCTCATTTTTTTATTGGCGACCTCACGAAGCGCTACTTTTTCGAGCAACTCGTTAATTTTAGACAGTGCCGCTTTCTTATCTATCCCTTTTAGAGCAGCGAGATACATTAAATACTGTTTTGGTGAATAATGCTTATAAAAGCCGAAGTTTTGCGGTAAATAACCAAGAATATCACGATAATCCTCATCAAGTTCAACAATATTTGTTCCGTTATAAAGGATTTCTCCTTTCGTTGGGGAAATGAGCGTCACAAGCATTTTAATCAACGTCGTTTTTCCGGCACCATTTGGGGCAAGAAGTCCATATATTCCCTTATCAAACTCGAGATTAATCTGTTTTAAAGCAGTAAAATCTCCATATTGTTTACGTACATCTTTTACAACCAACATGTTAAAAAACTCCCTCCGCTGGTTTCATTCGAACCAGCTTACTTAAGTAAAGAAGATACAAAATCACGCTGCCAGCAAGGACAATTCCATAGACAAAAATCGGAATGGTCATCAAAAAATAAATATAAGCTTTATTGTTTAATAAACTGAGGATGAGATTAAGCCCCATCCAGACGGTCCCCACTTGAAGAGCAGTAAATCCAGAACGACCCCTCATGAAGACCATTAGAAAAATAACCGAGAATAAAAATAGAGCCGTCGTTGAGATCATGAATGTTCTAAAAAACTGTAGAGTATCGTAAAAAGAAACAAGAGAAATAACACTTATTGTATTTACGATAATGGCAATCACGCTGAAATTGAACATACGAAAGGCAGCTACTTGATATAAGTTATATTTTGATACCATCTCCACTTCAAAGGTCTCACTATGCTTCTTATGGAAAAGGTCATAAAGGGATAATGCCATAAAAAGAAGAGGAGAAATTAAAAAGACAAACCCATATATATCCTTTTCATTTACATTAGATGGCTCAGTAATTGTCATAAATAAGAAAATCAGGACAGCGATTACGGATAAAGTAATTAAAATTCCATCCCTCGGATTTGTAAAAAGATATCTAAATCCGATGTCTTTATAAAGATTCCACAAAAATGTAGGAAAGGTTTCTTTTCTTTTTATTCCAGCTTTGACAATCGTATTGATTTCTTTTTGAATGATCTCATCATCAGGCATAGGAATTTGGAATTTATCTTTATTCATGCTGATGCACCTGCATTTCTTTTTTTATAAGTTTGATTGCCGCGTAGTACCTTGTTTTGACAGTAGATAGCGGGACTTGTACCATTTCAGCAATTTCCTGCAATGTATACTCTCCAAATAACTTCAGACGGATAATTTGCTGTGTGCTCGTCTCTAATTGGTTAATAATTGAGGTGATTTGTTCAACATCCTCTTTGTATTCAAATGAGATTGCCATATCTTCGGAACCTTCAAAATCATGCCCTTCTAATGACTCTGTCAGCTTCCGATATTGATAGTTTTTCGAGCGGAAGTAGTCCACCAGTCGATTAGAAGCAATTTTGTAAAGCCATGTTCGAAAAGAAGCCTTTTTATCATCAAATAATCTAATTGATTTTAGTACGCTAATAAAAATTTCCTGAGTCAGATCGAGAGAAAGATCGGAATTAATCGTTTGTTTGTACACAAATGCATACATTTCCCGATAGTACTTAGAAATGAGCTCATTGGCGGCTTCGTGGTTTCCGTTTTTCTTTATTTTCATAATCCAGCGCTGTTCTTGTTTCATTGTCTCACTGCCTTCTAACCATATATTCGTAAGCCGTGGGAAAAAAGTTTTAATTAAATTATATAAATTTTATCGTAGCCATAATTAAAAACAAAGCTGTCAAAAAAGAAGTAGTAAACTTTTGATAAAGTGTTACTATTTTAATAATACAAAGGTAAGGAAACATCTCATAAAGTGAATGTCCGATTAAAGGAGCTGGAAAATGAAGAATATTAAAGGGATATCAATTAAAATAGTTGTTTTACTACTAATCATTTCATTGTTTATTAATGTAAAACTATTGGAAAGTAGGAAGGAATTGAAGAATGAACTTAACATAAACAATGAAAAGATACTCACTGGTTTAATTCCGAATATACATTCCGTTTTAAAAACAGTGAATACATCTATTTCAAATAATAAGATATATATAGGAGAAAATGGAATTGTAAAAGATTATATTGAAAGTGACTTGAAGGAAATATCTAGTACTTTTCTAGATTTATCTTATTATCATAATTCAGCATATGCTCTTAATGTTTCACCATTAAGAGATATATTGGATTCCTACTCTGAATTTTTGGAGTCATTACATAAACGACATGAAAAAAATCAAAATGGTTCGGATCAATATATTGATTTAGATCCAAATGATTTAGAGGGAATTGTTATAATAAAGGAAACAATGGAGGACTTTTCAAATATTATTAATAGCGACCAGGGAAATAAAGATAGTTGGATGAAAGTATTACAGGAATTCTCGAATTACTCGAAGTCAAAGGAATTCGAAGAAAAGAGAGTAAAAATAGCGGAATTAACTAAATCGTTGAGTCAAGAATAGAAACGATAAGTAAAAGCAAAGTGCTAGATTTTTAAATTATTGTATTAACTTATACTATGGCATTTTGCATGAAAGAAGTTGAGAAAATGGAAGTAATGATTACAAGGGATTATGAACAAATTGCTATCTTAAATAAATCGGTCCATGAACTTCACGTCCAGTTGTACCCTGACCATTTCAAAGAATATGATTATCATAAGGTTAGGAGCTTCTTTGAAGGCATTATCCAAAAGGACAATCAGCTATTTTTGCTTCTAAAAATTGAAGATGAAGCTGTAGGGTATGCATGGATTGAAATAAAAGAATATCCCGAAAATGTATTTAAAAAAGGATATCGATCGGTGTATGTTCATCAGCTGAATGTTCTAAAGCCTAATCGTGGACTTGGTTCCGTAATAATGGATAAAATCTATGATATTGCTAGAGACCATAAAATTGAATTAGTTGAGCTAGATTATTGGGCTAGTAATCTAGCAGCGGAGAAACTTTATCAGAAGCAAGGCTTTACAAAATATCGTGAATTTTTGTATAAGAGGTTGTAGGAAGGGATAAGAGGTATAAGCTTTTATCCCTTTTGTATGTATAAGTACAACTCAATCTTTTTTACTATCGCCTGTTTTCTCCTTTGATAAAAACCATCCGCCAATAGCAATTAGTAGCATAACTGACCAAAAGATTGTATTCCATATAGGACCTTCGACAAATTCATGCGAAATGATGTGCAAGGATGGATGCGCAAGGGTATGTATTAATAACTTAATCCCAACCCAACCAACAATTAACATGGCTGCAGTTTCCAAACTAGGGCGTTTCGTCAATATTTTAACGAAAAATCCTGCTGCAAATCGTATAACGATTAAACCTGCAATCGCTCCTATTAAAATGACGATAAACTTGGCCCCATCTATACCGCCTATTTGAATTAAAGGGGTATCTGGTAATGCCAAGACAAGAGCCACTGCAGCTAATATGGAATCAATAGCGAATGCTATATCTGCCAATGCAATTTGAGCTACTGTCATCCGATAACTCTTACCCTGCTTATTTTTATCTCCGTGATCCCTTTTAAAGAGATGCTTTAAAGCGATAAAAATTAAATAGGCAGCCCCAATTGCCTGAACTTGCCATACGTGAAAAAGAATCGAAATAACAAAAATAGCACCAATCCTAAAGATAAAAGCGAGTAACAATCCAATATTAATTGCTTTTTTTTGCTGTTTTTCTGGTAGATGCTTTGCCATAATCGCTAGAACGAGAGCATTATCAGCAGATAGTAAGCCTTCCAATAAAATCAAAACCATTAAAACCCAGCCGTATTCTAATAATAAAGATATCTCCATATGTCCACCTGAAATCATATTTTATTCATAGTTTGTATTAACATTTTAACAGATTTTATATCTAAAATATATTGTCCGTAAAACGACTAATATATTCTAATTTGTACGAAGATAATAAAGTTGTTTAAAAATTCTTCTTCCACTAACAGAGCGGGATAGCTCACTTAGGAATTGTTAAAGCAGTAACGAATTTATAGGGCAAGTTTTTTATATTATCAATTGATTAATAGTAAATACATTTTAAAATCTTGTAATCATACAGGTCGCGTTATACAATTTAGTTAAGTTAACTAAATTAGGGGGATTGAAATTGGAAAAAGATATAGTTTCTAACGGAGACAAGCAAAAGAAGTCATTCCTTTTTAAACTTGGAATAGGGCTTCTAATTCTTTATCCTATCCTATGGGGATTTGCAGCTATCGTACCATTCACCCCGTTTCCAACTCACTTAAAAGCGACTGTTATTACAGTATGTATAGTAGTGGGAGAAATCTTATTTTTGATAGGTGCAGCTTTTGTTGGGAAAGAAGTGGTGACCAAATATAAAAGTAAGTTAAATCCAAAAAATTGGAGGAGAAAAGGTGATAAACAAAAAGATGAAGAATGAAAACCTAGCTGAGGAAATTAATCATACACTAGAAGAACTATGGCTGTTACTAGAAACAAAAGAAAGAACTTATACGAATTTCCAATTAAATAATCAGCAATATGCGTTATTAACATTAATTATTCGGCATCCATCATCCACTCCTACAGATTTAGCAGAAAAAATGAATATTACTAAAAGTGCTATCAGCCAACAGTTAGTAAAGCTTGAAATTGAAGGTTATATTTATAGAAAGCAACATTCAGAAGATAAGCGTACAATTTCAGTTGAATTAGGCGAAAAAGGATTGCTTTATAAAAAGGAAATGGAAAGATTTATGCAGCAGGTTTCTGAAAAATATTATGCGAGTTTATCAACCGATGAATTAACAAACTTTTTATCCGCACTTCAAAAGCTAACAAAAGTAATTGATAAACTATAGATACCCTTTCGACAAATGGAGTATTTAATGCTTATGAAAAACCAACCTCAACGGTGTGCCAGTTAAATAAGGAGTAAATAGATCTATTAAGTATTACATAAGCAGATGAATGTAATTTGAAATAATTTTTATAGAGCCTTGCTACGTATAGACTGAATGTAGTAAGGCCATTAGCATTTATAATTTCCATTTTCTAATATTTAGAAGAGAAGATAGCCTTTTTCTGAAGATGTATTACCTACTAATAATAACTTTCATAGTGTTGGTCAGATCTCTGATTTCCATTCTTAATAGTTTGTTCCAGGTTTCAGCTTTTCACTTTCTTTATTTCTTCACGGGAAAATGCGAGTGGCTATTCGAATGATTCCTTTAGGCTAAACAGATGGAGCTTCATATTTCATTTTATATTTTTCAATAACTCTACTATACAAGGATGCTAATACTTGTTGGAACAGCATGCCGAATACAACAGGCATCGCCACTTTTGCAGGAAAATAAGTTGTGGCTATAATGACTCCAATAGCTATGTTTCGCATTCCGCCGATAAAAACAAAAGTTGTGACAATACTTGTATCTTTCCAAACAAAATGCCCAATGATTAAAGCAATGGCATAACCGGATGCAGCTATGAAAAGGACGAGAAGAATGACACCAAATAATTCCCAAGTAACTTGTTTCAAATAAGGAGCAATGGCACTGCTGTTAATCATGACCACGCCAAACAAACATAGCTTTGAGAATGGAGCAAGCTTTCTGCCAAGTGTCGCTTTTATATTGCCTTTAGTCAGCTCGTTTAATAGAACACCCATTACAGTCGGCAATACGATCATCCAAAGTAAATCCATTATGAGTGAGGAAGTATCAATAGCAATGGACTCTCCGACCGCTATATGCAGTAACCCGGGCATCAAAAATGGCGATAACAATGTATCGATTAAAATGATCGATAAGCATAGAGGTAGATTGCCCCGACAAATATTTACCCAAATTACACTCGTAACGCCTGTTGGTACTGCTACTGAAATAACAAAACCAATCGTCAGTAGATGATCGTCAAAAATAATGGTTGATAAAAAATACGCCCAAATCGGCATGATGATATGCAAAAAGGCGATGCTGCCTAAAATCATGACCGGGTGTTTCGAAAAACTTTTAACATCTTTAACGTTCATGTTTAAACTACTGGAGAACGTCATAAATGCAAATAACCACGAAACTAAAAATAATAGATGCACACCAATATTGTGAAATAATACACCTACCACTAAGCTTAGAGGTGTCAATATCGGCATCCATTTTTGAAGCCATTTATTTAAGTTGTTTAACACAGGCAATTCCTTCTTCTTTCATTGGTTTAGCTCGACGATTACTTAGTGTAAATTCCACTCAAACCATCTCCCATGTCCATCTGTTTCCCCGATGACATGTTGTTCTTCACGACCGTTCAGGTAGGAATCGAGATGCAGCTTGCGGTCCCACATATTGTTGTAGAGATGAAATACGTCTCTTTGAGCACCAAGTGTTTTAATAATTTTTATGAGTTTATGCTTTAATTCTTCAGGCATTTGATTCGCCACATGGGTATGGAAGATACAGATGGCACTATCTGCAGGAGCCTGCTCGACAACATCAGGTAATAACGTAACCCCATCACCTTCGATTAATTCTACTGGATTTTCAATAAAAAGCTGGGCAGCTTTTTCAAATAGCAAAACCCGGTCCCGGTGTTCAGGCCAAATGAGTGACTTAAGCCAAAGCGCATTTTTCGGATTTGTAATATCACAAACATGGAGATCTAATCCAACTTTCGATGCGACAGGTGGAATTTTTTCTAAGCGGGCAGGAAATTGTTTACCACGAATTTCCGCAGTGACCTGCACTTTGGATGTCTTGTCTCCATAATGATGGCCATTACGATAGGAATAGCCATACTGATCCCATAGCAACTGAAGCCCGGCACTCGTGCCAATTTCTATTAAGGACAATGGCTTTTTCACTTTGTCATACATATAGCAAAAGCTTGGATACAAATAAGCGCTGCGTCGTACTTCATTTGTCTGCACCCGCTTTGTTTGCAGTAGATTAATAATATCACTTTTAAAAGCTAGGCAGAAATCCTTAAAATGAGAAAAAATGCTTTTTAGATTCAACGGGGACTCCAACATACTAGGATAATATTCTTTCAATGGATGGTTGCACCCTGATTGTAAAAGATAATGGACAGCCCCTAAAAATAAATTTGGGATCGGTTGACCTTCTTGGGCATGAGAGCTTAGTTCAAGCAAGTCATGGTCTTCAGAAATTTTTAACGATAAATGCTCATACAAAGGACTTGAGTCCTTACACTCACCTTCTGCAAAGGCTTTAAATCGGTTAGATAGTTGAGTGATCTCCATCTTTGTCTCCTTTATATTTTTTAAAAATGAGGATGAGAATTCCACAAAAGAAAGTAACGCCTAAAAAGGTCAATATGAAAAAGAAAGGGTCCACAGCGTACCCAAAGGCAACTTTAGAATCGAATGCAACTGCATTTTCAAAATCAGGAGTATAATTCATAGTAAGGATATAGCCATATAGAATAGACCCGCCAAAATATAATAAGTGAAGCGTTAAAGATATAAGTAATGCTTGAATAAAAGTTTTCATATGAAATTTACCTTTCGAAATGATTTATCTCTAGTATAATATTCAATATTAAGAAAAAATAGGTGATAAAAGATGATTCATCATATTGAGTTATATGTTTCCAATTTGAAAAAGTCTATAGAATTTTGGGGATGGCTCCTTGAAGAGTTGGGATATAGTGTTTATCAAAAATGGGATCAGGGTCAAAGCTGGAAGCTGGGTGAAACGTATATCGTTTTCGTACAGACAGAGGAGCGGTTTTTAGATATCCCGTATCATCGCTGCCGTGTTGGGCTGAACCATCTGGCGTTTCACGCACAGTCTCAAAAGCATGTAGATGAAATGACAGCCAAGTTGGAAGAAAGGGAAGTCCAAATTCTTTATAAAGATAATCATCCATTTTCAGGAGGGCCTCAACATTATGCGGTCTACTTTGAAGATCCAGATCGGGTAAAAGTAGAACTTGTAGCACCAGGAAGTGGAGGAGAAAATAAATAAAACAGCAGGGGAAGAATATTGAACATTGCCTTCGGCGAGTGATGAATAAGAGGCACATTTAAGATAGTAACTACATTATGCGAGAGTTTAGTACCGTTATCCGAAAGTAACAGACGTTTATCCGAGAGTAAAAATGTCTGGTCTCGTTATCAAGAGTAAATCTAATCGAAGAGAAAATGACTTGAGGTTGTCGATTAATCGACAACCCCTATTATTTTTAGTCCATTATAAACTCCTGAATCCGTGACCGCTGTTGTTCTCCTGCTTCCGTATGCAAATAAATCCGGATTTGCATTTCCCATTGCGAAGCCTTCCCCGACTGCTGATAGCATTTCCTTATCGTTCATCCCATCACCAAACGCAATCGCCGCCTCTTTTTCAATATTCATCACATGCAGTATTTTCTTTACGGCTTCACCTTTATTAACCGTATCCCGAATCACATCATAGCAGTGCCTCAACCCATCGACATTTACTTGTGAAAAGTGATAGCTTGAATCAATCTCGTATAGTTCTACTTCTTCTGGCTTTAAATTAATCAGCGTTGCTCCTAATATTTGATCTGCCACATCTATTGTGAACAACTCATTATATTTTGTTTGAAATTTTTCAATGAAAAGGTCCACATGAGGTGAATCCATCGATGTAAAATAATTCTTCTCGCTCGTATATAAGACGAGTTCATGTCCATGCTTTTTAGCAATCTCCACAAAATCCATTACAATTTTACGGCTCATCGGTTCATCTACGATCGTATCACCGTGGTATTTAGCAAGTGCACCATTGTAGCCAATGAAGGAATCAACATTTAGTTCCTCTGCTAAATCGGAAATTTCATGGAGCGGTCTTCCAGTTGCTAGAAAAACTTGAATGCCTTTTGATTGAGCCTGTAAAATGGCTTGTTTAGTGGACTCTTCGTAAGTATGGTCCAATTTTAAAATCGTCCCATCAATATCTAAAAACAATGCTTTATAGTCTGTCATTCGTTTCTCCTTTAGCTTTTTAGCTATATTATTATTAATTGTCGATTTTCGTTTAGGTATGAGCATTCATAGGCGGAGAATTTCCTGCTGCTCTATTTAAAGGAAGTAAAAGAAGCAGATATAAGCGGAACTATTCCGATTAACTGCTCTAAATAAGACAAAATCCAATGATTTGGATTATATAAACGGAGAAACTTCCTTTATTTCTAAGAAATTATGGGTTTTTCCAATTTAAACGGAATTAATCCATTTATTTTTTAAAATATGGTGAAATCAACATTCAGTTTTAACAGAGCCAACTATTTTAATTCCATTTTAACAGATGCCTGCCCATTTTCGACTTTTACCTCTGCTTTTGCGCCATTGACTAGGGTGATTTGCGGTGGAACATGACCGATGTCCGCATCATAAGCGATAGGGAGACCAGTTATTTGAGAAAGGCGTTCCATTGCATCAAAAGTAGTAAAACCTTCAACTTCTTCCCCCGCAGACGTTCTCCCAAAGATAATACCGCTTGATTGTTCGAACCAACCAGCATAGTGCAGCTGCAACAACGAACGATAAAAATCAGTCGCCGTCATTTCACAGATTTCAAAATACCAAAGGATTTTTTCGTTGTTAATATATTTTTCTCGAAAAGCCTTTATATCTGCATATGGCGTTCCGACTAAATTTTGAAGCGTGTCGATACATCCCCCAAGAAGCCTGCCCTCCAATTCCAGCGGCTTTCCATCCAACGTTTTCCAAATTGTCGGTGTGTTCAACTTATAAACATAAGGATCGGGCTCTTTATCATGATTCCATTCCGATTGATATTTTTCAGAAGAAAATTGGTTGATGGTATCGCCTTCCGTGCTCATTAGTACATCCAAACACTTTTTCGTCGTCTTATCCCATTCATCGCTCCGTAAATCTACTAAATTTACACCATGGGCAGTTGCAATTCCTGTTACTACAGTGATAGCAAATAATAGAGTGCTAGTATCAGAATATCCTAATATCCAACTTGGCTGCATTTGATCCCATTGTATGTCAGGAAGTAAATCCATTAAAATCTCTCCACCCCACGGTGGAATAATCGCATCAATATGAGGATTTTGCAGCATGGAATTCAATTCTGCTGCGCGAATACTCGCTTCCGCTGAAGCGGCCTTTTCTTGGGTCCATGGCGTTTTTCCAACCTCGACTTGAAATCCACGCTTTTTAAATTGCTCAATGCCGCCAGTCAAAATCGGGTGCAGTTCTTTCGGTACTCCAGAAGAGGGAGCAGTAATGCCAATTGTGCCTCCCGCTTTTAACGGTTTCGGATAACGTATCATCGAAATCTCTCCTCTCTAATTGAGACTATTTTAGAGTATTATCGGAGTAAAAGAAAGGCGTTAACAAAAAACATTATATAGTGAGACTCATTGCCTATCGATTTATTATATATTTTAAGGTAGAGGTTTCTCCCCCAGAAAGGAATCCTTTTTTTGTATAGAGTTGAGCAGCATTGTTACCGGTCGTAACAAACAAACGAATGACAGGATAAAGAGGTTCTAACATACTTATCGCTCGATCTAACATGAAAGAGGCTAAGCCGCTTCTTCTATATTTAGGTCTTACAGCTATATCGTATATGAGAGGCAACTCCTCCCAGAGTGAAACTAAACACAAACCAGCGATTTCTTTAGTCTTTTTATGATAGAGGATGGTTGCAGTTTGTAACAATTCAGATTCCGTTTGTTGAAAATAATATGAAGTCTCGTCTGTATAAGTCCTTACATCCCGTCTATCATGGTTGTTTTCAACATAAGCTTCCTCTAATAATGCCACTAACATTGGTAGATCCTCTTTGCATGGGACCTTATAATAAAAATGCTCATCTAATGATAAGAACCTTTCTTCCGTTGGACGTATCATGCATTCTCTCGTTTCCACATGGACAAACCCCTCATCCAAAAAGGAAGATTGCTGTTCAGGCGGTGTATTATAGGCATATAAATCCGTCGATTGATTTGACGTATTCAATATATAAGTTTTTACATCGCGGACAAGCTGCGCTGTGATCGGATGAAAAGGCAATTGAATCAACAATCCAATCGATCCATCCGGTAAGTAAGCACCTGCAACTCTTTCATTTCCTAACATGACCCAGTAACAATCTTCTGAAGAACGTAACATTTCATTCAATACATTCCAACTTGGTCTGAACCATACATTTTGGCGATACGTAGCATAATACTTTGAAAATACTACAGGGTCTGCTGTGATGATGGAGTACTTTTCCAATTCCATAAAAATGGCACCGTCCTTATTCGATTTAAAGATATAAATGACGAAGGTTCAAAAATGGCAAGTCTTGCCCACTCTATAATGTGGATACATTCTTCTTCATGCTTATTTCATATACCATAATGGCAGTCGCTGTTCCAACATTTAATGAATCACATATCCCATGCATTGGGATAAACAACTGCTGATTGGGGAAATCATACCAATCCTTCGAAATTCCATATCGCTCACTCCCAATCACCAAAGCGGTATTCCCTTCATATTCATATTGTTTATATGTTCGTTCCGCGCGGGTATCTGCTAGATATATATTAAAATGATGCTTTCTTAACCAGCTTATACAAGCTGAAGTATGAACAAAATCTATGATTGGTACCGTGAATACACCACCCATACTCGCTTTGATCAATTTGGGATTGGTTTGTTTTACTCTTTTATTACAAATGAAAATAGCGTCTACCCCAGCTCCATCACTAGTTCGTAAAATAGTACCTATATTGCCGGCTTGCTCCAAGCCATCTAATATCACAATGATCGCATTGTTTTTTAGCTGCAGATTTTCTATTTTATAAGATGGTAATGTTCCGATTGATAGCAGTCCATCTTGCTTTTCCTTTTGACTGAGTTTTTCCATTACTTTTTTTGAGATGAGATAAATCTTCTTGGCTCTTTTGAAAAACTCTTCCGCTATGTGAAAAGCCTCATCACTATACATGCATTCAGGGCAAAAAAGAAAGGAATCAATTTCTATGTTTGTTTTAATTAGGATTTGATGAGCCTAGATGCCCTCAATAGCAAAAAGCACATCAGAATCTGTTTTTTTGCCATTTTGGATATGCTTTATTTGCTTAATTTTAGCATTTTGTCCGCCAATCGCTTGTAACTTCGTTTTATATTTTTCTAGTAAGTGTTTTGTGTCCAAATATGTCATAGGATGTTCCCCTTTTAACGGTAAGTATAGGGGGTGTATAGTCGGGATTATATATAAAAAACAAATCTTAATTGTTTTCAGCACATAATCCTGATCGATTGACAGTTCATCACATATGGAGCAAGGAAAGCTACTTCAGAACGTTAAAAAAGCTTACGAGTTTCATAACACGTAAGCTTGATGATTACCTTTTCGAATAGACTATTTTTTTGATGCTGTCGTAGGAAAGGGAATATTGAATGGTCAGCTGATCAATGGTGCTTCCTTCACTAAATCTTTGACGAATAGTAGCATTTCGCTGCCTCAGGAATTCTCGATATCCTGAATCCTCGCCCCATTGTTTCCGAACCCCATCAGGATTTGGAATATAAACCATCTCACCCTGAACGTACTTCTGAATTTCCTTCAATAGTTCCTTTGGAAAAACAGCCTGTGCTTTAATATATTTCATTCGTGCCCGCCCCTTAAAATAATGATCGGATTTTAAGGAAGCAAAGCCTATACTATCAACAGTATCCACCATACAGGTTGGAATGAAATAAGCGGTTACAAAAAGTAGCTCCATGCAAACAACCGCAATTGTTTATAATATAGACTTTGCATGGAGCTTGCCTAAGTAAATGAAATGTAAAAGATTCGATCTTTTAATCATGTCCTTCTCCCCTCTCTGGCACATGCAAACGTTTAGCGTTTGAGTATTTGCTTAATTTCACTATACAGTATAGTGGTAGCTTATGGAAGACTCGTGAAGGACCGTCATTGGTGTCATTGTCAAAATGGTAAGCTGCATATTTTTTTGTGAATCATATCATTCTACAAATAGTTTCATATTATATATTGACCAGAGAAAAATATTTATAGTATGATATTCCTGTTTCGTTTTTTTAGTCAAGAATAGAAAGGAGCATTGGACATTATTTACTCAAGCGCCAGAACTAATCTGTTCGTTAGATTAGTTGACGAGGTGGAGGTTTATCGAACGTTCGGCGGATACCTCCCGACTGTTGACACACAGTCGAAGTTTCTTTCTCAAATCACCAGAGGCGACTCGGTGGACAAAAGAAAGAGAATGTGCACATAAAGAAAAATAAAACAGAGATAAGGGGGCAAGTATGCCCCCGTGCTTGCTTGCCTCCTTATATAGGAGGAAAAACTTATGTGCGGCATTACAGGTTATATTGGAAATCATGATTCGAAAGAAATTTTATTAAAAGGCTTGGAAAAGCTTGAATATAGAGGGTATGATTCTGCAGGGATTGCACTATGCAACGATAGCATTGTCCATATTTTTAAAGAAAAAGGACGGCTTGCCGATTTAAGAAGTGCCGTAGACGAAAGAATTTTTGCACAGGCTGGAATCGGACATACCCGCTGGGCGACGCATGGAGTGCCAAGTCGTTCCAATGCACATCCGCATCAAAGTACTTCAGGCCGCTTTACTTTAGTTCATAACGGAGTCATTGAAAACTATACACTATTGCAGCAGAAATACTTACAAGATGTTTCATTTCAAAGTGACACGGATTCTGAAGTGATTGTCCAATTGATTGAACAGTTTGCGGAAGAGAGCATGGACGCAGAAGAAGCAATCCGAAAAACGTTGACATTGTTGGAAGGCTCCTATGCAATTGCGATTATCGACACAGAAAACGCAGATACAATTTTCGTAGCGAAAAATAAGAGTCCTTTACTCGTTGGTGTCGGGGATGGATTCAATGTCGTGGCAAGTGACGCCATGGCCATGATTCAAGTAACCGATACGTATATCGAATTAATGGATAAAGAAATGGTCATGTTGAAAAAAGATGAAGTGACGATTAAAAACCTTACTGGTGAAATCGTCAATCGTAATCCATATAAAGCAGAAATTGATGCGAGCGATATTGAAAAAGGCACATATCCACACTATATGTTAAAGGAAATCGACGAACAGCCTTTAGTGATGAGAAAAATCATCCAAGAATACCAGAATGAAAAAGGACAACTGGAAGTTGCTGAAGACATTATAGAAGCCGTTAAGGAATGTGACCGTGTCTATATTGTTGCTTGTGGAACGAGCTACCATGCAGGTCTTGTCGGAAAACAATTCATAGAAAGCATGGCAAAAATTCCAGTAGAAGTTCATGTTGCAAGTGAATTTAGCTACAACATGCCACTTTTATCTGGAAAACCGTTGTTCATTTTTATTTCTCAAAGCGGTGAAACAGCGGATAGCCGAGCGGTTTTAGTTCAAGTGAAAGAAATGGGCTATAAGGCCTTAACTATCACTAATGTTCCAGGCTCGACTTTGTCACGTGAAGCAGATTTCACAATGCTTCTTCATGCAGGACCAGAAATTGCCGTAGCTTCAACGAAAGCTTACACAGCACAAATTGCTGTATTAGCCATTCTAGCAAATGTGACGGCACAGTCCCGTGGTTTGAATACTGGATTTGATCTTATCCATGAGCTCGGAATCATCGCGAACGCCATGGAAATCCTTTGCGATTCAAAAGAAGAATATGAAAAAATCGCCAGTGAATTTCTTCCATTTACACGCAACTGCTTCTTCATTGGACGTTCCCTTGACTACTTCGTCTGTCTAGAAGGTGCCTTAAAGCTAAAGGAAATTTCCTATATACAAGCAGAAGGCTTCGCAGGCGGCGAACTCAAACACGGAACCATCGCCTTGATTGAAGACGGCACACCTGTCATCGCCTTAGCAACCCAAGAAAACGTTAACTGGAGCATCCGCGGCAATGTCAAAGAGGTCGTCGCCCGTGGCGCCAACCCATGCATTATCTCAATGGCAGGACTCAAAACAAATGAAGATCGATTCGTCCTACCAGCCGTAAATGAATTACTAACACCTCTTATCTCTGTCATCCCACTCCAACTGATCGCTTATTACGCTTCCTTGCATCGAGGCTGTGATGTTGATAAACCTAGGAATCTAGCGAAAAGTGTGACGGTGGAGTAGGGAGAATATGTTATGGTTGTAGTTGTTATCCCCCTGTAACTCTCTCGGTACCCATGTAACTTTGTTCTCCCCTGCTGTAACTAAGTTGGTACCTGAGAGGGAAAAAAGGGGAGAGAAGAACAAAGGAAATGTGGAGAGAAAAAATGGCTCGAAAAAGGATCGGGAAGCGTACCGATGGTACGTCCTTCTCGGTTCTTTTTTGTTAATCAAACGTTTGATTAGTTTATCCAATATGCCCTAGAACCCTTGCCCAATAAGGATTTTCAGTTTCTTTCCCACTCCATAAACCCGTAGGATTTCCAATCTTTCTTCGGCTTTTTTCTTTACTCTACTCCGTCCCAAAATTGTTACATTTCCAATCTTTTCTCCTGATTCTTTCCTCGATTCCAGGGGAGAACTTAGTTACAATGGCAGAATATTCTATACAAGCCAGAGTGGAAAAAAGAGGGCAAAAACGAGCATTTTGGGTACGAACTTAGTTCCATTGCCAAGAGGCTTAAAAGAGGGCGTGAAGCCAAGAGGGAGAAGGGGTGGAGCAGGATTTGGGGAAGTTCCAACTAAGTTACAGATACATATAGTAGACGAGTAGTAGAAATGGACATTAGAGGGAGAGGAAATACTTATTTTATAAATATTTAGAATATATGGTAAAATAAGGAGAATTTAAGAGTTTGTGAAAAAATGTACTTATACTACCATGAAAATAAACTTCTGTATCTCCGAAAAAAGACAATACCAAAGAAAACCCGCCTCATGTGTTAAAAATGAGGGAGCTACAGATATTGATCTATTGATTGGTTGACTGGATTAATAAACAGTATGGTCATACCAATATATTTTCATTCTCTGTGGTGAAGCAGTGGTTTCTGCTTCATGGATGGCTAACGGGCAGATTCCTTTAAAAGTGAAACTTTAATTTTTCTGAATTCGTATACAAGGTATTAATATAAATTATGGAGGTGTCAAATGTGTCTAAAGAAGTTATTTTCTTCTTAGTTATAGTATCTATGGCTATATGGATTACGGTGTCTCGAGAGGCTGTGAAACCTTCAAAAGAGATAAACTGGCGGAAAATGATAACATTACTGTCTGCGGGAACTTTATCTGCATTAGTTATAACCATTACGCTTTTTCAAAGCCTATCGTTATAGTTCCGTTAACGGGTGGCGTTAATCAAAGAAGGATTAACGCTTTTTTTGTTGAAATTATTAAGCTAACGGGCAGAAGAGTTGAATAAGAGGTATTTATTCTTGGGGGCTTATTTAATGAAATATTTCTTGAAGTTGAATGTTGTTAGTATTTTATACGCTTTTATGGTATTTGTTCCTCTGGAACTTATGATAAATGTGTATAGAATTAGCAGAGTAACAAATTGGGAAATTGATACGGTAAATATTTTGACTGTCGTAACGCTAATTGTTGAAATTATAGGTGGTACAATGCTACTCCTCTTCTTAACAAAAAAGTGGCTGGGGAGTCGAAAGTCAAACTTTTGGACAGCCATCCTTTGGGTAGCCTATTTTATTCTTTTTGTTTATGTATTTGCATCTTTATTTCCGATAACATATGGTGGGGATGTTCCCAATCCTGTTACTGGACTTTTAGCAATAGGAGTATTGATAGTCTATCCGTTTTATATAGCAACTCTAAATTTCTTTGGAATGATGACAAATGATGATAAAACGATTAAGACTACCTAAATAAAAAGAATGTGAAGAATTGTACTTAAAGTAAGGGTGCATTAATTCAACATGACAGTATTTCGAAATTGAAAAATTCTCTGGCGGTACCCTGGTTGCGAGGAGGATTGGCAATTGATTGAATGGGAGGATATTAATGAATTATTTTATTGAAGAGTTTTGGGGATTAAAAAATGTTTCTACCATTCATGATATAAAAGCCAAAGGCAACAGAATTGTTAAGATAATCAATTCTAAAGAAGGGTGGTTCGTTTTAAAATCTTTTGACCCGTCATTAAGCGATCAACAAATAACTCAATATACTAATACTTTATCCTATTTGGGAGCAAGTCAATATAGACTTTCGCCAAATATCTTGATGGCTAATGATGGTGCATTATATAAGAAACACAACTCTAGGTATATGTATATTATGGAGTATATACATGGCGAACAACTGCAAGAAAATAGCGAAGATGAATTTGCACTGGGGCAGGTTTCAGCATTACTTCACAAAATACATAATTATCCTACTCAGTCAGGTTTAAATGTTGAAGAAAGAATTGAAAACATGTATAGAAGGTTCCATAAATATTCGTTTAAAAAAGAATACGATCAAATAATAAAATCCCTGCCTAATTTCAACTCTTTACGCCAATCATTCATTCATACTGATATTGGCCCTCATAATGCAATAAAGACGTCCGAAGGTAAGGTGATTTTTATTGATTTAGATGACGCTGGGAACGGATCAACTTTAATAGACGTTGGATATCCGTTAATTACTCAATTTATTAGGTATAAGGATAGTGGAGAACTTGCTTTTAATATTGAGAATGCACGTGCTTTTTTTGAAGGATATTTTTCAGGTATGGAAATGAGTATAAAGAAAAAGAATTCATTTTTGATGGAGCAGTATTTATGCAGCTTATGTACATGCCAAGTTATGGAGAGGAAGCAGTAGAAGATATGTGGAAAATATTAAAGTTTGCTTTAAATAATAAAGATAAATTACTTTCTGTGTTAATATAGACAAGTTAACTTTTCCTTTAAACCTTTCTACCACAAGCACCATCTGGCAGAACTTATATAAGATTGTTAGAAGGGGATGAAAAAATGGACTTTAGGCAAATGTGTCTCTATAAAAATTTACGTTCCTTAGAAAAATATAAGTTTCCACGTTCCGAAGGTTTTTCCCGGTTCAGTTCCGGTATTCCTTCGGTCTTTTATTAATCAAACGTTTGTTTAATTTATCCAATATCCTCCTCAATCCCATGTCCCAGAAGGGATCCGTTTGCTCTTCTCCATCATATTAATCTGCATGATTTCTACTCTCTATTCAGTATGTTTCCTAACTGTAACACCAACCTAAAATTTACATTTCAATAATTCAAATCTATACAATAGGTGTATTATCTGCACTATATGAAGTTTAATTGAACAAGCTGTGCCAAAAAAGGACCTGGGGGTCCTTTTATCTTGGATACATTATTTAGCAGCTTAAAACATTAATAAACATTAATAAAAAAGAATAAAAGCGAACGAGAAATTGACAATAACAGAATAAACGTGCAATAATATGGGAAATGCTACCATTAACCATATTCTGAGGTGATGAATTTGTTTTCAGACGAAAGAAGGCAAGAAATATCAAAGTTGTTGGAAGAAAACGGTCGTGTGTGGGCAAAGGATCTAGCAAGTAAATTTGAAATGTCAATTGATTCGATTAGACGAGATTTATCTATTATGGAAGAACAAGGTCTTTTAAAGAGAACTCACGGAGGAGCTATTCCTATTACCAAAGTTAGAAATATGGCTCAACCTCGTTCAATACGCTATGGAGAAGGAAGCGTTTATCAAAATGATATTGCTAAGTTAGCAGTCACTTATATAAAAGAAAACCAAACTGTTTTTATTGGGGGAGCTGCTATTCACTTTGTAATGATGAAATATCTTCCGAAAGATATTTCATATACCGTCGTTACTAATTCTGTTGAAATTGCTTACTATCTAAGGGATTTAGGAAATATACAAGTATATTTAATTGGAGGATTTGTAAAGAGTTCAGGGAATATTACAGATGCTTTAGCTAATGCATTCGCTCGGCAATTTACATTTGATTTATGTTTTGCAACTGCTGGGGCACTATCATTAAAAGGATTAAGTACTGCTACACCAGAAGTTTCGATTTTTCATAAAACAGTATTTAATAATTCAAGAAAGATTATTGCTTTGATAGAGCATTTTAAATTTGGAGACGATATGTTCTCAAATTTTTATCCAGTCAATGGATTAAACATAATAATCACAGATAATGAAACAAAGATAGAAGATATTAATATGGTAAAAAACCAAGGTGTTGAAATTCTTGTAGCAAAAAATAATTAAAATAGAGGGGAAGCGAGAGATATGTTTTATAGAAGGAAGTTTTACATTGTAAAAAATGAATTTATTGAAATATTTAATAAACATTTTAATGAAACAAATTTACCCAATCAAATTAAGTATGGTGCACGATTAATAGGTAGATGGATGATACCTAATGATGAAATAACCACTGAAGTATTCGCCATTTGGGAGTATGATAGTTTTGAGAAGTATAGAGAGATTGAAGCCAATGTTAGAAGTGATAAAGAGTATCTTAATCGAATAAATAAATGGTATGAAAAAAATGGCGGTAGAGATAACGTGTTTAAAAAATATATTTTGGAGGTAAGAAATGAGGAGTTAAAGTCAACAGTAAAATAAATGTATTGATGAACACCTTATTTAAGATAAAGGTATCCCCCTGTAACTTTGTCGATACCTTTGGAAGTTTGTTCTCCCCTACTGTAACTAAGTTGATACCAAGAGGGGAAAAGGGGAGAGAAAAACGAAGGTATTCAATCCGATTTGGGGGTGTTATCAATCATTCCCCAATCGGTTTTACCCTCCAAAATCAATACAATTTCAGGCTGAATCCAATACGGTTCCAGTCTTTTTCTTTTGCTCAATATTACTTCAATCTTTTGTTCAATAGGGATATTTCTTTTTTAATCTTTAAATAGCACCATGATTTCTAGTAAAATAACGCTATAAAACCAGATATGTCATGAATTAAATAAGAAAGGATGTGGTAGTATGGAAAGAGTTTCGGAACATCAAGAATGTCCAGATTGTGCTGGCGTTATGATGGTTAATTATAACCCCACGATTGTCGTTGAGAGAGATGAACAATGCTTCAGATGTGGATATTTTCATGAAGTTACAATAATTAGAGAGAAGAATGAGTCTCCCTCTATAAAAGATATTCCCAAAGAGGTTGAAATTGGTGAGGCTAATTACTTAATAATTGAGGGATTGGAGGAGAATGGAACCCCTATAAAGGATGAAAACGGCAATTATCTATTAGAAGAGGTAACTTACCAGGGGTACGGCTGTTACGAGCTTGCTCGAAGAGACGGATCTAAAGAATTCAGTACTTTTAACAAACCGATTACGTCTGATAAAATTGCCGAATTTCAGGAAGAGTTAAGAGACCCATTTTATGACCCGAACAAATCATTTGTAGCAGAATGGGATTCAGAAAAAAAAGAACAAATTGTTTTGATTGGGGATCAAAAAAATATTCCAGATAATAGTAGACTTTCATTCAAAGAATGGTTTGTAAGGATGAAAAAAAGTTAGATAAAAACGAGTAACTCTTTTCTACCATCATAGTATCTCCCTGTAACTTAGTTGGTACCTGAAAGGAAAAAAGGGGAGAGAAGAACGAAGGAAATGTGGAGAGACAAAATCGCTCCAAAAGAATCGGGATGCGTACCAATGGCACGTCTTTCTTGGTTCTTTTTTGTTAATCAAACGTTTGATTAGTTTTTGTTTCCATTCTTTTTTTGTTCAATAAGCCGCCAATCCCTTGCCCAATAAGGGTGTTAATTATTTTCCCCACCACATAAATTCACAGGATTTCCCATCTCTATTCAGTGTTATTCCTCACTGTAACATTATTCCAAGAATGATACATTTCATTTCTTTTCGTTTCTTCTTTGCTTCAACTTTTAATCATCCGTTTGTCCATTCTTTCTTTTGACAACAGCCATCCATGTTAAGGGTTAGTTTAATCTTGCTTTATATTGATACGATTTATAAATTGTATTAAGAGGATTAGGCAATGATTTAAGACAAACTTGATAACGGTATCGTTTTTGTTTGAAGGATAATAAGTATACGCCGTTCTACCTCTCTTTACTATCACAAAGAAGTGAAGATTAATATGCAAATAGGAGGATTTTGTATGCACAAAGTAATTTTAAACAATGGTGTTGAGATGCCCATACTAGGCTTTGGTGTTTTTCAAATGAATGATCCAAAAGAATGTGAACAAGCTGTTTACGAAGCTCTTATGGCAGGCTATCGTCTGATTGATACCGCTGCGTCTTATCTAAATGAAGAATCAGTCGGCAGAGCAATTAAAAGGAGTGGTGTAGCAAGAGAGGAATTGTTTATCACTACAAAACTCTGGGTGCAGGATGCTGGTTATGATAGCACAAAGAAAGCATTCGCAAAATCACTGGAAAGACTGCAATTGGATTATTTGGATTTGTATTTAATTCATCAGCCATTTGGCGATGTATACGGTTCTTGGCGTGCAATGGAAGAATTGAACCGTGAGGGGAGAATTAAGGCTATTGGAGTAAGTAATTTCCATCCAGACCGCTTAATTGATTTAATCATTCACAATGAAGTAATTCCTGCTGTTAACCAGGTTGAAACGCATCCTTTCAATCAGCAAATCGAAAGTTCTAAATTTATGAAAGAAAACAATGTGCAGATAGAGTCCTGGGGACCATTTGCCGAAGGAAAGAATAATATGTTCCAGAACGAAATTTTAGTATCAATAGCCGAAAAACATAATAAATCTGTTGCCCAAGTGATTTTACGTTGGTTGATACAAAGAGGAGTCGTTGCAATTCCAAAGTCTGTTCGTAAGGAAAGAATAATTGAAAATATTAATATCTTTAACTTCGAGTTAAGCCAAGATGATATGGAGAAGATCCTTACGCTAGACACAAAAGATAGCTTGTTCTTTTCACATAGAGATCCTGAAATGGTGAAATGGATTGGTACCCGTAAACTTAATATTTAACATATTGCCGTCAAATAAGGTATTAAGAACTATTCATCAAGAAAAAGTCGATTTCCTTTCAGGGACATCGGCTTTTATCTTTTATAAACAATATGATAGCGTGTTACCAATTTCAAATTGTGAATAAACGGGTGCGTTTAATCTAAGAAGGATTAAGGCTTTTTTTGTTAAGTTAATAAGCTATCGGGCAGGTTACTTAAAATAGGAAATGGGGGGAGGCTAATGTTTAAAACACAAAAGTTCTATTATTTGTTATTACTTGTAGTACCTTCACTGATATTAACAGGCTGTGAAGGTTTGGCAGATTATAGTGTTGACCTCCCTGGGGGTTACTCTGTAATAAGAACATCAGCACATCAGGTTACAATTGCACCTAAAGAGAGTGAGACAAGTTGGGGAAGAGACATCATTCCCACGAAAGTTACAGAATTGGTATGGGATGATAATTATATCCTTGCAAAGCAACTTGGATTAAAAGAAGACTCCGATAGCAAGAATGGTTATCAAATACCTAATAAGGATGACATTCATTTTTGGATATTAAACTTTAACACTGGAGAAGTATTTGGTTCTTTGGATGAAAAAGATTTTAGAGAAAAAAAGGTTGAATTGGATATATCTGAAGATGTAGTTTTGAAGAAGGTCGGGGATATAAAATAGCTCTATTTAATTGTGCTAACGGGCAGATTACTTCAATAAGGAGAAGGGGTTTTTATGGTGAAATACTGTCATAAAGGCGGTGTTGAAATGAGTAAAAAGCAAATTGCTATTTAGAATTTTGAGGTGAGAAAAAATGGTGTCACTATTGTAATAAATTTGCTTGCTGACGTAGGACACCTCTAAGTAAATTAATGAATTTGAAACTTTTTAAAAGCATTTAATAATCTATCGAGTTCTTGACTACATTTAATCGTCTTACTGTTTAACATACCATTTAACGTAGCAAGACGGATCATTTCATCCCTTTTTTGGACTATTGATAAAATAAGAGATTCCCTATTAAGTTGTGTACTTTCTTGTAACAATTTTTACACCTCTTTATTAATTTAACGCTTTACTTAAAACAAACACAAACTCTATTATGCAAAATTCTTTACTTAAATAAAAGACCTTCGACAAAATAAGTCAAAAGAAGATATAAAGTATGAGAAAAAATATGTAAAAAATAACTACCTTTTACAAAAGGCGAATGAAGCACAGTTGATTGAGCAGTTTAGTGAAATAAACAAAAACCATCCTTTTTTATTAGGGGATGGTTTTCAAAACTTGTTATTAATGATTTTCTTAATAATTATTCCGAATGCTACCCCTGGAAAAACAAACAACATTGGAAGCCAAATAGGACCCAATAATACTCCAAATATCACTAGGTTTGATGAAAAAATCAAACCAACTGTCACAAAAAATGCTGTTAAAACATACGGAAGGAAAGAAATAGGGTCTTTCCCTCCACCTGCATCTTTAACTGCATCCCATATTGAAAAAAAGTATAAACAAGGATAAAACATCAACCACTGATAATCCGCATGTTTTATTGCATCATCAATTTGCCCATGAAAACTCATAATTATAATCTGATTGAAATTTGCTTGTATATTAATAATAAATTCAAGGATCAATAAAACTATACCTTTAAAATATTTCCCGTTTAAAAACTGTCCAAACCCAGGAAGGGCGATGCTCCACATTAGTTTTTCAATTATATTTTTATCCATTGATCACAACCAAGCAATTGTTTTTACTATTCTTCTTTTGCAATTTCGTTTCTATTAGGAGCAAGTGGAGGCTGTTCTAACCATTTATTTTTAACCATTATGTTATACCACTTTTTTATAACCATTAGATTTTGTAGAATGGTCCCTTCATAAGCAGTTACGAGGTCTGTTCGCATAGCTGATGCTAATCCTGCACCGTGATAGTTTTGTGCTGCTTGGAACAAGAAACCAATATGATACATCATTAACTTATCGGAAAAAGGGGAGTCAGTTGAAATTGTCACTTCTGTTTCCCAAGATTTTGGAACTGGTAAATTATCTGCTTGCAATATTTTTGATAATGTCTTTATTTGACCATCAGACGTTTTCTCAGTATCGGTTAAAAATTTCCTTACTTCTTTTGTTTGAGCAACTTGACTGAATGCGATAGAAAGGGTTTTAGCCATAATGCTCTTTTTAAGGTTGAGAGAAATACTAATGATTTCTGTCGCTGATAATGTTCTACCCTTTCCAAATAATCCATCTGTGAAATCTTGGCTGGAAATATATTCAGGGTTTTTAGCTGGGTAAAATAAAGGGTCTCTTTGAAAGTTTCCTTTCTCAAGCAATAACTCAATGGTTTGATGATACATCTTTTTCGCATCATTATCACATGAATCGTAAAAATCTCTTAAGTCTTTTCTAACAGAAACGGCTAATGCAGTGCTGTGTCCTAGCAAACCATGTAAGGTCATGATATGTAAATAATTCAGGCAAAATATATCTGTGAATAATCTCGGTTTATCTTTAAAGAGATCAGAATCAGTAAATCCAATTGGAACTGGAAATCCCTCGTTTTCCATAAAGGTTACGATTTGTTTTTTTTGTTTTTCAAATGTAATAATAGCTTCCTCAAATATAGCTTTTATTAACTCGTCTTCAATAATAGAAACCATATATTTATTTACCATATCTGTCGCAGTGCCGTTCACATACTCTCCCCAAAGTGTTCCTATTTCGGAAGATGTAAGTTTTAATTTATTCTCATCCATATTTATCACCTCCTGGATAGTGTTTCCCAACTTAGTAAGTGATATGAATTTTATAGATGTTATTTTACTCGACAACAAATCTGATTGCGAACAACTTCACTTAAACAAACGGGTGCTTTACTTCAATAAGGAGTAAAGTCTTTTTCTTACAATTGTCTCCTTACTAAATTCTCATTCCCTCAATATCTGTTGTTTAAATAAGTTGGTATCTAAGCAGCCGGAAGGATTATATAGACACAATAATTATGTAATGGCTCAAAAGGAGAAGCGTACCTATGGCACGTCCTTCTCGGTTTTGTTGTTAATCAAACGTTTGAAGACTACTGGCAGGAATATATAAATAGGGTCTTACCTTCATAGTGAGGAAAAGAGGGTCTGTATTATGGGTGTATCCCTGCTAAATCCTCTTCTTTCTTCTAAAAGTCAGTACACACTGTTAAATAGTGTATTTCCAAACAGCAAAGGGAACGGGAAAAGTAGCTGGCTAGCAGTCTTATAGGCTGGATCCAATAGTGATTCAGTTCTTTTTTTTATCCAATACTTCACCAATCCCTTGTAGATACTGGATTCGTGGGATGCCCTGTCCGTTTTCAGTTGTTATCATTATTTTTATCTCCTTTTTACACAAACTATTCGTAGTCTAAATAAGAAGGGGTTCTTTTATGAAGAGATTAATGATACTTTGTTTTCTTTTTTCCTTTATAAGAAACGAAATAGTTAATGAAAAAAGCATAAATCAAACTAATGTCCAGTCTGTACAGCATCAACAGATTAAAAATGAAATGTATCACGATGTAATGGTGCGATTCATCAGTCCGTATGTTTACGAAGCCCTTAATAGCCACTATCAATCTAAAGACTCCTTAACAGAAACTTTAAACACCTCACCTTCACTAATTCGTATTGTAAGAATAAAAAGAGTAGGTAATTTTAATAACTTTGAATTCATGATAACTATTGAAGCAACAGGTTTTGTAGGGGGAAATGTACCTGTTATGGATGCCCAAATAACCTTTAGAGTAAAAGGACCGATATCAGGGTCAGGTGAAAATAGTGTTTTCTTTGAAGGATTTAAACAACTAAAAACATATGAATTACCACTAAAGTGGAAACATATCATTAAGAAGCCATTAGAATAAACGTGAGTTTTTCACTATATGGAAATTATAAAGGATTTTAACCTAAAGTAACTGGGGATCGGGTCTTTATAAAGAATTGCTGCTGATAAAAAGTCGATATCTACTGTTTAGTATCTATACTTGCAATCGTAGGAACAGGGGAGATACGATAATTGTGTCATGGTTCGGAATGAATCGGAAGGCGTATTAAAGATACGTCCTTCACGGTTCTTTTTTATTAATCAAACGTTTGATTGGTATCAGTATCAATCTTTTTACCATTGTACAATATGTCCTTAATTTCTTGTCCAATATGGACTTTTATCTCATTTTTTCAATCTATAGATGAGTTTCCGATCCTTTCCGGTTGGTTAGTTTCCTAACTGTAACATCATCCCAAAATTGATACATTTCATCATTTAGTATTCACCTTTCTAAGATAAAAGCTGTTCAATCTGCAATTTCCACTTTTATAATGTTTTCGAAATCAATCTTACTAGCATTCCCAAGGTTGTCAACGATTCGCACGTATCGATCTAAGTTATGAATATGATGAAGGAACCCTTCTTTTTTATTGAAAAATCCATCTATCCAAAGAGTTATAATAATGGGCGAATTAATTTCAATTGCAACATGCAGTGTTTCATCTATTTCTTGCAACTGATTTTCGTCGAGTACAGGCTTCTTTACTTTTTCATCATTGTGCCTCATCTCTTTTAGGGATGAAACATGCTCTGGCATAAAGAAACCATGCCACTTCTTCATTCCCCTGTCTTTTAAATCCATTATTAAGCACCTCTCTTTTGTCCAAAAATGCGAACAGATAGGATATTTTCTACTTTGAATGAACGAAATTGTCGTTTAGTGTAGCAATAGGCTTTTACCATATGATCAGTAACCGCCAGAACTTTAATGACACGATGTGATATTTGGTTGTCGTTGTTAATATAAATTAACTCAAGTTTTTGTTCCGTTCCTGATGCACGGTTGATGATACCTTTCATAACAATCACTCCGAACAAATGTTTTTATTTATTATATGCGAACGTGTGTTTGTTATGCAACTGAAAAATAAAGGAAGGTATTTTGCACAATATGTCGAAGAGTCGTAGTAACGGAGTAAACGAGAATATTTTTTAATAATTTGAAAGACGGAGGAGAGAAAATCGCAAATTTATCAAGCGGGAGATAAGTGGGTTTTGGGATTAAAGGGTGGAACCTATGGAGAAATTTACAAAGAAGCTGAAGCGATTATAACGGAGCAACGACCTATTCCCTTACGAAAATGGGAAACACCAATAGAATATCGGATAAATTCATTAAAAAATGAAGAAAGGAAATATGAGTACACAATTAGGGAATTTTCAGGTGATCAGGGCGATAGTATTTATTTTGTAGAGATAAAGTTTAGTTTTTATCGAGATGGGTTTTTTTATGCCTCGGGTACTTGTGAGTTTTTTGTTGAAGAGGATTATGTTGAGCAAAAAGTTGAAGAACTTAGACAAAACAACTTAGTAGCTATATATGATTGGATACCTGACGTTCCTACATGGCATGTGGTGGAACATAACTTTGAAAACGATATTTTTGAGTGGCATGAAAATGAGGAAGAGAATAGAATCGAGTAAATTACGTATGTTTTACTGTCTCCATTATACAAAGTCTAGTAATGAATTTGTTTTTTACATATAATTCTTCCTTTTGCTAAAAAAAATCAAAGTTTCTTCATTCAGTCTGTTTTGGAACCCGATAAAGACCTCTATGGAGACCGAATGAAAAAATTTAATATGATGGAAAAAGATAAAGACCGTATTCGGTACTCGTACAGTACTTTACAATTCTATAACTCTGAAAAAACACGATGACCGAAACATAACCCTATAATACTTCAAAAATAGTTAAGGGATTAAAGTTTATAAAGCAAAGACCCTTGATTAGCACATTTGGATTTATCCTAAAGGCTATGGCATACATAGAGTGCTAGTAATAAGAATGATTAAGGCACCAGTTTCTTAAATAGGATGGTTTTGCAAATACTGATATTAGCCACGAAAATTGCTTAGTAAATAGTTAAGAAGTGAGATCGAAAAAACATACTTAATTAACTAGAATCTGGCCAAAAAGCCTTTGAGATGGTTTAAACAAGTGGTAGTCTTCATTATGGTTGAGAAAAACACCTACTCAGCAGGTGTTTTTTGAAAAATATATATTGAGAACAAAGTTAGCGAAGACTTTCTCCAATAAAATAAAGAATAATAATATGAATAGGGTAGAAAAAATAAAAGAAGTATTTTAATCCAACACCCCTTTTTCCATTGTAAAGCAATAATAGAGGTAAAGCACCAATCATCATCCATTGGTAATCAGCAAATGGAAAAAACTTTGATAAGGGATTATCCCACTGCCATGCCCACATTTTGGTACCAATAGACAGGAATATAGTAAACAGGCTATACGCTATAGTAAGCCGTATTTTATTATTGCTGTAATAAAGCAACACACCGAACATGACCAAGAAAAATCCACCTTCGGCAACAAAGATATTTCCCGAAATAGTGGCCAAAAAAAGAGAAGTTGCGTATATATGTTGCTTAACTATAACTATATACTCTAGGTCCAAAAGCACTAATAGAAAGGTGCTAGTTAGTTGCCATAAAATAAAATACACAAAAAGTTTTGCTTGTTTTTTTTCTACAATGTGAATAGACAACACAATTAAAAATAATGTTGAAAAGAAATTGTTTGCAATAATGTCCCCTGAATCAATATAAAAATGATTAATGATTAAATTAATAAAGGCCATCACAACAGATGCAACATATAAACGCAACAAGTATTTCTTTTTGTCGGAAGTTTTTCTGTACCCGATTCCAACAAAATAGATAAAGATGGGAGCAGCTAATCTACCAATATACCTTAAATATTCCGGGGTATTAGGGATGAAATGTCCTGTATGATCTATAAGCATAGATGCTACAGCTATTAATTTAAGGAAAGTAGTCGTCATATGAAGATCTCCAAATTTATTGTTGAAAGGATAAAAGTGTCAATTGAAGGACACTTCTAACCTTTGGAATTTATCTTTTATCCTTTTTTATATGGTTAGGAACAACACTTAATAGGAATGCCTTGGTATCATACTACTCTGTAACAACAATCCTATATGTGTCATATTCAACATGGTCTAATTTGCTTGTCCATCGTAGCCCCGAAACTTCGGGAAGCAAATCCCGATAATCTCCCCAATTTAATATATGGATATCTTGTAATTCAAAATCAGGAATAGAACTAAGACTTTTAGAATTATATGCAGGCTTGTGTACGTTAATCAATAGTTTCTCGGCCAGCTCAATCTCTTTCGACCACATATCTTCTTCAGGAGTGCTTTCTCCTGCTAGTCGTCCTGCATAGATTTTGAGATGCCCCGAATCATTTGTATCCCACCAGTTTTCTTGCGATACTCGCTTGCCGATCGTTTGTTGATCTGCCTTTCCTATGTAAAGCAAGACATCTTTTCCGTAAACGGTATGTTTTCCGTATATTTGATAGATGCCGTAGTCATGGTAAATATCGTTTAATTGGTTTAATTCATCTAAAGAAAATGGACCTTGCCAATCAATTTGGATTAATTTTATTGTTCTGATTTCCATATTTTGCTCCCGTAGTAGATTGTTTTTTATAATACCTTATTGATATCGTTCAATAGCTTCTGAACATCTGATTTTGACTTATCAATAACTAGATTATTAAGGATTTCAATGCATTCATTTCTAGCTTTTTCTTCGTTTTTCGGGTTAGATACCATCAATGTTTATATAAAACAACTGAATTTCATTCCTCAAATCATTAAAGTCAATGGACAACTTTTTAGTTCTTTTTTTCATAAAGTAATTACATAATAGTAATATAGTACCATTAATCCCTAATAATGGAACAGAAGTAATAAACAAAAAGAGGGTTTCTGTATATAGTTTCTCCAAATAAATGGCTAAGAGTGATGATTGGTTGGAGATATGCTGAAAATGATTAATGATATCGTGCTGTGACGGGCGAGTATATTAATTACAGCTTATTTAGGTAGCTATATTGAGTAGCTCTATATTTTATTTCCTTTGTTAGAAAAGTGTTTGCTGTTAATCCCCTGGTCATCGGGAGTGGAAAGAGGGACAGGTATTTTGGGGGAATTGGGGCGGTTAAGAATAAGAGATATGGTCATATGTCTACTTACTTAGGGTCTGGAGAGGAAGGTATTTATGTGTTTCTCAACTATATGTCTACCTTTTTAGGGTAAAAGGATATATGTCTACAAAATTAGGGTGTACTTGGAGCAATTTATTAGTAGATTTGTCTATCTATATAGGTTAAAGAGTGATGAACTCGTTGCAACACTCTATAAATGCCTAATGATGAGGGGGAAGGGCAAGTATTTTCATTCACGCCCTATTTAGGTAGACATGTGGTTTAGATTCCAAATTTTTACTTTTAAAGAATGGCTGTTTTCCAAAAATTGTTTTTTTTAATAATACATTCCCGATGTTTGAATAGTCTGTTAATATTGTTATAACTGATACTCAAAAGACTGAACATAAAAGGGGATGTTTTATATTGAGACGTTTAGTTGTATTCATTTTTGTTTTTTCCTTCGTTATTTTAACTGGATGTGGCTTGGAGACGAAAACATTAACCCAATTTTATGAAGGGGACATAAATAAAGTATCTAAAATAGTGATATTGGATGGAAACACAGGATACAAAAAGACAATTGAAGATAAAAAAACTATAGAAAGTTTCCTAAGTGAAATAAAAGACATTAAGTTTATTCCTGATGAAAACCAAGAGGCAAGAAGTGGATTTAATTATGCTATTGGTCTTTATCAAAACGGAGTAGATGATTTTTCATTCGGTTTAACACAAATAAATGACCACTATTACCATACAGAACCCGATATTTTCCTAATTGTCGATAACTTTTATACAAACCTGGATATAAAAGAAGAGTAATTTATTCGCTGAACTCTTCATTTACTTCTTTCCACATACTCGAACGTCTCCTTAAACCACTAATAACCTTTATTGGATATGGTCAAGAAAGCAACAATCTTTGCGAAAACAGCCTAAAGAATTTACTTTTATTCTGTCAATCGGAGAACTCGACAGAAAAGGAGAGACACACTGAATATGTAATGGTTATACTCTATCATACTGATCTGCATGATTATATACTCTCTATTCAGTGTGTTTCCTAACTGTAACACCATCCCGAAAATGATACATTTCATCTTTTTTCGTATTGTCTTTCTTCAACCTTTCATAATCCATTTTGTCTATTTTTCCTTTGATAATAGCTGTTGTTTACCCAACACTGAATTGAATATACTATGATTAGGAGGTGTATTCGAATGATTCAAGAACACATACCAATGCGGGAAGAAGAGGACTATACGAAGAGTTATACTACACTTGAAGCCGCTGAAATTGTCGGTGTATCCGATCAAACCATACGACGTTGGAGTGAAAAAGGGAAATACCCAGATGCCGTAAAAACTGGAGGCTGTTGGCGTATTCCGAAAAAATATTTTAAAATTTCCCTTGAAGAAGCAAGAAAGCGGAAGGCTTTTGAACAGCACCTAAATGAATTCAATGCCCAATATGGAGAAGAAACATAAGTCCCTGCAAAGAAGGCGAAGCCATTGAAGTTTGTGTATTACAATGATACCGGCAGAGAGATAAGCATACACCCTGCTACCGAAATCCATGGAACCGAATGTGATATGAATGTCATTAAGCCTTTGGAAGAACGTGTCTTTCATCTGCCGCCTAATACATATCCGTGGGTCAAAATGTGGGATTATGGTGAGGACCTTGGGCTAAGCATTTTGGTTTCCCCTCAGCAAGAAGTTTCACATGATGAAACTAAAAGAAATAGGAAAATAACGACTGTAGAAGAATTTGAAAGCACAAAGAGGTTACGTGCTGAAAATCAGATACTCTTAAATGAATTGCAACGTCTGAAGAATCGCAATTAATTTATCAAAGTTCAACCGACTATTTATAACAGAGAGGAAAGTGGGAAAAACGATGACTCCAAAATATTTATTCAAAAAAATTCCATACCATGATCAATGCTCGCATTCTTTCAATCAGGGAAGTGCGGGCTTTTTTATTTGCTTTTGACAATAGTCACTGGTAGAGGGAGACAGAGGTTAATGAAAAAGGAATATTGAAGCTGAAATATAGTTTATACAATGATTGCTGTTATAGCTATTAGGGGAGATGCAATGTGAGAATACTTGGAGGAAGAGCTGGATTTAACTCTGTAAGTTTTACCGGAGAGAAATATGAATCCATATCCAAGTTAAAGGATGGAAAAATCACAACTGAGATTAGACAAAAAAAGGAGCATATGAAAATAACAGACATACTTTCCAAAATTCCTTTTATTCGTGTTTATGCTATGTTTTTTGAAATCATCATCGAATATTGGAAGCTATACTTAGCTACAGTGGTAGCTTTGTTTCTCTTAGAGTTTTTCTTCAATGAAAAAGGAAATGATTCTTTTTTGCATAATATCAATATGAATACTCTGGTGGTGGTACTGTCGTTTCTGGTCATAGCCAGCTTAATTATAAAAGCAACTGAAATGGGAAGACTTCACGGAGCGGAGCATATGGTCTACCATGCTTATGTGAAAGATCCACACCTAACACTAGAAAAGGTAAAAAAGCAGCCGAGGATACATAAAGATTGTGGTACAAATCTAGTGATCTCCATTGTCATCTGTTTCTTTTTGCTAATGATGGTGTTTGGCAATGCATCTTGGGTGTTTTTTATTTCCTGTAGCATTGGTTTCGAACTATGGAAAACTGAACCGAAAATACTCTGGGATGCAGTATTGGCTATCGGAAAAGCTGCACAATATCTTCTTTTTACCTCCAAACCCGAAGAGAAACATTTGCTTGTGGCAATGGAGGCCATGAAGAAGTTGGAAGAGGCAGAGTATTCAAATACATAATGAAGTGCTTACCCCGTAAAAACATAATAGAGTCTGTATTTAGTTCGGATAAAGGCCTCTGAGGGGACTTTATAAAAAAGAACGGGGTGAAAGGAAAAGATAAAGACCGTATTCAGTATTCACCTGGTACTTTACAGTTTCACTTATGTCGAACCATTTCAAAACTGAAAAACACGATGACCGAAACATAACCCTATAATATCTCAAAAATAAGTGATTGATTGGATCCTATGATTAAAAGACATTTCTCCTTGATTAGAAGATATGGATCTAGCATAATAGACATGGTCTAAATAATAAGATGACAAAACAGGCTTTCATTATGCCGAAGTTAAGCACCCGTTTTTTGAGTTTCTTAGTCAATGAAATGTTAATGCCATTCCTCTATTAGATGGTTGCTGCAGGGAAAAAAAGGGAATTTTTTATCGCATTTATTTTATTAAAATGTGAATTGGTGGTAGAATGAGAGCAAGATATAAAGGAAATGAATCATTTTTTGCCATTAGTCAAGAAATAGGCGGCAGGAGAAGAACTCAGATGATTAGATGTATCAATGAAAATAGCTATAAAGCAAATAAATTATACGGCTCGCAATCCATTTAGGATGCGGGCTTTTTTATTTGAATTGACAATAGTCAAAAAGACATAATACGGGATCACAAACCACAGGAAGATTGGGAGTTGGTTTTTGAAGAAACATTGATCGAATATCAAGACACACATGTTATCCAGAGGGTAATAGTGATGCTACTGACATCGGAGAATAGCGTTGAGTTGCAACAGCGGTATAGAGCTATGTTGGAAAATAAAATTTTATTTATAGGTATATAAAATAAGAGAAATTGGATAAGAAACTACTTGAAGAAATCATAGAAAACATAAAGGAGCTTTTTAAAATGACAATGGATAAGCAATATGAACTTGTTAAACAGCTTGAAAATGATACTCCAGAAGAGCTTTTGGGCAAATATTCAAATGTTTTTGGTCCTTCCAAAGAAAAAATTGAAGCAGTTGAATACATGAGGGAATACGGTATGACCGAAGAAGTCATAAATGCTTTGCTATATTATATCTTGCTTAATTGGAATTTTAAGTTATCAAAGAACTTTATGGAGAATTTGGCCATCCATTTGTTAATGAACAAGGTTTCCACGACAAAAAATGCTTTGGATTTTACAAGAATGAACCATAGGAAATACCAAGAATGGGCAGAGTATGAAGAATTAATTAATAGCAAGCCAAAAAAACAAGAATCGTTGAATGATATTGAACGTACAATTTTAAAATCTATAGAACTTGCCTCAAAAAGTTCTAGTACTACAGATCAAGATTTGGGAGTGTTTGTTAGGCAATTTTTTAAATAATTGTTTATTTTTTGATGGAGAATTCTTTGAACTTGAAGCAGTGATGTTAGAGCAAGAAAACTGTACGGCAACTTTATTAAGATGAGAAACTTGGTTTTTAAATGCAACGAGTGCATGAGTATGTCATTCGAATATGAAAACATAATGAAAGTGAGCAATGATTATGAACGGTGAGGAACTATGACGGGCGGTTTTATCAAAAGTCTCGCAAAGAATATCAAAACCATCTTTCGATACTTGGATTGCTCCATCTTCTGTAGTGATTGAGGGAACGCCTTAGTCATCGAGGTAAAAAATGATTTTGCAGGGGACTGGATTGAAGAGAGATATAAACGTATGTTTCTTGAGATAAAAAGTACTTGGTTAGACAGTTATAGTATTCAATTGGGAGGAATTACAAGATATGAATGGAAGAGGGAGTAATTTTCCGATATTACATATTTATCCACAAAAATACCATCACGACGAGGCCATAATTATTGGTAGAAGAGAAGGTTTAGAGAGAATGAAGGCGACAATTGAAAAAGCATTGGAAACTGGGGAAGGGAATTGTACTGCTGTAACGTCAGATATTGAATCATATAAACTTCATATTTTTATTAATGATGAAGCTCCAAATTCTGATTTTTGGAGGACCCTTAATTTGCCGTATGTTGATTTTGTGGATGACGGCATTATTTTGGGTGGAGATGATTATTTGATTTACGAGATAAAGAATTCAAAGGATTTGAGAGAGACCTGTTCTGTAATTGAGGAAGATAGAAAACGAAGTAAAATCATGCAAGGAAAAATTATGGAGGTTATAGAGAGGAATAGAGAAAAAAATAGAGAAAGTGAAAATGAAAGAAGAGATCAGGAGAGAATCAAGACTATTTTGAACCTAATTTTCGATATTTGGCAACAGCATAGTGATATGCGATTCTTCCAATTGTTAGAGATGGTGAAATATCAATACTCATCTAAGAATAACGACATCGGAAAAAGGACAGACATAGGAAAGGATGAGGGTGGGATAGAGCAACCATTGTTATTTGTCGATCTATTTAATGTGAAAATTGAGGAGTTTGAGAGTTTTTTAAAGGGATTCTTGCAGCAAGAATAAGTTCTTAAACTTTGCATAATAAAAGAATTGATAAAACTAAAAAAGAAGGTGAGAGAGATGGATAAATATTTTGAGCTACTTCGGGAAAATAATCATTCAGAAATTGAGAGATATTTTATAGGTAATGATGTTAATGATGAAATAGCAGGTGGCACTCCGCTAATGTGGGCAGTACGGCAAAATAATATTGAATTTGTGAAGAGACTAATTGAGCTGGGTGCTGATCCTAACAAAGTTGATGATGTAGGGAGAAGTCCTTTAGAGATCGCCTGTTATTATGGCTTTCTGGAGGTCGCTGAAGTTCTATTGCAAAAAGGAGCAAAAGTTGATTTTAATTGCTTTAGAAGAGCCGAATGTAGCTGGTATGGATCAAGTCAAAGAGAATTAATAGAATTACTCAAACGATGGGATCTTGCTTAAAAAGTTCTTATTTTTCGAGGTTGAAATAATCAGAAAGCCTTTCACAGATATTGATATTAGGGCCCCGTATGATAGTTGTCATTTTTTTATCTTAACCTTTCATTCTAAGGTAATTAATTCTTCTCTTTTGCTTAGTATAAATAGATTCAAAAAACAGGTCTGGACAATGCTCTAGCAGTTATAAAGGGAGGAATTTTGCATGGAAAATAAAAAGGATAGAATCGACGAGATACAGGAGGCATTGAATGATTTTGCCGATTTTGTTGGTAAGAGAAGAAAGGAGCTAGGAATGACGTTCGAAGAACTTGCAACAAAAACGAATTTATCACCTAGTTATCTGTTTAGGCTCGAGAAGGGATATAGGGGCTCTTCCCTAAAAAATCAAATTAACATCCTGGTAGGTTTTAATTGGCCTGTCGAGAAGATTTTACAATACTTGCAATTGATAATCGAGGATCACGAGTCATTAAAAAGGATTTCTGATTAACACTGCAAAATTACTTAATTCGGCTTCTTCTTTAACGGATGCCGAGTTTTTTTATGACCACTATTTAGGCTTTTTGATATATTGATCACAAGCAATTTTGTATTCAGGAAGGATAAAAACTGAGCATTTTGTCAAAACACGATGACCGAAACATAACCCTATATAGGAGAAAAAATTAAAGTTTTCGCTTTCCAGATTTAAGTATAAACTTTGCCTTGAAAAGGAACAATCATAAGGAGAGAAAAGATACTCATATATGTAAAAAAATAATTCCTGTACATGATGTAAAAGATGCAAAGATTGAGTTTTAAATCAGTAAAGAAGACTTTCCCAACCCTATAAACATCTCCCGTGAAATGTAAAAGATATAAAGGGCGAAAATAATAGTATTTATATAGTCTTTATACGATTTTTTGCCTCAAGAGCAGAGTTTTTAGGGGTTGCTCTATTCAAGTGATGGTAATATCAAAATGCCCTAAATTGCTACCTTTCTCTTTAAAATGAGCTCGAACAGTATCAAACATACTATATTTTATTTACCTACCTAAGACCTTCTATAATAATAGCAATACAACTGAAAGGTAGGTAGTTTTTATGAACTCCAAATCAATTAAAGAAGTAGGAAAGAATGTTAAAAAGAATACACTCAAAAGCATTGAAATCCTGATGCAGCCATTTACACACGGGTTCGATTCTAAAGAGGAGGCATTAGTCAATATTGAAGTGATACAAAAATACCTAGATGAAGTGAATGAAAAGAAAAAGGGATTTAATCGTGTAACGTGGCAGGAATTTAAGCGTTATTTAACAGGAGGTGTCCCTCTTTCTGTAGGTTCTTGGGAAAAATCAAAGAGGTTGAGGAATTTTATCCAAAATCACCAAACTAACATCTATTGCTTTAATTTGAATGATATTTCTTCTATCCCTCCGAACCAAATTGAGAAAGTGATACAGAATATATATGACTATTGCCACTTTGTTCAAGAGTCTTATTCAAGTGGTAAGAAGCTATCAGAGAAGAATTACCACTGTTATGTGTTGGTATCTGAAGAGTGCGTAGGTTACGAAATATCATCCTATGTAATGGAAAGATTTCGGGATGATTTAGGTGCGAAAATAGGCGTTGCATTTGATAAAAGTATGACGCTAAGCAAAAATATTCTTCCTTCGGGAAAACCTGTAACAGTGAATGAAGATCTGGAAATATACAGCTTAAACCCATATTTGAATGAAATTTCCCGTATAGAAAAGATACTGGAGAAAGAACGAAAGAAGATAAGCAAACAAGAGGTGGTTTATCGGTTGCTTGACAAAGATTTCAACAATAAAATGGTTACGTCTGAAGTTGACTTCAATAATTTGTTGAATGCTTTTAAATCGCAGAAGTTGGTTTCTCTTAACTATAGGGAAATTAGTTATCTGTTCATGGTATTGAACAACCTAGAGGATGATGGCCAGATAACACATCAGCAAAAAATCCAACTGGCTGATGCCCTCAAGAAAGGAACAGCATTTAAGCAAGATGTGGATGAATTTAAGAACTACAAAGATGTAGGGGTGGGTTCTTTAAACCATATCCTTAAACAGCATGACGTTGCCACTGAAAATCTCTTTACCTTTATGGAAAATCACGAAATCAGGATAGACCTTTCATTTGAAATTAATGGGAAGATCTATGAGAACAAAGAAGTCTATGAGGAATTAAAAGAGATTCTATTTGGTTTCAAGTACAGAGGGAAGAAAATTATTCTGATTTCTGGAACTGGAAGCGGAAAGAGCTACGCATTGACCAAGATGATCCATGAATACAATGAGAGAATGAAATGTAATCTTACCCCTCAAAAACATCCCTACGGTTTTGCCCTCTACAATTGCCCCCGCAATGCTCTAATCAACAACCTTCAAAATGACTTTGAAAGCGATGGAATTTCTATCAGAATTACAGGTTCCGACAAATACGAAGTCAAAGAGAGAGAGTCCATGGTAAAAACTACTCCTAGCTTTCTCACCACCATTGATCATGCACCAGTCATTGTGGATATGAAAATGGATAAACAGATAGGCACTTCTGTAAATGAACCCCTACCAATTCTCCTCATTACCGATGAGAAACACGTTTTGTCCACGGATGCTTCCTATAAGCCTGATGCGGTAAGGGACTACCTTGTAGCTGAGAAGGCGATTCTTAATGCAGGCGGTGTGTCCCTGGATGTTACAGCTACCCCACAACACCTTCGTTCCGATGACTACGATTTGATTATCAAAATCAATCAGAAGGATCATCAAAATCCGTTTAAAGAAGCTAAATATACCATTTTAGAGGGAACATCAGTGCAAGTTGAGGAGAAAATGCTCAATAGAATACAACTCGCCGTTGAAAGTGACATTGAAAAAAAACTGTTGGTATTCATTGAATCAACCGATGCAATCGAATGGTTTGCTGCGGAACTTAAAAAGAGGGGAATTCCATCCATTGGGATATTTGCCAAGAAAGAGAAATACCGTTCGGATGAAGAGTCGATGCTTATTGATTATGGATTAATTCCAGATAACATTCAAGTAATCTTAGCAACGACTGTACTTGGATCAGGCATATCGATCGTGAACAACAATGAGAATGATGAAACTTGGATACTTTGTTCGGCTGAGTCCCTTAACCACAATGCTGTAAGGATCATTCAGATGTCGCATCGTTTTCGAATTCAATACAGTTCCTTGAACCTCTATTTTCAAGCACCAAAATCAAAAAAAGGGAGCAAAGTATTTCTTTACCACACTTTTCTGGAAGAAGAAATCATGAAGGCTGAGAATACAATTGCAGTCATTAAAGGAATGAGGAGAAATCCTACACGTACAAGAATCAGATTGGATGAAATGGAGAGAGAAGCAGGATTGTTCACAGATAAGCAAGGAAAAATCCATGTATGCAGCCCGATTATTCAAAGTGAATTAATTCTCTATCAGACATACTTCAATTATACTCATCCAGAGGCATTGATTCGGGAACTTGAGAAGAGTTTTGGATGCACATTTTCACAAGTATGTGATGAGTGGGAAATTGCTGATTCAAAGTTAGAATCCCAAAAGATAAATTCTACTGGTACTCGAAAAGAGAACTTACAAAGAATTGCTAATGATAAGGGTTGGTACGATAGCTTACGCAGAGAGTACCTTCTAAATGGCCGTGATAGAGGGAAATCAGTTCTGAAGGAGTTTGGCAGTGATGCAAGGATTGACTTGGTCTATTTTTTCCAAAACGCATATGACCACTCATTTGTCAGCAATGTCATGAAGGCTCATATGAAAGCAAACAAGGATAAACCCTATTCCTATATAAAGGAAAAACGGGATTATGAAAGAGTTGAGAGAATCAAATTGTCACAAGAGAACTCAATCGAGGTAAAGTTATATGAAACCGTGTGCTTTCAACTGAAAAGGTATAGGGAGGACGGAAGGAAACTTAAATTTTCTTCTAAAACGGAAGTAGATAACTATTTGAAGGGATTTAGCGATCAAATGATAAAAGCATACGGAGTGAAGCCGGGGGAAACAAAATTTGACGTTAAATCATTTAGACGGCTCTTGAATCTGCTTGAGGATAAAAAGGGAGGAACAAGGACTTACACTATCGTCGGGTTTAAAGATCAAGAATACCTAAAGGAAAAATATAGGGTTGAAAAGGTTCTTTAGCCCTTGATATGGAGGAGGCTGTATAACGCAGCTTCCTTTTTTATGTATCTGTTTTTTATGGCAACCCTATAAACTTCGGCTCTACATGGATTGCATTCTATTGGGGCGAAAGTTCCTCGTAGGGGACTTATAAAGTATATATTTTTCGCCTATCTAACAGGTTTATGGGGTTCAGACAATACAAATAAAAAGGTTTGGAGTAAAATGGGATTGCTAATTATAATTAGTGAGGACGAATATAAGCGATGTACCACAATAAAGTATGCTTATTTTGAATGAGGGGCGATAAATTTGATTTGTAATTGCGGAGGAGTATTGCTTGTTATTGGTGTGGAAGAACCACCAGTACATTTATCTAAAAAGGAAAAACTTATATATAATCGTGTTTGTGATGTGAAATGTCAAAAGTGCGGTAAAATTTATTATTCGCAACCATATGATGATGGCAATGTCATAAATCTAGTTAAAAATACTAAGAAGATTTAATAAATATGGTTCGAATCGAAATATCACCTTTGCGGGTGATTTTTTTATTTTGATAAGGATTAAACTATGAGTAAGTAATTATACGAAGAAAGAGGGTGTGTTCAAATCGACAAGAATATGCTTATAAAACTACTGAGAAAAAGTCTACTTTATAGGCTGATGGATAATATTGATGATTTAATCTCTGAAGCTAAGTTGACTCATAGAGAAGTAAGTAACCGAGCGGGGAATAGTAACAATTGGTTTAATGATGCCTACAACAATAATGAAGATATTCATATTTCTTCCTTTGTAAAGGTTCTTTCAGTTATTAACGAAAAACATGATCTAAAAGAACATAAGCTAATGAATGTTTTTGATAAGAAAATACTGAGTATTTCAACTTTGATTTCACGTTTATCTGATGAGGATGAAAATTATATAAATGATTTCATAATTACTGACAAACAGCTTTTTCTTGATGTCTTGGGCGATTGGGCATCCATGGGATATAAAAATAAATTAAATGAAAAAGAAAAGGAAATAATGGAAAAGGTTAGAATCCTAATTTCTTAAAATTAAAGGGGGATATACGGTGAGAAAAGTATGGTTTATTACTCGACCAGAGAGAGATCCAAAGTTCCATGTAGATGCACTGCGAGCACTTAAAATTGCTACCAATAATTTTACTATTGTTTGGTATGGAAACAGAGATGCTCATAAGCAATATGAAGCTGTATTAGTGTCCGAAGGATTGAAGAGAGATAATATTAGTAATGATGGGTCTGGTGGAAGAACATGGGGAGCTATGTTACGTACCTTCGGGTATGTATACTTGAACCAAGAGGGTTACTTAGTCCTTACCAAAGTTGGTCAGAAAATATTAAGTTCTGAAAAAGTCAGGGATAATATTTCAAAGCAGATTTTAACCTTGCAAATCCCCAATGCTTATTTTTTGGATAGCGGATTTCGTCCTAAGTATGAAGATGGTTTCCAAATAAGACCAGCGAGGTTCCTTGTGCGTTTAGTAAATCAACCATTACTAAATTATTATATTACTAAAGAGGAAATCACATTTTTTGCACTTACAGCTAAACGAGACGATGAATTATTTAATGTTACAAAAAAAATAGTAGATTTTAGAAATGCCTCAGATAGTGAGAAAAATGATATGAAGCAAGCAGTAGCTACTCTATTTGATCATAGAGAAAGAGCGGACAGTGATGCTCGTGATTTTGCGTCAGCACACGGGGATGTTGCTCATACGTTTATGATGCTTTGTGATTACACAGGGCTTGTTGATTACGTCAGAGGAGACGCATTGAGATTACCAACCGATAAGCATGAAGCAACTTCTAAAATGCTGGACTACTTAGAAAATAGGTATCCATTTAATAAAAGGTTCTTAATTTCACTTGAAAGGTTCGCTGAAAACGCAGGATTAGATGTAGATAGTTACAAAGCAAGTCCATATGGTTCGTTACCCCCTGCTACGAATAAAGGAAAGAGCATACGAAAGGTTCAACGTCTTTTATCTCCTTATCCATTGATTCAGGGATTAAGTGTTGAGGAGATTGCGGAGATATTAGAACAGGAACTTTCCACTAATGAAGCTAGAAAATTTGCCTATGAATTGCACAAACACACTTATGAATCTCTAAATGAAGATTTTGTTGAATCATATCTTTACGAAGAAAACGATCGTGTTTTTGAGGATAAAACAGGTGAAATCTTAAAATCTATTGGTTTTGAAGTAGATATGCGTCCTAAGCCATTGGGTGATGACATACGAACGGAGATCGAGATTTTAGTTCATGTAGACGAAGAAACAATTTGTATTTTAGATGCTAAAAATTATAGAGAAAAATTCACCTTATCAGCAAATCTAGCGTCACACATGGCATCGGAATATATCCCTAATTATCACGGTTACGAAGGTAAATCAGTTGCTTATTTTGGTTATGTAACTGCTAATAAGTTTGGCGGAGAAAGGCATCTTGAAAAAATAAGTGACAAGGCTAAATTGATTAACTCCGAAATCAATGTGTCGGGTGCAATTTTATCGGCAAAAGCATTGTTAGGATTTTTAGATTATTGTTTAGAACACGAATTAGAAAAGGAAGAGAGAAAAGAAGGATTTATATCTTTGTTTACCAATAAAGGTTACGATACCGTGGCAGAAATGCCTTAAAAAGCAACGAATATGAAAATATTTGTAAGATGAAGCAACGATTACTGTTCGGGTGGTGCAGGATAGTTATAATCATTGGAGGTTCTTATAAAGTGAAACACAGTGATGAACATTATGAAAATTATAGTTCCTTTTTTTATCCTCATGATATCTTAGGCGATGATAGAGACTTAGTGGGGGACAGAAGTATAGAGTCTTGTATTTTTTGTAATAGGAAGCGTCCCGAAGTGTCCTTTAAAAAAGATGCACATGTGATACCTGCCGGTCTAGGGAATCGTACATTATTTTATTTAAATGAATGTGATAGTTGTAATGAAAAAATGAGCTATTATGAAAATGAACTAATAAACTATTTAACCTTCGACAGAATATTCATTAGTGCAAAAAAACGGCCTGGATCTGGTTTACCAAAGTATAAACAAAAAGGAAAACAGTCAATTTTAGAGAAGAATCAAGATAATGATATCCTTAGAGTTGATGTATTGGAAAATGAAGGTGTCTTTGAAATTGAAGAAAAAGATAATGAAAAAGTGATGAAGTTTACAATAAATAATCCTCCACCATATAGACCTTCAGATATATGTAAGACTTTGACTCACATGGCATGGGCTCTCCTAGAGGATGAAGATAAAGCATTAGTTGCTTACGTTCCTGAATGGTTGTTGGGCAAAATTGATATCTTCCCTCTTTATATGGATACTGCTTTTGTAAAAGGTAACGGTTATGCAAATGTTATTTTGGAAGTATTCAAAACAGCAACAGATGAATCTAAAGAGTATCCTTACCTGATTCGTTTTACTTATGGGTTGAAAATTATTACTTTTTACTTACCTATAACACCAGACATTAAAGATGAGCCAGTACGATTTACTTTGTGTGAGCATATTCCTCAAGGAGTCCCTGTTCATCCAACGACTTGGACGATAAAAAGTGATGAAAGGGTAAAACCAGAAAACACAGTGTTTACATGGGGGTTTCGTGCTAAGGTCGAGGGAAATCTTGTTGATTGAGCGTAGTTACAGTAACCTGTAAAATCAATGGAGTAAATTACAGAGACACAAATAAATATAAAATTAAATTATAAAGCCTGAAATATACATTTATCTTGTAGCCTAGTATATTTCGGCTTTTTTTTGAAAGAGTATTTCGATTAAAAACTTTTAAGCTGCAAAATTAGTAGAAAAGGTGTATAATGAATAGCATAGATATATGCAAGAACAAATATTCGTTTTTAGGAGATGTAACATCTTATGAAATTTCTAAAGGGAGAACTATTCAATGGCCCAGGTGGTCTTTCTCTAGGTGCCAAAAATGCAGGCTTTGTTCATCCGGAAACTGGGGAAGAGTGGAAAATAGAACATTTGTGGTCAAATGATTATGATAGCAATGCTTGTAAGACATATGGACTTAATATCTGTGGTGACGAAAATGACGAGTCGGTTCATGTTGGGCCAGTTGAAAATCTACCAATTGGAGATAAATCAATATTAGGTGATATAGATTGTTTTGCATTTGGGTTCCCATGCAACGATTACTCGAATGTAGGTGAAAAGAAAGGATTAGAGGGAACTTTTGGTCCGTTGTATTCTTATGGTGTCAAGGTTTTAAAATTATATAAACCTAAATTCTTTGTTGCTGAAAATGTGGGTGGACTTCAAAGTGCGAATGAAGGTAATGCGTTTATAAAAATCTTAACTGAACTAGAAGAGGCAGGATATAAATTAACTCCTCATTTGTATAAATTTGAAGAATATGGTGTTCCACAAGCTAGACATAGGATTATTATTGTAGGAATTCGAAATGATCTATATGAAAAAGGTATTAAATTTAAAGTTCCTGCACCAACAACATTGGCTTCAACAGATTATAAAACTTCTCGTGAAGCTATTTTGGAGCCACCAATTCCAGAGGATGCACCAAACCATGAAATGCCCAAACATACCAAAAAAGTTCAAGAAATGCTAAGTTATATACCGGCAGGGGAAAACGCTTGGTATTTAGGTATACCTGAAGAACTTCGATTGAATGTAAAAGGTGCTAGGTTAAGCTCGATTTATAAAAGGCTAGATCCTACTAGACCAGCTTATACTGTTACAGGTAGCGGTGGTGGTGGAACCCACATGTATCATTGGAGTGAGAATAGAGCATTAACCAATCGTGAAAGAGCAAGACTCCAGACTTTCCCTGATGATTTTATGTTTTTGGGTAGCAAAGAAGCGGTAAGGAAACAAATAGGTATGGCTGTACCTCCTGAAGGTGCTAAAATAGTATTTAATGCTATACTTAAAACTTTTGCGGGAATAGATTATGATTCGATTCCACCAATAGCAAAGTTACAATTAGAAAACCTAAAAGGCACTAAGAAAGAGTCATTTAAAGAGTTAGTTACAGCTCTATAATCAAAAAAAGACGCTTATTTTATAACATTTTTAGTACAGTATATTAAGAGTAAAAAAGAAAGGATGGTACCAGTATATGGGAACCATCCTTTTTCTTAAAATAGATTCAAAATCAATTCTTTGTCCACTTCATCTACAATCTCTTTCATTTGATCTTCTGCAACGTCTTTTATAGCAAATCCACTTTCCTGAAGTCTCTTTTCTACATACTCGTAAATTTCTTCAAGATTGGGGATTTCTTTGTTGCCACTCATATCCTTTCGAATTAATTCCCGGACATAAGCACTAAGACTTTGAGTTCTCCTCTTTACCTCGATAAATCGAATCAAATCTTGGTCATTTGGAAGGAGGCTAATCGTAAACCTTAGATTAGCCATATTTGACCTCTAAAATTTTGAGGAAAGAGAGGCAATTGGAGTATTGAGGATTATCCATGATGACTCCATGAGGAAATTGTTGTTTGAGGTATCTTCTTAGAGTGATTGCACCGCCACCAACAAAGTGGATGTCGCTCATGTTGAAGGTATACCCCCGACTCTTCGCAAACCGAATAATTTGCTGTAGATGTTCATACTTGATTTCCTCGATAAACACTTTACTGTCTTCGTAAACTTCTCCTTTACTTGCAAAATAACCACTTCGTAAAACCTGCTCCAAATCATCGGATGAAACAGAAAGCCCATAATGTTCGTTGATAATTTTCCCGATTTTCCCCTTTAGAATATTGATGCCTAAATCCGATACAATCATGGTATTGATTAAGGGGTGTATTCCTTTGAACGTACAAAACGTCGTATTTAACCCACCTAAATCAACTATGATTGTATTTTTCTCTTTGTACTTATCTGGCTTCGCATAAACTTCTCCCATACCCTCAAAAACTATTGTGACATCGGTCAAATCAATCGAATATGCTTTTCCGTTGACCATAAAATGGATGGTACGTTTATGATTTTCCACCATTTGCTTAAACTTCTCTTTTTGAACAGAATCTTTGTAAGTGTTGATTGGAACATTGACAGCTAAGCGGATGTCTACATTTGTAGGGGCGTTTGCCTTTTGGAGAAGTTGGGCAATGGCGGTGTATATGGAGATCTGATGGATCAGGGAGGCTTTGTTTAAGGAGTAATCCACATAATCTTCGCTAACCATTTCTCCAAGCAGATATTCATCCCCATTTAATTCCACTAAGAATGAGTTTGGTTGAATATCTACTCCCAACCTCTTTACTTGTTGCATTTTGGTGCGAAAGGTTGTCATATAGGTAATCCCTTTGTATTTAGCGATTCCCTTACTCCCATGCTTGCCACAGTCTACGGCAATAAAAATTTGATCTTTCATGTCTACCACGTCCTTTTCATTTTATTGATTGAACGATTTATGCTATGCAAAAAGGTAGGAAATATAAGAAAAAATCATAAAAAGTTTGTTCGAGTAAGTATTAAGATTTCATAAAAAATCATATGTTAAGCAATTTTTGTTTAATTTCTTTCAGTTCTTTCATTAATTAGATGGCACTAGATTTGACTAATTGGAAGAAAGGATTTTATTGGTTAAACAAACTAAGACAAGCTCGAACCTCAAAAACTATGTATAGTTGAAAAAAAACTATTATGGGAGTATCAACTAAAAAAGGAGAACGATAACATGATGTACGAGTTATCAGAAACAGCAATTTTAGGATTTGTTACAAAAACAGAGGAATTAAAGAATATCTGTATGCCAGCAGATACTCTTGATGGTGCAATCGAAAAACTTCTAATTCTTGTTAAATTTGAGCCGATTTATAAAAAGGCAATTGGGCAAGATCGAAAATATAATGTATTTGAATTTTACAAAGGTAAAAAAATGACATTCTTAGTGGATGCCAAATTTTTGCTGTGGGAGAGACGTGTGTCCATGAGAAAAATTATTTTAGGGTGGATAAAAAAGAGATCTTTGTCACTTCTAAAGGTGAACTTCTAGTTTTCGAAACTATATTAGAAGAAACCCGCTGTCATAGCAATGATTGGAGTAGTATAATGAGCCGTCATTTTTCAGAAGAACAGAATTCATCAAAAGTGGAAAAGGAAGTTTTATTGACAAAAGTGAACGAATTCCTTGAATGTTGCAATAAAGTCTTGTGAAGCATTGTGATAACTCAACCCTGCTAGACCAAGGAACTATTCGTCCAACCCACAAAACATATATAAGACCACCTAGAACATCCATTTTTTAATCTAATACAAGAGGTGATCTATAATGATATTATTGGGGGGTGAAAAATAATGAATGAAGCAGTAGCCAGAACTCAGATGGAATACAGAGAATTTAGGGAGTTAGTCTCCTTCAGTATTTTTGATATTCAATCAAAGTTAGTTCAGCTAGCAGATGAAGGGAAGGCTTGGATGATTCAAGAAATGGAAAATCTCAGCGAAGCTGAAACAATCCTCATGAACCACTATTTGAATGAAAAAAGAGAGCAACAGAATTATGATTCTGCTCAATCCACGTAAGTCCCTGTAATACTCCGAAAATACCTCTGAACTGAAAACTTCAAATCAATAAGAAACAATTCCAATTCAAACACAAGAAATTCAAGGAGTGATGAAATTATGCAACAAACAAAAAGACAGATATCTAATCCAAGAAATCAAGAGGTCTACAAAAGAGCATTGAGATTTAGCAAAGAGATTTATTCTATCGTAAAGGCTTTTCCTGATATTGAGAGATACAACATGTGTGATCAGTTGCGTCGTGCCTCAACCAGCGTAGCCGCCAATTTCAGCGAGGGATTTCGAAATCACTATTACGGAAAAGAAAGGGATCGTTTCAATACAGCCCTTGGAAGTATCGCAGAATGTCAAAGTTTCTTAGATCTAGCAAGAATCCTGAACTACATCACACAAGAGCAGTATCGAAAGTTAGATGACGATGCAGAAATAATTTTCGGGCTGCTGTTAGCAAAGATTCAGGAAATTGATAAGATACTTGAACAGAATGAATCGAGTGAGGAGGAGTAAATATGACAATAGAAGTAGATTCTTTCCGTAAATTAAATCTATACAAGCAGGCAATTAGGTTTACACAACTTGTATTAGATTGGACTGAACAAAATCAAAATGAAATTGGCTGGAAAGAATGTCTACTAATCCGTAGAATGGCAACGGAAATTCCAAGAAGTATTGCTTTGGCTGCTACTGAAATTAACGTGAAAAACAAATATAAGAAGCTCAATCGTAGTAAAGAGGCTTTTCAAAAATTGATGCCAATGTTGAGACGCTATGAAATGGGGGAAAGTGAAAAGAGAATTGTAATGCTTTCTTTAGAACTGGTGAAATTGTTCAACGGTTTTTTCGGGATGTTAAACAGAAAGAAGAATGCTAGTAGAGGGTAAAGGGAAGATCCTTTATCCCTCTTTTTTATGTATGAAGCTATGTGGAAATTGATGAAAAATTTGCTTAAAAAGTTATGTATCGAGATTTATTTTTCTTGTTTTACATATTCGAGGACTTTTCGATGCAATTCGGGTCTAAACTTGCTACATAACTGACAATTATGAAGAGAGATTATGTTATGGGTTGTATTTTACATCACAGTTTTTTTAAATGTTGCAAAATACTACCGGTATATTAACCAAACAGGTTTAAATCTTTCAATCTTTCTTTTTCTTTTTTGTACCTAACGCAAAGTAAATATCTTCATCGGAAACATCCGCATAATAGTCTGTAATCAGTTTATTAAGTTCGTGAATTCTTGTGCTATTAAGAACCAAGCCCAAATGATTAGGAATAGGGGTATTTATATTTGTAGGTATATTTTTGATAATTAAATCACCTTGTACTGTATGCTGATAAGTAGCGTAAACTACACCTAATAATTTCACAGAAGTGAAGGGTTCAAAAGTTTCTTTGTGAAATAATTGTTTAACAGATAAAACAGGTGAACCACTTGAACCGGGATAGATTGCACAGTCAATTAGAAACTCCTTTTGACCTTTATATTCAACAGCGGGTGAAGTAGCTAAGGTGCCTGTTCTAAAAATCGGGAAATTATTAACTTCATCCCAAATACCGTTGGGATAGCCAATAACTATAATATCTTCAGCAGGGAAATAGTTATGCAGCTGTTCATTCGTCGGTATTTGTTGCAATCTAATGCCATAATAATATGGCTTAATATTATCTTTTTCTGCTAACATATATAAACTAGCAATAGGCATTGCACACAAATCGACATTAGGATCAGGATGCATAAAAAAGCTATCAATTGGAGCCGTAAATTCACAGTGAGAGTTTATTCTTTTGCCGTTAATATCAGCAGCGTGGAATCTTACTGTAATTTCAATAGCACCTTCAATAACATGCTTATTAGTAACAATTGATGGAACACTTAGGTATTGTCCATCTCTGTTTTGTTCAGCAAATCTAATGATAAAACCAGTTCCGGTACTAATTCCGTTTTTTAATTGGGACGTTATTCTCACTGTTGAATAATTCAATTCACTAATATTCACTTTTCCATCTCCCGTTTCCTAAAATTATTTTCATTGTAGTTTTCGTTACATTGTAATAATGGCCTTGTATAATCAAAAAATTGTAACTATAATAGAATTATAGACATAAATATATGGAAATCAAAGGCGTTATTGCTTTTGGGTTGTGGTTCTATCTTAAAAAAAAGATAGAATTTTGACCCTTGGCAGTAACGCCTTTTTGCGTTCCCAAAAAGCATAGGAGGAAAGAGAACATGTTATCTGAGTTTATTCAGCGGTTGCATAAAGATGGGAAAAGCCCTTTGACCATTCAAGCGTATCAAAAGGACATTCAGCAGTTTAAGGAATGGTTATTGAATACCATTGGATACAATACCGAGACTATCACGGAAACTGATCTTCGGGAATATCGGCAATACTTGAATTTCAATAAAAAGTTAAAAGTAACAAGTATCAATCGTAAGCTAAAGAGCGTTGTTCGATTTCAGCAGTTTTTGTGTGGCGAAAATATCTGCAATACGGAGATAGATCTAAAAAAAGTGCTTCAGAAAAATAATATTGAATTAGATTATGAAGTGAAGGTTGTCGAAAAGCAGGAACAATATCGACTAAAGAGAACAATTGAAGCATCTGGAAACAAGAGAGATATACTGATTTATTATTTGCTTTTTGGAACGGGTGTAAGATGTAACGAATTGGTTTCACTAGAAATAGATGATATGCATCTTACCGAGCGAAATGGAAAAAACAATTATAGTTATGTATTAATACGCAATGGAAAGGGCGACAAGGTGCGAAAAATCAATCTAAATACAAATGTGGTTTCTGCCATTAGAGATTATTTTGAAGCCAGACCAGATGTAAAATCAAAAAAACTGCTTCAAGGCCAACGGGGAGCTTTAACAAGGCTGGCTATTAATAAAGTGTTAGAAAAGTATAGTAAGCAAGCTCAGCTTGAATACATCGTGACACCACATATGGCTCGACATACATTTTGTACCAATTTATTAAAAGAAGGGAAAGTAGACCCGAAAACCTTAGCAATATTAACTGGACATAGTTCTGTTGATACCTTGTATCGCTTTTACATCAATAGTAGTGCTGAGGATAAGCAAAGGGCAGTAGACAATGTTTATTTATAGAGATAAGGAGGAGAAAAATGATCAGAGAATGGAATGAAACTACTATCAATAGATTCCTGAAGGAAAAACGTGGGCAAGGGACAGGAAAAGACTATAAGCCATGGTTACAGGTTCAAGATATTGCTTCCAAAGGGAGGTCTACTCGCATTTTTGGTCATACCACTCAAAGGGTCCATCATCTGTTAAGTGATTTGCAGTTATATTATTTCTATTTATTAGAGTTTGACGATGGTGTAATAGATTTAAGGGAGCAATATCCATTACTAGATTTTCACGAGATGAATATTTCATTGGATAAGGATCTTTCTAAGAAACTATTTGACGTTAAGACTCAAGTGCCGCATATCTTTACATCTTCTTTTTTGATAACAAGAAAAAGAAATGATGGTGAGCCTTTCTATCATGCAAGAATAATTAAGCAATCGCAAGAGTTGGAGAAAAAGGCAACCTTGCAAAGAATGGAGCTGCAAAGGAGATACTTCGAAAAGAAAGAGATAGATTTTGGCATTGTAACTGAAAAGGAAATCAATAAACAGTTGGCAAGAAATATTGGTTGGGCTATGAATGCCTGTGATATTCAGGATTACCCAGATTTAATTTCTAATATGGCTATTCTTAAAACTGATATGATGAAGTACTTGTCGGATCCTTCCGACACCATCCAGAGGATACTTTCAAGGCTGGAGAAAGCATATCAATTAGATGATGGCCTAGGCTTGATTCTGTTTAAACATCTAATCGCTACTAAAGAAATAAAAATGGATCTAAGCAAGAAAATCTATCTTTCCAAAAAACTTGAAGATTATCATTTTCAAGTTTCCTATAAGTAGGGTGATGTGAGATATGCAGTTAGTCATTAATGATTTGTTGCAAAGTAATCAAAATCCCGAACTCGTTCAACGAGTGGTCTGGATTGATCATGAGCATAGCCTTTGTTTTCTGGTGAACATCTGCCAACCGTCATTTCCATATAGTGAGGAAACACACCATATAAAGTCTTCATTGGATAATGGCGAGATAGTAAAAATTGACACTGATCCTTGGGACATCAATGTAGATGAAGAGGGTTTATCTAAAACGGAAATAGAAAAACGTGATAAAGCATGGAGGGTAATAAATCATATTTATTTAACCCCTGATATTTTTATACCCAAACGTAGGTCTGAGTTAATAAGAATGGCATGTGAAGAGTTTGGATTAAGTCCAAAAACGGTTCGCCACTATTTGAAGAAATACTGGACAAGGGGAATGATTAAAAACGCTTTATTGCCCGACTATTATAGTTGTGGCGTTCAACAAATGAGAGAACGTGTTTATTCAAAGAAAACAGGAAGACCAACCGTATATGCATCCTCTATAAAAAGGGCAACCATAAACGATGAGTGGAAGAAATTCATTAGGGTTAGCTTGGAAAAGTATTACTTTCTTCGTTCAAAACCATCGTTGAAATTTGCCTATCAGCAAATGTTAAAAGAGTATTTCTCAAAAATAGATAAAAAAACAGGCTATAAGGTTTTGGATTTGGGTAAGCCGATTATTTCGTTTGACCAATTCTACTACTGGTACCGCAAATGGTACAAACCGGAAGATGCCGTTCATAAAAGAGAGGGTAGGAGGGAATTTTTACAAAACTACCGTGCTATTACTGGATCAGCTACTGAAGATTCAATGGGAGTAGGTACATATGCCATTGATGCAACCATTGGTGATATATATTTAGTATCCTCATTAGATAGAAACTCTGTAATTGGACGTCCGGTAATATATTTGTGTGTCGATTTGTTTTCACGTGCTATTGCCGGATGTGGAGTAGGAATTCAGAATATGTCAGGATACTCATTAAGAGTTGCATTAGCAAATACTTTTGAAAATAAAAGAGACTTTTGTAAGAGGACACTCGATATGGAGATTGGTGATGAAGATTGGCCGATACACTATATTCCTCATACCATATTGGCAGATCGTGGTAGTGAGCTAATATCTGATGAACTAACACAAATAGTAGAGAATCTAACAATAAAATTGCAAAATACTGGAAGTTACCGTCCGGAGCAAAAGGCCATTTGCGAAAAGTACTTTGATATTGTCCAGCAACACATTAGCCCCTTCCTATCAGGAGCCGTCCAGAAGGATTATATGAAACGAGGTGGTCAAGATTACAGAAAAAAGGCCGTTCTTAACCTAAAGGAATATACACAGATTTTGGTTCGCTGCATTCAATATTACAACAATCATAACTTTCTTTCAGACTATCCTTTGACACAAAATATGATAGATGAACAGATTCGACCTATTCCCATTGAGATTTTCAAGTGGGGCTTACATAAAGGAATCGGTAGACTAAGAACAATATCATTAGATGCAATTAGGAGTAATATTTATCCTAAATCACAAGCGATGGTGACTCCGAAGGGTATTCACTTTGGTAGTCTATACTATACTTGCTCTAAAGCTGTAAAAGAGCGATGGTTTTCCAAAGCCCGAATCCAGGGAAATTGGAAAATGGATGTATCTTATGATCCTCAAAGTGTAGCAACTATTTACATTCGGATTGATAGACAGAACTATGAAGTTTGTTCTTTAATCGAGCAATACGAAATGTATCGAAATGCAAAAGCGGAAGAGCTTGTTAGCCTAAAGGAAAATAGGCGACAGCAAGAAGCTGAATTTGAAGAGGTTAGCATGAATGGAGCTATTCAATTAGCTCAGGATATAGAATCAATCGTTAAACAGGCGAAGGAAGAAGCTAAAAACCAATCTATAACTGGTGAGGTTCCTAAAGATATAAAGAATATAAGGGAAAATCGGCAAAAAGAGAAAGAAGCAATGACGAAAGAAAAAGAAGTTGAAGTGTTTCATAATAATCCAGTAAAGGGTTTGAACTCTGTAAATCATGATAAAGAATCGGTGAAAGTGCTGGATATTTTCCGTAAAAAACAGAAGGAAGTGCTTCGTAATGGAGATGATTAAACTAGACAATGGGGCAAGGGTCCATGTCGCTGAATACAGGGAACAGGAAATATTGGAATATCGAGGCAATCCTCTTATTGAGGCTTTGCCTCCGATTTATTCTCAAGAAGAGGTGATTGATCGTTTATGTATGTATCCACCATATAATAAAGAAGAAAGATATTTGAATGATCATCAAAGAGTGCATCTAATTTCTCGATTGCTGCAATATTTTCAGGCTATTCCTATCCATCTTCGAATTGAGTCATCAATATCACGGTTAATTAGAACGGGCTATACCTATCGAAATCCAATAAGTTCTACTTATGCACAAAGTTTTGTGGATAACTGGAACAGTATACAGAATAAAACTTTCGATAATTCAATCATTCAGACTGGTCAAACACTGAGTATCATAGGAATTTCGGGTGTCGGAAAGACCCGATCTTTACAGAGGATATTACAAACCATTCCACAAGTGATTTCGCATGTATCTTTTAATGGACAACCATTAAACCATCATCAAGTAACCTATTTAAAAATCGAGACCCCCTTTGATGGTTCTGTAAAAACAATTATCTACGATTTTATGTATCAAGTAGATCAACTTCTTGGCTCAAGTTATTTTAACAGATATGTAAATAGTCGGTTGTCAACAAGTCAGCTAATGCCCATCATGGCTCAGATTGCTAAAAGCATTAACCTGGGCATGTTATTTTTAGATGAATTACAACATTTAAAAGGAGTGAAAAGCTCCAGTTCAACTCAGATACTAAATTTTTTTACTGCCTTAATCAATACGATAAATGTTCCTCTTGTTATCGTTGGAACACCAAAGGCAATGGATGTCTTACAATCACAATTTAGACAAGCCAGAAGAAGCACTAATATTGGAAATATCATGTGGGATCGCTTTGATAAAGATGCTGTTTGGGATTTGTTTGTTCAAGGGATGTGGAAATATCAATGGACAAAGGAGGAATCACCTTTTTCAGAAGAATTATCTGCAGCCTTATACATTGAGTGTCAAGGAATACCTGACATTGCCGTTAAGCTATACATGATGATTCAGTTACGTTCGATTAGTAGCGGTGAAGAAAAAATTACTACTTCCTTAATTAAAAAAGTAGCTAAAGAAGAATTAAAAATGGTTCAGCCGATGTTACAGATGTTAAAAAGTAAAGACTATATCGGGTTAGCAAAGTACGATGATTTGATGCTACCAAATATTGAAGACTTTATGGAACAAGAACGAATTGATATCGATCAAAAGCAAGTTATGGATTCCCTTAAAGAAGGTGCAAAACGAAAAAATGAGCAATCAAAATTAATGGATAATGCTGTTTTTCGTCTAAATATGCTAGGAATTGAAAAAGAAGTTGCAGAAAAGGCGATAGAAAAAGTAGTAGCAGATAATCATAAATTAATAGATGTCTCAAAAACTGTAAAGGACGCCTTCCTTCAGCTCAATGGACATGAAAAAAGTAGTGATGAAGTAAACAGTAAAGATCTAAGAAGTATAGTAAAACAAGGCAAAGAACAACAATTAACTGCCTATCAGGCTTTCCAAAATGCCGGTATTATAAAACAAGATTATCCAGAGTGTGATGTCTCGTGATTATTCAATTTCCAACGCCTTATCCGGATGAACTGTTATACAGTGTAATTGCCAGATACCATATCAGATCTGGCAATTTCTTTTGGAAACATACCTTGGAGGATTTGTTTGGGAGAAGAACAATAAGTGCTTCCGTATTTTTACCTTCAGGTATTGGATCTCTTGTTAGCCGACTACCCAAGAAAACGTCACTAAACGAACGAATTCTAATTAGGAATCATACCATGTATCCATTTTATACAGTGTTCTTACCAAAAGAAAAGGCTCTATCTATATTTGAATCTATGATAAGTGATGACGGAAAGAAAATATACATGCAATCGGGGATTATGGCAAGTTCGATAGTTCAAAATAAGTATTTAAAGTATTGCTCAAAATGTTTTGAAGAGGATCTTTCTAAGTATGGTGAGATGTACTGGCATCGGCTGCACCAATTACCTGGTAATCTTATTTGTTCAAAACATGAGATATTGCTAGAGAATAGCAAAGTTCCAATAAATAGCTCAAATAGACATGCTTTTATATTGCCGAACCCAGGCAACTGTAATTTGACTAAAGAAAGAAACGCTAGGGGAAATCTACTGCAATTAAAGGATATCCTTCAACAGGCTGAGTTTTTATTGGAAGGTCAATATGAAAGTCAGCCATATTCCCATTACACGGAATTTTATCGTTATCATTTAGTTGAAAACCGATTTGCCAGCATTAATGGACAGGTAAAGCAGAATGAATTGCTTGAAGCCTTTTGTGGCTTTTATTCTGAAGGGCTTTTGAAAAGTCTACATATAGATGTTGGAAAATTGGACTTATGGATAGCCAACATTTCCCGTAAGCATCGAAAGTCTTTTCATCCTTATTTTCACATATTGATGTTGAAATTCCTTCAATTAGATGTAGGTAATGTATTTCAAACAACATCTTTTGTAAATGCCCCATTTGGCCATCCGAATTGGCCTTGTTTGAACTTTGTATGTCCGGATTATAAAAGGAATATCATTGAAGAAGTAACTGTCAGAAGTTGTGAAAAAACTAAAGAATCAATTGGAAGATTTACCTGCCCGAAATGTGGCTTTTCCTATACACGGAAGGGCAGAGATCAAGTTCAAGAAGATAGATATAGATACAATCGAATTATGGACTTTGGGGTAACTTGGAAAAAGGATCTTCATTTATTACTGGAAAAGGAGTTAAGTTATCGCCAGATTGCTCGAATGTTAGGGGTGGATACAAATACCGTGATTAAATATAAACAGATAATCATTCCTAAAGGTACTCAAATGAATCAGAGTCATGGCGAAAATGGTGTAGTAAAGAGTCGACGGCGTGAATGGGTTCAGTTACAAAAGGACTTTCCCGATATTTCAAAAACAGAATTAAGAAAAAAGAGTCCAGCAGTTTATACTTTTTTATACCGACATGACAAGGATTGGCTAAATGCTAACTCTCCAGAACATCAGAAGAAAAAGACATTGAATAACCGTATAGATTGGATTGAAAGGGATGAAGAAATATTTAAAAAGGTTCAGAAGATCGCAAATGACATGAAAAATAACCCTGATAAACCTATAAGAATCACGTTAAGGGCTCTTGGAGATGGAATAGGTGAAAGATCCTTGCTAGAAAAGCATTTAGATAAGATGGAGAAAACAAAAGCCTATATTGAACAAATTTGTGAATCAGAGCAAGAGTTTCGTTTTAGAAGAATTAGGCATGTCATTCATAAAATGAAAGAAGAAGGAGAATCCATAAAGGCTTGGAAGGTTATTAAAAGAGCTGCTATAAAAAAGAAATTCTATCATGAAGTTCAAGAGCTTCTTCTTCGATATATTGAATAAAATAACCTAGAAATAATAAGGTATCCTGAAATTAAGGATACCACTTTTTGTGTTTAGGAAATTTTAAATCTTTAGATAATACGATAAAAAGAGAACATACAGTTCTTATTATTAATCAAACGTTTGAATAGACTTGGTTTCCAAACCTTGTTCATAGACGAGTATGTCGTCAATCCTTCTTCGCCAAAGTATTAATACCTAGGAATTCCTATCCTTTTCAGTAAGTTTCCTAACTGTAATACCATCCCCAAATTGCTACACTTCTAATCTCTTTCTTCTGTTTTAAAATAAGAAGGTATTTTGTACTATATGTCGAAAGATAGCATTAAGAGTCGGTTAAAGGGGTTGGATGAACAGTGAAAATAAGTGAAACATAGAAGGTGAGGTTGATATGCTTAGGGTTCCTAGATGGAAGTGGAACAACAGATGAGATAAAGAAAAAATCAAAAGAGGGCAGAAAAAAATAGCTGAAAATCCTATCAACAAGTTCAATTTACCGTAATGAATAGAAGGTGTGTGTGTTGAGTCAAATAATAGAATACGAAAGTTTAGCAGCAAAAAAAGAGTTAGACGAGGGAAGTAAGTTTTATTTAGAAACTTTAAGATATGCATTAAAGGATGTAAACAATAGGAACATTGCAATCACTGGGGGATATGGGGCAGGTAAAACAACGATAATCGACTCTTACTTTGAAAAGAATAAAAAAGAAGCCAAAAAAATGATGCGAGTGTCTATCGCAACTTTTCAAACTGGTGAAGAAGCTCCATTAGAGTCACAAAAGGGGCACAACCAGCTTGAGCAACAAATTTTACAGCAAATGTTTTATCAAGTGAAACCTAATAAAATCCCAAACTCAAAATTTACAAAGATAAGTGATTTACCATATTGGTATGTTTTTGGTGTTTTATTTTATTTGCTATTTACGATTGTGCTGACAATCTTAATCATAAAAAATAACTGGTTAAATCAATATTATTCCTCTTCGGAATCATTTTTAGTTTTTTTAAAATCCAACTGGTTGTGGCTTCTCTTATTAGGTTTGATAATTATTTTAAATGGTATTTCAGTCTATTGTTTGTTAATAATTTTTAGAAAATTAGGTATTAGTAGATTTGGTGTTGCCAGCACAAGCATAGAATTTAACTTTAAGGATGGAAGTACTGTATTTAATCATTATTTGGATGAGATCATATATTTGTTCAAAAAAACTAAATATCAATATATCATTTTTGAGGACCTAGATCGTTTTCAAGATATAAATATATTTGAGAGACTACGCAGTCTTAATACGGCGTTAAATAGTTCAGTTCACCTAAAAAAGAAGAATATAAAATTTGTTTATGCATTGAAAGATGATATTTTTACCGGAGAAGATGAAACAGAATCAATTTATAATCGAACAAAGTTCTTCGATTTTATTATTCCAACAGTAAATATAATGCATAGTTCTAATGCAGAATCTATACTCTTAGAAAAATTGGAGAAATTTTTACCTATTGAAAATGAAGAAGTATATAACAATGACCGGAACAATCAAAAACTAAGTAGAAAATTAATTGAAGACGTTGCTCTGTTTATTAATGATATGCGGACATTGATTAATATCTGTAATGAGTTTGAAGTTTTTCGTCAAAGGTTACACAATTCGAGTGTTACTTACGATAACCTATTTGCATTTATTGTGTACAAAAATATATACCCTAAAGACTATTCAGACCTTATAGAAAACAAAGGGTTGGTTTTTGACGTGTTTAATAAAAAGGAAGAAATAATAAGGTCATTAGAAGAAAAAATCCAAAAACTGCAAAACAAGTCTATTAATGGTTTGGGAAACATAATAACGGATCAAAAAGACATCGCAATGTTATTTGCAAAAAAACGTGAACTTTCTGGTAAACAAATAATAAAAGATAGACATCTTTTGATTTCTTTTTCCTTAACATCGTACAATAGTTATGTTCAGGATGGCCAACGGATATTTGACTATATTCTAAAAGAGGGATTGACAGGCGAATTTTCTTTATGTCGAAATGACACACCACTAAAAAAATACTCAGATGTAGAAGAATTTGTAACTCTAAACTCTGTGAATTATTTGGAATTGTATAGGGATTTTGAAGAAAAGCGTATACAGAAAGAAGAGGAAATCCAAGCTGAAATTAAGGGAATAAAGAAAAATATAAAGCATGTTAGAACAAAGTCAATCTCAAGATTAATTACAGAAGATGGTATTGATTTACACCTCGATCTTTCTAATAAAAAGCTCCTATACTATCTAATTAGGAATAATTGGTTAAATGAGTTTTACGAAGATTACTTAACCGTTTTTCGAGAAGGTTCAATAACTAAAAAAGATAATGAGTTCATTCAAGCGATTAAATTAGGATACGCTAATAGCCATTTACATTTGCAATTAAACAATTCAAGAAAAGTGGTAGAAAAAATCAGGGTTGATGATATTAATAGTCTGGCGGCTTTGAATCTAAATTTAATTGTATATTTGTTGGAAAATGACAATGAAACCAATAGTGAAAAATTAACTAAAATAATTGGCATTCTCTTTCATAATCTGGAACCGTATTTTGAAGATTTCATGATGCTGATTGAAGGATTGAAAAAAGAAACTTCAAAAGAAAACTTGATTTGGAAATTTTTGCAGATATCTATGAGAAGCGGTATAGACATATGGAAGGTAGTAGAAGATACAAATGTATCAAAGGAACAAAAAGAAAGTTACGTGATAACCCTCCTGGAGAATTGTAATATCGAAGAATTTGAACTCAAAAGCAAAAACAGCTTATGTGACTTCGTTTCCCATGATTTAGATGTTGAGAAATTAACAAACACCGATAATTTGTTTAATGTTATAGAAGGATTAGGGATAAGGTTTGCAAATTTATCAGGTGTAAAAGAAGACATAATCTTGAAAAACATTGTGAAAATAAATAGTTATCAAATCAATCTGGAAAACCTGAATAAAATACTAGGTTCTAAAAACATTTCTGTACAAATAATCAAAGAAAACGAACAAATATATGATTATTGTTTTGATAGCGGTAATATAAATTCATTCATCACTGACGTTCTTATTCAACAAGAGGTTTACAATGAAGAAGAGGATACTTTTGTAGAGTTTATTGAGCACATGATTGACCCTAACATAGATATAAGTAGATCTCTAATTGAATCAATAATCCGTCATTGGTCAGGTGTTATTAATGTATTAAATAGAGTAGAATCGTTTGAATTAATTCGGATACTGCTTAATGAGAATAAATTCAAATTAACCTGGGAGAATATAGAGTTTTGTAGAAATGTGTTTTTGAATAATGAAGAAACGTTCAATGAAGAGAACCTTTTATTATCGGAAAACCACTGGAAAGAGTTGATTGAAAATAGTCCGGAAAGTGTACAAACAGATTTCAAAGACGAAGGAAAGTACAATTTATTTGTGGTTCAAATATTAAAACTTAATGTGGAAAACCATCCTATGATTGAGGGATTTGTTGCTCGACTGAAGTTTCCAGTTGCATTAAAAGAAGCATCCGAGGTAGATAGTAAAGTAATTGAATTATTGATTGAACATGAGTTACTCTCTTGGAATGTTGAAATATATTTGATGGTTGATTCAGTACAACATAAAGTATCTTTAATAAAAGAAAATATCCATAATGCAAGTGAAGAGCTTCCACAGTTAATAGAAGACGGTGAGCTAGTTTGGTCTATGGATTTGTTTAAAATGATTGTTGAATTGGACCAACTAGAAGCGGATATCATACACCAATATATTCGTGATTATATACATCAAATAAATTATGAAGAATTCAAATCAGTAATGGCCATTTTTGAATTAAAGTATGATAACGAAATAATAAGTGAATTGACCATCGAGCCAAGTAAAAAGGATTTATTAATTCTTTATTTACTACAACAATGGGAATCCGGTGCTACTAATGATGTTGGAGAATCAGTTAATCAATATTCTTTACCTTGGAGTAAAAAACTGTTTGAGGTATTTCGAAAAGATGACATAGAAGTAGCAGCCGATTATTTAGTAAATCATATTGATAGAATTGATGAAATAAAAATGGATCAAGAGCTGTTCAACACATTAATAGCAAAGTGTAATGTTGAAAAATGTGCCATAAATCTTATTAATAAGTTTCATCATCTAATAGAGATTAATAGTCTGATTGCAGAAAAAATCTATGAGTTTCTATTAAATGATCCTAAAGTTGTGGTAAATTCAATTGATGAAAGTGTAGCTATTAAAATTATTGAATGTCTTCCATTAGAGTCTTCATCGAAGTTTTTGTATCATTTTCTTGTATACAGGGAATACAACAGAGAGGAAATATTCGAGATTCTATCAAGACTTAATGAACCACTTTGTTTGATAAAACTCAATGGTGGTCAAATAAAAATAGAAAAAACTCATTCTAATATTGAAGAATTATTGGAATATCTAAAATCCGATGATTTAAAAGTAATATCAACAATTGTGCCAATAGAACAAGGTTATTTAGTGAATAAAAAGAGGAAGTAAACCCATTCCAGGCTTTCCAATTTCGTTTGCTACAAAACAATCTTTTTCCATTTACTTTTTTTCTACTATATCCCCCTGTAACTCTCTCGGTACCCATGTAACTTTGTTCTCCCCTGCTGTAACTAAGTTGGTACCTGAGAGGGAAAAAAGGGGAGAGAAGAACAAAGGAAATGTGGAGAGAAAAAATGGCTCGAAAAAGGATCGGGAAGCGTACCGATGGTACGTCCTTCTCGGTTCTTTTTTGTTAATCAAACGTTTGATTAGTTTATCCAATATGCCCTAGAACCCTTGCCCAATAAGGATTTTCAGTTTCTTTCCCACTCCATAAACCCGTAGGATTTCCAATCTTTCTTCGGCTTTTTTCTTTACTCTACTCCGTCCCAAAATTGTTACATTTCCAATCTTTTCTCCTGATTCTTTCCTCGATTCCAGGGGAGAACTTAGTTACAATGGCAGAATATTCTATACAAGCCAGAGTGGAAAAAAGAGGGCAAAAACGAGCATTTTGGGTACGAACTTAGTTCCATTGCCAAGAGGCTTAAAAGAGGGCGTGAAGCCAAGAGGGAGAAGGGGTGGAGCAGGATTTGGGGAAGTTCCAACTAAGTTACAGATACATAGCTACATCCAGACCAATGACTGGATTCATTCAAATTCCTCCTCCAAAAATAATTACCGGTACCCCTAATCCTTCATGTAGTGTCATAGCTTCGCTTGTTATACGAGATCTAAGTCCCAACCAGCCTCAAACATGTTTCTACAAGTAGGGGGTGAACTGTTTTGCGGACGGGATCATGGTCCCACGGGCCATACGTTCTACCCCGGCTACAGTAATCATATATCGATATAAAAAATGCTCAACCAGAAATATCTGGCTGACCTTATAATACGAACGGGCCAGATTCTGGAGCAACATAGATAGGAAATGATCAAACTTTTTTATAAAAGAATGAGCATCATGGCTTATTCAAGAAGCTCAATTAAAGAAACTAAGGTACAGATCAGAAGTAACTGTTGGTATAGTTAAAGTACCCTATGCGATTATATGCTATAGTAATCATATCGAGATGTTCTCTAGAGCATCTTTCATTTCTTTTTTTAATGAGGTGATTACGTGGATCATGATGAGTATAAAGCATATTTGAAGCAGCAATATTCCCATGAGATTCGACCGTTACAATCAGTTAATGACGTTATCTCCGCATTTCAAAAAAAATTAGAAATTGCCGAAACAGAATTATCAGAATCCGAAGCTATTTTCTTAAAAATGACAATTCTTAACTATATTAATGTACACAAAAACGACCCTATAAAATCTAACTTGGATAACTTAAATTTCATTTCGTATGAAGTAGTAAGAAATGAAAAAATTGATCATTACTACAATCATATGGAGATTACATCTGATAATGAAAGAATACTTGTCATTATTGAATCCCAGTTAAATGCAATAACCTCCAATTGCGAAGAACTAAAAGTTGATATGATTATCGAACGTGGAATCGACACATCTCATGTTAATCAAGAAACACCTGAGTTTTTTGCATATCTAATGCTTTTTGATTCTCATAATGAGAATCATTGACTACGACAAGGGATAAAAAGATAACATTTTACAGAAAAGTGAAATAGTTACAGGAAAATTAATTCTCGATTTTAAGAGTCTATTCTATGGACTTTTTTTTATTTTGGATCTCCCTATCCTGAATAGATAGATTAAGTAGTTCATCGAGTTCCTGGCTTAACTTAATTGTTTCTTTATCCCTAAATCCGTTGGTCAACCCATTTTGGATCATCTCATTTCTTTTCAGTTCTATCTCTAATGATAATGTGGATGTTTCTGGCTCAAAGAACGGTTATTTCGCTGAAACAGGAAACTCGTTTGTATTAGGCGAAGGAGAAGAAGTGTTATCGAAAATATGCGTCGTTGCTAAAAAAGCATTTGAAGCAGGTCTTAAAAAGCAAAAACTTATTCCAAAAAAAGTGGAATTGGAAAAGTAGTGTTCCAAACAGCAAAACAGCATGAATTAACTGTTATCAAAAGCCTTACAGGACATGGTATTGGACGTACAATACTCGAAGCACCTGACCATATTTATAATTATAGGGATGCATCAAATGTTGAATTATTAAAGGAAGGGATGGTTATCGCATTCGAACCATTTATCTCAACCTTTGAAGAAGAAGTATTCGAAAAAGAATACGGCGGGACCTATGCTACTGAAAAAAGCTATATAGCTCAATTGGAACATTCGATTATCCTTACTAAAAATGGTCCAATTATTGTCGCTCTTTAATGTGTTAAAGAGGACTTTTTAAGGTCGATTCCCCAACTTGAAAATAGGCTTTTTTTGATTTCGCATAACAAATAGTATCATAACCTTTAAGAGGATACAGAAACGATTTGAAGAATGAGGGGCCAACTATGGAAAACAAGAGCAAAATTAAAAATGAAGAATTATAGGTTAAAAACGACAATATAATTGTTCCAGAAAAGGGAGCGATTGTGGAGCAATACATATAAAATGATCAAACTTTTTTATAAAACCGAAACTTAAATCTGTTGGATAAGAATCCATTTTGATCAATCTTTTTTCAAAATTGATTCTTTTATTTATCGTAAAACGCCGGCTTGGGAGGTATTTTTGATTAAACTTTATTTTAAAGCAACAAGTTGTATAAATCATAATAAAGTCGTTTTAAACAATAAAGTCATATAAAATTAAAATAACGGTTATGATATTCCACATAATGACGATCTTGTTTAATAAACCAGTTGGAGGAGGGTGTAATGAAGCAATTGGAAAATAGGCTTGTGTATTTATTTACGGGGGAATTTTTTGCGGTTGTGACATTTACCCTTGTGTACTTTTATAAATTTTCCTCAAACCATAGCTATTCATTAATGTATGCGTTATTTGTTTTAAATTTTATCTTATTGCAAAGTAGTATTTACTGGTTTGTAAAGTGGCAAAGTTTGAGGAAAAAAAGAATGACCTTATCCAATCTGTACCATATTCTTGCTGTACTGAAAAAGTTAAATTTATTTCTCTTATGTGTAGCGCCTTTGATATTCATTATGGATATGGTTTTATTGGAGCGAGCATCTTTTTCCATTTTCTTGCTCACCATATTTGTCTTTATTTTTTCGGTTATCGAATACATTAATTATTTTTATATACAATTAACTAATTATAAATATGGAAGGGGCAAGAAGCCTTCCATTGCCAAGGATATTGAAAGATTGAGGGAAATGAAATAAAAACATTAAATCAAATAAAAACATTAAATCAAATATCCTTAATATCTTTTTATTGCGGCATAAGGATTTGATTATTAACGACTTTATTGTTACTTCCATAAGCTTCAATCAGTAATTGTACAAGAAATTAAACAACTTTATTTTTACACTGTCCGCAAATGTGGACGGTGTAATGCGTTTTTAAGCTTCATAAATAAACAATTTTATTGTCATTCAACAGTTGTATCTCCTGCCTTATAGTCGGTTCCCATGCTAAAAAGTCGGTACCTACCGGTAAATAGTTGGTATTCAGAGCGGAAGGAAGAGAGAGGGAAAAAGAGCAGGCGAGCAATATGTACTCAATCTTAATTCTATTATTTTTCAATCAAAATCAATACAAATTTAGGCTGATCCAATATGGGTTCAGTCTTTTTTCTTTTCCAATATCTTCTCAATCCCTTGCCCAATAATGGTTTGAATCATATCCCCAATACAAAAATCCGTAGGATTTCCAATATCTTTTCAGTCTGTTTCCTAACTGTAACGCTGTTCCTCAATTGCTTAACTCCAATATCGGAACTATTGGAATATCTATGGTTCTCACATTACTTATATGTATTCAATGTAAATTGATTAATCAGTCTTACATTATCAAATGCGGAAGAATTTCTTAGCTTCTGCTTTAACCATTAATGCATCCACATACAGAAAACGATCTTCCTTATTCGGGCGTGTTTGTGGGATATTTTGATCAAACCATATTCCAAACCAACATTGACAATTTGGTTTTGATATTGTATTATCATTTTATAAAATGATAATAATGGAGAGGAATTCAATGAAAGGGAAAGCCGATTTACTTCTTCATCCTGTACGGATGCGAATTGTACAGCAATTGTTGCTAAACAAACCACTGACGATAGCACAACTTGGAGTGATACTTGGAGATGTTCCTCAAGCTACGTTATATCGTCATATAAATATTTTACTCGAAGCAAACCTTATTGAAGTCATTGAAACGCAAAAGGTGAAAGGAACAGAGGAACGAAAATTCTCAGTCAAAATAGATAACTTGCAAATTCCTGAAAGCGAAATTGAAACGATCTCACAGGAAGACCATATCCGTCATTTTTCCGTATTTCACGGTAATCTACTTCAATTAGCGACATCTTATTTGGCTAATACGTCCCCTGAACAGTACGAGCAAGAAGGGTTTAGTTATGCGTATGTTCCTTTGCATCTGTCAGATGAAGAATTTCAGGAGCTTACCCAGTCCATTCAACAGGCGATTGAGAAGGCGTTTAACAACCAGTTAACTCCTGAACGAACCACTCGAATTTTTGGGAGTGTGTTTATTCCACAAAAATCACTAAAAGAGTAAGGGGGACAACACATGCATTATGGTTATCACATTGGAATTGATGAAATGGGAGCTTGGTTACCGTTACTTTTGCCTATCTTAATTCTACATCTGCTCTTATTTTCTGTGGCATTATGGGATTTATTAAAAAAAGATCAAAGTGCTGATTATAAATGGTTTTGGGGTGCGATTATTATATTGATTAACATAATCGGCCCCATTTTGTACTTTGTCTTAGGAAGGAGGCAACGCTCAGATGCACCTACTTCAAGTAAGTCAACTTCAAAAAAGGTACGGAGATCATGAAGTCGTTCAAAATATCGATTTTCATATTAATCAAGGAGAATGTGTGGCTCTTCTCGGTCCCAACGGAGCAGGTAAAACAACGATTATTAAAATGATTTTAGGTATAAACAAACTTACAGGTGGGCAAATCCTCCTTAACGGAAAACGCCATGACCAAATGCGTAAATTTATTGGTTATTTACCGCAACACCCTACTTTTTATCCATGGATGACGGGAAAGGAATTGCTTACATTTATGGGTGGCCTTTTAAATATGGAAAGGAAGGTTTTGGAACAAAGAATCAACGAATTACTGGAGTTGGTAGGACTGGGGCAGGTGGAAAATCAACTAATTGGCACCTATTCGGGAGGGATGAAACAGAGGTTAGGAATTGCACAAGCACTTATCCACCAACCCAAATTACTGATTATGGATGAACCGGTTTCTGCATTGGATCCCTTGGGACGCAGGGATATATTGGAATTGCTTAAAGTGATTAAACAGAAATCGACCATTCTTTTTTCTACGCATATCCTGCACGATGCTGAGGAACTTTGCGATAAGATGCTTATCATAAATAAAGGGCAATTACTCGTTAATGGATCCATTCATCAAATCACTGAACAGACTCAAAAACCTATTTTTATTATTCAGGCGCCTCAATTAAGCGACTGGACACACCAGCTTATGAATGAGGACATTGTTGAATCCATTGAGCTAGCAGGTAATGCTGCCAAAGTGCGAGTTAAAAATATCGAGCAAGGAAGAGACTGGCTGTTAAGCAATATTATTAAGTTACATCTTCCGATTCAAAAGTTTGAACTGGTGCAGGAAAGCTTGGAAGAAATCTTTTTAAGGATGGTGAAGTCATTTTGAATCGCTTCACAGTTCTATTGCAGAAAGAGTGGCTAGATGCAAAAAGAAGTTACAAACTTTTATGGTTGCCCGTTGTTTTTATGTTTTTGGGAATTCTTCAACCTCTATCGTCTTTTTATTTACCAGAAATTTTAAAAGGGGCTGGTGGACTGCCTGAAGGAATGGCGATCACATTACCTGAGCAAACGGCAAGTGAAGTATTAGCTAGTGCCTTAACTGATCAATTTGACCAAATGGGCTTAATCGTAATTGTGATGGTGGCGATGGGAGCCATCGTATCCGATAAAAATAATGGCATGTTAGCGTTTATTCTGACACGCAACACTACACTTGTTGAATATTTGCTAAGTAAGTTATTGGGGTATGCAGTCATGATTACAGGATCCCTATTCCTCGGATTTCTGACAGCAGTATTTTATACTTTTTATTTATATCAAGCTGTTTCCGTGGCGAGGATTGCAGCAGGGCTAGGGGTTTATTTCATTTGGTGCCTGTTTATGTTGACTATTGTCATCACAATAGGCGTTTTATTGTCTAGAACACCGGCCATAGCATTGTTATCTGTTTTTGTTCTAATGTTTTTGAAAATTGTTACTTTATTGGGTGGAGGATTCCAAGTCTTAAACCCAGCACATTTATCCAATCAAGCTGTGAGCATTATAACGTCAGGGAATGTGTTACCGCACTTTTTCATCACAATAACGGTATCCGTATTACTCATTGTTTTCTGCTTATTCTTAGCAACATCGTATTTATCCCGAAAGGAATTGCCTTCTATGTGATTTCCTTAATGGGGTTACTAGTTAAATAATCCATGGAAGATTGGCTATGTAAATTGGAGGGGATACAAGATGAGTTTTCAAGTTATGGCAGGTGATCGTGAGTTACTACTGAATATTTCGGGATGGACAGCGGCTTTAACTTTGAGGAGAGAGATCAAAATACCTTACACCTCAATTGAAGAAATTCGGGTGGAAAAATTTCATTTTCCATGGAAAGCGGCTATTAAGAGAACAGGCATTACGACATTTGGCTATAAAGCTGGAATATTCATGATTGAGGATGAGAAATACTTTTTAGCCTATCATAACGAAAATGAAGTTGTCATGCTTAAATTGAAGGGATGTGAATTTGATCACATTGTATTTGAAAGTAGAAATTACAAACAATTGGTTCATGAAATTATGAGGAATTGTCCTTCAATCCACCTTAACGAAAATGAGGAAGAGGAAGATAAAATATGATTGAGAAACTCACTCTCTTTCTAATTTTTGGCGCATCACTAGGATCTGGGTAATTGCGGGATTGTTTTTTGTATTTGCGATATTAGTTATGAGTGCTCTTTTAGAGGCAGCAATTGGGTTGGCCCAGGCAGGTAAGTCCGTTGTCCCGGAAAGCAGATAGATATGGGAGAGGCCTTTGCAAAGTTTTTTTGAGGGGCTTTGCTATTTCTCGTAATGGGAGGCCTTATTATGAATCATTACGAATATCAATCTATGATAGATGAACAAAAGCGCATAGTAAAAAAAGTAAATCATGAAGCGTGGAAATACGCGTCCGGTTATACATATCGGAAGCTAGCTTTCATAAAATTCATTTTTTCTATTTTTGGAGGTGATATATGTAGATAATGCATACAAAGAAATCACTGTTTCTGTGGCTTTGAAACTAAGTTTAATACAATATCTTTGATAAAAGTACTATATTTAAATGAGTTTTTTTAAGTGTAGATGGAAGACCTAATAAAGGAGGAATTATTATGGGGCAGGCAAATCAAATGATGAATGAATGGTTACAACACCGTAATGTGTTGGAGGAATTGCTGGGATCCATCGATGACGAACATATTGATTTCAGACCATGGGAAGATGCTATGGCACTTGGTGAACTGGCGTTACATATTGCTGGGTGGAATGATGTGTTCGTTTCAATGGTCAAAACAGAAGATTTTGCTTCACCGGACATTCCTGAATGTAAGACGATGGGAGATGTACGTAAAGCTGTAAAGGACTTCACGGAAAAAACAAAGGCTACATATGAATCATTGACTGATGCAGATTTGGAAGCAGAAAATAACTCATCACACCCGAAACTTCAAGGGGCAAAGAAAAGATATCTTACTGCAATGTATGATCACGAGATTCACCATAAGGGTCAACTTTTTGTTTACGCTCGTATGGTAGGAGTAAAAGAAGTCCCGTTTTTTCGCTAATTATTGTTCTTCTGTAATGGGGCGCGATTGTTGAATATCCAAAGTAGGAAATGATCAAAATTTTTTATAAAAATCACATATTTTTTCACAAAGAATTAACCCGTTCAGAACAAACTTTTTTCAAAATGGATTCCTTTAATTTAACTTAAAATATGGGTCAGTGGGTTGTTTTTTGATCAAACTTTATTTTCTCCGTAACTTTGTTCTTCCCTGATGGAGCTTAGTTGGTTCCCGATTCAGAGAGAACGGGAGAAAACGTTGTATATTTGGTTGGTTCTTCAATCATCGTTTAATAGGATTTTTCAATCAAAAATCAATATTAATTGGGGCTGGAATCAATCATGATCCAGTCCTTTTTTAAATCCCTTATCACTTCAATCCCTTGTCCAATAAGGATTGTTGCTTCTCCAATACGTAGGATTTCTCAATCAGAAAGAAAAAGCAAGAAATGAGAGTTATAAAAAAACTTGTTTATTTTCAAAAAATAAGTTTTAATATATTTATGGATATTATTTATCCATAATGGATGTTTTATATCCAATGAATGTGGAAAGTGGTGAACAAATTTGCAATTTACGAAGGCTTTTGAACAAGCTGCTTGTATCATAATATTATTAGCTACGCAAGAATCAGGGAAACCTTTATCGACAGATGAGATTAGTAGGCGTTTAGAAGTGTCTCCATCTTACTTGAAAAAAATTACTCGAAAGTTAGTAGTTAAACAAATTATTACATCCGTTTCGGGCAATAGGGGTGGGATTTCACTAGCAAGAAAAACGGAAGATATAAGTGTTTTAGACATAATTGAGGCAGTAGACGGGTCCATTTCAATCTATCCCGATACAGGATTAATCAATTTAGTATTTAAAGGTGGAAAATATGTAAATAAAGGATCTGACATTATTCGCAATGTCTTTAGAAATGCAGATGAATTACTAAACCAATACTTTTCCAATATTAAAGTATCCGATTTGTTAAAAGAAGGATTTGGTAATTCAGAAATACCTACACTCGACTGGAATAGAACCTCCTTAATTGAGTTTTTACAACAAGATAGAGGTGAACAAGAATGAACATGTTTAAAGCTGAATGGAAGAAAGTATTAAACAATAAAATGTTAATACTTATGATGCTTGTCATACCGTTCGTTCCGATAATTTATTCAGGCATTATTCTTAGTGCTTATTGGGATCCTTTTGGTAGCACATCCAATTTACCAGTAGCGGTCGTTAATCTTGATGAACCATCTGAAATGGAAGGAAAGACATTACGTATTGGGGATGAATTGGTAGATAATTTAAAGAAAAATGATGATTTGGATTGGCATTTTGTTAATCAAGATGAAGCTAAAGAGGGTTTTAGTAATGGCGATTATTATATGGTTATCACGATACCAGAAAACTTCTCGAAAGGAGCTTCGACGGTACTAGAAGATAACCCAGAAAAAGTGAATCTAACTTATGAAGTCAATCCTGGGCGAAACTTTTTCAGTGTAACGATAAGTGAACAAGCAATGAATCGTATCAATCAAGAAATTTCAAATAGTGTAACCAAAGAATATACAAGAGCCATCTTTACACAGGTAAATGAAATTGGTGAAGGATTTGCTGATGCTGCGGAAGGAGCTTCTGAAATAAATGATGGAGCCGGCCAGCTAATTGATGGCAATGTTAAGATAACAGAAAATCTAAACAAACTTGCTTCAAGCACTTTAACGTTTAAAAATGGTGCTGATGCCATACAAGTTGGCGTGGGAAACTTCATCAAGGGTGCAAATTCACTTCACTCAGGGGCAACCCGTTTAAACGAAGGAATTACCCAATATACGAACGGAATTAGTCAATTAAAAGAAAAAACAACACTTTTAACAGACAAGCAAAATGGGGTTCCAAAACTTGCTACTGGTCAAGAAACGTTAAATGGTGCGTTAAATAACTTAGCCACAGGTAGTCATAACCTAAATAGTGGTTTAGTAAAAATGAATGAGCAATTGCCATCTAAAGATGAAATCAATCAGCTTACTCAAGGATTAACAGGTGTACAGCAAGCTGTAAATCAATTGCAAAAAGCCGTTAGTCAATCTGGGGCACCTCCAGAGTTGGTAGCACAAGTTAACGCACTTAACGAGGCGGTAAACCAGGTGCAACCTAAAGCTATAGGGGCTATAGATGGTTATACAAATATTAGTCAAGCATTGGCAGGTGAAAAAGGACTGATTCAAGGTTCATCACAGCTTGCTAGTGGAATGGATAATGCGGTAGGTGGAAGTAAAGAATTAACGACAGCCACTGCAAATTTAAACAAACAAATGCCACAATTAGTAGGTGCAATTAATCAGATTAATTCAAAATCACAAGACTTGAAAGAGGGGTCAGCCACACTTGTACAAGGAACCGAGACACTTTCAAGCCAATTACCAGATTTAGAAAAAGGAGTCTCACAACTTTCAGAAGGTGCCACCCGGCTAAATGAGGGAGCGGGACAACTAGCTGAAGGTTCAGCTCAACTAGGTGAAGGGATTGTAACACTGAAAGATGGTACAAATGAGTTATCCAATAAACTTTCTGAAGGTGCAGAAACAGTAGCAAGCATCAATACAACAGATGCAAACTATGACATGCTTGCATCACCAATCTCGCTTAAAGAAGCAAAGACCAACGAAGTTCCAAATTACGGACACGCACTGGCACCTATGTTTATTTCACTAGGACTATATATTGGTGCTTTGGCATTTAATTTAATATTCCCGTTGAGTGAAACAGCTACAAGACCAACATCTGGTTTAGCTTGGTGGTTCAGTAAGTTTTCACTGGGATTAGTTCCAGCAGTTGGAGGAGCATTAATACTTGATGCTATCGTTATACTTGGAATGGGATTAGAAGTAGAGAATCTGGGCCAATTTATTTTAATATCCATATTAGGTTCAGTAACGTATATGTTTTTCATGATGTTATTGGTGATTCCATTAGGAAATCCGGGAAGATTTATCGCAATGATTCTCCTTGTATTACAACTTGCTTCAAGTGGTGGAATGTTCCCAGCAGCCTTACAAAATAATTTCTTTAATGCAATAAATCCTTATATGCCAATGACATATGTAATCTATGGTTTAAGAGAAGCAATGACTTCTTCTATTGGAAGTGATGCCTTTATCTTGAGTATCGCTGTACTAATAGGTTGCATTATCATTTTTAATTTATTGTTATTCTATTTCTTGAATTTCAAAAATAAAAGAGATACTGATTTGGCTTTAGAGTATTAATTTTAAAAACATTTATGTAAATAGGTACAACATTAAATAGGAATTGTACCAGTATTTTCAAATGTAATGGGATAAAAAATCGTATTTAGTGTGGTGTGGTATCTTTACTTCTTTATTTTTTTTCTATTATAAGCAGTTCCCCATGCAAAAAAGTCGGTACACACTGCTAAATAGTTGGTATCCAAATGGTAAAGAAGTCTATTATTTAACCTATTGTTTTTTAATTAAAAATCAATATAAATTCAGGGCGGGTCCAGTAGGACTAAGTCCCTTTTCTTTTTGTCCAATATCTCCTCAATCCCTTGTTCAATAAGAGTTTCAGCATCCTCTCTCCATTCTCCTTTTTTATTCTGTTGTTTTTCACACTCTATAAGCCCTTACACAACTGCATCAAATTTAGTAAGAATATTTCCGCCAGTTTTAAGTGGTGAGTAATGTATAAATTGCGAATCATCCATTGTTGTGCCATTAGAGTCTAGATCGTATTCTTTATAAAGGTTGGCGTCTTACAACAGTCTTCAATCTCGGACGCTTTAAAGGAAATGAAAAAACTATTTTTAGATGTATTTTCAAATGAACCTTGATTGATAAATGGAATAATGAAAAACATTTAAATTCATATATGAAAGATTTGACCGAAAATAATAACTCGCTTTCATTAGCTTCTATGACGGGCGCGTATGTTGCAGATCAATAGTAAAAAATGATCAATCTTTATTAAAAAATTACACAGTCCTATATGTACTTAATCGGTTTCTCTATCGTAAAATCAATCAAATCTCGAGGCTGGATCCATTAGTGATTCTCCTTTTTTCTTGGCGTTCAAAAGAGATAAAAAGCAATTATCAAAGATGAAATTTTTAACAAATCGAGTATCTTTTTAATAGTGGATTCTTTAAATAGCACTATGATCTCTAGTAAAATTGCGCTATAAAACTAGATGTGTCATGATTTAAATAAGAAAGGATGTCATAGTATGGAAAGAGTTTCGGAACATCAAGAATGTCCAGATTGTAGTGGCGTTATGATGGTTAATTATAACCCCAAGATTGTTGTTGAGAGAGATGAACAATGCTTCAGATGTGGATATTTTCATGGAGTTACAATAATTAGAGATAAGAATGAGTCTCCCTCTATAAAAGATATTCCCAAAGAGGTTGAAATTGGTGATGCTAATTACTTAATAATTGAGGGATTGGAGGAGAATGGAACCCCTATAAAGGATGAAAACGGCAATTATCTATTAGAAGAGGTAACTTACCAGGGATACGGCTGTTACGAACTTGCTCGGAGAGACGGCTCTAAAGAATTTGGTACTTTTAACAAACCGATTACTTCGGATAAAATTGCCGAATTTCAGGAAGAGTTAAGAGACCCATTTTATGACCCGAACAAATCATTTGTAGCAGTATGGGATTCAGAAAAAAAAGAACAAATTGTTTTGATTGGGGATCAAAACAATATTCTGGATCATAGCAGACTTTCATTCAAGGAATGGTCTGTAAAGATGAAGAAAGTTAGATAATAACGAGTAACTCTTTTCTGCCATTATAGTATACACCTGAAACGGAAAAAGGGGAGAAAAGAACGAAGAAGATGTGGAAGAGACAATTGTCTCCCAAAGAATCGGGATGCGTACAAATGGTACGTCTTTCTCGTTTTTTTATTAATCAAACGTTTGATTAGTTTTGGTTTCTGATATTTTTTTGTTTAATATGCCCCCTATCCCTTTCCCATTAAGGCCTCTCAGCTTCTTTTCCACACCATAACTCAGCAGGATTTCCAGGTTCTATTCAGTCTTTAACTACATCCCAAAATTGTTGCATTTTTAATCTTTTCTCCTAGTTATTTCTTTTGGTCAGAAATAATAGGAAACAAATAGCCCTTGCAAAAATACAGAAACATAGACAGCTTCAATTCAGTAAAAGAAGGAATTTATTGGAAGGTTAACGAATGATTATGAAAGAGAATACGCAATCACAAGGTAAAAAGGAGGATGTTGATATGATTATTACTAAAATTGATGATAGTTATACAGAGCAGGTTAGTTATCTGATTTGTATGATGAATTACACTCGTAATATAACGCTTAGCAGTGTAGAGGGTTTAACAGAAAGAGAGTTGGATACATTAATTGATTCAAAGAGTAATTCAATTGGGGCATTATTACTCCACATTGCTGCGATTGAATATGCCTATTTTATTAACACGTTTGAGGAAAGGGAAATGAACGAACAGGAAATGGAGCAATGGGGGCCAGCACTTCGACTAGGTCAAGAAGGACGAGATAGAATAAGAGGAAATAAGTTGATTTATTATATCGACAAGTTAAATGCAGTAAGAACAAATACTCTCCGTCGATTTAAGGATGTTGATGATGAGTGGTTATACGCTGTCGATGAATATTATCAAGGTACTCCATTCAACCGTTTTTTTAAGTGGTTTCATGTTTTTGAAGATGAAATTAATCATAGAGGACAAATTAACTTCATTAAACAAAGAGTAACTAAGGCCTGAAGTAAGGACTTTCACGGCTTGAGAAGACTTAAACCTATCGTAGTTGTATGGCATTATTCTCTCAATTTCTTCAATCATTGTGTATTTTGTATAGCAATATTCCATGTTTGCGCGGCAGATTCTTACGATTAGCAAAATTGGAATCTAATCGAATTGATTTAAGATATACTTGTAGGCTTAGAACTGGTTACACTCATCTCCAAGTAAAGTCCTGCCGGTGCTACTTGGAGATCGTTGAGCTGCTTGATGGCTACTTTTTTCTTATTGTACTGAAAGTGCAGTATCGTTAAATTAAGTGGGAACCTTTATTCTTTTTTGAATTACTATCCATTGAGGTGAGGTAAATGGAAAATACTTGGAAAAGTGCATTATCTAAAGTATGTGAGGTTTATTTCCAGTCAAATAAAAAAATAGATTGGATTTTAGTAGGTTCAGTTGGTTCTGTTCTGCATGGTTGTAAAATGGAACCAGGTGATGTTGATATTTATGTTAAAAATAAAGAAAGTGTCTCTCAATTTGCTGAACTATTAAATGAGTTTTCCCTCCCTAGCAAAAGTGAAAATCGCCATGTTAATGATTGGTTATCTTCCAAAGAAGAGCCTATATTTAATCAAACATTCCCATCGGGTTTTACTTGGACAAAAGGAAGGTGGAATATGAACGGATTTAATGTAGAAGTGGTACATATATCTGATTCAGCTGGAATTCCCGACTCTTTAACAGGTGATGGGATATGGGAGGGTGGACAGTACATATGGAGTCACTTTAAAAACGTGAGATTCGGAGAGTATACTATACCCACTATTCCTTTAGAGATACAATTGGAATCAAATTTAAGAAGAAAAAGGCAGGATAGAGTTGACTCAATTTTAGATACAATAATTAAAAATGGATATGATGAAGGGTTAATAGAAAAAGCACTTTCTTCACAAAATTTATCTTATTTTTATTCTAAAATAAAGTTGCCTAGTGAATTTTGAACAATTATGTTAAGTTAAGCGAGTGCGTTAATCCAAGCAGGATTGACGTTCTTTTTGTTGAAGTTATAAATCTAACCGACAGATTAGTTGATGGAAAATAACGACGATTAAGTTCGAGTAACAAAATTTTTAGGGGGAATGGTGGTTTTTATTATGCTAGGTATGACGCTATGTATTATTAAGAGGAATAATGAACTACTTTTGCTAAATCGAGACTCATCTCCAGCTAAAGGGTTATGGAATGGAGCTGGAGGAAAAATAGAAGGTAATGAAACTCCATTGGAATGTGTAATTCGAGAAATTTGGGAAGAAACTTCCATAGATATTAGGGATCTCCAAATTATATATAAAGGACAAGTCACTTGGACAGTAGATAACAATGATGCTGGAGGATTCTATATTTATCTTGTAGAAATTCCCTATGATTTTATTTATACAACTCCGATAAAAACAGAGGAGGGGATATTAGACTGGAAAAGTATAGACTGGGTGTTATCAAAAGATAATTTTGGTTTAGGAGAAGCAATACCAAGATATCTTCCTTTTGTTTTATATGAAGATAATCCATATGCTTTCCATTTTACATTGTTAAAAAACAGGCTTGTAGACTTTTCATTCAAGATAATGGATGAAGAAAACAGTAAAATACTAAAAACCTAATTATGGAATGTTGAAGATACTTGTACTTAAGAGGCAGTTTAAATAGATAAATATTTTTTAAATGAAGGAGAGGTTAAAATGAATCAACAAAGTATTACTAATAAGAAAGCCTGGGAATATCGTGCTTATGAATTTTGGAATAGAAGAGATGGTTCTCCAATGGATAACGCTAAGAAAATATTAAAAAATCCAAAAGCGAGCTTAAAAAAACATAAGCAGTATTTTGATAAAACTGAAGGAATAAAGATTGCTAATCTTTGCGGATCAAATGGAAGAAAAGCTGTTCCTTTAGCATTATTAGGTGCAGATGTAACAGTTTTTGATATATCGGAGGAAAATAAAAGGTACGCTTTGGAATTAGCTAAGTGTGCAAATACATCGATTGATTATATTGTTTGTGATATTTATGATATCAACTTAAATACATATTTAGATTACTTTGATATTCTTTATCTTGAAGGTGGGATACTACACTATTTTAATGACATAGACAAATTTATGGAAATTCTTTTTTCAATTTTAAAGAATGATGGCCAAATGATTCTTAGTGATTTTCATCCATTAAGAAGGTGTATAGGTTCTGAATTAAATATAATCCCTAATTATTTTGATGGAGAGTTACATAACGGGGACTTGGCTTATAAACATTTTTTCGATGAATTAGAACAAAAAGACTTTCCAGATGTATCAATAAGGTCGTATACACTTAGTGAAATAATCAACTCAGTGATTAAGTCTGGTTTTAAACTAAACAAATTTGATGAACATCGTGGTTGGAATGATGAAAATATTCCTTGGGAATTTACAATTCTAGCGACAAAGTAAGGAAGTCTATCTTCAATGTTCGTAAGGAGTTAAATGCTCCGGGGGTGGAAGATTTACTAGGTATTATTTTTTGGCAGACTTGCAGCTGTTTTTATATGCATTGATGTTGTTAAATAAAATCATCAAAGAAATAATCAGTTGGAAGTGGCTATTATTTGTTATTGATCAATTAGAGTGACCTACCCTTAGTCGGGCAAGCTATCCCTATGAAGACAGTATATACAACACAGAAAAAGGTGAATAACAATGAGTATCAATAAAAAACATGTATTATTTATCGGGGCAGGGCGGATGGCCAAAGCATTGATTAAGGGACTAGACAAAAATGAATTTGCCATTCTTGTTGGCAACAATGGAAATGAACAGCGGCTACGTGATATAAAAGAAATCTTTGATGTGGAAATTACCAATCACTGGTCACAAGAAATACACAAGATGGATATTATTATCCTTGCTCTGCCACCAGAGTCTCATGAGGATATCCTTGCAAAATTATCTGAAACCATTAATGGACAATTAGTCATTACGGTAGCGGCGGGAATTGATCCTACTTATCTCGAAGCTCGCCTTCCTAAAGGTACGCCTGTAGCTTGGGTTATGCCAAATACAGCGGCTATGTTAGGTAAATCAATGACGTTATATGCACCCGGTCAATACGTGAACCAAGAACTGCAAGAAAAGATGAAGGGATTAATTTGTGGTATTGGTGAATTTGAAAAAGTGACAGAGCGGCAAATACATGAGTTGACCGCTGTAACTTCAAGTGCCCCGGCATTTATCTACCGGGTAGCGGAAGCACTCGAAAAAATAACATTGGAGTCAGGCGTCAGTGAAGCTCAAGCAAGAAAGCTAGTAGCCAATATGATTGCCGGTTCGGCAGAAATGCTAAAAACAAATGTTTCCCCTGCTGAACTTGCAGATGCAGTAGCCACTCCTGGCGGTTCAACAGCGGCTGGTTTAGAGGTATTAGACACAAACCATTTGGATCACTTAATGATTGAGGCAATTAAGGCATGCCGGAAAAAGGCAATGTTGCAGGGATAAACAAACATAAAGTCCTTCCATTCCGACGATGGGAGGACTTTTTTATGATATAGCCGAGAACACTTGTGATTTCAATCATGAGATGAATCGGCTTCGAATCGGGCGTTAAAAGTCGATTTTCTTACATTAGAAAATCGACTTTTTAGAGTGAAATTTGCTTGGCGTTATAAATTCGCAATAAAGTTAATTTACATCAATCTGAAGGCCTTTTTCAGTATTTTTCCAAACGTTTTTCTCTATCCTATATCCATCGAGTCTTATCCTGTAAGGTTTTACCTATTCTTACCCAGATATTTTCCACATTGAATATACACTTAAGAAAAGATTTCGGTTTACCTTTTGTTTTTTTAGATATAATATATTTTATCATGTTAAATGTTTATAATTGTATAGTATAATATATGGAATTTAAATATGTTATTGTTTTGTACTTTCCAATAGATTATAAATGGAGGGTTAAAATGAAAATGGAAATAGATGATACAAAACAAGTCGTTCTACAGGTTGGAGCGGTACTTAAAAGGCTGCGGAAAGAAAAACAATTAAGTCTTGAAGATTTATCAGAAATATCGGGCGTGAGTAAGCTGACACTTGGTAATATAGAACGTGGAGAAACAAATCCAACTATCGGCATGTTATGGAAAATCTCAAAAAGTCTATCTATTCCACTCATGGCATTATTTTCAACGGAAAAAAGCGTGAACTTGTCTCGCGCTGGGAGTGGATTAAGAATTGCTGGAGATGAGGGGAATTGGGTCATTGAACCAATATTCCAAAATGCAAATAGCGAGATAGAAATGTATAGGGCATATTTACAACCGAATAGTTCATACATTCCAGAAAAACATCACCAAAATACGACGGAGCTTGCTACAGTGATGTCAGGGATGATTACAATTAATGTTAATAATGAGTCATACACCCTAAATGAATATGATTCTATTAGTTTTTCTGCTAATAGTGCACATTCGTATATAAATACTTCTAATAATGTTGTTGTTCTCCATATATTATTGAAATATGGGATTTAATATCTCTTAGCCCAACTTAGGCCCTCTATCGACTAAATGGATAGAGGGATAATTTTTTGGTTAAATCTAATATAGAATTTTAATATGGACAAGTGTCATGAAGTATATTCTGTATCAAAAACTATTTATAAACTAAGGATGAAAACCATGAGTAATCAACATATAATCTCAAATTCAAAGATTCATAAATCAGCAGTTTGGATAACTATTGTCGGTATCATATTTATTGCGATTAATTTAAGGGCTCCTTTAACATCTGTGGGACCTTTAGTTGGTCTTATTAAGAACGATATTCATATTTCAAATACATTGGCAGGTATGATTACCACGTTACCTTTATTGGCTTTTGCATTTTTTTCACCTATTGTGCCTAAATTAGGACGAAAATTTGGAGTAGAAGTAATTATTTTAATCTCCATCGTCTTTCTTACTATTGGAATTATTTTACGCTCCTTGTCAGGAGTAGCTACTTTATATCTCGGAACTGCTGTACTTGGATTGGCAATTTCTGTCTCAAATGTATTACTACCTAGCCTCATTAAACGAGAGTTTCCTACAAAGATAGGTTTAATGACTGGTGTGTATTCTATTTCTATGAACCTGTTGGGTGCAATTGCTTCTGGTGTTAGTGTCCCAATTGCAGTTAGGTTAGGATTTGGGTGGCAAGGTGCAATGGAAATATGGGCTATTCTTAGCTTCATATCCATATTATTTTGGTTGCCACAAATGAAACACCAAACTAAGAAAGGAACTAATATTCGTAATCAAACGGCTGAAGGTAATGTAAATTTATGGCGTTCCACGCTAGCGTGGCAAGTGACCTTTTTTATGGGATTACAATCCTTGGTGTTTTACATACTTATTGCATGGCTACCTGAAATATTAAAACAACAAGGAATAAGTTCAGCTCAATCTGGTTGGTTACTTTCCATTATGCAGTTAGCTTTGCTACCATTTACTTTTATTGTTCCGGTTATTGCAGGGCGTATGAAAAGTCAACGTTCTCTAGTTATGATTACAACCTTTTTACTTTTAACTGGGACTCTTGGATTACTTTGCGGAGGTTCCAATTTAATTGTATTGTGGATCGTTACATTAGGAATTGGGGGAGGTTTTGCATTTGGTTTATCCATGATGTTTTTTGGTTTGCGTACAGAGAGTGCTGGGCAGGCCGCAGAACTGTCCGGTATGGCTCAATCAGTTGGATATCTACTTGCAGCTATAGGTCCAACCCTTTTCGGATATTTGCATGATGTAACTGATAGCTGGACTACTCCACTTCTAATTTTGGTTGGTGCGTCAATATTGCTCCTAATATTTGGCTTAGGTGCAGCTAGAGATCGGTATATAGGCTCTACTAAATAATATGATTGGAAGGATGAATAACAATTCTTGCTGCTTTAAATGAACCTGCATTGCTTGAATTAAACATCCTTATTATCATTGCACATGTATTATCCCCCTGTAATTCAGACGGTGTCCATTGACCTTTATTCTCCCCTGCTGAAACCAAGCTGGTACTTGAAAAAGAAAAAGGGGAGAGAAGATCGATGGATATTCATTAAGACTTCGGGGGATTTTCAAACATTTCCGCAATCGGTTTTTCAATCTTATAACTTTCTACTATATTATTGTATGATTAGTTTTAAAAGATTTTTTACTGAAACTATATCAACGAAGGCTTACGAAATTAAAAGAATAACTAGTCTTTAATGATTAGCCCCAATAGAGATGCAAATTTAATAGCCTGGAATGTTGATACTTTGCATCCTTTCAAATCATCAATTGAGACCATAAGAGAGTCAAAATCAGAGGTACTAAAATCTATTCCTTTTAGTGAAGTCTGTTCAAAGTTTGCTTCATTGAGATCACATAAATCAAACTCAACCTTTTTAAGTTTACAATCATAAAAATCTGCATTTTGTAATGAAACATCTTTAAATATAACTTTCTCAAGTTTTGAATTTCCGAATGTAGCCAAGTTTATGATCGAGTTCTCAAATCTCACGTTACCAATGTATGACTCTGGAAATTCACAACCAACTAATTTACTGTTGAAAAATTCGACTCTATGAATAGAAGATTTTCTCATATTTACATTCGATAAATCACAATTTTCAAAGCGGACGTCTGTAATATCGATATTACTAAAATCTGTGTTAGTAAACTTGCAATTCTTTATCACTGCATTATATAGTCGGACTCTATCTACAGCTTCATTTGTAAAATCAGAATCGGAGATTACACACATTTCAAGTATAGGATTTTCTTCGAAAAAAATATCATGAAAATTTTTTGCTGATAACTCTGGCGATATTTTTGGAATATCAATTTTCATACTGCACCTTCTTCCGGATAATAATAAGTAGTCTAACTAGTGCAATGTTATATATCATAAATGAATGCTGCCAGCTATGATATTTAAGAAATGCATGTTGAATTTTAGTAATAGCAGTTATAAACTCACAGTATTCTATCAAAAGAAATTTATTAGACTAACTTATTATATACACTCTGTTCATAGTTTCACTTCTGAATTCATTATATATTACTGAAAAGTTTATTGAAATTCAATTTTTGTTCTGTAGTATCAGGTCTAGAATCGAATTTCAGGGGAATATAGAATATTTCATTGGAAGATTCCATTTTGATTGTGTCAGATGTTAAGAATTTCACTCGAAGCAGCATGTGTTTTAATCTAATATTGGATTAGAATAGGGTGTCATTTTTACTACTTTATTCATATGCAGCGTTTTGTAGAATAGAGTGGGATGAAGTAGATGGATTAAAAGAAAAACAAGAGCCTATGTTATTATCCGGTGCAAGTTTGTTCAATAAGAATACTTTCCAAATAAACGAAAAGAACATACATTCGTGCTATAATTTCATTATAACGTTAACTAGGGGCGAGAATAGTGAAATTAAAAAACATCAAAATTGAAGAACGAATGGAACATTATAATGTGAACGGTTTAAGTATTGCATTGTTCGAAGAAGGTCAAATCAGCGGAACAGAAAACTATGGTTTACTCGAAGTTAAAAGTGATAGAAAAGTAAGTGATGATTCAATTTTTAGTGCGTGTTCCATTAGTAAATTCTTAACTGGAATGATAGCAATAAAGTTACTAGAAGAAAGACATCTTGATTTAGATGAAAATGTAAATAAAAGACTTGTTACCTGGAAAGTGCCTGAAAACGAATATACAAAAAATAAAAAAGTCACTTTAAGAAACTTGCTTAGTCATCAATCTGGAATCAAGGACCCTAAAGGTAGTTTTTCAGAACTAAATTCAAATATAGGTTTCCCTTCGATGGTTGAATTGTTAGAAGGAAAATCCCATTATTGTAAGGTTCCTATTGAAGCTCAATTTGAGCCGGAGAGTGAATTCCATTATTCAGATGCAGGTTATTGTATTATTCAGCAACTAATAGAAGATGTAACGAAAAAGCGGTTTTATCAAGTGGCAAATGAGCTAATATTTAAGCCATTAGGAATGAAAGGTAGCCATTTAAATACAACGATATTAGAGATAGATGAAAAAGAATTTTCTTGTGGTCATAATAAAAATGGCAAGTTGGTAGAAGGAAAATATCCTATCTATCCCTATCCAGCAGCTTCAGGATTATGGACGACTTCATTAGATTTAGCTGTATTAGTCCTTGAGCTAATGAATGCTTTAAAAGGAGAAAGTAAAATTGGAATTTCAAAAAGTTTAGCTGAAGAAATGATAACTTCTCAAAGTGGAAAAGGCTGGACTGGATTAGGTATATTTCTAGAAGGTTCCGAAAAAGAATTAGAAATTACATCTATGGGCTGGGGAGTAGGTTTTCAGTGTATGATGGTAGCGTACCCACACATAGAAAAAGGTGCCGTTATTATGACGAATGCAGAATTAGGTGTTCATCAATTGGAAGGGATTATTGGAGAGATTTATAAATCTCTTATATCTTAACAAGCGCTGACTTAAGTAGGGATAGAATGCAGATACCCAACACAAATATTCTATACAGGAGAATGTATAAATGGTGTGTAAAAACCATCATCAAACTTAAAATTGATGATGGCATTTAAAATTACAATCCAGAAAGCTCTTTTTGAAGCTTTAAACGGTAGTCTTCACTACCAAGTAATTTTGACTCGAAGGAATTTAAATTACGACTAAGTAAAATTTGTTGCCATATGCTCAGATCATTCATTAGGAGGACCATTTCTATTCTACCCCCATCGTGGTCTGCCGCATACATTGCATCGTTCAGGATAAATGCTGTCGATCCGCCTTTTGCGCCAAGATGGGTAAAACGCTCGCGGTTTCCTTCATTTACTTCCATCGGCCACTCAAGTAAATCTTTAACAGTTTGATTAGCTATTGTTGGAAGTTCCTCATTTGATATGATTGCCAATAATCTTCCATAATCATTTGCCGTTGCTCCAATTAAGCGATCTGACCAAACTTTTTGCAAATCAAGGGGCATATCAAAAGAATAATCATCAATGTTGATGGTGCCATCTTTCATTTGGTTACTTAACTCTCTAGCTATATCTCGATACATTTCCATCGGCATCTTTTCAAGCTCTTCTACTAACCTATTTTTATCTATTTTATTCTTTTTAAGATAATCTGGAATTAAGAGCGCGCTAACAATTGGATAAACATCCTCATGTTGGGTAAGTTCGAGAGATTCCGCTTGCTTGTTGATAGAATCGATGCCAATTAAATTGATCAGAAAATCTGTATTGGCGTTGGAGCTATATGTTATCATGCCTTTTGCAACATCATGCAGCGTTACTTGATTATCATTAATATTCCCATCTCTTTTCATTGCTTTCAGCCATTCTTCATGGGCATTGCCATCTGAACCTTTGTAATAGTATCGCTGTAAATCTTCTAGGGACACGAAACTATCTTTATTCAATTTACCTTCATTAACTTGCATCGCATATTCGACAGCAATGAGTAATTTTACTGTGCTTGCCAAGGGTCGTACCACGTCTGATTGGAATGTAATTAATTTTTCTCCATTTTCCGCTACATAGAGTGAAGTTGTTTCTGGGTGAGCCTTAATATGATTGAACACATAATCAGGGTTATCTCGGAATAAGGAATAGCCTACAATTCCAAAAATTAGAATGATTGCTCCATAAATAATTAACCGTTTCTTTGTATAGGTTTTTTTATTGCTTAAAATCATTGCGAGGATACCAAATAGAAATGCAAACAAATAATTGACATTGAATATTACAACTGCAGCTATCATGCTTAGTACAATCAATACGGTGAAGATCGCTTTTCGTATATCCTCTTTAGACCTATTTTCTTTATTAAGTAAAGGTATAAGTGTGAGGGTAATGATTCCCAACGACCCAATCCACGTCCAAACATTCATAGGAAGTCTTCCTTTCTGCCATTATCTGGTTTATGTCTAGATAACTTTAATATTTTCTTTTTAATACAGATATGATACTGGCATGCAGAATCATTAATCCGGAAATTAAAAACCAAATGACTAGTTTATATGTTTCATAGTCCAGTTGAGTAATGAATTGATCATACAACTCAATTAAAAACCAGCCAAGAGGCATTAATGGAAAAACGATGCCATAGGATTTATTTGAAATACTTTGCCCGCGTTCATCTTTATGCTCTTCTCCCATTTCAAATTTCAATGAAATAAATACTGCGACAAAGAAAATTAATACATATAAAATACGTAAGATAACTAGGAAAATATCCATATTCATTTCTCCTCCTCTATTTCATATTGAAAAACTTCCTGTAAATCCACATCAAACAATAGCGCAATTTCAAATGCTAATTTCAATGACGGATTGTATCTATTTTTTTCAAGGGATATGATGGTCTGTCTGCTCACACCTAATTTATCAGCGACATCTCGTTGTGATAAACCTCTTTCGGCCCTTAAAACAACAATTCTATTTTGAATTTTTCTTCCGTGGTTTAATGGCATCTTCATTCACCTCTTATTGCTCATGGTAAAATATTTAGTACAAAAAGTAAAGTATTTTTAACATTTTGTACTAAATACTTTACCATGAGTGTTTAAAGGTGGTTATTTTATGTATGATTCAATCATTTCCAACGTAAATGATTAAGTTAAAAACTATATATATTATTTTTGAGGTAATCATTACACAGGTGTGGGTATTGCATACTTTGTTTAACTGAGCGATTGATTATTTATCGATATATATTTTCAATATTATTGATGTATGGATCACAGAATTATAAAAAAGAAGAGGATGAAACTTCATGTGGGGTTACAATGAATAATTGTGATGTTCATGGAGTTATAAGTTTGTACACAATTTGACAAATAAGGAATCCATTTTGATCAATCTTTTTTCAAAAATGATTCTTTTATTTATTCCTACAAATACAGAAAGGAGATAAGGTTATGAGCAACAAACCTACGAGGACTTATTATTTAATGTGCAAAATTCTTGGGCTGGCAGTTTTTCTTACTCCTTGGGTTATAAAAGGTCTTGGAGGGATTGACAAGCTTCGCAAACAGACAATTATTTTCCTGATTATTCTAGGGTTGCTTCTTTTATTTATAGGAGTAAAAGTGTCCTAGAATGGCTCCTTTTTTGAAAACTATTGTTATTTACTCTGTTCTCCCCAATTTGATAAAGCTTTTAGAATAATTTTCTTAAAGACAACGTACATAAGGATATATACTGCTTACTTATACTGCTGAAAGGAATGAAAAACATGTGGATATCTTTTCTGTTAACAGGGGTCTCTCTTATGGGGCTAAGTGCTGGTGGATTACTAACAAGATTTATAAATCACGTATTACCTAAAAAGTTACCTTATGCTTATGTTATATGTGGTGGGATATTGGCAGGTATTATTATATTTGATTTAATTCCTCATAGCATAAAAAACTTTGACTTTAAAGGTATATTTCTGGGGGTTTTTTTAGGATACACAATAATGTTATTTATTAGTCATTTTCTCCCCCATGAAGATGATAAGAATGTTTCCGAAAAAACTGTGGCATTTTTAATTATCGCTATATTTTTCCATCATATAATTATGGGATTTTCTTACGGTGCGACTGAGCTATCCCATAATCCTTCCTTTCTTACAGCAATTATTTTTCACCAAATTCCCGAAGGTATAGCTATTATGATTACTTTATTAATAGCTAGAGTAAAGACCCTTTCTTTTATATATATAATAACCATTTTATCGATTGTCTTCGGAATAAGTGCTTTGTTAGGACAAACATTCAAGGATTCTGGAAGGGGAGTAGACACTTTGTTGACGGGAGGCGCTCTAGGTACTCTAATTTTTGTTACATTTAATGAAATTATAGGAAAATCAAAAAACCATTTTGGATGGATATCTCTTTTACTTATGATTGCATTTGGAGTTACGGTAATAATAATTTACCATTCTTTTCTGGTGTCTAATTTCACATGATTTTAAACTCAGCAGTTATGATGGCTCCAGACTTAATGGGAAATACGATGGTAAGTTTTGAAACATCAAAAGAAACCCTGGGAGTAAAACAGCATGGACAAAAAATGTGACTAATATATGATGAAATCTAAACACTGCTAATAAAGGTGATGTAACATTATGTAATGGCAAAAAAGAATCGGGAAGAGTACCAATGGTGCTTTCATCTCGATTCTTTTTATTAATCAAACGTTTAATTAGACTAGGTTTCAATTCCAATTTTTTTATCCAATATGCCTAAAGTTGTTTTTGTCCCTTTGATCATCGTTTAGCCAAAGAGGTGTATTCATTTTCTTTGAATATATCACTCTGTATTACTTTCATTAGTAAAATCAAGGATTCTTAGTAAATTCCCTGAATTATCTTGGAAAATGGCATAACGACCAAGGGGAATATCAAGTGGTTCTCTAATGAATTTTAGTGTTTCTTTATTTTCTTCATAGTATTTATCCACACTATCTACTAAAAAGACAGCACCAGGAGCTAAGCCTATTTCATCGTTTTCAATCATTAATTGAACTTCAGAACCAGGTAACTTTAATGCAACAGTATGATCACCCTCACGCCAAGCTTCTTCAAATCCAAGAACATCACGGTAAAAAGCAAGAGATTCTTTTAAATCTTTTACTGGATAATCCATAAAAAGTAATTTCATAGAATTTCCTCCTATAAAGGTATTATTAGAACATAATCAAATTACGTTATACATAATTAAATTACTTTAAACATAATCTATTTACGCATTGTAGTCAATATGGTAGTATGAGGTTATGAAAGAATGGATACCAATACCAGGATCGAATAAGGAAAAGATTATTAAAGCTGCGTTAGAAGAATTTAGTCTGAAGGGTTACCAAGAGGTTAATATTGCTGAGTTAGCAAATAAAGCGGATATGACAACCGGAGCAATTTACCACCATTTTGGTTCTAAAGCAAAGTTGTATGAAATTATTAGAATGGAAATGGAACAAAGAATGGTCGATAGAATGGAGGGAGCAGCGTCATTATTTGATCAAGAAGGTAAAGCTTTGGAGGCAGCACTGATAACAGGTTTAAATTTTTCGGTAAAGATGAACATATGTAAATTGTTAAGTGAGGAAAAGCCTTATAGCAATATAGACAAAATAGAAGAATTTATAACTAATATGCTTAAAAGTGAAAACCTTCCACTAGAACTTGTATTGATTTCTTCATGGCGTTCTATTTTGAATGCTATTTCTAAAGACCAGATTACCCATGAACAAGGAATAGATTTAGTGAAGTGGCTATTTAAATAATATATCCCAAGTTTTTGATAATATGGTCCATGTGTTCAGTAGCTATTGAATAATTTTTGGCAAGTTGATATATTAATTTCTAAATACGTAATCAATGATGTGATCAAGTAAATAAGGATTGTGAAACAGAAAATATAGCCTTGGCTGAAAGCTATATCACCCCTCCTTATTGAATCCTACCACGGAGATGTTAGATAAAAACTAACCGAGTCGTTTCGTTACAAACGTTTAGAGGACTTAATATTTTTTATTAATGTCGAATTAAGGTGGTACCACGTCTATTAGCGTAAAGACGTCCTTTTTGAGGACTCTTTATGCTTTTTTTATTTTTTGAAGTTATTTCATTTTCTCAGGAGGAAAAGATGATGTCACAAAAAGTAAACGATTTTTCAAAATGGTATATTGATACGATTCAAAAAGCTGATTTAATGGACTATACGCCAGTTCGTGGTTGTATTGCATTTAAGCCAGATGGATATGAATTATGGGAACATATTCAAGAAGAGATGGATAAACGGTTTAAAGAAACCGGTCATCGCAATGCATACTTCCCAATGTTAATTCCAGAATCCTTCTTTCAAAAGGAAAAGGATCATATTGAAGGATTCTCACCAGAGCTTCCTTGGGTAACAGAAGCTGCAGGGGAGAAATTAGAAGAACGTTTAGCACTGCGTCCGACTTCGGAAACAATGATTGGGCATTTGTATTCAAACTGGATTAAAAGCTATCGAGATCTTCCCGTTTTAATTAATCAATGGGCAAATGTATTCCGTTGGGAAAAGAAAACCCTTCCGTTTATCCGTACTTCTGAATTTTTATGGCAAGAAGGACATACTGCTCATGTGGATGAAGAAGATGCGCGTAAAGAAACCATGCAAATGTTAACTATTTATAAAGAAGTCGTAGAGGGACTACTTGCAATCCCAGTTTATGATGGCCAAAAGACACCATTAGAACGATTTGCTGGAGCGGTCGATACCTTCTCCATTGAAGCAATGATGAAAGATGGAAAAGCCGTGCAAGCAGGTACTTCACACTACTTAGGTACAAAATTTGCGGAAGCATTTGATATAAAATTTTTAAATAAAGAAAATAAACACGAATATGTTCATACAACATCTTGGGGTACGTCCACACGTTTAATTGGATCGGTCATTATGGTTCATGGAGATGAACAAGGTCTTGTTTTGCCACCAAAAATAGCCCCGACTCAGGTTGTTTTGATTCCAGTTGGACCATGGAAAAAGAACCATGCAATTATAGAGAAATTAGATGAAATTTTCATAGCTTTGAAAGCGAAGGGAATTCGCGTTCGTCTTGATGATTCCGATCAATCGCCAGGTTATAAATTTAATGAATGGGAGTTAAAAGGTGTACCTGTACGTATTGAACTTGGTCCACGTGATTTAGATAATAATCAAGGTTTAATGAAAGCACGTGATGAAGGGGAGAAAGTTTCCGTACCTTTAGAATCCATTGTTGAAAGCATTATAAAAGAACTTGAAACAATGCAAACTCGTCTTTTTGAAAAAGCAAAAGCTTTCCGTACGGAAAATTCACACACACATATCGATACAATCGAACAGTTAAAAAAACATCTAGCAGAATCTGAAGAAAATGGAACAATTCCTGGTTGGGTATTAGCTGGTTGGTGCGGTGATGATACTTGTGAAGAAAATGTAAAAGAAAAAACAAAATTCACAACGCGAAACATCCCATTTAACCCATTGGCAACAAAGCACACATGTCTTAACTGTGGTAAAGAAGCCAAGCATACGGTTTGGTTTGCTCGCGCTTATTAATCTGCATTTTGAATAATTTGATATAGACTATCAGTTATTTTGTTCATTTCTTTCTTGTTCTCTATTCCATAGTCTGGCGGGACTATGGAATAACTCTTAGATTTAAATGAGGCCAATGTTATTGACAAATAGCAAAGAATTATTTTGATTATGAATACTACGTGTCAGTTAAGAACCACTATTAAAGAAGGTGATAAAATGGAATATTGGGATTTAGTTGAGAATCCTGAAGGGGAAACATATCGCCAGTTAATAAAAGTACTTGTTGAACATTCGGACAAATTCTATTTTGTTACTAGAAAAGAATTGAAATACAATCAAGATATACTTGCGCAATTTAAACCATACATACTCGAAACATACAAAACAAAAAAGTGGGCAAATACCATTACGAAGGGTCCAGCAGCAACAGTTTATGTAATGGAGACTAATCGAGATACGTGTAAACTGTTGCAACAATCCGCAAACTCACTATATGATTGGGTGGCGCCAAATTTGCCTGAAGACTTGACCTTTCTGAAAAATAACTTTGCTTGGTTTTCATGTACTTCACACGAAGAATTTGGTGGGTTTTCTATTCGCTCGGAATACTATAAAAAATTACTCGATAAAATTACTGGCTTGAAAATTGAAAAGGTTGATTGAGCAAGACGAAAATGAAAGCGATTATTTTAGGATTTTACTAGCATTATATCAGTGAAATCTCATTAACAGAGAGTGCATTAAGAATAGCAACACTTATTATGAACTTTATCGCATTGAAAAGTAATTAAATAGAATAAAGATTAGAAGATAAGGGTGAGTAAAATATTGGATTACAAAGTTATGATAAACCTTCCAATATCTAATAATGAGGTGCCAGATTTAAGAGAGATTGTTGGATGGGGAAGGCGTGATAATGATTATCCTGCTCTGTTTGAACGTTGTAATTTCTGGGCTGGAGTGAGGAATGAAAGTGATAAACTTATAGCTTTTGGGTACGTTTGTGGAATGGGTTTGGAACACGGGTATATGGAAGACATTATCGTACATCCTGAGTTTCAAAAAAAGGGAATCGGAGTTAAATTGGTAAAAGAATTGTTACGGGAAGCAGAACGCTTTGGATTAGGAATTGTAACTGTATCCTATGAGGAACGTAATACAAACTTTTATAAAACTTGTGGTTTTGTACCTGGCTCAGGGGGAGTGTGGCAATCAAAATAGCGGATAGGATCATTGAAGAGAAAAAATAAATACAAGCGGGAAAAAATTGGGTAATCTTTGGAAAAGTTCTAGGATGCAAGAGTTGTGTGAAGGAGAAGTACCTTTTTATCGAAGTAATTAAGTAGTAGTAAAAATAAAAGGGTGTGAGGATTATTATGAGGGATAGGGGTTCCGCTGTTATTATTGAAAATAAAAAAGTTGCCTTAATTAAAAGAATCAATAATGGCTTTACTTATTATGTTTTTCCGGGTGGAGGTATAGAAAAAGGGGAAGCACCTGAACAGGCAGCGAAAAGAGAAGCGTATGAAGAGTTAGGTATTGATATTGATGTAAAAGAGTGTATCGCTGAAATTGATTTTAACGGTAAGCAATATTTCTTTATTGGGAAAATCGTTGGTGGAGCTTTCGGTACTGGTCAAGGTGAAGAATTTTCGGATGAAAATAAAGGAGTTTATATTCCTATGTGGGTGGAGATAGATGACCTACCATCCATTGATGTTAAACCAAGGGAAGTTGCTCAAAAAATAAAATCTTTATTTAAGTAGCGGAGCATTAATCTAAAATGGATTAATGCTCTTTTTATTGAAATTGCTATACGAAAGACAGTTTAATAATGGTAGATAAAAAAAGAAGGGGAGAACAAAATATCAACAGAAACAGTTCATTTTGCAGTACCTAATTTTAAATCAAAAATAATTATTATGTTGTATTAAAATACTAAAATATGAATAATTATTAGTGGTTTTGTGTTAATATGAATATAAACGGACGTATGAAGGCATCAAATTTGAAAGAAGTGTTTTTTTGAGTTTATTTTTTACGTATCTTTTAGCAGGTCTTGCAATTGCGATGCCGGTAGGAGCAATGACCGTTGAAATGACGAAGCAAGGTTTGAAAAAGGGTTTTATGCATGGTTGGGCTGTAGGATTAGGTGGAATGACAGTCGATCTATTATTAATTATTGCCTTATATATGGGCTTGGCTTCTATACTTTCTATACCTTACATTCAAATACCAATGTGGCTGATTGGTGCATGTTTCTTAGCGTTTTTAGGTTATGATTCTATAAAAAACTCAAATCAGGATATTATTTTAAATGGGGAGAAACCAAATACATCCTTTTTTAGCTCATATCGTAATGGTTTAGTTGTAGCTCTTTCACCAGGAAATCTTGTGTTTTGGATTTCTGTTTTTGGAGCTGTACTTTCCGATTCCTATGATACGACACAACCCAGTAAGTTTTTAATCGTCGGAGCTGGTATATTAGCTGGTATCCTAGTCCATGATGTTGGTCTACTTGCCATTGTTGCGATAACAAGAAAAGTTATGAATCGGACCATAATAAAATGGATATCTATCATCGCTGGATTTATTTTAATCGGTTTTGCGGGATACTTCTTATATGAGTTTTTTATAGCATTGAACCTCTCATAAAACCTATACAAATTGGGCTGGAACTAATATAGTTCCAGCCTTTTTGGTTTCATATTGCCTTGATCAATTATCAATGCTGGGTTCATGAGGATTTCGATCAGTTTTACCATTCCATACATCCGCAAATTTTCGAATCTTCTACTTGTTAATTACTTTGCTGTAAAAATTTTAAAGGATTTTTATCATAGTTCACGAAGTTGTAATAGAAGTTAATATGAGGAAGAAAGGGATTTTGGAGATGGGGTTAACTTTACATAAAGATGTTTTTAAAGACATTACTGCATATACCGAGAGAGTAAAACAAGAAATGTCCGCATCTGGTGCTGCGTTGGTAATTATGAAAGATAATAATATTGTACACGAATGGTATTCAGGTACTCATCACTTTGAAAAGGGGGCTAAAAATATAGATTATACTTCACAGTTTAATGTTTATTCGATAAGAGTAACGTATGTTGGTTTAGCTATCGCAATAGCTGTTTATGAAGGTCATTTAAACCTTGAAGATAAAATAAGCAACTATTTGCATGAACTGGATAAGGAAATACTTGGGGAAACAACTATTAGGCATTTATTGACACGGTGTACTGGTTTAAATATTAAAAGTGATAAAGTACAACGTGTGTTTGATTTAGGAACCAATATTGAGGGGAAAAAACCGGAATTATTAGCAAAAATATTGCACAAAGCTACGGGTAAAACTGTTAATGAAATACTCACAGATAGAGTATTTAAACCTTTAAATTGGACGAATACAGAGTGGGTAACGGAAGGTAAAAATAATCTAGTATGTGATATACAATCACCTAATAGTTACCCGACATTAAGAATAGGATCAAACATTGGAGATGAAAGAAATTTATATGTAAGTGCGAGAGAATTGGCTTTATGGGGAAATTTGCATTTAAATAAAGGGTCATGGGATGGAAGACAAATTCTGTCTGAAGAAATTTTTAATCTTGTTACATCAGTTCAAAGTCCAAGTACTTTACCAAATCAACTTCCAAAGTTCGGCTTTCTTTGGTGGATAAAAGATAGCGAAGTCTCCTTTAAGTTTAACGAATTAGGTTCAGAGTTACCGGAAGGTTCATACCAAATACTAGGAGCATCAGGATGTTCTTGTACAGTTATTCCTAAATTAAACGCAGTTGCTGTTAGGATGTACAATAGCTTATATACATATGAAAATGAAGGCTTTGACTACATAAAGGATATTCAAAATTTTGGAGATTTAGCATTTTCAAGTTTAAAAAAGCTTTAATCATAAGACTTTATTTATATTAAGACCAGAGACGCCTGGAACCCAAAAGGTTAGACACCATTTAACTTAATATAAAAAGGGGGAAGATTTTATTGAACATATTATGGGATTTTGATGGTACACTTTTTGATACATATCCTGTCTTTGCAAAAATATTAAAACAGGTGACCAATAAGGACATTTCGGAAGATGACCTATATGCTCAATTAAAAATTTCATTTTCACATGCCATTCGTTATTTTAAAATACCTAATTCTCAAATAAAAACCTTTATCTCTCATGTGAATCAATTACCAACAGAAGATTTCAAACCATTCAAAGGTGTAGAGGAGATATTAAAGTACGCCAATAAAAATGTGATTATGACACATAGTACTCGGAAGGAAGTTTTGAAAATATTACAATATTATGATTGGGAAAAATACTTTGCAGAAATAGTTACAGGTGATTCGGGGTTCCCACGTAAACCAAATCCAACTTCATACAAATATCTTCACAAAAAACACTCGATTGATTTAGTTATTGGCGACCGAAGTTTAGATATTATTCCTGCAAAAGAAATAGGAATAAAAACCTGTCTTTTCCAAAATGGAGAACTAGGTTCAGATTATTATCTTGAAGCTTATGAGGACTTTTTTAGTATTATTAAAGTCAAATCAAAATGAAGTCCACACCTCATGTCCAACAAACCAGCTAATCGTTATTCCTTCTACCACTGACTTTCCATTACCTCATTAAGAAAAACAGAAAAGTATTATTAGGGCTCATATTTTTTATACTAAAGTCTGGCCAATCAGAAATGAAATTGAAACCTCAATTTTATGATGGCAGTCTTATCTGAATTTGCCGCTACTCACTTCAGGGCTTATGACAATCTAAACAAGAATATTGAGTTAATTAAAAGGAGGAAAAGATGAATCTACCAAATAAAATTACAGTAACTAGAATATTCTTTATTCCCGTACTCCTCATTTTTTTATTAATTCCGATTCCATTTGGTGAAATGCAAATAGATGGAAATGCTATACCTGTCGCACATTTTTTTGCAGCATTACTTTTCATTATTGCATCAACAACGGATGGATTGGACGGATATTATGCTCGGAAATATAATTTAATTACTGATTTAGGAAAGTTCTTAGACCCTTTAGCAGACAAGCTATTAGTTGCGGCAGCATTGATAGCTTTAGTTGAACTACAATTAGTTCCTGGATGGATTGCAATAATAATATTAAGTCGGGAGTTTGCTGTTACCGGACTTCGACTTATTGCAGTGAAAGAAGGAATAGTGATTGCAGCAAGTAATATTGCAAAATGGAAAACTAGAATTCAAATAATCTCTATCTCAGCATTGCTTCTACATAATTATCCTTTTTCTTACTTTGACTTTCCTTTTGATACTGTATCTCTATGGATAGCTATGGTTATTACATTATTCTCCGGATGGGATTACTTCTTTAAGAATAAACATATTATTTTTAATAGCATTAGAGTAAACTCTTCTTTTCACAACTAAGATGCAAAGTGCTATTTACTTTTAGTTCTAACGCAATTCTCAAAAAATAAAGAAGATAATCGCATAATAAAAGTTGATTATCTTCTTAATCATACAACGGGTACCAAGAGTACAGTATGCATTAAGATGCTGCCTCATTAAAACCTCTTCCAAAAAGCAAAAAAGCCTAGAAGAAAACTTAAAAAAGTTTCTCCCAGGCTTTTATTCTTCCTTGAGACAGCCAAGCTGTGAGTTTTACTCTCGGAAGAGATCAACTTTAAGTTGCGGAACCTTAGAAAACATTCAGCTTATGAAATTACCTCGTATTATACAAAGTTTTAATTCTTAATCAATGTTACATAATATCGAGTTATTGCTCGCGGGATATTATTTTGACTGCAAAATTGTTCCATTCTGAAAAGGTTGTAAAAAATTCATTATGTTTGTTTACGACACAAATATACCTCTTTTAGGAGAATTATACATCATATGGATAACTATATATATTCTTTCTAGTATAAAATAATTTATATAAACCTTAAGGAAGTGAAAGAATGCATCCACCTGATAAAAAAGAAAAACTTCATATATGGCAGCCTGTTACAAATTTAAAAGCAAACTACCCATACGATATTAACTTAACTAATATAACCAGACATAATGATTAATTAAAAATAACTATTGAAGATTTATATAATAATCAACTTGATATCATCTATGATCAAACGATTTCCCCTGTAGAATACTATGTTTGGGCTTTTAGATTTTCAACTGAAACGGGAAACTTTGATATTCGTTTTATAGAGACAGATGCCAGTAATAGGCTTGACCCTGAAGCTGCCTACTTTTGTAAAATGGAAAATTCTAAGTACTTAAGAATGTTTGACTCGAATCCCGTCATTAATCGAAAAACTAACCCTAACTTGGAACATCATATTTACATTACAGGAAACGAAATATTTGAAGTTCTATCAGAATATGAGCCAAGATTCATTGAGAAAAAAAAATAGGACTCCCTCTTCTAGACTAATTTGGTTGTCGATTAGAAAGCCAGATTGTCAGCAAGGGGGCAATAAATTATTAATTTCTCCTCTATTTTCGCTTGGGTCCATTTGGTCATCAACATAGTATTTCCCTTTATGTATAATTCTTCATTTTTTATATGATCTACTGTACTGAAGATATTTTAAGCAAGTCTCCACGCAATTTTAGTTTCTTCTTCAACGTCATGAGTAACTATTAAATAATGATGTTTTTACCGACTCAAGTTATAACTCACTCCTTATCTGTCACATAATTTGATCACCTCCAAATAATCCGTGTTTCTTCTATATCGCAAATGGCGATCCAGACGGCCACCGATTCTTTATCGCAAAAGAACCGTATTCCAGCATTAAAGAAACAGGCTTTCAACTTGAATCCGTTAAAGAATTGGAACACGGTACATTATGGATTCGTTATTCTAAAAAACGAAGTAAAACGACGTTTGAATGGTAATTTTAAGGTGTTTTAAAAGCCTAGCTTTTTTGACACTTTTTTTATGAAACGAGTTTTAGACCTACTGCAGCACCTAATACCATTCCTATGAAAACAAGCCTTCGCCAATCCTTTGATTCACCATATAAAACCATGCCTAAGATTGCCCCGCCAGAAGCACCGATACCTGTCCAAATTGCATAAGCTGTGCCCATAGGAAGAGTTTTCATGGAATAGGCTAGAAGTATAAAGCTTGCTCCAAATCCAAGTATTAATAGGACTAATGATTGCCAATTACGGTCTTTGTGCAATTTATTGATCATCGCGACACCAAACATTTCACACAAACCTGCGAAAACTAAAGAAATCCATGCCATTAGATTTCATCCCCTTCCTGAACCTTGTCTTTCGTAACTAATTTCAATCCAATAACGCCTGCTAATAAAACAAAAATTAAGAGTATTTTTTCCGCTTTAACAGGTTCTTCAAAGAATAGGATTTCAGAAAACACTGTTCCAGCGGTTCCTAATCCAACAAAAACTGCATATACAGTACCTACAGGAAGTTTCCTTCCCGCCATGATCATGACATAAAAGCTGATGATGATCGCAATAATAGTTCCTGCCCAAGCCCAAAAGTTGTCAGCATGTTTTAACCCAATAACCCACAAAACTTCAAAAAAAGCAGCAACAAAAACTTTAATCCAGTCTGCACTCATTTGTATATACCTCCAATCTTATTATTTCCAAAAAGCAAAAAAGCCTGAGAGAAAACTGTATAAACAGTCTCTCCCAGGCTTTTATCCTTCCGTGGCACGTCTAGCGTGAGTTTTCTCTCGGACCAGACCAACATTTATAGTTGCGGAACCCTAGAAAACATTTAACTTATGCAATTATCTTGTATTATACACAGTTCTTAATCATAGTCAATGTTATTACATAACCATTCATCTACTTGTGATGTCCTTCTCTTCTCCAATGAGAGTCTTTAACAGAAATGTTTCATGCGGATATATGTTGGAAAGGATTTTTTGGCAGTATAACTCTTAATACATAAAAATATAATCCACTTTATTCAATCTCTTTATCATTATTTTTTATTGTAAATGCAACAAAAAAGGGATAAATTACCTTATAATAGTATTGTTGTATTTGCAGCAAAATGCGAATGAAGGAGTTCAATATGAAGGAAATTTTACGTGAAATTGGAATGATAGCAAGGGCATTAGATTCTATTAGCAATATAGAATTTAAAGAATATGACCTTACAAAAGGGCAGTATTTGTACCTTGTTCGAATATGTGAAAATCCAGGAATCATTCAAGAAAAAGTAGCTGAGATGATAAAAGTAGATCGAACAACTGCAGCTCGTGCTATAAAAAAACTTGAAATGAATGGGTTTATTGAAAAAAAAGAAGACAACGATAACAAAAAAATTAAAAAGCTTTTTCCAACAGAGAAAGGGAATAAAATTTATCCAGTTATCAAAAGAGAAAATGATTATTCTAATATCGTAGCATTAGATGGACTTTCCGAAAATGAAGTAGAAACCATTTCTAAACTTCTTCAAAGAGTAAGAAAAAATATAGAAAAAGACTGGGAATTTGTGAAAAAGGGAAATAAGCGGAATTATTGATATATAAAGGGGTTTGAACAATAAAATGACGATAAAAATAAAGAAATGCAAACGTGAAGATTTACAAGTACTTCAAGATATAAGTATAGAAACATTTAACGATACATTTAAAGATCAGAATTCATCTGAAAATATGAAAGCCTATTTAGAAAGAGCGTTTAATTTGAAACAATTAGAAAAAGAACTATCTAATTTATCTTCGGAATTCTTCTTCATTTATTTTCACAATGAAATCGCTGGTTATTTAAAGGTCAATGTCAATGATGCTCAATCTGAAGAAATGGGTGAAGAATCACTTGAAATTGAGAGAGTTTATATTCATACCAAAAGTCAAAAATATGGGCTTGGTAAACTTCTGTTAAATAAAGCGATTGAAATTGCGAAGAAACATAATAAAAAGAATGTCTGGCTGGGCGTATGGGAAAAAAATGAAAATGCCATTGCTTTTTATAAGAAATTGGGGTTTGTTCAAACAGGATCCCACTCTTTTTATATGGGTGACGAGGAGCAAATTGATCTTATAATGACTAAAATCGTTTGAAGGGAAAATGTCTATTGGTACAATAGAGTTTAACTTTGCTCCTTATTAATATTTTCTGAAAGGAAGGAATGCCCAATGAAAGAAAATAAAGACATAGAAAAGAGCAAGACTCTTCGTTTATTGATGCCGCAATGGCAAGGCGGATATAATCCGTCTTATTATTTAGGCGCACAATTATTAAATTGGCTTGTTCCCGCTTCAGATGATATTCAAGTAGAAGTGCCGGTTTCTTTAAATACAGATGGAGTACAAGTAGAAAAGGGGACTTATGCACGCACCGACGTATTGAAACAGCTACATGAGGCATTCAGCATATTAAATAAACATCAACCTGAGCGTGTCGTCGTCTTTGGAGGAGATTGCGGTGTAGAATTAGCACCGATTGCCTATTTAAATGAAAAATACGATAGCGATGTTGCTGTCCTTTGGGTGGATTCCCATCCCGATGTCAAGCTGCCGGATCATTATATTGGGCAACACGCACATGTACTGGCTACTTTGCTCGGTGTTGGCGATGAAGAATTTGTCGCTTCCGTTCCGAAACTTGTTCAACCTGAACATGTCCTGTATGTCGGGTTAAATGAATGGTCTGCCGAAGAAGCGAAAGTTGTAGATCAATTTCACTTAAGTGCTGTGGCACCAGAAGAATTAGTAAAAGACAGTTCACCGGTACTGAATTGGCTAGAGAAATTAAATCCAACAAAAGTATTTATTCATTTTGATTTAGATGTCCTTGACCTTAGAGAGTTCCGTTCTCTTCTAGTAGCCAATCCGAATACGTATGAAGAGATGCTCGAAAAAGCGCCAAAAGCCTCCAGCATGGAGACCATTATTCGTATTCTCCAAGATGTCGCAAATGCCTATGATGTTGTGGGATTAGGGATTACTGAACATCTTCCTTGGGATGCTTTGGTATTGCAAAATATGTTACAGCGGCTTCCTTTAATAGGGGATATAAATAAAAAGGATACACCCTTTATTAGTTGTTATGATCATCAACACTAAAAAATTAATATACATGGGTGTGTTTGTAAGTTAAAATGTCGGATTCTTATCCATATTGGAATTCTTGAATAAAAGTTAAAGGTTATAAGAAAATAAGTATGATTATTCAATTAAACCACCTTAATAAGGAATAAAACAAAGCTAAAAATATGCAAGCTATTATGCATTACTTGTGTATTTTAGCTCTTTTATTTTTCTACAAGATTTCCATATGTCTTTTAGAGAGAATTCATTTTGAGATTCGTCTACGTCAATAATAAAAATTGACCGGACACTGTATGGTGTCATATAATAATGACACCATACAGTGTCCATTTTGTAAGGAGAGAGCATATTGAAAAACACTTATCAAGAGCGGGATGTTTTTGTAGCTATTGCAGATCCAACAAGACGTAAATTAATCCGGTTGTTGTCAGGTGCAGATGAGTTGCCACTTCATGAACTTACTCCTCATTTTAATATGGGACGTACTGCTGTTTCTAAACATTTGACTATCCTTAAAAATGCTGACTTAGTAACTAACCGTAAAATAGGTAGAGAAACAAGGTATCGATTAAATCCAGTTCCCTTACAGGAAGTTAAAGATTGGTTATCATTTTATGAGAAGTTTTGGAATGAAAAAGCCCTATTATTAAAGAATATATTGGAGGAATAGATAATGGCAGATTTAGAATTAGCTTTTCAATTTAAGAGTCCCGTTAATAAGGTTTGGGAAGCCTTAACAAATTCAGATATCCTTGCACAATGGGTAATGGAAAATAATTTTAAACCAATTGTTGGATACAAATGCCAGTTTCGAAATGATGAAATAGATTTAGTAGTCGATAGTGAAGTATTGGTAGTAGAAAAACCCTATAAGTTATCTTATACATGGATAGGCGGGCCGATAAACACTATAGTCACTTGGCAGTTAAAACAAGAAGGTGAAACAACCCATCTACATCTTAAACACTCAGGATTCGAAAAAGAAGACCAAGCGTTTAATGGAGCAAAATATGGTTGGGCGTATAAGATTGAAGAACTTAAAAAAGTATTTGGGGAAATATAAGAATAAATTTCTGGTCCTGCTTTATTGTAATTGTAAATAGCTAGCTGATAAAAACAATTTAAGGAGGGAACAATATGGAAACCTTTGCTGAGTTTTTAGCTGGGATAGATGATCCCTCACAACGAGAAAGAACAGAAGAAGTGTTGACCTGGATAAATAATAAATACCCAAATTTAAAGGCAGAAATTAAATGGAATCAACCGATGTTTACGGATCATGGCACATTTATTATTGGCTTTAGCGTATCTAAAAAACATTTAGCTGTCGCCCCTGAAAATGTAACAATTACTCATGTAGAGGAAGATATCGTGAAGGCTGGCTACGAATACACAAAGGGGTTAATACGTATTCCGTGGAAGGGTCCGTTTGACTACTCACTTCTTGAGAAAATAATTGAGTTTAATATTTGGGATAAGGCAAACTGTTCCACTTTTTGGCGGAAGTAGAGAAAATATATTAAGAGGCATAAAGGAGTTACCGAAATGAGTTTTTTTCAAGATATACTATCAATATTCAAAAAGAGAGAATTGCCACTTATAGAAAGCTACAATGAATCGGAAAATGTATATACCTTTCTATTCGAAAAAGAAAAAGATTTAACTTGGAAAGCAGGGCAGCATGGTTTGTTTACTATTACTCATAAAAAAGTAAAAAGTCCTACCAGACCGTTCACATTGGCATCAGCACCAACAGAGAAAATGATTAAAATAACAACTAGTATTAATGATGACCCAAGTGATTTTAAAAAAGCGATGTTAGAATTAAAACAGGGAATGAAAGTTAGTATGAGTGGCCCTGTAGGATCCTTTTATTTAAAAGATAACAGTCCTTCACTCCTAATAGCAGGCGGAATTGGAATTACACCATTTCGATCAATATTAAAACAATTAGAGGCGGATGGAAATGGTGTTGAGAAGCCTCTGCACCTTCTCTATATGGATAGCAAAAAATCTTATTTGTTTCATAACGAACTTGATGAAATGGCTAAAAATCTTTCCATAAGTGTCACTTATCTTGATTCCAGAAATGACCTACATGCGGAGATAGATAAGTTTACCGGCTTATATAAGAACAATGGTAAATACTTCATTGCAGGACCGAAGTCCATGGTAGATTCTATGTCTAGTTATTTAGTGAATCATAATATTTCAAAGCGGAATATTAAAAAGGATGTCTTTTTTGGGTATTAGTTAAGAATGAAAAATTCTTAAATATTAAAGAAGTAGGTTTGCAAACAGCTGATATTTTTAATGAAGTCGTATATTCAAGAAATTATTAAGGCTTATTTTGCAATAAAATCATTGTATACATAAAGTACTTTTGCTATGATATTATCAACTTTTAAGAAATGGGGTTTTCTTTGTGACAGCATCAATGAGATTAAAATTCCGCTTTTTCATTCGTTAATTAAATACGTTTGAATGCTCTGCCTTCATTCAGAGCAACGGGATTGGTCTGTCTATTTTAAGGAAACCTATATTTGACGGTTATTTAAAAGAGGGGATGAATTTCTCCTCTTTTTGCTGTCTTTAAAATTAAATTTGAATAGAGCAATTCAAAGTGCGGATGTTGGTGAAGTATATATTCTATATAACTTTCAGGAAATGAGATGTTAAAAAATGAACACAATAAATAATAATCTCAAGGAGAATTGGCTAAAGAATATCATTCTCTTTTTAAGTAGCCAGACGATTTCACTTTTTGGATCATCCCTCGTTCAATACGCAATTATGTGGCATATAACGCTGACAACAGAATCTGGATTAATGATGACGTTGTACATCATTTGCGGTTTTATTCCAACATTTATTTTGTCACCAGTTGCAGGAGTTTGGGCGGATCGTTATAACCGTAAGCGGCTAATTATTTTGGCAGACAGCCTTATTGCCATTGCTACCTTATTACTTGCAATTCTCTTTTTGATGGGATTTAATGCAATCTGGCTGCTCTTTTTGATGGCAGCAGTTCGTGCTTTTGGAACCGGGATTCAGATGCCGGCTGTCGGTGCTATTTTACCGCAAATTGTCCCTAAAGATAAGCTGACGAAGGTGAATGGAGCAAATGGAAGTATACAAGCTATTATTATGTTTGTATCTCCATTAGTTAGTGCAGCACTATTAGGAATGACCTCGATTGAAATGATATTTTTTATTGATGTCATCACGGCTGCAATTGCAATTGTTACACTTCTTGGTTTCTTAAAGATTACTGTACATGAGAAGGCAGCAGAAAAACAAACAACAAGTTACCTTAGTGACTTTAAACAAGGACTGCAATATGTGAACAACCATGATTTTCTAAAGAAATTCTTCTTATTCTTCGCGGTGTTCTTTGTATTAATGGCACCTGCGTCATTTTTGACTCCTCTACAGGTTACACGTAGTTTTGGTGATGATGTATGGCGATTATCAGCAATTGAAATTGCCTTCTCCATAGGAATGATGGTAGGCGGTGGAATTATTGCTTCTTGGGGCGGCTTTAAAAACAAAATTAAAACGTTAGGATTCGCAAGTATTATTATGGGGATGTGCACCTTTGCACTCGGGATTGTTCCAGACTTTTGGGTTTATTTAGCCTTCATGGCTTTATTCGGTGTTGCCCTCCCCATTTTTAATACACCAGCTACCGTTTTATTGCAGGAGAAAATAGAAGAAGATTATTTAGGGAGAGTTTTTGGCGTGATGGGGATGATTTCAACCTCGATGATGCCCCTTGGAATGCTAATCTTCGGCCCAATTGCAGACATCATCAAAATTGAATGGCTGCTTTTAGGAACTGGAATATTCATTATCATACTAGCCATTTTCCTAAGCAGAAACAAAGTATTGATCGAAGCGGGTAAACCTGCATTAAAAGAATCTTAAGTTGGACGAAGGCTATTGGTTTACGTTATACAAATAAAAATATTTCATAGAGGGACAAAAGCTCAGAGCAAAAATCTGGGCTTTTGTTCATTATTTTAACCTAACAACTGTTTATGTAGTGTGTTCCCCTTTTAATAACTTCAAAAGTTCCCGGGCACAATCTTATTATAGTTGCTTTTGAAATAATAAATGAAGCTAGTCCTTGCAATGTAGTATTAATCAATTTCCATCGTATTACATAGAAAGCGAGTTTATTTATTGACTTAAATACCATATGGGGGTATAGTATAAGTATCGAAGGAAAAGGAAGTGAATCATTTGGATAAATTCTTACATGATCACCCAAGTAAACCAAGAACACATGATGAGAAGCAAAAAGTCATTAATCGTTTAAAACGTATAGAAGGTCAAGTTCGTGGAATACAAAAAATGGTAGAAGATGATCGATATTGTATTGATATTTTAGTACAAATCAGTGCCATTCAATCTGCTTTAAAAAACGTAGGTTTCGCTGTAACTGAACGGCATATTAACCATTGTGTCAGTGACGCGATTAAACAAGGCGAAGGTAAAGAAACAATTGAGGAATTAATGAGTGTCATGAAGCAGTTTTCCAAGTAAGGAGGAAGCATCTATGAGTGAAATGAGTCATGCAACATTAGGTATAACAGGTATGACCTGTGCCGCATGTTCCAATCGTATTGAAAAAACATTAAATAAAATGGACGGAGTAAAAGCACAGGTTAATTTAACGACAGAAAAGGCAACAGTGGACTATGATTCAGAAAAAACTTCCATAGAAGATATTTCGAAAAAAATTGAAAATGTCGGTTATGGTGTTTTAATGGAAAAAATAGAATTAGATGTTTTTGGAATGACCTGTGCTGCTTGTTCGAACCGTATTGAAAAGGTATTGAATAAGGAGAAAGGGGTTAAATTTGCTACTGTAAATTTAACAACTGAAACGGCATCCATAGAATATAATCCTGGATTAGTGGATCCTAAAGCATTGATTGAGAAAATCAACAATGTAGGTTATGATGCGAAACCAAAAGCGGAGGCAGCAGAAAAGCAAACACATAAAGAAAAAGAACTGCAACATCAGAAAACAAAGTTAATTATTTCAGCTGTGTTATCCGCACCTCTGTTAGTCACCATGTTAGTTCATTTATTTAATATGACTATACCGGATATATTCATGAATCCTTGGTTTCAATTTGCTTTAGCGACACCCGTTCAATTTATCATCGGATGGCAATTTTATGTTGGTGCATATAAAAACCTTCGAAATGGTGGAGCAAACATGGACGTGCTTGTTGCATTAGGTACAAGCGCTGCTTATTTCTATAGTTTATACGAAGCATTTAAAACCATCGGAAACCCCGAATATATGCCGCATTTATACTTTGAAACAAGTGCTGTATTAATTACGTTGATTTTATTTGGTAAGTATTTAGAGGCAAGAGCAAAAAGCCAGACAACGAATGCACTATCCTCTTTACTTAATTTACAGGCAAAAGAAGCCCGCGTAATAAGAAGTGGCGAGGAAATCATGATTCCTGTCGATGAAGTCGTCGTTGGTGATAGGTTAATTGTAAAACCAGGAGAGAAAATACCTGTAGACGGTATCGTTGTAAAAGGAAGAACATCTGTAGATGAATCGATGATTACAGGTGAATCAATTCCAATTGAAAAAGAAATAAATGCTAGTTTAATCGGATCGACGATAAACAAAAATGGTTCGATTGAAATGGAAGCGACAAAGGTAGGTAAAGATACTGCCCTTGCATCGATTGTCAAAGTTGTGGAAGAAGCTCAAGGATCGAAAGCACCAATTCAACGCTTAGCTGATGTTATATCTGGCTATTTCGTACCGATTGTTGTAGGGATTGCCATTCTAACATTTATCGTATGGATCGCTTTTGTTCAGCCTGGTCAAATTGAACCTGCTCTAGTTGCAGCAATTGCTGTACTTGTTATTGCTTGTCCATGCGCGTTAGGGCTTGCAACTCCAACTTCTATTATGGTGGGAACAGGAAGAGCTGCTGAAAGTGGAATCCTGTTTAAAGGCGGAGAACACTTAGAAAGAACGCATCAGTTAAATGCAATTGTTCTTGATAAAACAGGAACCATCACAAAAGGAAAACCAGAAGTAACTGACTTTTCCGGTGATGATGAAACATTACAGTTGTTAGCTAGTGCAGAAAAGGGATCCGAACATCCACTTGCGGGTGCTATTGTGGCATATGCAACAGAGAAAGATATTGATTTTGTGGAAGTGGATGAATTTAACGCTATACCTGGCCATGGTATTGAAGCTAAGATTTCAGGAAAACAGCTCCTTGTTGGAAATCGAAAATTAATGAATGACCATCAAATTGATATTGAAGGTAATGAAGAGAAATTAGTTGAGTTTGAAACTAATGGGAAAACAGCGATGTTGATTGCCGTTGATGGGAAGTATAGTGGAATTGTTGCGGTTGCAGATACTATTAAAGAATCAGCACCACAAGCAATAAAAGAGTTAAAAGAACAAGGCTTAGAAGTGATTATGCTGACAGGGGATAATGAAAGAACAGCTCAAGCTATTGCAAAACAAGTAGGAATCGACCAAGTGATTGCTCAAGTGCTACCTGAAGAAAAAGCTGATAAAGTTAAAGAAATTCAAGCACAGGGTAAAAAAGTAGCGATGGTTGGTGACGGAGTTAACGATGCGCCAGCATTGGTTACTGCAGATATCGGAATTGCGATTGGAACCGGTACAGAAGTTGCGATTGAAGCTGCTGACCTAACTATTCTTGGTGGAGAGCTATTGCTCATTCCGAAAGCCATTAGAATTAGTCATGCAACCATTAAAAATATCCGCCAAAATTTATTCTGGGCTTTCGGATACAATACAGCCGGAATTCCTGTTGCAGCAATTGGATTACTTGCCCCATGGGTTGCCGGTGCAGCTATGGCTTTAAGTTCGGTAAGTGTTGTTTCTAACTCACTTCGTTTAAAACGAATAAAACTATAAGGTTTTTTCTCATAAATGGTTGCTAATTACTATAAATTTTAACGACGAAAAATAGATTCTGTTCTTAAATGCGTAATCTACCTGAGAAAAGAGTTGGAAACTAACGTTAAACTTTCTAAACAGGTGTAAAAGCCGGCTTTTAGGCTTTTGCAAAATCAACAAACTTTAAGAAAACAGTCAACTATAAAAATCAATTTAAAGGAGGTGAAAAGGTGTCATGGAGAAAACTTTAAATGTACAAGGCATGTCATGCGGCCATTGCAAAAAATCAGTTGAAGGTGCGTTAAAAAAACTAGATGGTGTATCAAAAGCTGAAGTTAATTTAGAAGCTGGTAAAGTAGATATTACATTTGATGAGTCAAAAGTAAACGTTGAAGCCATGAAAGAAGCAATTGAAGATCAAGGCTATGATGTTACTGTATAATATAAGAATGAAAAAGCTGGTTTCTTCTGGAAATCAGCTTTTTCTATAATTAAATGATGTAATAAACAAGTAATGTTACTTTCAAATCAGCTGCTCTTAACCATTAGCCCCATTAAAAGGCGGGTATTGATTTTAGGGCAAAAATCCCACCCTAGGTAGCTCTCTAATCGCGCATGGCCCCCGCTTCACGGGATGTCATTGCACCTTGTCCATTCATTACATCTTGTTTAATTTCTTGTTTGACCTTTTGGGCATTGGTTCCGGCAGAATACTTTGGCTTCATCGTAGAATCCGCATTTTTTCGATCTTGTTGCATACAAAATCCCTCCTTAATTTGTTGTATAACAACCTTATTATGTGTATAAATACACTCATTATATTCTAAATACAAATTGCGTTATCATTCTCGAATGCACTGAACCTTAGCACAATTAATAATTAGTCTTGGTTGGCTGCTCTTGATCTACAACCTTTAGCTTAAAATTATTCATTATACAACCTGGATAGTAAGTTATAACTCGGATTTATTTCCCATGTTTCATATGGAATAAAACACTTTGATTTCATTGCATCAAGTGTCCGGGATTTTTGTTGAGGACGGGTAATATATTTGTCTATATTGGAGTCGTTTAATTCTATATATTTAGCTTCTTTTATTTCTTCAGGTTGAATTTTTATTTTTCCACGAACATATTCAGCTTTAAAAACGACTGATAAAACGTGCTTTGTTGCATTAAAATAGACACCTGTTATACCAACGGGACGGATAACAATCCCTGTTTCCTCTAGAAATTCTCTGCAAACTGCTTCGTCTAAAGGTTCTCCGACTTCCACATTTCCTCCAGGCATTTCCCAAGTTTCCGAGCGCCAATGAGTCCTTACTAATAACACCTCATTTTTTTCATTCGTAACAAATGCGGAAACTGAAATAGTCTGTTTTGGTGGTTCATATTCCATACAACATCACCTCGTATTAATCTATATTCGCCAATCCACCATAAATCCCTCTACAAATGAACGGTCCTTTACTGCACGCGAAAATAACCCATCCCCATATTAAGTAATCATTGTTAAAATAATTTATGAGGACAAACATGAGTAAATGGATATTAAATGTAGAATCACTGATTATTAATCTGAAAGTGGGAATGGAATGATAGAGAAAAGTGTGTTACAAACTATATCAAATGCATTTGAACTTAATGTAAATCTGCTTACTCATATTGGAGGCAATGTAAACGATGTATATGAATACCCAGCACAAAATGGATTTCCTTCAAGAATAATTCGTGTATCGAATCAGAAATGGCGTAATGAGAAAGAGGCATTGGCCGAGCTGAACTTCATAAAATACTTGTATGATAATGGCGTTTCTGTGCCGAAAATCTTTCCATCAAAGACAGGGAAATTAGTTGAAAATGTAATAGGTGGTTATTACGCCTCTCTATTTTTCAAAGCGCCGGGTCGAATCCCTATTGACGAAGACTGGGACGAGGAAATGTTTGTTAATTGGGGACGAATAATTGGACAAATGCACTTACTTACCCAGTCTTATGTCCCTCTACAAAATGTTAAACGCCGTGATTGGAAACAGGAACCATGGATGGATATGATGCGTCACTTGCCGAATGAAGAAACGATTGCTCGGCAGAAAGCTAAGGAGTTATTAAACTGGTTAGACACTCTTCCGAAAGATTCGAAGAACTATGGTCTTGTTCACTGTGACCTTCATGCACACAATATTTTTGTAACGAAAGAAAGTGCAATTACGGCATTTGACTTTGATGATTCCTGCTACCATTGGTTCGCTTATGATATTGCCATAATTCTTTACTCGGTCATCTTGAGATACAACCGACAAAACAAAGACAATGAAGTTCTTGATGACCATGTAGCTTGGTTCCTTGACTGGTTTCTAAAAGGCTATCAGGAGGTACATACGGTAGAAAATTGGTGGTTAAAAGCAATGCCCAAATTTCTAAGTTATCGCCGTTTGCAGGATTACAATTTTCTTTATCAACATTATTACTGGAAAACGGTAGATGATGAACGGAAGATGAATTGGTTACGTCTAAAAGCAGAGATTGAAGCAGATGAAGCTTTGACAAACATCCCATTCTGATGAATGATAATTCTCTTAAAGATGGTCTTTTGGAGGAAAAAGATCATTCTTAAGAGTAAGCTGATCGAATAATGGACAAGAGGTGCTTCTTGATGATAAATAGTAGAATGAATCCTAAGGTTGATGAATTTTTAAATAGAGCAAAAAAGTGGAAGGAAGAATATGAGCGGTTGAGATATATCATTCTTGATTGTGAGTTGGACGAAGACTTTAAGTGGAAGCATCCTTGTTATACATTTGAGGGAAAAAACATCGTAATAATACACGGGTTTAAAGAATATTGTGCGCTTCTTTTTCATAAAGGTGCTTTGTTACAGGATCCCAATGGAATTCTAATTCAACAAACAGAGAATGTACAGGCGGCACGCCAGATTCGTTTCACCAATGTTCAAGAAATAGTTGAGATGGAGCACATTTTGAAAGCCTATATTCGTGAAGCCATCGAAGTAGAAAAAGCCGGCTTGAAAGTGGAATTAAAAAAGCATGAAGATTACATTATTCCTGAAGAACTTCAAAAGAAATTCAATGAAATCCCTGCCTTGAAAACTGCTTTTGAAGCATTGACGCCGGGACGGCAAAGAGCATACATTCTTTATTTTTCAGGGCCTAAACAATCTAAAACTCGAGTGTCAAGGGTTGAAAAGTCAATACAGCAAATACTCGATGGAAAGGGATTAAACGATTAATATTTATGAGTGTTTTTATGGTGGAGAATGTATTAATTTGGTATCTAAAAATAGGAAAATGATCGAAAGACAATTGAGTTCTATCAATAAATTGTATGTAGAAAGGTTGTGAAAGAATGGCGGAGGTAGCCGTTAAAGAGTTTAAAGAAATTAAGTTAGTTGGATTTCGAGTACTTTGTGAGGGTGATAAGTATATTGAAGAAATCCCGAAAGCCGCTAATCAACTTAAACAACGTACTGATGAAATTAATAGTGTATTAAACAATGGGAGACAAATAGGAGCATTTATTACAGAGGAACGAACACCCGAAGATGAAGGGTATTGGATTGGTGTGGAAGTATCTAAATATATTGATGTCCCAAAAGATATGGTGACCTTAACTATTCCTGCGAACCGATATGCAACTATTTTACATGATGGTCCAAATTACTTCATAAGAAATAGCTACGAAATCCTTCATAAATGGATTAAAGAGCAGAGCCTAGATCGGGCTAATTTTAGTTGGAACATAGAAATTTATAATGAAGTCAAAAATCAATATAATCCAGATAATGTCCAAGTAAAACTGTGCGATTCGATCTATTAATAAGATAGCAAACATATCATTTTGGGAGATGCAAATATACTATTCATATTGATCGGCCTAAAATTTTAATTACGTAGTTTCTTATGGAAAGGACATAATAAAAAGGAGCTGAAATTCAGCTCCTAGCTCTCATTGGTTTCTACGAAAAGCTCGACTAATTGCTTTAAATTTTCTAATCTCAATATATAACATAGACACCATATATTTGGTTTGCATGAGCAATGCAAAAAGCCAATTCTAGAGATGGGGAGGAGTTTCCCATCCGGCAAAGCGAACTCTATGTATTACTGACTATTAAATCAAATGAAGCTGGTGGACATAGAACTGAGAAATAATAATCTGCAGCAGGATCCTAAAGAAGGTGCCACTCCTCATCCTTACTTCTCTCGCGCAGGTTATGCCTATGACGACGAATATCCGGAGAAACATCCACTAGAACTTTCAAATCGACAACATCAGATAATATAGGCAGGGAAGAATAAATACCGTCCAGTAAAATAACCTTTGAAGGCACTTTTGTAACTATTGAATCAGACAAACCATTCCTCAATGAAAAAGAAAAGGGGTGATATTGAACAGTCTCGCCTGCTATTAAAGGAGACAAGACCTCAGTACGCATTCGCTTCCAGTCAATACAACGCAAACACTTTTCTTCTGGTGAGCTGGCATCCCATTCTTCTGAAGTAACAGTAGCTGCAAAAAAGTCATCACATTGGTGTTATTTCTTTCTTTTCCACTATGATCACACATTGAAATGAGATTATTTAATTCCAATACGCATGCGATAACTAAAAAGAATATCTTGAGATTGACCATCAAAAGCTTGGTGGACTTGACTTTGGAATTCTTTGATTGGATCGTTTAGATCATTCGCACCTAATTTTATTGCCGTCTGTAAACCGCCTTGACTCAAAGCGATATTGGAATATCGAATTGCATCACAACATTCCCAATGGTGAAAAACAATTTCTTTTGAAAACTGGAATAAACCAGAATCTTGAATTTGTTGAAGATGTTTTTCTTTATTCCATTTGAAGGCTAATCGATCGGTTTGTACAAGTTCGCTAACGCGTGAATCGGCAAGAGAAATAAGGTTTCGATAGCTATTTTCGACTTCTTTTGTAAAAGTTGGAGGCCAGTCACAATCATATGCCGCAAAGACTCCACCTTCGGAAAGGACACGAGCAAACTCATGCAAAGTGGGCTGCGGGTCCATCCAATGAAAGGATTGTGAACAAGTAAGGATATCTACTGATTCAGATTCCAGGTCTAGATGATCAGACATGCCTTTCACAAACCGAAGACTTTTTGGCTCCTGCTGTGCTCTCCATTGGGAATTGGCAGTTTCTCTCATATCATCATTTGGTTCTACCCCGATTATCTCATCCGCTTGATTTAACCAGATGAATGATGACAATCCTGTTCCACAGCCGACATCCACAACTCGTTTAGGACGCTGACCTAAATATCTCGTTAAAATGTTGATGATATCATCTGGTGGAATAGGGCGATTTTGATCATAAAGCTGACTATATCCTAAAAAACGTTCTATATTATTCGTACGAATATCTTTCATATATCATCCTCATCCTTTTCTGTACGCAGCTTATTATTGGACTGATTATACCACATACAGCCCATAACATATGGTTACAATTGAAGGTGCAAACTTTAATGATAAATAGTGATGATGCCAATAGTAAGAAAAAAGGATAGTTGTCTATTGGCATCAACCTAAATTAAGTGGAGGGCTAGTTTGCATTATGTAACTGTTAAAAAGTGGAACCTATCTAGGAATCACTATCTCAAATAGTCCTACAGGTTGTTAAGAAGGAATAATAACTAAGGTACAATCACTTTCTCTAAACCGCCCAAATCTGTATTTCGTTTAAATAAATAGTTTTCTTAACTCATCGGATGTGATGGAATAGGAAGAAGAGAATCCATCACCAGATACATATTCACAAAGGCTATTAAGAAGCCAGGCTGCCTCTTTTGAACCTGCATCAGCAAGGCTGTGCAAAGGACTAGTACAAATGAGAATATTTCCGGCATTTTCTATTGTAACTTCATAAAGCAAACCGAGTCGGTGATTGCGTTCGAAATTATCAATTGTCTGAACAATAGGTTCGATACGTGTATCATCCAATATAGTGGACCTAGAATTCATGACTACATCCCACCAGTGAGGAGTAGAGTAGGATTCGCTCGGAAAAAATGCTAATGCCGGATGTGTGTTTTTAATGAATAGACCCATTGTTCCAATAGGCACATCTTTTCCCATACTCTCAGAAATCGATTTGAACATTGGGTAGCACCAGAAATCAGTACAATAAGTACCCTCAATTGAGTTAGGGTTTTGTGAATGATCTAATAATAAGAGAACATTCTCGCCTTTGGTAGCTTTTTTAATAGCAGTTTCTATCGAAGTTACATATAATGTTTTTGCAACTCCGGGATTTTCGGGATAAATCCAAAGAACATACGTATTTTTTATATCTGTCTCTTCAATGGAAATCATTAGCTCCATCTTGGTCGGAACATCAACTGAAGGAATCGGGATCTTCAATTTTCCTAAGCGATAGACCCCAGTTTCTGTAATATCCTTCATAGGAACTGTCCCACTGACACCGTTCAGATTGTATGTGACGACTTGGTTTATTAATGATTGTTTACGATAGTAAGATAATGTAAGATTCGCTTCGAAGGTACGGCCACTTTCTACAATATAATCAGCAAATTCTGCCTGCAGTACAGCGTCTGAACAGAATGTTCGCCATTCCTCCGCTGTCAGGATGCCTTTATTATCCATAAATGCATCAAGCATACCAACTAAAGCAGTCCCTTGCCCTGAAAAATCTTGGAGATCCAATATTTGATACCCCGCTAGGTTGCTTGTACGAATAGCCGTTTCTAATTCATCTTTATAGCAAGCAGCTGCTAATTTTCCGGAAGAATAGAAATAATCCTTTGCCAATGGTAGAAGACCTTTTTCTTCTAGACGTTCACGGAAAACTTCAAAATTACGTGCTTTTAAAGGACCTGTATATTTTTGAATTTCATCAAAATTTGGGTACGTTTGATATTGACCGATCTCATGAGAGACAACAGGTATTTTCGGAAACAATTCCTCCTGCAAATCTGTTAATTTTACTTTTTTCACACCTGTTCCATATTGAATTTCAATTGTGCCATCTTCGCTTACTTGAGAGGCTTTATGTGAATAAGAAGGATGAATGGCCTCTTCATAGTTCTCATTTGTATTAGGCTTTTTCACTTGGACATGTCCTAAAGGTGCATCACACATGGCATAAGAACCGCGAATTTGCCGATCCAAGGTAAAGCGGACACCACTGAAGAAATCATCATTGGGCTGGATATTAGGTACCCACTGAAAATTGTTGGAGCCTTGCGTATACAAATGTCTATTGTCGTAGTCTTTATATCTTCCCACTAACTCATTGATTGATTCGGGGCTCCCCCATAGCTCGTTGCCCATCGACATCATCACAAAAGACGGATGGTTTCCAAATTCGTCTAACATGCGAAAACCTTCCTCAATTAAATAGTTTTGGGCAGCTGCATTATGATTTTCATCTTTCTCATTAGTAAAGGTGCCCCAAAAAGGTAATTCTGGCTGCATGTATATCCCTAAAAGATCAGCCGCAATAAAAGCTGCCTTTGGAGGACAACAAGTATGAAAACGATAGTGATTGATTCCAAATTCTTTAGATGTTTTCATGTGAGCGTACCAGCCGTCTACGTCCATAGGTGCATATCCAGTCAGCGGAAATATCATTCCCTCGTGTTTCCCTCGCAAAAACGTTTTCCTGCCATTTATAGTGAAATGAGTACCTTCAGCTTTGAACTCTTTTAAACCAAAGAAAGTAGTTTTGGAATCTGAATTTGCTTGCTGATCGTTAATAGTAACAGTAATTTGATAGACACTAGGGTCATATTCATCCCACAAAAGGGCGTCATTAGGAAAATCATATGTAAGATTAATTTCATTTTTCCCTTTACTTAATCGAACTTTTGTAAAAAAAGGTTCAGGAACCGAATACATTTTATCTTCTGGGTATGGTGCAGCCGATAAAACTACTTGTACATTGCTAACAATCTCCGAAAGAACAGTGATATGAACAAGCGATTGAATATTTTCTTTAGACTCGACACGCAATTGTGTAATCCTAAAGGCATCATAGAAACATAATGACATTTCCCCTAGTATGCCGTTCCAATTAGTTTGAGTATCAGGGGATGTCATATGGCCACCAGTTACAGGATAATCTACGTTGCTTGTCATGATCGTAAGTTTATGATGTTTGGAAGTAATAAATTTTGTAACATCATACTTATGGGCAGTACATAAGCTGTCCTGAGTGCCAACATATTGGTTATCAATCCAAACATGAGAAATGCGAGTACGTTCTAATGTGAGAATAGCGGTTCTCCCAATATCTGCAGGATCAATTACTAGGTTTCTAGAAAACCATGCATATCCTTCCGCTTTGTATGAATCTGTTAAATGTCCTGAAGCTATTTCTAGGTTAGGTTCTCCCTTATTTGCGTAAGAAGTGGTGGTCGGGAGTGTAATTAAATCTGGAAAATGAACATTCTCAAAATGGGATCGTAACCCCTCTTTTTTATTATCTAAATAAAAGTTCCAAATACCGCTTAAGTCGATCATATGTTTCATGAATTTCCTCCTCTAATCATTGTTATTATATGTCCTAATCCATATTTTAACGGTTTCATTCCTTTTTTGGGAATCAAAGTAATTTTAATAATGCTTTAGGTTGTCGGATTTGCATTTTTAGTACTCGTTCCAACTGATATTCTATATTTTTCATATAATCTTTTATAATTTTAAAACACTTTCCCGTACATTCATTTTATCAATCAAACATTTGATTAGCGTAGGATAGTTTTAAATTATGAAGCAAAAACATAACTTTAAGAATAGAAATTCGTTCACATTCCAATTAAGTTGTGTGCAAATAAATTAGAGCTATGTAATGGTCAGCAGGGAGGTTCAAGCTAAAGTTTAAAAAACTTGTTGGCGAATGTTTGTTCGTTTATAATTTGGAATATAGAGTATTATTGGACAGTTCCGCTAATAATCAAATCAGTTTGGAATACAAGACAAAGGAGTGAGTGCTATTTCGGATCAAAGGAATATGCCGGAAGTAAGGATTGAACCTTGGGCTAAAAACGATCTTGATTTGCTTCACCTTCTAAACGCACCGGAGATGACAGTACACTTTGGAGGATCAGAGAATGAGGAAAAAATCCTTTCCCGCCATAAACGCTATTGTGAGATTGCAGGACAAGGAACTGGGCGTATGTTTAAGATTCTTTTGCTGCCGTATTTTGAACCTGTCGGCAGTGTAGGCTATTGGGACACGATATGGCAAGAAGAATCAGTGTATGAGATAGGCTGGAGTGTTTTAACAGCATTTCAAGGTAGAGGGATAGCGACAATCGCAACAGCAAAAGCTATCGACTATATCAATACTGAAAAGAAACATAGTTTCATTCATGCTTTTCCTAAAATCAATAATCCCGCTTCTAATGCTATTTGTCGCAAGCTTGGTTTCTCGTTTAACGGTGAGTGTGATTTTGAATACCCTATTGGAAATCCAATACGATGTAATGATTGGGTGTTGGAAGTTAGTGGGAAATGAGTGATAGGTTATAGAAGAAATGATAGTAACATTGGCTTTTAGTGCTTTCCTAACAGTATTAGATATTCTTTATCCTAATTCACTAATAATACCACCTCAAAAAAACCGGAAGACGTATAGCTAGAGGTATTTACGTTAATGGGTCAAATAAATTCTTGATTATGGTATCTGGATCCCAGTAGATTCAGAAATGGTTCAAGTCTAGGTATCAGAGAAATTCAGCAACGAACACAGTTCATTTTAAGAAAAATACAGGAGCGTGGGGGATTATGGACAGTACAACTATAGTAATTGACCTTCTCTTAAGGAAATACAAGGCAGATCAGAAATGGACGCGCATCGTGATTGAGCAATTGTCTGAAGAGGATATCGTATGGTCACCAACACCCGAGAGTAACAGTATCGCTAATTTGGTAGCACATATTTCAGGTGCTGTGTATCAATGGTTTGAAACCGTATACTTTGGTGCTCCTTATATCGACGATAGAAGTGAAGAATTTGAACGAGGTATGCAAATGTCAAAAGAGCAAGCTTTAGAGCTTTCAAAAAAATCATATGACTGCCTCATACAAGTTCTTGAAATGATGAAAGCGAACCCTGAAAGAATATTGGAGCAACCTTATTTAAATTTTCCTACGTTCAACGGTGCCTTAGATAATCAAGCCACTATTTTAGAAATGCTTCTGCACCAATTTAGACATTTGCCTAGCCACACGGGACAAATCATTTACATTGCAAAAATGAGAAAGGGACATCTAGTGTGGGAATAACACTTAGAGCGAGATATTGTATTCAATATACAATCTGTAGAATGGTACGAAGAACAACTAGGTTTCAAGGTCACTGTGAGGATCGTTTTATTTGAATTGTAGAAAGTACGGTACTAAAATACCTCTGTGTTGCTTCTGATAATGAAAAATTAAAGTTTAGAAAGGCGGCATTATTAGAAGAGCGTCAAGGGTTTTCTGGTTTCCTTCGTTTTTAATATAAAAATAAGGAACCTAAATTATGAAAATAAATAAAACAAGAGCTCACTTCTTTAGTGAACTCTTGTTTTGCATCCATTCCTCAAACAAAATAGCATAATAACATTCATCCCACCATTCATTTCCATGAGGGATACATTTTTTAAAAAATCCTTCCCTGCGCATGCCGATTTTTTCCATCACTCTGTATGAACCAGTGTTCTCAGGCTGACAAGTAGCTATGATACGATGTAGTTTCATATTTTCAAATCCATATTTCAATACCGCATATGCAGCTTCTGAAGCATACCCTTTATTATAATAATCTGGGTTAAAAACCCAGCCGATTTCATAAGTATGTTCACCAAAATATTTGAAAAAGACAATATGGCCAATCAGCTTATTTTCCTCGAGAAGAACGACGGGGAATTTTTCCGCTTTTCCACCAGTGTTTTTTTCAATGAAGTTTTTTGCGTCCTCCTCAGAAAATACTGTTTCTGGAAGGTAGTGCATTACTTTGGGATTTGAAGTGTACTCATAAAGAGCCTTCCAATCATTCGGTTCAAAGTTTCTAATGAGTAATCGGTCTGTTTTAATGCTCATTTTATTACTCCTTATTTATGATTCATGAGTAGTATTTAGTGATTAAGCGCTTGTTTTTCAGATGTCTCAACTGTTTTATCTTTTTTAACAAGAACTACGTAGGCAATGATAGCTAGCAAGCTAGTAGTAAAAAGAATGAAACCGAATGGTATAGCAGAAAGTTCGCCTGCGATTCCCACTAGTGGGGAAGTCACGGATCCTAATAAGAAAGGAATGACACCTAGCAACGAGGCTGCACTACCTGCGATATGCCCTTGCGATTCCATCGCTAATGTAAAAGTAACAGGACCCACTAGTCCAAGTGAAGCAACAAAAAAGAAGAGTGGAATGACTAATGTAAATAATGGTCCATGTGAAAGGACGACGATTAGAACAGCAGCACTTGTAATAAAAGCCATTGACATTCCAATTAGGAGAATCCGACGCTCGGTTATTCGTCCCGCTAGTCGCCTTACCGTTTGTGCTCCTATAATTAAACTAATTCCATTAAGTGCAAATAACACAGCGAATACTTGTGGTGACACTCCGTAAATCTTTTGATAGATAAATGGAGTTCCAGAAATGTAGGCAAAGATCCCTGCCATCATTATCCCCTGCGCCAGAGCGTAGCCCATGAATATTCGATTTTGAATTAATGTTTTAAAGTTTTGCAATAGCTCCGTAAAGTTGCTAGAAACGCGCTTTTCAACTGGCAAAGTTTCTTTTAACTTCCATGTAGTGATGCTTGTTAGAAATATACCAAGAAGCCCTAGAAAAACGAATACACCATTCCAAGAGGTGAAGGAAATGACAGCACTCCCTGCAATTGGTGCGAGTAAAGGAGCGAGATTACCAATCATCGTAAGGAGTGAAAAAAACTTTGTTAATTCAACGCCGCTATATTGATCACGAACAATTGCACGGGAAATCACCATTCCAGCGGATGCCGCAAATCCTTGAAGAAAGCGTAAAGCTATAAAAATAGCGATATTTGGCGATAAAGCACAGCCGAATGAAGCAAGGGCATAGACAATCATCGCTATCCATAAAGGTTTACGTCTCCCATAAACATCACTTAAAGGCCCCATAACGATCTGCCCAACACCGACTCCTAACAAGCAGGCAGTTATACTTATTTGGATGGCTGAAGCATTTGTTCCAAAAAACTCCGTTAATTGAGGAAATGCTGGAAGATACATATCAAAAGTAAATGGTCCTAATGCAGAAAAAGCTGCTAACAATAGGGCAAATCTTATTGGATTCTTTTTATTCATTACATAGCTCCTATTTAATAATTTTGAAATCTCACTAGTATTAAGGTATTAAAGACCCCATTTTATAAAAAACAGAGACGGATGTACATCAAGAAGATAAATCTAGGGTTCTCTTTGTTCCAATACGTAGAATAAGGGACCTTCTAAGTCCCTTATTTCTATTTATTGCGATACATATACCCTGCGAAACTTAAAGTAACTGCTCAGTTTCCAAGGAATAAGATAGCCGCATGCAGTAACGAAGAAGAGCAGCATTCTAGAATCTGCATCCATATCCATCAATCCACGAATAGTCCACCTTATTGCGAAAAGCAATAGAAACGTAATAACGAATGCCAGACTTTTCTTTGCATATATCCCTCCGTCCTCCCGTCTTTCATAGCCAGTCGTGAAGATCAAGGGAAAGGAAAAAACACATCCTATTAATAACGCGACAGTAACTTCGATAGGCGTTACATCGGCATTAGGATTCGTAATTAGTGCATAGCCTGGTGTTAACAAAAATAGAGTTGCCATGATCCTTGTTCCTTTACCCCTAATAGGTTTAAACATTGAGATGAGTTGACGATAGAAAATCAAAGCAGCCACAAGGATGATCATAATAAGAATTGGACTATAATCCATCTTCAAACCAGCTTTCTAGTTATTTATCTTAAGCAAATTAAAAATATTGCTTCGTAAAAATAACATTTCATTTTGAAAAATTCAATGGTTTTTGAAAATTTATTATCTTGGCTATCTTTTTTGATTTACTTATTTTTCCGTATTTCTTTATTTATTTTACGAAGTGCTTTTTTCGAGCCGCGTTCAATATCGTGATTTAGCTTTCTCGTTTTAAAATCTATAAATAACGTATCCAAATCATAGCCTTCTGGGTATAACTCAGCTGCTGTTAGTTCTAAAGCCAAACGTTTTTCATTTACCTCCATGAATTGATTTTGATAAAACACAGTAACGTTATGATATTCATCTTTTTCTTCATACACAATTCCGAAGTCATTAAGGTCTAGCAGTTTTACTCGGTCACCTTTTTGATAGTCGATATGATTTTCTACCTTTTCATCCACTACTTTTGGTTTTCGGATTTTGTTTTCATTTAATCGCTCCAAGTGATATTCTTTATTTTTCATATAACCTTCAGCTCTATTTAGAACATTTTCAGGTACATTCATTTTTCTAGAGATCCATAAGGCATTACTTTCTCCGGATTGCCCGATGAGAAGCTTAAATAATGGCTCTAATGTTTCTTGATTGAATTGCATGGCAGCATTCATAAAATCAGGATGCATTTCAGAAAAGCGTTTAATTTCTCCATAATGCGTGGTAGCAACGGTAATGCACCCTTTAAGATAAAATTCTTCTAAGATAGAGATGGCTAAAGCGGATCCTTCATTTGGTTCTGTCCCACTGCCAATTTCATCGAATAGCAGCAGTGAATTGTTGTTCACTGTCCATAAAATTTCCGATAAGTTTTTCATGTGAGACGAGAATGTACTAAGCGCATTTTCTAAGCTTTGATTGTCGCCAATGTCTACAAAGACGTTATCAAATACGGCAATTTCCGTTTCTCTTGAAGCGGTAATATGAAATCCGGACATCGTTGCCAATGTAACAAGACCAATCGTCTTCAGTACAATTGTTTTTCCGCCAGCATTAGGGCCAGTTATGATTAAGCTGCGATAACTGCTTCCTATCTGAAATTGAAGCGGAACAACATGTCCTGATAATAATGGGTGCTTGCAATGAACTAATTTAATTTGTCCATGATCATTAATATTAGGCTCAATTCCATCCACTTGTCTGCTATATTTTGCTTTAGCAAAAATCATATCGTACTGAGATATAAGCTCGATATTAATATGGATAGGTTGGAGATTTTCTGCCACTATCCCCGTTAAAGTAGCTAGTATTTGATATTCCAACATGGCCTCTTCCGATTTTAATGAGGCTAATTCCACGCTTAACTTTCCTATTACACTAGGTTCCATAAAGACGGTCGAACCTCTAGAAGATATTTCAATGATCGTTCCCTGTACTTGATTTTTGTAAGATGCTTTTATAGGGATTGTGTAGCGATCATCTTTTACACTTATAATGAATTCCTGAATATGGTTTCGATTAGCGCTGCTGTTTAAGAATTTATTAAGTCTCTCTTTAATTTTCTGCTCAGTTGTTTGAATCTGGTAACGAACACGTTTAAGTTCTCTGTTGGCTTCCGAATCCACTTGATTATTGTTAATTGAAAAATTTATTTCCTCTTCAATCTCCATAAATTCTGTCATGGATTTAGCATAGGACGCTAATGTCGGAGCAAAGAATTCTTTGCTGGATATGAACATTTTAATTCTCCGGCAACCTTTTAAAAAATCTGAGATATTTAGAAGCTCCGCTGGATCTAAAATGATGCCTTTATCTACTTTAGAGATAATGAGTTCAATGTTGGAAACACCCATGAAAGGTACGTTTCCTCCTCCATCCAGAATCGTTCGCGCTTCTGATGTTTCCAAAAGTCGATGTTTTACTATTTCCAATTTAGAACTAGGGGTTAATTTATCAATTAATTCCCTGCCTAGTCCGCTAACGCAATAAGTTTTAACAATCTCTTTTAATTCGTTGTATTGAAGTTTTTCAAAAGTATTTTCATTCATTTTTTCATTCTCCTCAAAGTGATGATTTGATCAACAATGAAGAAACCTACTCGCAGGATTTCAATGAGTTTTAGATAAATAAAAAAGCCGCGGCACATACCGCAGCTTACGTAGACAAGGCAAAGTAAATACATAAATTAAACTATCTATTACGATAGTCTAATCATGAAATGATGCACATGTTTGTAAAGTAAGGTAGGTATCTTCATAGGTGGAAATAAGTACATGCGTAAATAAGGGGGGTGAAAATGAAAGAATCCCCTGATTTTAAAACTTACTTATTCCCTTTTAAAATTTTCCTATTTAGAAACTACTACCACACTCACAAAATGCACCTCTGCTTTTTAATTAATGTACTCATTGAAATCGCTTTACACATTTTATTATACTTTGTGATACGGAAAATGTAAATAAGGTTAAGTCCAGTTAGCCATAAAGATTAGAAGCTGCCCTTTAAACATTATCAATTAAAATTCTATAATATTCTTTTAAGGCTTTTTTCAAACTGATTGGTTCTATTATTTTTATGAATTTTCCAAAGCGAGCAAAATAATTAATGATAAAATCAATTTCGTGTGGCTCATACGAACCAACAAGATAGGTATTATCCATCTCCTGGACTAACTTCATAGAAGGAAATGACTCCTGTTGAAATAGCTCTCTTCCTTCAAGGCTTAAAAGACATTTAAATTGCACTGCTTTTTCGGATGGTCTCCAAAGCGATTGAGCATTTTGTATTGTCATTTCATTCAAATCCTCAAACGGTTTGATATTCGTGATTTCAGCCGATGTTACACGATCACAACGGAACACCCGATAAGCTTCTCTACACATATCATAAGCCTGACAATACCAGTAGCCTTTCATTGAGTAAATAGCAAGTGGTTGAATAGTACGAGTACTCTTTTGGTTAGCATTTTGATAATTGATTTTTAACACGATTTTTTTAACAGCTGCCATCAATAAAATTTCTAGATGGGAACTATCTTTGATTTGTTCTGTATGGCGAAAAGATATTCGGTTTTTCATGTTCTCAATTTCTTGCCTTTGGCTATCCGACAATTCATTTATAAATTTTTCATGAATGGAACGAAAAGTTACATGGAACGGTAAATTAGTAAAACTTTGAAGTGCTAGCATCGCAAAATATAGGGCATAAATTTCTTGACTGCTAAAAGAAATGGGGGGAAGCTGCATTTGATTGAGTAAGCGGTACCCCCCATGTCGGCCGTATTCAGCATAAATAGGAGCACCAATTTCCTCTAATGAAGCTACGTCTCTTAAAGCAGTTCTTTTTGAAATTTGAAATTCATTCATTAAATCTCGAAGTGAAAAGTGTTGTTTTTGATTAATGAAGCGAAGCATTTGATTTATACGTTCTGATTTTTTCATGAAAAAATCACCTCTTAAAGGTGCCTAAATTTGTCACCTTTAATTACTATACTTGTAAGTGTATTCAATAATAGTGAAGGAGGCAATCAAATGAATTTTGAAGTTATTCCATTTTTATCTTTAAATGGTGAAGCTGCAAAAGCAATTGTATTTTATGAAGAACATTTAGGTGCTAAAGTTCTTTTTAAGAAAAGTTATAAAGAAATGAAGGAAATGAACCCAAACTTCCATTTTGAGGAAGGCCAAGATGAATATATTACACATTCTGTCTTGGAAATTGGTGTTAATAAAATAATGATTGCGGAGGAAGCCATGGATTCTTCACGCCCATGGCAATTAGGGAATAGCTCTTCATTATGTATTCAGTCGAAAGACAAGAATATTATTCATAATCTTTATCAATCCCTTGTTGAACATAGTGAGGTTACAGTGTTGATACCATTGAAAGAAAATGCATTTAGTCCCGGATATGCTATTATACGAGATCCATTTGGAATCGTTATACAGCTTTGCGTAACAATACATGATTTTTAATATAATAGGGGGGTGAATAAAGTCGTGAACATAAACGATGTGCCACATGTTTTGCTTGAAAATGTGCGCAGGGTTTGCCTTTTACTGCCTGAAGTTGTTGAGCATATTGATGGTTTTGGACACATATCCTTTCAAATTAATGGAAAGTCTTTCGTGAAATTAACTAAAAGGGCTGGTTTATCATTTAAATCAGATCTTGAAACTCAGGAGCTATTGCTGCAGAAAAGGCAATTTTTCAAAACTCCCTATATCGGGCGTCACGGATGGGTGTCTATTAAAAGTCCGAGTGAAGGAGACTGGGATGAACTAGCCGAGTTAATTTCGGAAGCCTATTTACGTGCCGCACCAAAGCGTTTGGTTAAGGAATGGAAGGAGCTGCAAGAGAAGCAACTGTATAAATAATGTAATAAGAGCCAGGATGTATCATTCGATTGCCAGTATATAATTGCTGGCGTTCGATTCTTTTTTAAATTCTCTTTAGTGGCAGAAAACGAGAAACTTGAATCTTTTATTCATTAAATTACCTTTATCTCTATTACAATAGAAGGAATTTAACAATGCAAATAGAACTGTATATTAAAAGGCCAATCTTGAAATTAAAAAATTCCATTGGCTTTAAATTTTTGGAGGTGTCTATGTTAGATTTTGATAATTTAGAGGGGTATAAGGATGCAGACACTTATGATTTATTGAATGATTTGAGCAAAATAGAAAGTAAGTTTTATTTTGATCTAGCAAACCAACAAGGTGGCCCCATTTTAGATGTTGCTTGTGGAACAGGGAGATTGACCCTTCCCTTAGCGGAGCGTGGAATTGAAATTACTGGTCTGGATATAACTTTAGAAATGTTGGAACTTGCAAAACAAAAGGCAGAACGCTTAAATGTTTCGGTCAATTGGGTTCATGCTGACGCAAGACAATTTGAGTTGAATCGTAAATATCGATTCATATTTACAACAGGCAACTCATTTCAGCACTTCCTGGATAGAGAATCAGTGGACGGATTGCTCGGATCAGTTCATAGACATCTTGAAGAAGATGGAGTCTTTGCATTCGAAACTAGAAATCCGACTATTTCGGTTTTATCAGCAGATGAAGATACAGAAAAAGATTATGCCGATTCATGGATAGATAATGATGGTTATCATTGTAGCAGCACATATCGACGTTCGTATGATCATAAAAGACAGTTAGAGCACTATATTTTTACAAATCGTCGATGGCAGGACTCGTCGAACGTAGTGGAAACAGTAGAGCCTTTTGTGATTCGTTACTTTTTTCCTCAGGAGCTTGAAAGTTTGCTATATTATAATGGATTTGTACTTGAGCAGATGTATGGGAACTTTGACAAGAAGCCATTCCAAGCTGATAGCCCACTTATGGTTTGTGTTTGCCGAAAAAGGCATAAATAAAGAGATATGGAATAAAACCTAGATTTTTAATCTCGACCTATAATCAGGGAAAGTGTGAGGCGGAGCCCGAAAAATTGGAATTAGTCTACTCGCTAATTCGACGCCAAAGTTAAGGTGACTTCATTAATAATGCGGGTTGATTATAGGTCGTTCCGCTCTGGTAGAGCCCAAGATAGTTTATGAGTTATTTTTGCAAGGTACGGGATAATGGGGCAAGTTATTTTTATTATGTAAATTTATCTGTTGACAATGGAAAGTGGTTCATTATATAATTATCTCGAATTCGAGATAAAAAGAGGGATGATAACAATGGACAATCAGAACAATAATGCACTAGAAGAAGAATTATCTCTAAAGTTATTTGTTGTTTTGACTCGGGCTTTGGAATCAATAAAAAAACGTGTTGAAGAGGATATAAAATGTTTAGGGCTAAATCCAACTGAATTTGCTGTTCTTGAATTGATTTACAGTAAAGGCGAACAGCCCATACAAAAAATTGGTGAAAAAGTTTTGCTTGCAAGCAGTAGTATTACGTATGTGGTAGATAAATTAGAGAAGAAAAATTTATTAAGAAGAAAACCTTGTCCTAAGGATCGCCGTATCACATATGCAGCAATTACTGAGGCTGGAACTGAATTAATGGATGAAGTATTCCCTAAACATAAACAAGCAATTAGAGAGATATGTGCAGGATTAGATATCGATGAAAAACAAGTTATGATTGAACAATTGAAAAAGTTAGGCTACCACGCACAAGGTTTATAATTTTTTTATATATTTATCTCGATTTCATAATATATTAAGTTGAAGCAAATTTAATATTATTAGTTAGGGGATCTATAAGAGATGTCAGGTTTTATTCAATTAGTAGAAGAAAGACGATCGGCCACAAATTTTATACCCGAATATACAATTACAGAACAAGAACTAAACTCGATTTTTGAGTTGGTAAAATTAGGACCTTCAGCATTTAATTTGCAACATACAAAATATGTAGCTGTATTAGATGATGAAACTAAAAAGAGATTACAACAAGCGGCTAACGGGCAGTATAAAGTATTAAGTTCCTCAGCTGTAATCATGGTCTTAGGGGATAAATGTGCTTACCATCAGGCTGAGAAAATTTATGAGGGCTTAAAATTGTTAGGAATTGTAAATAAACAGGAATATGATTTTATGGTAAATGATACTGTTACATTTTATCAATCAAGAGGCAAGCAATTTCAAAGAGATGAAGCAATAAGAAATGCTTCGTTATCTGCAATGCTTTTCATGTTGGCTGCCAAAGAAAAAGGATGGGATACTTGTCCAATGATTGGTTTTGATCCTAAAGCAGTGAAAGAAATATTAAATATAAGTGAGTCATGCGAGATCGTTATGATGATAACACTGGGGAAGGAAAAAGTGGAAAGTAGAAAACCTCGTGGTTATCGTAAACCTGTGAGTGAATTTGTAACTTATATCCAATAAATAGTATGTGGGAGTGAAAATGAATGACTAAAAAAACTAGCGGAATTCATCACATCACGGCAATTGTAGGTCATCCGCAAGAAAATGTTGATTTTTATGCAGGAATTCTAGGGTTGCGTTTAGTCAAGCGAACAGTCAATTTTGATGATCCAGGCACGTATCACTTATATTTTGGAGACGAAGGAGGTAAACCAGGAACAATCATTACGTTTTTTCCGTGGGCAGGAGCACGTCAAGGAATTATTGGTGATGGACAAGTAGGGGTTACTTCTTATGTTGTTCCTAAAGGCTCAATGGAGTTTTGGGAAAGAAGATTAGAAAAGTTCAGTATTGCCTTCGCTAAAACAGAACGATTTGGTGAACAGTATTTGCAATTTGACGACCCACATGGCTTACACTTGGAAATTGTTGAACGAGAAGAAGGGGCAGTTAATCCTTGGACTTTTGGAGGGATAACCCCAGAAGTAGCAATCAAAGGTTTTGGAGGAGCCACTCTATTTTCTTCTCAGCCAAACAAAACAGCAGAATTGCTAGAAAAGGTAATGGGACTTGAGCTCATTGGTCATGAGGAAGATCTTATCCGTTTCCGTTCTTCAGCAGATATAGGAAATATCATTGACTTAAAAGCGAATCCGACCGGAAGAGGCCAAATGGGCGTTGGAATTGTTCATCACATCGCATGGAGAGCCGTTGATGACAATGATCAGCTGGAATGGCAGAAATATGTAGCTGAAAGTGGTTATGGTGTAACCCCTGTTCAAGATAGAAATTATTTCAATGCCATTTATTTTAGGGAACATGGTGAAATTTTATTTGAAATTGCAACAGATCCTCCTGGATTTGCTCATGATGAATCACAAGAAACGATGGGAGAAAAGCTAATGCTGCCTGTGCAGTATGAACAATATAGAGAGCAGCTTGAACACAGCTTGATGCCAATTCATGTGCGAGAATTAGATTAAATAAAGGAATGATTCTATGCTTTCCATTGATCCTAATACAAATACGGAAAGAGAAAATTACAAATTTCTTATCGGAAGCATTATACCAAGACCAATAGCTTTCGTCACAACGTTGTCCGAAGATGGTGTTTTAAATGGTGCACCTTTTAGCTATTTTAATATTGTGTCTTCAAATCCCCCGATGATTTCTTTATCCATACAGCGTCCTGGAGGGAGACAGAAGGACACAGCTAGGAATATTCTTCAGAAGAAGGAATTTGTCGTTCATATCGTTGATGAAGAAAATGTTGAAAAGATCAATAAAACAGCGGCAAGTCTTTCTCCTCATGAGAGTGAAATTGAGTTGGCGCAATTAACAGAAGTCGCAAGTACTAAAATCTCAGTTCCGGGTATACAACAAGCAAAAATTCGGTTGGAGTGTGTACTTGAACACTCTTTAACATTGGGAGATTTACCTGGTTTTGATTTAATCATCGGAAAAATTATTCAGTATCATATTGAAGACGATATTTATAAAAATGGAAGAATAGATCCTATAGGGTTAGCTGCTGTAAGTCGATTAGCAGGTGCTAGTTATGCTAAAATCGGAGAGGTTTTTGAGATAGAACGACCTAAATAAGAAAATGATAGGGTGATAAATAATGAAGCATATATTCAATAAAGGAAAAGATCCAAATAAACCAACACTATTGTTGCTTCACGGTACTGGAGGCAATGAACAAGACCTATTGCCTCTTGCAGGAATGATTGATAGTGAGGCTTCAGTATTAAGTGTTCGCGGGAATGTTTTAGAAAACGGAATGCCTCGTTTTTTTAGAAGATTAGCTGAAGGAATATTCGATGAAGAAGATCTTATATACCGTACTTATGAGTTGAATCAATTTCTTGATGACGCAGCACAAAAATATGATTTTGACCGAGATAATATTATTGCTATTGGCTACTCAAATGGAGCTAATATTGCTGCGAGCTTATTGTTTCACTATAAAAACTCTTTAAAGGCTGCCATTCTTCACCATCCTATGGTCCCAAGAAGAGGAGTGGAGCTTCCTGATTTGTCCGGAAAATCAGTGTTTATTGCAGCTGGAACAAACGATCCAATTTGTTCACCGGAAGAATCTCAGGAATTACAAACATTATTAGAAAAGGCGAATGCCGAAGTTGATCTTCATTGGGAAAATAGAGGTCATCAATTAACAATTGAGGAAGTTGAAGCAGCTGGTAGATGGTATTTAACTTTATAATACTGGTGGATGGAATTATTAAACTTTACTCCCATTATCCAATGCTATTTCGTAAAAATAAGCAAATATATTGAAATAGAGATATACTAAGTGATAATATACTGATTAGGAATTAAATTAGAGAGGCATAGTATAGATAAGGTAAAATCTTAAATACTAATTTACCTCAATTATCTCTATATAGAGATGTATGAACTAAACGTATTATAAAATTCCTGCTATATGAATGTCATTCATTTCTATGAAGGGGGTTCTTTTAAAAGTTATTAATTAAGGAGAGGACGTAATAAATGGGATTTTTAGATAAATTATTTGGAAAAAAACCAAAGGAGATGGAAAATATGTCAAACGTTAAATTAGCAGTCGTATTTTACAGTATGAGTGGAACTAACTATGAATTAGCAAAATGGGCAGAAGAAGGAGCGAAAGAAGCAGGTGCTGAGGTTAAGGTTTTAAAAGTACAAGAATTAGCCCCTGAATCAGTCATTCAAGGAAACGAAGCTTGGAAGGCAACCGTAGATGCTACGAAGGATGTTCCGGTAGCTACATCAGATGACCTTGAATGGGCAGATGCCATTATCTTTAGTGTCCCAACACGTTTTGGTAATATGCCATCACAAATGAAACAGTTCCTAGATATTCAAGGTGGGCTTTGGGCGCAAGGTAAGACAGTGAATAAAGTAGTAAGTGCTATGACATCTGCACAAAATCCACATGGTGGCCAAGAAGCTACCTTGTTATCCTTATATACTTCCATGATGCACTGGGGTGCGATTATCGCCACTCCTGGTTACACTGATCCAGTATTATTTGGAGCAGGCGGAAATCCATATGGAACAAGCGTAACAGTTGGACAAGATGGAAAAATGATTGAAGACGTTCAAGCTGCTGTTAAGCATCAAGCTAAACGTACTGTGACAGTTGCAGAGTGGGTTAAAAAAGGAAATCAATAAGTATAGATTATATGAAAAGAACCAATCAGCAATTGATTGGTTCTTTTTGACAGGTTGTACAATAAAGGTCGACTGAGGGGAACATAGATTAGTGATGCCGAAGATAATGAATGGAGTGAAAGAACTGAACTCTACCTAACATTATGAATAAGTTGTATTTTCCTAGATCTGCTGTTAGGGACTTTTAATAAAAATGAATTCATTTGAAAGACATTTTTCAAAATGAATTCACTTTTTTTTGTATGCTCATAGTTCCGTAGCTTTGTGTAAACATCTTATTATAAAGTTGATAATAGGATGGCTAAATTTGTTTTTCAGTAATATAAGTTTTTAAGGTTGGTGGTTCATATATATTGAATTGATCGAGAAGTCCTTGCGGCTCAGTATCTACAAGAGCCATAGAACGGTATTTTTCATGTAAAAACTGTTCATCTGCCATATGATTAAATAAAGTAATAAGCGGGTCAAAATAATGATTAATATTTAAAAGTCCACAAGGATTTTGGTGAAGTCCTAACTGAGCCCAAGTAAAAATCTCAAAAAACTCCTCTAATGTTCCCGGCCCTCCTGGCAAAGCTATAAATCCATCTGCCAATTCGGCCATTTTTGCTTTTCTCTCATGCATAGAGTCAACAACAATGAGTTGTGTTAAGTTCTTATGAGATATTTCTCTTTTTTCTAGAAAGCTTGGCATTATACCAATTACTTTTCCACCCTCTTCTAAAACAGAATCTGCAACTGCCCCCATAACTCCTACACTTGCACCCCCATATACAAGGGCAATATTTCTTTTCGCCAGTTCTTTGCCAAGCCTTTTTGCACCTTCAATATAAGCTTCGGATACTCCGTTGCTTGATCCACAAAATACAGCTATTTTTTTCATACTATCCCACCTTTCATTTTGACAATATCATAAATTAAAATATTTTGTTAAGCTTTAAATGTAGAAACGGATGGTGAACGAAATGAATGTATCAGAATTTCAGGAATGGGTGAAAGATTATTATGAAGGCAAGGGCTGGTCTGATTTAGACATATTTGTTCGCATCGGCTTTTTGGCAGAAGAAACTGGCGAAGTTGCCCGTGCAATAAGAGCCCTCGAGATTGGTAGAGATAGACCTGATGAAGTAAGTGGATCTTATGAGGAAAATAAACAGGAGTTAACAGAGGAGTTAGGGGATGTATTAGGCAACTTAATTGTAATTGCGAATAAGTACAATATCCCTTTGGAAGAAGTATTTCAATCACATAAAAAGAAACTATCTGAGCGTTATTCTAAATAATTCAATTGCTAATTACAGAGGCGATATTATTAAAACATAGTTAATTGTAGTAAAACTCCGTTTATAACAGAACGAAGTTTTATTTTTTTGCGGTTAAGAGAAAATTTGAAGGAGCTAGGAACGAAGAAGTACAGAGTAATTCAAATGTGACGCAGCTTATGGGAAATGCCGGAGAGAAGGACTGTTACTAAATACATAAGTTATATCTATAATCCCTAAGTAAGAATTGAGGTAAGGAGTAACGGTAAAATTATGTAATTTTATCCTATTAAAACGTAAAACCCCCGTCCAAATAATTCGAATGTGTATTAAACTAGTCGATTAAGGCACATGGAAACAAATATTTGTAAAGACTCCAAGTCCTAAGAAACTATCAAAATGGGTTTTCATAAGTTGGTAGAAAGTCACTGAGATATGCCTTGTTAATTGAAGCGATGGCACTATATACACGTATCTACATATAAATTAACATTATATGTAGATAATCTATCAACCATGTGATTCTAACTTCGATCGATAGCGTGAATTGGTTTGTAAGCGCTATCCAAAAAGGAGAGGTGTATTCATGGTGTAAATACTAGAGAATTGGAATTTATAGATTACTAAACTACTTCGTCTATGTGACTAATATTGGGAGGGAAGAGATAATGACCAAAAAAGTCTTTGCACTTTCACTTATCTTTTTATTGTTGTTAGGAAGCTCAACCTTTGCAAATAATAACGAGGAAGATGTCACGAGTACCGTCTCAAATGAATGGGAAGAGAAAGCTGGACAAGCCCAACAATCCTTGTTTGAAAATTACTGGAATGACGAAACGAATATGTTTAATAATTCATATGAGTGTAGTAATTGTAATGGACAATTCCATTACTGGTGGCTTGCCCATGCCTTAGATACACTCATTGATGCATACGAACGTACGGACAATGAAGTTTATCTAGATAGATCAAAGGCTCTGTATGAAAGTATTTTAAAAAGAAACAATGGAGTCATCACTAACCACTTTTATGATGATATGTTGTGGATGAGTTTGGCCTTGCTCCGCCTGTATGAACATACTAATGATTCAAAATATGAAGCTGCAGTATTTACTCTGTGGAATGACATTAAAACAGGGTGGAGTGATCAATTTGGCGGAGGCATTGCTTGGAATAAGTCGCAGTTAGACTATAAAAATACTCCATCAAATGCGCCGGCAGTTATATTAGCTGCAAGGCTTTATGAAAAATTTGGAAACCCAGATGACTTAGATTGGGCAATTAAAATATTTAATTGGCAAAAATCAACTTTAGTAGATCCTGAAACTGGCTTTGTATGGGACGGCATTAATCGTGTTGGCGATGGAAATATAGATAAGAATTGGGAATTCACCTATAACCAAGGAGTTTATATTGGGGCAGGTGTTGAGTTGTACAGAGCAACAGATAATAAGGAATATCTTTTTGCTGCCATACAGACGGCTGAGACAAGTATGAAAAGATTAGTAGGGAATAATACTACGAATATTTTAAAAGATGAGGGCGGCGGAGATGGAGGTTTGTTTAAAGGAATTTTAGTGCGCTATTTAGGTGGATTAGTTAAGGAAGATCCTAATCAAAAAGCCATTGCACAGTTCCTTATAAATAACGCTGAAAGTGCATGGAACAACAAATTAGGAGAGGATAAAGTATTATTTGGCTCCTCTTGGGAAAGAACACCTAGCTTGAACCTAGATCTTAGCATCAATTTAAGTGGAGTAATGCTAATGGAGCAAGCAGCCATCATGGAAAAGCTGATTGCTGAGCCGGTAACGATTTCCTTTTTAAATGAGCAACTGAACGGGTACATCTCAACGAATGATATTAAAGGACCGCTTGTACCAATGCTAGTGAATTCCGCAAAGCAGGCAGAACATCATTTGAAAATGAACAGAATAAAGCAAGCGATTCAGCATTTAGAAAAATTTCAAAAGCATTTAAACAATAAAGCCCATCAAAATAATGTATCAGTGGATGCAAAAATTCAATTGACCAATACGACAGACCTTCTTTTAGATCAATTGGGTGAGTGATTATATTGGCTGAGCTTCTATCATTTTTGTGAAGCTCAGTCGTTTTTATATTGACACGTTGTATACGTATGTATACAATAAATTATATAATATGTATACATGTGTATACAAAGGAGGATGAAGGAATGAAACATAAAAAATTCAAGGAATTTGAGAATGGTGGACATCACCGTGGGGAAAGACATAAAAGAAAAGAGTCGCATCATCATGGGGCGAAAACTTTTCGAAGGGGCAGAGCTATAGCCTTTTTAGAATCAATGCATCTTAGGCATTCGACCATCAAGCGTCAATTGGATGAACCTGACTATCAATCAATTCGTCCAATATTAGTTGGTGAATTAAAAGCAATTGATATGGTAATCAGCGAATTTAAACAATTATTTGAAATACACGAAAGTGAAATAGTAGATATGCATAATATTGAAATTGAAGAATTGGAAGTGCCTGAATCGGAGTCTTTAGATGATAGCGAGGAAGGAAATGAAGCGGATGAAACAAATTAACAGTTATATCGATGCAGTGTTTACTCGCCAAGATATTCTTTTGGAGGAAGTCCTTGCGTCTATAAGAGAAAATGGAATGCCATCTATTTCCGTTTCTTCCTCTGCTGGGAAATTGTTAACCATGCTTGTTTCCATTTCTGGTGCTAAAAATATTTTAGAAATAGGTGCACTTGGAGGATATAGCGGAATTTGCCTTGCTAAAGGATTCGGCAAAGAAGGGAGATTGACTTCTCTTGAATTGGAGGAGCGATACGCAAAACTAGCATATAGTAATCTAAGTAAAGCAGGTTTTAGTGATCAAGTAACATATATGACCGGGGCAGCTTTTCAAAGTCTTGAAAAACTTGTTGTAGAAAATAAACGTTTTGATTTTTTCTTTATAGATGCTGACAAAGAAAATTACACAAACTATCTAAAGTATTCCATTAGTCTTGCGAAACCGGGTGCCTTAATCGTAACTGACAACGTACTTGCTGGCGGAAGTGTTGCTGATCAGTCTGCCAATCCTAAACGCTATACAGAATCTATGAAGAAATTCAATGAAACGGTGGCCAATCATCCTCAATTAGAATCTTTGCTTATTCCGATTGGTGACGGGATGACTGTTTCAAAAGTAATCGAGTAAACTGATAAGTAAAAAGTCCAGGTGTTTCCCAATTAATGAATTTTGGGGGAAAATACTTTCGGTCATCTGATCATGATGAATGTAGTGACTAGATTTTTTAATTGTTTTTTTCTTGCCTGTTTTTTGAATTAACCCATTAAATGGTCTTTTAATCGGTAGAATGAAATTCCCAAGCATTAATGATTCAGCAAATGATGCAGTAATCTATCTTTATCATCAAAAAATTGTTTCATGATACTATAATGGTTCGTTTCTTCAAGTAAGGTTTCCTTGGCACCATCTTCGCTCAGTTCTATAATTTTAGAATGAGGATATGACATGATGATGGGGGAATGGGTCGCAATGATAAATTGGGAACCTTTCCTGACTAATTCATGGATTTGAGCTAGCATCGATAGCTGTCTAAGCGGGGATAATGCTGCCTCAGGTTCGTCCAACAAATAAATGCCATTTCCCCGAAATCGATTCATAAATGTTGCCCAAAAGGATTCTCCATGTGACTGTTGATGAAGTGATAATCCTCCGAATGAATCAATAATTCGTGGTCCCGGCGCTGGCTCACTGTCTAGTTTCTCAATATTTGTTGCTACATTGTAAAAAGTCTCAGCACGAAGAAAAAATCCATCAGTAGGTCTTTGGATTCCTTTTATCAGTTTAATATACTTTTCTAATGGGGAATGTGAATCATACGTGGAAAAGTTGAAGTTAAATGAACCACCTTCTGGATTAAATCCAGAAGCAACCGCAATAGCTTCTAATAATGTTGACTTTCCCATGCCATTTTCGCCGACGAAATATGTAACATTTGGATGAAAGGCAAGTTCATCTAATGTCTTAATACTCGGTAAATGGAATGGATAGTTATCAAAAGAAGGAATACTATTACGATCAAGTCTTATACCTCTTAAATAATGATCTTCTAAAAATTCCTCCACAACATTTACCTCCAATAAAGTATTTCCACTGCATTTCTTCTTTCAAATATAACATAGAATCGATTGTTAACAGATAGGAATTTGAGACGGGGAAAGGTGTCTCTAATAAAGAAAAATAACATGTTACTTTTTAAACCGATACCCTACTCCCCAAATCGTTTCAATCCAATGTGGGGAAGAGGGATCATTTTCAATTTTTTCTCTAATTTTTCTAATATGGACAGTAACTGTTGTCGTGTCTCCCATTGAATCATATCCCCAAATTCGTTCAAATAATTGTTCTTTGCTGAAAACGATGTTAGGATTTGTCGCCAAAAAATGCAATAAATCATATTCCTTAGCGGTAAATACTTTTTCTTCTTCTTTTACAAACACCCGTCTTGAATCAATTTGAATTAGGAGGTTGCCGATTTGAATATCATTTTGTTTATTCCCACCGTGATTGATTAAACGGTCGTATCTTAAAATATGTGCTTTTACCCTTGCAACTAATTCATTTGGGTTAAATGGCTTTACAATATAATCATCCGCCCCTAAACCGAATCCCCGAATTTTATCTATATCTTCTTTTCTAGCAGTAACCATTAATATAGGTATATCTAATGTTTGTCTCAGCTTTTTGCATAATTGAAATCCATCAATACCCGGGAGCATTAAATCTAATAAAATCAGGCTGTATCGATTAGTCAAGGCTAGTTTTAATCCTTCCTCACCATTTGTGGCGATGTCGCATTCAAAGCCATTGATCTCTAAATAATCACGTTCCAATTCCGCAATATTTAATTCATCTTCAATGATTAATATGTTTTTCATTTATTTCACCTTCTCTAAATTGAAATATATACTAGTTCCTTTTCCTAATTCACTATTTGCCCAAATTGCTCCCCCATGCTCTTCAATAATCTTTTTAACAATTGATAGTCCAAGTCCACTGCCGCCAGTAGAAGAATTTCTTGAAGTATCGGTACGGTAAAAACTATCAAATATAAATGGAATATCTTCTTTATTCATGCCTCTGCCATTATCTTGCATTTCTACTATAACTTCGCCCGGTTTTGATAGTAACCGAACATTGATTTCTTTATCATTCTTATCCATATACTTCAAACTGTTTTGGACGATATTTGTTACAACACGTTTCAATTTCTCTCTGTCTGCTTCAACTATATAAGAGTCAGCGTTATTGGCGATTAAGGTAGCGGCTCCTTGTTCCTTCTCTAAGTTAAACGCTAATTCGTCGACAAAATCAGTGAAAAAAGAATATAAGTCAACCTTCTCGAAATGGAATGGCAATCGTTTCAAATCTAGCTTTGAATATAAAAACAATTCATCTATAAGTACGTCCATATCATTCGCTGTCGAATAAATGATGTTCATATAACGTTCTAATTTTTCCGGCGTATTTGCGACTCCGTCTTCAATGCCTTTAACATAGCCTTTTATAGATGTTAAAGGAGTTTTTAAATCATGAGAAATGCTAGCAATCAGTTCCTGACGATTTTGTTCATATTGTATTTGAGCTGCCTTTGCCTCTTTCAGTTTTAGACGCATGGCTTCAAATGTTTGACTAAGCTCGCCAAGCTCATCCTTTTTGGAGGATGTTACACTATATTCCAAATTACCCTTACTGATTTTCTTTGCCGCAATAGATAGCCTTTTAATTGGAGTTATTATACTTTTTGATACGTAATACGTTAATAATCCGTTTGTAATGATTAGAACAATCACCATCGAGATAAATCGAAGGCTAAGAAAAAAGGTTAATTCTGAGCCGTGAGGATTTCCTTTAAATACGACAAACAATAAGTATCCCAACATGATTTCCACTAAAAAGAAACCAATAATAGGAATGATTATCATCCCTATATTTGATAAAATTAATCGCTTCTTAATCGACAATGTGATCACCCATAAATGTTAAAATTATAGAATTATATACATTATAATTCAATTAATTAATAAGACCGTCAAGAGTGCTTGACAGTATTTACCTTATTATGCCAAATCGGCACTACAACAGCACAAAGTAAGGCAGTGTAAAAAGGAAGATACTTTATTCCAATTGGTTGATTAAGAAAAATGACACTAAATATCCCAATTATACTTGATAAGGCAATACCAAGTATAAAGCCTCCTATAACACTTATGAATATGGCAGAAAATAATTTCAATTTTTTTCACTTCCTTTAAAAATCAACTTCCATGTTTTAAACACAATCGACCATGATAAGACGAATAATAATAAAGCCATAATGACGTGTAGTGGACCAAACCATGGCAAAATGGCATTAATATTTGCCGTAAAGTACATAAGAAAAATCGAAATGAATACTCCAGTAAGCTGAAAATATGCCCAGCGCGGCAAAGCCCCTACTAAAGCCAAAATAAGCATTAAAACAGGAAAATTAAACCCAAATAGATGAACAAACATCATATGCTTCGTCCATGCCGATCCATCTAAAAAGATAGCCACCCCCGCTAAATAAATTTGGGCTATGATACATAATGCAAATAGGATGGCAAATATAAAATAAGTGATTCTTCCAACACGTACCCTTGGATTATTGACTTTCATGTTCTTTCCTCCACATTTTTGACTTGTGTATATCATACGAGGCAATTCTAAATCACTTCTTATGAAATTCTTAAATAATTATTAAATCTTTAAGCGGGGCTTTTACAAAATATAATGAAATTGCACGTTCGTGGAATTTTTTCCAAATATTATCGATTAATTGGTTAATAAAAGATAGAATATAGGTAATTTCATACCTTTAAATAGAAAGTGGGTTATGGTGTCTTTGTGGTATTCAAAATCAGTTGAAGATGTAAAGAAGGAGTTACAAACAGATATTGTAAAGGGGCTTTCCAGCCAAGAAGCAGAAGAACGTTTACAGAAATACGGTGCGAATGAATTTCAAGAGGGTCAGAAACCGACCATCTTGAAAATGCTTTGGGAACAAATGAATAGCATGTTGATTTATATTCTTATTGCAGCTGCTGTCATTTCGGGGATAGTTGGTGAAATTAGTGATGCAGTTATCATTTTAATCGTTATTGTGTTAAATGCAGTAATTGGAATTGTGCAGGAATCAAAAGCAGAGAAAGCCTTAGAAGAATTAAAAAAAATGTCGACACCGAATGCTATCGTAAAACGGGATGGGATCGTAAAGGAAATCTCTTCAGAAAAAGTTGTACCTGGGGATGTTGTTTTAATTGATGCCGGTCGATTTATTCCCGCCGATTTGCGCCTAGTAGAAACTGCAAATTTACAAATAGAAGAATCAGCTTTGACCGGCGAATCCGTTCCGGTTGATAAAATTGATACTTCGCTGGAACAAGGTGAAATCCCTCTTGGTGACCAGATAAATATGGCTTTTATGTCAACACTTTCGACATATGGGCGCGGCATCGGGATTGCGGTTCATACTGGCATGGAAACAGAAATCGGCAAAATTGCGAAAATGCTAGGGAGTCAAGGGAAAGAAAGTACTCCACTACAAAAGAAACTAGACGAGCTAGGGAAAATATTAGGAATTGGTGCTATATTCGTTTGTATCATTATGTTTTTTGTAGGATATTTTCAAGGCCGCGAAGTTTTAGAGATGTTCCTTATAGCTGTTAGCCTTGCAGTGGCGGCCATTCCGGAAGGGCTCCTTGCGATTGTAACGATTGTTTTAGCTGTTGGCGTTCAAAAAATGATCAAACACCACGCGATTGTTAGGAAGCTTCCTGCTGTTGAAACACTTGGAGCTGTTAGTGTAATCTGTTCAGATAAAACAGGTACATTAACACAAAACAAAATGACCGTAACGAAAGTATATGCGGACGGAAAATTTACTGAATTAGAAAACATCCATTTTAGTAATGAAGTGACTAAAGATTTTATTAAAGGGATGATGCTTTGTAACGATGCGGTTGTGAATAACGACAAACAAGCAGGGGACCCAACAGAAATTGCTTTAGTTACAGCTGGAATGAATATGGGTCTAACGAAAAGAGAATTGGAAGACCAACATAAAAGGGTGTATGAAATTCCTTTTGATTCTGATCGGAAAATGATGACGACAGTACATGAAAATGGAAATCAATTTTTTTCGATTACGAAAGGTGCTTTAGATCGACTGCTGCCAAGAATGACATCAATCTTTATAGATGGTTCGATTAAACCAATGACAGAGGTAGATAAAAACGGAATCCTCCATAATTCTAATCAAATGTCAGAAGAAGCACTTCGTGTTTTGGCTATTGCGAAACGAAATGTCTCTTCTGAAAAAGAATTTAATCATAATCTGGAAGAAGATTTAACCTTTTTAGGAATCGTCGGAATGATTGACCCACCTAGGGAGGAGGTAAAGGCATCGATTGCTGAGTGTAAGAATGCCGGTATTCGAACGGTAATGATTACGGGAGACCATCAAAATACAGCCTTGGCAATCGCCCAAAACCTCGGAATTGCAAGCAGTAAATCCGAAACAATGACTGGACAACAATTGAATGAAATAAGTGATGTGGAACTTCAAGAAAAAGTGGAAAAAACTCGAGTGTTTGCCCGTGTCTCACCTGAGCATAAAGTAAGGATCGTCAAAGCATTAAGAGAAAATGGCCACATCACTTCGATGACTGGTGATGGGGTCAACGATGCCCCTTCATTAAAACAGGCGGATGTTGGAGTGGCAATGGGAATTACCGGAACGGACGTAGCGAAAGGCGCAGCAGATATTGTTCTAACGGATGATAATTTCTCAACCATTGTAGCAGCTGTTGAACAAGGTCGTAATATATTCCAAAATATTAAGAAGTCTATATTATTTTTACTTTCTTGTAATCTTGGGGAAATCACAGCGATTTTTATCGGGGTTCTTCTAGGAATGCCAACTCCATTAACGGCTGTTCAAATCTTATGGGTCAACTTAATTACCGACACCTTCCCTGCTATTGCACTTGGAATGGATCCTGATGACCCGGATGTAATGAAGGAAAAACCACGAAATCCAAAAGAAAGTATTTTTGCTAAAGGCTCAGGTACATTTGCATTACTAAACGGATTTCTGATTGGATTTATCACACTTTTTGCTTTTGTTGAGGGACTTCGATTTTACTCAGGAGCAAGCTCTATTTTTTCAATCGATTTTGGAAATATAACTAACGACGCACTTACACACGCTCAAACGATGGCATTTATCACATTAAGTGTATCGCAGCTTTTCCATTCCTTAAATTTGCGAAGCCAGAAAAAATCAATTTTCCAAATTGGCTTATTCTCTAATAAATACTTAATCGGGGCCATTTTCCTTGGTATCATTATTCAAGCAGCATTAGTCTACATCCCATTTTTACATGATGTATTTGGGATACATGTGTTGACTGGGAAGGACTGGTTGTTTGTTGTTGGAATCTCCCTTATCCCAATTATCGCCAATGAATTAGTCAAGGCTGGAAGAAGGATTTTTGATAAGTAGGAATTAGCTTTTTAGACTATAAAACCCCCAACATAATTGTATGTTTGGGGTTTTTAATCACTGTACGATGGTTGACTGTTGTTGCAAATCAAAAGGCAGCCACTGCCTAAAAAGATGATTATCTATAAATCATAAAAATGCTATCCTAAAAATGACAATAATGGTAATTGGACAGATAACTTCAAAATAAAAAAGTACTATTATACAAAAAAGTAAAGAAAAATAGAGGAAATCTAAGATAATATTAATTGTTCACGTTTACATGGCGATTTCACAAATATTCCTCATTCCCTTATACTTTGTTTTATTCACAACGGCCCCGACTTTCATGAGAGTTTAAAGTCAAAAATTTAATGCGAAAATAAAGGGAGAGGTGCTAAGTTTGAATTTTAATACAATTAAATATACATGGTTTGGCAACGTAAGGGGAGATATATTGGCGGGTATTGTTGTTGCCCTTGCTTTAATTCCGGAGGCAATCGCATTTTCAATCATTGCTGGGGTGGATCCCATGGTGGGATTGTATGCCTCGTTTTGTATTGCTGTTACAATTGCTTTTGTAGGTGGAAGACCTGGGATGATTTCAGCTGCAACAGGTGCAACTGCGTTATTAATGACGACTTTAGTTAGAGACTACGGCTTACAATATTTGCTTGCGGCAACGATTTTAACGGGTGTTATCCAAATCATAATGGGAGCTTTAAAATTAGGGCGTTTGATGAAATTCGTCCCTCGGTCTGTTATGACAGGATTTGTTAATGCGCTGGCCATCTTAATTTTTGCTGCCCAATTGCCACACTTTGTAGGAGAAACGTGGGAAATGTATGCGATGGTCGTAGGAGCACTTGCCATTATTTATATCCTGCCTCGTTTTACAAAGGTTGTTCCATCGCCGCTCGTTGCTATTTTGGTAATGACAGCGATCGCCATATTTACGGGAAGTGATGTGCGCACAGTAGGCGATATGGGGGAATTAACATCAAAGTTGCCTGTATTTTTGCTTCCGGATATTCCGTTAAATTTTGAAACACTGAAAATTATTTTTCCATATTCTTTATCGATTGCCATTGTTGGATTAGTGGAATCGTTACTAACAGCTTCGATTGTGGATGATATGACGGACACAGAAAGTGATAAAAATAAGGAGGCAAGAGGCCAAGGTATTGCTAATATAGTTTCTGCTTTCTTTGGTGGTATGGCTGGCTGCGCCATGATTGGACAATCCGTTATTAATGTAAAGTCAGGTGGAAGGGGGCGTCTATCCACATTTGTAGCGGGTGCCTTTTTAATGACACTCATCGTTTCATTCAAAGGTTTTCTTGTTCAAATTCCAATGGCGGCTCTAGTCGGCGTGATGATTATGGTCTCAATTGGAACATTTGATTGGTCTTACCTGAAATCATTAAGAAAAGTTCCGATCACAGATTCGATTGTTATGATTGCGACGGTTATTACGGTAATTGAAACTCATGATTTATCGAAGGGTGTTTTAGTTGGAATAATATTAAGTGCTATTTTCTTCGCAGCAAAGATTTCAAAAGTGAACGTCATAAGTGTTTCGGCTAAAGGTTCCGGGAAGAAGATTTATCATGTTACGGGTCAACTTTTCTTTGCTTCTGTAACAGATTTTGTAAATTGTTTTGATTATAAAGAGATGATAAATGAAATTGATATAGATCTTTCTAATACTCATCTTTGGGACGATTCAGCTGTTGGTGCCATCGATAAAGTAGTGATGAAATACCATCAAAATGGTGTAAAAGTAAATCTTAAAGGATTAAATATAGAAAGTAAAAAGTTGATTAGCAAACTGGCTGTTAAGGAAACACAAGATGGACTTGGAAAAGTCGCTAGTCATTAAAAAGGTACGGGGCTGTCCCAAAAGTCATGAAAAATGACTTCTAAGGACTGCCTTTTTTCGTTAGGCTTTTCTCACATACTTTGTTGCTTTTTATCAAGTAGTGCGTAAAGGTTGATTTCCGCTGCAGTTGCTCGCTTTCCGCGGGGCAGGCGGTGAGCCTCCTTGGCGCAAAACGCCTGTGGGGTCTCACCTGTCCGCACATCCCGCAGGAGTCTCGCAATTTCGCTCCAATCAACCTTCAACAGTGTTTGTTTTAAAAGCAACAACCTCGTACTTTTTTCATATAAGATCCTTCAATTTATATTCTTTCCATCTTTACCCCTAATGATAATTTTATATGGATCGTTATTGATTTTACTCTGAATTTCTTCGGAATTTAAAAATTCATCGATTGTATTTTCAATAATCCGAACCTTTTCTTCTGTATTTTTGTCAGAAGCTTTTATTGATGTCTTAATTATAATTTGCAAGGCTTCTGGTTTAAAGGAATAAGCAAATCCTGTTACATTGTATTCTTTTTTCGCATACAATCCTTCGATAATTGCATCGAATATTTCGTGCCATTTTTCTTCATTTTCCCTTTGAGCAAGATCAATTTTATTAACCTTTATAGTATATGAGTCAATAGTTTTTGAACTTAGGTTTTCATTTATGATATTTTTTATTTCGTCTACCCTTTTTTCAGTATTAGGAATATCGATGTTGATGTCTATTTCCTCTGAGTTTGGAGCGATATGGGAATATCCGTAAGATAGTACATTAAAATTTAATTCAATCAATTTGTTATAGCTTTCTTCTAGTGCCTTAGAAGTCAATTCCTCGCGTTCTGAGAGTTGAGTATCTGGAACTCGATCGATCTGTCTTTCGACTTCAATTTTATATGCATCATAATCTTTTTCTTTTAATATATTGGTGGCAATTTCCTTTACTTCATCGCGTACATCTTGAAAGTATTGTTCGGAACCATCTATTGATATTGAAATATGACCGGCATTCCCACCTATTCCGGTTATATGATAGCCTCTTTCCTCCAAGTCTTTCCATATAGTTCGGTTCACAGGCTCCGAATGTAATATTTTATTTAAATAAGGAATCTTTGAAACGACCTCCGCCATTGCTGGAGAAATAAAGGCTGAGCCAATAAATAAGCCAAACAATACAATTGCAGCAATACTGGAGTATGCTAACTTTCCAAATGCATTTCCAGTTTTAAAATGAGTGATTTTATTTTTTTTATCCAAATCTAATATGCTAATATCAGTCATGATTCGGTTTTTCAATTGTTGTTTTCGTTTCGCTTTCCACATTAGTTCAAAATGAACATTATCAAAATCATCAACATGTTTTTTCATATAAATAGCCCTCCTTAATTAATTGTTTTTTTAAAGCGGGCATCGCTCTGAACAGCATCGATTTAACCTTGCTTTCAGACCAATTCAATATTTTTGCTGTTTCCTCTATAGAAAAACCTTTAATTTTTCTCAAAACGATAACTTTTCTATACGTTTCTTTCAGTTCTCCTAAAGCATTATATAGTTCATATGATTCTTCTTTTATTTGGATAAGATCTTCTGGTAAAGGAATATTATTTTTTTGTAAAAGAAGTGTTTCTTTAATGAAATTACGGGTTTTGCGCTTCCTTAAATAATCTACAGTGACATTGTGTGCAATGCTAAATAACCATGTTTTTTCACTGGAACTGTGTTTAAAAGAATTATAGTGTTGATATGCTTTTACAAAAGTATCATGCGTTAAATCCTCAGCTTCTTGATAATCCCTTACCATTAATAAAATAAAGCTTAATATGGACTTGCTATGTTCATCGTACCAATTGGCGATTTCTTCTTTTCTGAATTCAGACAAACTTCGGGCCCCCCTTTTTTGAAGTTCAATACTTAGACGTGTGAGTGAAATAAAAGTTGTGTTTTTAAATTACTTTTTGTAAAAGGTTAACTATAAAAATTTTAAGGAAGACCAATTCTTTAAAGTGAACAGGTGCTGGAATAACTCCGAAAATCTTCAATGGAAAATTGAAATGCTTAAAACGATGAAATGCATTGAAAGCTATTATAGAGGCTAGAAATGAAGAAATATACAGTTTAAGGGGGGAGGTCAGAATGACTTTAGTTGGTGCAATTTTTCAAATGATCTATAAAAGGTTTTTAATTACCCCTTCCTCATGCACCTAGAAATTTTAGCCTTTGGTTATTGTTGGCGAGGAAGGAGTATCTAAAAGAACTACATTATTTCATAAAAAACTTTATTTTTTGAAGTCCGTTTTTAACATTTGGATAACGATAAGGAATATCAAATAAGGTCGTTTGTTTAAGTACGCTTTTTTGATGAGAAAAGGTATCAAAGTTTCCTTTTCCATGATAGGCACCTATACCACTGCTTCCTACACCACCGAAGGGAAGGTAAGGAGAAGCAAAGTGATAGACTGTATCATTAACACAGCCACCACCGAATGAAACACTGTTAAGGACTTTTTCTTGGGCTGTATTACTTTCAGTAAAGATATATAGGGCAAGTGGTTTTGGGTGATGATGAATGTCTTCCAGTACTTCTGGCAGCTCTTCGTATTCGAGTACAGGAAGAATTGGTCCAAATATCTCATCTTGCATAATCGGATCTTCCCAAGTAATTTTCGTTAGGACTGTTGGCTCTATCGTTAATTTTTCCTGATTAAAGCCTCCCCCAATAAAAATGTCCCCATTATCGAGTAAAGAGGTAAGTCGTTTAAAGTGTCGAAGACTTACGATTCTCGTGAATGTTTTATTATTTAACGGCTGTTGCCCATATAATTCAATGATCGTTTCTTTGAATTGCTGGAGAAATTGTTCCTTAATGCTTTTATGTAGATACAAATAATCTGGTGCAATACAGGTTTGTCCTGCATTGGTAAACTTCCCCCAAGCTATCCGTTTTGCTGCAAGTTTAATGTTCGCATCCTTATGAACGATACAGGGGCTCTTCCCACCTAATTCTAAGGTTACGGGTATTAGATGTTTAGCCGCTGCCTCCATAATAATCTTTCCGACTGAAACGCTTCCTGTAAAAAAGATATAATCAAATTGCTCATTAAGAAGTGCTTGGCTCGTTTCTGCGTCTCCTTCTACAATGGAAATATATTCTTTAGGGAATATATCTCTAACAAGTTTCGCTAATACTTCCGATGTTTTCGGTGTTAATTCAGATGGTTTGATGACTGCACAGTTTCCAGCTGCAATAGCACCGATTAATGGAGCGATTGCTAATTGGAACGGGTAATTCCAAGGGGAGATGATGAGTGCCACTCCATATGGTTCAGGTAAAATAAAGCTTCGAGAGCCAATATGGGTAAGAGGTGTTTTTACTCTTTTTGGCTTCACCCATGAACGTAAATGCTTTATGGTAAATCGTAATTCTTGAAGAACAAAACCGATTTCAGAGGTATATGCTTCAAATTCAGATTTATTTAAATCTGCTCTTAAGGCATTTATTATTTCTTGTTCGTTATTTTTTATTGCCATTCTTAATTTTTGGAGTGCATTTAATCTGTAATCTATCTTTTTTGTAGTTTCTGTGCGGAAAAAAGATTTTTGTTTCGTAATGAGAGGAGTATAGTTTTCCATTTTAACAGCCACCTTTTTATCTTAGTTATGGGAACAAGCTAGTCTTTAAGAAGTTGGTATAGACGGAAAAGGTCCTCTTTATTAAAAATTTTCGGCACGGGATAGAGAGGGTTTGCCTCTTTTAGAGCGCGTTCGACCATCACTGGAATATCTGTATTGATTATTTCGCTAATCTTATTGGGAATCTCCATCTTTTTATTTAACATATTAATGCTTTCTATAAACTTTGTTGCTTTAAGTTCGTCAGTATCTGTCGGATCACCAATTCCTACTATATCTGCAAGTTCAGATAAAGACTTGTGAACTGCAGCACCATAATATTCAAGAACGTATGGAAGTATAATAGCATTTGCAAGCCCATGTGGAACAGAATAAAATCCTCCTAAAGTATGCGCAATCGCATGCACATTCCCAACATAAGCACGTGTGAATGCCATCCCAGCCAAATAAGCAGCTTTTTGTATATTTTTACGTGCTTGAATGTTTGTTCCATTTAAATAGGATTCATAAAGATTTTCGAAAATTAATTTAGTCGCTTCTAAACTGTACTTTTTTGTTTCTTTTGTGTTGCTCCTGCCGATATATGCTTCAATGGCATGTGTTAAAGCATCAATCCCAGTCGCAGCTGTAATATGTCTAGGAAGGTTTACGATAAGCAACGGATTAAGAACTGCAAAATGCGGAATGATAGATGGATCCATTATGACGTATTTTTCATGTGTCGTGTTATTCGAAATAACAGCTGCTAGTGTTGCCTCACTTCCAGTACCCGCTGTAGTTGGAATTGCAAACAGGGGAGGAATCTTTTTCAATACTTTAAATAAACCTTTCATTTGGTGAATGCTCTTATTAGGTCTTGCTGCCCTTGCCCCAACACCTTTCGCGCAATCCATTGGGGAACCTCCCCCAAAAGCAACAATCCCTGTACAGTTGTTGGATACGTACATTTGATAAGCCTCTTCAACATTTTCAACGGTTGGATTAGGAACGGTTTTGTCATATACAACGTACTTGATTCCTTCATTTCTAAGATCATTTAGAAAATCGTCTATTAAACCAACTAAAACAATAACTTTATCAGTCACAATTAAAATGCTTTCAATTTTGCATTGTGTAAAAAGGCTTGGCAGTTTTTTTAAACTATCTTCTCCTTCTAGTAGTTCAGGTTCACGCCAAGGAATGAATGAAGAAGCTATTTTCATAACCCTTTGAAAAGCCCTGCAATACACTTTGTACATGAAAATTCCACTCTTTCTATTGATGGATACTAGTCGTATTAATCATATCATATTCATAAAGTTTAGAATTCAAAGTCTCTTTAATTGGAACTGTTGAATGAGCAAAAAAATCAATGAAAAATCAAAAATATCTTGCATTTTTAAAGACAAATCAATAAAATACTATACAATATATAAAAAGTGTTGATCAGGAAAAGTACTCATGCGTGGGTCTTAAGAGAGCAATCGGTTGCTGGGAAGATTGCGATACCGCATGGTGGAAAGACACCTGTGAGCGTAGCTTTGAACGTGATGATTAGTAAAAGCAGACGGCGCCTGCCGTTATCAGGTCTAAGTGGTCATTTTGACAATTTGGGTGGTACCGCGGAGATTATCCGTCCCTATTTATAGGGGCGGTTTTTTGTATTCTCTTAAAGGAGGTGAGTGGCCGTGGATGACGACGATGACAATGATAATGAAAATAAATTGAAAAATATAGGAGGAGAAAATAATGGAACAATTATTGAAGCGGTCACTCATTCGTGAATGTAAATCATCTAGTAAAGAGGTCGTTTTACTGCAAGGTTGGGTGAAAAAAATCCGACATTTAGGAAATCTTAGTTTTTTATTATTGCGTGACAGAACGGGTGTCATTCAATGTGTATTAGAAAATGACCTAGCGGGATTTAAAGTTGATGTCGAAAGTGTTGTTGAAATTAAAGGTGAATTAGTAGAAACGACAAAAACAGAATTAGGTGTGGAAGTGCTTGTAAAAGAAGTGAAGGTGTTAAGTACTTCTGAACGGCTTCCTTTTGAAGTGAATAAAAGAAAGCTGCAAGTCGGTTTAGATCAAATGCTAAATGAACGAGTCATATCACTGCGACATGAACGTGTACAGGCGATTTTTAAAGTTCAATCGACTTTAGTGGAGGCATTTAGTGAATTTCTTATCGATCATGACTTTACACGAATTTTTACACCAAAAATTGTTTCTCAAGGAGCGGAAGGAGGAGCCAATGTTTTTAAGCTTCCGTATTTCGAAAAGGAAGCCTATTTAGCCCAGTCCCCACAGTTTTATAAACAAATGATGGTTGCGGGCGGATTGGAACGAGTTTTTGAAATTGCTCCTGTATACAGGGCGGAATATCACAACTCCTCACGTCATTTAAATGAATATATATCATTGGATGTTGAGTTCGGCTTTATCCACGATTTTCATGAAGTGATGAAGTTAGAGACAGATGTTTTAAGCTATATGTTTAAACACGTAGCAGATAAATGCGAAAAAGAATTAAATCTTTTACAAGTGACAGTCCCTGTCATTACAGAAATTCCAAAGATTACTCTGACAGAGGCCCAACATATTTTGAAAACAAAGTATCGGAAAGAATCGCCGGCAGGAGACCTCGATACTGAGGGCGAAAAGTTACTAGGAATATACGCGAAAGAAATGTATGACAGTGAATTTGTCTTCATTACCCATTACCCAAAACAAGCGAGACCGATGTACACGATGCCGAATAAAGATCATTCTGCGATGACCGATTCATTTGATTTGTTATATAAAGGTTTGGAAATAACTTCAGGTGCTCAGCGAATTCACGAGTATGATATGCTGATTGCTTCTTTCGAGGAAAAAGGTTTGGATGTAGATGATTTCCAAGCATATATCGACACATTCCGATATGGCTGCCCTCCTCATGGGGGTTTCGCGATTGGTTTGGAAAGATTAGTTTATAAATTTTTGGAGTTGTCCAATGTCCGTGAGGCTAGTGCATTTCCGAGAGATTGTACACGTCTTATTCCATAAAATATTTAGGTGAAAGAAAGCAAGATAAGAATTCATTTTGATTAATTTTTCAAAATGAATTCTTTTTTTTATTAAAATGTATCTACGAATAAAAACGTAAAAAATTGGCACAATAAATTTCTTGAATACGATAATGCGGGAGTTCATCGAAATTGACTCTCCTCTTAGGGGAGGGTTTACATTAGGTTGTACGGTGTTAAAAAGGAGTAGAACATTATGCAAAAACAAAACAGAAGTTTAGCTGTAGTTTTAATGAATCTCTTCATTGCCTTTTTAGGTATTGGACTTGTTATTCCCGTTATACCTACTATTATGAATGAATTAGATTTGTCTGGATCAGTTGTCGGTAATATGGTGGCTGCTTTTGCCCTTATGCAGCTAATAGTATCTCCGATTGCGGGGCGCTGGGTGGATCGATTCGGTCGTAAGAGAATGATTGTTATTGGTTTAATTATTTTTGGTATATCAGAGTTTTTATTCGGTGTTGGCAAAACAGTGGAGGTTCTATTCATCTCAAGAATGCTTGGCGGTGTCAGCGCAGCATTCATTATGCCGGCTGTAACTGCATTTATTGCAGATATTACCACTTTGCAAACACGGCCTAAAGCTCTTGGCTATATGTCGGCAGCTATTTCAACAGGTTTTATTATAGGTCCTGGTGTAGGTGGCTTTCTGGCAGAAATTAGTACACGAGCACCATTCTTTTTTGCGGCTGGTCTTGCATTATTCGCAGCAATTTTATCGATTATCACACTTAAAGAGCCAGAACGTAATACTGAACAAGTAGTAGTTGCAGGACAAAAGGCAGGGATTAAACGTATATTTACACCGTTGTATTTTATCGCTTTTATGATTATTTTAATCTCTTCATTTGGTTTAGCAGCTTTTGAATCGTTATTCTCTTTATTTGTTGATCATAAATTTAGTTTTACGCCAAGGGATATAGCTATCATGATAACAGGCGGGGCTATTGTTGGAGCAATTTTTCAAGTAGCTTTTTTTGATCGATTAATGAAATGGATGGGAGAAATACGCTTAATTCGTTATAGTCTAATTGTTTCGACTGTGCTTGTATTATTAATGACAATTGTGAGCTCGTACTTTACGATATTACTTGTTACGATAACAGTTTTTGTTGGTTTCGATTTAATGAGACCGGCTGTAACGACCTATTTGTCAAGGATTGCAGAAAATGAACAAGGATTTGTTGCAGGGATGAATTCGATGTTCACGAGTATTGGCAATGTTGTCGGACCCATGATTGGTGGAATTTTATTTGACCTCAATTTAAACTTTCCGTTTTATTTTGCAACAATTGTGTTATCCATCGGTATCGGGTTAACGTTTGCTTGGAAGGAGCCCGCACATCTAACTGCAAAAGCAATGTAACTTCATGAAGTATACAAGGAAGGGATAGATTTGGAAGAAAAACTTTATACGATCGGTGAAGTTTCTAAGCTCGCGAATATATCAATAAAAGCACTTCGCTATTATGATAAAATTAATCTATTTAAACCGGCTTATGTCGATCGTAATACTAATTTTCGCTATTATAAGGACTCACAAATTTATCGTTTAGATTTAATAAAATCTCTAAAATATATTGGTACACCATTAAAAGATATAAAAAAAGTACAGGAATTAAACACAGATGATTTTTTCACATTCTTAATTGAACAAGAAAAAGTTGTAAGGAACCAAATAAATAATTTAACAGAAATTGAACAAATTATTGCAAACGCCAAAATGGGAATCCAAAGACAGAAGGAATATCCTACACTTGGTGAAGTGTTTCTTTCAGAGGAGGATGAAAGTCGAATAATACGGATAAAAGTTGGAGGGAAAGGGCCGAAAAACACCCTGTATGCTTCTTACAGTAAACTTAGGCACTTTGCTGCTACGACGGAAGGACTTAGAAACAGTGGATATGGTGCAATTTTTAAGTATCAGCCCTATACTCATATTGATGAAATTACTTACCAATATTTATTTACACCAGTATTAACGAATAGTCAGACTTTATCGCATTCTCGAGATACTGAAATTGCGACCATTCCAAAAGGGACATATGCATGTATTAGATTTACGAGTTTGTCTATTGAAGATTACTTTTCTAACTTACAAAAATTAATAAATTATGTTGCACATTACGAACTAACAGTAAAGAGCGATATATATGAGACATTAGCACCTATTCATTACTTCCCTAACCGACAAGAAGAATTTCTAATGGAAATGAGAATTCTAGTTAAGGAAGGATCATAAGTAAATTTGGAATAGCAAGGTATAATAATGGTATGTACAAGGAACGGAGGAGAAAATAAGTGAAAAATCATTGGGATGATCGCTTTTCTTCGCAAGACTACTATTACGGAAAAGAGCCAAATGCTTTTTTAGTGGAAGTGCAAAAAAACATTCCTAAAGGAAATGTTTTATGCATAGCTGAAGGTGAAGGGAGAAATTCCGTCTTTCTTGCAAGCAAGGGGTATGATGTAACAGCATGGGATTTTGCTCCATCGGGTCTCGATAAGATTAAAAAGCTTGCTGTAGAACAAGGAGTAAAAGTAAAAACGGAATTACATGATTTGGCAGACGTCGAATGGGAAGAAGAAAAATGGGATGCGATTGTACATATTTTTGGTCACTTTTCCAAGCCTGTATTTGATCGAACAATGGAAGGGGTACAAAATTCCTTAAAACCAGGCGGTTACTATGTCAGTGAATTGTACACAAAGGAGCAGCTACGATACGGAACAGGAGGCCCGGGTAATCCCGAATTACTATGTGATCCAAAATCGTTGATGGAAAAGTTTGATGAGTACTTTTTTCAGCATTTCTATGTTGGCGAAACTGAGAGGTACGAAGGTATTGGACATTCTGGTCTAGCCCATGTTGTTCAAAGTGTATTTATAAAAAGATAACGATTAATGAACAAAGACCTTGTTTGAGTTTTAAGTATGAATATGGCTGTTTCCCGCATAATGATTAAATGAAGTCAAATAGCCAAAGAAGAAGGAAGTTAGAAAAATGAGAATAGAAGAAACGTTACAACCTATTACCCCTGACCATGATCCGTGGGAAGCTTATTTGGATGTTGCTGAATATGGCAAGATGGTTTTATCCAACGTTGAATTTACAACTACTTTGCTTTGTAACATGCGCTGTGCCCACTGTGCTGTTGGATATCAACTGCAAAACATCGATCCAGAGGCACTGCCGATTGATTTAATAATCAAGCGATTAGATGAAATTCCGCATTTGCGAACTTTGAGCATTACTGGTGGTGAGCCGATGATGTCGAAAAAGTCGGTTAGGAATTATGTGAAACCTCTATTAGAATATGCACACAAACGCGGTATTCGTACCCAAGTGAACTCCAACCTAACGCTTCCTTTTGAGCGATATGAGGCCATTATACCCTACGTGGATGTCATGCACATTTCTCATAATTGGGGAACAGCAGATGAATTTATCGAAACGGGTTTTGCTTTAATGGAGAAAAAGCCGTCTCGTGTAAATCGAGCAAAATATTTAAAGCAAATGTTTGAAAATGCAAAGTCTCTTTCAAATGCGGGAGTACTTGTTTCAGCTGAAACGATGCTAAACAAACGAACGCTTCCTCATTTGGAAAAAATCCATCAAGAAGTGATTGAAATGGGGTGTGCTCGTCACGAGATTCATCCTATGTATCCTGTAGACTTCGCCAGCAACTTAGAAACTATTAATCTTGATGAAATAAAACAAGCCATTGAACAGTTATTGGATTACCGTGACAAAAAGATCTGGATGATGTTTGGAACTTTGCCATTTTATCCATGCAGCTCATCAGTAAGGGATTTGGAATTACTTAAACGTCTTTATAGTGAGCCAAATGTAACAATTCGTAATGATCCTGATGGGCGTTCGAGATTGAATGTTAATATTTTTACAGGGGAAATAATTGTAACTGACTTTGGAGATGAGCCGTCTCTAGGTAATATACAATCAACATCTTTACCCGATGCCTATTCCAAGTGGATGGAAACAAGAACAGCAAAATCTCTCAATTGTCATTGTCCTGCAGTTAAATGCTTAGGACCAAATCTGCTTGTGAAAAATATGTATTATCAAGATGTAGATTTTCAATTGCAAAAATCTTTAATAAAAGTTAGATGATGAATTAATTAGGTCAAACGGAGGCAGGTAGGAGCAGCCATTTGTACGTATCAACTTGCTGAATAAGTAGGTAATTGTATGTTTAAAGGAATAGTTGATTTATATTTCGTATAAAAAGTGGCTAGTTCGCATAGCGAGTCAAAGACGAAACGAATATCCGTTAAAAACTATTTTCTATCTGACTTATCCATAAATGGCTTGATTAACTCTCAGAAACGGAGCATGAAAAGCGAGTCCATATAATAATAGGTTTTATTATCTTACTGTATAAGTAAGAATTATATATAACTTAGATAATGTTATAGATTTTATGTTTTTAATCTTTAACTTAGTTTTCAACATATACCTTATCTTTTTGTAACGGTACATTCGGATTAGAATTCAAAGGATTTTGAATAAGCGCATGCTGCAGGGTGATAACAAGTGCAAAAAATAAAATTTGAAAAATTTAAGAACCATGATTTTGAAGAGTATTTTAAGTTAGTATCAAACGAACAAGTTATGGCTCAAATAACAGAACGGGCGATACCATTAAAAGAGGCACAAGTTGATTTCAAAAAGCTATTGGCACGAAATGAAAAACATGAATTATTCGGGTCTTATAAAGTTTTTGATGAAATGAGTGGGGAATTTATTGGTCTAGGGCATTTAACATTGAATGAAAAAAACACCGAAGAAGCTGAGATTGGCTACATGATATTACCTGAACATTGGGGAAAAGGTTATGGACGAAAAATTGCTGAGTTGCTTATTAAAAAGGCGAAAAAAACAAATTTAAATGTGTTGAAAGCAATTATTGATCCGAGTAATATTCCTTCTCGTAAAATATTAATGAAGCAAGGATTCTCCTCATATATTATTTGTGAAATTGGTGGACTCCCTGGAAAAATTTTAAGCTTAAGATTGTAGAAATAAAAGGATGTTTTCTTATTTCTTCTTCCTGATCTTTTTAGGAATAGAATCCTGAAGCATATGAAAAACTACGACTGCTATGAACTATTTCTAAAAAGAAGAAAAAAGTGGCAAACGTAAAATTATCTATTATTTTTACAGTATGGGTGGTACGAATTATCAATTAGCAAAATGGGCTGAAGAAGGGGCTAGAGAGGCAGAAGCCGAGGAAAAGATATCAAAAGTTCAAGAATTAGCTCCGGATTCAGTCATTGAGGGAAATGAAGTATGGAAGTCGACCGTAGAAGCGACGAAAGACATTCCAGTGGCGACCTTAGGAGATATTGAATGGGCCGATGCCATTATATTTAGTACTCCAACACGCTTTGGAAACATTGCTTCGCAAATGAAACAATTTCTCGATATTCAAGGAGGGCTATGGGCTTCTGGTAAAACTGTCAACAAGGTCATAAGTGCGAAGACTTCCTCGCAAAACCCGCATGGCGGCCAAGAAGCAACGCTTTTAGCTTTATATACCATTGGGGTGCCATTATTGTACCTCCAGGTTATACCAATCAAGTACTGTTTGGAGCGGGCGGTAATCCATATGGAACGAGTGTAACTGTAGGGCAAGATGGGAAAATGATTGAAGACGTCCATGCTGCTGTTAAACATCAAGCTAAGTGGACAGTAACGCTGAGTGGATTAAAAATGCAAATGGATAAAAAGGATAATAGTTTAAATAGAACCTCTTAGGCATTTTGCCCTTCGAGGTTTCTCGTCTATTCTTATATTTTTCTTTAGGAGTTTTTCGAAAAGTATAAAAACGCACTATAATTTTTACAATTATATTGTTTATAATAAATTTTAGAAGCTGTTGCTAAAATGTGTAAGAAATAAAAATATGAATTAAAAGGAATGAATCTAGTGGAAAATACATATAACATTACTCCAATTGTTGGATCAATATTTATTCATGTTAAAGACATGAATCGGGCTGTCAACTGGTATGCAAAGTTGTTAGGGTTATCCGTACCTCCTGGGCCATATGATAGGGTTTTTTCGATTAAATTAAATAACCTCATCCTTTTACTTGATGCAAATCGTTCCGATCATTTTCAGCCATCGAAACTCCCGTTGTTTTCCTTTCCAGCTGAAAATATTGACAAGACATACGAATTCTTAACTAATAATAATATAGATATTCAAGGCGATATAGAGCGTTTCCCTGATATATCATTTTTAACAATAAAGGACTCTGAGGGGAATTTAATTATGATTGTACAAGAATAATAGAATGATTTAAGGTGTTATTATTAATACGAGTTATGAAAGGGATAATCTCTTTAAACAGGGGTTATTTTTTTACACTTCAAATCTCCAATGGTTGAGGATGCTCAAACTGCTATCAAGCATCAATCCATGCTCACAATTACGGGAGCGGAGTGGATAAAAAATTAATAGATTTTACAAATAAGGTACGATAGAAATAACCTCTTGGATTTCAAAAAGGGGTTATTTTATTTTTAAAAAGTTTGTCGTTATTTTTTGTTTACCTTTTAACTATTCAATCGTTATACAAATAGGAGGGGCGATATGAATGAGGCATTCGGGAAAAAATTACAGGAAAAATTGCATTCTGTCTACCTAACTTTAATGAAAATGGGGGCAAGTAAGGAAGATGCTGAAGATATTACGCAAGATACCGCCATTCAATTCCTCCAATATATCGATGGAATTGAAATCAAATATGCTCAAGCATGGCTTTACAGAGTGGCGATTAATAAGTATTACGATTTATTGAAGAAAAAGAAATCTCAAGAAAAATACATATTGGCTTTTGATGTGAATCAGCTTTTTGACTTTAACACACCTGAAGGTTTCTTATTGCAAAAAGAAATACAGCTAGATGTTCAACGAGTTCTAAAACAATTGAAACCAAAAGAAGCAGAAATTTTATTGATGAAATATAGTGCCGACTTTTCGTTAAAAGATATCGCAATCTTATTTGATGCAACGGATAAAACGATTAAAACGCAATTGGCTAGAGCGAGACAAAAACTCGTGAGATTGTTAGAGGAGGGTCGAGATAATGAAGGATAGATCAATATTTGAAAAGGACGATTCTTTTTCGGATTTGGTGAAAAAGGCCAGACGAAAATCGATTAAACGAAGCATCCTTATATCTATACTTGTGACAATCAGCACTTTAATTCTTTTGTGGGCGATGTTGTATATTGGGCAATATTTCATGTATGAAAGAATGTATAAGGATGTTGAAGAAAAGAACGATTATTATCAAATGTACGGTGCAAATATATATCCTGGAGGAGCAACGTATGACCATTTTTTCGTTGCAGGCAAGTCAAATGCATCAACATATAAAGAAGTGAATGGCCATTTAATCAATTGGAATACGATGAGCGATTTTCATACGATTTTAGGAATGAAAGCGTCTTTAAATACATCCTCTTATATCGGAGTCAATGATCGCAGCTATAACAATAATTATAAAGTAGTAAAGTTTCATTTGCCTAAAATAGAAGCGTTTCATAATGACCTGGATTATTTAGAGTCATTGCCAGGTTTTTATAGTGTGGAAGTCGCTTTGTCTTTTCAAGAAGAATTAACATTAAGTGAAGTTAATCAAACATTTCCAACAGCTAGCTGGATATGGCTCTTGCAAGATCGTTTAAATGAAGAAGCAGCGGAATCTCAAGCTTCTTCAGCATTTCAAAAAGACTTTAGTGAGATTGATGGAGACCATGCACTTGGTTTCCCAGTAGAACCGAGCAAACCATTTAAAGCAGGTGCAGAACAATATATCCATTTCCTTCAGGGGAAATTAGATGAATTGGTCGATACAAAAGAAGCACTTGAGGTTTTGAAACAGGAGAATCCCAACCAAATTCCAGTTGCAGGCGTTATTCTGACAGGGACAGTCGATCAAGTTTTACCATATACAAAACAATCATCTGTGAGAATAGTTCGAACAGGAGTTATTATTCCGTACTAAGGAGGAAAATCATGAAAAACATATTATTGTTGATTATATCAGCATGTATATTATTAGGAACAGTCTTTTTAACGAATGGTCAATTTTCACAAAATGCACTTTTGTTTGTTGGAATAATTTCCTTGATCATGCTGGTATCTGTACTTATAGTTTCTAAATTGTATCCTGATCATAAAACTAAGCTTACCTTAAGTATTTGTGCATTTGTCTTACTATTATTTGTTCCAAGTTTAGCTGCTTTAACAGATATAAATGAATCATTAGAGAATGCTGCATTTAAGCACTTTTTAATAATGTTTATTCTGCTTCCGGTTATTTTTATTGGATCGGTTGTTTTAGCTTATCGCCAATATTTCATTAAAGAAGAGTAGTAGTTTTGTAAAGATAACCTCTTAAGATAACATTTTTAAGAGGTTCCTGATTCACCTCCAATCGAGACTGTTATCTAGAAAAGTCATCTTAAATTGTTCCAGGAAATTTGATTAATGATTTCCGGAGTCAATGTCGCATTTATTTAGCCAATTCTTTTATCCTAGAAAAATGAATGCCCTTGCAAGATTTTTTGATTACGTTTAAAATAAAATAAATAACTTTGAGACGGAGGTGGGGAAAGATGTTGAATCATGCTGTTTTAGTGCACGGATATTGGACGGAATTCTTATATTTTTGCCGTGCGAAATTTGCTGTTTTAGTTGTTGACGGGATACGTATGTCCTTTTTTAACAACTTTATAGCAAATTAAAAACAGTGAAAACATCTCTAAACCCACATTATATAAGGACAATGGAGAGGAGTTTTTCATCCTCTTCTTTTTTTATGCTTAGCGATGGGAAGTTTGTGTTTCCTATGGCTTTTTTTGTTTTTAACAGAGAAGGAGGTATATGCATGCTTGCATGTAGTGTTAGTCAAATCTCAAAGATGTATGGTGGCAATAGCATATTTGAAAATATTACATTTGAAATTAACGAAAAGGATCGCATAGGTTTAGTTGGACGGAATGGTAGCGGCAAAACGACATTATTAAAATTAATGGCTGGGTTGGAAACACCTGACTCTGGTCAAATTCATTGGAAAAAAGGATTACAAATTGGATATCTTGCACAAATTCCTGAGTATCATAATCAATCGACTAGCAAAGAAGTATTAATGACAGCCTTCAAAGGACTTTTACAATTAGAAAAAAAGATGCGAGAGCTTGAAGAAAAAATGAGTAATGAAACAAATACTTTGAAATTGGAAAAGTTAGTTGCGGATTATGGTCATGTCCAAGACAATTTTTCCTTAAAAGGCGGTTATGAAATAGATGCGAACATTGAAAAAATCGTGAATGGTTTAAAAATTGCAGACCTATTAAATAAGCCCTTTTCTGCCTTAAGTGGTGGTGAAAAAACAAAAGTAGGCTTAGCCTTAAGCCTTCTGAAAAACCCAGACTTTTTATTGTTGGATGAACCGACGAATCATTTAGATTTACCTGCCGTTGAATGGCTAGGAATGTTTTTGCGTGATTATGCTGGTACAGTGCTTGTCATCTCGCACGATCGGTATTTTTTAGATGAAGTCATCAATAAAATATTGGATTTAGAAGATGGGGAAATCGAGTGTTATTACACAAATTTTTCCGGTTATATAAAAGAAAAAGAAGAACGTTTACTGAAGGAGTTTCAAGCTTATGAAGAGCAGCAAAAGAAAATAAAGAAAATGAAAGAGGCCATTAAACGGCTTCGTGATTGGGCAAATCGAGCGAATCCACCTAACGAAGGCCTTCATAAAAGAGCAAGAAACATGGAAAGAGCATTGGAAAGAATGGAAAAATTAGATCGCCCTGTTTTAAATCGAAAGAAAATGAACCTTGATATAGAATCATCTGCTCGAAGTGGAAATGATGTGATGAACCTAGGGAACGTATCTAAAAAGTTTGGAGAAAAGTTTCTTTTCAAAAACGTCAATATGCATATTGCGTATCAGGAGAGAGTCGCTGTTGTAGGTGAAAATGGAACAGGAAAATCAACGCTGATCAAAATGATGATACAGCAATTGCAGCCCGATGATGGGGAAGTTCGAATTGGGAGTAATGTGAAAATCGGCTATCTGTCACAGCATATTTTTTCAGAGGTGAAAGATGAGACCATCATTGAGGTATTTCGTAATGAGGTTAGTGTAACAGAAGGTGAAGCAAGGCACATTTTAGCGAAGTTTTTATTTTACGGACACACTGTATTTAGAAAAGTTTCTCAGCTTAGTGGTGGAGAAAGGATGAGACTCCGCTTGGCTCAGCTAATGTATCAGGATATTAACTTTCTAATTTTGGATGAACCAACGAATCATCTAGATATCGAGTCTTTAGAAGTATTAGAAGATACCCTTGAACATTATAATGGAACGATTCTTGCAGTTTCTCATGATCGCTACTTCCTAAATAAGTTGTTTGAGAAGTTTTATTGGATAGAAGCTAAGGAAGTGCATAGTTTTGGAGGCGATTATCAATACGCAAGAGAAAAAATGATGGAGATGACGCAAAATCGAAAGGAAGAAAAAATAAATAATAAAAGATTGCACACACCTCTTCTTCGAAAAAAGGAAATAAATATAGTTTCTGAACGTGATTTGGAATTAGAATTAGAAGCAGTGGAGCAAAAAATCATGGAATTGGAACTAGAATTAGGGGAAATTCATGAATTAGATCGACTTCAACAGCTATATATGAAAAAAGAGGAATATGAAAAGCAGTGGGGAGCTCTTTTCGAGCAATTGGAAAAATAATATATCCGCACCTTCCTTCGCAAAGGTAATAGCAGCAACTGCGCTGTCACCCTTGCGATAATAGCTTTTTTTCTTATAGCGATCTTTTTCCTGCTAAAGGCACTTTTATTTGATTTACAAGGTACGAGGAATATTATCCTGTTATTTAATTTTTATAACACAGGTAAAGTTTAATTATAATGATTCTCTCACTTGTTCCTATATAAGCAAGTATGAGTTAATAAGGATGTCGGGCCGATAGATTTTTGGAAAGGAGGCTGATGATTTTGATCAAGCATAACGAGGTGATTTCCGCTTAGGCGGAAGTCGCTAATGAGGGGTCGCACGTATTGCGGCCTCTTTTACTATTTCCATAAGATCAAAAACCTGTATACTATTAATTAATAAGGGAAACACCTGCAACTTTGTAAGGGTTTTCCCAATATGAAACGAAAGGGGTTTTTAAAGTTGATGAAGTCAAAGCGTTTTATTTATGCACAACTTAATAAGGAGGATGTAAATTTTTGCAATACAAAAATGGAAAAGAGGTGCTTCCCCCTCATTTGCTGAAGGAGCTTCAGAAATACATTCAGGGAGAACTGCTTTATATCCCAAAGAAAACAAATGAACGAGCGGGATGGGGAGAAGTGAATGGTTCTCGTCGGTTAATCAAGCAAAGAAACGAAGAAATTTACCGATTATATAAGGATGGTCAATCTTTTGAAGAGTTGGAACGGATCTACAACTTGTCTTTAGACAGCATCCGAAAAATCGTTTATAAAACACGTGAAGTTTATAATGAATCGAATCAATGATGATTAATTCTTAACACCGTTCAAGTAATGAATGGTGTTTTTTAAAGATTAGTTAGGTAAAATATAGCAATATATTAATATTATATTTTAGATGGGGGAACATTACGTTGTGAAGCCAAGATTGAAAAGGAATGATCTATTGAATAATGATGACATTTGGAATGCAGTAATTGCTGTAATAAGTGAATATGAGTATCCATCTGATAATAAAATGGAGAATGATTTATACACTGTTTTTCAATATTATTCCGAACTAGAAAGTGGAGGACATGAAAGTCTGCTTACCTGGTTCTCGGAATTTATCGAAGAGAAAGGGATTGAAAATTATTTAAAAGAACTAATAGGTGTTCTTGAGATAATTGGTGCTCACGATTATGCAGCTATTGAGAAAAAGTACGGAGAAGAAATGTGGCGTTTGTTCATCGCTTTGGAAAGTGAAAAAATAGATGAAAATGAGTTTTATAAAGTTATTCAAAAAGCGGACGATGAATATTATGATCTTGATGGAAAATTAGGCGAGTTGCTAGAAACATATTTTGTAAGTATTCATACTGAAGTGATTGATGTGGTTGAGGCTTAGGGAAAGATTAGTCTACAATTGTTATGATTTTTAGGGATTTTATAAGGACAGTAAATAAAGCCCAATATTTTATAATTGGGCTACTTCCTTTGCCAGTAACTATATACATCACGATAATCTTAATGTTTATTTTAAGAAATTGGTTGAATTACACTATCAATTAAGGGATTTATTAAATACAGAAGGAAGCTCAGTTTCAAATAACGAACTAACCGACTCTTTATTATGGATTCGTAGAACAGCTTCTGCAAATAAAGGGGCCACAGAAACAATCTTCGTTTTATTGGATGCTAAAGAATTGTTTCCGACGGTGTCGGTGCTAATTAGCAACTCGATTGGACTGTTTTCAATTTTTTCTGCTCCGGATTTACTGAGCATGAGATGGGAAACTAAAGCGAATATTCTTTGTGCTCCTCGTTCCTTCAAACCTCTTGCTACATCTACTAATGTTCCAGCTGAAATACTAAAATCATCAACGATAAGGACATTTTTGTCTTTTACATTTCCAATAATCTCTAAGACTTTTGCATTTTCATCATGGGATTTTCTTGTTTTATCTCCAATGGCTACTGGCACTTGGAGGGCAGTAGCAAAATTTCTTGCCTGTTTTGCAAATCCGACATCTGGAGAAACAACAACCAAGTCTTCAACGTTCAGGCTTTTCACATAATTACATAGTATAGGGAGTGCAAATAAATGATCTACCGGTTTCTTAAAAAAGCCTTGAATTTGTGGACTATGTAAATCCATTGTGATGATCCTGTCCGCTCCAGCTAGCTCAATACATTCGGCACAAACTCTAGCTCTTATTGAAACCCGTGGTTCATCCTTTTTATCACCCTTGGCATACCCAAAGTACGGGATAATAGCTGTTACAGAAGTAGCGCTGGCCCGCTTAAAGGCGTCCATCCAAAAAAGAATTTCTGTAAATTCATCGTTAGGATTCAATCCTATTGGCTGTACAAGATAAACATCATTATCCCTTACTGTCTCGCAGATTTTCACGAAAATATTGCCGTCTGAGAATTTAAATACTTCTGATTTCCCCAAGTCAATTCCAATATAGTCGCACATTTTTTGAGCAAAGGGCTTACCTGTACTGCCTCCAAAAATTTTAATTTCTTCTTTCGGCAATAGAATGACCTCCTGGTTTGTTTTTTGTACCAAGCACAGATCAAGATTGGATTTTGAAGTCTAAAATAGATTACATTAATTACTTCTCTATCCTTCAGAAAAACCCTTTAAAAACATTTTTTCATTGTGGGAAGCGAGACGGGGAAATCATCTTCAAATATCTAAAGGAATCTAATATGAAGTTCATTCCCCGGCAAAGAAGTATTTTTCACGAATACCATCTATGTATTTACTAACCTTTTCATCATAATCAGGATATATATATCCTAATGTATCCGCGATATGGCGAGAGGTTTCCCGAAATAATTCAAAGCTTGTATAAAGCGCTTCCCAAACTTTTTCATAAGAACCCATCTCGTAAGTGGATAGTAATGTATTCCACGTTGCTTCAGATACATATTTTTTAAAAAACTTATCAGATTTTCCAATGCTCAACGAAAAATCAGTATCCATTCCCACTTTCCAACGCAACATTGTAAGTAGATTAGGCCGGAAATAGCCGTTCATGATGTCAATCGCAAAGAGAATCTCTTTTCTAGCAAGTCCTTTCGCAACATATGTAGCAGTGAACCAAAACTCATTGCAGCAGTCGTCAAAGGATTGCTTGCTTGGTTTTTGAATATGATACATCTGGTCTGATGGAATGACAGGTTCCTGGATAAGGTTATCTTTGTCCAATAACACTTCAACTAATCCATCACTGTTTTGGAAATAGTCTTTGTATTCATCTAACGGGATTAAGGTCAGATCCATTTTTGTACCATCTTCAAATATCATCAAGTAGGAGAACCAGTTTCCTAATTCTGCAGGAAACAGCTCCATTGCCTCCGGTTTTTGCATCATCATTCTCTTGCCAAAATAATCTAACCATTCGTCGCTTTTTTTGAAAAATTCCATGTCAGTTACGAAATAACTAAAATCATAATCTTGGAATTCATCTTTCGGAATGTTTGGATTTGTAAGTGAACCTTCAAGTGTGAAAAGTCTTATTTTTTCACACTTGCGAGCAAAACTCATTCCTAAGTCCATCATTTCTTGTTTACTTCTCAATGTCCCTCACCTCGAAAAAGTTAATACTCTAATTATAGTTCACTTTGTAGAACATTTACTTCATTTCTAATCTCCCAACTTCACTCTTTTTCTTCACACATTCCTGATTTCTTATCTATTATTTAAATGGGTTGAGTATTTAAAGTATGTTTGTTGCCATAATTATTTAGTTAACTTAACTAGTAATAATATTACCGTCATAACCTAGTTTATAATTATTTTATACTTTATACAGGGTTTATTTACTTTATAGAGGTATGATTTAGTATAGAGAAATAAAAAATTATGAAGGTGATGCCATGTCTATTCGTAAACGCCTTATTATCTCAAATGCAACTATGATTGTGATGCCCATCATCATAATTGTGTTCATCATATTTTTATTAAATGTAGTTTATAACGACGGTACTATTATTGACACTCATTTTAAACAGCGATGGCAAAACACTGGCGGGCGAACAGCGGAACTTTTTAATGAGCTTCAAAAAACAGCTTCAATAGAACAAGATAACTTTTTTAAACAGGATTATCTAGAATCCTTATCAGAGCAATTGGAAAAGGAAAATGTAGAAATTGTCATTCGAAAGGAAAATGATTTGCTAATTACATCTAACCCGCAAATAAAAAACGATGAACTACCTTCTTTTGGTAATGAAGGGTATAACCCAGGAGGGGCACAGGTTGGGAACGATCACTTTTCGATTAGGCAGCATGATTTTTATTTTAAGGATGGATCTGAAGGTTCGATTTTTCTTTTAGATGATTCACCATCATTTGTAAAGTTTGCGAGAATATTTTTTCCGATCATCTTTGGAAGTTTAATTCTTTCCTTTGTACTTACCAATGTATTTTTATCATATATCGTATCGCGAAGTATTTTGCGCCCAGTTCGTCAATTATCAGATGCATCTGAAAAAATAAGCAGAGGTGATCTTAACTTTTCCGTCAAATCGAAAAGTAAGGATGAACTAGGGCAACTAATCCGTACGTTTGATTCGATGAGAGGTCAACTAAAGGAATCATTAGATCTCCGTGATAGGTACGAAAAAAATCGGAAGGAAATTATTGCGAACATATCACATGATTTAAAAACGCCCATCACATCCATTCTCGGATACGTGGAGGGACTTCAAGATGGGGTTGCGAATTCAGACGATAAACGTGAGCAGTATCTTGATACGATCCGCTCTAAAGCTATATATATGAATCGGTTGATTGAAGAACTAGCCCTGTATTCCAAATTAGATGTGAACTCTTTGCCTTTTCATTTTGAATCAGTTGATATTCAAGCCTTTATTAAAGACTACTTAGAGGAAATCAGTGAAGAATTAATCGAGAAGGATGTAAAAGTTTTATTTCATCCTAATATGTTTCATTCTCATGCCCGAATCGATAGGGATAAACTGATTCGTGTGCTGGAAAATATTATTTTTAATAGCGTGAAATATATAGATAAAAATCCTGCCGAGATTAACATTTCAATTTCAGAAGAAAAAAATATGATCAAAATAAGTGTAAGTGATAATGGTCCCGGAGTTCCGCCAGAGGAGCTCGCAGCTATATTTAACCGTTTTTATCGAACCGACCCAGCTCGCAGTGAAGGTGGAAGTGGACTTGGTCTTGCAATTGTCTCACAAATCATTGAAGCACATGGCGGCAATATATGGGCGGAAAATGTTCAAACAGAAGGTCTCCGCGTAAACTTCACACTTAAAAAGTCAGAGGATGAAAACAATGAATAAAAAGATTTTAATTATAGAAGATGATCAAAGTATTGCAGAATTAGAAAGGGACTATCTTGAAATTGAAGGTTTTCAAGTTGAGATTGCCCAAGAAGGAAAAAGTGGTTTAGATGCTGCCTTAAATCGCAATTTTGACTTGATTTTACTTGATTTAATGATTCCGAACATCAATGGATTCGACATTTGTAAACAAGTGAGAAAGGTATCTAATGTTCCTATCATTATGGTGACAGCTAAATTTGAAGACATCGACAAAGTACGAGGACTGGGGCTTGGGGCAGATGATTATATTGTAAAGCCCTTTAGCCCACGTGAATTAGTCGCAAGGGTAAAGGCACATATTGCGAGGTACGAACGATTAATTCAAGTCGACATCCCAAAAGATGAAATCCATATTAAGGGTATTCATATAAATATAGCAGCAAGACAAGTCTTTCTTGATGGGAAAGAAGTTCTTTTTACAACAAAAGAATTTGATTTACTTTCCTTTTTTGCCATGCATCCTAATCAAGTCTTTTCGAAAGAAGAATTATTTGAAAAAATTTGGGGATTTGATTCAATGGGGGATAATGCGACAGTCACAGTCCATGTAAAAAAGATTCGGAAGAAAATTGAAAAAGATACATCGAATCCAGAATACATACAAACGATGTGGGGTTCTGGATATCGATTTAATGGATAAAACACTCATTGCGAAATGGGTGTTTTTTCAATCTGTACATAATAGTTTATACATTTTTTATATCTCCTTCAGAGGGAGTTTAGATTTGCTTGCTATAGTAATAACGATGGGATGGAGGTGAGAAATTGCAATTATCGATAACTGGAAAAAGGTGGCTACTTACGATTCATCTCATATTTTCGGCGATTATGCTTGGGAACATGGTGACCTTTTTTATTTTAAGCATTACCGCAGCATGTACTCAGAGCGAACAACTAGTGAGTAGCTGTTATCAAATCATGCATGTATTATCGAAAACCTCTATTAGAGCATCGACCATAGGGACATTTGTATCTGGAATCCTTTTATCTATTTGGACAAAATGGGGATTGTTCAAATCCTATTGGATTATTGTAAAAGAAATTCTCACAGCATTCCTTCTCATTTTAAACCTTTGGGGTATGTATGCATGGACGTTGAAGGCATTTGAAGAAAACATGAATCAGTTAGATATGTATGTGTTTCATATTGATCTATGGACAGGCATCGTCATTCAAATTCTTTCACTTCTCTTCATATTTGTGATATCTGTCTTTAAACCATGGGGAAGGCGGAAAGTATCATGATGATTTCTTTGTAAGGAGGGACTTCCATTGTGGAAACAACATATAAAGACAAGGTAATACGCGCTATCTTTGCCATATTATCCTTATTATTCTTTATTGCAATCATCAGTCAGATCTTTATAGCAGGCGTTGCGCTGTTTGCCGATTCTAGTCAGTGGGCAGTGCATAAATCTTTTGTCGTCTATTTTGAATTCATCCCAATCGTGATGCTGATTTTATCATTTTTTGGGGGCTTTCCAAAGAAAATGCGCTGGCATAGTTTAGGGTTGTATTTAATGGTTGCTTTGCAATATATGACGGTTGGATTATCAGGGAAATTCCCTTATATAACAGCACTTCATCCTGTCATTGCCATGTTACTATTCTGGCTTTCACTCGTGATGTTGCGCACAAGTCTAGCTTTAATAAAAACAAATAAAAATAGGAGTTGATAAATATGCACCATTGGGGATATTTTCATCCATTTGCTTTTGTATTCTTTTTAATCATAGTTGGATTATTCATTATGATTTGGAGAGGAAGAGGGAGAACGTGCAATCACTCTCAAAATGATGCTCTTTCTATTTTAGAAGCCCGTTTTGCAAAAGGGGAAATCAGTGCAGAAGAATTTAAGGAAATGAAAAAAACATTGAATAGTTAATGAAACAGCTCGTTCTTTAGCTACAATGGGACTCTCCTGGGTAACTCGCACCCAGCGTTATTAGATGAAGTGTAGCGTCTTAAAAAGAAATAACTCTCCTATGCTCGCACAAAGCTGTCAGAGAGTTATTTCTTTTTGAATAAATACAACAGCCACTAATAGAGAATGTAATTTGTCAAAATCGTTGCATCGAATAAAGGTACCATCAGTGTTAGCGATTGATTTCTAACCTGCTTCATTCTTATATAGTCGCTAAAAATAGAATAAACGGAAGAAACATCAATTAATCAATTTAGATTTCCTTGATTCCAAATCTTTTAGCATTTCTAGCCTTAGCCCGTTCAGCTTCAATCTCTCGATTACGTGGATGGGCTGTAGTTTCAAGTGAGTTTAGTAAATTTTGTGTAGCGAGCGCAACTTCCTCAATTGCACGATTAAATGCATCTTTGTTTGCTTGCGATGGCTGATTGAAACCGGAAATCTTTCGCACATATTGAAGCGAGGCTGCATAAACTTCGTCATCAGTAGCTGGTGGGTCAAAGTTAAATAATGTTTTAATGTTGCGGCACATGTTAATCTCCTCTTTCTCTTCGTTATTTTGTAGATTGTATCATATATCATTTCGATACACAGAATCGTTACTTGTAAAATCTATTGTAGCATCGCTAAATTTGATTGACGTACATTAACTTTGAGTTAGATGGAACATATATAGTGTTATTCAAAAAGGATAGGATCAACTGATCTTGAATACACAAGGAAAAAGATATATTGGCTATGCAAAATGTTTTAGATAAAATTGGCAAACCCGCGGTATATAAACGAACGCTTGTCAGTAGTAGCTGAAAAAGGGAACAGCCCTATTTAAAATCATTATTAACATTGCTAAGATCAGCTTAAAAGTTATTGTTTATATATCCGTAGTTGCATCTGCAGCATCTAAAATTTTTAATAAAGCCATAATACTTCCAAATGGAGGGAATCCCATCCTATCAGGAGAACCTATCATTATAGGGAAAATATAAGGGGGATTAAGAGATGGAAAAGGTAATAACAAAACCTACTGTGCTAGTACTAGGTACATTTCATATGGCACCAAGCACTGACCTGTTTCAGTCTAAGCTAGACGATTTTTTGACTTTAAAAAAACAACAGGAAATTAGAGAAGTCGTGGAACGGATTAAACAATATAAGCCTACTAAATTAGCAGTGGAAAGAGTGACAAAAAGAGACCACGAACTAAATGAGGAGTTTAGAGGATATAGAAATGGTGACTTTGAACTCAAAGTAAATGAAATTTACCAACTTGGATTTCGAATTGCTAATGAACTGAATCATGAAAAAATATATGCCGTAGATTGGTTGGAGCAAGGTGCAGGAACGAGAAGCGCAGGAGAAGTGTATGAATGGGCTAAAGAAAACCAACCCGAATTATTTCAATCTATTTATGGATGGCTGGAAGCAGCGGCTCAAGATGAAAAACAACGGGTTGCACCTACAATTCTCGATCTATATCGAGAATGCAATGATCCATTAGAAGCGAAGAAACATCATGACATGTATATAAATATGGCTCGTATAGGAGATTTTGATCATTATGTCGGAATCGATTGGCTCATTTGGTGGTACCAAAGAAACTTAATCCTATTTTCAAATTTAACACGATTAGCAACTTCCGCCGATGACAGAATTCTCCTTATTGTTGGAAGTGGACATGTTCAGATTCTTTATCAATTTCTAGAGGAAAGTGGTCTCTTTAACTTAGAAAGGGCGGATAAATATCTACGATAAGAAATAGAAGAATGACTGGGTAGCGAAAGTGATTTCGAACTCTAATCTATGTCGAAGCTTATATTTCTGTGCGACGATAGTTTAGTTTGCTGCTACCCCAGTCTGTCGCTTATTTATTCCCTTTCAAGGCCATTCCATTCCCGTTCGCGGGCTCTTTATTCCCTTACAAGTGAAGTTTATTCCCGTACGGATTTTCCATTCCAGGGTTCAGCAGTTGTTTATTCTCTTTCAAGGCCATTCCATTCCCGTTCGCGGGCTCTTTATTCCCTTTCAAGTGAGGTTTATTCCCGTACGGATTCCCCATTCCCGTCCAGCGATTGTTTATTCTCTTTCAAGGCCATTCAATTCCCGTTCGAGAGCTTTTTATTCCCTTTCAAGTGAAGTTCATTCCCGTACGGTTTTCCCATTCCCGTCCAGCTGTTGTTTATTCTCGTTCGAAGCCATTCAATTCCCGTTCGAGCGCTTTTTATTCCCTTTCAAGTGAAGTTCATTCCCGTACGGTTTTCCCATTCCCGTCCAGCGATTGTTTATTCTCTTTCAAAGCCAGTCAATTCCCGTCTAGCGATCATCAATTCCCGTTCAACTCCCATTCAAACGCTCACTATTTCCTTTCGAAAGTTCTCATTTCTAGTATTCACTTCATCTTAGCGAGAAAATCCATAGAATATGTACGATTTCGATTTTTGCCGTGGCTTTCTAGGTTCATTGTTTGTAGGATGCGATTAGCGGATTTTATATCATTAATATGAAGAAAGTCTCGGCAATCCTTATTTGACATTTTACGGCGGAATAATAAGAACCATTCTTTGATTGCTTGTCCGTGGGCGAAGCGGTCGAAGTTTTTACAGTTTGGACAGCACCAACTTCTGAAAACTTTTTCCATTCCGATTTTGCCGCAAATTTGGCATATTACTCCACTTTTAAAATCGCTTATAGGAATCCCATAAGCTTCACTAATAGGATTAGGGATATAAGGTTGATGGCTTTCAAGAAGTTGTGACGTCAGCAAGTCCAAAGTTGTGACATCTATTTTCTGGGGGAGATGGTAGAGGCTGTTAATATATTGTGGGACTAAGCTTGGGAATAAAACCTTTGTACGTCTCGGGCCAACTTTGACAATTTGCTTCGGGTATGCCAAGACCACAACTCCAATAACTGGAATATCTATGCCGACTTGATTTAAAAACTCTTTAAACAATATAACATTACGCTCTACTTGGGCAGCTGGGCATTCGAATCCGTCAACTGTACCATCTGGTCGTATTCGAATCAATTGCGGTGGATTTTCTTTAAATTCCAATATTCCTGAGATGTTTTTTATTTCTAAAATTAAGGCGAATAATGGGGATAAAAATAATGTATCCATTTGAAATAGTGTACTAGTGGTGAGGGATAGGTCATGGAAAATGCGGTGGTCTATGGAGAATGAGTTTCGAAGGAGGACATCTGCAACTTTGTCTTCGCCGGCAATTCCTGCTTCTACAGATAACTTTTTCGATGAGATGGTTGGGAATAATAAGTGGTCCTTAGACAAACGATTTTGTGCAGCGGTTAGTCCTTGTAGAGACAGAGATTCTGATCTTACTTTTATATTAATAACTGTTACCTCCCTTATGTATTTGAGTAAATCGTAACATAGAAGAGATATAGGAACAATCACCACTAATCAAACGTTTGATTAAAACAAAGCGGGTGCCATAGCAGCGAATTTTATAAAAATCCTGATTTTTACAACTAATCAAACGTTTGATTAACAAAAAAGGGATTTAGCAAGGCATATAAATAACATTTAGAATAGGAATAAAGATCAGATAAAATAACATTGTACCTGAATGAAGAACTAGACATGATGAAAAAAACAGCCCCATTTACAAAGCATATGGGACTGTTCCAATAAGGTTTCCGTTTCCCTCATATCTACGGATCCGAACATTATTAAACGGTAATTTTAAAAAGATGAAGCTTCCAATTTTTCGTTTCTTGCAATTGCTGGTCTTGTTAAAGAAAAATAAGCACAAAATAGTGAGATGATAACAATGACACAACCAACCCACGCTGTATCCGAAACGGAACTTGTGTGATTTAATACAACACCGCCAATAGCCGACCCTAGTGAAATGCCGATTTGCAAAGCGGAGTTATTGAAGCTTTGCTGTATATCCGATGTGGCTGGATCGGTTTGAATCAAATAGCTTTGTTGCGGTGGTGATAAACTCCAGCTGAGTGCACCCCAAACCATCATGATCGGAATGAATATGAAAAGTGAAAAAGTCGTGAATGGCAATATGCCTAGTACGATGGCAAATGCGCCAATTACAATGAGGATACTTTTAGGAGCTCCAATTCGATCTGAAAGAATTCCCCCGAAAGCTCCACCACTTATAGCAGCAATACCAAATACAAAATAGCATATACTAATCCAATAGGAATTTAAATGAAGATTTGTTTCTAAAAATGGTGTGAAATAGGCATATAGCGTATAATGTCCTGCCAGCATAAACAAAGTAGCTAGATGGGCGCTGCTTATTTTTGCGCTAGCCACAGCCTTTAATTGTTGTGAAAGTGGGATCGTCTTTTCACCAGGAATTTGTTCTAAAAATATGGAAATCAGGGCCATAGAGACAAGTGCTGCCACTGCAATTCCAAGGAATATTATGCGCCACCCAAATGCGTTGGAAATTAAGATTCCTAACGGAACACCTAATACAAGCGCCGAACTAATTCCCATATAAATAAGTCCTACTGCTTTTGCTTGATGAGTAGGAGCTGCAATTTTAGCGGCAATCGTTAGCGATAACACAACAATGAGTGCGGTACTCATCGCGGTTAATATTCTTGCGCTCATCATAAAAGTAAAACTCTGACTGAAGTATGTCATGACGTTCCCAAGAATGAAAACAAAAAGTGAAGCAAGATATAACTTTTTGCGTTCAATTTTACTTGTTAGAATCAGTAGAACAGGTCCAGCAATAGCATAAATAAGGGCAAACACCGTAATAAGTTGACCGGCAGTTCCTAATGATATATTAAAATCGTCAGCGATTGTAGGTAATATTCCACCTATAATCAATTCAACTAATCCCGCCGCGATTGTTGATAATGCAAGTATAAAAACTTTCAAATTCATGATGTAAATTTCATCCTTTCTATAAAGAGAATAGGCTTCGATGTTTAAAAAACAAAAAATCCTGCCTACAAAAAACGAATGGTTCATTTTCTGTAGTCAGGATTTTTTTACGGTTCCTGGTAGATACCCTCAAGCCATATTCTTGAGGTTATACAGGTGCTTTTATTTAGTTTAAGTTGAATCCTGTGAAAAAACGATCACTCTGAAAATATTACTATCTTTTAATTCAATGTTCAAGTGAAAATCACTTGAAAAATTTTGGAAGAGATGATATTTCGATCTAATCCCCTAAGTCATTAAAGTTGATGTAATCTCTTCATTTCTCACTTCTAATATATACTCTGTAAACACGCTTTCTCTTCCACCATGTTTTTCATACCATTGATTTATCCGATTTACGTGTTCGCTATTACTTCTTACCTTTTTCTCTATTTTTTCATATTTTTCGTAACTATCATACTCCCATACAGCGAAAATCTCAGTAGTATCATTGCCGCTTGGTACCATCCATCTGCCTATTAACCTAGCTCCGCATTTGATCTGGTTTGGTAAATTCGTTTCAATAAAATGTTTGTTAAACGTGTCGACAAATTCATTTTTCACAATATAAAACTTCCTTCTATAAAACATAGCCACCACTCCTTTTTTATACTTATATCATATTTGAGCAGATTTTAAAGGAGATTTTGCCCTTAAGAAGAATGATATTAAGAAATGAACAGAGTAGGTGGTTTTTATTATTGAATTCATATTTTTAATTTTATTCATTGAGGGAGATGAGTAAATTTACTATAACTTATGTACCTCAGCCAGACTTTTCAGTATGTGATGAAGCATGTTTAGCCATGGTTGCACAGATTCCAATAGAAGAAGCTGTTTCGGAAATGAAAGGAACGAGGGGTTCGGGACCATCTCATTTTTAAAAGGCTTTTAAAAAATATAAAATTGATTATATGAGCTGGCGTACAGTTAATGATATAAAGGAGCTTCCTCCTCTTTATGTGTTATTGGTGAAGTTTCCTACATACGGTCATAGTGTCGTTTATTATGATGGAGTATTTTATGATCCGGAGTTTGGAGTGTTAGAAAGTTATACCCCAGACGGAAAAATAACGCATTTCATGGAACTTTTCATTGATGATATTTATGAAGACAAACAGATCGATATAAAAATACCAAATGATTTTAAAGAAGCATTTGAGTTCGATCAAGAGGCATATGAAACTTTTAAACGGTTGCCATATCCCCAGAAATCAAAATGTATTAATGGGATTAGTCATTATAAAAATCCTCTCGTTCGAAAAAAGAATATTGAGAAGATAATGGCTAGCCTAAAGAAACAAGGAGAATCGATATGAATTTTAATATCAAGGAAGCGATTGAAGTATTAGAACGCACAACCACCACATTAGAATTTTTTTTATCGGGTTTATCAAATGGCTGGCTGGAATGTAACGAAGGTGAAGGAACCTGGAATGCTTCAGAAGTCCTTGAACATCTTATTGAAGGGGAGAAAGCGAATTGGATCCCAAGGTTAGAATTCATGCTTCTAGAAGGTGAAAGTAAACCATTTCCTCCTTTCGATCGTTTTTCTCACTTACAGGATGGAAAGAAGAAATCGATTGAACAAATATTCCTTGAGTTTAAAACAATTAGAGTGAAAAACATAGAGAAGCTTAAGTCTCTTGTTGAATCTGATTTATACTTAGAATTAACTGGTTTACACCCTGAATTTGGAGTCGTGAAGGTAAGGGAATTAATTTCGACATGGGTGGCACATGACTTAACTCATATTGCTCAAATTGTACGAGTGATGGCGGAGAGGTACCGGGAAGACGTTGGCCCTTGGATAGAATATTTAGGGATATTAAAAAAATAAAATGTTAAGATTAAATAGAGGAGTAAATCTAACCAATTTACGAAGTATAACAGGAGCTATGCCTGTTTGATAATTACAATAAAGGAATTGATAAACTTGAAATTTAGACCATGTATAGACATACATCAAGGAAAAGTAAAACAAATTGTTGGAGACACACTGCAGTTGGATAATGAATTAGTGACTGAGAATTTTGTATCAGAATATGGCTCTGCCTTTTATGCTTCAATGTTTAAAAATGACGGTTTAAATGGTGGACATGTTATTATGCTTGGTGATGGCAACAAGGATTCAGCTTTACAAGCATTAAAAGAATATCCTAACGGTTTACAGATTGGAGGAGGAATTACATCAGACAATGCCAACTACTATCTGGAAAATGGTGCCTCGCATGTAATTGTTACTTCCTACATATTTGAAAACGGTGAACTTAATAAAGATCGATTATATAAAGTCGTTGATGCTGTTGGAAAGGATAAGTTGGTAATAGACCTGAGTTGTAAGAAAAAGAATGGAAAGTGGTTTGTAGTAACAAACAAATGGACCCAATATAGTAACTTAGAAATCAATCAATCAACAATTAGTGAATTAGAGCAGTATTGTGATGAATTTTTAATCCATGCAGTAGATGTAGAAGGAAAGCGTTCAGGAATACAAGAGGATTTAGTAGAGCAATTATCGGAATGGGTTTCAATTCCAACTACATATGCAGGTGGAGTAAGTTCAATAAAGGATTTAGAAACATTTTACCAAATTTCTAATGGCAAGTTAGATATTACAATTGGCAGCTCATTAGATATTTTTGGAGGAGATTTATCGTATAAAGAAGTGGTTGAGTTTTGTACCAGTAAATAATATCCGATTTTAGGGGTAAGAGAGAAGGTTTAAACTAAAAAAGTAAATCTAGAGTGCATCTTAAACAAGAGGCACTCTTTGCATTATTAGAATTCTTCATATTGAGCCGGATCTTGATTATTCATTCTTCCATCAGGCTGAGTTAGTTCTGCTATCATATTCATTTCATTTTCATCCAATGAAAAGTCAAAGATTGATATATTTTCAAGTTGACGTGAAGGGGACCCCGATTTAGGAATAGAGATCGCACCTAATTGATAGTGCCAACGTAAAACGATCTGTGAAACAGATTTGTTATGCTGTTCTGCTATTTTTTTGATCGTTTCATTTTCTTGGATGGCATTTGCACGTGCCAAAGGACTCCATGATTCTGTTGCTATATGATTTTCTGCATGCCATTTCCTTTGTTGTTCTTGGTTGAAAAATGGATGTAGCTCGATTTGATTAACACTTGGCAAAACACCGGTTTCCTTTTCCAAACGTTCGAGGTGCTCAGGTAAGAAATTGGAGACTCCAATTGAGCGAATAAGACCCCATTTTTGTGCATCAATTAAGGCTTGCCAAGCTTCTACATACTGATCTTGCTTCGGATTAGGCCAGTGAATGAGATATAAATCATAATAATCTAAGTTTGCGCGATACAGTGATTCTTGTATAGCTAAAACGGCTTTTTCATAAGAATGGTAGCGTCCTGGTAACTTGGATGTAATGATTAATTGATCTCTTGGAGTGGAGCTTCTTCGCACCGCCTCACCAACAGTTCCTTCGTTTTCATAGTTATAGGCAGAATCAATCAAACGATAGCCGATATCAATCGCATGTTTAATGGAGTTGGCCCCGGCATTTCCTCTCAAACTATATGTACCTAAGCCGATGACTGGTAAAGAAAAGCCATCATTGAGTGTAATCTCAGGAATGGAAATACTCACTATTATATCGCTCCTCTCAGTTTTAATAAAAGATTACCATATATAGGAATCTATTTCATAAACTTTGACTCATTTGCGAAAATTGCTTCCTTTGACAATGTTCTAAACAAAAACTTACAATAAGAAAAAACGAATTCGAAGGTTTTACTTATGAAAAATAAGATCAAACAAATTTTCATTACCTTTATTACCGCAATCATGGGCGGCGTCATTTTTAGTTTCCTCCATATTCCAGTCCCATGGCTTCTTGGACCAATGATTGCGGTGCTGATTGTTGCCAACATGGCAAAACACACTTTTGTTTGGCCAAGGTCGATTCGAAATTCTGGCATGATTATTGTTGGCTATACAATTGGATTATCAATGACAACACCAGCCTTGCATGAAATGGTATTACAATTGCCGTACATGTTTATGATGACTGTATTTCTGCTACTATTTTGCGCGGGAATTGCGTTTGTCGCCTCCAAGTTATCCGAAAGTGATTATAGAACGTTGCTGCTAGCTAGTATTCCTGGAGGGCTTTCGCAGATTATTATGTTGGCAGAGGAAACGAAGGGCATTAACCTAGCAATTGTGACCATTACTCAAGTGATCCGCTTAATGATCATTATAATAGTAATGCCCCTGCTCGTATTGCTTCCGATATTTGCCGATTCGGGAGCAGTTGCAAATTCAACATCCACTTCTGTAATCCCAACTTTATCTACTGCGAGCTGGAATCTATTATTTCCTAATATTATTATTTTTGCTGTCATATGTATCCTCTTTGCACTTCTTGGTGCGAAAATTAAATTTCCAACCGCCTATTTAATCGGCCCTGCTATTGGTACTGCAATCCTACAAGCTTATGGGTTACACGGACCTCAATTGCCTTCAACCGTAATTAACGCGGCGCAGTTAATGCTTGGTACTCATGTTGGATTAATGCTAACACCTAACCAGATTCCTAGAAAAATAAAAACATTTAGCCTTGCTATCGGGAGTGGGTTTATGCTTGTTTTTGGGGCAATTGGATTAAGCGTCTTGCTTACAAAACTCCAGCCAGTTTCTAATGCAACGGCACTATTAAGTTTGGCTCCTGGTGGAATGGATCAAATGGGAGTAATCGCACACGCCATTTATGCAGATTTATCTTTTGTATCTGGGTACCAGCTGTTTCGAACTTTTTTTATTTTCTTTGCAATCCCTCCCTTAATTAGGTTGATTTTTAATGTGGCGGATAAAAGGAATGCGAGGAAACAAAGTGAAATATATGTAAAGGCAGGTAATCGAAAGTAAAGGAGGTAACGCAAATGGTGAATCGTGCAATGAATGTTATTGTGATCGATTATAATGAAAGATGGCCAGATTTATATAAACGAGAAGCAAATGAAATACTAGAAGTTTTTAAAAATGAACTTGTGAACATTCATCATATTGGCAGTACAGCGGTACCTAATTTAAAAGCAAAGCCAATTATAGACATTATGCCAATCGTTAAAAATATTGATGTGGTTGACCAATTTAATGGAAAAATGATTGGGATTGGCTATGAACCACTTGGTGAATTTGGAATGAAGGGAAGAAGATATTTTCGAAAGGGAGGAGAAAACAGAACACATCAAGTACATATTTTTCAAGCTGATAACACAATAGAAATTGAACGTCATTTAGCAGTACGGGATTATTTAAGATCACATGGGAATGAAGCATTTGCATATGGAAAATTAAAGGCACAACTAGCTATACAGTTCCCCAAAGATATTGAAGGCTACAGTCTTGGTAAAGAGGAATTTGTAAAAGGACTCGAACAAAGGGCTCTGGCATGGTTTAAAAGTTGCGAGCTATCAAATTTATATGGAACTGATCCGAGCAAATCACCATAAAAAGCTGCCGAGAATTCTCAGCAGCTTTGTTTCGTAAGTGTATTATAAGACATTTTGTATATATTGATGATATTTTTCCGCATCTGCTTTTTTACATTCCACAATCAGCTTTGTTCCATCTTCCTCATAATCAGTCGCAATAATTTGACTGTGTTCATTAAAGTAAGATAAAACCGTGCCGTCTGTGTATGGAATGAGCATCTCGCATGAAATATAATCATTAAATATTTGCTTACTGATCAGTTGTATACATTCCTCCATACCCTTGCCAGTCTTAGCAGAAATATAAACACAATCCTCATGGGGTGGGAAAGGGCCATCAAGAAGTTCTGATTTATTATAAGCATAAATCATTGGAATATTTTCAACACCAATATCCTGTAAAACTTTATTTGTCAGCTCCTTTTGTTCTTCATGATGAGGATTGGAGTAATCAATGACATGAAGGAGCAAATCAGCTTCCGTTACCTCTTCAAGTGTTGAGCGAAATGCTTTTACGAGGTGGTGCGGGAGTTTTTTAATAAAGCCAACGGTGTCTGTTAATAAAAACTCCTTGCTATTTGTCAAAGTAATTTTTCTCACTGACGTTTCTAATGTAGCAAATAGCATATCCTTTTCAAAAACGTGTTTTTCCAAACCCGAATGATCTAGCAATACATTCATAAGTGTTGATTTGCCAGCGTTCGTATAACCAACTAAAGAAACGACTGGAATTTCATTTTTTTCACGTTGTTTCCTTTGGATTTTGCGTCTTGCCACCAATTGCTCCAGTTCCTTCGATAAGGAAGCAATCTTAATTTCAATTTTCCTACGATCTAATTCTAGTTTTGTTTCTCCGGCGCCTCTATTTTTTAATCCAGAGCCACCACCTTGTCTTCCTAATGATTCCCGACTTCCCACCAATCTCGGCAGCATATAGTTCAATCTAGCAATTTCAACTTGAAGCTGGGACTCTTTTGTTTTAGCCCGGCTTGCGAAAATTTCTAGAATGAGCATCGTGCGATCGATGACTTTACAATCCAACTTTCCTTCCAAATTCCGAATTTGTGAAGGGGAGAGCTCATCATCAAAAATTACGATATTCGCTTCTGTCTCTTCAATTAGTGCAAGCAATTCTTCAACTTTTCCGCTTCCAACATAGTAAGTCTTATCGAAGTGATGTAAATTTTGCGTAATTTCACCTAGCACTAGCACATCACAAGCTTGAGCTAAATTACATAATTCCTCCATGGAGTGTGCGAAACTTTCTGCGCTGCTATTTCGATTAACACCCACAACAATTGCTTTTCTTTCCATATGGAATCCCTCCGATTTTTTGAAAAATAAAAACACAGGTGATCTGCCTATGCATGGGTAAACGGAAAGGATGCTAAAAAAACATTTCAAAAAGAAATGACTGGCCACCATAGGGAATTATTAAATCATATTCCCAAAAAAATTAGACAACAAAAAAGGAGAGAATTGTCCCTCCCTGCATCTTTTATTAACATATAAAAATGAGGTTTCCTAAATGGGCAGACCAATCCCGTAAACCCTGCACAGACAGCAGAGCTTTGAACATATTCAATTATCTGTTCAAAGTTTGGAATCGAAGTCTAATAAATACCACTTGGAAACCCTCCGTTCATTTAAAGTTGAGTTCATCTTAACATGTGAGATAGGAAAGAGCAATGTGAGAAGTAAAAAAATTACATTTCGAAGGGAATGCCTTCTCACAATCATATACATGACAAGTAGTGAAAGGTACCTAAATAACCTTTTTCATTTTTATTTAGACTATCGTATATAAAATCCATATCCGAATATAAAAAAGGACTGCCCAGATATGGGCAGTCTAATCGTTCAATAGTAAATTTTGTGCTTTTTTTCCATAGGCAAAATAATACATTGGATAACAAAGCAGAATCACAATTACCATTGAAAAGAAGATAGTGCGATAGCCTGAAAATGGCTCAATGAATCCTAAAATATATGGCCCTAACCCAAGACCCAAATCATATAAAATGAAATAGGTGGAAGTGGCTAGTCCGAAACGATGCGGCTCTGTTACCTTTATGGCGATTGTTTGTGCAATTGAATTAAAGTTACCGTATCCTAAGCCAATGCATACACTTGCCAATAATAGCATCCATCCAGCTGTGGCTTCGCTAAACAAAAGCATTCCAACAGCAAATATAGCAAAACATGGGTACACAATGATATTCGCTCCACGTGTATCCATTAACTTTCCCGTGATCGGTCGAGAGAAAATGATGACGATGGCATAGACTAAGAAGAAATAGCTTGCTGCTGTTACGAGATGAATTTCTTCTGCATAAAACGATAAGAATGACATGACTCCAGAATAGCTAAAGCCAATGACAAGCGCCACTAGTGAAATTGGTGCCGCTTTTGGTTCGATAAATCTTGAAAGAATCGGACCTTTTTCGATGCTCTTATTTACTTTTAAAGGCTCAGCAATTTTAATTTTTACTAGAGCTAAAAAGATCATACTTCCTATAGAAAAAATGACGTTAATCATGTACATAATGGAAAAGCCGTTATCTAATTTCATAAGTAAAATACCGAAAAAATGGCCCGATTGCCGTTGCTAAAATCGTACTAAGGCTATAGTATCCAATCCCTTCGCCTTTGCGATCGCCAGGTAAAATTTGTGCAATGATTGTACCTGCTGCCGTTCCCATAAGGCCGAAAGCAATGCCATGAAATAAGCGATTAAGAAGTAATGTAGTTGTATTAAATATTCCAAAGTAACAAACGGAGGCGACTGTAAGGAGTATCAAACCACACCAAAAAACCTTTTTTGTCCCAATATCACTAATATATCGGCCTGCAAAAAGTCGTCCAAGAAGCGAACCGATAATGAAAATGCTCGATACTAGACCCGCTGTACTCGTCGATACATGAAACTCATTTTTAGCATAGGTGGCGATCGTTACCATTAGCAGGTAGAACATTAATGTGGCTAAAAAGTTGATCGTTGAAACAGCGATAAATTCTTTTGTCCATAATTTTTCTGAATTCAAAGTAATCCTCTTTTCTTTACGTTGCGTGTTAGTTGTTCTAAAACTTCGTTTACAACTTTAATCTGTTGTTCAGATACTCCTTCCAATAATTTCGATTGATACAAATCAACCGAAGCTTTACATTCTCTATATTTCGTTTGTCCTGCTTTCGTTATATGCATGACCTTTTGCCGTTTATCTTTCCCAGGGAGAACTTCAATAAGACGAAGGTCTATTAGTTTTTGGCCTACTGGTGTAACAGAAGGTTTTTCTACTTGCCAATACTCGGCGATCTCTGAAAAAGTAGTGGGTCCATCTTCTTGTAAATAACGAAGCAAGCCCCATTGCAATTCCGTCAGCTCATGCGGCTCAAGCACTTTTAATATCTGCTGTGTATAAGGCTTATACAATAATTTGATTTTGGAAAAAACAGAGTACAAGGAAATCCTCCTCAGAAATTGGTTAGTTAACCTAACTAATTTTATAGTATGTAAGTCTAATTGTAAATGGAAAAATTTTTAAAGGAATAAAGCGACATTTGTAGAATTTACATTTTGTAATAGAAAAATGCTGATAAGGGCGTGTATACAAGTGAGTTTAGGAAAAATAAACGGTTCATCCATTGTGTTTTTAGTAAAGGATATAAAAAGGTCTTCTGACTTTTATAGAAATTTGGGATTTGATTATGAAGAAATTGGAATTGGAGAAATCAAACATATTCACGTAACAAGAGATCAACTAACTTTCATTTTACACGAAGCAAGTAATCCAGAAGATGTTCGTCCTTTTTCATCTTTTAATGGAGGACCACAATGGGATGCCTTTGCTTATTCGGATGAGGTAGACGTATTGTTTGAAGAATTTAAAACAAAAGGCGCTGAAATAGCATATGGTTTAAATCAAGACCCTTATTGGAATGAATTTGCGATAAGAGATGTAGATGGATATATTGTTGCATTTGGCGGTGGAGTGAGTAAGCAATAAATAAATGAGTTTTGAAATGGTATTTCTACATATATACAGAAATGCCTTTTTCATAGGAGAGAATCGATTTTATGAGAAAAACCACGATACTGCCTTGGACAGAAGAATGGGAAAGTTTATATTTACATGAGGAACAAATATTAAAAGAAATATTTAATGATAAAATAGTTGATATCTTTCATATCGGTAGTACGTCGATACGAGAAATAGGATTTGCCAAACCAATTATAGATATTTTAATCGTTGTTAAGGATATTGAAATAACGGATTCATTTAATGCGAAATTACGGGAAATAGGCTATGAGCCTAAAGGTGAGAATGGCATAGCAGGTAGGAGATACTTTCCGAAGGGGAAAGAACATAGAACTCATCACATACATATTTATCAAGTTGGTCATGTAAATATAAAAACCCATTTAGATTTTAAAGATTATTTAATCGCACATCCTGAGGATGCAGCAAGCTATGGGGATTTAAAAGTGAGATTAGCAAACCAGTTTCCTGAAAATCATTACAAGTATCAAGAGGAAAAACAAGTATTTGTTGACGAATTGGTCAAAAAGGCCAGTGAATGGTCTATAAAGAGGAAGGAGGGTTAGAATGGAAAAACACCATAGTGAACTGCTTGAGTCAATAATAGATGTTATTAATACAAAATATTCAAATGATGTTAGCATTTTGTTTATTTATGGATCAGTCGTTAATGGTACTGCAAATGAAAATTCTGATTTAGATATGATTTTTGTTCCAAGCACTGAGCGTGGATGGAATCTTGCAACAACATTTATTCTTAATGGCAGCGGTAATGATCTTTGGGGTGTAAACTGGGAACGTCTTGAAAGTTTTGCAAATTTCGAGGATATGAGAGTGTCTATACTCGCAAATTCCCGCCTTGTTTACTATGCTTCCGAAGAAGACGGGGAGCGCTATGATAAATTAAAAAGACAAATCGAAAAGATTCAAAAAGGACCTATCACTCCCGAACTTATTGAAAAGGCTAATCAACATCTTATAGCTGCTAAGCGAAATTATGCTGAACTATGTCTTGGTAATCTAACAGCGGCCGGGGAAATACTTTTTGAAATAAGTGATACACTTTGTCTTTTGAACCATACATTTCTTCACTTTGGTGCAAAGCAAATGCTTAAAGAACTTTCTAAGTTACAGCGATTACCTGAAGGATTTAATGAAATCTTCCAAAAGGTGGTTACAGTAAAGGATAACGAACATATTCAAAAAGCTTGTTTCGATTTAATAAATTGTGTTGAAGTATTTTTCAAAACAATTAAAAATGAGATGATACCACTTGTACCTATCTCTCATTTTAAGGGGCTTTACGAGGAGCTATCATCTCATTGGAATAAAATCCGCTATTCTTGTGAAAAAGGAGATACTTTAAGTGCTTTTTTAGCGGCATCAAATCTTCAAGCTGAGCTCGATCATGTTCAGGAACAAACTGGAATTCATAATCCTAATTTGAAGTTTATTGATCATTACGATCCAGATAATCTCTCTAGCTTGGCACGCGCAGCGAACAAAGCAGAAGAAACATTTGTAAGGATTTTGAAAGAAAGTAATGTTCCAATTGTCAGCTTTAATAATATTGAAGACTTTAAGGATATGCTGATGAATATAGGGAATGAGTCTAGTTCATCCTGATAGAATAAGAGTCAATGTTTTTATCATCTAGTTGCTACACAAGGAGGAGCATCTTGAAAAAAGTACTTTTTTCAATAGCATTTATTTTATGCCCATTACTATTAGTGGGTTGTTCTGCGGAAACAATGGTTCTTTTAGACGAAGAATTATCAGAAGTAAATATTTCAAAATCTAAAGGGTTTGGAGAAATGAATGAGGATGTCTTTTTAACCTTTAACGATAAAAAATCCTTAGAAACTTTTGAAAAAGCAATTACAACTGCGGTAAAAAAGACAGGGAAGTTAGACGTGTCAAATCCTGAGTTCGATATAATGGTTAAATATACGTCTGAAAAAGGAGCATTGCCAACTCATGCCCTGCATCTATGGTTAGGAATGGAAAATGAAAAGAGTATCTTTACATATATGATGGATGAATCGTCATACTATACTTCCCCTGAAATGACGAATAAATTAAGAAAATTAATCCTGTCTGATGAAAATAGTTAAAGCGAACAAACGACGAAAATTTGATTGGAAATATTTGTTTCCGAATCCGATTTCATATGTGGACGATAAGGTTAAATAAAGTTGAGTAAAAGTATTGGCGGATGCCTTTCTTTTTTAATAAATGGGTTAAGGACGAATGTATTGGAGAGATGTTAACATGAATGCCAAAAAACTTGCTGGCGAAAAGGCTGTTGACTATATACAAAATGGCATGATAGTTGGTCTCGGAACTGGTTCAACTGTTCATTGGTCCATATTAAAACTAGGTGAACTTGTAAAGCAAGGACTCATTATAAAAGGAGTTCCTACTTCCAAACAAACAGAACAGCTAGCCAATGAATTAGGAATTCCATTAGTGGATCTGTCCTCAATCGAGCAGATAGATATTACAATAGATGGGGCTGATGAAGCTAATCCGGCATTTGAGCTTATAAAAGGTGGCGGAGGAGCTTTATTACGAGAAAAAATGATCGCATCTATTTCAAAACGTTTGGTAGTAGTGATGGATGAGACGAAAAATGTGGCGAATTTGGGGGAATTTCCATTACCTGTTGAGATTACACAATTTGGTTGGGAAATGACAAGAAGACAGATTAGTGCCTTGGGTTGCGAGCCAACATTACGACTTAAAGACAATCTTCCGTTTATTACGGATAACGGAAACTATATATTAGATTGTGATTTTGGGAATATTCACGATGCTAAGAACCTAAACCACGCATTAAATATGATTCCCGGCGTGGTGGAGAATGGCCTTTTTGTGAATTTAGCCGACACGATGGTCATCGGAAAAAGGGATGGACATGTCAATATCTTGTTTAAATAATAGAAGCTTCTTGTTTTCTAGCTGCGAGGAGGTAAGGGATGAAGGGATATGAAGTCAAACGAATAAAAAACTTAATGGATGAAAATATACAGCTTTTGGTTGATGAAAGCCAAAAGGAGGGTTTTCGTTTCCTTCAAAAATTAGTGAATAATTATAAAGAAGGATCCAATACTTTCACCATGCCTGGAGAAGCTTTATATGCTGTATATGATCAGGATGGTGTGATGATTGCTGTTGGGGGAATTAACATCAATCCTTTTTCCGACGATACACATATTGGTCGAGTAAGAAGATTTTATGTAGCCAGAGATTATCGGAGAAAAGGTATAGGGACGCTCCTATTAGAAACGTTAATTTCAGAAGCAAAAAATCATTTTCAAATAATGGTGTTAAACAGTACACCACAAGCTGATGCATTTTACACTTCATTTGGGTTTATAAAAAGCGATAAATACCAGAAATCAACTTATTACCTCCCGCTTTAGTCTTACTCAGAAAAAGAAATTTTGATCGGAGGGTTTTTGAAAAAATGGGTATTGTATTGAATAGATTGCGTTTTTTAACTTTATGCAGCTAATTGAACAAAGATTAGCGCTGTATTCCCCTTCAAAATCTTTGATTTAGTGGGGGTTAGGCGCTAAGGTCTTAATCTCCCTGATTTTCGATATATTTTTTAACCACTTCGACTGTTGCCCCACCAGTAGTTAAAATCATATAACTACGGCTCCAAAAATATGGTTTCCAATAATACTTTGAGAGTTCCTCCTGGAACTCTTTTCGTATATATCTCGAAGTTACTGTTTTATAGTTGTTTATTGTGTTTGCTAAATTTATTTGTGGTGGTGCGTCAAATAGTATGTGGATATGATCGTCCTCTCCATTCATTTCAATAAGCGTGAAATTCCATCTTTCAAACAAATTTTTAGTTATTTCAATTAATCTATCCATGATTTCATCAGAAATACATTTATGTCTATATTTTGTAACTACAACTAAATGATAAGTCAATTTATAATAAGCATGTCTATTCCTACTGTAATCTGCCATAATTCTCTCCTATCTTTATTTACAACTAAATCATCATATAGTATAATATATGATAGAACGTATGTTTTGTAAAGGGGAATTGGTATGAAGGTAGCTAAAGCTTTGAGACACAAGATCATAAACTATTCAGGCATCTTCGATGCGACATTACAAATTTATAATCAAGCATTGACTTACCTTATCGAAGTGATTGATAAAGAAATGGATGACTTAGAATGTTTTTCTTCAAACTCAATCGTTGCACCTATCGAAAAGTTAATTCATACAACTAAAACAAACCCTTCTCCTAAATACAAGGAATTTAACCGGAATTATTATAAGTTCCCTTCTTACTTTAGACGAAGTGCGATTGCTGCTGCCTTTGGTAAAGTTAAAAGTTATCGTTCTAACTATCAGAATTGGGATAGTAAAAGGAAAATGGCGCTTTCTGAAGGTAAAAAGTTTAAAAAGAATCCCCCTAAACTTCAACTTATACATAAGGAGCTTCCTGTTTTTTATAAGGGAAATATGTTCGTAAGAACATCCGATACTACTGCTCAAATCAAGATATTCCATAACAAAGATTGGGTATGGAAGGAAATTGAGTTTAAGGGGCAAGACCTATATAAACGTAATGTTTGGGATTGGAAAGAACACAACCCGAAGCTTGTTAAGGCTGGAAAAAAGTATTTTTTAAACATTAGTTATACAAACAAAGTGAAGTTAAGCAAAACGGAGATAAATACTCAAAAAGTATGTGCTGTGGACCTGGGGATCTCAAACTCTGCGGTTTGTTCTGTTATGGATGCAAAAGGCACTGTCTTGGCTCGTACGTTTATAAACCAGACCAAAGAAAAAGACCGATTGTATCGATTAACAAATAAACTACGAAAAGTTCCGCGTGCTTCTGGTTGGGTTGCGGCACCAAACTATTGGCGACAATTAAACGGACTACAAAAACATATTGTAAACCACACATCTCATAAGTTCGTGAAGTTTGCGAAAGAACACCAATGTGATGTGATTGTGTTCGAATATCTCAATAAAATGAAAGTACCAAAGGTTTTTTGGGGTCAAAGAAACTTCGTTTCAAACTACGTTATTGGCGAAAAACAGCCATTCAAAATAAGGTAGAAGAAATGGCTCACTATATAGGGATACGAATGACTAGAGTAAATCCACGCAATACCAGTGCTTTAGCGTATGATGGTTCTGGTAAAGTAAAGAGAAATGATAAAAAAGACCTTTCAACATTTACAACTGGAAAGGTGTATCATGCTGATCTATCAGCTAGTTATAACATTGCAGCTCGATAATTTTATTCGAGCTTACCAAAAATCCATGTCTGAAAAGTCATGGTTGTCTCTGCAGGCGAAAGTTCCTGTGTTGGCAAAAAGAACATGTCAAACCTTGTCTTCATTCATTAGTCTTATTCAGGCGCTAGAGGCACCTAAGGTGTTTTAATTGCTTGGTTTGTACTGTATTTAAGATAAGGGATGCTCCATCAAAATCTTCGATTTAGTTGAAGAGGTTCACTAGCGCCTAAAGTCTCTGCCTGTAAGCAGAGTAAAACGGGATCCGTCTGCCCTTTTTTAATAATCTTCATTAAAAAACTTATTAAATATGTATTTATGAAGAGAGGTGGATTATTCTGCCTTTCTTTTTTGTGGAAACTTTTATCTAAACCCTTAATTGGTGTGGGTTATTTGGGATATGGTTCTAGCTTCGACTTTTATGTATAAAAGGTGAGGCTTCTTTCCTTTACTCTCTATCGCAGGCAGAAGACTGTGATTTTTTATATTGGAGGGAAAATCATATGTCCAAAAGAACACATAAGTATAGTAATAAAAAATTAAGTCGAGGAGAGCCACCTAATTTTTCGGGACAGCATTTGATACACAATAAATGGTTGCTTCATGAAATCGTGGATCGAGCGAAATTATGCAAAGAGGATACAGTTTTAGAACTAGGAGCGGGAAAAGGTGCTTTGACAACAGTCCTCAACGAACGAGCAGGCAAGGTATTGGCTGTAGAATATGATTCTAAATTTGTAGAAATTCTTAAAAGGAAAACCGCGCAAAGTCAAAACACAAAAATCATTCATCAAGACATCGTGAGAATCCATTTGCCGAGAGAAGAATTTGTCGTTGTATCAAATATTCCTTTCTCGATTACGACACGCATAATGAAGATGCTTCTAAATAATCCATCGACAGGGTTGCAAAGAGGGGTGATTGTCATGGAAAAAGGTGCAGCCAAACGATTCACAGCAAAATTCGTGAAAAATTATTATGTTTTAGCGTGGAGAATGTGGTTTGATTTTTACTTTGTCAAAGAAATTTCAAGAGACCAATTTTCACCTCCGCCAAGGGTCAATTCCGCCATCCTTGTCATTAAGAGAAAGGTCGAGCCGATTGTTCCATACAAATATTCCGCAACCTTTCTAGGACTCGCAGAATATGCCCTTAAAAAGCCGGATGAATCTATCGATATCGCCTTAAGGGGTATCTTTACTTCTCCGCAAATGAAGAACTTAAAAAGAAGCTTGTCCATTCAACAAGAAACCCCAATCCACTTATGTGAAACAACATCTCTGGCCAAGACTAAAAAAGAAAAAACAACATTAATATAAGGGATAAGAGCATGTCGGCAGCATGCTCTTATTTTATGAGTGGGGATTTGCAAAAAATAAATTGCGGAAGAAAAGGATATTCGATAATGTTAGAGTTATAAGAAAAAGAGGTTGAAAATATATGAAACTTACACAAAAGCGCTTAGGTATCATCATCGTCCTTTTCCTAATAGTAGTAGTTAGTTTTATGCTTTTTTACCCTAAAAATGAAGAAAAGCCTATCGAAAGTTTGCCGATAAATGAATTTGGCGAGAATGAAGTTAATCAGAAATTACCGCTGACCTTGGAAGTTGGCGAAGATGACAAAAAGCCCGAAACCATTGCCTATCGCTTATGGTTTGATTTAATCCAATCCTTTAAAGATGAAGGATTGATTGAGAATGCATATTTTAAAAGGTTTCATTTCTTAGAAGGAGACGAAAACGATTTTGTCGTTGCCGTCGTCTATCAAGTTGAACCGAGAGAAAATACGCATACTAGTTTTGGTGAAGTAAATGAAGAGGGACTTGTTGATAATATTGTCTGGAAATTGAGGATACGGAAGGACTCAAGACTAATATACACGTTAGAAAGCTTTGAGAAATCTACCGATACATTGATTGGCCTTCCTCCTGTTCAAGATGAGGAAAGTTATCAAAAGGAAGCAGGAATAGAACCACACGAAGATTTCCGTTACGAAATCGCAAATGAGATGTTAAAAATAACATACGATAATGGAAAAGGTTGGGTGGAAGTACCAGCCACGATGGAAGAATTATTCGGGGGAGATTATAGCGGCTCCAAAGAGGATTTAATAGACGGAAGTTATATTATCAATCCACAAAAAACAGCTTTTGTACTAGTTTCAGGTGAAGAAATGTATCTGTTAATGACTATGGATCAAGGTAAAACTTGGAATAAGGTATTAATAAAAGATCAATTACCGTCGGTTCGCCAAAGATTCATTGGTTTTACCTCAGAAAAGGATGGTTATCTTATTTTTACATGTGATCGAACGATGTCTTTCGAGGCCAATTTTGTTATGAAAACACATGATGGCGGGAAAACATGGGAAATGGCCGGATTAGTGGAAGAGACACAACGATTAGTTACAAGTGGCGGCTTTATAAATGACATGCTTGGCTTTATATCATTCGGCACAGTTAATGTAATGGATGAACCACCTAGACCATCTCTTTATCGCACGGACGATGGAGGAGGTAATTGGGAAGAAGTTGAAGTCCCAATCCCTGATGAATATAAAGAAATTTTTACAATAGCGGAAATACCTGTTTTTAAAGATGGCCACGGAACATTAATAGTAAATCAAGGTCCAAATGGAGATTATCTAGGGGGTAAGGTTTTAGCGAAATACACATCAGAAGATGAAGGAAAGACTTGGGTTTTTTCTAGTTTGATCGATCCAAATAATGTATTAGGGGAGGAAAGGTGAAAATGACTTATAAGAACACGTTAATTACAATTTCAGAAGATTCAAAGGTTACATTTGCAAAGGTACCTGTCGCTAAGAATGATAAACCTACGATTGCATCTATTGAGTATGATTTGATTAGTAATAGTCCTTATGAGTATACTCAATCTGATGTACAGTTTAAAACGTACCTGGCTAGGAACCAAATTGAGGAAGTTAATGTAGACGAGCTGCGTGAGCAATTTTTTTCAAAACCAAAGGCTTGCTTCAGAGCTTCTCCTTTAGTAAAAAATTATGGATGGGGAATCCATTATGATGATGAAGGAAAAGTGGCTATTTATGATGTCGAAAGCGAAGCCTATCAAATATTGTTTGATCGAGATGATATTGCGAAAGTAAAAGGAATGCGTTCGAAGAGGATATAAACGATGAAAGCTCCCTAACGATGGGAGCTTATTTGATGACTTTACTATTCAAGGTTATCCAGGCAAATCCGCCGCAGCATCCACAATTTCCGCCATTGTGAAAGAAGCGCATGGTATTTGTTCAGATTGAATGGTATCTTCTCTTCCGAAAACATTGGAAAGTTCATAGTTGTTATGGACTAACATATATTGTTCCAAGGCTTCATTCGAGGGATCGATAATCCAATATTCTTGAATCTGAAACCTAGCATAAGCTTTAAGTTTGTCGAATCGATCTCTTTTGATTGAATGTGGCGACAAAATCTCAGCAACTAAATTAGGAGTTCCCTCGATTCCCCTCTTTGTAATGATATCCGTATTATTACGATGAATCACGACCAAATCGGGTTGACGTGTTTCTGTTTTAGATAAAATTAAATCGATAGGTGATGCAAGAATAATGTATTCCTGCTGGCAACTATTCATTAACATTGTCAACATCTTTGTGCTTATAACCTGATGCTTAGGAGTTGGTGCAGGAGTCATCAACTCCAGTATTCCATTTGCCAATTCATACCTTTTCCCATCATCTGGAAGCTGTGCATAATCATCGTAAGTGATTGGAGCTTCTTTTAGGATAGATTTTTCATCACGAGATTTCATACGTACGCCCCTTCTCATCATTTAGGTCCATTATATCCTATATCCTTAATTGGTGAGGATTTTAAATAAATTGGTGAAATTTGCGTGGGAAAAATAAAAAGGTTGTCATTTTATTCAACTGCATGAACCCTCAACAAATTTCCTTCATAAGCCCTTGTTATTCATTAATCCATAGGTTAAAATACAACGTAATATAATCGTGAGCGATGAAGAAGAAGAGTAATCTATATGAACGCTTTAGAGAGCTGATGGTTGGTGAGAATCAGTGCAGAATTATGGATGAATGGGCTTCTGAGCATCTAGATTGAACTAGCAGTAGGTCTGGCGGACTTGTCTTACCGTTAAAAAAGACTACGTATCGAAACAGTTTATCGTTTCTGTACGGATTTAAGTGCGTTTACTTTGTAAACGAATGAAGGTGGCACCACGGGTTACTCGTCCTTTTTTTGACGGGTAGCCCTTTTTTGTATTTATTTTTTAATGGGGAGAGATTTCAATGAAAAAGACGATTTTAACAGGAATAAAACCTACTGGGAAAATCCATCTTGGGAATTATATTGGGGCGATTAAGCCTGCTTTAGAATTGGCCATGGTAGAGGATTATCAAGCGGCTTATTTCATTGCGGATTATCATGGGTTGACAAAAATTCATGATGCAGATGAATTTCGGCAGCTATCTTATGGAATAGCGGCAACATGGCTGGCGCTAGGACTTGATCCTGAAAAGGTAATCTTTTATAGACAATCCGATGTACCCGAAATATTTGAGTTAAATTGGATTTTGGCGTGTTTTTCACCGAAAGGATTAATGAATCGGGCACATGCGTATAAGGCTATCGTAGAAAGCAATAAGCAAGTGGATAAGGATGCAGACTTTGGCGTCAATATGGGAGTTTTTACTTATCCAATATTAATGGCAGCGGATATATTACTGTTTAAAACAAATATTGTCCCAGTTGGAAAGGATCAAGTTCAGCATGTGGAAATCGCCCGCGATATCGCGGAGAGCTTTAATAATGTATATGGAGAAACATTTTTACTGCCGGAATATCAAATTCAAGAGGACACAGCGGTGTTGCCTGGGCTGGATGGGCGTAAAATGAGCAAAAGCTATCATAATACAATTCCTCTTTTTGAAGATGAAAAGAAATTAAGAAAGCTTATTAATAAAATTAAAACAGATTCGTTACCTCCAGAAGCACCTAAAGACCCTGATACTTCTATCTTATATTCTCTCTATCAAGAGTTTGCTGCCCCAAATGAAATTGAGGCATTAAGAGTCCAATTTGAAAGTGGAATTGGGTGGGGAGAGGTTAAGCAGGAACTGTTTCGTGTTATGAATCAATTTTTAGCTGAACCACGAGAAAAATATAATGAGTTAATGGCATCGCCTGACGTATTAGATGACATTCTGGCAAAAGGCGCAGAAAAGGCCAGATCTGTGGCAGTTCCGTTTTTAAAAGAAGTAAAAAAGAGGGTCGGTTTGTAATAAGATTATTGTGATTCTTCGTTAAGAGGGATCATTTTTTTTGCTATATATGCAAGGTTATATGGATCTTTTTGACAAAGGTTTTTAATAGATATGAAGAATAAGTGAATATTGGGGATATAATTCTGTTAGGTTTGGAGTGAAAAGTGTATGGCTGTGATTGAATCAGAATTAGAAGAAATGATTCTTAATGATATTATTAAGACATGTAAAAACTTATTTGGTTTTCAAGTTTTTGAGGTTGTGCCAATAAAAAGAGGCTGGCTTAATCTAAAGTGGAAAATAACGACGTCGGAAGGCGTTTTTTTAGTAAAACAATATAATAAAGAAAGATTTAAGCTATACAACCTTGAAGAATTATTACTAGCCTTTTCGCAGCAGCAAAGATTATATAAGCAAGGATTTCCATGTCCTAGATTGCTTTCTTATCATGATAATGTCATGTTCGAAACAGATAACGGTGAACTTTTTATCGTAATGGAGTTTTGTCATGGGGAAGTGTTTCCTCCGGGAAATCTGAATACGAATCAAATGTATGATTTAGGGCGATTCACTGGTCTGATGCATCGATTGTTAAATGATGGCACACTAATGAAAAAGAAAGTAACTAATTTCATCCCTCCTAGTCGAGAGGATAGAATGGAGTATTGGAACTCAGTAATGGTAAATGTTAGAGATTCTCTACAGGAGCATTTAGTACCCATTATGGAAAGACAATATCAACTAACAAAAGGAAATTCTTTCGATGAATTTGGATTGATTGAAGCAGGGTGGGCTCATAGAGACTTATGGGTAGATAATTTATTATTTGAAGAAAATCGCTTAGGTGCAATCATAGATTTTGACAGATTAAATTATGACTATCCTCAACTCGACATTGCTAGAGCAATCATTTCTTGTGCTCTAAATAAAAATGGTCTTAAGGTTGATACGGTTGAGGCTTTTAGAAAGGGTTATAGCGAACACATTTCAATAGATGCTCGTTCGCTTATCCGTTCATTAAAATTTTTGTGGTATTTGGAAAGTACTTGGTGGATTAAAATCGATATGGATCAATTTACTGGGCCGCCAGTCCGATTTAAAGAGGAAATGCTTTGGCTTTCTGAAAACTACAATGAGTTGGATGCAATGCTGGGAGGATGTTAATTTCAATCGTTTAAGACAGAAACTAATAGTACGGGAGGCATATAATATGAATGCTCTATCTAAAAATAAACAAAGCTGGGATGAAGCGGCAGAACGCTTTTTTGGAAGGAATCCTCTTCCAGAATATGGACCAATGGCACCAAATGAAGAGGAGTTAAAGTTATTAGGAGAAGTAAAAAGTTTAAAGGTTTTAGATATCGGTTGTGGCAGTGGGCATTCATTGCAATATATGAAGGAAAGAGAAGCAGCTGAATTATGGGGATTAGATTTATCGAAAAAACAAATTGAATTAGCAACTACATTACTTGAAAATAGTTCGCAACCCGTTAGATTGTTTGAGTCTCCAATGGAGGTTAATCCCGGTTTGCCGTTTGATTACTTCGATATTGTGTACTCCATTTTTGCAATTGGATGGACTACTAATTTAGAAAAAACATTGGCCAATATTAGTAGTTATTTGAAAAAAGGCGGAATTTTTATATTCAGTTGGGAGCATCCACTGTATAACAGAGTGCGACCTAAAAATGGAGTTTTAACTTTAGATAAATCATATCATATTGAAGGTTCTTATGATCATGAAGCTTGGAGCAGCATGGCGATCATGCAGCAATTTAGGGTTAGTACGTACGTAAATGCATTAGTTGATCAAGGGTTCCAAATTGAGAGAATGATCGAGGACGCTCGTTGGTCAGAGGAAGACGTCGAGAGACATGCAAATAGATGGTACACGTATGAAAAAGCCAAGGCTATTCCAACTACATTCATTATGAAATGTCGAAAGGTATAGTTTGTTTAATAGTCTTCTAAAATTAATCTTAAACAAGGTGATAATGTGGGAAAAATTATAATGATTTGTGGAAAGGTTTGCAGTGGAAAAAGTACATATACGAAAAAAGCAAAAGAAAAGTACAATGCGGTAGTATTATCATGCGATGATTTGATGCTAACTTTGTTTGATGAACAACTAGGAAGTAATCATAATGTTGTTTTAAATAAATGTAAAGAATATTTATATGGCTTAGCTAAGCAAATTGTAGAAACAGGGACAAATATTATTCTCGACTTCGGATTTTGGTATAAATCTGAACGTGATGAAATTAGGAAGTATTTTAACGAAAAACAAATCAACAATGAAATGCATTATATACATATTGACGATGCAACCTGGAAACGGAATATCGAAAAAAGAAATCAGAATGTAAAAGAGAATCATGTTAAGAGTTACTATATTGATGAAAATATGATTTCCCGATTTGAAAAGGAATTTGAAACGCCGGGTAATAGTGAAATCGATTATTTTGTTGATCATAGCCGATGATAATTTGGTGAATGAGATTGATAACTTCAAAAGAAAATGTATTGTACATTCATTTGTAGGGATAGAAAAAGAATTATGAGCAAGTTTTATAATGTGGGAATCAATTTGTTTTGGGGTGATGAGAATGTCTGAGCATATTAGTATCCAGTCGTACAATTATCATGAAAGAGCAGCAGAGTATCACACAAAAAAGGGGTTTGATCCGAAACGTAAAGAAGAAATGTTGGATGTAACCCTTAGCTTATTAGTAGATTTAACTCCAAAAGGCGCAACATTATTAGAGCTTGGCGCAGGCTCAGGATTATTTACAAAAAAGCTTATTTCCACAGATCACTTTAATGAAATTTTAGTTACTGATGGTGCTGAGGCAATGTTGGATATTGCCCAAAATGATCTCGAGAGCACTTCAACCAAACTGGAATTTACTACTTTAGATTTTACAAAGAAAAATTGGTCCGAGAACTACATGGAAAATAAAGTAGAAGCAGTTACTAGTTCCATGGCACTTCATCATGCCGATGATAAAAGGGTTTTGTTTAAGGAGATTTATAATGTATTAAATGTCGGAGGATTTTTTGTTTTTGCTGATCATATGGCAGGGAGCTCACCTTTAGTTGAAAAACTCATAGGTAATAAAAGAGCTAGGATAAAACTTGCTTCTTTAAGTGAAGACCTAAATGACGAAGACAAGATAGAGAAGTTTATTATATCTGATAAGGCAAAGCAAAAGTCTGAAGGTAATAAATGTGAATCTATAACTCATTATCTTACTTATTTACATGAGGCTGGCTTCGTTGACGTTGATTGCATATGGAGAGACTATTGGCTTGCAGTATTTGTTGCAAAGAAATAGCGATATAGAGTGGTGACTATTAATCAAACGTTTAATTAACGCTTGGAGAAATAAAAAACTATTAATCAAACGTTTGATTAATGTTATTACTAAAGACTTTATAGAGCATAACCCAATTTGATCGATGAAAGGAAAACTTCAATAGTTCATTCCAACCCTCGAAAAAACACCTACCATGATAATTTAACTAAATTTAGATTTTCCCCTGATTAACCACCATATGTAATGATATATCGCAATTGAGGAATAATGTACTTATCCCCGTTAACTCAGCTCGGTGTTAGTAAAGTAGAAGTTGTCTTAGAGTCCATAGAACTAAGGTGAACGGGAATAGAAAGTGCTTGAACGGAAATAAATTGTGTTCGAACGAGAATAGGATCTGTTCGAACGGGAATAACCATCACGCGAACGGGAATGGCTCTCTCTTGAACGGGAATAGGACTCTCGCACGTCCATAGAAATTCGTTGAAATAGAATAGAACATGTTCGAACGGGAATAGGAACCTCGCATGTCCCTAGAAATCCGTTGAACGAGAATAGAATGTGTTTGAACGGGAATAACCCCAACCCGAACGGGAATGACACTCTCCTGAACGGGAATAACCCCGACCCGAACGAGAATAACCCACCCTCGCACGGGAATAGCAAGCTCGTACTTCCGTAGTACATCCTAAAATATAATAGAACTCATTTTTGGGAGGAAATACCATGCCAGAATTGCCGGAAATGGAAACATATAAATTATTGCTTCAGCAAAAAATCAGTGGAGAAACGATAACGGATGTCATCATTAATCGGGAAAAATCAATAAATAAGGAGATTGCTGATTTTTCGCAACAGGTGCTCAATCAGAAAATAGAATCCGTCGAAAGAAGAGCAAAGCATTTAATTTTTCAGCTGCAAAATGGCTCCTGTTTGCTATTGCATCTAATGCTTGGAGGCTGGATGTTTTATGGAAAAGAGGAGGAAAAACCAGATAGAACTGTGCAAGTACAGTTATCTTTTGGAAATCAAAATCTTTATTTCATTGGGTTGCGATTAGGCTACTTGCATCTTTTATCATCAGAGATGCTTGAAAAGGAACTGCAGAATATTGGACCAGAACCGTTGGATCCAAACTTTTCATTGGACGCTTTTCTTGATGCATTAAAGGGGAGAAGAAGCAATATAAAGACCTCGTTAATAAATCAAGAATGTATTGCGGGAATTGGAAATCGATATTCTGATGAAATTCTTTGGCATGCACAGCTTTTACCTGAAAGAAAAATGCATGAACTAGATCGGGATCACTTTTATCGCTTGTATGATTCAATAAAATTTATTCTTAAACAGGGCATTCAAAATGGCGGTTATATGAGCGAGCCTCTTTTCTTTGGGGATCACCGAACGGGTGGGTATAGTAGGATGATGAAGGTTCACGGTCGTGAAGGAACACCATGTGAGCGCTGTGCTTCAGCTATCATCAAAACGGAGATTTCCTCTAGAAAAACTTATTTCTGTAAAAACTGTCAGCATTAAAGGAGAATGTATATGATATTTGGTTGTCACCTATCCATAAAAAATGGCTATTTCGGTGCCGCCAAGCAGGCATCAAAAATGAATGCTGGCGCGTTTCAATACTTTCCCAAAAATCCTCGCAGTTTATCAGTAAAAGATTTTAATCAACAGGATGCCATTGCATGTAAGGAATTTTGTGAGGAAAATGCCATCTTGACTGTCACCCACTCACCATATCCCACTAGCTTGACTCCGAATGATAAACGAAAGCGAGATCAAGTAATTCAATCTTTGTTGAATGATCTGGAAATTACCGAAGCCTGTGGATCGATTGGAGTTGTCGTTCATTTCGGTAAAGAGGTTAGTCATCTTACTCTTCTTGAAAGCTACCAATTAATAATTGAAATGTTAAATGAAGTACTCGGTGAATGGGACGGGAATGCCAAAATATTATTAGAAAACAATGCAGGAATGCCTGGTGCGTTTGGGACAACTTTAGAAGAACTTGTTCAGATACGAAAATTATGTGATTATCCTGAAAAGATAGGTTTTTGTTTTGATACATGCCATGCTTTTTCTTGTGGTTTATGGGACGGTGAAAATTGGAGTGATTTATTGGAAAAAGGAGAGAAAATTGGATATTTTAAAGAATTACAGCTTGTTCATTTTAACAACTCAAAATATGACACTCGCTTAGGAAAAGACCGGCATGCTCCTATTTTCGGACCCGGTTATATTAAAGAGTCACAATTTGACCAATTGGTAAATACAACACAGCTCGCAAATGTTCCATTTATTTTGGAAACACCAAAGGAAGAGATACCTCATGAAAAGGAAATACAGCTTTTACAGGAAAAGTGGGGCGACCATTTTTAATTATAGTAACAAAATGGTTTGCTTCTAGCCTCTCCTATTTCTGTGGCTCTCGTTTAAACTATTTCAATTCCCGTATAATTGACTTTTACCTCATGTTTTAACAAATGGTTAATTAAAATGAAAAGGACAGAAATTATTTAATCAAACGATTGATTAAAAGGACATGAATGTGAGCTTGCCTACATAGTCTCCCTTAGTCAAAGTCATTTAGCAAAAATAAGGTATTTAATTATATATTGAGTTATAATTTAGAAAATACATATTTGCTGGAAAGGGGAACTAAACATGTCAGAGAGAAAAATTAAATGGGGAATTATGGGGCCAGGCAATATATCACGTAAATTTGCTTCTGATTTAGTAAAATCAGAAAATGCCGAGCTTGTCGCAGTAGCTTCAAGAACAGAAGGAAAGGCTGCAAATTTTGCAAGCGAATTCAATATTGCTCGTTCTTATAACAGTTATGATGGGTTTGTTCAAGATCCAGAAGTAGAGATTGTTTACGTCGGAACTCTTCATCCACAGCACAAGGAATGCGTTCTACAATGCTTGAATGCGGGGAAAGCAGTAATATGTGAAAAACCATTCACTATGAATGCGGAAGAAGCAGAAGAACTAATCAAAGTAGCGAGAGAAAATAATACATTTTTAATGGAAGCAATGTGGACACGCTATTTACCAGCGGTTGTGAAGGCAATGGATTGGATTAAGGAAGGTAAGATCGGTGAAGTAAACATGCTGACCGCTAATTTCGGTTTTAATGTTGGTTGGAGCCCTGAAAGTCGCTTGCTTGATAAGAAGCTAGGTGGCGGAGCGATGTTAGATGCGGGAATTTATCCGATTTCTTTCGCTTCTTTGATATTCGGAGCGCAGCCTACCAATATTAAAAGTAGTGCACATATTGGAGAAACAGGCGTAGACGAGTGGTTCTCCGCACTTTTTGAATATGAAAATGGAAAAACTGCGATGTTGAATTCAGGTGTCCGTTTAAATTTATCCAATGATGCATTTATTTATGGAACAGAAGGATATATTCACTTGCCGAATTTCTTGTTTGGACCAAGTGCATATTTACATCGTCCAGGTTTAGACATAGAAGAATTTAAAGATGACCGTGAGCTGCATGGTTATATTTTTGAAGCAGAGGAAGCAATGCAATGCTTGCGTGAAGGTAAGATAGAAAGTTCCATTATGCCTCTGGATGAAACATACAATATTATGAAAACAATGGATACATTGCGTAAACAATGGGGCTTGGAATACTAAGCTTTATGCCAATCTTGAATTAACAAGAAAGCGAGATTCTCACAACAAAGAGACTCGCTTTTTTATATGAAAAGGGGGAAGTGAAGGTGAGTAAAAAACCAATTATTATATCGATTGCTGCAGTCTCAGGCGGTGGGAAGACGACCATTACAAAAGAATTGATGAAAGTGCTAGATAATTCCAAAGGCTTGTATTTCGATGATTATGAATTTGATGAAAGACCAGCAGATATTTGCAAATGGGTGGATGAGGGAGCTGATTATAATGAATGGAATCTAACACCCTTCATCTCTGATATGCAATCTATATTGAATGATCAAGACGTTCAATATATTATTCTTGACTATCCATTTGCATATTTAAACAGTAGTATGAGTGATTTCATAGACCTAGCGATTTTTGTTGATACACCATTGGATATAGCTATGGCTAGAAGAATAATTAGAGACTTTTCAAATGATACAGTGGAGAATATCCAAAATGATTTAACTCATTATTTATCCTACGGAAGAACTGCCTATTTGGAAATGGAAATGTCCGTAAAACCTAGTTCAGACATTGTACTCGATGGTGCTCTATCAATTGAAAAGATTGTGAATCAAATATTAAAGGAGATTCGAAAAGTGGAGAAGCATTTCACGTAACAGTTAATTATGTTTTCACAATAATTTCCAAAATCTTCAAAGATGAATTTTACTCTTAAGAGTGCTATAATCATTTTCACAAACTAATAGTCCTTCGGGGTCGGGTGAAATTCCCAATCGACGGTGATGAAGAAATTCTAAGCCCGTGAGCCTTGTAAAAGGCAGGATTTGGTGAGAATCCAAAGCCGACAGTAAAAGTCTGGATGGGAGAAGGATGTATGAGCAGCTTATTTCTTTGGAATAAAAATGTACTTCCAAAGGTTTATTTGCCTATGCTTAAAATACAAAAGCTCCTAATGACCCCGTAGACAATTTACGGGGTTTTCTTTATTTAGTGACAACTCCCAAAACTTAATAATTGCGTAGTCCTTCGGGGTCGGGTGAAATTCCCAATCGACGGTGATGAATTAAATTCTAAGCCCGTGAGCCTTGTGAAAAGGCAGGATTTGGTGAGAATCCAAAGCCGACAGTATAGTCTGGATGGGAGAAGGATGCATGAACAATGGTAAAAAACTTTGAAGAAAAAAATACTTCAATAGGCTTATTTAATCACGCCATTTATAGCATGCCTTTCATTTTAACCCCTTAGTAGATAATTTCTAAGGGGTTTTCATTTGTCTAAATTGATAGGAGGCAGAAAAATGAATGACGAGTTTTATATGGATTTTGCTATAAAACTTGCTCGAGTATCTGAAGGTCAAACTTCACCAAATCCCACTGTTGGTGCAGTAGTCGTTAAGGATGGGGAAATAATCGGATTTGGTTCCCATTTAAAGGCGGGCTGCTCACATGCAGAAATTATTGCATTGCAAATGGCAGGAAACAGATCTATAGGAGCTACTGTATATGTTACCCTCGAACCTTGTAGCCATTATGGGAAAACACCTCCTTGTGCAAAAGCTTTAATCGAATCGGGTGTGCGTCGCGCCGTCATCGCCTCAACTGATCCTAACCCACTCGTAGCAGGGAAAGGTATTGCCCTTATGAAAGAGGCTGGGATACAAGTGGAAACGGGAGTTTTGAAAGAGAAAGCAGATGTATTGAATAAGGCGTTCTTTCATTTTATTAAACGAAAAAAGCCCTTCGTCACATTGAAGCAGGCGATCACACTTGATGGAAAAATTGCGGCAGAAGCTGGTCGCGACCAAAAGATCACTGGAGAACAAGTTCTGGCAGATGTGCACTTAGATCGTGAAAGAAACGATGCCATTTTAGTCGGAATCGGGACCGTATTAGCAGACAATCCGATGTTAACGAACCGTTACGGTAAGACAAAAAAACAACCGATTCGAATCATACTAGATACTGACTTAAAGATGACCCCTGATAAAAAGGTCATAACGGACACACAATCAAAAACGTGGATTTTTACAGGTTCGAGTGTAGAAAGTGATAGGATTGCTAGCTTTACACAATCACATGTGGAAATTATTCAACTTTCAAATCCTTCCATTGAAATTGATGAGGTGCTTTCTGTTCTCGGAAATCGTCATGTGAGCAAGCTTTATGTAGAAGGTGGAACAACCATTAATGCTAGCTTTTTGAAATCGGGATATGTAAATCAACTCATTACGTATGTAGCACCGAAAATAATCGGAGGTAATTCGGGAGCTCCAATGTTCGGTGATGTAAATGTTAAGGAAATGCCAGAAGCATACAGATTAACTTTTCAAAATGTGGAAGTAATTGGAGAGGATTTGAAAATCACATCGATATTGAAATGAGGTTATGTCATGTTCACAGGCATTGTTGAAGATATAGGTAAAGTCAAAGCAATACAGAATGGGTTACAGAGTATGCAGTTAACGATAGAATCTAAAAAAATTGTAGAAGACATTAACCTAGGAGATAGCATCGCGGTAAATGGAATATGTTTAACAGCTAATGCCTATTCGAATCACTACTTTACGGTTGATGTCATGCCAGAAACGGTAAAATCCACAAATATACAGTCTTTACAAATGGGACATAAGGTCAATTTAGAGCGGGCGATGCCGCCAACTGGTCGCTTTGGTGGACACTTCGTCTCGGGACACGTCGACGGAACAGGTGTTATTTTACGAAAAAGAAATGTCGAAAATGCAGTCTATATGGATATTGGGATCAGTGAGGAAATGAGCCAATATTGCATATTAAAGGGTTCGGTTGCAATTGACGGGATTAGTTTAACCATTTTCGATATTCAACCAAAAAAACTAACTGTTTCTTTAATACCTCACACATATCAAGGAACCATTTTAGGAGATAAAAGAGAGCAAAATTTAGTAAATATTGAGACTGATTTACTGTCCAAATATGTGGTTAATCATTTGAATCGAACTCAAAAAGAATCATCAATCACAATGGATTTTTTAGAGCTTAATGGATTTTAAAAAAAGGCGGTGTATTGAAAATGTTTAATACAATCGAAGAAGCAATAGATGATTTGAAAAAAGGTAAAATCATCATCGTTGTCGATGATGAAGACCGCGAAAATGAGGGAGATTTTTTAGTACTGGCCGATTATGCTACACCAGAGAATATCAATTTTATGGCCAAGTATGGTCGGGGATTAATTTGTACGCCCATTACGCATAACTTGGCACAGCATCTTGATTTACATCCAATGGTATATAAGAATACAGACAATCATCAAACCGCCTTTACGGTTAGCATTGACTATAAAAATACGAAGACAGGCATTAGCGCATTTGAGCGTTCGGAAACGATATCTCAAATATTAAATTCAGAATCAACCAGTGAAGATTTCCGTCGTCCAGGTCATATTTTTCCACTTGTAGCAAAAGAACGTGGTGTACTTGAGAGACCAGGACATACGGAAGCTGCTGTAGATTTTGCAAAGCTATGTGGTGCTCGTCCAGCAGGTGTCATATGTGAGATTATGAGCGAAAACGGCGAAATGGCGAGGGTGCCGGAACTTATTAAAATGGCTCAGTTATTAAATATGAAGCTTGTCACCATTTCAGATTTAATATTATATCGTCATGAACATGAGCAATTGGTGAAACGTGAGGCGTCCGTGAAACTACCAACATCATTTGGTGAATTTCAGATGATTGGCTATTCCAATGAGCTCGATGGTAAGGAGCATGTCGCAATTGTTAAAGGCAGTGCTGCAAAAGACGAAGCTCCCCTTGTCCGAATTCATTCTGAGTGCTTAACAGGTGATATTTTTCATTCGAAACGCTGTGATTGTGGGCCTCAGCTAGCCCAATCATTGGTGATGATTGAAGAGGAAGGACGAGGAATTGTTCTTTACATGAGCCAGGAGGGTAGAGGAATCGGCCTCTTAAATAAATTAAAAACTTACGAGTTGCAAGAGCAAGGCTACGATACTGTTGAGGCAAATGTAAAACTAGGTTTTCCGCCAGAAATGCGTGAATATGGTCTTTGCGCCCAAATGCTGCGTGATCTAGGAATAACAGAAGTGCGACTGATGACGAACAACCCTGAAAAAATTGAAGGCTTGGAGACATACGGAATTAAAGTTGTAGAACGAGTTCCGATTGAAATTCCAGCTGTTGAAGAAAACAGACAATATTTAATGACTAAAAAAGAAAAAATGAATCATATTTTAGCATAGGAGAGATGAAAAATGGGACAAGTATTTGAAGCTCAATTAATTGGGACAGATTTAAAAATAGGGGTAGTAGTAGGTAGATTTAATGAGTTTTTAACAGGAAAATTATTAAGTGGTGCTTTGGATGGCTTGAAACGCCATGGTGTTTCTGAAGAGGACATTGATGTTGCCTGGGTGCCGGGTGCATTTGAGGTTCCTTTTATAGCGAAAAAGATGGTGGAAACTAAAAAGTATGATGCAATTATCGGTTTAGGAACTGTAATCCGGGGATCGACTACTCATTATGATTACGTATGTAATGAGGCAGCAAAAGGCATAGCTTCTGTAAGTTTGTCGACTGGAGTGCCTGTGATTTTTGGCATTGTAACAACCGAAAATATTGAACAAGCGATTGAACGCGCTGGTACAAAATCGGGCAATAAAGGCTATGATGCTGCAGTATCAGCAATTGAGATGGCTAATTTGAATCGTCTATTTTAAAACTATATAAAGAAACATTTAATTCAATCTAGGCTATATCCAAATGGATATCGTCTTTTTTTAGAAAAATTATCACCAGGTGCTATAACTTGGTGATATAATGGTAAAAAAAGGAGTGAAGTTTATGCTTCAATCTAAAGCGCGTATAACTGCCATTGGTACCTATGTTCCTGAGAAGAAATTATTGAACGAAGACTTGGAAAAGATGGTCGATACAAATGATGAATGGATTATGCAGAGAACTGGGATGAAAGAACGAAGAATTGCAGGTCCGGAGGAATTTGCATCTCATTTAGCTTACAAAGCTATAGAGAATCTGATTGAAAAATATCATAAAGATGTAAAAGACGTTGACTGTGTCATAGTTGCGACGACCACATCGGACTTTGCATTTCCTAGTGTTGCTTGTCAAATTCAAAACCACTTTCAAATTCCTTGTACTGGAGCTTTTGACTTAAATGCCACGTGTGCGGGTTTCACGTATGGTCTACATCTGGCGAATAATTTGATTACTGCAGGCGCTCATAAAAAAATATTGGTTGTGGCGACGGAAACATTGTCAAAAGTGACGGACTATAAGGATCGAACAACCTGCATTTTATTCGGAGATGGTGCTGGAGCTATGTTAGTTGAGTATGATCATGAAAACCCAAGTTTTGTGACTGCTCATATGGGGACAAATGGCGAGGGCGGCATTCATGTTTATCGACCATCTTTTTCAACTACAATGGATGGGAAACCTTTAAATGATACGGGAAAAATTGTTCAAAATGGCAGAGAAGTTTATAAGTGGGCATCACGAACTTTACCGGAAGGGATGAACACATTATTGCACAATGCACAATTGAATATAGATGATATTGATTGGTTCATTCCCCATAGTGCCAATTTAAGAATGATCGAATCGATATGCGAAAAAGCTAATTTTCCTATAGAAAAAACATTAACAAGCATGGAGTACTTTGGAAATACCTCTTCCGCATCAATCCCTTTGGCATTTAACCTTGGAATCGAAGAAGGGAAAGTAAAAAACGGAAATAGATTATTGCTCTACGGTTTTGGGGGAGGACTTACACATTCAGGGCTTGTGTTAAAGTGGAATCTTTAAAATGAAAAAGAGGGAGGGGATAAAACACGCCCCTTCCTCTATAGCTTAATTATCGTATACAAGCTCCGTTTTGGAACGCTGTATATTGCCAAATATGATCCCGCACAGTATTAACATGACCCCAAACCATTGGGACAAGCCAACATGTTCTGCTAAAATAATAGAAGCCATTGTAACAGCAACAGGAAGCTCGGAAGCGGATAAAATTGTTCCAAGACTTGGTCCTACATGAGGCATTCCAATAGAAAATAAAAGCGGGGGTAAAGCGACACCGAATAATCCGAGCAATATACCATATGGCGCCACACCCATAATGACCGATATATTTGCTAAAAACACAGGTGGAAATATAACACTTACCGTAATTAAAGCGCCAGTAGCAATAAGTGTACTTCTTTGAATAGGTGGTAAGTTTTTTTCAACTGAACCTGTCAGAAATATTGAAATGGTAAAGGTAATCGCTGAAAGTATCCCCCAAATTGATCCTTGCCATGTCATGTTTATTCCTTTTTCAACGATGATCCCAGCTGCAAGAACAGAACCAATAATTAAGATGATAATTGAAATAACTTTATTGAAGTTTGGCTTTTTCCTATACAAAGCCCATTCTAAAAATGTTCCGATCCACACGAATTGAAAAAGGAAAATGATCGCTAAAGAGGCGTCAAGCGTTTGCAATGCCTGGTAATAAAATACTCCTGTCAAACCGAAAGGAAGTCCTGACAATAATAGTTTCCCTATTTGCCGTCCGGTTATTTTTTGTTTCTTAGAAAAAAGGAACAGGAGCCAAATAAGGATTGCCCCAAATAGGTACTGTCCTCCGATTACTTCCGTAACAGAAAAACCAGCAGCATAAGCAAGCTTTACGAAGGTAGATAATATTCCATATGAACATCCGCCTAAAAACACAATAAAAGCATATTGCCAAGTTTTCATGGTAATTCATCCTTTCCTATACATAGAAAAGCCACACGGCTGATTTATAGACAGCTGTGTGGCGAAAATAGAGAATCTCTAGAAAAGTCCACAAGTACATTTTTAGTATTTGAGTTACGATATAAGTATAAAAGCGATGATATTTCCTGTCAATGGGAGATTGAGCAAAGGGAGCCTTTGGATGGAAGCAAAATGTGTGAAATATTACAAATATGGAAGACCGGAAAATGTTTTGAAAATCGAAAAAAAACATATTCAATCTCCACGGGCTGGAGAAATTCTTGTTCGAATGATTACTCGTCCGATCAATCCTTCTGATATTATTCCCATTTATGGATCTTATTCGCATCGTATTTCACTTCCGATGATTCCTGGCTACGAAGGGGTTGGGATCGTCGAAGAAATCGGTCCTTCACTCTCTCGCGAGCTTCTTGGCAAACGGGTTTTGCCACTTCGCGGAGAAGGCACGTGGCAAGACTATGTATGTTCATCCGCGGAATGGGCAATCCCAATACCGAATACAATAGACGATTTTACAGCGGCTCAGTTATACATAAATCCAGTAACTGCCTGGGCTGTGTGCAAGGAGATATTGCAATTGCAACCTAGCGACACAATACTCGTTAATGCCTGCGGCTCCGCGATTGGGCGTATTTTTGCCCAGCTTTCTAAAATTTTTGGTTTTAAGCTAGTAGCTGCCGTAAGAAATGATATCCATACGAAAGAATTACTAGAATTGGGTGCCTCTTATGTTATTAATACATCGAAATCATCACTAGCTTCTGAAGTTCGAGAATTAACGAATGGGCAGGGTATTACTGCAGTAATCGACTCTATAGGCGGTGCACACGGTACCGAAATGGCAAACTGCCTGAAATCTAACGGAACTTTTTTATCAATCGGTCTTTTATCGGGTAAACCTATCGATTGGAAAATAATAGCGAATAAAGCGACTGTAAAGATATTTCATTTGCGGCATTGGAACCAACAAGTATCTGTAAAAACATGGCAAGAAACATTTGAAAGGTTGATTTCCTTTTCTAACGAGAAAAAACTAAAACTCATGACACCACATACTCAATATGACTTTATGGATGTAAAAGAAGCCATACATGCAACTCAATCCCATGAAAAAAAGAGCGGAAAAGTGTTTTTGAACAACTAATCATTTGAGTTGCGAATAATGATAACAAATGAATGAATCATTGGGCTCATGTCGATAAATCAATCGTGAAATCTGACCGATTGGATTATTCGAAGCACCTGTGTCGATAGGTAAGACATGAAATCTATCCGATTGAAGCATTCAAAGTGCCCATATCGATGGGAAGTCGTAAAATTGCACGATTAAAAATTCAAAATGACCATATCCATAGAAAGCCGTGAAAATTTTTCTGGCTAAACGACTAATGCACAGTCTTAATTAAATAAGATAATAAATGGTAATTAAATTTTCCATTCTATTAACTTGACACTCTGTAATTATATAAATATAATTACTTACATAAAGTAACTAACTAATAGTTTTATACCATTTTTTAGGACTTTATAATTATACAATAGATAAGTCATCAAGGAGGAAAAATACATGGCACAAGAAAAATTAAACATTGGGATTATTTTAGGAAGTACACGTCAGGGACGCGTTAGCCCACAAGTTGGAGAATGGGTAAAAGGGGTCGCTGATTTGCGTGAAGATGCCAATTACGAGATCGTAGATATTTCAGAGTACAAATTGCCGCTTTTAGGTGAAGGTACTGGCGACGAACCTGGATTACAAGCTTGGAATGAAAAGCTTGCTAGTTTAGATGGATTTGTATTTATTGTTCAAGAATACAATCACAGCATTACAGGTGCATTGAAAAATGCATTAGATTCAGCTCGTGATGTATGGTATAACAAAGCTGCTGGAATCGTAAGTTATGGTTCTACAGGTGGAGCCCGTGCAGCTGAACATTTGCGTGGAATTTGTGGAGAATTGAAAATAGCTGATGTTCGTACACATCCAACACTATCATTATTTACAGACTTTGAAAACTTCAGTCAATTCAAACCAGCTGAGTTACATTTACAAAACATCAATACAATGCTTGAAGAAGTTGTCTCTTGGAGCGGCGCGTTAAAAACAGTAAGATAAATAAGAAATAAAAGGAAGGCTCAATGTTTTAGGAGCCTTCCTTTCTAAATTACTTATTATTTTCCCAAACCTTAAGTAAAGCCTCGTAAATATTTTGTGTATCTTCACTATTTTTTCGATTTAAAATTAAGTAATCCTTCTTTGTAGTTACATACAAATAAGGTTTGTTTTTCCCGCTTACAAATAATAAACCACTACCGTATGGTTTTTCTAATTGAAAACGCCCTTTCAATTGCCCGGAAGTTGCAAAGCCATTTGACTTCATGATCACTTCTGGAAGTTCATCTAACAGCTCAACAGACTTTATCTCCTCGATGGACCATTCGATTCCGTACATTCCAGAAACTTCAAAGATTTCGTTATTAACAGTAACCTCGTTGTCTACCGAGCCCGCAATTATGAGCCCCCCAACTAATCCAATAGTAACAGCCATAATCCCACCTGTTATCCAGTACATTTTCTTACGTTTATGAGGGATTTCAAATTTTTGCATCCAAATGAGTCCGCCAAGCAAAACAACTAAAAATAGGGAAATCCCAGTTTCAAAACCATATGGAATAGGGAGCAGGCCTAACAAGAACGTTGCTGCAAATAAATAAAACGTAATTTTTAAAATTTTCCCTAATGCCTCAATGTACCCATTTTGAATTAAATATTCCTGTTCTTCCTTCGACCGATGTAAAAATCCTGAAATGAGGCTGTATTCCTTTTTCTTTACGATTAAATATGTCAAGCCGCCGTAAATGATTAATGCCCAACCCATAGCGATAATAAAAATGATTGTACCTGTACTCATATTTAACACCATCACAATACCTTTTTTTTATTAATACGGAATGGTTTTTTAAAAGATTCATTTTAAACATGAAATCTTTGCTATATTATATATGACATTCTGTATCCTGGAGGAATTATGAAGCTATTAAAAAAAGTTATTATACCAATCTTACTATTAATCATAATTGGAAGCCCCGTACTAATAAACACTAAAAATCAACCGAATAGTCCGTTGTCGGTTAGGTACTTGCCGCTTCAACAACTTGAGGTAAAACCAAAGGAATTTACAATTAAAGTCATTCATCCTTTAACGGAATTAAATATAAATGCCAAATCTGTTATGTTAATCGATGCTAGGGATGGTAGCATTCTTTATGAGAAAAATAGCGATGAATCATTTCCGACCGCAAGTATGTCGAAAATGATGACGGAGTATTTAGTGTTAGAGGCGATTAAAAAAGGTAAACTTACTTGGGATCAATCGATAATCGTCAGCGATTACGCTTATACCATTTCCAATACACCTGGTTTTGCTTCTGTTCATTTAAAAAAAGATCAACCGTATACGATTCGTGATTTGTTTTATGCGATGGCGATTCAATCAGCAAACGGTGCAACGATTGCATTGGCTGAGACGGTTTCAGGAACCGAAAAAGAGTTTGTGGAGGAAATGAATGAAAACGCCGCTCAATTGGGTTTGAAAAATTCAACGTTTGTAAACAGCACGGGACTAAATAATGAAGATCTTGGAAAATACTACTCCACTGGTTCTCCACAAGACGCCAATGAAATGTCAGCAAAGGATTTAACCATTTTAACAAAAGCATTGATCACTCAATTTCCTGAAATCCATGAAATTGCCTCAACATCAAGTTTTACTTTTGGTGGTCATGTATACAACAATACAAATTGGATGCTGCCGGGAAAAAATGAACAAGTTGGCTTCAAGGGTGTAGATGGTCTCAAGACAGGCTTTACAGATGAAGCGGGTTATTGTTTTGCAGGTACAGTAGAAAGAGATGATATTCGACTTATTTCTGTAGTCATGGGAACGGAAGACTCATTAGAGCGTTTTATTGTGACGAAAAAGCTTTATGAAGCGAGTTTTGATCAAGTGGAAAATTAACTTTCAATATCAAAAACTAGTAGAAAGTCCTGTCAATATGGTATAAATGAAGTATGAAAGCATTACCAAATTATAAGTATAGAGGTGTTTTTTATGAAGTATAGACGCTTAGGGAAAACGGATTTAAATGTTTCAGTTGTTGGTGTAGGTACTTGGCAATTTGGTGGTGACTGGGGAAAAGATTTTAATCAAGAGGAAGCGGATGCCATTCTGACACGTGCCAAAGAATTAGGCATTAACCTGATTGATACAGCAGAATGTTACGGTCCTCATCATATGTCCGAACGTTTTATCGGTGATTTCCTTAAACGTGACCGACGTGAAGATTGGGTAGTTGCTTCCAAGTTTGGCCACAAATGGCATGACCATTGGGAACATGCATGGAGTGTGGATGCAGTCCGCATACAACTAGAGGAATCACTCAAATCTTTACAGACAGATTATATTGATCTTTATCAATTTCATTCTGGTTCCGATGAAGATTTTGATAACGATGAATTATGGACGATGCTGGACAAGCAAGTACAGGCAGGAAAAATTAGAAATCTAGGAATTTCCATTGGCAGTAATGCGAATATCTATCAAACATCAAAAGCAACTGAGGTAAATGCTAAAGCGATCCAAGTTGTGTATAACCGAATTGACCAAGTTCCAGAAAAGGAAGTTTTCCCTTCGTGTATTGAACAAGACCTAGGTGTACTGGCTCGTGTTCCTTTGGCAAGTGGATTCCTAAGTGGTAAATATAGACCGGGGGCTGTTTTTAGTGACAACGTAAGAAAAGGGCGCGATCGTGATGAAGTTGATGAAAAGCTTCGTCTAGTAGAGGAAATTAAACAAAACGAAGTGCCAGAAGGTGTGAATATGGCAGAATGGGCTCTGGCGTGGTGTTTACAACATCCAGCCGTTACTACTGTCATTCCTGGCTGTAAGAGCCCTGAGCAAGTCGAAATAAATGCAAAAGCAGCATCACTTGATATTGTGAAAGATGATCATCCGGGTTCAGTGAAGATATAATAAAAAAATGAAAATAGGCAGTCCTGTTATTTGTGACAGGGCTGTTTTTTTGTAAAAGTAAAAACGTTCAAAGGAAGATGTAGGCCAGTAAACGGCAATAAAAGTCTAGTAAACAAAACGGATAAAAGCTATAAAAATTCCACTATTATTAACAAGTATTATGATACAGTAGTTTTACTAGGATAGGAGGTCTGGAATTTGGAGGAGAAAAAGAGCTTTAATATATTATTGGGCGAATTTATTATTGAAAACAGCTACCAAGCTGCTGTACGTTTAAATGAAATATTTGATAAGAATTTTGTCGATTCCTTTATGACATCAGATCAAATGGAAGAACTTAATAAGTGGCGGGCAGAATTTCTTATGTTTTTAGGCGAAGCCGTTAAGCAAAATAATAAAGAATCTATGTGGGACAATGTCACACAATGGGCAGAAGTGACAGGTACGGTGGCAGTAAGCTTTCAACTTTCTTTAGATGAAGCCTTAAAAACACTAACATCATGGAGAACTGTACTGTGGGATATGATGATAGACATTATAAAAGAGAATAATGTAAAAGGCGAAGAAGTAGTTGTTGTGAACCGTATTATCGATCCTCTTATCGATCATGCGGGATATATTTTTAGTGTTTCGTTTGTAGAAAATCATAGGAAAACATTAGACCTAGCTCAAAAAGCGATACAAGAATATTCTGTGCCTGTCGTGTCGCTTACTGATGATATTGCGATCCTTCCATTAATTGGTGACCTTGATACTTACCGTGCAAAAATATTAAAAGAAAACACATTGAATAGTTGTGCAAAATTGGAAAATCAGTTTTTAATAATTGATTTATCCGGTGTCCCCATGATGGATACAATGGTGGCCAATGAACTATTTCAAGTCATTAACTCCTTGAAATTAATTGGAGTCGAAACCGTTTTAACAGGGCTGCGGCCAGAAATAGCTCAATCTATCGTTCACTTAGGTATTAGCTTTGAGGGAATTTTAGTTGAAAAAAGTTTAAAAAACGCTTTGGAGTCTTTAAACAAAATACATACCTTATAAATTTGAATAGCGTCAATCTTTTTAATAGCACAGTAGCGATAATAACTATTTATTCGCGACTGTGTATTTTATTTTTATCAAAAGTACATAACCAGCGATTGTTGTAATCAAGCTTGAACCCAGTGTCTCCTGATTTGTTGTGCATTACTTTTATAAAAATATGTGTAAAAATCTTAAGCTGAATCATATACTTGTACAAAAACGCCGGAGATGATTCAGATGTCTAATTCCTTAATACTGTTGTCATTCCTATTGTTAGTCTTTTTGCTTGGAGCTGGAATATCGGTTTTTATGGTAAGAAAAAAGGTGAGCAACATGCACGGAATGTTGTTTACGATGTCTATTGCGATGGGAATCGGACTATTTGCCGGAACGTTAATGGGGATATTATTTCAAGACAATATGTTGTTGGCAACGGTAATCGGAATGGGAGTCGGATCGATCATTGGGATTTTAATGGGAATGTTTTTTTCACTTCTAGCTGTCTTTGAAGGGTTGTTATCCGGGGTTATGGCAGGCATGATGGGAGCTATGCTTGGTGTTATGCTAAAACTTATGGACTGGGATCGTATCATCATGATTATGTTTACAATTGTTGTATTTATATGTTTGATGATTCTATTCGAGGTTTTTACATATATGAAAAAACGCAACTTATTCATTGCCATTCTTCAAAATCCACTTTTAGTTGGCCCAATATTTATTCTGCTTTGTTACTTGCTTTTTTTACAAGCTCCTTTTTTTCCGTGATTGTCCCTTTTATATTAAGTAGTGGGGGATTGGAAAAATGACAATTAAATAGAGTAAACTATGTGAGATATGCTGGTATTATTGTATTTTGATCATTATAATCATCTGCAATTCCTAAGCTTCTTTCACTTTCTAAAACTTCCTCTTGTAATAAATATGCCATCTATTCTTATTGTACTCAGCCAATCTATATAATTACAAATTGTGGAAGGGTTTCCTTAACTTTGTAAAAGTAGTATTTAATGAATTGTGAAGGATATTTGTTATTGTATATAGAAGTAATCTTAATATAGTTGGGTAAAAGGGAGGCTCGTTCATGAAAATGTTGCACGCCATTCCAGCAATGCCAGTGAAAGATATGAAGCAGAGTGTGAATTTTTATGAGGAAAAGCTGGGATTTAAAGCTATTCACCAAGATAAGGATTTTGCGGTGCTTAAATGTAATGATGTTCTAATTAATCTATGGGCGGCAAGCGATAATAGCTGGCGTAATCGCAGTTCTTCAGATCCAATCATTTCGGGCGCAGAAACATTTATTGCTGGAACAGCCAGCTGCCGGATTGAAGTGATAGATGTAGATGAATTGCATGAGTCTATTAAACATTTTAATATTTTTCATCCCAACACGTCGTTGGGCGACAGGCCTTGGGGAGTCCGCGAGTTTGATGTATTAGATCTTGATCATAATCTTATTACATTTTTTGAAAGGTTGTAAGGAATGACGGGAAAAGTAATCGGATTTGAACTTAATAGTCAAGAACCTGAAAAAGCAGTAGATTTTTATTCGAACGTTTTTGGTTGGAAAGTGGCTGAGCCCCACTGGGATTATCGAGAAGTAACGACGGGAAATGATATGAAAGGGATTGGTGGCGGAATCGCCAAAGGGCCTAATGATTTTCCCCATGGAATTAGAATACAAATTGAAGTAGAATCGATTGATGAAGCTATTTCAAAGGCTGTGGAACATGGGGCTATGATTGTTCGAGAAAAAATGGAATTTGATGATTTTTATCTTGCATATATCGTAGATCCTACAGGACTAGGAATAGGCTTAATCGAAGATAAATAAGTAAAAGCAGATCTAGGGAACTTACCTAAGATCTGCTCTTATCTATTATTCATTTTCCGCTCACAGGAATAGATTTGTCATAATATTCTTCAAGTGTGATGTCTTTTTCATATATTTCCGTTGCAATCTCTATGCCGACATAACGCATATGCCATGGTTCATATTGATATCCTGTTATATGTTCTTTTCCTTTAGGATACCTGACTATAAATCCATACTCATAGGCATGCTCTGCCAACCAGTCAGCCTCAGGAGAGCCTCCAAAACAATCCATAGCAGCACATTTACCAGTAATGCCTGATACATCCATCGCCAAACCAGTCTGGTGTTCACTATGACTAGGACGTGCGCTATATCGATCCGCAGCGGTTTTTCCGTCTCTTCTCACATAGCTTCCGTAAAGTATTTCCTGCGTAGCTTGGGAACGATACCCAGATGCTCCAGCTAAAAGGATCCCATGTTTTTCAGCCCCTGCGAACATTTTCTCCAATGCCATAGCAGCCTCTTTACGCATTTTCTTTTTTTCAGGATTGCCGCTAAAAATAAATCGGACATTAGGATAGACTAAATCTTTCGGGCTGTAATGATCTGGAAGCTTATTTTGTTTATTGACTAGCACGGAAATAACCTCAGGCTGACTTACAACTTGAACGGCATCTTCATTCGTTTTGTTAAATCCCTTTAATTTTTCTGTCGTGGATTCATTAAAATCTTCTGGGTTATTCTTTGATTCAGCTACGATTTTTTTAGTTTGTTTTTCATTCTCTCTATCTTGTTCTATCTGTTTTACAGATTTAGAATCTTTCGCTTTCTCTTCCTGTTTTTCTTCTTGATTTGGATATTCCATTATGGATTTTTCTTGGTCATGTAACGTTTCTGGAGGGTTATGAATGCCGCCGTCATTGGTAGCAAGATTGGAACGATCTTGATTTCCTCTACTTATCAAGCTGCACCCGCCCTGAAGGCTTATTAATAATGACAATAGAATGATGGATAAAATTCGTAAATGGTTTGATTTCATAACTCTTTCCTCCCGAACGGTGAAAAAATAACCGTACACTTTAGAATAGCATGATAGCAAGACGATCTCTATAGGAATATTATCAGGGCTTTCCATGAGGTGTTTGTAATGCATACCCGACTATGTATTTTAATAATCTACATAAGTATTGATTTAGATAGAAAATATTAAAGCAATGCTCCCTATATGTATATAACTCTTATATAATCGGCTTAAGATAAAAAACATGATTGCTTGATAACGGTTTCTGATTTAACATTGTAGGTGTAAAGGATGATGGAGGAAAGTAGTAAATGAGCCAACAAATAAAAATTAGGATCCAAAAGCTGGGAAACTTTCTAAGCTCGATGATTATGCCGAATATATCAGCTTTTATTACGTGGGGCTTATTCACTGCGTTGTTTGTACCAGCTGGGTTTTTACCAAATGTACTTCTTGGTAATCTAGCGGATATCATGATTACTTATTTACTGCCATTTTTAATCGGATATACGGGTGGTAAATTAGTATACGATCAACGTGGTGCTGTAGTTGGTGCGATTGCGACAGTCGGTGTTATTGTGAGTTCGGAGATTCCGATGATTCTCGGTGCTATGGTCATAGGTCCTATTTGTGCTTTTTTTGTAAAAAAGATTGATCGTTTTATTGAAAAAAAGATTAAACCAGGTTTCGAAATGCTTGTTCATAATTTCACAGCTGCTATTATAGGTGGATTGTTTATGATCGCGGCATTTTATACAATTGGTCCTATTTTTTCCTTTTTCACAAAAGCGCTTACTAATGGAGTTTATTGGATGACCGAAAATGGATTACTTCCTTTTACTAGTATTCTAATAGAGCCTGCTAAACTATTATTCTTAAATAATGCACTTAATCATGGAATTCTATTGCCAATTGGGATTGAGCAAGTTGTTGAAACTGGAAAATCCGTCCTTTTTCTTGTTGAGGCCAATCCAGGTCCGGGTGTTGGCGTTTTGCTGGCCTATAGTTTATTTGGAAAAGACACCGCCAAACGTACTGCTCCTGGAGCGGCTCTCGTTCAATTTTTTGGTGGGATTCATGAAATATATCTTCCGTATATCTTAATGCGTCCACTGCTAATGCTGGCTGTTATGATTGGCGGGATATGTGGAATTGCAACATTTACTTTTTTGGATGGCGGATTATTGAGCCCTGTTTCACCTGGTAGTTTTCTATCAATCATAGCGTTGAGTCCGCATCATGCAAGTGCATATATAGCAAACATTAGCGGGGTATTAGTCGCAGGAGCTGCATCCTTTCTTGTCTCCGTCCTTATACTGAAAATGGCTAGAAAAGAGTAAAATGTGATAGGAGAAAACCAGACAAGCTTCCTGCTTGAAGGACGCATGATTTAAAATCAAAAGTAGAATCAAAAGTATTTTGATAATAGAAAATGATCATTTAAAGATAAGGAGAATTAAAAATGAAACAATCTGCATTAGATGAACTTTTAGCTAACATGACATTGGAAGAAAAAATTGACCAGTTGCTGCAGTTGACGGGTGATTACTATAAGGGATCTGATATTAGTACAGGTCCATCTAGTTACATGAAATTTGAGGATGACACTGTAAATAATACAGGATCTATTTTAAATGTATTAGGTGCAAAAAAACTAAAACAAATTCAAACGGAATACTTGGAAAAGAATCGTCACAAAATTCCATTGCTGTTTATGGCAGATATCATAAATGGCTATAAAACTATTTTTCCGATTCCGCTCGGACTTGGTAGTACATTCAATCCAGATCTAGTAAAAGAAAGCGCTTCGGTTGCGGCAAAGGAATCTGCAGCAGCAGGATTACATATTACGTTTTCTCCGATGGTTGATTTAGTGAGAGATCCGCGTTGGGGAAGGGTAATGGAATCAACGGGAGAAGATGCATATTTGAATGGTCTTTTTGGAGCGGCAATGGTGAAAGGCTATCAAGGGGAATCTTTATCAGATGAAGGAACACTTGCGGCTTGTGTAAAACATTTGGCGGCATATGGGGCACCGGAAGGCGGACGGGATTATAACACGGTTGATATGTCTGAAAGAACATTAAGGGAGCAATATTTACCGGCATATAAAGCAGCGCTTGATGCGGGATGTGCCATGGTGATGACAGCTTTTAATACAGTTGACGGGATTCCTGCTACAGGAAATAAATGGCTAATGAAAGACCTTTTAAGAGATGAGTGGGGCTTTGAAGGAGTACTCATTTCAGATTATGCAGCAATTGCCGAGCTGATGGCTCATGGTGTTGCGGAAGACGGAGAAGAGGCGGCAAAACTTGCGATTGAAGCAGGTGTTGACATTGATATGGTTACACCCGTGTATGTTCATCATTTGAAAAAGCTAGTCGATGAAGGAAAAATACCGGAGCAATTGATTGATGAATCTGCCATGCGTGTCCTTCAATTAAAAAATCAATTAGGACTCTTTGAAAATCCGTATCGCTTCGCGGATGAGGAGAAAGAAAAGGAAATCATTCTCTGTGATGAACACCGCAATTTAGCAAGGAAAATAGTGAGTGAATCACTTGTTCTTTTAAAAAATGAAGGTGCTCTCCCTCTAAGTAAATCTAGCCAAAGCATTGCTTTTATTGGCCCATATATAGATAGTAAAGCGTTAAGTGGTTTATGGTCTATACATGGAGATTCGGATCAAGTAGTGACACTAAAACAGGCTGTGTTAGAAAAAGTCGATGGTGCTAATGTAAGCTTTGCCAAAGGAAGCGAGATTTTAGATCCTGATACGAGAATTAGTGGATTTGCTCATGAGGTGGAAGAACAGGAATTCAATCCGGACGTGGCCAAGGCGGATTTACAAGAAGCGATAGAGATTGCTAAACAATCTGATGTTGTCGTCATGGCATTGGGTGAGCATTTTATCCAAAGTGGCGAAGGGGGAAGTCGGGCTGCGATTACATTGCCTGAAATTCAACTTGAATTATTCCGGAAAGTTCACGCAGTTAACCAAAATATAGTCGTTGTACTATTTAACGGAAGACCGCTTGATTTAAAAGAATTAAATGAGAAGGCGAATGCGATTGTAGAAGCTTGGTTCCCAGGAACAGAAGGCGGTAACGGAGTTGCAGATGTTCTCTTTAATGATGTAAATCCTTCAGGAAAATTATCGATGAGCTTCCCGTATAGTGTCGGTCAAATACCTGTTTACTATAATGCCTTTAACACCGGCAGACCTTTGAAAAAAGGAGAAGCGGGTCATAGATTTCAATCGAGATACACAGATATTCCAAATGAGCCATTATATCCTTTCGGCTATGGTTTATCGTACACGGAATTTGAATATTCCAATCTTACACTTGATGAGAAAGTGTTATCATATAACGGAAAATTAACTGCATCCATTATGGTAAAAAATATCGGTAAATATGCAGGGAAAGAAACAGTACAATTATATATTCAAGATTTGGCTGGTAGTGTTGTTAGACCAGTTAAAGAGTTAAAAGCACTCCAAAAAATAGATCTTCAACCAGGTGAATCGAACACTATTGAATTTGTGATAACAGAAGAAATGTTAAGATTTTACACAGCAAGTATGAAATTTGAAAGTGAAAATGGAAAATTTAAGGTTTTCATCGGATCGAACAGCGATACGGAAATATTTGAAGAATTTGAACTAAGAAAATGAGTAGAAGAATGGACTCGCCGTTTAAGGGTGAGTCCATTTTACTAAAATTAAAAGTAAATTTTACAAAAATGACGTTTTATGTTTTACTAAATACAGAAAATAACTCGAAGCGAGGGGCATGGAATTGGTTGGTATTAAGGAAATTGCTAAAATGGCGGGTGTTTCAGTTTCTACAGTTTCAAATGTAATCAATGGACGGAAAAACGTCGGGAAAGAAACGAGAGAACGAGTATTACAAATATGCGAAGAAATGGGTTATCAGCCTAATTTAATGGGAAGAAGTTTAAAGTCGGGAAAAACGAATACCATTGTCTTCAATTTTAGCGATTTTGAAAGATCTTTTTATTTAAAGATTATTAAAGGGATAAACGATTACCTTTCGGAAAATGGCTTTGATTTAATTGTGTGTACGACAAGTTCCAGTAAAAATTTCATGCGTAATAATTTTGCTGGTGGAGCGATTGTGTTGGATAAAAAAATGGATAATGATTTTCTTGCTTCTGTTGCTGATGAACAGTTTCCAATTGTTGTTATGGATAGGATTGTAAATAATGATTACATTAAAAGTGTAATTGTTGAAAACTATACAGTTATGTGTGATCTTGTCCAATCCCTTATTGGCAAAGGGTTTCGTGATTTCGGATACATTGGCGGAATTGAAAGCTCGCTTGATCATCAAGAGCGATTTCAAGCATTTAAAGATACGCTCGAGAAAAATAATATTAGCTTTCAAAGGACTAACTATTATTTCGGAGATTTTACCGAAGAAAGTGGATACCGTGCTGCCAATATTTTAACTTTAAGCAATAACCTTCCAGAAGTTTTAGTTTGCGCCAACGACAATATGGCGATTGGTGCTATAAAAGCCTTGAAAGAAAGTAACTATTCAGTGCCCAAGGATATTTCCGTTACAGGATTCGATGATGCCAGTATTGCTGAAACATACGGGCTGACAACTGTATCGATTCCACGGTACGAGAGTGGTTATTTAGCTGCAAAAGAATTAGTGGAAATGATTCGAGGGACAGCCAATAAGGATATTTTTAAAATTTCCGCTAAGATGAAGTGGAGAAGTTCAGTAAAATAAGTTAGAACCAAACCTATTTTTGATAAAAAATTTACCTATATATTCAGTATAAGATGTAAAATTCATTAAATTTCTATATAAATTTAAGTAAAAAATATTGGAAATATAAAATTTGTTGACTTTTTCAGGACAAGACTTAAAATATAGGTATAACGTTTTATTAAAAAGGAGGACGCATTGATGAAAAAGGCGTTTAGTTTAATATCTATCATTCTACTTATGTCAATGGTCGTATTGGCAGGTTGTGGTGGAAGTAGTTCTAAAGCTGGAGAAAAGATCGTTATTTTCCAATCAAAGGTTGAAATTACGGACCAAATGAAAGCACTTGCTAAGGAATATGAAAAAGAAAAAGGAATTAAGGTTGAAATTTGGGAAACAACTGGTGACGATTATTTCCAACAGTTGAAAACAAAGCTTTCTAGTAAGCAAGGCCCATCCATTTTTACATTGGGAGGAGCAACTGAGGGAGAGCAACTTAAGTCATATGAATATGATTTAAGCAGTCAAGACTTTATGAAGAATGTAGCTCCTGAAAAAGAATTAGTAATTGATGGTAAAAAAGTCGGGCTTCCATACGGCATTGAAGGCTACGGACTTGTCTATAACAAAAATTTAGTAAAACCTGAAGATGTAAAAGATTATGATTCATTCAATAAAACATTAACAGCACTTAAAGCAGATGGTATTAATGGCCTTGGATTATCACAAGAAGCCTATTTCTTAATTGCACATATTTTAAATACACCTTTCGCACTTTTGGATGACCCAACAGCTTTTATTGAAAAACTTAATAAAGGCGAAGTGAAAATGGCTGAAACGAAAGAATTCCAAGAGTTTGCCAAATTCATGGAAACTATCAGAGCAGAATCATACAATCCACTTGAGTATAACTACGATAAGCAAATTGGGGATTTTGCAACAGGAAAAACAGCGATGATTCACCAAGGAAACTGGGCATACGGAATGTTTAAAGACTACGGCGACCTAGGTTTTGATATGGGTATGCTTCCACTTCCGCTAATGGGCAATGATAAAATTGCTGTTGGTGTACCAAGTTACTGGGCAGTAAATGCTGATGCAGATCAAAAAGAAATTGATGCAGCATTGGATTTCTTGAACTGGATGACTACTAGTGAAACAGGACAAAAATATATTGTTGAAGAATTTGGTTTCATTCCAGCAATGACAAATATTGATGCTAAAGATCTAGATCCACTATCTTCAGATTTATTAGAAGCATCTAACTCAGGAAAATCTATTCCGTGGACATTTAACTTATGGCCAGCAGGTATTGTAGATGCTGACCTAGCTCCAGCAACACAAGAATTCTTTATTAATAAAGATATGACTGGACAACAATTTATAGAGTCTCTTGATAAAGCTTGGGCTAATGCTACGAAATAATAAATGATTGGAGAGCTTTATCTCCGTGCTGTTTAAAAGGGCATAAGCTAGAGAAAAATAAAAAGCCTAACATCGAGTATAGTAAAAATAGATGTTAGGCTTTTTATATGAATGTTATCTTCTCTACTTAGAAAGTTTAGCAGTTCTTATGAAGTTTGCAGCTCTTTTTTCATTATTTTAGATGCGTTATATAAGCGAAAAATCTTTTTTCATTTAAATGTAACATGTAACAAACAATTTTTCAGAAAAGAGCTTGCATGAATGTGGCTCATTTCTATGTAAAACTGAAAGAAGGGTTATTTATGAAACGAAGAAAAGATAAAGCGTGGTTTGCTTTATTTACGGTCCCGACGCTGATTGCTTTTGTGACAGTTGTTATTATTCCGTTTTTTATTGGAATATACTATTCCTTTTTTAGTTGGGATGGTATTCCGGCAAACCCGAAAATCTTTGTTGGATTTGAAAATTACGCGAAGTTGTTTGGGGAACAGCGTTTTCTAACTTCTGCTTGGGTAACAACGAAGTTTACGGTCATAGCGCTTATATCGATCAATGTTATTGGTCTCGGTTTTGCTTTACTCGTTACTACAAAATTACGGGTGCGAAATGTAGCACGTTCAATGTTTTTTATGCCGAATCTCATCGGAGGTTTAATTTTAGGTTATATTTGGAAATTTATATTTTCTGATGCATTCCTAGTGATTGGCGAAGTAACAGGATTCAAGTCCATTTTCTTCAACTGGATGATTGATCCGAAATATTCTTTATATGCTATGGTCATTGTTTTTACTTGGCAAATGGCTGGGTATGTGATGATTATTTATATCGCAGGAATCGGTTCTATTCCAGAAGATGTAATGGAAGCCGCGAAAGTGGATGGAGCTAACTTTTGGCAGAAACTTACGAAAGTTACATTCCCATTGTTAATGCCATCGTTTACGATTTGCTTATTTTTGACTGTGTCTAATTCATTTAAAATATTTGACGTTAACCTCTCTCTAACGGGCGGTGGACCTAATAATTCTACAGAATTATTAGCTATGAATATTTATAATGAAATATTTGGATATAACAACTTTGGTTATGGACAGTCAAAAGCGATTATTTTCTTTATACTAGTTGCAGCAATTACATTGACGCAAGTGGCGATTACGAAAAAGAAAGAGGTTGAAATGTAATGAAAAAAATAGGGAGGTTTATATTAGGATTCTTCGTCATTGCCCTCGGACTTGTCTACTTGTCGCCTATTTATATTATGTTGGTCAACTCTTTCAAAAACCGTGCCGAATTATATCAAAATACATTAGCTTTTCCTACGTCATTTGATTTTAAATATTATGTTGATGCAATGGAAAAAATGGACTTCCTTCAGTCATTTTTTAATTCCTTGTTAATCACTGTTGTATCCTGTTTGCTCATTGTATTATTCTCCTCGATGACAGCGTGGATGCTAGTAAGAACTGATGATAAACTCAGTAAATTTATTTTTATGACTTTTGTTGCTACAATGCTTATTCCTTTCCAAACACTAATGATGCCGTTAATGCAATTTATGTCGAAGTTCCGTGATGTATTAGGCATTCCAATGTTAAACACTCATGGTGGTCTTATTTTCATGTATATTGGCTTCGGTACGAGTATGGCTGTTTTCTTATATCATGGATTCATCAAGTCGATCCCAGTATCATTGGAAGAAGCAGCACTTTTAGACGGCGCCTCTAAGTTTGGGATTTTCTGGAGAATTGTCTTCCCGTTGTTAAAGCCGATTACTGTTACCGTCATTATTTTAGACGTAATATGGATTTGGAACGATTACTTGCTGCCGTCCCTCGTTCTTTCTGATCGTGCATTGAGAACAATCCCACTATCAACTGCTTCATTCTTCGGGCAGTTTACGATTCAGTGGAATTTAGCGATGGCTGGACTTACATTAACAATCATTCCGGTTGTCATTTTCTATGCATTAGCTCAAAAGCATATTATTAAGGGCGTTGCATCCGGAAGTGTCAAATAATATAGCCGAAAGGGTTTGTCATCATGAATAAGTATTTGTTTGAAATAAATGATCTTAGTACCGATAATGACGACTTAATGCTTCATGAAACATTGTTTCATAATGCAAATGGGTACCTGGGTGTACGTTCAAATTATGAAGAAGGTTACCCGGAGCAATATAACTCAATTCGAGGTATGTATATAAACGGATTCTATGACTTTGCAGAAATGAAACAAGCTGAAAATCTATATGGTTTTGTGGAAGAAAAGCAAACGATGGTGAATATCGTTGATACACAAGGAATCAAGCTAATGGTCGATGGTGAAGAATTTAGCTTGTTCCAAGGAACTGTGTTGAAAAGCTCAAGAATATTAGATATGAAAAAAGGAATTACAAAAAGAACAATTCTTTGGCGCTCACCTAATCATCGTGAAGTAGAAATTGTCATTACTAGAATGGCATCCTTTACGATGCTGCCGTTATTTACTATTGATTATCAAGTGACTGCTAAGAATTTTTCGGGTGAAGTAAAATTTACATCTACCCATATCGGTAATGTGCAAAATTACTTTAATCCTAATGATCCACGTGTTGCTGCAGAAAGTTTTCAACATATTCTAGTGGAAAATGCAGACGTTCAAGATGGTATTTCTATCATTTCATCAAAAACGTCTAAATCTAACTTGTCTGTTTGGTCAGCTGTAAAAAATGAATTATCTAAAGAGGGGAATGTGCAGCAACAAGTACATTCTCTGTCGGTAGATTGTGAAATAACAACGTCAATTGACCAAGATGAAACAATTTCGCTTACTAAGTATACAGTATTATGTGATTCTATTCGCTACACAAATGGATCTGAAAAGGCTCTGCGATTTATGCATGAAGCTACAGCTAAAACGTTAGCTGGAATGTATAAAGAACAGGAAGAATTTTTGGCGGACTATTGGGAAAACGCAAGTGTGGATGTTGATGGCGACGATGAGTTAAGCATGGCCATTTACTATAATCTTTACCAATTGCTGCAATCTGTTGGGAAAGATCGCTTCAGTAATGTAGCGGCAAAAGGTCTTAGTGGCGAAGGATATGAAGGTCACTATTTCTGGGATACGGAAATGTACATTCAGCCGTTCTTCTTATTGACGCAGCCTGATATTGTGAAAAATTTGATTGCATACCGATATAATATTTTGGATTCTGCAAGAGAACATGCAAAAATCATGGGTCACACAAAAGGAGCTTTATTTCCGTGGAGAACCATCATGGGAAAAGAATGCTCTGGCTACTATCCTTCTGGATCGGCACAATATCATATTAATGGTGACATCGCTTATTCCGTCATTAATTATTATTTAGTGACAAAGGATCTTAGTTTTATTGCCGATAAAGGTGCGGAAATCTTATTTGAAACAGCAAGGCTTTGGCTTGATGTAGGTCATTTCCACGATGGGAAATTCTTAATTCATAATGTTACAGGGCCGGATGAGTATACGTGTGTCGTGAACAATAACTACTATACAAATACACTCGCCCAACACAACTTAAAGTGGGCGGTGAAATTTTACGAGCTTTTAGAATCGAAAAATCTTACGTCTGCGATTGAAAAAATAAGGTTGGAACGCAGCGAAATTGAATCGTTTAAACAGGCAGCTGAGCAAATGTATTTGCCATATAATGAAGAATTGGATATCAATCCTCAAGATGATTCATTCTTATCTAAGAAAGTATGGGATTTCGAAAATACACCAGAAGACAAATACCCATTGCTTTTACATTACCATCCGCTCCATTTATATCGCCATCAAGTGCTTAAGCAGGCGGATACAGTGTTGGCTCACTTTATTTTAGAAGATGCCCAAAGTTTAAGTACGATTGAAAATTCTTTTGCTTATTATGAAAAAATCACGACTCATGATTCATCGCTATCCACTTGTATTTATAGTATTGTTGCGTCGAAGTTAAAGCAATATGACAAGGCGTATGAGTATTTTGGTGAATCTGCAAAACTTGATTTATTTAATACTCATAAAAATACGAAGGATGGTATCCATACTGCTAATATGGGTGGAAACTATATGGCAATTGTCTATGGCTTCGGAGGATTGCGCATTAAGGAAGACGGCTTGCATTTTGCACCTGCCTTACCTGAAAAGTGGACAGGCTATAACTTTAAAGTTCGTTTTGAAGATAGTGTGATCTTGGTAAGAATCGACGGCGACAATTGCACATTCTCTCTACAAAAAGGAACGGAGAAGGCAATTCGTGTGTATGGAAAAACGTATGAATTGAAGGATAGTCTCGTTATTCCGTTGGAGGAGAAGAGTCATGTCCTATAAATGTGCGATATTTGACTTAGATGGTGTACTTGTTGATACAGCGAGATATCATTATCTTGCCTGGAAAGAACTTGCTGAAAAGTTGGGCTTCGAATTTACCCTTGAGCATAATGAAATGCTTAAAGGGGTCTCGAGAATGACTTCATTAGATATTTTGCTAGAGGTAGGAAAGATGAAAGACGCTTTTTCAGAAGAAGAGAAAGTGAAAATGGCGACCGAGAAAAACAATCGCTATGTCGAATATATATCCAATATTGATGAATCAGAAATATTGGACGGCGTCCTCCAGCTATTGCAGGAGTTAAGACAGCAGGGAATCAAGATCGCCCTTGGCTCAGCGAGTAAAAATGCGCAAATCATTTTGAAAAACGTTGGGATTGAAGAGTATTTTGATGTGATCGTAGATGGGAATTCTGTCTCCAAAGCAAAGCCTGATCCTGAAGTATTTACTCTTGGAGCTGAAACACTGGGCATTCCTTATGAAGGGTGCGTCGTGTTTGAAGACTCTCAAGCTGGATTGGAAGCTGCCAAAGTTGCAGGGATGCTCGCGATAGGTGTTGGTCAGAAAAAGGACTTAACGAATGCGGATGTTGTGTATTCGTCTTTGAAAGACTTTGATATAGAGCGATACTTTTAATAGAAAGATCGTAAGGGATTCCTTACGATCTTTCTATATTTCCCGAAGACCAATAAAAACGGTTTTGTCTACAAATCCAAAATCTTTTTCAGTTATAGACATTAAAGTGTTATCTCCGTGATCTTGCGATGTGAAAATGGAGATACCCTCCTCGCTGGTAATGTCAAAATGGAAAAAAGGAGTAGTGAATACGGATTCCTCATGCATGCTTGTTTGAAACAGTTGTTATTCCAAGTATCTTTAATTAGTTTTTGTCTAGCTTCGTACTTTTCCCCTGATTCTTCAATATTACTTGTATCGAATCTAAAGTTATATATATTGTTCACCCTTTTATAAGAAAGATTATCGGAGCAATTGAAAAGGCGATGTTCACAATAAAATGACATACAATCAATGGGAATAATCTTTTCTGCTTGTAATAAATGATGCCGCTGCCGATTCCCCAAAGAAAAAATGCGGCGAAATAGACAACGCCTCCTTGCCAGCTAGGTGCTAGCATAATATGCTGCAAAGCAAAACCTAAAGATGGAATTATAATCGCAGGTGCTGCTTTTTGAAAAACTTTAAGGAAAATCGGTTGGGCATATCCGCGATACATCAATTCCTCAATTGGTGCATTTAAAAAAGGGAAAATAAGAGACACAAATGCTGATAACCATAATAACCACTGGGGACGTGAAAAAGTAATATCCCCCGCGAATGTTGTTTGAAAATGCAGGTAAAAATCCGGACCAAACATGATTAACATGGTTATGATAATCGCTATTAGAAAAGGTATATATAATACTAGCAGCCATAAGAAGCCAAAAAGAACATCTTTCCAAAAAAGGTCTCGTTGGAATCCTGTTAATTCTTTGAGTGATCGCCCCTCTTTTATTAATAAGTGGCGTAGCAGGATGAAACACAAAGCATTCACAATTGTAAAATAAATTGGTGAAATGTCACTTAGGAAAGGGAATTGAAAGTCCCATCCCATTACCATAAATAAAACTGAAAAAATAAGCAGCACAATCATCAGCATCGGAAACCTAATAAATGAAACAATCCATGCTTTTTTCATAGTTGCCCCCTAAAAAAACTGAAAAAGGATAATACCCATTATTCAGGATGGTAGCATGCTAATTATCTAGAACAATACCAAAATATGTTTTAAGGGCTTCCTTATATTCCTTTTCTGTTGCAGGTATAAAAGTTTGCACTGAGTCATTCTTGAAAATCCTAAATTCTTTCCCGTCCACTGAATTCCTTCCCTCGTCAGTACGAATCGCAACCATCGCATTTTCGATGAAGATGGAGTCTGGGGAATTCTCACACCAAAAAGAAGCCATAATGAAATCTTTAGGAAGTTGAGGTTCCTCTGTAAAGGAATAAATTTGTCTCCAATCTCCGTGCTTTTTCTCCATTAACATCCATCCAAAGTATGGATCGACTTCTAATTTATAAAATTCATCTCCTTGTTCGTGAACGAGACCTTCCGCCATTTCAATTGGCTGGCGAGGGACAATTCCTCCCACGCCTACGTCACATAAGAAAAACTTTCCTTCTGCTTCTACTTTTAATACATGATGCCGCCTTTTCGGAGGGGCATTAGGCTCATCACGCCAGAAACGAGCGAATAAGCTTGTTACTTTATATCCTAATTCTTTTAACAGCCAACTGAAAATGGCATTTAGCTCAAAGCAGTATCCACCACGTCGACGAATGATAATCTTATCGTATAAATCCGGAACTTCTAATGATAGCGGGATGCGGTTCAAAATATCAAAGTTTTCATATGGAACTGAATGAAGATGACATTCTTGTATTTTGGCAAGTGCAATGGCACTGCCATCTAGTAGACCTGTGTATCCGATTCTCTTTAAATAAGCGCTTACATCCATTTTCGCTTCTTTCATATCATTTTTACCCCTTTGCTGTAAAATTATCTCTTCCACCACTATACCATTCATTAGTAAAAGGATAAATCTTAAAATAAGTAAGTGTACACCTTATTTTTAGTAAGTATGTCTTAATAATAATTTTAAATTATTTGATAATGATTATCATTAGCATTTAAGTGGATTTAGCTTTATTATCAAGTTAGATGTTGATAAATAACATTAATAATCATTCTCAATTATATTGAAGAATTCTCAATTAAATTTGACTTACTTGTTTCCTTTTACTATAATATTCATATAATAATTATTATAAATTAGCATTCTTAAAGTTCGAAGTTTAAACTAGGAGGTGTTGAAATGAGTGCTCTTGCACAATTTTTAGAGAACAAAAATGCAGTAACAGAAAGCAATTTTCTAAAAAAGATAAAAATGAATGGTGAACTGATTGCGGCAATTGCATGTGGTGTCCTCATTTTTCTAGGCTGGTTAATGGATAAGAATGCATCTGATAAATTATCCATCATTTTATATTTATTAGCTTTTGCCATTGGTGGCTATGCGAAGGCAAAAGAAGGTATTGTGGATACGATTGAAAATAAGGAACTCAACGTTGAGATGCTGATGATAATAGCTGCTATCGGGTCTGCCATTATTGGATATTGGACAGAAGGTGCGATCTTAATTTTTATTTTCGCAGTAAGTGGTGCGCTTGAAACGTATACAATGAATAAAAGCCAGAAGGAAATATCTTCATTAATGGAGTTGCAGCCTGAAGAAGCGTTGCGCATAATTGGAGAACGAGAAGAACGTGTTCACGTATCGAAACTCGCTATTGGAGATTTCATTTTAATTAAACCTGGGGAAAGGGTTCCTTCAGATGGCGAAATTGTAAAGGGAATTTCCACATTGGATGAAGCGGCGATTACGGGTGAGTCAATTCCTGTATCAAAAGGACTTAAGGACGAAGTTTTTGCGGGTACTGTGAATTTAAACGGTTCGATAACAGTTCGAATTACAAAACCAAGTCATGAAACGCTATTCCAGAAAATCATCGAATTGGTTCAGTCAGCACAAAGTGAAAAGTCGCCTTCTCAATTGTTTATTGAGCGGTTTGAAGGTAAATATGTAAAGATCGTGCTTGCTGTAGTTGCGTTAATGATGTTCTTGCCTCACTTTTTACTTGGATGGAGTTGGACGGAAACTTTTTATAGGGCGATGATTTTATTAGTAGTTGCATCACCGTGTGCTCTCGTTGCATCTATTATGCCCGCAACCTTGTCCGCCATTTCAAATGGGGCGCGGCACGGCATTCTTTTTAAAGGTGGCGTTCACCTGGAACAATTAAGTGATCTACAAGCAATTGCTTTTGATAAAACAGGTACGTTGACAACTGGAAAACCTGAAATAACAGATGTCATCGCCCAAGACGGATTTTCATCTGAGGAGATCTTACTTATTGCCGCGTCTATAGAACGGCATTCAAACCACCCGTTGGCAAACGCAATCGTGAAATACGCGCAAGAAACAATGTCGGGAAAGTTCATTGAACTAGATAGCATTGAAGATGTTCCGGGCTGGGGAGTAAAAGCAAGCATTAATCAAACAGAATGGAAAATTGGGAAAAGTGGTTTTGTTGGCGGAGAAGCGGCAGGACAATGGAAGGCTAAAGAATTGGCGAAAGAGGGAAAAACAGTCGTATTTATTCAAAAGGGAGAAGAACTTGTTGGCATGATTGCCTTAAAAGACCTTGTTCGAGCAGAATCAATGAAGGCAATCGACCAATTAAAAAATCAAGGTCTGTACACAATTATGCTGACAGGCGACAATTCTCAAACGGCGCAAGCCATCGCTTCCGAGAGTCATGTCCAAGAGTATATCGCGGAGTGTTTGCCTGAAAATAAAGTTAATCATATTAAGCAGTTAAAGGAGAAATACGGAAATGTTGCAATGGTCGGCGATGGAATCAACGACGCACCTGCACTAGCAACAGCGAACGTTGGGATTTCCGTTGGAGACGGAACCGATGTCGCACTCGAAACGGCAGATATGATTTTAATGAAAAACGATCTTTCTCGTATCTCGGATGCTGTCAATCTATCGAAAAGAATGAATCGAATCATTAAACAAAATATCGTCTTTTCCATTGGTGTAATTATTTTATTGATTTTATCCAACTTCTTGCAAGTGTTGGATTTGCCATACGGAGTCATTGGTCACGAAGGCAGTACCATCTTGGTTATATTGAATAGTTTGAGGTTGTTAAAATAATATTCTTGTGGAGCGGTGGGGGATTGTCTCGCCGTTTTATTTATGCGCTTAATCGTATTTTTTAAGCGATGCTAAATGTTTAATTATGCAGTAATTCTTTGATGGACAAATACTTGGAGAGTAGAATGATTTTGTCCATCAAAATGCGTATGATGGACAAGTGCCTTAAAATAGAACCATACTTTCCAACAATGTGAGCGTGAAGGACAAATGCATGATATTAAAGATTAAGTCATGCCCGGGATTGTGGTAGAAGGGAATAAAGTTCATTATAAAGAATGGAGGAAAGACAATGCTTGCTAAACTACAAAAAACAGAACACGGTTATCTGGCTCAGTTCGATCACTTCTTAAATCACCGAGTTGAAAATGTATGGTCCATGCTGACAGATAACGATAAATTATCGCAATGGTTTTCTGAACTTCGAGTGAAGGATCTTCATGAAGGGGGAATTTAACTTTTGACATGGGTGATGGAAGCTTTGAAGAAATGAAAATCACCGAGGTGAAAACGCACTCTGTACTACAATTTACATGGGCAGACGATGTTGTTCGATTTGAGCTTTATCCTAATTCAGAAGGATGTCAGTTAACTTTAATAGAATAGATTAATAAGATGACTGACCACACACCGAGAGATCTGGCAGGGTGGCATGTGTGTCTTGATGTGATTAGTGCATTATTGGATGGAAAAATAATAGAAAACCGTAAAGCTGAATGGGAGAAATGGTTTCCGAGATATGTTAAAGCTATAAATGAAATAAAAGAAGACTGAATGATTCGCTTCAGTCTTTTTTTATGCCTATTTTTAAAAAACCTATTGATATAATAAAGTAAATTTGTTACTATATCGTTAAACGATATATCAGTATGCGATACAACGATAGACGATATATAAAAGTAGGTGAATATGGATGAAACGAATAGAAGATTATTTACCGTTATCACAAGCGACGTATTATATTTTATTGTCATTAAGAGAAGTTCGCCATGGATATGCGATTATGCAGGATGTTGAGGAAATCAGCCATGGTGAAGTTACGATGGGACCAGGGACGTTGTACGGGGCGCTTGGAAAGCTTGAAAAACAAAAGATTATTGCGAAAGCGGATGTAGATGAAGAGGACAGACGTAAGTATTATCGACTAACTACTTTTGGAAAAGAAATTGTTCAATTGGAATATAAGCGTCTTGAATCTCTAGTGAAAAATGCGAGCAGCATCATAAAAGAAATGGAAGGTGATCAAGATGACGGTCAAGAAATTTAAATTATTTACACCCTCGGATGTACAGAAAGAAGAACGGTGGCTAACCGAAATGTCACGAAAAGGACTTCATTTTATCAAATATCGTCTAGGTATGTATTACTTTGAAGAAGATCCTAACCAATCATACGTCTATCAAATTGATTTTCGTGACGCGGATGCCGATTATTTTCAATTATATAAAGACGCCGGATGGGAACAGGTGGCGTCATTTATTGAAAAGTTTCATTATTTCCGAATGCCTGCTAATCAGAAAAATATTCAAAAAATTTATTCCGACCGTGAATCAGTGAAAGAAACATTTCAGCGTATGATTCAATTTTACTTAACAATGTTTGTTGCTTTGATAGCCTGTCAAGCTGGTTTAATCGCAACTTGGAAAGGGTATGTCTTTCAAATAATCGCCGCCAGCCTGGTCGGAATCGTTTTTATTCTATATTTGTATGTATTCTTTACTCTTAAACGGAAAATAGACTTTTATAAATAACTTTGGAATTATAAATTTAGCACTTTAGCGGAGGATAGAAGATATGGATTTGACCTCAAAACAACAATCCGTTTTAGGCGAATTGACCGTTGACTGGAAAACGCCAATACAGATTGCAGAACGTCTTCCTCAAGCGGAAGGGAATCTATCGGACGTAAACGAGACGCTTATAGGCTTAGTAAGTGCAGGGTTGGTGCAAGCTAATCCCACTGTTTTCGGATTGTATCGCTTAACTGAGGATGGCATGAATATCAAGAAATTGGATAAGAGTAATTTTGATTCTTAAGGTAAATCGAGAATCTAAATTAATTCTCTTTGGTCATTGCGAACGCCTGTGCTACAATATTTGTATAACCCTTTAAAATAGGTGAGAAAATGGATGATCAAATAAAAGTAGCCGTGCGTCCCCTTGTAGAATATGTTTACCGAAGCGGAAGCATTGAATCAGGCTTTAGAAGTGTTACTACATTAACTGAGGGAACGAAAGCACATCGCAAACTTCAAAAGGATTATGATGAAGACGATGAAAGTGAAGTATTTCTTCAAACTGAGATGGTTTATGATCATCTCCTTTTTGTTATTGAGGGAAGATGTGATGGATTACTTCGTACAAAAGAAGGCTTTACTATTGATGAAATCAAATCGACATCTGGAAGTCTTCAGAACATTACAGAAGATACATATCCGGTTCACTGGGCTCAGGCGAAATGTTATGCCTATATGTACACAAGACAGCAGACCCTAAAAGAAATGAATGTCCAGCTCACTTATTTTCAAAAAGAATCGGAAGAAACGAAGAAATTTATAAAAAGTTATAGCTTTCAAGAATTAGAAGATTTTATTTTTACACTTTTAGAAAGCTATGCCCCTTATGCAAAGTGGCTAAAGGAACATGAACGAGAGTTGAAAAATAGCGCCCGTGATCTTCAATTCCCGTATGAATCATATCGAAAAGGCCAACGACAATTAGCGGGGGCAGTTTATAAAACAATTGTAGAGAAAAAAACATTATTTGCAACGGCTCCTACAGGGATTGGAAAAACAATTTCTACCTTATTTCCTGCTGTAAAGGCGATCGGGGAAGGGGACCTCAAGAAAATATTCTACTTAACAGCGAGAACGACAACTCGTCAAACAGCAGAGGAAGCATTTCGTTTAATGGAGAATAAAGGATTAAACGTGAAATCAGTCACCATTACGGCGAAGGATAAAATCTGTTTTACCGAAGAAAAATTATGTACAAAAGAACACTGTCCGTTTGCGGATGGCTTTTACGACCGGATAAATGAAGCTGTGCTTGATATTCTTTCAAATGAGAAAGAGATGTCTAGAGAAGTTATTGAGAGATACGCAAGAAAGCATATGGTGTGCCCATTTGAATATTCATTGGAGTTAGCATACGCGTCGGATGCTGTTATTTGCGATTATAATTATATTTTTGATCCGCGTGTATCATTGAAACGTATTTTTGATGAGACAAAAAAACAGACAGTCCTTCTTGTTGATGAAGCCCATAACTTAGTTGATCGAGCAAGGGATATGTACTCTGCGAGCTTGGATAAAAGGATGTTCTTAGAATTAAAGCGTTTGTACAAACATAGTCAGGTTTTTGAATCTGCTAAGCTAATAAATGACTTTTTCATTCGTCTTAGGAAACAGACGGAAGGTGAACAATATCAAGTTTTACAAGAAGTAGATGAAGAGTTTAATGAGCTTATTGAAAAATTCATTGAAGATGCGGAGCAAGAATTATTTAACGGAAATGAAAGAGAGGGTGGCCAAGCTTTGCTCGATGCATTTTTTGCAGCTTTGAGCTGGTCGCGCATCGTTAAGCTATATGATGAACAATATGTCGCATATGTTGAAGTAAATCGCAATGAAGTGATGATAAAAATGTTTTGTTTAGATCCTTCTACTGTAGTTTATCAAGCAGGGAAGTCATTTAAATCGCGTGTCTATTTTTCAGCTACTTTATCCCCATTACAGTACTTCTTGCTAATGCTCGGAGGAAAAGAAGATGATTACACTGTATCAATCCCATCGCCGTTCTCGAAAGAACAGACGGACGTAAGGGTTCATCCATTATCAACAAGATTTCGTGATAGGGAAGGATCCGTATTGCCAATTGTTCAATCACTGGAAGCTGTCATCAAAAACAGTCCAGGGAACTATATTATTTTCTTCCCTTCTTATCAATATATGAATCGCGTTTTTGAAGAATGGACATCATGCAACACGGGAATTCCGACGATTATTCAAGGTCCTGGAATGACGGAATATGAGCGGGAAAATTTTTTAATAAAATTTCAGTCTGATCAAAAGGAATCTCTTTTAGCTTTTGCAGTGCTTGGAGGAATTTTTTCAGAAGGAGTCGATTTAAAAGGTGATCGGTTAAATGGTGTCTTTTTAGTTGGAGTTGGGCTTCCGCAAATAGGTATTGAAAGAGAATTGATTAAAGACTATTTTTCTAGAAATGGACAAAATGGCTATGATATCGCGTATGTGTTTCCCGGGATGAATAAAATCCTTCAAGCTGGAGGACGTCTTATTAGAACAGAAACGGATACAGGTATTATTATGCTTTTCGATGATCGCTATCTTCAGCCTAAATATAAAAAAATGATGCCTGACGAGTGGAAAGACTTTCGGATTTTCTAAATGGTTTGGTTATATAGCTTTTTAATGGGTAAATTAAAACATATATCTCATTAAAAAGGGCAAAAAATCATGAACAACATTCGAAAGATATATACAAATGACATAAAAAACATCATTACAAACTGGGCTGCCGCTATTATGATCGGCGGCCTTATTGTACTTCCTTCTTTATATGCATGGCTAAATATCGCGGCTATGTGGGATCCGTATTCAGAGACAGGCAATCTTCCTGTTGCCATTGTAAATGAAGATCAAGGAGCTAAAATTCGTAATAAAGATATCGATGTAGGAAAAGAGCTAGTGAAGACGTTAAAAACAAATAAAAGCATGGATTGGCATTTTACGAATCGTAAGAAAGCGATGGATGAAGTCGATTATGGAAATTACTTTGCTGTGATTATTATTCCTAAAGACTTTTCAGAGAAATTGGCAACCGTCATTTCTGCTAAACCAGAAAAGGCTAAAATGGAGTATTATGTCAATGAAAAAATCAATTCCGTTTCACCCAAAATTACTCAAAAAGGAGCTTCTCTCATTGTTGAGCAAGTGAGCAGCAGGTTCATTTCCACAGTAAATGGAGTTATTTTTGATTTGTTTAATGAGATTGGCATTGAATTGGAACACGATCTTCCTGATATTGAAAGATTCGAACAATATATATTCACGCTTGAAAACAATTTGCCGGAAATCAATCGCGTTTTAGATGAATCACTGGCTGATGCAACTTCAGCAGAGAATATTTTGAACAAAGCGGAAGGGAAAATTCCAGAGGTAAGAAAGCTTACAAGTAATGGACTTGATACCATTAATAAAACAACAGATTTTATTACGACAGCAGAAGACCGACTGAATGCGATCGCTCCAACAATTAAAGCTGATGTGGAGAAGGTTCAGAAGGTCTCTACTGATATTAATAACTTTTTAAACGATGCCCAAAACGTAAATATAGATTTAAGCAAGGGAGATCAGTTGCAAAAAAACCTGCAAGATCAATTTAATAATGCGTTGCAAACGATTGATACGATTGAATCATCTTTAATAAAGCTTAAACAGATTAATACCGAACAGGGAGGAGGTTCTGGCAGTGAACAACTGGATGAGGCAATAGCAAAAACGGGTGAGTTAAAAGCAGCTTTACAAACTGGCGGAAGCCAAATAACGGATATTAATCAATTTTTGAGCCAGAAAAAGCAGGAGTTTAAAGATACACTCGAATCAATTAAAGACAAGGCATCTACCGTTCCTGCAAAATTGGATGCTTTTATTAAAGAATACAATGATTCGATTGAGCCTACGATTTTAGTTGAAGTAGCGAATGCGAAAAAAACTTTGTCAAATGCGAAAGCGATGTTAACAGAGGCTCAATCCACCTTGCCAGAAGTTGAAAGAATTTTAAAAAGTACACAAGGGAATTTAAAGGACGGAAAAAAAGCGTTAGATTATGCACATGGTCAGTTTCCGTATGTGAATTCAAAGGTAAAAGCACTTGCGGACAAAATTCGAAAAGTAAAAAGTGAAGCAGATATTAATGAAATCATAAATTTACTCCGACACGATCCGAATGCAGAACGTAATTTCTTTGAAGAGCCTGTGAAGCTAGACGAGCATAAACTTTTCCCGATTAAAAATTATGGTACAGGCATGACGCCATTCTATACTGTGCTTTCTATTTGGGTAGGTGCGCTTTTGCTCATTTCTCTTCTAGCTGTTGATGTACATCAACATGATCTCTATACAGGAAAACAAATATACTTTGGACGATTTCTGACCTTTTTAACGATTGGATTTCTACAAACACTCATCGTTACCTTAGGAGATTTATTTATCCTCCATGTATCAGTCAGCGCTCCCTTTTGGTTTGTCATATTTGGGCTTTTCATTTGTATCGTGTTCATGTTAATTGTCTATTCTCTCGTTTCCGTTTTCGGAAATGTCGGGAAGGCGATGGCGATCATTATGCTTGTTTTACAAATAGCAGGTTCAGGAGGGACTTATCCCGTCGTGCTCCTTCCGAAATTCTTTCGAATCATCAGTCCCTTTTTACCATTCACTTATGCTGTTGATTTAATGAGAGAAGCAGTAGGGGGAATTGTTTTGGAAAGGGTGCTGCATGATGTATTATTTCTTTCCATATTTGGATTAATCGCATTATTACTGGGTACATTCTTAAAAGAACCTCTTAGCAAAAAGACGCAAGCGATATTAAAAAAATCAAAAGAATCCGGGCTTTTTCATTGATAGTGTTGTAATCTATCCTGATTCGTTATATCATTAAAGTATATTCTTTATTAAGAACGAAATAATGAATCAGGAGGAACGAAATGGATTTAAAATCAGTGCGGCGTTATCAAGAAACACTAGTGAGAAATGAGGAATCATCAGAACAAGCTGTTCATTATAATGAAAAAACATTAGAGGACTTTCTGTTAACTATGCAAAGAATCGAAACGAAAATTGATGTTTTGCTGATGCGGTATGATCGAAGACACCAAGTGGAATGAATCTTTTCAGCGCGTTTTACGTATACTTTTGTACTAGCAAACTTTAAGAGGATGATCGAACATGACTGAGTATAGTATAAAGGTACAGGATGAGCTGCGGATTTGGAAGGAAAAGATGCTTAAGCAGTCAAGCCTCATTAATCGAATATCGAAAAAAGCGCAAACGAAAGTCAACAAGTTGATTCCTGAAAAAGTGCATACTGTTATGACGGAAAGCATTAAAAACATGGTAAAAGCAACATTAGTAGGATCAAATGTAACGACGAAGAAGCATCAAACCATTGGTATGAATCTTTATGAGAAGGACGAAATGCTTAAAGAAAAGCTCTCTAATTATCGAAAAACAGCAGTGATTGAGGGTGCTGGTACAGGTGCTGGAGGCATTTTACTCGGTTTAGCTGATTTTCCGTTGCTGTTGTCCATTGAAATTAAATTTTTATTTGAAGCGGCGTCTATTTATGGTTTTGATACAAATGAGTATGAAGAGCGCTTGTTCATACTTCACGTTTTCCAGCTTGCTTTTTCAAGCGATGAAAAACGAAGAGAAACCTTTCATATTATTGAAAACTGGGAGGGAGAAAAGCAGTTTTTAGTGGATATGGATTGGCAAAAATTCCAACAGGAATACCGTGATTATATTGATTTCGTTAAAATGCTGCAATTAATACCTGGGTTAGGTGCAGTTGTAGGAGCGTATGCTAATTACAATCTCCTTGATCATTTAGGCGAAACGGCCATGAATGCGTATCGATTAAGAACTTTGCAAAATTGAATCAAGTCCGATTACCGCGATGGTAATCGGACTTTAATTTTCTAATCCCTTTTTTTACTAATTAATAATGTAACTTGGGCCATCGTAAAAGTTAGGGACGATTTTTTTCGGTAAGCCAAATATTTAGGCTCCCATTTATCTGCATATTTTTCCTTGAAATTTCTCAATCCTTTGAAGTGGTAAAGAAAGTGACCATGTAAAAATAATTGAGCAGCCATTCTTTCGCTTAAAAACGAAAACTTCGATTGTCCGACATTGGAAAGGGGAGCCATCCCTAAATTAAATGTACGATAGCCGGATTCCTTTGCCCATTCAAAAAGACAAATAAAAATATAATCCATTGTTCCAGATGGAGCATCTGGAATAAAGCGCATCAGATCGATAGAGATTGTCTTTTCATCATCATACATAGGCATGATACTGGCGAAACCAATGATTCCTTCTTCTCCTCTTACTACAATGACCTTTGACATACTTAAGTAATGTTCATCGTAATAACCGAGTGAGAAGCCCTTCTCACTTCTACCATGAAGCCATTTATCTGAAACCTCTTTTAATTGTTGTAAAAGCTCTGTTTGAAAAGGTGGATCAATCAGCTCTGTCCAATAGCCTCCCTTTTCAAATTTATTTTTTATCGCTCTTTTCCCTTTCATTTTCTTCCCGGTAAGTGCAAATTCGTCTAAATCGACAAATGCCTCCTCACCTAATTTGAAAAAATCAAACCCATACTCATGTAAATGAGGAATGACTTTATTGCTTGCCTCATAGAAAACGAGCCGATACCCAAAACGGTCTGCCGATTCTAGAAATTCTTCAATGGCAGAAGGAAAATCTTCTCTAATTCCTACGGGGTCACCTAGAATTATAATTTTATCTGCATATGTTTGATAGCTGAATAGAACGGTTTCTTTTTTATTCCAAAAAACAAATTTATCATGTAAAAAGATAAGATGGGAAAGCACAGTCCCTGTATGCTTTTTAATATGTTCCATTATTTTTTCTTCCTGATGAGTAGAGGGCTCATTCACAATAAGCTTCGGTTTCCGAATAAAATAACCTAAAACTAAAATGAAAGCTGCAATGACAATACCAATGATCCCGCTGTAAAATAAATCGTAATAATCAGTAATGACAAGAGGACGAAGTCTAGCAGGAATATTGAACTTTGATGTTGGTAAATTCATATATCCAATAAATATATACATGGCCGTGATGATCAAGACAACAGTAATGTCGAAAAGGCCCTTCCCCCAAGTTATCACATAACTTTCTCGGTAAAATCGTTTTTTTGACATAAATAAAAGGGCAGCCACGATTAATAAAAAGATTGTTTCTTCATAATCGATCCCTTTTAACACAGAAAAGATAGCTGCAAAAGAAAGTACTAATATGGACAAATAATATGCTCTTTTTACTTTATACTCAATTCCTCTACACAGACCCAATAAAATAAAACCAGCTGCAACCGTCATTTGATGTGAAATTTGCATAATGGGCTGTGATAAAAATCCTTCCGCGATTTTCAGCCTGTACAACACGCCTGGTACAGCAGCTGAAAGCAAAAGAATTAGTCCTGAAATAAAAATAAGAACGGTTAAAGAAATGTGACTAACCCGTTGAAAGAAAATATTTGGCAAGTCATTCCATGAACGATTCCATTTATCCCAATATTCCTTAATGAATAGGATGACAGCGAATAGGAAAGGTAAAATAAAATAGCCAAGCCGATACAATATGAGCAGAAAAAGTACCTTCTCATCAAGAATTCCAAAGATTTGCATTCCCCAAAGGAAAACGAGGTCAAATGATCCAATTCCTCCAGGAATCATACTGACAATCCCTGCGCAAGAGGCAATGACGAAAATAGGGATTAAGCTAGATAAAGGAACGGGAATATGTAATAAATGAGTTAAGTACCAAATAACAAAGAAGACGGCCGCCCATTCAAGCGCTGAAGCAATTACGAGCTTGCCAGCTACTTGAAGTTTTAAAGGTGAACCACTTTTTCGTTTATTTTGAAAAATATAAACACCAATAAATAATGGTAAATATAAAATGACCGCCAATACTGCAAGCATAAGCCACTTAGTTTCCTGAAATAAAGGGAAATTGCGATATCCAATCGGAATGATCCAGGCTATTAATGATATTCCAGTAAGATAAAATAGTGTGACAGAAGCAATTGTTTTTAGTAACCCTTGTTTTTCTATATCGTATTTCGTATAAAAATAACTTCTTAACAGTAAGCCGACGAGACCACCGAAGCCGATAATATTAGAAAAGGTATTTACGATAAAAGACTGTTTCACTAACCTTCTGCGAGATATTTTAATTCCTAGCAATCTTACAATCATCACATCGTATAAAAACATCGGTGAGACGGCACAAAGCGCAATAATGAAAAATAAGGCCAATTCCCATATTTGTAATTGGCTTACTTCTTGTTGGAGTAGATTCAAATCGACCCCTTTAACAGATTTTTGTATTTCCATGACCGCTAATATTAACAATAGGAGCGGAAATGATATTTTCAGCACTTGAAAAAGCTGCTTTTTTTCGATCTTCATATATGTAAACTCCTCTTATGCAAATGTGCCCCTGTTATTGTATCACTAATGCGATATGAATATTAATGGAAAACCATTATATAAGGAGTGTTTCTAATTAGAAAAGTTGCCTGAATATCATCTATAATAAACATAATATTGAAACCAAACAGAAAGGTTGATTAAGTATGCCCCAAATGGATGCAATTAAACTTACTTCTTTATCCTCAAAAGGTGGTTGTGGATGCAAGATTGGCCCCGCAGATTTATCTGAAGTGATTCGAATGCTTCCACCTGCCAGTCCAAACCCAAATCTTTTAGTTGGTCTTGATACTAGCGATGATGCAGGGGTTTATCGACTAGCCGATGATTTAGCCATTGTACAAACCCTTGATTTTTTCACGCCAATTGTAGATGATCCTTATTCATTTGGACAAGTTGCGGCTGCAAATGCTATTAGTGATATATACGCAATGGGAGGAAAGCCATTGACTGCACTCAATATTGTGGCATTTCCAATTGCAACATTAGATAAAAGCATATTAGCAGAAATTTTACGAGGGGCTGCAGATAAGTTGCAGGAAGCGGGAGCAGCGCTTGTCGGCGGTCATTCCATAGATGACAAGGAGCCGAAATTCGGCTTAGCTGTAACTGGTTTGGTTCATCCAGAAAAGGTGAGAACGAATGCAGGTTCCGAACCAGGTGATAAATTAATTTTAACAAAGCCGATTGGTGTAGGAATTTTAACCTCTTCTCTTAAAAAAGGATTATTGAACGAATCGGAAATTAATCGTGTAACAGGGGTCATGGCAACTTTAAATAAGAAAGCAGCCGAAACGATGGAATCTTTTAATGTTCATGCTTGTACAGATGTTACTGGATTCGGGCTGCTTGGCCACTCGTTAGAAATGGCGAAAGGAAGCGGAGTGGGGATTCGAATTATAAAGGATCAGGTTCCTGTTTTAGATAGAGTAAGGGAATTGGCGGAGCAAGGTATTATTCCTGGTGGAACAAAAAATAACCACTCTCATATACAGGATTCAGTATCTTTTCCAGAAAATATGGATACAATTGACCAATGGATTTTATGTGATGCCGTTACATCAGGAGGACTATTAATTTCCATTGCGGGTGATGAAGCTGATGGACTTTTAGCCGAACTCCTTGAGGCTGGAGTCGAAGCTGCTATTATTGGTGAGGTAATGGACGACCATTCAGGTAAAATTGTTGTAATTTAAAAGGTTAAGAGGAGAGATACCATGTTCCGCGACATAGCTATTGAACAAGTGATGGCATTGAGGGAAAAAGGGGAAATTTCACTTATTGATGTAAGGTCTCCATCTGAATTTTACCATTCGACTATTCCAGGCAGCATAAATATTCCGCTGTTTAATGATAAGGAAAGGGCGGAAATTGGGACATTATACAAACAGGTCAATCCGGAAGCAGCGCAAGATCGTGGTCTTGAAATTGTTTCAGCCAAGCTCCCCGATTTTATTAAAGCTTTTAAACAAATAGGTGGGGAGATAACCGTTTTCTGTTGGCGCGGTGGGATGCGAAGCAAAACATCCGCAACGGTTTTAGATTTAATGAACGTGAAAGCGAATCGTCTTCAAGGAGGCGTTCGGGCATATCGAAAATGGGTTGTCGATCAATTAGAAAAGATGCAATGTACTCAGAAAGCATTCATTCTTAATGGGAATACCGGTACAGGCAAGACTCTTATTTTAAGAAAACTACAAGATGAAGGGTACCCTGTAATAGATTTAGAACACATGGCGAATCATCGAGGATCTATATTCGGACAAATCGGATTGCAGCCTCATAACCAGAAAACGTTCGACTCCCTCTTAATCGACCGTTTAGTTGAATTACACAGTGCCCCTTACGTTATATTTGAAGGAGAGAGCAAACGAATTGGTAGAGCGGTACTGCCAAATTCATTGAATAACCTCAAAGAAAAAGGCATCCAAATTTTTATCGAGGTGCCAATTGAGGAAAGAGTCCAGCATATTTTAGACGATTACCGACCTTGGGAATATAAAGCTGAATGTATGGAAGCATTTCAAAAAATAAAGCCGCGCATCCATACTCCGATAGCCGCAGAGATAGAGAGAAGCTTACAAATTGAGGAATTTTCTATTGCTGTAAGATTATTATTGGAATACTACTACGATCCACGATACAAATTTACGGCAGACCAGTATCCAGAGAGTCAGAAAGTGATCTTAAATGCTAGGAATGTGGATGAAGCGGTTGAGAAAATAAAAAAGCTGATAGATCAGCAAAACTTGAAAGCAGGCAATAGAATGGCATCTATTTGATGGGAAATACAAACAGAATTTTTATGCTTGTGCTTTTCTAGCGTATTGGTTCCCTTAGTCATTGAAAAAGAAATGGTAAAGGTAATCAACCGCATGATTGGTTCCCTTAGTCGTTGAAAAAGTGATGGCAAAGGTAATCAATCGCATGATTGGTTCCCTTAGTCGTTGAAAAAGTGATGGCAAAGGTAATCAATCGCATGATTGGTTCCCTTAGTCGTTGAAAAAGAAATGGTAAAGGTAATCAATCGTGTTATTGGTTCCCTTAGTGTTGGAAAAAGAGATGGTGAAGGTAATCAATTTTGTTATTGGTGCCCATACTTGTTGGAAAGAGACTGTTAAGGTCAGCAATGTTCAAATTGTCGAACTTGATCTTCAAAGGAAAAAATGTCGATAATAGTGCTTCTTAAAACGTAACTAGTAATTAGCATCGAATTTAATACTATTCCGCATAAAAGAAGATACGGCATATCCCGTATCTTCTTCGGCTTTTACTTATAGTATTTCTTCTTATGATGAGGCTTGTGGTGTTGTTGATGGTGGCCATAGTGCATCATATGATGTGGTGAGTATGCTTGGTTTTGTAGCTGGATTTGGGTTTGGTCAAGTCCATAGTGATGATGCCCATGGTGATGGTGTCCATGATGTCCGTGATGCCCGTGATGATGGCCATGGTGGTGACCATGATGATAACCAGAATGATGCATTGGGTAGCCTTGGTAACCCATAGGATAATTCATAGGCATTCCGGGATTTCCATAAAACTGTCTTTCCATTTAATCACCTCGTTTGTTCATGTTCTCTATCCAGTTTATGTCCACAGGAAGAAGATGAAACCAGTAGCGCTGGAAATGGGTGAAAAACGGTGATTTTAGGGAAAATGCCGATAGAATGACTGTGTTAATACAACAAATTCTATGCATTATTAACAAATTATTTATACGTAAAATTATTAATAAACGAATCTAAAAGAGTATAGTTTTTTCAGTAAAGTTCCACGCTTGTGGAGCACAGCCAGCAGTACACGTCACCTATATCGATATTTTCTATCATCAGGGTTTAGGAGTAAAAAACGAATGTACTTGTTTCTGGATGTATTGCTAAAGCTGTTATGCCAATGTTCTTAAATGGCGAAATTAGGTATTATTTCGAAGGTCCCCCAATACAAAAACGATACCCATCTACATCATAGACAAGAACTCCTCTCATACCATATAGCAGATTTATAAGTTTCGCCTCCAAAATGGCGCCTTTTGTCTTAAGATCTTCATACATTATATCTACATCATCTTCCCAAATGTATGTATCCATAAATCCATTTACGGTATGGTTTGGACGAATGAACTGTATTAAGCGAAAAAAGTCATGTCTTGCATTCATAGATTGCATGTAAGAACACATTTAAAACAAAAAAGCCAAAAATATTCATAAAAAAACTCTCTTCACACTAGAAGAGAGTCAAAATCCTTAATAATCACTGCCTAACTGTTCTGTCATCTTAACAAGAATCGTTCCAAAATCCGTGATTCTTTCTTTCACTCGTTTATCGATGATGATATTATCTTCAGGATCAAAGTGGTCAAAGTTAACAAATATATTCTTTGGAGGAATTATCCCTCCGAGAAAACGAATGATTGGCTCCAGATGGAATTGGGCTACCATGAAATGTTTATCCGAGCCGGCATTGGAAATATAACCGACAACTTTACCTTTAAAAGCTCGCTCCGGCATTAAATCCAACAAGTTTTTTAAGCTTCCAGATATCGACGCTTGATAAATCGGCGTACCAATCACTATACAATCTGCTTTTAAAATCTTTTTCACGACTGCTTGGGTGTCATCATTATAAAAAGATAACGGCAAGCCTTTCATAAACTCTATATCAAAATCCTTTAGATCAATTAACTCAAGTTCTATATCTGAATTGGCTTTCTTCACTGCAAATAAACAATCGTTAACCATTTGTGATGTTTTTTGACCTGAAAGTGCACCAGAAATACCGACAATCTTCAAAAGTCCTCCTCCAATCAAACTCCAATTTCTATTTCTTATTATACCCTTGATAAATATAGCTTATTTTATCATTAGACTCTTAAAGGAAACTGTTATATAATTTTTTGTGCGGTCACTCGCAAAGACTATGACATTGGTTCAATACCTATTACAAGCATTCCTCATATTTGGAGAAGTACCCAAGTCCGGCTGAAGGGGACGCACTCGAAATGCGTTAGGGCGGGCAACTGCCGCGTGGGTTCGAATCCCACCTTCTCCGCCAACCAAACTTATATTAATTTCTTTATATCTAAAATTGTTTGCAAATGCATTCCTTCGTGAAAAATTGTGCGAACCAATACTTGTTCAATCGTATGCATCCCCATCTCAGTTGGAGAAAATTTTTCTTCCAATCTATTGCCATATTCTCTTTTTATTTCATTAGGCTGCTTCGTTAGTAGAACTTTAAGTTCTTCGTATGTAGGAGTTTCGCTTGTGAAATTCTTTGGCGATGTTCCAAATCCAAACCATTTATTAAATTCTTCTGGAACCGCAGTATCTTCTTTTGTTACAGCCTGAATCCATAAATATTGATCAAGATAAAGATGTCCTAAATTCCAGCGTATATTATTACTGAATCCTTCAGGGATTATTTCTGCTTTTTCTATGGAGACATCTTCCAGTACACTTAAAACATAACTTCGATACGTTTCCATTTGCTTAAATAAAATGATATGTCGCTGCTCCATCTATAAAAACCCCTTTATGGTTGATACAAATAGATTCAATTAAAACATCTCTTTTTCCTTCCTGGAAATAGAAAAGCTCCAATCTAATAAAAGATTGGAGCTTTTACATTTATTGTTTATCTGGATTGAACATTTTATTATAAGTCAAACGATCTTCTTTAAGATCTCTGATTTGTAAAATATTCCTTGTTTTTAAATAGAAACTTTTGAAGCTTGTTCCATCTTCATTTTCGTATAAAATTACACGTTGATCATCATTGTCTTCTTCAAGACTTTCTTTATATGTAGCATTTGGAATGTATTCTTTAACGATGGAGTATTCAGGGAATTTTGCTACTTCACTCGTTTCGGATGCGTTATTTTCTACAACGGCATCTTCTTTTTCTGCTGGCTTTTCACCATTTCCGCATGCTGCAGTTAATAATAAAGTACCCATTATTAAAAATAATAGTTTTTTCATGTTGTCTTCTCCGTTCTATTCATAAGATTTTTCCACATATAAATGTTAGTCATTTATAATTGGATTAGGCACTTTTGATATAATAACTCGTTTGAAATTATATTGCAATAATTCTGCTTGATTGTTCATAATTATTTAATTAAGAAAATATTCAATAAGTGGGCGAGATGATGAAAATATATGAAGTTGATTTATATGAGCCAGTTCAACAATATTTTAAGAGATTAGGATATAAGGTTCATGGGGAGGTACACCATTGTGATGTAGCGGCGTTGAAGGAGGAACATCTAGTTATCGTGGAATTAAAGTTATCCTTAAATATCGATCTCTTAATTCAAGCTACGAAAAGACAGCGTCTTACAGACATGGTTTATATTGCAATACCAAAACCAAAATTCAGCCTAAGAACGAAAAAATGGAAAGATATTTGCTATTTAATGAGAAGATTGGAATTAGGGCTCATGATTGTGTCTTTTCAAAAATCAGGTGCGTATGTGGAGGTTAAAATCCATCCAAGTCTTTTTGACCGAAATAAAAGCATGCAGGTAAGCAGGAAAAAAAGGGACAATATCATGAAAGAAATAGAAGGCAGGCATGGCGATTATAATATAGGTGGCAGTAATCAGACAAAAATCATGACTGCTTATAAAGAAAACTGCATTCATATCGCTTGCTGCCTTGAACGGTTTGGACCACTTTCTCCAAAGCTTTTGCGTGAATTCGGAACAGGAGATAAAACCCTCTCTATCCTTCATAAAAACTATTATGGATGGTTTGAAAGGATAAAAAGAGGAACTTACATTATTAATGAAAAAGGGAAAATAGAAATGCAATCGTATCCCGAAATAGTTGACTTTTATAAAAAGTCAATGAAAGGTTTATGAAAACTCACGAAACTTCCTCCCGTATTTAACCGTAATCTATATAAGGGGGTGTCTCTATGAGGCAGGATATATATGATCGGCAAATGGAACTGACAATGAAACGAACTGAGCGGGATCGTATAAAGCGTCGTTTAAACGGGGCGGAAAAAAGATTAGATGAAGCAATCGATTCGCGCGACAGATTATATAGAAGATTAACGAAGGAACAACAAGATATAGCAAAACTGGGCAAGTTTTCGTTTACTAATAAACTTAAAGCTTGGACGGGAAAATGGGATGAACAGATGGAGAAGGAATTGGCCGAGGCTGCTGAGGCGGAGCTAAAATATAATGAAGCTGAAAAAACGGTGATGGACCTTAAAATGGAAACGGAAAAATTACGAAAAGAAATGCAAAATCCTGATTTTACTTATATTGATGAGGACTGGACCGATTTTTTAAAGGAAAAAGAAATATGGATTAGACAAAATGATTCCGTTGCAAATAGCACTCTGCAAAAGATTGCAGATGTGCGAGTATCCTTGCGGTCAATGATGCGTGAACTTGGCGAAGCAGAGGAAGCGGGCCGTAAAGCTATCCGTGCATTGGATGCTGCTCTCAATAAATTAGGCTCTGCTGAAGGTATGTCCATGTGGGATACTTTTCTAGGTGGGGGATTAATCGTCTCTGCGATTAAATATTCGGAAATTAATAGTTCGGAAGATTTGATCCATCGTGCTCAGCGTGCCTTGAGGCATTTTGAAACAGAGTTGATGGATGTTCAAAATATTGCAGCAGAATCGTTCACTATAAATAAAAAGGATATTTTTACGTTTACTGATCTCTTTTTTGATAATATTTTTTCCGATTGGATGGTGCATTCGCGAATAACAGATGCAAAAAGTAAACTTAATCAAGTCCTTCAAGATGTAAGACGTGTGCTTGATGGTTTGGCAAGAAAAAAAGACGAAGTAGACCATGAATTAAAAAGGCTTGATGTACAGGAACAGGACATCATAATATCATAACTATTTTCCTATACTAACACATACGAAAAGACTCATTTTTCGTATGTGTTTTTTTACAAAGTAAAGAAAGTATAAAATTTTATACGATCCTTATTTAAAACAAGTCTTTCATTGTCTAGCTTCAGGCGCCCAGCGACTAGCAAACTTTCAGCTTCTTCCTACGATAAGTCAACATCGGCTCGTTCCTCGCCGTGTTTCCTTTATCTCGTCAGAAGCTTAAAAAGTTTGTACGTCGCTGAACGGGCGCCTTGCGCTTTTCTTTGTGTAGGGTTTTACTTTTAGCTTTCGTCTATAGAAGTGTCATGTACATAAGCTTAGGGAATATAAAGAAAGAACAAAAAATCAGTCTTAGGTCTGAGTAAATGATTAGTCTGTGGCGGGGTTCATCCGTCTTCAATATTTCGTATGCTAATAGTGAATCAATGAAAGGATTGAACGGTATGAAAAAAATATTATTTTTCCCACTGTTAAGGATGCCGTCGGGACATCATCAAGTGGCTGATACCATTGCAAACTATATACAAAAGCGAAACCCCACCATTACTTGTAAAAAAATAGATTTACTGAGTACTTGGAACCCAATTGTGGAAAGTGTTGTAACGCGAACGTATCTTGAATGGATTCATCATTTTCCCAAATCATATGCTAAAGCTTATCGTCACATGGCGCATTCTACTAAATCCCAGCGTTCCTATAAATATTATGAAATTCTATTTATGAAAAAGATGAAGCAAATATTAAGAGAAGAAAAACCAGATCTTATCATCTGTACACACGGCTTTCCATCCTATATTCTTAGTAAACTTAAAATGAAGAGTGAAAATATCGCACCAGTCATTAATGTTTATACTGATTTTTTCATTAATGATGTATGGGGGAAAAAAGGGATCGATTATCACTTTGTTCCAAATCAAAAGGTAAGGAAGGATTTAATACAACAGAATAACATTTCTGAGGAACAAATATTTATAACTGGAATTCCTATAGCTGAACAAATAGAAGAGAGTATAAGAACAAAGAAAATGAATGAAAATTATCGAATCCTTGTTTCAGGCGGCAGTGTAGGTTTAGGAAATATTACGGACCTCATGAAGCAGCAAAAGAATGATTCGAAAATTGAATATTTAGTTTTATGTGGGAAAAATGAACATTTATTTCGGAAATTAGAGAAGCTAAATCGTGCTAATATCCATCCACTTCCATATATCAGTTCGCGAGAGGAAATGAATCATTTATACGACGATGTAGATGCCATCGTGACGAAGCCAGGCGGCGTAACAATTAGTGAGGCACTGAAAAAGAGGCTGCCAATCTTTATTCATTCAGCACTACCGGGACAAGAGGAAATCAATTTAACGAAATTAAAAGAGCTAAATCTCGTGCATGAGTTAGAACAAAACCAATCATTGTCTGAACAAATCACAGGCTTTTTCAGCCATTCATTTGATGAATTCCAACATTCTTTAAAATCTTATTTAATGGAATTGAAAACGGGGAATCCTGATGATATTTCCAATATGATTCATTCTTTTATGGGAGCCAATGAAGAAAGAAGGATTGCTGTCCAATGATTCAACAATTTTTGGAGTGGCTGAATACAATAGGAATTCCTGGTTTATTTATCGTCATGTTTCTAGAAGGTTCTTCTTTGCCTTTTCCGGGTTTAATTGTTGTTCTTTCGTACGGCTATGTGTTGTCGCCCGGATATATACAGACGATATTTTTAGCGGGTGGAATGGCCATCTCGTATAGTATTTCTAGCCTTATTCCGTATTTTATAGGGCAGAAGCTTGAAAAGCATTTTCCGATGCGATTTAAAAAAGGGCTAAAGAAAGGAACTGCCTTCTTTAAACGATACGGAATCTGGAGCATCGCGCTATCGCGTCCATTTGGAATTGGAAATTATATCTCATATGTTGCGGGAATGAGTAAAGTAAACATATTAAAATATTTAACTTTAACGTTTGTCGGTATTTATCCTTGGTCATATGTCATGATTCTTCTTGGAGATTATTTAAAAGGAAATTATGATGCATTTAAAAGTTATACCAGTTCATTTGGAATATATGGTTATGGAATTGCCATTATTGCCATAATAACGTTCTTTACACTATATAAAATAAAACAGAGAAAAAGGGATTTAACAGAATTAAGAGAGGGAGGTAGGGGCAATTGAAAAGAACAGGACTTTCACTAGGGGGTGGTTCTCTTAGGGGTGTTGCCCATATTGGAGTTTTGAAGGAATTGATGGAACAAGGGATAGAAGTCACTCATATTGCAGGAACTAGTGCTGGTGCAGTAGTTGGAGGTTTATTTGCGAGTGGAATGCACCCTGGTGAGATGATGAGTGTCCTCCATGATTTGTCAATACGCCGCCATATTGACATTGGTTTTAATCGTAAAGGCTGGATTAAAGGGGATCGAATTTACCAAACTTTATTAAAACTGACAGAAGGAAAACATTTTTCAGATTTAAATATTCCCTTTGCCGTCATTTGTGTGGACTTAGTATCAGGAGAAATGATGGTCATTGATTCTGGAGAAGTGGCGATCGCTATCCGTGCCAGCATTGCCATTCCAGGAGTATTTTCGCCCGTTGAGGTAGGGAATAAAATCTTAGTGGACGGATATATTTTGAATAACAATCCTGCTGATATTGTCAGAAGAATGGGGGCTGAAAAGGTTACATCCGTAAGGGTTCAAAGCTCACATGTTCATCAGCCGACAAATCTATTTTCAGTGTTGAATAGATATATAGATATTGCAAGTGACCTAAATACGGATCGCTGTCTTGAAGAACATGCCGACATATTAATTGACATCGATTTACAAGACATTGGCCGCTTTGAAACAAAATCTTTATCAAAGGTCATTGAATTAGGACAGTTACAGGCGCAAAAAGTTCTTTTCCATAGGCAAAGTAAAGTCATCTATATGGACCAGTGGATGCAGAAGGTTCATTAAGATCTCTTTGGAGTCAAATAATCACCTTGTCTTAGTGGCAAGGTTATTTATATACGAATGAATTTAAATGTAACAAAGCCTCCAATATTTTCGTCTTTATTATTGGGGGAGGATGTTAGAGTGGCAAAAAAAATTACATTTATCGCAATTACAATTAGCTTTTTTGGAGCTTTTTTAAATGGATATATAGTGTTGCAATATAAAGAAAAGAAAATAAGCGAGGCTGCGAATCTGAAGTATAGTGAGGTTACAAAAATAGTATTTTATGATGGTAGAGGGAAAAACCCATCTTACACTGTTAAAGATAAACAAAACATAAATGAATTCGAAAAGCTTTTGGATCGTTACATAATTAAGAAAGAAAAACAGAATGTAGATGCTAAGGGATGGATTCATATAGTTGACTTTTATAGTGGAAGCAACAGGCTGACAAGTATTACTTTTAATAATCCATTAGAAATAAACGGGAAATATTTCGATATAGTAGAAGGCCCAGCATTGCCCGGAAGTATTGATGAATTTTTGGAGTCAGCAAGTCAGAATTAATATTAAAAAGCACATTTTTTAAGGTGCGTTTAAAATGTGCTTTGCAATGAATGAAATTATTCTTCCTTATAAAATCTCTCTCCTGTATCAGGATTAAAATAGACGACCAGTCTTTTTTGCGTTGTTGGATCAATTGACACTTCCTTAGTGCGGACAAAACCGTCAGGAACTTTTTGACCGTGTTTTGTTTTAAAACGACGGTCCCAAATAAACCAAGAACCGAAAATTAAGATAATCGCTATGACGATTTGCAAACCATAAAATCCAAGGAACCATTTCATTATCTCTATTCCTCTTCAGCTACGACAGCGGTTCCGTACGCAACGATTTCACTCATGTTTTGGCCGATCTCTCCTGAATCAAAGCGCATCATAATAATCGCATTTGCACCCATTACTTTCGCATTTTCAACCATCCGATCCATTGCTTGCTTCCGTGCATCTTCCAACATTTCCGTGTATTGATTAATCTCTCCGCCGACTAACCCTTTTAAAGCAGCAACGATATCTTTGCCCAGACCGCGTGCTCTAACAGTTAAGCCAAACACAGGACCTTTAACTTCTTTGATTTTATAATGAGAAATACTTTCTGTTGTGACGATTATCATGATGGGTCAACTCCTTATTATATGATTTATCATTATTTTACCTGAATGTTATTGGAGAGTCATTAGTGTATTTTTTATCAGGATTTTAATTGTTATAATTAGATATGAACATTTTTCAGTGAGGAGCAGACCATGCTTAGAACAATACTGATTTTAATTTTATCTTTTTTCACAATCTTATCAGGCTGTGATGCAAATAAAACAGTGCCAACGAAGGATTTGCCACAGAGCAGCATTGATTTACATCCAAAGGAAGATTCCTCTTCTTTCATGGGGTTAGATCAAGTCATGAAAAGGGCTGAAAAAGGAATGGTGGCAGGTTCGCCATTTAATGTGTTTGATAGTACGATTCAGCAAGTGAAGTCTAAGTGGGGAGAACCTACTCATCTTGACCGTGTCGCCGTTGGTTCATACGCGACTTATAGTGAAAAACAGACCGTTTTTGGATTTAATCAGGATGGTGAAATTTATGATGTACGTAGCTATGGTCCTGATTTACATGAATTAACGATAGAAATAGTTGAATCTGAACTGGGACAACCGAAAGATATTAGATTCAATGATCAAGAAAGTATTTACGTTTATGAATTGAAGGAGCAGATTGAGCTAAAATTCATTTTTCCTAATAAAACTAAAAATGTCGATCATATTTCGATTTATAATCCTAGGCTTGCTGAGGTTGAAAAATACGTTCTCGATATAAAGGGCAATTCGAATCAATTAACGGACAATGCTTGGAAAAGTATGCAAGATTGGCGAGCCCAAATTAAAAGCTTTTCAACAGAGTATCAAAGTGTATTTTTAAATGGGCCAAATAGAAAAAGTGTCGCTTTAACTTTCGATGATGGACCTGACGATGCGATTACTCCTGCAATTATTGATATATTGAATGATTATAATGTAAAAGGGAGTTTTTTCTTCTTAGGAAGTAATGTAAAGCGATATCCAGAGGTGGTAAAGAAAGCGTATGATGGCGGTCATTTAGTTTTAAGCCATAGTTACAACCATGTAGAGCTAACAAAGTTAGGAAAATTAGAAGTTGAAAAAGAAATAGTGGATGCTGGTAAGGCTATCCAATCTATCATTGGAAAGAAGCCAGCTATCTTGCGAACACCTTATGGGGATACAAGTGATCAAGTAGTCTCTATTTCTGAAGAAAACGGGTATTCCATCGTTCTTTGGTCTATAGACACGTTAGACTGGTCACAAAGAGAGGCAAATAACATTGTTCATAATGTAGTGGAAAATGTTCGCAATGGCGATATTATTTTAATGCACTCAGACTACGATAAAATCGAAACAAAGAAGGCACTGCCATTGCTAATTGAAGCATTGGAAGAAATGAATTTTGAAGTCGTGGACTTGGAAACGTTGTTAAATATAAAGGCTTATCAATGATAGCGAAATGGGGTATGCGTAAATGTTAGAAATTAGGGATTTAATGAAAGAAGATTGTAAGACAATTTCAACAGCATTTAAGGAGCAAGGCTGGAACAAACCGGCATCTCAATATGAGAGCTACTTTTTAGAACAAACAGAAGGGACTAGAAAAGTTCTTATTGCCGAGTACAACAATCTTTTTGCCGGCTATTTAACCATTAGATGGAAATCTGACTATGAGCCGTTTTTTTCTGCACGTATTCCAGAAATAGTAGATTTGAACGTATTAATGAAATATAGAAAAAATGGAATTGCTACTGCTCTTATGGATGAAGCAGAAACAATCGTTAGCGAAAAATACAATTGTATAGGGATTGGTTTCGGACTTATGAGTGATTACGGAGCCGCCCAAAGATTATATGTGAAAAGGGGTTATATACCAGACGGATTAGGGATTTCTCAAAATGGGAAATTCTTGACTTATGGTGATCAAATGACTGTTGATGATGATGTAGCATTATATTTAACCAAAATATTATAAAAGTAAGTGATTATTAACCGAATAAACATCCAATCAAACGTTTGATTAAACGAATGAAGACGTAGATAGCCGATATAGCGGGCGCTTTTTATTAATCAAACATTTGATTATTCTACTATAAGCTTTATTAAAAAGGAGAAGCACAAATGAACCGTCCACAATCTTGGTCTAACTGTGACGAAGATATTAAATCGTTTGTTATAAAGCTAATAGAAAAAATGAAAGATGAGCTGGACAGTAATTTGGTAGGTATTTACCTTCATGGTTCGTTAGCGATGGGCAGCTATTACCGCCCTAAAAGTGATATTGACTTAATTATTGTCGTTGATCATAAGCTAGAAAATAAAATGGCTCGTGGCGTTGGTCGTGCTATCGCATTAGAATCTATAAAAAGGCCTACATTAGGTGATAACGAATTAAGCATCATAACTAAAGATGTCGCAAAACAAGTACCAGTGCCAACTCCATTTGAACTGCATTATAGCTCTGAATGGGCTGATATGATACTAAATAATGAGGTGGATTATAGTAAAGAGGTTACCGACTCTGATCTTCCTTCACATCTGACGTATGTTTTCCAAAGAGGGATTTGTTTGTATGGGCAGCCGATTCAAGATATTTTTGGTCAATATCCATGGCATTTATTTATGGAAGCCGTCATTTCCGATTTAGAGTGGATTCTTGAAAATGAAAATATTTTAGAATCTCCTTATTATAGTATTTTAAATATTTGCCGCGTATTTCAACTGGTTCACGAAAATATCCAAAAGGTGCATAGTAAAGATGAAGGCGGTGAGTGGGGGCTGTTACATTTGCCTGAAACATTCCACCAACTTATTCAACGTGCTCTTGATGTTTACCGCTCTCCGAAATTAGTAAGTAAAGAAAAAAGAAAAACAGGCGGCAACGAGTGGGACGCACTCAAACTGCTCACCTTAAGAGATTATGCTCGGGAAAAGCTTTTATCTAGTTAGCATTTCATATAAAAATGGTTGAATGATCTTTTTATCTTCATTACCCATATCACCAACAACATCAAAATATAGATCCATTATCTCAAAAAGAACCGTTTTGATACTTTTATCATTCATTTTTACTTCATAGGTTCTTTTTAGTTTGGGTGTAAATGGACTATCCAGATGATCTATCGATTTATCAAAATCGTAGTTGATGCCATTTTGAATACAGAGGAGACGGATAATTTGGTCGCGGATAAAATCAATGTCTTTTAATGCTTTAATATATTGCTGTCGTTTCAACGCCACAGCTGCACTTCGGAAAAATTGCCAAATAAAACTTAAGGAATCTTTTACAGCAGCATTTATTTCTGAAGCATTTAGCGATGATAATGATTCTTCAAGCAGCCTGTCAATCTCGTCGTTCTCACGGTCAAAAAGAACCTTCCAATGTGGCTTTGTAGCTCTAAGCTTAGACTTCGACCATACGCCTAAATCCAGTTCCAAGAAATCATCAAAAAAGAAACAAGTCACGAAAATATCCTCTTCATGACGATAAACCTTTTTTTTAAGTACATGAAAATGTTGATGTATATATTCCTTAAGACGATCGTGAATGAGGCCGGCATCCTCGCTATTTTTCACAACAATTAGCAGGTCAAGATCAGAAAGTTCATCTCTAAAACCGCTAGAGCCCGAACCTACTAATAATAGACTTTGAATACCACAAATTGTTTTTGAGTATCTAGTAATCTCATTTAATAATTTTGTTCTATCTTCATATCGATACATAACAATCTCCTATTAAGTAAACTTAAACTGCAACAAACCAACGAACTCGCTCTTTTACTAATGCTTTGGGCCAGTCTAAGGGCAACGGTATCCAGCTCTTCCCTGTATCGGTCGATTGAAAAATTCCGATATTATTTACAGCATAAAATACCCCAGGCTCCGATTCGTGAGAAATAAGCGAAAAGATAGAAGAGCCATCTCTTTTCGGCAATCCATTATTAATAACTTCCCATGTTTTCCCGCCTTCCCGCCGCACAATTACGGTATTTGCCCTTTCAGGATCATAGGCAGAATGTGCACCTTTTGCTGCGGAAGCAATCATAATATCGGGATTAGCAGGGTCGACAGCTATATCAACAAGGTACGTATCTGAATCAAGTCCTTCATTAAACGTTGTCCAGGTTGCGCCGCCATCCAGTGATTCTGCAAATCCACCACCTGCTGCTTCATAAATACGATTTTTAGCAAGTGAATTCATCGTTAAAGTATGGCAATCATATTGAGACTCAGGTTTACGGTCCTCCCAATGAACCCCTTTATCAACACTTTTCATCACGCCACCAAGTTCAATTCCAACGTAAATCCTTTTCTCGTCATGAAGATCTGGTTGAATCCAGCGGACATGATGGGTGTGTGGGCGAGGAGGGAAGCGCCAGGTAGGCTTTGACGGTAAATCAAGGAGCTTTGGAAAATGAGTCCATGTTTTCCCGCCATCTTCCGAACGAAATAGTTCACTCGGCTCTGTTCCTGCCCAAACGACGCTATAATCATTCATTACTTCAGTTGGGCTAACCGCAACGCTTAAAACACGATTGTGATAAATCCCTTTGCCTGCTGGCTCCCACTTCATGCCATTATTATCGCTTATCCAAAGACCGTGATTAAAAGTTCCTCCATACATCCTTTCAGGTCGAATGGGATCTACTGCCAAACAATAGAAATCATGCGGTGCCTTCATTTCATTGAGACTCCAAACAGAATCATCTTTTGTAGCTTGAAAAATAGAATGACCAGCTACAAAATACAATGCAGATACCATGTCATCATCTCCAAATTGTTTTTTACAATTGCCATGTCTTTGCTTTCTCAATCTCTTCCATTAACACAATTCTAGCTTTCTGCTCATTTTCTTCGTTGTTTGGGTATTTTCGATAATGCGCTTCGATAATAATCAAAAGGAGGTTGTATATTTGGTACAGACTTAATAAACATTGCTCGCGCTTGGAAAAAGAACTTTCTCTTCCGTATCCATTCTTAAATCCTTCGTTTTCTTCGGCAAACCCGAAAACAAAATCTAGAAGAGGGTCCCCATATAGTGATCTTTCATAATCAGTAATTCCAGTGATTTGTAGAGTAGTAGGATCAATAAAAATATTACCCCACCATAAATCACGATGCACAAAGCTAGGTGTTTCAACGGTATCTAAGATAAAACACTTATCTAAGAACACTTGTCTCAGCTCTTCAAAACTTAAGGGGAGCTTAATAGCTCCATCGATTGCATCAAGAATTAAGTCATCAATAAATGAAATCATCGCATCAGACCATTTTTTATATCCCTTATGACCAGAAAAAGTGTAACCAAACGCCTTTCCTTTCATTTTGTGAAATTGTTTAGTGTATGCCCCAACTTGATGGCTTATTTTATAAAACTCTTCCTTAGAAAGTTGGCCATATTGTTGATCTAAGGGCTTGCCGGGAATATAATTCATAAAAAAATAATTATGGTCGATTACATCTTTGTTAAAATTAGTATGGAGCACAGAAGGAGTGGGGATATTAGTATTATTTCGAACGTGATTAAGGACCTGTACTTCTGACTTTATGATGTTTTTTTCTGTTCGCAATACTTTGATATCACTTGAATGTGCGACCTTTAAAACAGCTTTTGCATCGTTGTTCTCAAGCGTGATTAAGTAAGCTGCATTAAAGAAGCCGCCTTTAAGCTCTTCAATAAATCTCGTGCTCTGTTCGAAAGCGGACATTGTTACATTGCGTATTTCATCATTCGACAGTTTTGTTTTCGTTATACTATCCAATACATTCATTCCTTTTTGGAAAAGTAATCTATAGATTATATTCGATAAGATTTACAATCCTCCTGCGAAAAAAAACATCTTGTTTTTTTATAACAAGATCTGTAACATTTTTCATGGAAAGACCGTCAAATAATAGATAAATTTAAGTTTCGAGTAGAAATTGGAAAGAGGTTATATATGTCAGAGTTATTGAAAAATCGTTTTGTTAAGGCAATCTTTCTATCAGCTTTATTTCTTCAAGTCGGTATTTGGGTGCGGAATTTTGCGGTGCTTTTATTCGTAATGGAAAAAACAAACGGAAATGCGTTTGCAGTCTCGATGATTTCTGTAGCTGAATTTGCCCCAATCTTTATTTTTTCGTTTATCGGAGGAACTTTCGCGGATCGTTGGAAGCCGAAACTCACTATGATTTGGTGTGATATTTTAAGTGCCATCTCCGTGTTCGTCGTGTTAATTACATTAGTAATTGGGTCATGGCAAATTATTTTTTTCGCTACGTTAGTTTCGGCGATTTTATCACAATTTTCCCAGCCATCCGGAATGAAGTTATTTAAAATGCATTTGAAACCCGAACTGATTCAGTCAGCAATGTCAATTTACCAAACCATTTTTGCTATTTTCATGGTGTTAGGTCCGGTCGTTGGTACATTTGTATTCCAACAGTATGGCATTGATGTGTCAATAGCTATAACTGGAGTGGCATTCTTGCTCTCAGCTGTCATGCTATTATTCATTCCAGCTGACCATAGTATGGAAAAAGAAAAAAGGACGACAAGTGTTCTTGAGGAAATGAAAGCCGGAGTTAAGTATGTTCTAGCAAAAAAAGAATTGAAACTTCTTGGGCTTAGTTTTATGGCTGCTGGGCTTGCAATCGGTCTGATTCAACCACTCACTATTTTTCTTGTAACAGAAAGATTAGAATTGGCAAAAGAAAATTTACAATGGCTATTAATGGCAAATGGGATCGGTATGATTCTTGGAGGGGCTTTATCAGTTATGTTCACGAGGAAAGTTGCTCCTCAAAGATTACTTGTTATTGGGATGCTTGCCAATGCCATTGGCATGAGTGTAGTCGGCTTTTCAACTTCACTCCCGCTTACAATGGGAGCAGAATTCTTTACAGGGTTATTTTTCCCTTGTATTCAAATCGGTATTAATACGATGATTCTACAAAGTACACAAGCAGAGTTTATTGGCAGGGTGAATGGAACATTAAGTCCGTTATTTACGGGATCCATGGTTTTAACAATGAGCCTTTCCGGTGTTCTTAAAGAAGTATCGTCTATTGTCCTCATATTTGAAATTTCGGCCATTCTTTTCGTGCTCGGAATTTTAGTCATTATGCCGATTTTTAACATGAAGGTTCAGCCTCAAACAGAGGGAGTTTGATTAGGTTTTTATTTGATGACGCGGCTGCTCTATATTCATAGGGTGGCTTTTTTGTGGTAAAATTTTTTCAATTAAGTTTTCTAGGAGGTATGGGCAATGTTTTGGGAATATATAAATACATATGAAAACTTTAAAAACACCTTGATTTCAATTGGTATTTTATTTTTCTTCCTATTTTTAAGGAAGATTTTTGCAAAATATGTGTTTACTCTATTTTTAAAATTGACTAGTAAAGTTCCAAGTCAGTTATTCACTAACATTTGGAAAGCCTTTGAAAAACCGATGCAGTGGTTTTTTATCATATTAGGAATTTATATAGCAGCCTATTACTTTCCTTACTTTGGACAAAACGATCGGCTTTTTATTAGTTTGATTAAATCTGCAATCATCTTGCTTGCAGCTTGGGGACTGTTTAATCTATCGGATTCTTCCTCCCTACTTTTTACAAGAATTAATAAAAGATATAATATCGAAATCGATAATATATTAATACCATTTCTATCCAGAACCATTAGAATTATTATTGTAGCTTTAGCAATAAGTATGATTGCGGAAGAATTTAATTACAGCGTGAGTGGATTTGTAGCAGGATTGGGATTGGGCGGCCTTGCCTTTGCGCTCGCTGCAAAAGATGCCCTTGCTAATTTATTTGGCGGCATTATTATTATTTCCGAAAAACCTTTTAGAATCGGTGATTGGATATCGACTCCAAGTGTTGAGGGGGTAGTGGAGGATATAAGTTTTCGCAGTACGAAGGTACGTACTTTTACTCAGGCGCTCGTTACCGTACCAAACGCTACACTTGCCGATCAGCCGATTACGAACTGGAGCAAAATGGGGAAAAGACAAATATCATTTTCGTTAAAGCTTGCCCTTGATACTTCAAAAGAAAATTTAGAAAGAACGGTACAACAGATAGAAAAGCTATTAAAAGGCTATCCCGGTATTCATCCGGATACTATTCACGTCACATTTGACAAGTATATGGTGGATGGATATGAAATTTTCCTTTATTTCTTTACGAATGCAACTGAATGGGGAGAGTATTTAAAAATAAAAGAAGAAATTAATTATAAAATATTGGATATTGTTAAAGCTGAAGATACAGAAAATCAGGCAACTTCCTAATATCATTAAAAACCCGTTATATTGTCTAAATAACGGGTTTTTTTATGAGAAAAGCACTAAATTATTTTGTTCAGTACATTGCGATGTACAGTACTATGTGATATATTGTTTTTGCAAGGTATTTTTTTATGTATAGTATTGAATATTATATAGTAGTGAAAGCAGAAATGAGGTGCAGTTCATCATTGAACGTTCAATTTAAAAAAGGCGTCTTAGAGCTTTGTGTTCTCGCTTTGCTTGATAAGCAAGATCGATATGGATATGAATTGGTCCAAAAAATTTCGGATCAGATTGCGATTTCAGAAGGTACTGTATATCCGCTTTTGAGAAGGTTAACAAAAGAGGAGTATTTTACAACGTATTTACAAGAATCAACAGAGGGACCATCACGCAAATATTACAAACTAACTGAAAAAGGGAGAAAGTATTTATACGCATTGATTCAGGAATGGCAAGAATTCACTTCCGGAGTCAATCAACTCATTAAAGAAGGGGTAAATCATGAATAAATATCAATTTATGAGAGTATTGGATTCGTCATTACAAAAGCTTCGAGAAAATGAACGATTAGAGATTTTACAAGATTTTGAAGAGCATTTTACGATTGGGTTGGAAGAAGGAAAAACAGAAGAACAAATTGTAGAATCGCTTGGATCTCCACATCAAATTGCTAAAGAAATTTTGGCGACGCATCATCTTGAAAAAGTGCAAACAAAAGCGTCTACTGGTAACGTATTTCGTGCAGTATGGGCAGTCATTGGATTAGGCTTCTTTAATTTAGTGATTGTACTCGGTCCTTTTATTGCCATAGCTGCAATTATTATCGCAGGTTGGGTGACAGGGGTATCTTTTATTGTCTCTCCATTGTTGGTTTTAGTAAATGTCGCTATCTTCCCAGGGACATTTGAATACTTTGACTTGTTTATTTCAATGGCTCTTTGTGGAATTGGATTATTTATCGCGATTGGAATGTTCTTTGCCACTCGGTCAATTACAAATGTCTTCATTCGTTATTTAAAATTTAATGCAAGACTCGTTAAAGGTGGATTGAAAAATGAATAATATAAAAATAATATCGACTGCTGCACTTTTTCTTTTGTTGGTTGGGCTTGTTGGAAGTATATTAACATTTAAATCATTATCGGAGTCAGAGCAAATTTCAGATGAAAGACTGATAGAAAAGGATTTTTCGAATATCTCTATAGCTTCTAACAATTCAAAAGTAGAAATTTTACCTACAGATGATTCTACAGCCACGGTGGAACTTTCAGGAAAGGCAGCTAAAAATCTAAAATATACATTTTCAACTGATGTAAAAGGAGATACTTTGAACATAGAATTAAAGGAAAAGTTAAGAAAGCTCTTTAATTTTGACTTTTTTGCAACATCCTTAACGTTAAAAGTTTATGTCCCTGAAAAACAATATGACACCATACAAGCAATAAGCAATAACGGGTATATAAAGGCAGAAAAATTAAATGCCGGCGATTTATCAATTGGGACGGATAATGGTCGCATCCTATTAACTAACATTGAGAGTTCAACGGTCACAATGAGAGCTAATAATGGAATGATTGATTTGAAAAAGATCGCTGCCACAACTGTTAATCTTAAAGCTGACAACGGGAAAGTTCTACTTGATGATGTCGATGGGAAAATCACTGCGAAGGTTAACAATGGAATGGTTTCGCTTATTACTAATCATTTAGATCGCTCCATAGACATTCAATCGGATAACGGAGAAATCAAAGTTAAAACAGACAATGAGCCAACAAACGCAACCATAGATGTGACTGTTCACAATGGAAAAGTAGATGTCTTTGGTCAAACCAATCGAAATGTTGTATTTGGAAAAGGCGAAAACTTGATTAAACTTGTTACTCATAATGGTAGAATTACGGTAAGTAAATAATGATGATAATGGATGAATACAATGTAATGTGTGTATTCATCTTTTTTTATTGAAGAGAAATTTCCCGAAAAAAATTTTTGTTTAAATAAGCTGAGAATTGGTTATAAAGACCTAGGTATATTAAAATGAAGTATCATGACTTGAATTTTTTACAAATGAAATATATTTGTTAAAAAGCGAAGGTTTCCTTCATAACCTTGAAAGAATAGCAAAAAAATATTACATGAGAAATGAAAGATGCACTATATATAGTAGGAAAGTATTGAAAACACTGCTATAATGTTGATGAGAACTCAATGTTAAAGCTATTTTGACAAAGGAGTAAAGTATATGAGCGAGAATTTCGTAAATATTGGTGAAATCCTACAATCGTTAAGAATCAATAAAGGATTGGCCATTGAAGAATTGGCGGAAGATATTTGTTCAGTTGAGGAACTCGATTTAATGGAAAAAAACAAACAAGTTCCCACAATCGATCAACTTTTTAGATTGGCCAATAAACTGAATGTTAAGTTGAGTGACTTCTTTGATTTTACATCAGCGGACTCTGCCAGTTATGTTTCGGCAGTAAGCGGGTTGATTAATAAATATAAGAGAGAGCGTAATTATAAAGCCATCAACGAAATCGTACAAAGAGAAAAAAATAACCCTCTTTTTAACTTCCCATCTAGTCAACAATTTTTACTTTGGAATGAAGCAATTTGCCTGTATTATTTAGCTGAAAAAGATTCAAGAGATAATGAAACTTCTATTAGTATGTTGAATGAAGCTCTGGATATGACAAACCCTACACGTAAAGGTCTCTCTGAACGAGAAATTGAAATTAAAATGTCAATTGCAATAATTGAAAAAGATCATATGAATTTTGAAAAAGCTATTTCTATTTTAAAGGAAATATTGGAGGACATAGATATACTACCGGCTTTAGCTGAACCTCAAATCCGTTTAAGGGCACTGTTTGGATTATCACAATCCCTATCTAGATTGAATAAGTTTGAAGAATCACTGATTTATAGTGAAAAAGGAATTAAGCAGTGTATTAATGATGAAGTTTTGTATCTACTAGGAGAGTTTTTATACCAAACAGCGTTAAATTATATCGCGATTGACAATAGAACTGAGGGAATAAACCATCTTAATAATGCTCTCAACATCTTTAAATTGCAAGAAAATGATAGTTTTAGTAAACATGTAGAAAGCGTAATGGAAAATTTAGCAATTAAGTGATATAATTTGGATAAAATATTTTGTAAGAGGAGAATTATTTTATGAAAAAACTATTAATAATTTCTGCCCTCACACTTGGTTTGGTTGGAGTGACAAGTTCAGTGGGATCGTTATTGGCAGGACCCATTTTACCAGATTTACCTTCCCAGCATAGTATAAAACTAGAAATTGCGGGACCCATCTTACCAGATCTACCTTCGCAACATAGTGTAAAGCCTGTAATTGCAGGACCCATTTTACCAGATTTACCTTCCCAACACAGTATTAAACCAGTATTAGCAGGACCTATTTTACCGGATTTACCGTCTCAACATAGTGTAAAACCCATTCTAGCAGGACCAATTCTACCTGACCTACCATCTCAGCATAGTATAGTTATAAAAACATTCGCGTAATCAAAAGCAACGTTGCATCTAAAAGATGTGCGTTGCTTTTTTTATGGGAAAAATTAAAAATGTATATTGACTCTCACGCAACGTGATACTTTATAGTTATAAATGAAGGGAGGCACAATAGGTTGAAAGTGAAGGAAGTAGCTGATTTAGTTGGAATTAGTGTGCGCACACTGCATCATTATAATGAAATTGGGTTGTTGATTCCGGAAGAAACAACCGAATCTGGGTATCGAATTTATTCAGATGATAATCTTGAGACGCTGCAGCAAATTTTGTTTTTTAAAGAGCTAGGCTTCCCTTTAAAGAAGATTAAAGAAATTATAAATAGCCCGTCTTTTGACCGAGAGGAAGCTCTTTCGATGCATAGAAAGATGTTGCTTGAGAGACGAAGCAGGCTGGATCGAATGATTGAGACGGTTGAGAAAACGATGAAGCATATGAAAGGAGAAATTAAAATGTCAAATAATGAAAAGTTCGCAGGTTTTGACTTTAGTCATAATCCGTACGAACAAGAAGCTCGCGAACGTTGGGGAAAAGAAGCTGTCGATAAAGCTAATCAAAAAGTAGGCAGTATGTCAAAAAATGAAAAGAAGAATTTAGAGGAAAGATTCAATGGAATCTATCAAAAACTTGCTGCGATTCGTCATACTGCACCTGATTCGCAAGAAGCCCAAGAAGGAATAAAAGAATGGTTTGAGTTTTTAAATTTAATGGGGAGTTATTCTTTGGAAGCGTTCAAAGGGTTGGGGCAAATGTATGTCGATGATGAACGGTTTACAAAAAATATTGATCAGTTTGGGAAAGGCTTAGCACAATTTATGTGTGATGCGATGGCGGTTTTTGCAGATGAGAACAAAAGATAATAATCCAATCAAGACGGCACTTACGTCACAAATTAAGATTAATAAAAGAGCTTGGATACACGCCAAGCTCTTTGCACTTGAATTAATGTAGTTTAATTTTATTCTCAACTTCCCGACAGACTTCTTCAGCAGACATGCCATTCGCATCAATGACAGAACCTTCCATAGAAATGTTCTGTATTCCCATGAAGTTGGAATCTAGACCTGATACAACACAACAATCTACGTTTTTAATGTCAGATTCGTTATGGACCGGAACTACTTCGTAACCTTTTTCCTGAAGTGCTTGCTGTACGTTTGTCAAAGCGGGTTCAATACCGATTTTAGCCACAAAGCACACCTCCCTTTCCAATCTAGTTTTCCTGTTTATCATTGAAATATTCACCCGTGAATATCACGCTTATTGTAAAAAATGAAACCTGTCACAGACAAAACAATCGCGATGATTGTCAATATTGCAACACTCGTTAAGTCCATGTCTTCAACAGGAAGTTGGGGGATATGACCATATGGTGATAGATTGCTCATCCAGTCTGGGAATTGAAGCAACCCTCCCAAATAAACAACGATAAATGAATAGAGCAGGTAAATCCAGGTAAGCCCAGTTAAATTAGGAGCCAAGCCACTACATAGTACCGCTAGGCCAATCATCACCCATATCGCGGGAAGATAGGCAAGAGCAGCTTCGTAAATCGTGCTAAAAGCAATTCCATCATCCATTACAGACGCTCCTGCAGACCATAGTCCGATGGCAGTCATTGATATAATGAGAAAGCTGCTTCCAACTGAAACGGCCAAATAACTGGCTAATAATTTTGAATGTGAAACTGAACGACTAAGTAGATGTTCAGTACGATTATTTCCTTCTTCACCTTTTAACTTTAAGATCCCCATTAATGCTGGAATGGTACTTATCATCGCTAAAATGGACATGATCATCGAAACAAATTGTTCAGTTAATGAAAATCCTTCGGTAGGTGTTAAAATCTCTTTCAACATATCTATGTCTTTAAAGTAAGATTCAATATCGCCTAAAACTGATCCATACGACGCCCCTAAAATAAACATACCGATGGTCCAAGCGATGATTCCGGTCCGCTGTAACCTAAAACTAAGACCTAAAGGGCTTTGTAATAATACAGATGCATGCTTTTTCCCTGGCTTAGATGGTAAAAATCCCGCACCTAAATCCCGAATCGAATTTAAATAGTAAGCAAAAATAAACAAAACGACAGATGCCCCAACCGTCAGTAAAATTGGCCACCAGTAATTGTTTACATACACTTCTGAGCTAAGGATCCATCCAAATGGAGAAAACCAAGACATCATTTCATTGCTAACATCGCCAATTGCACGAATTAAATATGATGCCCCTAAAACAGCAAAGCTTAATCCAATGGTCCCTCGTGAATTTTCGGCAAGTTGCGCAAATACGGCTGTAATAGCAGTGAAAAAAATTCCCGCCACACCTATTGCTGCCCCATATAAAAGAGAACCATTTAAATTGATGCTCTCAATTTTTAAAGCGTACAATCCGAATCCAATTAATAGTGCTAACAGTACGTTCGTTCCAACTAAAACTAAAATAGTAGCACTTAAATTAGATAGTCTCCCAACAGGCAATGAACGAATTAATTCGATACGGCCTTCTTCTTCGTCAGCTCTTGTATGGCGGGCAGCGAGTAAAATACTCATTAGTCCCACGATGATAGCAGTGAAAAGCAACATTTGATGAGCCATCATCGCTCCATTCGTATAATTGTCTAATCCGTATCCTTTTCCGACCATTGCCGTCATGGCCGGATTCCGCATTGTTTCAGCAATTGCCTGCCTATCTAAATCAGTTGCATATAAATCTTTAAAGGCAATCGCTGTTAAATAGGTAACCGAAGATAGAGAGAGCAGCCAAATAGGTATTCGAATACGGTCACGTCGGATGATAAAGCGAGTAAGGCTGCCCGTCTCGTTATAATACTTACTTGCCATTAAGCTTCACCTCGAGACCCTTCGTAATGGCGCATAAATAAATCTTCTAATGTCGGTGGTGTGCTTTCCAATCTTACGATCCCAAACTGACTGATATATATCATAACAGTGTCTAATTCTTCTGAATCTACTTGGAATGAAAGAGACTGTTCTTTTCGTTTAATATCGTGAACACCTTTTAACTCTTGGAGAGCTGTTATTGGTTGTTTCGTTTCAACGACAAGATTCAATCTTGTTAAATGACGCAATTCATTTAATGAACCTGATTCGATGATTTTTCCTTCTCGAATAATACCGACTCGGTCACATAGTTTTTCAACTTCAGATAAAATGTGGCTGGAAAGCAGTACACTTTTTCCGGCTTTTTTAGCATCCATCACACATTCTTGAAAAACTTTTTCCATTAATGGATCAAGGCCTGAAGTGGGCTCATCTAAAATATAAAGGTCAGCCTCCGAAGAAAAAGCTGAAATCAATGCAACTTTTTGTCTATTTCCTTTTGAATAGGTCCTGCATTTTTTTGAAGGGTCTAAATTAAACTTTTGTATCAGCTCTTCGCGTCTACTTTTATGATTTGTTCCGCGTAGCTTTACAAATAAATCAATGACCTCCCCACCAGTCAAATTCGGCCATAAATTTACGTCTCCAGGAACGTAGGCAATCCGTTTATGAATCTCAACAGCATCCTTCCACACGTCTTTCCCGAAAATCCTTGCCTCACCTTCGGTTGCTTTTAAAATCCCGAGCAACACACGAATAGTTGTAGATTTTCCCGCACCATTTGGCCCGATGAATCCGAAGACTTCCCCTTCATTCACTTCTATATTAACTCCGTCTAATGCAGTAAAATTTCCAAATCTTTTTGTTAAATTGGATGTTTTCAACATGTTCAACCCACTCACCACTCCTAAGTTTTGAAATATTTCACTCTACATAGTTCATAATATATATAAAATGATATTGTTTCAATATACTTATGAAATATATTTATTGTTTTATTACAAAACTTTCATTAAACTAAAAATGAGGTGAAAGAGATTGGATGGATTTATACGTCGTAAAGAAATGAAGAAAGCGGATATCCTGAATACTGCATTGGCATTATTTATAGAATTTGGTGTACAGAAAGTGTCCATCGCAGAAATTGCGAGGAAAGCAAAAGTGTCACAAGTGACTATATATAATTATTTTGAAAGCAAGGATAATTTAGTTCATGAGGTTATCATTTTTTACATAGATAAAGAGTGGTTGGAATATGAGCAATTACTTAAAAAAGATATTCCTTTTCCTGAAAAAATTAAAAAAATTATTTTTAATAAAAAAGAAACAGCCAATAGGATTCATGAAGATTTTTATCAATACTTTATGAGGGAATACGCGGCAGGGATGAGTTATATCGAAAATCTTTATATTGAAAAGACAGTACCAAGCTTTGTTGATTTATTTAATGAAGGGAAAAAGCAGGGATATATTGATCCTGCCTTATCGAATGAAGCGATTTTATTTTATATACAAATGATAAAGGAGTATATGCAGCGTGAGGATGTTTATCAGAAGATTCTTCCGATGACAGAAGATATAGTGAGGCTATTATTTTATGGGATTATGGGAGAAAGACGGGATTAGCGAAAAAAGGATACGGAAAGCAATACCGTATCCTAAGTGAAGTATTCCATTTTTGCTTCTGGAAAGTATTTTTTCAAATATCCGCCGAGGGTATCTTTAATATCCTCTTGTTCTTCATCCTTGTATACATATTTTCCGATGCCGTATTTTCCCCATTTGTATTTTCTTTTTGCTTCGTCAAGTTCAAGCTTGGTCATGGGGTAGTTTTTTTGAATAACTCGTTTTGCGGGCATTGTAAAGCGATGTTGAATTAATTCAAAGGTTAAGTTCTTTTTAGCAAAGCCTGGAAGTTCTGCTTCAAGCTTTTGAAACATTTCTCCATATCCTTCTTTCCAGCCTTCATGCAAATAAATTGGTGCTACAATAAATCCTAACGGGTAGCCGGCATTTGCTACTTTTATTGCGGCTTCGATTCTTTCTTTTAAGCGTGAGGTTCCTGGTTCAAAGTACTTAATGATGTAATCGTCATTAATGCTAAAACGAAAACGGGTTTTTCCATTATGATTTGCATCTAAAAGATGATCAACATGGGCAAACTTTGTAACAAAACGCAGCTTTCCATGTTTAGATTGGCCAAAATATTCAATAGCCTTTTTTAACGTATGGGTTAAATGGTCGACTCCCACAATATCGGACGTACACGATGCTTCAAACCTTGTTTCCTCGGGAGCGCGTTCTTGCATATAGTTTTCTGCGGACTCCAGAATCTCATCGACATTTACGTAAGTTCGAATATATGGCTTACTTCCCATCGTCGTTTGTAAGTAACAATAATGGCAATGCCCCATGCAGCCAGTTGCAAAGGGGATGGCATATTCGGCAGATGGTTTTGATGTATCAAATTTCAGTGTTTTTCTAACGCCTACAACAAGCGTTGATTTAGCAATTCTGTATTTTTGAAAATGATTTTCGCCAGGTAAATTGCGGATCTGGTTGTGTGATGTCGTTTGTCTCGTTTCAATTCCCATTTCTTTAAATTTATTGACTAATGTCTTTCCGAGTGGATATTCTAGAGCGCCTGGTTCGAAATAGACTAGTTGAGGAACAAAGGGTTTAACCATAGTATTCCTCTATATCAGCGAAGCCGAAAGCCTCTCCATACGCTTGTTCTGCCTCTTCTTTTGATTGAAAAATAGCCAATTCTTCTGAAATGGGATAATACGTCTCATATAGAAAAAGCGCTAATTGATTCGGATGCTCAGGTGAATGAACGACAGCCGCTTCTTGAATATTGGCAACGTCCTGTGTATGGGGATTCCGGTAAATAACATATACGATTTGCCCAGGATTATAATTATTTTGCATTTTCCGCATGCTCCCTTATAAGTGATAAAGATGTTTATACTATGTATTAAAACTATAACTTTATTCACACATCATGCTATTTAGTTCATCAGCATTAAGCTCTTTTACAATGCTTTCATTGTTCAAAGCATCGTCACTCTCCTTTTAAACGGTAAAAAATAATTATAATTATACTCTTCACTGATTTTAATAAAATATTACGTTTATAATGAGATTTAAAGCGATTGAAAATCTAAAAAAGAAGGTGAAGTACATAATGTTCAGTCATTACGGAAAGCTTTGTACAGAGTTTTATGATTTTACAAAGCCGGTGGGGAAATCAATTGACGGGGATCTTGAATATTACGTTGAACGATTAAAACATGTTAAAGGAAGAGTTTTAGAAGCAGGAGTTGGGTCAGGCCGATTTTTAATTCCGCTTTTGGAAAAAGGATTTGTTGTACATGGCTTAGACTATTCCGCGGATATGCTGGAGTCTTGTAAAAATCGTTGTAAAAGTAGAGATTTAAATCCCGAATTATTTGAAGGCAAACTTGAGAATTTTCATCTGCCAAACAAGTTCGAAGCGATTATTATGCCGACTGGAACTTTTTGCTTGTTAGAAACAAGGGAAGCTGCGTTGAATGCATTAACATGCTTTAAAAGTCATTTGATGCCTGGCGGGAGAATTATTATCGACATTTCATTGCCGTATGATTTTAAAGTAGGAGACATGAATACAAGTGCTATTTCTTTCCCTAATGGTGAAGGAATCACGCTTGAAAGTAAATCAATCGAACATGATTGGGTGCAGCAAAGGACCGTAACACATATTAAGTATGAAAAATGGAAAGATGGAAAGTTAATAGATACGGAGCTTCAAAGATTAGTCATGAGATGGTATGGAATTGAAGAATTTAAGCTCATTTTACATGAAATTGGATTTAAGAATGTCTCCATTTCATCAGGGTATGTTTATGGAAAATACCCAACAAGTCCGGATGAAATAATTACATTTGAAGCAGAATTACAGTCATAGAGCTTGGGGAATATGCAAAAAGGTGGATAAAAATAAGTTTTTTCTCCACCTAATTTACTTTAGGTGCAGTCCTATGCTCTTACAATCCTCTGTTGGAGGAATATTTGCTGACTGTTTTTTCATTAAGTGGTTCATTATTCGAAAATAAATTAGGCATGTCCTGGAGCATTTCCGTTAATACTTCGTAAGTTTTCCTGGCACCACATACCCTTGTTTCCGCATTTCCGAACTTTCCTAAGACCATGGCTTTGCGGCTTAAGAGAATATCGTCGACCTTCCAAAAATAATCAGACCAAGTTTCACCACTATGCCTTCGAGATGGAACATCTATGATTCGGCCATCCTCCATGATTGTTTTGAGGGGTTTATACACGTCGGTCAATCGGCCAGGGACATTAGCCCATTCCTCAATTCCATGGATGAATGTGTTTTTTGTTAAATCTACCCCAACAAGCAGTATTTGAGCATTGCGATCCAGCAGCCTTCCCCATGCCGAGTCACGTGCGCAAGGAGTTTTGCAATATTCATCGCCGGATGTAAAGGCTTCAGCATCTTTTCCTAAAGCAGCAACAGAATGGGTAGGGTGTGCGGAGCGTGAAACGTTACGTCTTTTTCGAAATAATTCAGTCAAAATGCCTACACAGGAAGGTGAGTCGTTAACTGAAAAAATAGGATTTTCCGTATTAATATACGACCAACTATGTGTAGGGAAAACGAGAAGACCGTCTTTCATATATTCTTGGAAAGCATCTAAAACCGTATCCGCTCTTCCCGCAACAGGACCAATTTTTTTATAAGACGAATGGACCAGCAATGTACCTTTCGAATTAATTCCTATATTATGCAAATCCTTTAGCAAGCTTTCTTTCGTATACATATATGATTCCTTTCTTTCTTGTTGATTTAATCGACTTTCATACCAAACAAAAGTCGTTCTTTACTTCCAGCAGCAGTAAGTAAGATCCTCATTTCGTTCGGAACATACGATACAGTGTATAGTGTGCCAAAAAATTGATCATAATCCGTATAAAACAAAGGAGACTCTGTTTGGCTGAACCATTCGTGAAAATCTTCGACAGTTTGTAAAGGGTTAGCTTTTCTTAATGCAGCTAAACGATTATCTGATGAGCCTACCCGCTTCCGGTTAAATGCTTCCATTTCTTTCGTTTGGAATTTGTTTACACAAGCAAGCTCGTTTGGTGTAGTTAAGATTTGAACTTGTTCAGGGGATGCTTCAACGACAGCCATATTCCCTTTTTGATCGAGTAAAGAATAATTATAGCAAGCAGCATGTGGCAATTTCTTTAATAATTGAATTGCTTCATCCACATCTATGCACATTTCCAAGACAATTCTAACAATAGTGCTGCAAACAAAGCCTTTTTTATAAAAATTATTATTAACAAAATGCAAACCGACTACTAGACCGTTCCGATTCATTCCGTCCAAACGACCAACTAGAAATTGGGAATTACCATAGATGGTGTCGTTTTTAATAAATAAGCCATCATAAACCTTCGGGCTAAAATCATAATTCCTTACATAAAAATCACTCGTTATAAAACTCGTACATCCTAATTCTGCAAGCTGTGGCATGTCATACCCAGCAAGCAAGCGAAGGATGTCTACCTCAGGAAATCCGGATCCATCGACGATGCCTTGCAGTTCCTCTAGAAGGGGAGGACAATACGTGCTCAGAATTTCTTTGATTTCATCAATATTTTGTTGCAACGGATATACTTTTTGTAACTCTTTGAATTGTGTTTGCATCGCTGTTGATTGTTTTACCATGGAACCTATGGATAGGCCATTATCGTAGTAGTTTCCAGAAAACACTAAAGGTTGGATAGGTATCACTTAATCACTCCTTTAATAAGGTTATAAAAAAATAGTATCATAATGTATAAGAAAAAAACGGACTTCAATTGCTCGATGAAGTCCGTTTCAGGTTTTATTTAGAAAATCGTTCTTTTACTATACCGATAATAGCAGGCAGAACGGATATAAAGATGATGAGCAGTATGACAGTTGAAAAGTTATCCTTGATAATAGGAATATTCCCAAAGAAATAGCCAGCGATTGTACAGAGCAGCACCCAAATGGCACCACCGACGATATTATAGGTGATAAAATAGCGGTAGTTCATCCGGCTAGCCCCTGCAACAAATGGAGCAAATGTACGGATAAATGGCATGAAACGGGCGAATATGATGGTTTTACCACCGTGCTTATTAAAGAATTCCTCTGCTTTTTCCATTTTTTCTTTATTAATCATCTTGCCAATCCAGCTTTTTGGAGGAATCGATGTACCAATTTTTTTTCCGATATGATAATTGACAGTATCCCCAATAACTGCAGCTGTAAAAAAGACGATCAGCAGTAATACGATATTAAAAGCACCAACTGCAGCAAAAGCTCCACTTGCAAACAATAAAGAATCGCCAGGTAAAAATGGAAAAATAACGACACCTGTTTCAACAAAGACGATTAAAAATAAAATGAGGTAAGACCATATATCAAATATTTGAATGATGTCGATTAAATGTTCATCTATATGTAAAATAAAACTAATTAAACTTTTTATAATATCCACGTTTCCAAATCCTTTTATATAATGTAATAGAAAATGATGTCCACAACACATTATCACCTTTTTACGTTAATACATCAAGTGCTAAACGAATAATGGGTATATCGTGTCTTATTTTTTTAGTAAAATGTAGTTAATATGTAGTAGATTGATAGAAATAATAGAAAAGGGTGTGAAAGATGATTAAAGATCAAATAAAGGCGAGACTAGCCTCTATTGTTGGTAAAGAAAATGTCATCGATTCTCAAGCTGGCCGCCTTGTATATTCTTACGACGCCACACCGAATTATCAATCTATGCCAGATTTGGTTGTTGCTCCGCGTAATACGAAAGAAGTGGCTGAAATTGTAAACGCTTGCCGCAATGAGAGAATATCTATTATCCCTCGTGGCTCGGGCACAAATTTATGTGCAGGAACTGTGCCAACTGAGGGGGGGATTGTACTTTTATTCAAACATATGAACAACATACTTGAAATTGATGAGGAAAATCTCACAGTAACGGTTCAGCCGGGTGTAATTACACAGGATATGATACGGGAAGTGGAAAAGCGAGGATTGTTTTATCCTCCCGATCCAAGTTCGATGAAAATATCAACGATTGGCGGCAATATTAATGAAAATTCTGGGGGCTTGCGTGGACTGAAGTATGGAGTAACTGCTGATTATGTAATGGCGCTTGAGGCTGTCTTGCCAAATGGGGATATCATTCGTACAGGCGGGAAACTTGCCAAAGATGTGGCAGGCTATAATTTGACACAGCTTCTTGTGGGCTCAGAAGGAACCCTTGCGATTATTACAGAAGCTACATTGAAACTAATACCAATTCCAGAAACAAAACAGACGATGCTTGCACTTTATCAAAGTATGGATGAGGCAGCACGAACTGTTTCTGAAATTATTTCTGCAAAAATTATTCCGGCTACACTCGAGTTCTTAGATCAGCCAACATTAAAAGCAGTTGAAGATTTTGCAAAAATAGGCCTTCCAACGGATGTAGAGGCTGTCTTGTTGATTGAACAAGATGGACCGCATGAAATTGTTGGACGTGATATAAAGAAAATGGCAGATATTTGCACGGCGCAAGGAGCTGTTTCTGTAAAAATTGCTGAAACAGAAGTGGAGGCATTGGCACTAACAGAAGCTCGCAGATCAGCTCTTTCTGCATTGGCAAGATTGAAGCCGACGACGATTCTTGAAGATGCAACCGTTCCTCGTTCAGAAATTGCTAATATGGTGAAGGCCATTAACGAGATTGCAAAGAAACATAATGTTACGATTTGTACGTTTGGTCATGCTGGTGATGGGAATTTACATCCGACTTGTCCAACAGATGTAAGAGATAAAGAGGAGATGAAGCGGGTAGACGCAGCTTTTGCAGATATTTTCGCTAAAGCGATTGAACTCGGTGGGACGATTACGGGTGAACATGGGGTCGGTATGATGAAGGCACCTTTTCTGGAATGGAAGCTTGGGACTGAAGGTATTTTAATCATGAGAGCAATCAAACAGTCTTTTGACCCTCATAATATTATGAATCCCGGAAAAATCTTTGCAAAAGAAACGCGGAAACGGCTGGTGGTTAGCCGATGATTGAAATGACAAAAAGGGAAAAGGCGATTCAAGAAGCATTTACAGACAGAATGGATGAGACGGAATTACTAAACTGTATGCGCTGCGGTTTTTGTTTGCCTGCTTGTCCAACTTATATTGAAACTGGATTTGATGAAACGCATTCACCTCGTGGTCGCATAGCTTTAATGAAAGCAGTCCACGATGGTTTAATTAGTCCAGATGACGATGTAGAAAAATCGTTAAATCTTTGTCTTGGATGCCGTGCATGTGAACCCGTTTGTCCTGCTGGTGTTCAATATGGACATTTGCTTGAGGAAGCAAGGGATATATTTAATGATTATAATCGTCATTCTCTTTCAGTAAAGGCACTACGAAAAACAGTGTTCGAAGGAATTTTTCCCTATCAGAATAGAATGGCAAACGCTGTAGGACTACTTAACTTTTACCAAAAAAGCGGCTTACAAACTGCTGCTCGAAAAATAGGTTTTATGAGACTTTTTCCTGAAAATCTTAGACAAATGGAACAGTCATTGCCTGAAGTGCCTTCAAAAAAAGTGATGAAAAATAGACCATCAAATCTTTCAGCGAAGACGAAACAAGTAAAAGCAACAGTGGCTTTCTTTCGCGGATGTTTGATGGATACGATGTTTATGGAGACGAACGATGCGACCTTAAAGCTTCTCCAGAAAGCGGGCTGTGAAATCGTCATTCCAGAAGGACAAAATTGCTGCGGAGCACTGCATGGCCATAGCGGTGAAAAGGATATAGCGAAGGAACTTGCAAAGAGGAATATTGAAGCATTTGAGAAAACCCAAGCAGATTACTTTATTGTTAATGCTGGCGGATGTGGCGCCTTCTTAATCGATTATGATCACCTGCTAAAAGATGATCCTCATTTTGCTGATCGTGCAAAAGCCTTCACAGCTAAAATGAAGGACATATCGCAAATATTGTATGAACTTAATTTCCATAATGAGGTATCACTTTCCGTTAAAAATCAAATTATTACGTATCAGGATTCCTGCCATCTTCGCAATGTGATGAAAACATTTATTGCACCAAGAGCATTGATTGCAGCAATCCAAGGTGTGGATTTTAAGGAAATGGAAAAGGCAGATAGCTGCTGCGGATCTGCGGGAATCTATAATATCATAGAATCGGAAATGTCGATGCAAATTTTAGATCATAAAATGGAGAAGGTAGCCGACACAAAAGCCCATACCATTGTCACAGCCAATCCTGGTTGTCTTCTTCAAATGAAGCTTGGAATTGAAAGAGAAGGATTGTCAGATAGCGTTCGCGCTGTCCATATTGTTGATTTGTTGTTAGAGGCGTGCAACGAATAAAAAAAGAATGGCAAGCGTAATCAAATTCGCTCGTCATTCTTTTGCTTTTTTTGGGGAAAGGAAGTAACTAATGGAGATTGCAAAATCGATTCCTAGTACAATTGTCCAAACTTTTATAAATCCCGCCAATACCTCTGTTCTTGCAGAATCTTTAATCAAAAAGATAAGCCCTGCTAAAAAACCTGCCCCTATTATATAAGCGAGCACATGCTGACCCCAACTTTTAAAGTAATGTTTCGCATAATCTAATCCATAACGGCGTGTTGGTTTCTGCCCTTGTTTCGTAATGTAATATTGAAAGCGAATATCAGCCCATTGAATCATACTTTTACCAAAGGCTATCGAGACCCCAATATAAATCGCAGCTAGTGCATGTGCAGCCGTAGCAGTGGCACCGCGATATAGATCGACACTCGTTGCAATTAATAGAATTAAGTCTATGACTGGAGTTAAGGCCAAGAATAGTAAACCAAGCTTTTTCCTTTTTAAAATATACCTTGTGACAAGTCCTAAAATAATCAATACCCAAAAACCAATTTCACTCGCAACAATTAACCAAGCTACTAAATTCAAAAAAACACCTCGTTTTTTAAGCATAGGATTATACTAGATTATTAATGATAAAATCTAATTGGGTAAATGAAATACATATTTTGATATAATAATTACACATAATGGAAGGGGTGGAACCATATTCCTCATTATAACGACGGAAGTGGTAAAATGAAAAGTCATCAGAGACAATTAATTTTATGAATGGAAAAAATAAGTGCTAAGTAGGTGTAGTAATGGACAGACATTTATTTCTTTTCGGTGGCGGACCTCCCTTCACCAGCAATATGGCAAATTTATTTGTAAGAAAAGCTTCCTGTTCAAATCAACCCGTCTCTATTTTATTTGTAGAAAGAGAAGGTTGGGAGGAATATATGCCGGTTTATACAGGGGAATTAGAGAAATTAGGCATTCATAACTTTCATTATTTGCCCCTTCGAACTACTCCGATTGAACAAGCGGTCAAATGCATCACAAATAGTTCAGGAATCGTGATTGGTGGAGGAGATACGAATTTATATGCGGATTATATCGTTGATACCGAGATTTCTAAGGTGCTAAAAAATCGATATGAACAAGGTGCCCCAGTAGCTGGTTTTTCAGCTGGCGCATTAATTAGTCCGGAGCTATGCGTGATTTCTCCTAATGATAATGTACAAAACGAATTTCAACATCGAAGAGGATTGGGCTTACTATCAAATGTATTAATAGCTGTACATTATTCTGAATGGAATGATGAGGATCATTTAAGAAATGCTGCCAGCCACTTCAGCAATCATGTGAATTATGGGATTGATGAACGTACGGGCATGTACTTTTTAAACGGACATCTTGAATCTACTGATGGTGAAGGTGTTTATCAATTAGAAAATGGAATAATAAATAAGATAAATTAACAAGTTTCAATAACCAGTTGGAAGGGGCACCAGCCAACTGGTTATTTTAATTATATGGAAGAGAGTTTATTCTTTATCATTTCATATGCCGCTTTATCTTCCTTTTTTGCAAAAAACCTGAGACCATCTATCCCTTTAAATAGCATCCCACACTTTAATCGTTCTCTGAAATTAGGTATACCTTCATCATCCCAGGCTGCGAGAAAGACTTGAGGAATTTGTAATTGAGGAGCCCAGAAGTGCAGGTTAGCAATATCGAACATAAAGTCTCCATACATTGCCATTTCCCAATCAACAATGGCGGTAATATCCTTGCCATCTGAAATAATATTTCCTAAGTGAAAATCTCCATGAACTAGATATTTTTCTTTTGGGGTAGATAATGATAATTCCATCATCATCTCGTAATAATAGTCAAAAACCTCTTTTTCCAAGAAACTATGTTCAAAGAGGGCATACCAATCCTTCCAAAACCCCTCCTGATTTCTTTGAAAAAATGATTCAATATATTGTTGCCACGTATCAAAAACTGCTTCTCCATTATGGTCAATTGCTCCATACTTTTCAGTTGAATCAAGTAGAATTTCGGTCATTTTCTTATATTCAATAGCTAGCGAAGGTAAAACTTTCCTAACTTTATTTTCAGGATAAGCAACTAACGATTGTCCAGAAGCTTTTTCTGATATTGAAAATGCTAAATCATTAAACTTACCGTTTCTTTCAATTCTTGGTATGGGAATGCCTAACTTTGATAGTTTTTCATATAAATACTCGTCTTTTATAAATCTCTCACCGTTCTTATTAAAATGAATGATATAATCTTTGCCTTTGTTGTTATAACTAAAGACTTTGCTCAGTTCGCCGAAGTTGATGGCCTCAACATGGGATACTGAATCATTTATGATGTTTTGGATAATCGTAATGGCAGTAGTTAAATCCATATCTAGTTTAAAAGATTTCATTATTCTATCCACCTCTCTTCTCCCTTATTATACCAACTTAACAAAATTATTAATGGTAACTTTTATAAGGGTACTTCATCACACATAGTAATATGTGTTACAATGCAAAGGTAAGAGGAGGGTTTTTATGGATAAGGCTTCTCCCATCAGCAGCGATTTGATTCGTGGGCATATTGATACGATCATATTGCGGGTTTTATCTGAAGGGGATAATTACGGATATGACATTATTAAAACCATTTTTGAGCAAAGCAATGGAACATTTGAATTAAAAGAGCCATCTCTCTATACAAGCTTGAAAAGATTAGAGAAACAAAAGTTCATTTCGGCTTATTGGGGAGACGAAAGCCAAGGGGGAAGGCGAAAGTATTATAAAATCACGGATGCTGGAGAGATGTCTTATAAAGAGGCTGTGGATTTATGGCTTAATGCAAAGGAACTAATTGATCTGTTGATTGTAAAAAGAGGTGAAAATGATGAATGAATTAAAGTTGCATGTTGACGATTTATTTAAAAAATATAAAGATCATCGCGATATTGCTGAATTGAAGGAAGAAATCTTAGGGAATTTGGAAGCGAAGGTTTCGCATCTCGTCGCAGAAGGTGAAGATGAAAAAAGTGCAGTTGCTAAAGCTAAGAGCAGCATAACCAATATAGATGACCTCATTGATAGCAATATTCCAATCAAGATCAATCAATTTATTTATAAATCCTATCAAATTGTTTTTTTATATTTTATTGTTGCTTGGATTATCACAATTCCATTTACGATCGTTGGAATCGGAATTATTGTTAATTTCATGTTGCTTTTGGTTGTCTTTGTTCTTTTCGTCATCAATTTGTTTTTAAGAAAAACACTTAATCCAGAAAGAAATGGACGGTTAAACATAGTGTCCTTTATAAGGATAAAGAAAGTAATATGGCTTTTATGGTTTCTATTTATATTCATTATTTTGGGTTGCATTACGGCCATTTTGTTTGGGAGCAATATTTGGTTTGCAAGACCTATTCATTTAGAAGGACCCTACCAATTTGGTGTGTTAGTAGCAAGATATGCTTTGCCATTTATTTCAATCATCATTCCGCTCATTTTTACAACCTGGGGGAAAATAATTCCACAATTCGAAGTGGGGGAACAACATGAGTAGGTTAGGGAAATGGATCATTGTGTTACTAGTCTTTGGATTGATATTATTTGCTGCTGTTCAGTTCGTAATCATTCCCAAACAAAATGCAGCCGCGGAACAGTATTTGGTCGATCAAAAAAAGCCACTTACACATGATGTGGAGTATATAAAACAATATAAAAACCCTTATATGGGAAATGCAGCAAATACTACACAGCTTTTTGGTCATCTACCATTATATGATATGTTGAAGGATTTTGAACTGAAATCAGATGATCTAACAGTGATCGTAAACTTCAATAAGAGTACGACTGGCATCAATACGCAACTATTAGATCAATCTCTCATCTATAATTCTACGGCTGCATTCGCATTAATCGGAAACCTTGAAAAAATTGAATATTATTTTGCGGATAAAACAATTGAGGTAAATAGAAAAAGCATTGAAACTCGATATGAGAATTTTAACGAGTTAACAGAGAGTACAGAAACATGGAATGAACAGGTACGAAGCCCATTAAAAGATCATGAGTATGTAAAGGATTTTATACAAGAAATTTCAGTCGAATATAAATAAGATACGAGAAAGGAGAAGAAGCCAACTATATGGCTCCTTCTCCTTCAATAAAGGGGGTTTGCTAACCCACATAAGAACATTCAAACCGTGGCTTTTTCCGCCACTTCATTTGTCTCTTTTCTAAAGTAAAAGATAGCCCCCATCAATACGACAAGGAGGAATCCAAAAAGTACAAGAGCCCATAACGTCACTGATATCGGGAATCGATCGATTAATTCTCCGGCTAGTTTAGGTAAGAAGGCTCCACCTAATCCACCCATCGCCACAAGTAAACTTGTCGTCCATTCTTCTAGCCCAGCAGAATTTTCGTTAATGATCAACAATCCAATAGAGAATATCCCGCCCATTAATAAACCTGTTAAAAAGATAGCCACATAACTAACGATGATTGAAGGCGATAGAGCAAAAATGATTAAAGCGAAAAATTGGCCTATACAGCTTATAACAAAAAGTTTAGTATAACCAATTTTATCAATAACGAAAGTCATACAAAGTCTTCCAACCGTCATGGCCAACCAAAAAACAGTTATACTCAACGCAAGGGATGAAGCATCTAAGTTAGTTGTTTTACTCATAATCGTAGGCAGATAATTGGGTAATACCATTTCTGTCCCAACATACATAAAGAAAAAGAACGCTCCGATTACTAAAAGAGGAATTTGTTTTCGTGGATATTGATTTCTCTTTATTTTCTCTTTATTTAGTGTATGGACTTTGACCTGCTTTTTTAAAATAGGGTCCATTTCTCCAAATGAAAGGAAGAACCAGCCAATCAATGTTGCGCTCGTGATGATGGCAACGACTGTAAAAGAAGCATTCCACATGCCGTTTAAAATAAAAAAGGCAGAAATGATCGGTATAACGAGTGCTCCGACTCCAAAAAACACTTCAGAAAGTACAAGCGTAGAAGCTTTTTTTTCTTTCAAATGCCCGACGATGAGGGCTGCTACGACGGTCTCTGCAATACCTATTCCAGCTCCGCCAATAGGAGCCGTGAATAATAGAAAATTCCAATTCGAAACAGAACCGAGTACAAATTGTGAAACTGCAAAACAGAGTAGAGCTAGGGAAAGAGTATTTTTGCGACCGATCGTTTTTACAATCGCTGGTGCAAATAATACTCCGACTAGAAATCCTAAAAATTGATTCATAATGAGCTGGCCGCCATCTCCATAATGAATACCGTAAGATTGCACCATTGGTTCGAGAACTGTGCCAATGATAATATGACCAAACCCATTCAAGCAATAGATTAGACAAGCAAAAAATACAAACTTCTTCATATTATTCTCCTATACATAATGATGTCCAAGTTATCTTATCAGTTAAGGTAAAAAAGGTCTATAGTAAGAATCTTAATAGAATATAATAGAGGATTGCATGAAGGTAGTATTGAATTAACAACTAGAACAAAATTAGAGAGGTAAAAGGATGAGTATAGGATGGATTCAGTAACAAAAAAGACGTTGCCAGAAGAGGTACAAAAGTGGGTAATAGATTCTATTAATCCAGAAGCTGCGATTGAATCTATTAGTCAATTAAAGGGAGGAATATCTTCTCTTGTTTTTAATGTTGGACTACTGGAGAATGGGGGGATAAACGAGTATGTTGTCCGTTTACATTTCGCAGAAGGCTGGAATGAAAATAGTCCAGATTTAGTCATTAATGAAGCTGAGAACCTCCGCTTTACAAGGCTACATAAACTTCCGACACCTGAGATCATTGCGATTGAAGAGACAAAGACTCTTTTTGGTTCTTATGCTTCTATCATGACCAAGCTTGAAGGCAAGGTTGTTCTCGAACCGGATGATAAGAAATCTTGGCTAAGTGGACTTGCCCGAGCACTTGTGCAAATACATAAAGTAGAAGCTGATTTTCCGCGTTATTACTATACATATCAGGACCCTAATACATTCGAAATTCCTGCATGGTCGGGCTTGGAGGAAGAATGGAAAAAAGTTCTTGCCATTATAAAAGGCCCGCGTCCAGAATTCAAAGAATGCTTTATCCATCGTGATTACCATCCAACTAATGTGCTATGGTCAAGGGATTCAGTAAGCGGAATCGTGGATTGGCTCAATGCATGTAAAGGTCCAGCAGGGGTAGATGTTGGTCATTGCCGGGTCAATCTTGCTCAGTTATATGGGGTGAAGGAAGCGGATCTTTTCTTATCATATTATCAGCTGTATGCTGGGCCAAAATTTAAGTATGATCCATATTGGGATATCATTTCCCTCGTTGATTTTCCTTTGGAGGATCCTGAAGTGTATCCAGGGTGGACCGACCTAGGCTTTACAGGATTAACGGCTCAAATAATTAAGGAACGCTTGGATGCCTATATGGTTAGTTTAATCAACCGCTTTTAAGAATTTTAACTTAATTTAGCGGTTAAACAATGTACAGGAAACCCTATGTTTGTTAAAATGAAGATAGCTTATTTGATAAATTTTTACATTACATAGTAGGGAGTGGAATGTATGAGTAAAAAAGCACTGATTGTATGGGGCGGATGGGATGGTCATCAACCGGAACAAGTTGCGCAAATATTTAAGGGAATCTTAGAAGAAGAGAATTTTAATGTAGAAGTTTCTAATTCACTAGATTCATATGCAGATACGGAAAAAATGAAAGCGTTTGATTTAATTGTTCCGCATTGGACAATGGGACAAATTAAAAATAACTATGCTCTCAATATTTCCGAAGCTATTGTAAGTGGTGTCGGTTTAGCAGGATTGCATGGCGGTATGTGTGATTCTTTCCGGAATAATGTGGACTGGCAGTTTATGACAGGAGGCAATTGGGTTGCTCATCCTGGAAATGATGGAATTGAATATACGGTAAATATTAAACATTCATCAAGTCCACTTTTGGAAGGAATGTCGGATTTCAAAGTTGTGAGTGAGCAATATTATTTACATGTTGATCCAGCAGTTGAAGTATTAGCAACAACTCGTTTTCCTGTTTTCGAAGGCCCCCATTCAACGAATAAAGCAGTCGATATGCCGGTTGTATGGACAAAGCGTTGGGGAGCAGGCCGCGTTTTTTACTGTTCATTAGGCCATCAAGCAGATATCGTGGCCATGCCAGAAGTGACCGAAATAATGAGAAGAGGCTTCTTATGGGCTGCTGAAGGAAAAACTCTTTATAGCGAATTGGGAGCAAAATTATCGGAAGGTAATGTTCGTTCCTATACTGGAATGGGAGATAGCCAGGACTGATAAAAGTCTATCTTGCCATATGATAATTAATCTCTCTCAAAATGCATAATCCAAATGAGGAAGAGCTTAAACTTTATGAGAACCATTGAACTTTACAAATAGGTTATGAAAGCCGGCTTTTGGGATTTTACAAACAACAAATTTTAAGAAAACATCCATAAGGAAAAAGGAACTGTCAGGTGTTAGTTACTTAAGACAGTTCCTTTTTCTATAATTGGGAATGAGAATTTTTCGTATAATAAGGTTAGAAATATCGCTATACGTTAAGATTGAAATCTGATAATAAATTATCGAAAAACATGTAGGAGATTTTGAATTAATTTAGAAAACAAATAGTAAAAAAAAGTGGAACTGCCTTTACAACAGTTCCATTTTTTTAGGCTGAGAGGTATTTTTTAAGAGAATCATCACGGATGCTCCACCAATCAACAAAACTCCTGTAAAAAGAAAGCCTTGATTTGCAGATAAATTTAATAATCCCGTTAAGCCTGAGCCAAAGACAACACCTATAGAAAAGAATGCGTAGAAATATCCATATGCTTTCCCACGATGTGTTTGTTCCGTCGCTTCAATTAAAAGTGAATTCAGTGATGGGAATAGAAAAGCAAAGCCAATTCCATAGATTCCCATAACTACATATAAGAATGGAATACTATTGCCAAAACTAATGAGAAGCAAGCCCACTCCCATTGCAGCCATTCCAAAGGTTGCAGTTTTCACGGGTTTAATGATGTCAAATAAATTATTTATCGGCAAAACGAAAACAAGAATGGCGACGATGCCAAACGTGCTTAAAAGAAGCCCGCTCGTTTGAGAATCCTGTCCAAGTTCCATTACTTTTAATGGAAGCATATACGCGAGAACTCCTTGAGAAAACATTAAGAAAAACGCTCCAGAAAAAGCTCTCACGATAAGAGAGTTTTTGAAAAAGGCTTTTACTGATAGCGTATCTATTTTACCTTTACTACCTTTTTCAATTACTTTGCTTCTCAAGAAAATTAAGGAAAGAACTCCTAATAAAATCATGAAAAATGCTGTTACGCTTAAAACCGTTGTTTCGCTGTACTTACTCGCGACAATCCCGCCAAATGCTGGGCCTATAACAGCAGCTAGTCCGACAAATGCACCTGAAAGGGCAGCCCCTTTCCCCTTTTTTTCGGATTTCACTGAATTTGCTAAGTAGGTAAAAGCCGCTGGCACAATTAATCCTGCTGTTAATCCGTGTAAAAAGCGAATAAGAAGAAGGGACCATGCGTCTATGGCTAGAAAATAAGAAAAAAGCATGGCTCCAGTAAATATTAAACCTAATAATAAAATAACAAAGGGACCTTTTTTATCTGTTAAAAATCCAGAAATGACATTTCCAATTGTATTAGAAAAAGAGTACATCCCGACGGCCAATCCCGTTAAAAAAGGAGTAGCTCCAAGTGACGTTGCAAGAGGGGTCATAATTGGCAGTTGGGTAAACAAATCAAAAAATGAAAAAAAGACGATCATATAAACAAAAATCCTCATAAATGCTAGAGCCTCCAACTATTAAACTTATGTCTATCATCTCTCTTTCGCTGGAAATAGGCAAGAAATTCAATTTTAATTTTAAAATAATTATTGACAATAGTTTTTAAAAGATTTATTGTTAAAGCAACTACTTTGTATAACCAAGTAGTTGCTTTTAACACAGCTATCTTGTTTAGCAAAATAGCGAATGATATTTGTATCTTTTTATTTTGATTAGCTATCTTGTTTAACAATATAGTTGGAAAGGATGATGTCTATGTCGATACGAAGCCAGCTGTTAAAAGGAATTTTAGATGGATGTGTGTTGGCCGTGATCGAGAAAGAACCCGTTTACGGATATGAACTTTCGAAAAAACTCCAGGATATTGGACTGCAAGATGTAAGTGAAGGGACTATTTATCCGGTATTGTTAAGACTTCAAAAAAATGGATTGATAAGAGGAGAGATGAGGCCTTCAGATTCAGGCCCTAATCGTAAGTATTATTTTTTAACTAAGGACGGAGAAGAGGCTTTATTCACTATTAAGGAAGAATGGAACCAAATTAGTGAACCAATCAATGCATTGTTCAAAAGGAGGGAAATTTGACCATGAATGCTAAAAAGCTAATAGAAGAAAATAATCGTAAAAGAGAGTTATTGACTAAGAAAAATGAAGCTTATTATAGCGATATGATGATTTATATTCGACTACAAATGTCACTTTCGGAACAACAATCTGAAGAAGTGTTGATGGAAATGCTGGATCATTTGCTGGAAGCCCAAGAGGATGGGAAATCCGCTAATGACATATTCGGCGACGATCCAAAAGCTTTTGCAGATGAAATCATTGAGCAATTGCCAAAAGAGAAAAAAAGGGCGGTGATTCCTTTTGTTGCTGGAATAGCAGCCAATATTGTCAGTTGGGTTTTAATGATTAGAGGAATTGTTTTTCTCGTATTGTCACAGTTTACAAAGGTTAGAACCGAAGTTTATGTGATCAAGACTTTTGTTATTGCATTAATCATCGCTTGTTTCGTTAGCTTCACAATTTGGTTTATTTTTAAATTGATTAGAAATTCATTATTTAAAGAAAAACGAAATACAAAAATGGATATGATTAAGGTCGGTTTAGTTGCTGCAGCGAGCATGGCTGTTGTGTTGGCTGTAACAAAGTTTACCCCAGATATTGGACCTTCATTTGATTTTTCATGGTGGGCATCTTTAATTACTGGGGGAGTTTTATGGCTCATCCTTTTCACAATAAAAAAGATAGGGAGTAAATGAAATGTTATCTGCCAAAAGTGAAAGCTTCATTGAAAATCTTCGATTGTATTTAGTAACTTCCGGAAAAAAAGAAAAAGAAGTAAATGACCTGACAGAGGAATTAAAGGATCACTTAATTGAATCAGAGAAACACGGAAAAAGTATTGAGGGGATTATTGATTGTACTCCTGAACAATACATGGATTCATTGAAAGTAGAAATGAAAACTGATTATAAAGGAATATTTAAAAAACTGCCCTTCTATTTTATTTGGATCATTGCATACTTAATGATGGGCCCAGCGATAAGGAACCATTTTGAGTTGAATATTGTTCAAGTTGCCGGACTTCCGATTTCAGCCATTATTGGATTTTTTATTTATGTATTCTTTTTACAAAGGGCAGGGAAAAAGCAATATTCAAAGAAAAAGTTTTTCCTAGGCTCCATGTTTGCAAGTTTTTGTGTAATATTACTATTTATGATTTTATTGGGAAGTGCGATTTTTCTTGAACCGTTTTATAAAGCGAATACTACTGGAAACTGGACGGTTGTCGCCATTTGCACAAGTATTTTTATTGGAGGTGCATTATGGACAAAAACCTGGTTCCCTATTTGGATGCCATCATTGTTATTTGTTTCTGATTTCCTTTCGCGTTTTACAAATTTGAATGAAGAAACGCTTCTGATTATTTCTTTTGTATCTTTTATTCTTGTTTTTGTTTTTCTTATTATTAGTGTTCTGGTGGCCGAAAAAAATAAGCGTATTAAGGGAATAAGCTAAGTTTGTTTGGAATGTTAATCACTTGTGACTCGATAAGTCATATGGATTTTAATATGGAAATAACATTTATAGTAAAATGAAAAAACGACAAATCCAAATGCAGGGAAACTGGTATAAGTGGGAATAGAATCCTATTCACCAGTTCCCTTTTGGACGTAAAGCTGTTTTCGCTGATAAGTAGACAGTACTACTCCACCAACGATAAAAATGGAGCCGATTATCTCTACACCTGTAATGGGTTTGGCCAATAATATAAATCCAAAAACCATTGCGACAAATGGCTCTAAATTAGACAAAATGGATGCTTTGGAAGCATCTACATGACGTATATTACTATTCCAAATTAGCGTGGCAAGACCATGGACAATAATGGCTGTTCCAATTAATAGTCCCCAATCATTGAAGGTGTTGCTTATTCGCAGCGGACTGTTGATTGTAAAAGCAAAAAATACCGCGATCACCAAGCCTACAATATTTGAATATAAAGTGATGAGCAGCGGATCGATTCTCTGTGAGAGTGCTCTCGTCATAATGATCATGATGGCGAAGGTAATCATTGTAATTACAATCCATATAAGCCCTGCATCAACATGCAAAGTTGATAAACTCCCTTTTGTTACAACGAAAAATATTCCGATTACCGCTACAATAGATCCAAATATCATACGAATAGTTAATCTTTCTTTTAAGAAGATAGCGGCTAAAAAGCTAGTTAAAATAGGAGTAGTTGCTAATATTAATGCAGAGGTGGTTGGGTCAGCTGTTTGTAATCCTTCAAAAAAGGACCATTGATTAATAAATACACCGATCAATCCTAGAAAAAAAATAATCGCTGCATCTGTTTTATTTAAACGTTGCAGCTTTGTTTTATAGGACAATAAAATTAAAAATAATACAATAAAGACAAGTCGGAGGAATGTTAATAGAGCCGGTGAGAAACTTTGAACCAAAATCTTTCCAAATACAAAGTTGCTTCCCCATACCACTACACAAAAAGTTAGCCATGAATATGCTTTAAACATAGTTGTATCCATCCTTTATCAAAATACTAACTTTTCTATTTTAAATACTTAAGGGTGCATAGTAAAATATGACAGATTGATGATATTGTTTTTATCAGCCTTCTATCCATTCCCAATGTAATTCGGTCGGTTCCCAGCGATAGAGCTGAAGATTAACTTGTTTTTCTGAAATAAGCTCGATTCCTTCTTTTTTTAGTAGTATCAGCTGCTGGTAGGCTGTCTCTGCATCACCGATTACAATTTCTCCCTTAGCATTCACGACGCGATGCCAGGGGAGTTCATACTTGGCACTCATTGTATGTAAAATTCTTGCAACTTGCCTTGCTCCACGGGGACTTCCGGCTAGACGTGCAATTTGTCCATATGTTGCGACACGGCCATTGGGAATTGTTTTTAAAATGGTGATCACTTTTTCCGTAAAAGGATTCAATTTTACCCTCTCCAATCTTTTTTAGTATAACATTAAAGAAAAGCGCAAGCGCCTAGCTCATCGACGTATAAACTTCACGATCACTGACTGAGATAAAGGAAACACGATGAGTCCGCTAGGACGAATCGATGTTGACTTATCGTAGGGAAGTGAACAGGAAGTTTACTAGTCGATAGGCGCTGGAGCTAGACAAAGAAAAGCGCAAGCGCCTAGCTCATCGACGTATAGGCCCACAGGATGTGGGTCCGTCGACGTCGCCACAGGAAGTGGCGGTTTTAGTCGACGTTCCTTTTTTGATCACTGACTGAGATAAAGGAAACACGATGAGTCCGGTAGGACGAATCGATGTTGACTTATCGTAGGGAGAAGGACAAGAATTTTGCTAGTCGATAGGCACGGGACAGTCAAAGCAAGCCACAAATGGTAAACTAAAACTAGGATATGCTATCTTAATTCTTAAAGTAAACAAGGAGGCTATATAAATGACTATTAAAAAGGCTGAAGAATCGCAAACATTTAATGATGCTCGGTTTACAAAGAATATTTTATTCAAGGAAGAAGGAACGACAGCATTCATTTTAAATTTCCTCCCGGGTCAAACATTGCCGCCACATCCCCACCCGGGTGCACATGTATATTTATTCGTCATGGAAGGCAGCGGGATTTGTACGATTGACAATGAAAAACACGATATTTCAGCTAAAGATGTGATTCATTGCGAAGATAAACAAATTTTAAGTGTGGAAAATAACGGGCATGCTCCGCTTAGCATTTATGTTGTTTTAGCAAAAAAATCATAGGCTTTTAAAAATCCTCGTTAATATTAATGAGGATTTTTTGTAAAATGAAAGATAATAAATTATTAAAAGGAAGATCAATATGGCGGAAATCTTAATCGTGGAGGATGATCCGAAGATAGCGAAGCTGCTTCACAATCATCTTGAAAAATATGGCTATCATGTAACACTGACAGAAGACTTTGATCATATTTTGGAGCTTTTCACTAAGATCAATCCAGACATGGTGCTACTAGATGTGAATTTGCCAAGTTATGATGGATATTATTGGTGCAGGCAAATCCGAAAAATATCAACATGTCCCATTTTATTTATATCGGCTAGATCGGGTGAGATGGATCAAGTAATGGCTTTGGAAAATGGTGGAGATGATTTTATAACAAAACCGTTCCATTATGAGGTGGTCATGGCGAAAATTCGAAGTCAATTGCGGCGAGCTTATGGAGAATATGCACCAAAGGTTGAAGAACGAAAGGTAGAACTGAACGGACTTGCTCTATATATGGAACGAATGGAGGCACAAATGGGAGAAAAGATCGTTACTTTAACTAAAAAAGAAGCCATTTTGCTTGAAACGCTTATGAAACGATCTCCTCGTGTCGTAAGTCGTGAGGTGATTTTAGAGAAACTATGGGACGATCAATCATTCGTAGATGAAAACACACTAAATGTTAATGTGACTCGTGTCCGCAAAAAGCTGCAGGGGCTTGGAATTGATGATGCGATTGAAACCGTGCGTGGAGCAGGATATCGGTTAGTCTCTAATTGGGTGGAAGCAAGATGAGGTTGTTTCTCCGTGAGCATCTACCACTCATCATTGTTAATATCCTACAAATGATAGCGGTTTTGTCTATCTACTTAATGGATGGCTATCGGAATTATTTAACGGCCCTTTATTCTTTATTTATCGGAATCTTCTTGCTTTCCGCATATTTATTCTATAGCTATTTTACGCATAAAGATTTTTACAGAAGGCTATCTAATCCAATTCACAAGCTTGATGAAGTAAATGAAATATTAGGATTTGCTCCACTCCCAGAAGCGTTAACTCACCTTTTAAAATCCCTGCATACAAAGTATATGAATGATCTTCATCTCCAGGAGAGGAAGCGAAGTGATCATTTAACCTTTATTAATCAGTGGGTGCATCAAATGAAAACGCCGCTTTCGGTCATCCAGCTGATTACGCAAGAGGAGGAAGACGAGCGCTTCACAAGTATTCAAGAGGAAGTAGATAAAATCGGAAAAGGCTTGGATATGGTTTTATATGCTGCTAGACTTGAGGCTTTCGAACATGATTTTCAAGTAGGAGCGGTTAACTTGAGAAAAATAGCAGAACTAGCAGTTACAGAAAATAAACGTCTCTTTATTAAAAATCGTGTATATCCAGAAATTCAAATTGCTCCGGACATTTTTGTTGAGTCAGATGAAAAATGGCTAATGTTTATTTTGAATCAGTTAATTACGAACGCTGTAAAATATTCATCAGGAAAATCGCAAAAAATCATTATACTAGGTTCAGACGTGTGCTTCGAAGTATGGGACAACGGCATCGGAATCCCCAAATCAGATGTTAAGCGAGTATTTAATCCGTTTTATACCGGGGAAAATGGACGGTTATACCGAGAATCAACTGGGATGGGATTATACTTAGTGAAAGAAATTTGCGATCGACTTGGCCACAACATTGAGATAGAATCAGTGGTTGGAAAAGGTACAATGGTAAAAATAACGTTTCTTACAAAGATGTAAGGAAATTGAAAGGTAAATAGATGGTTGAAGATTCTTCTTTTCATCTACAATAACAATAGATGGAAAGGGGTTTTTACAATGGAAATGCTGAAAATCAAAAATTTAAGTAAAGTGTATGATGGAAAAGTTGCGTATAAGGCGCTTTCAGATATCGACTTAACAATTGAAGAAGGTGAATTTGTTGGAATTATGGGTCCTTCCGGAAGCGGAAAGACGACCCTTTTAAATATGGTGGCGACTATTGATCAGCCAACTTCTGGGTCACTCTTAATTAATGGAAAAGATCCATTTCGTTTAAAGCAAAATGATCTTGCATTGTTTAGACGCAGACAATTAGGGTTCGTTTTTCAAGACTTCAATTTGCTTCCGACGCTTACGGTTGAAGAAAACATCGTCCTGCCGCTTACATTGGACGGAGTAAGTGTAAAAGTAATGGATGAAAAAGTAGATGCCATTGCGCAAAAATTAGGGATAAAGGATATTTTGAAAAAACGGATTTACGAAATTTCTGGTGGGCAAGCCCAAAGAACGGCGATTGCACGAGCAACAATTCACTCTCCTCAAATGGTGTTGGCGGATGAGCCGACGGGAAATCTCGATTCGAAAGCTTCAAAAGCTGTAATGGAAATGATGGGAAGCATTAATAAAAATGATAAAACGACGATGATGATGGTTACACATGACCCGATTGCCGCAAGCTTCAGTGACAGAGTTGTATTTATAAAAGATGGAAAGTTCTACAACGAAATTCATCGTGGTGACAATCGTCAAGCCTTTTTCCAAAAAATCATCGATGTGCTTTCTCTGTTAGGAGGGGATTCAAGTGACCTTCAGACAGTTCGCATTTAACAATGTATTTAGAAACAAAAGGACATATGCGGCTTACTTTTTAAGCAGTATGTTTTCTGTATTAGTGTTTTTTGTTTATGCTGTATTTGCATTTCATCCTGCACTTAAGAATATTAATCCGAATGTTGCAGTTGGCCTGCATTTTGCAGAAGGGGTAATTTATGTTTTCTCATTCATATTTGTGCTAGTCTCGATGAGCGCGTTTTTAAAATCAAGGAAGAAAGAATTCGGTCTTATGGTTATGCATGGGATGTCGAATATGCAGCTGCGTAAAATGGTCTTTTTAGAAAATGTCTTTATCGGTTTTTTTGCGACCGTATTTGGAATGCTAGTAGGCTTTGTTTTTTCTAAAATGATTTTATTAGCTGCGGAAAACGTTTTGAATTTGGACGAAGTCTTGCCTTTCTATTGGCCAGTTAACGCAATAGTGTTGACGTTTGTAGCATTTTTGTTTCTATTTATTACTATTTCCTTTTTCACAGTTTCTGTTCTTAAAGGGAATAAGCTTGTAGATTTAATTAAAGGAAGCTCAGCTCCTAAAAAAGAACCGAAAGCATCAATTGCGTTATCATTATTAGCCATTTTCCTTATCGCTATTGGCTACGCAGGTGCTTTAATAGCTGATGGTTTGCAGGTCGTTGTGGCAATGATTCCTGTTACCATTGTCGTGATCATTGGCACATATTTTCTTTTTACACAGCTTAGTGTGTTCACGATTAATCGATTAAGAAAAAGCAAACCTTTCTTTTGGAGAAAAACAAATATAGTCGTTATGTCCGACCTAGCTTATCGCATGAAAGACAACGCAAGAGCCTTTTTCTTCGTAGCCATTGTTTCAACCGTGGCATTTTCTGCGATTGGTACACTCGTTGGGTTCAGAACGATGATAACGGCGGATTTGTTAAAAAATAACCCATTTGCTTTTGAATATACATCAGAAGAAGGAAATAAGTTGGAAACGGAGCATATCCAACTCATCAGACATGAACTTGAAAATTCGCCTTACAGAGAAGCAAGTGCGGATATTAAAAAAATGCTATCGGCAAATGATTCATATAATGTAACTAGTCAATCTGGATACAATCAACTTCTTACAACATTAGGCAATGATGCTGAGCAAGTCGATCTTAAAGAAAATGAAGCAATAATGTTATTTTACGAAAGTGCTCTTGATATGGAGACTAGGGTTAAACAACAAGATACCATTACTTTTGGTAACCTAGCTTTAGAACAGAAAGAAGCAGTTCCCACTAATGTATTTCCGTCATACAGAAATTTTTTAGTGGTTTCTGATAAAGTATTTGAACAGATGAAAGACTATGAAAGAAAAGAAACTTATCATGCTTTTTATATTAAAGATTGGAAAAGCTCAATAGAAGTGGGGAAGAATTTAGCTAAAAAAATTGCCCAATTTGATCCAGAGGGAAAGTATGAATATTTTTCACTAGCTTTTACATGGCATGAAATCAATCAGATGTATGGTGCAGTTTTATTTATAGGATTATTTATTGGGGCCGTATTTTTCGTATCAGCCGGAAGCTTTTTATACTTCCGATTATATGCCGATTTCGAAGATGAAAAGAGGAAGTTTTCTGCAATTAGGAAGCTGGGGTTGACGGATAAAGAATTGTCTAGAATTACTACGATTCAGTTGGCATTGTTGTTTTTTGTTCCAATTATTGTGGCTATGATTCATGGGGCCGTTGCCCTGACAGCTTTGGAGCATATGTTCAGCTTTAGCTTATTAAAGGAATCAACATTGGTCCTCAGCAGCTTCGGGTTAATTCAAATCATCTATTTTCTATTTATTCGTACCAATTATATACGGAAAATTAGACGTTCGATTTAAGCACTCATTTGTTTTGAGTGCTTTTTTTCTGGAACTTTTTTGGTATCCGTTCGTAGAAGATATTGTAGATGAATGAGAGGGTGAAATAATACGATGGAGACTATATTATCAGTCGAAGGACTGGGAAAGTCTTTCAAGCAAACACAAATAATTCGAGATATCTCCTTTGATGTAAGAAAAGGAGAAATCATGGCTATTCTTGGTCCAAATGGTGCTGGGAAATCAACAACAATTAGAAATATTATGGGAATCATGTATCCTGACGAGGGTTCTGTAAATTTTCATAACTATGCTGCCGGAGAGATTCCTCGCAATAAAATTGGCTACCTGCCGGAGGAGCGAGGATTATATAAGAATGTCAAGGTTTTGGACATGATTTTATATTTAGCCGAGTTAAAGGATTATCCGATTAAAAAAGCTAAAGAGCGGGCACTTGAGTATTTAGCGAAGCTTGGTCTTGAAGGGAAAGAGAAGGTTTCTGTTGAAGAGTTATCAAAAGGGATGGGACAGAAAGTTCAATTTATCGGATCAATTATTCACGAACCAGAACTGTTGATTTTAGACGAGCCTTTTTCAGGGCTAGATCCGGTAAGCCAGGAAGTTTTTAAGAATGAAATTAATGACCTTGCGAATAATGGAACAGCGATCTTGTTATCTTCCCATCAAATGAATATGGTAGAAGAAGTATGTGATCGTTTGTTTATGATCCACCGAGGTCAGAAAGTGATTTATGGAACGCTGGAAGATGTCAAAAACCAATATGCGAATTTTAAATGCACCATCCGTGGGAAAAATGAAATTTCGTTATTGGAGAAGCTTTCTCACGTAAGTCGCGTTGAGCAAAAAGGTGATGTTTCCGTTATTTATTTGACGCAGGATGTGGTTGTCCCTCTATGGCTTAGACAATTGCCTGAAACATTGAATATCCAGGAATTATCCATTGATCGAATTTCACTGCATGAAATTTTTATCGATGTAGCAACGGATCAACATGTCGTGAACGAAGGGGGTTTCGTGAATGCGTAATAGTTTAAAAGTGGCAAAATGGGAGATTAAAAGAAATATGATGAATAAATCGTTTATTATCTCTCTTTTATTAACTCCGGCCCTCTTTATGTTTTTCTTTTTTGTACCACAATTATTTAGTGGCGGGGAGAGTACGGACGAAGTTAATGTCTTTATTCTGGACGAACTACAGGTTTGGGATGACGTCACAGCTATTGTAGAGTCGCAGGAGTTAAACTGGAAATTACAGTTAACAGATCTAACTGAGTCAGAGATGCAGGATCAGATAGCTGGAACCGAAAATACAGTATATATTCCGCTTACAGAAAAAACATTAGACCAAGGTTTGATCAACCTATATATGAGTGAAGACGTTGGAGAAAATTTCACTTATGAAGCTTACACATTGGAAGCTCCTTTACGCCAACTCCAAATTGATAGGCTCGGATTGTCGGAGGATCAAAAAAATGTGATTGCAAAAGGCATCTCTGTACAGCAAGCAGACACGGGCGAACCTGTTGAAAGTGGGGAAGCTGTATCCGATGAAAGTGATCCACTTAAAAGAGTAATTCCAGGAGCTTTTGCAGGAATTATACTGTTTTCAATTGTCATGACAGGTATGATGATATTTACTTCTGCCTCCCAAGAAAAGAAAGAGAAAGTAGCGGAAATCATCTTGTCTTCCGTTACTCCAGGTGAATTAATGCAAGGGAAAATCATCGGCTACTTCGTATTAGGAATTACACAAGTAGTAGTGTGGCTAGCCGTGGGGCTGCCGCTCGTAGCTTGGAAGCTTGATTTGCCGTTGATGGAATACTTATTAGTTCCAGAATTATTATTATTACTAGTTCTGGCCATATCTGGGTATCTATTATTCTCGGCAATTTTTGTTGCAATTGGCGCCACAGTCGAGGATATGACCGCTACAAGCAATTTCCAAGGGCTAGTCATGATGCTCCCATTTTTACCACTAATATTTATCGGACCTATTATAGGAGACCCAAGCGGAATCATCGCCAAAGTCGGTTCTTTTTTCCCGCTTACATCACCAGCCGTCTGGATCATCCGCCTCTCTATGCTGGAAGAATGGCCATGGATTGAAATCGTAATAGCATTAGCCATTCTGTTCGTTACCATCTGGTTTATGATGAAGGCGGCAGGCAAAGTATTTAAAATTGGAATTCTCATGTACGGAAAAAACGCCACTCCGAAAGAAATTTGGAAATGGTTGTGGGCGTAGGGATATAAGGGCAGAAACTCTCGGGCAATGTTGAACCCGAGAGTTTTTTCGTTCTGTATATATCCGTTAAAGGCAAGATACTACCGATTATTGAAGTATTACTACCGAATGTAGTGATGTTACTACCGATTAATACCTATTTACTACCGATAAATGAAAGATTACTACCGATTAAAGTGTAATAGTACCGTTGGACAAAAGCACACCAACTAGTTGAAGGAAGCTGCCCAATATCAGTATCTATCACTTTATTTCCGCAAGAAGCGAATTTACTACCGATTATTGTAGTAATACTACCGAATCTCGGTATGTTATTACCAATTGTTACAAGTTTACTTCCGACTAGCACCCCGTTATTACCGATTTGCTTTTTTATCTATAAAATTCTAATTCTGAAAAATTTATTTGATACGTTCGATTTCGATATGTTCCCTCGCTAGAGAGGTTCATACCTTGCAAAATACGCGTAGCAGTTTGCGGCTTTTCAAGATGTAGAAATTCTCTACAATCTTTGTTTGTCATTTTGCCGCCATACAAAAGAAACCAATCCTTTATAGCTTTTATGTGGGCGGATTTGTTTGTGATTTTACAATGGGAACAAACCCAGCCTTTTTTATATTTGATCATCCCTAAAAAGCCACACGAAGGACATGCCACCCCCGTTCTAAAGTCATGTTTAAGGATATCGTATATTTCACAAATTGGTTTCGGGATATAGGGTTGATGACTTTCAAGCAGTTGAGATGTTAGGAAGTCCAAAGTTTTGACATCTATTTTCTGTGGGAGAGGATAGAGGGTTTTGATGTATTGTGGAACTAAATTTGGGAATAAAACTTTTGTACGTGTTGGCGCAACTTTTACGATTTGTTTTGGATATGCTAAGACAACGACACCGATAATTGGAATATCAACTCCCACCTGGCTTAAATACTCTTTAAGCAATATAACATTACGTTCTACTTGGGCGGCTGGGCAATCGAATCCATCAATTGTACCATCCAATTTTGTTCGAATTAATTGAGGGGGATTCTCCCTGAATTCAAGTATGCCGGAGATGTTTTTCACCTCCAAAATTAATGCGAATAGGCGGGTTGAAAATAATGTGTCCATTTGAAATTGTGTACCGGAAGTAAGTGAGAGGTCATGGAAAATGCGGTGTTCAATGGAGAATGAGTTTCGAAGAAGTACGTCTGCTACTCGGGACTCGCCGGCAATTCCTGCTTCTGCAGATGCTAATTTTGATGTGATGGTTGGAAGTAACACGTGGCCCTCAGATAACCGGCTGCGAGCAACTTCTAAACCTTGTAGACCGAGACTTTCGGATTTAAATTTTACTGTTCTTATCTTTATTTCCTCCTTTAAATATAGTAGTTAAATCGTAGCATAGAAGATATATAGGGACAATCCCTTAATCAAAGCTTTGATTAAATGAAAATGGAACGTTTCTAATTCGTTGCCGTCTAATTGAATAAAGGGAAAAAGAGGTGAGAAGATGAAAGTTCGATTTTTGTTGTTTCCTATGGTTATTTTTCTTCTTTTCATTCTAGCTGGCTGCTCATCCGATGATACAATTGCAAAGGCTGATTCCGAGGTTAATACAGTAAATAAACCGTCAAAAGAAGATGCCTATGTCGTCAAAAAAGAGGGCGAAAGTGTCTTGGTAGTAGACGCGAAACCGCAAGATTTTAGTGCGACGGGTGGTGAAAAAGAATTTTATAGTGCCATTGGGTTTTCCAATATAAAGGAGAAATTAGAAATTGGACAAAGAGTGTGGATCGAAGTTGATGGTCCTATTATGGAATCATATCCAGCGCAAGCAAAAGCAGGAAAAGTTGAAATCCTGCCTACGTATAAACCTGATAAAGCTGACTTAACAGAAGTACAAGTAGTAAGGGAAGCTATAAAAATTGCCGACACAAAATCAAAATGGTTTCCAGCGATTCGGTACGTTGAATACGAGGAAGAGGGGGATATTTGGAAGGTCGGAATTAAGCAGGAAGAAAATGAGTATGAACTAGTGATTAAAGATAAGGTTGAACAATAAAAAAATCCGTAGAAGCACATGCATGTTTTCGCGGACTTTGTTATTTATTAGCTTTATCAAGAATCGGGATGACAGGAATTGAACCTGCGACCCCTTGCACCCCATGCAAGTGCTCTACCAAGCTGAGCTACATCCCGAACATTCAATAATATTATATGATACTAGTAAAAAACATACAATGCTTCTTAATTTAATGCTAGGTGGTGAAAATATGGACAAACTACGTTTTTATAAATTCGAAAATGAAATAAATGATTTGGTTTCCTTTATGACAAATAATACTTGGGAATATCACGCAGACCCAAAACCTTCAACTGAATCAATTGTTAAAGCGTTCCATAATGGTTGGTATCAAGAGGGCAGGGAAACATACTGGGTTGAAAACTGCAATGAAAAAATCGGACTGATTATCATTCATGATATAGACGATACCATTCCTTTGTTCGATATTCGTTTAGCCAGGAATGCCAGGGGCAAAGGGATTGGAACAAAAGCTGTTAGATGGATGACGGATTATATTTTTAGTTTACCGGACAAAAAGATAAGGATAGAAGCGTATACCCGAAGGGATAACTTTGCTATGAGGAAAACACTCACAAACTGTGGGTTTGTAAAAGAAGGATATTTACGAAATGCATGGGAGAATAAGGATGGAAGTGTTTCTGACTCTATCTGCTATGCCATTATTCGAACTGATTGGGAAAACAAAGAACAAACGCCTATAAAACTTAATGATTTGCCTTTCTAAAACAAGCGCCCAGAGTGCAGGTTCTCTAGGCGTTTTTATATGCAATCTTTATTCAATTCTTTTCTGATACTCCGACAAAGCTTTCAAAAGGAAAGCAGGTATATCCCCATTTTCCAGGAAGGCAAGTCCCATGTCTTCTTTATTCTCCTCTTTAATTGCAGACACTTCTTTGTGGAGCCTTTCCATTTTACGGTCAAGCTCGGCAGCGACCAAGGCGGCATTTTGAAGTTCATTTGCGAGCCTTTCAGGAATATCCTTGTTGTATTTGTAATAAATTTTATGCTCCAAACTCGCCCAAAAATCCATTGCAATCGTACGAATTTGAATTTCTACATATGTATTGACGGTTCGATCTGACATAAAAATTGGAATTTCTACGATCATGTGAAGACTTTGGTAACCATTAGGCTTCGGGTTTTTTATATAATCCTTTAACTCAATAACCTTGATATCTCCTTGATTTTGCAGCATTTCGCTAAGGACATAAATATCAGAAATAAATGAGCACGTAATCCGAACTCCCGCAATATCCCTAATTTTTTCCCTGATTGAAACTAGAGATAAGTCGTATCCTTTCCGCTGCATTTTTTTAAAAATACTTTCAGGTGATTTGACACGGGATTTCACATGTTCAATTGGATTGTAATCGTGAATATAGTTGAACTCATCTGATAAAATATTGATTTTTGTATTGATTTCATCGCATGCAAATTTATAAGCCATCATAAAACGAGTCAGTTCCACTCGCATTTCTTTAAAACGATTGAGGTCAATAATATGATCATTTTCCATTAGAAGATCTTCCCTTCTTGCTGACTACTTTAGAAACATCGTACCATATTTAATTTGCATCTTGCATTTTTAAACATAATATTATATAGTACATTACAACAGTAATGCACTATGTCAGAGAGGAGGTAGCTGTGTGATATTAAACTCGGACAGTTCTAAACCGATTTATGTGCAAATATCAGAATGGCTAGAAAACGAAATTATTAGCGGAAATTTTAATACTGATGACAAAATGTACTCACAATATCAGCTTGCAGAGTTGTTCAATATTAATCCAGCTACAGCTGCAAAGGGGTTGAATATTTTGGCGGAAGAGCAAATTCTTTATAAAAAACGTGGCCTTGGAATGTTTGTGTCTGAAGGTGCACGAGCACGAATACTTGATAAACGAAAAAATGAAACGTTAAAAGAATTGGTTGAAGCATTGGTTATAGAAGCAAAGCGTTTAAGTGTTTCTGACGTGGAGTTAATTAAAATGATTCAAGAAACAAGTAGAAGAAAGGGTGAGGAAAAGTGAATGTAATACAATGCGTGAATTTAACGAAAAAGTATGGTCGGCATACTGTTTTGAATAATATGTCCTTTACGATACAAGAAAATAAAATTACAGGCTTGATTGGTCGAAACGGGGCAGGGAAAACGACTTTACTTAACATTATTTCAGGGTTTATTCATGAGACTTCAGGTCAGATTGAAGTTTTTTCCGAAACCCCATTCAATAATTTGCTCGTCTCAGCAAATAGTATTCATATTGATGATCAAATGACATTTCCGCCCTCTATGAATCTAGCAAGAATTTTAAATGAAGCCGCCCGTTTTTACGGAAACTTTAATATGGAACTTGCGGAGGGGCTTTTTAACTATTTTTCTCTTAATCCAAAGCAGCTCCATAACAATCTTTCAAAAGGGATGAAAAGTACGTTCAATATGATTTTCGGCCTGGCATCAAGATGTGCACTTACTATATTTGATGAACCAACAACAGGAATGGATGCGGCGGTTCGCAAAGATTTTTACCGCGCCTTGCTGAAAGATTATATCGCTTTTCCACGTACGATTATTATTTCAAGCCATCATTTGAATGAAATTGAAGATCTTTTGGAAGATGTACTTTTAATTAAAGACGGAAAAGCTCATCTTCATTTATCTATCTCGGAATTAAAGGAATATGCAGTAGGTATTCAGGGGAAAAAATCAGCAGTCGCCGGTTGGACGCATGGAAGGGAAATCATTTACAAGCAAGAAAGTCAAAATCGTACTTTTACAGTTGTACGTAATGATTTTTCCGAAAGTGATATTCAAAGTATAAAGCTCGACGGAATAGAACTTAAGCCAGTTTCATCCAGTGATGTATGTGTATATTTGACGAACTCGGATAAAGGGGGGATTGACGATGTCTTTAATCGAATTGAGTCTATCTGACGTCGTAAAAAAGCAATATCAATTTAAATTAAGAGCTTTTTTTGGTAGTTTTAGTTCCCTTGCTTTTATGCAATTATTGGGGTTGGTATTTTCATTAGGTGGTTCTGGAGGAATGGGATTTTCTAGTGAACATTATTCCATTCATATTTCGTATTATTCTGCGGAAACAGTTCTTATTTTTACGTTTTTATGGGCATTTCTTACAGCCATATTGATTACATCTAGAGCGGCAAGATATGATGACTTTTCATTCGTATCAAATCGTGTAAGCAGTAATATTGCTAATGCCTTGTTTCTAATATCAACGAGTGTTATCGGCGGAACTTCAGCTATGCTGTCTGGATATTTACTTCGAGTCATTACGTATTTCACCTCCGATGTTCAATACGGTATTGATAGTGGGCTAATCGGGGCACCAAAGGAGTTTTTTCTTGGGATTTTGGCAGCTGTTTTGTATATGCTTTTATTCAGCTCAATTGGATATATGTTCGGTATGCTTGTTCAAATAAACAAAATTTTCATTGTGTTACTCCCTTGTCTAATTATTGGTGCTTTCATTTTCTTAGGAATTACGAATGAAGGCATGGTAAAAGCTGTATTTGATTTTATTTTTAGAGAGTCCGTTTTTTCATTATTCCTCATAAAAGTGGTCGGCATTTCAGGCTTGCTTTTTGCGGGTGCTGCGGCGTTATCTAACAGAATGGAGGTTAGGAAATGACAAACTTAATAATATTGGGACCATTTCTTGTCCTTCTTGTCCTCCTTACTTGGCTTTTTGTAAGTAGTCGATTTAAATACATCTTTAAAAATAATAAGTTCGTAAAAATCTTTTTATTCACATATGCCGCTCTTTTGGTGTTATCTGTTTTTGTGTATGAAATGCTCCCTCATGAAATCAAGGAACTTCCGAAGGCCAAAGTGGTTAATTTAGATACATTAGACTCTGATGTTTTTAATGGAAGAATCGAAGATATTGATCCTTCCCTCATTCGTGAAGAGTGGAAGTTTGATTATAGTGATAAAGAGTTGCAAATACGTCAGGTGGAAGGCTATTTCGATGGTACGATTATAGTAGATAGAAAGCCTGAAAGTGATGGATTAATAGAATTAAAATATATAGCCGCTAGTAACCTAGATGGATTCGATGTAACAGACGAGATGTCGCCTTTGAATGCCGAGATTCAAAATAATAACTTAAATCTAAGTTTCAAATCTAGACAAAGAGGAATTAGTTTCACAACTTATAAAAAAGAATTTGTGATTAACCAGTTTACAGGTGGAATTGATCAAAATTTAGGTTCAGCGGGTTCATTCGGAGAGGCTAGGTACGTATTTTTAAAAATCCCGAGAGATCTAGAAATTGTTGAAGATGAGGATCTTTGGATCAACTATATAGATGAATAAGAGAGGTAAGTATTCTTTGCCTACAAGGGAGAAATCGTTTTGAAAAGTATAAAGTTAGCCATGCCAATAATCGCTTTAATCATTGTATACCTTTTGGCGAATTGGTTTTATCCATATTCTTGGGCAAGCATAAATAAGTCTTATTCGTACGATCAAGATAATGTTTCTGGAAAGGAATTCCTTGAAAAATATAAAGTTGCTAAGGAATTTGCTAAGGAACAAGATGTGGATAAAATATCTCTTGCGGTGGGGGATTTCTATAACACGATTGATAATTCGTTTATTGTTGAATTAGGAAAGCAGTCGATCTCTGTGCAAGAATTAGCTGCGCTTGAAACGACGTTAAAGCAAAACAGAAAATCTTTTACAAAATTATTAGCAGACGATAATGTTGAATTGATAGCAGAATCTAGGCAAGATCTATTAAAGGTAATTGATACGATCGAAACAACTGAAAACTGGCTCGAAGACATACAGCATCAATTTTTAGATAGGAAGACTTTGAGAAGATCGATTCGAAACACGCTTGTTACATTAGGATTTGCAAGTGAATTAACGGATGATTTTTACCATCGTTATGTAGAATCTAAATAACCATACTAGGATGTGAATGTAGTGCAAAATCTAGTCGTTGTCATTACAGGTGCTGCAAATGGGATTGGAAAAGGAATTGCAAAAGCTTATGCCGAACAAGGTGCGAAAGTGGTTTTGGCGGATATTGATATGAAGAGCGGGGAGGCTTTGGCAGAAAAGTTAGGACCGTGCGCCTTGTTTCAACAGTCGGATGTCCGCAACGCTGATGATATCGTGCAGCTTATGAAAAAAACAGTGGAACACTTCGGTAAAATTGATATTTTAATTAACAATACTGGAAAAGGTATAACCCGATCTCCATACGATTTATCAGTCGAAGAATGGGACGATGTCATCAATACTAACTTACGAAGCGCATTCCTTTGTGCTCGTGAAGCTGCGAAATATATGAAGGATAATGAAGTAGGTGGAGCAATTGTCAATATTGCCTCTACTCGTGCGTTAATGTCGGAACCGAATTCGGAAGCATATGCAGCTTCAAAAGGTGGGATTGTTGCTTTGACTCATGCCCTTGCAGCGTCATTCGCCGTAGATCGTATTACCGTAAACGCGATTTCACCAGGTTGGATTGAAACGGGTGATTATACAGCTTTAAGAGAAATAGATCATACGCAGCATCTCTCCCAGCGAGTAGGGAAGCCAGAAGATATCGCTCGAGCATGCCTTTATTTAACGAACCCATTGAACGATTTTGTAACAGGTATTAATTTAGTAGTAGATGGGGGAATGACTCGAAAAATGATGTACGCGGAATAAATTCTGTGTTTAAAATTTAAATTCTTGGCAATCATGCTAAGGATTTAAAACACAGGAGGTTTTTATTTTGAAAAAAGCAATAATGCTCATGACAACTTTGATTTTTACAATTGCTTTAACGGCCTGTGCCTCTGACAAAGAAGTGAATCCACATCAACAGGAAGAGGCTATTCCGGTTACGAGTCATACTCCGATTACTTCCAATATGGTTAACAGTGAAGGAGTAAAAGTAGGCACAGCGACTCTTGCGGAAACAACAGAAGGGGTAAAAATCCATCTTGAAGCAGAGGGACTTGAGCCAGGGACAAAAGCGATCCATATTCACGAAACAGGAAAATGTGAAGCTCCAGATTTTAAATCAGCAGGGGCGCATTACAATCCCGGACAAAGAGAGCATGGCTTTGACAATCCGAAAGGGTTTCATGCAGGCGACTTGCCAAACATAAAAGTAACGGATAAAGGGACTGTGAATGTCGAAATTACTGCTACAAATGTAACCCTTAAACAAGGAGAAAAAAATACGTTGATTGATGAAGACGGAAGTGCTCTTGTAATCCACGCCCAAGCGGATGATTATAAAACGAATCCAGCTGGCAATGCCGGGGATCGTCTTGTATGTGGAGTTATTGGCAAAAAATAAAATAAAAAACGGGGCTTGTCCAATTTTATTGGAGGCTCCATTTTATTTTATCGATCTCCACCTAAAATATTAAACAAGCCCCCAATTCCTCCTTCATCTTTCGAACCACCGCCCGCAGGCATTGCTGCAAACACACGGCTGGCAAGTCGTGAGAAAGGAAGAGATTGAATCCATACTGTTCCAGGTCCGCGAAGGGTCGCGAAAAATAGTCCTTCGCCACCAAATAAAGCGGTTTTTACACCTTTTACCATCTCAATATTGTAGTCAACGTCGCCTGTCATAGCCACGAGGCACCCCGTATCTACTCTTAATACTTCACCAGGACCTAAAACTTTTTTGTGAATTGTTCCACCTGCATGAACGAAAGTCATCCCGTCGCCTTCAAGTTTCTGCATGATGAATCCTTCACCACCGAAAAAGCCCGCACCAAGTTTTTTTTGAAATGCAATTCCGACAGCAACACCTTTAGCAGCAGCAAGAAACGAATCTTTTTGACAGATGATTCTACCACCATATTCACTTAAATCCAAAGGAATAATCTTCCCTGGATAAGGCGAGGCGAATGATACATTTTTTTTACCTGCCCCATCGTTTGTGAACATCGTCATAAATAAACTTTCACCTGTAAGAAGCCTTTTTCCAGCACCCATTATTTTTCCCATGAATCCATTACCTTCATTAGATCCATCGCCAAAAACTGTTTCCATTCTAATACCGTCATCCATCATCATTAAACTACCCGCTTCAGCAACTACAGTTTCGCTTGGATCAAGCTCTACTTGTACAAACTGCATGTCATCACCAAAGATTTCATAATCAATCTCATGATTATTCATTCATTCCACCATCCTTTTGTAATAGTACGGATTTCTCTCAAAAAAGGATTCAAAAGTTGATTTTTTAAATGTAATCCTAACGATAAATTAATTATTTTAATAACGTTATTAATTATTTTAATTTTAATGATTTACATTTTTAATTTTATGTATTATGATATTAACAACATTAAGAGAGGAGAAGATTATGGCATATCCCGTTATAACAAATTGTCCTGTATGCAGAGAAGCATTGAAAATCACAAAGCTGCAATGTACCCATTGCCATACAACGATTGAAAATGAATTTGAACTATCTAAATTGGCAACTCTTACTCAAGAACAGCTTTACTTTATTGAAATATTCCTCAAAAGCCGCGGTAACATTAAAGAAGTTGAGAAAGAATTAGGAATATCTTATCCAACTGTACGTGGTAAATTAAACGATATTGTAGCCGCTATGGGGTACGTCGAAAAGAAAAGCGAAGTAGATGAAAGAAAAGTTATTTCAATGCTTGAAAAAGGAGAGATTACTCCTGATGAAGCATTAAAAATAATAAAGGGAGACTAAGGAGGAAATGGAAATGAAAGATGAAATTACGAGAGTTTTAACAATGGTTCAGGAAGGAAAACTTGATTCAGAAGAGGCTGGAAAATTAATTCAAGCATTAAAGGAAAAAGACGCAACTCCAGCTAGAATAAAAGGATCGAATTATTTGGATAAAATGCTGAAAATACGAGTGGCGTCTGAAGAAGGCGATAATGTAAGTGTCAATTTGCCATTGCGGTTAATTAAGGTAGCGTTGAAAACAGGACTTAGCATTGCTTCAACGATTCCTGAATCCGCAAAGTATGTGAAAGATATCGATGTACTTGATGTTGACTTAATTTTAGAAGCAATTGAAAATGAATTATCAGGCCAAATAGTCGATGTGAATAGCTCAAAAGGCGAAAAAGTCTCTGTTGTCATTGAGTGATTGCCATGTTAAAAGTTAAGGTAAAACTAAAAGATAAACGTGAATTTACTGTCCCTCTACCATATGCTCTTTTACATGCAGGGGGTTGGATTGCATCTTCACCTTTGCTTTGGAAATTTGTTAATAATAAGGTTATTCAGAAAAACATAGAAGAAAATGCGAAATCTTATATCCCTGCGTCTATAGATCGAAAAGAAGTCAAGAAATTATTAAGAGAAATAAAACGATATCGTGGGCTAACCATTGTAGAAGTGAAAGATAAAGATGGAACTGAAGTGGTTGTAAGATTATAGCTGACGGGCATTCCATAGGCTGGGATGCCTTTTTAGTTTTTTCAAAAGAGGATAAATAGGAGTTTTGTAGAAGCATATCATTAATTATCATTTTTTGAGGTGATGAATTGGCTAAGAAAATACGAACCGTTCCTATTATTATTTTTATGCTCGAGGCACTTTTAATCAGGCTTCCGCAAAACCATCCTAAAAGAGTTGAAATCGAAGAAGAATTGTCCAGGCGCTGGGCAGGATTTCGTGGAGAGCAAAGTCTAGATTATTATGTTGAAAGTATTCCTGGTCGTGAAGAGTATGTTATTTTTCACGATATACGCCTACCGATTTCAAATGAAAAGTTCTTTCAAATCGATACCTTGATAATAAGCACTAGGTTTTTCGCGATTTTGGAAGGGAAAAACATTCTAGGCGAGTTATTTTTCGATCCCAATCAGTTAGAACGTAGATTAGACGATAAAGTAGATATATTCCCCAATCCAATTCTCCAAGCCGAAAATCAACAATATTTCTTAGCAGTTATGTTGGAAAAACACGCTATCCCTCGATTACCGAATGCCTCATTTGTTGTCATTACCAACTCAAAATCCATTATTAAACCGAATCCGAATTATCTCGCCGTTTCCCAAAAGGTCATACGCCCACCTGCTATTCGATCGAAACTAGATCTAATTACTAATAAATCCCGTAATCCCGTACTGGATAAAAAAGATATGCAGAAAATTACACGTTTGCTGTTAAAACTGCACACTCCCGCATGGCCGGATGTAATGGCGAAGTTTGGAATAATGGAAGATGAGCTGTTGCCAGGAATGTATTGCTTGGATTGTAAACGATTGTCAGTTAAAAGAATCCAAAGAAATTGGAGATGTATTATCTGTAAAAAAACGGATATAAAAGCATTATTCAAAACATTATTTGATTATACGCTACTTTTAGATTCCAGAATTTCTAACAGCAAGTTCAGGGAGTTTGCAGGAGTAACGTCAGTTCATATGGCTTCAAAAATATTAAAATCACTCAATCTCCCATATAAAGGTGAGCTTAGACATCGGGAATATGAATTAAGTGTAGAACAACTTCGAAAGCTATCAGATATGTGATTTATAAATAATCAGAATCATGTGTAAAACTAATAGGAGGCTAACATTCCAAGTGTAACAGCTAATAGAAATTGATGACGGCTAATAGCCCGAGCATAACGGCTAATAGAAACGAATGACGGCTAATAGCCCGAGCATAACGGCTAATAGAAACGAATGACGGCTAATAGCCCGAGCGTAACGGCTAATAGAAACGAAAGACGGCTAATAGCCCGAGCGTAACGGCTAATAGAAACGAAAGACGGCTAATAGCCCGAGCATAACGGCTAATAGAAACGAAAGACGGCTAATAGCCCGAGCATAACGGCTAATAGAAACGAAAGACGGCTAATAGCCCGAGCGTAACGGCTAATAGAAACGAAAGACGGCTAATAGCCCGAGCATAACGGCTAATAGAAACGAATGACAGCTAATAGCCCGAGCGTAACGGCTAATAGAAACGAAAGACGGCTAATAGCCCGAGCGTAACGGCTAATAGATACGAAAGACAGCTAATAGATTGGGCATAACGTCTAATAGAAACACAAAAACATCTGTTAGAATCACAAAAGGCATCTAATAGGACCGCATTACGCAGTAATTTCCAGTTCTCGATTAGACAGCTAGCTATTTACAGCAAAGAATACTTCCAAAAGAAAAACCGCCTTGAGATTTCTCTAAAAAGGCGGTTGTTTCTTCATGGTTTTTATTTTGTGCTACAAAATCTTACTCAAAAATTCCTGTGTTCTCGGATTTTCAGGTCGATCAAAAATTTGATCGGGATCGCCTTCTTCCATTACGATTCCTTCGTCCATAAAGATTACTCGGTCGCCGACTTCTCGAGCGAATCCCATCTCATGGGTGACGACGACCATGGTCATGCCTTCTTTGGCTAAGTCTTTCATGACTTGGAGGACATCGCCGACAAGCTCTGGATCTAACGCGGATGTCGGTTCGTCAAACAGCATCACTTTAGGATTCATCGCGAGTGCTCTGGCGATCGCCACTCGTTGTTTTTGTCCCCCAGATAGACTATCAGGAAAGTCATCTGCTTTATCGGCTAATCCAACCTTCTCCAATAGTGGAAAGGCTTCTCGTTTCGCTTCTTCGCTAGAAATCCCCTTAACTTTCATAGGTCCTAATGTGATATTTTCCAGTACCGTCATATGTGGAAAAAGATTAAAATGCTGGAATACCATCCCGACTTGAGAGCGTAAACGATTAATGTCTACTTTTTCTCCGGTAAGATTCTCACCATCAATAATCACATCACCAGAAGTTATATCCTCAAGCAAATTCAAGCAGCGAAGAAAGGTACTCTTACCAGAACCAGATGGACCGATGACACATACCACTTCATTTTCGTCAATGTCTGCATTGATTCCTTTTAACACTTCCAGCTCATCAAAGTACTTATGCAAATTGTTTACAGTGATCATACTAGACATCCATCTTCCTTTCTAGTCTTCTTAAAAAATATGAAGTTGGTATTGTAATAAGTAAATAAAGAACGCACACCATAGTTAATGTTTGAAAGGGTGTATAAGTTACGTTGTAATATTGCTTACCCATATATAAAAGTTCACCGACCGCAATAACCGAAAAAAGGGATGTATCTTTTAAACTAATGATAAATTGATTTCCTAATGGGGGAATCATGCGTTTAAAAGCTTGGGGCCAAATGATATAGCGCATCGTTTGTTTCTTGGAGAGGCCGATGGATCTTCCGGCTTCGTGTTGACCTTTATCGATCGAATCGACTGCGCCGCGAACAATTTCAGCTATATATGCACCTGCATTAATTGAAATAGCAATGATAGAGGCAGTAACCTTATCAATATTAACCCCGATCACTTGCTCGGTTAACCCTAAATAAATGAATAAAACTTGTACGAGAATAGGAGTTCCACGGATGACTTCAACATACACTGTACATAAGATCCGGATGTATTTTTTACTTGAGAGCCTTCCTAAACCAACTAGGGCGCCTAGGATAAATCCTAGAATAAGACCAACTACCGTAATAAAGATTGTCCAAACTAAACCCTTTAGTAGGAAGGGTAGACTTTGTATATAATGACTATCAATAAAAGCATCTAACATTCAATAAATCTCTCCCTTGGCTAAAGATGAAGTATCCTATTTCTCTTTTCCTAACCATTTCTCTGCTGGAGGCTCGCCGAAGTATTTTTCAAAGATTTTCGCATATGTGCCGTCATCGATCATGCTTTGCAACGCTTTGTTTGCATCGTCAACGATTTCTGATCCTTTCGTAAAGGCGATTCCATACGATTCCCCTTGCAATACTTCACCTACCGTTTTTAACTTGCCTTCTCCTTCTTGAGCAATATAGTATTTTACATTCGGTAAATCATATAATGCTCCATCCAGTCTACCTTCCTTTACATCAAGATAGGCAGTAACGATTTCTGGAAAGGCCTCTACTTTTGCTTTTGTATTTTCCTTTAAATACGTTTGACTTGTCGATCCTTGACGAGAACCAATTTTCTTCCCATCGACATCATCAATTGACTGAATATCGCTGTTTTCTGGTACCATCATAATCATTCCAGAGTCATAATATGGAATTGAAAAGTCAATTGATTCTTTTCGTTTTTCTGTTATAGACATGCCCGCAATTCCAATTGGATAACGCCCTGACTGCATACCGGCGAGCACACCATCAAAATCCATTGTTTCAAAGTCGACTTCAAACTTAGCTCTCTTCGCAATTTCCTTTAATAAATCAATATCAAATCCTTCTAGCTCACCGGTTTTAGGATTTAAATATTCGAAAGGTTTGAAATTTGAATCTGTTGCGACTGTATACTTTTTCCCTCCCCCGCTGTTGCCGCATGCTGCAAGAGGAACTAATAGACAAATAAAAACAATAAAAAGTACAATCTTTTTCCTAAAAATAATGGACCCCTCCTATGTTTTTCGACCTTTATGATTTAGTCGTTAGACATTTTTCTTTACCCTATTTTCGACAAGATAATCGCAAAAGACAAAAGAGCCTTTCCCATTAAAGGAAAAGACTCTAGTAATTGACAACGCTTTCAGATAAAATTTTACAACTCATAAATTACAATAATATTATATAGTCGAAGTAGTATAAAACCTTTCAATTGTAAATTTTGATCGATCGCCCCTAAATACGGAATCTGAAAACTCAATTGGTTTCATATCGTCATTGTAAGTAAGTGTTTCTAAGGAAAAAACGGGTGACCCTTCTGGGATTCCTAAATATTCACTTACTGTCTCATTTGCAAGTATGGGTTCAATCGTTTCGATTGTTTTATGAATTTCTACTTTATATTTTTCTTGTAAAAGTTGGAACAATGAGCTTTTACATCCTTCTTCATCATTGACTAGTCCTGGAGCAAATTGCCATGGTATATATGAAATAGAATAGAATAGTGGTTCGTCATTCGCATAACGAATCCGAGTTAACCTCGTAACAGGATCATTCTCATTAATTTGTAAATTTACAGCTAGTGTTTGATCAGCAGGAATCACTCTAAGATCCAGAATGCTCGTTTTTGGTTGATAACCTTGTTCAATTAATTGACTGGCGAATCCCTTTTCGGTAGTTGTTAAAGATGTCTGAATCTTAGGCTTAGATACAAAAGTACCTTTTCCTTGAATTCTATGAATTCTTCCTTCCAGAGCAAGTTGTTGCAAGGCGATTCTAACAGTGGTGCGGCTGACGCTATATTCCTCGCATAATTCCATTTCAGTCGGAAGTTTATCACCAACTTCATATTTGCCTGCTTTAATTTGATCAAGAATCTTATTTTTTACAATATTATATAAAGCCGCTTGTTCTTTGACAGAATCCATATGCACTCCCCCAATTTTCTTCAAAAATGGTCATAACAACTAAATAAATCGTATATTATTCGGATTAAAATCTATTATAAGCATTTATTTTTGTAAAAGATATAGATAGAATGCAATAAGTTTCATATTGACTATTTGTTATAACAAGTGTAAATTAAAGATAGTAACAATATTTTAAGTGGATTTTTTAAATCAACATGATTCGTCTATCGGTGATGTGTGTTATTCAAATTATAGAAAACGCTCTCAAAAAATGTAGAGAAGGGGGATGAGAATGTCAATTATTATGGGTGTTGACGGTGGAGGAAGTAAAACATTTACCGTTATTTCTGATGAGAATGGGAATCTGCTCGGAAAAGGAGTTTCTGGCGGAGGCGGTGGAAACTATCAAACTGTCGGAATTGATAAAGCAGTTGAAAACATTACAGCGTCGATTGAAGCCGCGTTGAAATCCGCAGAACTTGACTATAAGGATATTGATTTTGTTCAATATGGCCTTGCAGGTGCTGATCGACCAAAGGATATCGCTATACTGGATTCCGGCTTGAAAAGAATTCCATTTGAGAAATGGGACCTTGTTTGTGACACAATGGAAGGTTTAAGGATTGGTTCTAAAAACTATACCGGTGTCGTATTAGTATGTGGAACAGGGACAAATGCAGCTGGTAGAAACAGGGATGGGAAGCAAGTGCAAGTGGGTGGATTCGGCTACTTCTTTGGTGATTTTGCAGGCGGAGGTGCCATGGCTCAAGAGACATTCCGTGCTGCGGTACGTTCATGGGAACAACGAGAACAACCCTCTGTATTGACGGAAATGGTACCAAAGTTTTTCGGCCATAAAGATATGGAAGAATTATTTAACCATTTTCTAGACCACGATATTTATCATGCACCCAATAATCTTGCTCTTATTCTTCATGAGGCGGCAGATAAAGGCGATAAATTAGCAATTAGTCTAATGGAAAAGATGGGCAATGAATTAGGATTGGCGGCAAGTGCTGTCATTAAAAATCTTGGAGACCTTGATCAACCGATTCCAATTGTATTGACGGGAAGCATAGTTCAAAAAGGGCAAAATAAATACTTGCTTGAAGCGCTAAGAAAAACGATAGAAGCGGATCATCTTAAACAAATTGAATTAGTCATTCCGGAAATGGAACCGGTTTATGGAGCAGTATTACTAGGGATGGATCATTTAGGTATCACCGCAACGGATGATATATATGAAAAATTTAATTCGTATGGAGGCTATGAAGTATGAAAAAGGGATTAAAAGTTGCAGTTATTGGAGGAGGCTCCTCCTACACACCGGAAATTGTGGAAGGTTTTATTAAAAGATACGATGAAATGCCTATCAGAGAACTTTATTTAGTAGACATTGAAGAAGGTAGACACAAACTAGAGATTGTCGGCGCACTTGCTAAAAGAATGGTTGAAAAAGCAGGAGTTCCAATCGATGTAAAATTAACTCTTGATCGTAGAGAAGCGATTAAGGATGCAGATTTTGTTACAACTCAGCTTCGCGTCGGTTTGCTTGATGCACGTAAGCGCGATGAGCATATCCCACTTAAACATAATGTGATCGGTCAAGAAACAACAGGTGCAGGCGGATTTGCTAAAGCGATTCGTACAATTCCAGTCATTCTTGATATTTGTAAAGATATTGAAGAACTAGCTCCAAATGCATATCTATTTAACTTTACTAATCCAGCGGGTATTGTCACAGAAGCTGTCATTAAATATACAAATGTAAAATCAATTGGTCTATGTAACCTACCAATCGGAACAAGAATGCAAATTGCTAGATTATGTGATGTTGAGCTCGACAAAGTATATATTGAAATGATGGGTATTAATCATCTTAACTGGACTACTAGAATTGTAGTGGATGGCAATGATATCACAAATGAAGTTCTATCAAAAGTGTCAGAGGCTAAAGGCGTAACAATGAAGAATATTCCTGACTTTGGCTGGGATAAAGAATTCCTTCAATCTTTAGGAGCATTGCCATGTGGCTACCATCGCTACTATTATATGAAAGATGAAATGCTAAAAGAGCAATTAGAATCACTAGAAAAGAACGGTACACGCGCAGATGTCGTAAAAAGAGTCGAAGCTGAATTGTTCGAACTTTACAAAGATCCTGAGCTTGCTATTAAACCGCCACAATTACAAGAACGCGGTGGAGCCTACTATTCAGAAGCTGCACTGAATCTTATGAGTTCTATTTATTTAAACAAAGGTGATATTCAAACAGTTAACGTCCGTAACAATGGGGCCATCGCCTGCTTGCCAGATGATGTTTCTATAGAAATTAACTGTGTAATCGACTCTCAAGGTGCACATCCAATTCAATTGCAAGCTGAAATGACACCACAAATTAGAGGGTTGCTGCAAGTAGTTAAAGCTTATGAAGAATTAACAGTTGAAGCTGGAGTGCACGGTGATTATGAAAAAGCTCTTCAAGCATTGACAATTCACCCACTAGTAGCTTCCGCGGCACTTGCAAAAACGTTATTAGACGAAATTTTAGAAGCTAACAAAGATTATTTACCGCAATTCAATAAGTAATAATGATAAAAACAATCCGTGGGACTTTCTGTCTGCGGATTGTTTTGTATGCTGTTGAAAGAGGCTTTTGGAGCAGTCAATCATTCAGATTTCCTATGATTGACAGCTTAATAGCCTTAAAGTAATCTTGAAAATGAAGGCAGTTACAATCATTTTTTATATATATTTTTTTGAAACGTGTGAAATCGCTTGCATTAGGTTCCGCTATTTTTATTGGAGGAGAAGGTGCTAGAATGGAAAGAATTATTATTGACACGGATATTGGTTCAGATGTGGATGATGCAATGGCGCTGGCGTTAGCAATGCGTTCTCGGGAGCTAATGATTGAGGGTGTAACGACGGTGTATGGAGATGTTGAAGTTCGTGCGCAATTGGCTGCGGAATTACTAAACTTAGGTAATAGATCCGATGTGAAAGTGTATAAAGGACTTGAACAAACGATTCTCCAAAATCGAGAAGTTTGGTGGGCAGGGCATGAAGGTGAAGGAGTCCTAGATCCACAAAAGGAATATAAGATAGAAGACATGCATGCCGTTGATTTTATTATTAAAGCAGTCATGGAAAATCCGGAGGAAATTACATTAGTTCCTATAGGACCTCTTACGAATATCGCTGCAGCTATTATTAGAGAACCTCAGGTTGCAAAAAAGGTTAAAAAAATCATCATGATGGCGGGCGTAACGAGATTAGGAAATAATGCTCTTTCACTGCCGTACATAGAACATAATATTAAATGTGATCCCGAAGCAGCATCAGTTGTATTTGGAAGTGGGGCACCAATTACGATGGTCGGTTTAGATGTGACAATGAAGGTGCTAATTAATAACGATGACAAAAATATGTTAAAGGAATCTGGAGATCCTTTGAATATCGCTTTGTCGAAGCTTATAGAAAAGTGGTTTGAATTTATTAATATGGATCATTCCGCAATGCATGATCCATTAGCTATCTCGCTATTACTAGATCCAACGCTAGTAAAAACAGAAAAAGCAAAGGTGATTATCGAATATGATCATCGTCCTGTCACCGGTCAAACAATTTCAGTTCTAGATCCGAATGGTAATGTAGATATTTGTTTAGATGTAGAAAGTGAAAAATTTAATCAGATTTTACTTGGCAAATTACTCAAAAATTAAAGGCGGAGAGGAAAGAAATCATCCTAGTGATGTAGAAATGCCAAATCTATTTTATCAGCCTAGAAGCACTTCATATTAAATTAAAATTGAAAAGAACAATGTACTATACTTAACGGAAATTGAGGAAGCGAGGATTTAAAATGACAAAATTAAAAGTTGGGATAATTGGATTGGGAGAAGTAGCCCAAACCGTTCACTTGCCAATACTGCAACAGCTATCAAGTAAATATGAAATCAGTGCTTTATGCGATATCTCAGTAAAATTATTAAAAAAGTTAGGCGAACAATTCCGTGTAGCAAATCTTTATACAGATGCAGTGGAACTAACAAAGCAAGAAGATCTTGATGTCGTATTTGTCCTTAATAGCGACGAGTATCACACTGATTGCGTTGTGGCCGCTGCAGAAAATAAGAAACATATTTTAGTAGAAAAGCCAATGTGCTTAACGATGGAGGATGCTGACAAGATTATCGAAGCAAGGGATAAAAATGGTGTTCAAGTAATGGTAGGCTACATGCGACGTTTTGCTCCAGCCTTTATAGAAGGTGTCAAAGAAGTTAAAATGATGAACAAGATTAAATATGCGAAAGTAAGAGATATTATTGGACCAAATAATAAATTTATTGAGCAAACCCATAATGTCCATCGATTTAATGATATCCCACAATCGGCGATGGAGGAACGCTGGAAAAGGGCAGCAAGTATGGTACAAGAAGCAATTGGTGATGCTTCGGATGATATTAAGAATGCTTATAGATTGCTATGCGGTTTAAGCAGTCATGATTTATCCGCTATGAGGGAATTGATTGGTTTCCCTAAACAAGTTGTATCTGCTGTCCAATGGAATGACGGTGGATATATAAATGCAATATTCGAACATGATGGCTTTTATACTGCGTTTGAGACAGGTGTGGATCAACAAAGAAGATTCGATGCACATTTAGAAGTATTCTCTGATACGAAGCAAGTTAAAATTCAATACAATACTCCTTATATTCGTCAATTACCTACTACTCTACTAATAAAGGAAACCATAGGAGAAGCATTTGAGGAGAGGGAATTACGTCCTACATTTAAAGATGCTTATGTAGCAGAATTAGAATATTTCTATGATGTAGTAACCGAGGGGAAAACGCCAAAAACGACGCCAGAAGACTTCAAGGAAGATTTAAAACTATTCAAAATGATTGTTGAGAAACTGGTATCTTGAACAAGATTACTTAACTGTTGTTACAGATATAACTTAATTTACTACTTCAATTAATTCTTAAAATAGTCCTATCTATTGTGACATAATCCGTTGTACAGATATCGATACAGAACGCTTGACACATACTACTAAATACATGATTATAAAAGTGTGAATCACTGGAAAAATGTGAACCATTTTTACGATGAAAGGGAGATGTCTAGATGAATTATCGTCGACTAGGGAGATCGGGTTTGAAGGTAAGTGAAATAAGCTTAGGCAGCTGGCTGACATATGGTAAGTCAGTAGAAGATAATACTGCGGAAAAGACTATACATAAAGCATATGAATTAGGAATTAACTTTTTTGATTCTGCAAACGTTTACGAACGTGGGCAAGGCGAAATCGTTATGGCGAAAGCATTGAAAGAATTTCCTCGAGAATCATATGTGATCACGACAAAAGCTTTTTGGCCAATGGGTGATGGGCCGAATGATAGAGGGCTATCTCGAAAGCATGTATTTGAGCAGCTGCATAATAGCTTAAAGCGTATGGAATTGGAATACGTTGATATTTTTTATTGCCACCGCTATGATCCTGAAACTCCAGTAGATGAAACATTGCGTGTCATCGATGATTTAATTCGCCAAGGCAAGATTCTTTATGCTGGTGTCAGTGAATGGACCGCTGCACAAATTGAAGAAGCAGTTGGAATTGCAGATAAATACTTGTTAGATAGAATCGTAGTAAACCAACCTCAATACAATATGCTGCATCGTTATATTGAAGATGAAGTTATTCCTGTCTCTAGTAAATACGGGATTTCCCAAGTTGTATTCTCACCATTGGCACAAGGCGTGTTAACAGGAAAATACTTAAGCGGCAATATTCCGGAAAATAGCCGTGCTGCAAATGATGATATTAATATGTTTGTAAAAGGCTTCTTAAACGAAGATGTTCAAAGGAAAGTGTCTGAATTAGATACATTGGCGAAAGAGCTAGATACAACTTTACCAGCTCTTGCCATTGCATGGATTTTGCGTCAACCAAATGTAGCGAGTGCATTAGTTGGTGCAAGTCGTCCTGAGCAAATGGAAGCAAATGTAAAAGGGGCAAGCTTGCAATTATCAAGTGATGTAATTGATAGAATCGAAGAGATTTTAGCTTAAAAATTGGAGGATGTTCCAAAGTGCTTTGGTTGGTCCTCTCCACACCATGTATAGAATAATGGTAGGAGATGGTATTTCCCGCCTATCTTTGGAACGCCTCTTTTTTGATATAAAAGCGGGAGCTGCTTGCTCATCGATGTGCGCGCCACACGAAGTTTGCTAGTCGATTGGTGCTGAAACTAAACAGCGAAATGCAATTAATATTTTACTTATACGGAGGGAGAGGTTTAAATGGAACAAAAATTTGCTGCACAACTATTTACGGTACGTGAGGAGTTAGCAAAAGGAATCAAACCCGTATTTCAGGAATTAAAACAAATGGGGTGGGCGGGAGTCCAGATTTCCGCGCTTCCAGAAGGTCATGATCCGCATGAAATTGCAGCCATACTAAAAGAGACCGGTTTAGGAACGGCAGGAATGCATATTTCACTTGATCGACTTGAGAATGATTTAGACAATGTTGTTAATGAGGCGGATCTTTATGGTACAAAAGATATTGTTTGCCCTTATCTTCCACAAGAATATTGGAATCAAGAAGGTTATACGAGAGTAAAAGAAAGCCTAAATGCCATTGCGAGAAAAGTTCCTGGATATCGAATCAGCTATCATAATCACGCTTTTGAATTTGATACGGAAATTAATGGAGTATCTGCTCTTGAATACATATTGGAGCCTGCAAATGATAATCTGATTTTAGCTGAAGTGGATGTGTACTGGGTGAAAAAGGGTGGACGTGACCCGTTATCCTTTATCCAACCATACACTAATAGAATGCCAATCATTCATTTAAAAGATATGACGAATGATGATAAAGAAGTGTTTGCGGAAGTCGGAACCGGACAAATTGATTTCGTTCCAATTTTACAATGGGGTGAAAAATCTGGCGTCGAATGGTACGCAGTAGAACAAGATGTTTGCCCAGGGAATCCAATGGATAGCCTGAAAATTAGTCTAGAGAATTTAATGAAATTAAAAGAGAGAGTATAAGTGGAGGTGTGTTTATGAACCAAATGAAAATTGGAATCATCGGAATGGGAAATATGGGGTCAAGTCATGCAAAAAATATTTTTGACGGGCATGTTAAAGGGGCCATCTTAGCAGCGATTTGTGATGAGAGGCCGGATCGACTTCAGTGGGCAGAGGATATGTTTGGAGATCAGGTGCAGCGGTTCACTTCCTACGACGATTTTCTTTCAAATGCTGATATTGATGGTGTCATTATTGCGACGCCACATTATGATCACCCTCTACTTGCCATTAAGGCCTTTGAAAGTGGCTTACATGTTTTGTCTGAAAAACCAGCAGGGGTTTACACTAAAAATGTAAGGCAAATGAATGAAGCTGCTGAAAAAAGTGGAAAAGTGTTTAGTATGATGTTTAACCAACGAACAAATCCGCTTTATCAGAAAGTAAGAGAGCTAATATCTTCCGGCGAGCTTGGTGAAATTAAGCGAACAAATTGGATTATTACAAATTGGTACCGCTCGCAAAGCTATTATGACTCTGGCGGCTGGCGCGCTACATGGGCAGGTGAAGGCGGCGGGGTTATGATTAACCAGTCCCCCCATCAGCTTGATCTTTGGCAGTGGACAACAGGCTTGATGCCGAAGCGTGTTCGCGCATTTAGCGGTTTTGGCAAATATCATGATATTGAAGTGGAAGACGATGTTACAGCTTATGTGGAATATGAAAATGGAGCTACCGGAGTATTTATCACTTCAACTGGGGAGGCGCCAGGCACAAATCGATTTGAAATTGCAGGCGACCGTGGAAAACTCGTTGTAGAAGATAATAAACTGACCTTTTCACGATTAAGACAGTCAGAACGTGAATTCAATCGCACATATAAAGGCGGATTTGGCGAACCGGAATGCTGGGAAATTGATATTCCTATTCATGGTAAGGCGACAGATCATTTAGGTATTATGAATAACTGGGTGGATGCCGTTTTAAATGGTGCGGAGCTACTTGCCCCGGGTGCTGAAGGCATTAAGAGTCTGGCAATCTCAAATGCTGTTTATTTATCAAGCTGGACGGATGACTGGGTCGACATGCCAATAAATGAAGATCTTTTTTACGAAAAGCTGCAAGAAAAAATACAGCAGTCTAATTTTAATGAAGCGAGCGCCAAGAATCTCACTTTAGATGTAAGTGGTACTCATTAATGATATGATAAACAAAAGCGCAAGGGCCTGTTCAACGTCATACAAACTTTTCAGAGATCCTAACGAGATAAAGGAAACAAGGTGAGCTGGAGTTGTATTATCGTAGGACAAAACTGAAAGTTTGCTAGTGGCTGTAGTGGTACGGAAACTATTTCCTAGAAAGTTATCCACAAAATGTCCAATTGATAAATTCCCAAACGATAATAAAATCCGGATGAGATGAAACGTCTCTCCGGATTTTAAATATGCTCGTAAAGGAGCTGTTTTGATTGAAACAACACAATTTTACTACTGGGAGTATATGGAGGCAGCTCATTACGTTTTCGGCTCCAATTATGGTAACTAATCTTCTGCAAATCTCCTATCAATTTATAGATAGCTTATGGGTTGGTAATTTACTAGGTGCTGATGCACTTGGAGCTGTTGCGGTATCGAGTACTGTTATTTTTACGGTATTATCTTTTATTATCGGAATTAATAATGCTACATTGACGATATTGTCACAATTAAAAGGGAAGGATGACCCTAAGGGATTAAGGAGCTATGTGAATGCCTTTACGGTCATTCTTGGGACGATGGCGATTATTCTTGGAGTGATCGGATTTGTTTTTACGGAAAATATTTTAAAAATCCTTGGAACTCCTGATGCCATGATGGCGGATGCGTCGAGTTATTTAAAAATCAACTTTTTAGGGATACTCTTTTTATTTGGCTATAATTTTATCGCGACGGTATTTCGTGCACTTGGTAATAGTAAAACCCCATTAAGATTTGTCATGATAGCAGTCATTCTAAATGCTGTCTTGGACCCATTATTTATTTACGTGTTTGATTGGGGGATTCAAGGAGCAGCCTATGCAACGATTATTGCTCAAGGTTTTGCCTTTATGTATGGTTTGTTTATAAGTTTACATCATAAATTAATCCCGTTTTCATTGCCGTCCATTCCTAAGAAAGATGAGGTTTCTCTTATATTAGGGCAAGGCATTCCGTCCGGATTGCAAATGATGGTGATTTCTGCAGGTTCTGCTGCCATTATGAGTGTCGTTACAGGTTTTGGCAGTGACACGGTAGCTGGATTTGGAGCTGCGCAACGCCTTGAAAGCATCATCATGCTTCCAGCTTCTGCACTAGGAACCGCAGTAAATAGTATGGCTGGCCAAAACATTGCAGCAGGTAAATGGGATCGCGTGCATAAGATTACGCTATATGCGACTTTACTAAATTTAGGGTCAATGCTTATTGCTTCTACGGCCATTTTCTTTTTAGCTAATATGGGAATTCGATTATTTATTTCAGAAGCCGAAGCTGTAAAGTTTGGGACCGACTATATTAAACTAGTTGCCTTTTTCTTTCCATTTTTAGGATTCAATTTTGTTTGGAATGGGGTCGTACGTGCATCGGGAGCAGCAGTTCAAGTACTTGTGTTGAACATAATATCCTTCTGGCTGCTGCGTTATCCATTAACCTACTTGTTTTCCGACATTTTCGGAGAAAGAGGAATTGCACTTGGAATGGGAGTCAGCTTTTTCATTAGCAGTTTCTTTGCCTTTGGATATTATCGGTTTGGAAAGTGGCAGAGGAAGGATTTATTCGAAGAACAGGGTGGATAAGATATGGGTCTAATAAAAATGTACGTAATAAATATGATTGGATATATGATCGTGGCATTGCCATTTTATTTGATTGCCAGAGTGGTTTTTTTAAAAAGGAAGAAAAAACGAGTAGAATTGATGCGTGAATCGATGTTAGCTTTATTCGTTTTATACATAGTTGGCCTTGCTTCGCAAACGATCATTCCAAGATGGGATGCTGGAATGATGGCTGATACCGGAAAACTTTATTTTGATGTTTATTTATACAATGGGATTGCACACGTTAATCTGATACCCTTTCATACAATCAGTCAATACTTTTTTACAACGAATGTAAATGTGGATAATTGGGGCGGCTTATCACTTGTGAATATTGTTGGAAACATGCTTGTATTTTCGCCGATTGGAATATTTGTGCCTATCCTTTGGAGCAGGATGCGCTCCTTTTCGAAAATACTATTTCTAGGGTTAGGTATCACTTGTTTTATCGAATTAATTCAATTATTTATTGGACGCAGCACCGATATTGACGATGTGATTTTAAATGTGATCGGCGTTTTGATTGGATATAGTATGTATGCTTTATTAAAAATTCCCTTTTATAAAGTAGCACTTCGTTCATGATTATTTATCTTCTAGTAAACAATCGTTCATAATTTGTTAATAACTCCTAGCTAAGATGAAAATAAGCAATCAATCGTTAGGAGGAAGAAACGATGACAGAAATGAATGATTCAAATCAAGAAGTTTCAAATACAACAGAAAGAGCAAAGCCTTATCGTAGTCCTAAAAAAACAGGATTAAAAAGATTTTTTTCAACAGTAGGTGCTGGTATAATTGGCTCAGTTTTAACACTGACCGTTGTAACGTATACTCCAATATTGCAAGACGCGAATACGGAAAGTGAAAAGGATATTCCAACATCTACTGTGCAAACGGCAAACGATGATCCATATTCAGTTCAGAAAGTATCGGCTAGTACGAAATCACTTGCTGATATGGTGGAAGGTACTTCGAAAGCCATTGTGGGAGTTGTTAATTTTCAAAATAAAAGAAGTCAACTTTCTCCGATCGAGGAAAGTGTTGAAGCGGGATCTGGCTCCGGGGTTATCTTTAAAAAAGAGGGCAATGATGCGTACATCGTGACGAATAACCATGTAATCGATGGGGCTGAAAAAGTTGAAGTTTCTTTTTATGATGGAGAAAAGACTACAGCGGAACTCGTTGGAGCAGATGCATTAACCGACCTAGCTGTTTTAAAAGTGGATGGAAAATATGCAGATACCGTATTAAAGTTTGGTAATTCTGATGCATTGCGTGCTGGTGATCAAGTGGTTGCGATTGGAAATCCGCTAGGCCTTGATTTTTCACGTACTGTGACTCAAGGGATTGTTAGTGCTGTTAATCGAACAGTGAGCGTAACTACCTCAGCGGGTGAGTGGGATTTAAATGCAATCCAGACGGATGCAGCCATTAACCCTGGAAACAGTGGCGGGGCGTTAATCAATTCTGATGGTGAACTCGTTGGGATTAATAGCTTGAAAATCTCCGAAAGTGGAGTGGAAGGACTCGGGTTCGCTATACCAATTAATGATGCGGTTCCAATAATTAATGAAATAATAAAAACTGGTAAAATTGAGCGTCCATACATGGGAGTAAGCTTAGCAGACTTAGATCAAGTTCCACAGCAATATTTGCGGGCTGTTCCATTAAATGTCGAAGATGGTGTGATGGTTGCAGCGGTTGAGCAGAATTCTGCTGCAGAAAAAGCAGGGCTAGAGGTAAAGGATGTTATAGTTTCAGTTAATAAAAATAAAGTGAAAAATTCAGGTGAATTACGCAGATATTTATACACAGAGCTAAAAGTAGGAGATAAAGTGTCGTTGGAAGTTTACAGGGATGGAAAATTAAAAACGATTAATATTACTCTTGCTAGTAAATAGCATGGATAGACCTCTTGCTTCATAAGTAAGAGGTCTTCTTGCTGCTTAGCTTAGTGCCTAGCACCTAGTATATTTATTTTATGTTGTGTAGTTGTTTCCTTAAAAAAAGGAAATCTTCGCGTTTTTATGTTTTCCTAGAATGACCTGCTTCCGGTGGGTCTATGCATCGCTAAACATTCGTTTATGCTTTTCTTGCTAAATTTTAGATTTCGTTTTAAGTTAAAAGGAAAGGGTCAAGGTGGTGTAGCCGCAATGAGAATATTAGTAATTGAAGATAACGAAAGTGTCGCCTCGATGATTGAAATGTTTTTTGCAAAAGAAAATATTAATGGAGTATTTGTAAAGGACGGTTTGGAAGGTTATCATCGCGCCATTCATGAGGAATGGGATTGTTTAATTATAGATTGGATGTTGCCAAATATGGATGGAGTGACAATTTGCCGCAAAATTAGGCAGGAAAATAAATCAGTTCCGATTATTATGTTGACCGCTAAAGACAGTGAATCGGATCAAGTGCTTGGTCTGGAAATGGGAGCTGACGATTATGTGACGAAGCCGTTTAGCCCATTGGCGCTTATGGCTAGAATCAAGGCTGTTTCAAGGAGGTACCATCCGCAAAAGGATCAAAAAATAGAAACCGATGTTATTGAAACAGCACATTTTAAAATTAATAAAAATACGAGAGAGGTATTTCTTGACGGTGATCCTATAACGAATTTAACTCCAAAAGAATTTGATTTACTGTATCACTTTGTCCAGCATCCACGGCAAGTTTTTTCTCGTGAACAGCTTCTCGAAAAAGTTTGGGGATATCAATTTTACGGAGATGACCGTACAGTTGACGTCCATATTAAGCGCTTGCGCAATAAAATTGATAATGCTGATCATTCTTTTTTTCAGACGGTATGGGGTGTTGGATACAAATTTGAAGAAGGAAGTTATCCTCGAACATGAGAATTAAATACTTATATCAGCAGCTAGCAAGTCACGTTGGTGTTATCATTATTGCTTTTTTAATATTAAGCCTTCTCTTTTCTCATTTTATGAAAAACTTTGTTTACGAAAATAAAATTGATGAGCTAACTTCATACGGTCAAAATATATTACGAGATTTGGAAAGAAATCGAGGGAATTCTCAAACGATCCTTTCAGAATATGGACGTGTACTCGCCGGCCGCGACATCCAATACAGCCTGTTTGATCAAAGCTCAGCCATCATTTACTCAATAGGAAGAACTCCAATTGTCGAATTGAAGGATGAAGAATGGAATAAAATTAAACAAGGTTACAAGGTTGATGTTAAACAAGACTTTAATCGGTTGGAAGAAGGAGTTACATTTGTATTGCTTCCGTATATTCATAATAATCAATTCGTTGGAGGGATATTGCTAGCCTCACCCATAAAAGGATCAAGGCAAGTAATTTCGCAAATTAATGAGTTCTTATTATACACTGTACTGATTGCTTCGGTCGTAGCTTTAATGCTTAGCTGGATATTGGCGGCTTTTCATGTGAAAAGAATTAAAAGGCTCCGAGAAGCAACTTCACTTGTTGCGGGCGGGGATTATTCCGTTCGCATACCTTCATCGGATTTCGATGAAATCGGAGAGCTCTCCAAAGATTTTAATAAAATGGTAGAGAAATTAAATATTTCAATGGAAGAGATTGAAAGTCTCGAGAACCGCAGGCGTCAGTTTATGGCGGATGTTTCACACGAATTAAGAACCCCGCTTACGACCATTAGCGGTGTCATTGAAGGTATTCGAAATGATATGATCCCCGAGTCTGAAAAGGAAAAAGGAATGCAGCTTGCTAGCAATGAAACAAAAAGGCTAATCCGTCTTGTAAATGAAAATCTTGACTATGAAAAAATTCGCTCTAATCAAATCAAGCTGTATAAACAAGATATTCAATTAAAAGAAATGCTTGAAATCATTAAAGAACAGCTAGACATATTAGCAGAGGAAAAACATAATAAAATCATTGTTGAAGCAGATGAAGATGCAGTCGTTCATGCGGATTACGATAGACTTACACAAATTTTAATCAATATTATTAAAAATAGCATCCAATTCACTGAAAATGGACTTATTATACTAAGAGGCAGAACGGAGTCTGACCAAGCAGTGATAGAAATTGAAGATAACGGAATCGGCATTGATCCGGAAGAAATAGAGAAAATTTGGGGGCGATTTTACAAAGCCATGCTTTCAAGAACGACCAATCCTTACGGAGAGTTTGGTCTTGGATTATCGATCGTAAAGCAGTTAGTAAATTTGCATAATGGTGAAATAGAAGTGTCTAGTGAAAAAGAAAAAGGAACAAAGTTTATATTAAAATTTCCGTTTAAATAGAAAAAGTTAAAAGTGGGGGTTCCGCTTTTCTTCATATTGATTTAAAATCTTGTTAATACTTTGTTCATATTTTCTAGATATGCTAATTTTATTGAGGTCTTAAGGGGGAAAAAGGATGGAGAAAAAATCAAGTAAAAAATTCACGATTAGTGTCATTATATTAATTGTAATAGGACTAGCTGCTATTTTCGGGGCTGCTTTTTCAAAAAGGGAAATCGTTGCTAATGTTGGCGGTGAAAAAATCACTCAAGCCGAATTGAATGATGCACTTGTAAAACAGTATGGACAAAATACTCTGAATTCAATGATTGAGAAAAAAGTCATTGAATTGGAAGCTAAAAAGGAAAAGATATCGATTTCTGACAAGGAAAAACAGAAAGAAATGGATTCTTATGTTGAGCAATATGGCGGGAAAGACGCGTTTGAAGCAGCTCTTCAGCAAAGTGGAATTACGAAAAAAAATATTGAAGAGGAAGTCGTTCAATATTTATCCATTAAAAAAATGCTAGAACCGAAAATAAAAATAACTGAAGATGAAATGAAAAAATATTTTGATGAAAATAAAGATTCTTTTGACGAAAAAGAACAAGTACAAGCTAGCCATATTTTAGTTGAAGATGAAAAGAAAGCTGAGGAAGTAGAGAAAAAAATTAAAGAAGGAAAAGATTTCGCAGAACTTGCAAAAGAATATTCAACTGATACTGGTAGTGCCGAAAACGGTGGAGATTTAGGCTACTTCGCAAAAGGGAAAATGGTAAAAGAATTCGAGGATGCCGCTTTTTCGATGGAAATTGGAGATATCAGTGATCCCGTCAAATCTGAACATGGTTACCATATCATCAAAGTAACAGGCAAAAAAGCAGCAAAAGAAGCAAAATACGAAGATCATAAAGAAGAAATTGAAGATACTTTGTTTAACCAAAAGCTCCAAACTGAATACCAACCATGGCTTGAAGGAATAAAAGCCAAATATGATATTAAAAATAATTTAAAGGTTTCTTAAAGGGACTAAGCTTTCGAAAATGTGCCTGATACGCAAAAAGTCAAAAACGACTAAAGCGTATCAGGTTTTTTCTATTAAAGAAGGTTAAACCTGAAAATGAAAAGCAGCGGCTCCTTAATTCAGTTTTTGAATCAGACAAATTAAGCTAAACCTCCAATTTTATGTTCAATCCTTCATTATTTCTATAAATTTTCCAATTCCAAACATTTTTGTTAAGAACCTCGGGCATGCTAAAAAATGTGAAATTGATTAATGAAGGAGGAATGGCAAGATGAAAATGAAAGGTTTGGCGTATATACTTTCTGTTGCACTATTGTTAGGAATAGTATCAACTGGAACTGTATATGCGGAAGATGGAAGTCAAGTACACAAAAAAATCGGGAACTATCATCATAAAGGTGAATTTACCCACGATCTTGAGCTGCTAAAACAAAAAGCAAATGAAATGGGAATCTCAACCGAAGGCAAAGATGCGCAAACTCTTCATAAGGAATTGAAGGAAGCGTATATTAAAAAGCATGCTGAAGCACTCGGAATCAGTACAGAAGGAAAAGATATAGAAACATTAAAGAAAGAAATCCGTCATGTATGGACAATGAAGATTGCGAAAGAGTGGGGGATTAGTACAAAAGGCAAAGATGATAAAACAATTATGAAGGAAGTAAAAGAGGCAAAACTCAAAAAAGAAGCACAGGAATTTGGGATTTCAACAAAAGGTAAGGACTTTAAACAAATCAAACGAGAAATTTATAAAGCAAAAGTTTTAAAATATGCTAAAGAAATGGGTATTCCTACAGAAGGAAAAGATATAAACGAATTGGGTAAAGAAGTCCATGATAAGATGATTTATAATGCTGCGGAAAAACTAGGAGTTGATACAGAAGGTAAAACTCCAAAAGAGATCTTCCACGAAATTATGATGAATCATGGTGAAAAGGCAAGGGAAATGAAGCTGTTCCCTTTTAAAGAAGAAAAAATCTATTTCTTTAGAGAAAATCATCACGGAGAATAAAAAGAAAGGAGCTTTCTACCGGGAGCTCCTTTTATTTTTTTGGTGGAAGTTAAAAACCACTTTGCTCGAATACCACGTGGGATAGATAAAGGTACTTTAGATGCTTTAATCGATAGATACGCCAAGGAAAATCGAGTGGTTGCCACAATTGTTGTGCGCAAGGAGTCGATACGCTCAGTAAATTGAGTGGTTGTCACAATTGTAGTGCGCAAGAGCTCGATCTGCTCAGTAAACAGAGTGGTTGTCACAATTGTAGTGCGCAAGAGCTCGATCCGCTCAGTAAATAGAGTGGTTGCCACAATTGTAGTGCGCAAAAGCTCGTTGCGCTCAGTAAACAGAGTGGTTGTCACAATTGTTGAGCGCAAGAGCTCGATCCGCTCAGTAAACAGAGTGGTTGTCACAATTGTAGTGCGCAAAAGCTCGTTGCGCTCAGTAAACAGATTGGTTGTCACAATTGTTGAGCGCAAGAGCTCGATCCGCTCAGTAAACAGAGTGGTTGTCACAATTGTTGAGCGCAAGTGCTCGTTGCGCTTAGTAAACAGAGTGGTTGTCACAATTGTAGTGCGCAAGATCTTGATCCGCTCAGTAAACAGAGTGGTTGCCTCAATTGATGTGTGCAAGAGCTCGATCCGCTCAGTAAACAGAGTGGTTGCCACAATTTTAGTGCGCAAGGAGTCGATCCGCTCGGGAAAAAGAGTGGTTGTCACAATTGTAGTGCGCAAGAGCTTGATTCGCTCAGTAAAAAGAGTGATTGTCACAATTGTAGTGCGCAAGGAGTCGATCCGCTCAGGAAATTGAGTGGTTGTCACAATTGTAGTGCGCAAAAGCTCGTTGCGCTCAGTAAACAGATTGGTTGTCACAATTGTTGAGCGCAAGAGCTCGATCCGCTCAGTAAAAAGAGTGGTTGTCACAATTGTTGAGCGCAAGTGCTCGTTGCGCTTAGTAAACAGAGTGGTTGTCACAATTGTAGTGCGCAAGATCTTGATCCGCTCAGTAAACAGAGTGGTTGCCTCAATTGATGTGTGCAAGAGCTCGATCCGCTCAGTAAACAGATTGGTTGTCACAATTGTTGTGTGCAAGAGCTTGATCCGCTTAGTAAACAGAGTGGTTGTCACAATTGTAGTGCCAAACTAATCACAGTCTAAATCCAGCATTGATTTGGCTACACCCACTAATGTAAATCCGACTAGAGGTAAGCCAACAAAGTACATGTTTCTTTAGTCCACTATTGTATATTAACTCATTTATATGGATAAAACGATGAATAAAAGCCAATGAAAGGTCCCGAAAAACATGCCCTCATTTTTCAAAAAAAATAATCAAAAACAACAAGAATATGCAAAACCAAATAATCAATTGGAACAAGGGCTATATGCGTCTTTAAAAGATAATTTAGAGATGATTAAAAATAAAACAGGTAATAGTCCAGATATAACAATAAGGACTTTGAATCCTGGTGTAGAACCAAAAACAGAAATTGCGATTGTGTACGTTGAGGGAATTGTTGATGAAGATACAATCAATAAATTTGTTGTTGAGCCCATTATGGACAATCAGGAAACGTATAGTGGCTCCCCACAACACTTATTAAATTTTTTAGCTGCCCATGGCGTAACACTTGGTGCATTAAATATAGCGAGCCGTTGGGATGGATTGTTTCAATCATTAATGGATGGAGACACCTTGATCATGGTCGATGGTGAGAATAAAGCATTAATTGCCAGTACGAGAGGTGGCAACCAACGGTCTGTCGAGCAACCCGAGAGCCAAGTGTCTGTTCGTGGGCCGAGGGATGGTTTTACAGAATCCATCGAGACGAATATAGCTCTTGTAAGACGTCGGATCAGGAACCCAGAATTATGGGTTGAAAGCATGAAAATTGGGAAACAAACTAAAACAGATGTTTCAATCATGTACTTAAACGGAGTCGTTAATCCAAAAATTGTAGAAGAAGTTCGGAGCCGATTAAATAAAATTGAAATTGATAGTATTTTGGAATCTGGTTATATTGAGCAATTAATTGAAGATCAAACGATGACTACCTTTCCGACGTTGTACCATACCGAAAGACCTGATGCTATATCTGGAAATATTCTTGAAGGGAGAATTGCCATCTTTATTGATGGTACGCCTTTTGTTCTTATTGCTCCCGCCGTATTTATACAGTTTTTTCAAGCTGTGGAAGATTATTATGCCCGCTTTGATATTGCAAGCGCGTTACGCTTGTTAAGGGTTCTAACTTTTTTTATCTCCATTATGGCTCCAGCTATATATATCGCGGGGACGACCTTTCATCAGGAAATGATTCCTACCCAGTTAGTCATTATTATTGCAGCTCAGCGTGAGTCGGTGCCATTTCCAGCATTTGTTGAGGCCGTGTTAATGGAAATTACCTTTGAAATATTGCGAGAAGCTGGAGTTCGAATGCCAAGGGCTGTCGGCTCAGCGATCTCCATTGTGGGTGCGCTTGTAATTGGGCAAGCCGCCGTTCAAGCAGGAATCGTCTCACCTGCAATGGTAATCATTGTTTCAATTACAGCGATCGCCAATTTTGCAACTCCATCCTTTGCTATGGCAATATCAGCGCGATTGGTTCGCTTTCTATTTATGGGGGTAGCTGCGATATTTGGGTTTTACGGTGTTATTCTTGGCATCATTATATTAATTGTTCATTTATGCAGTTTACGTTCTTTTGGGGTTCCTTACATGACACCATTTGCCCCATTGTCTCCTGGTAATTTGGGTGATACTTTTATAAAAATGCCAATATGGGTAACAAGGGAAAGGGCTAACTTAATTATGAATCCGGAAGAAAATCTACACGGTGCACATATGCCGAGGCCGAGGCCTCCAATCAACCGGGGAATGTATAAACGGAATAAAAGCAAAGGTGACAAAAATGAAAATTAAAATGACCTTTTTACTTGTTCTTGTTATGTTGCTCTCGGGATGTGGAAGCCAAAAAGAATTGACAGATATTGCTTTTGTTACAGCACTCGGCATCGATAAAGGTGAAGACGGAGAATTAATAGGAACATTTCAAATAGTTAACCCATCAAATGTGGCCGGGGGTCTGCAGGGTGGTTCTGCAGGTGAGGGAGCAGCTGTGACAGTTTATACAGCAGCTGGAAAAAGCGTCGTAGAAGTGAGCAGACACGCATCTACTAAAGCATCCAGATTATTATATTATTCCCATACAAACCTCGTTGTGATAGGCGAGGAATTTGCAAAAGAAGAAGGAGTAACAGAAATATTAGATGCTTTGGATCGGGATGTCCAGTTTCGTACTACAACCAAATTAGTTATTGCCCATGGAACAACAGCTGAAGACTTACTATCTATTACAACGCCAATCGATAAAATTCCCTCCACCAAAATTATTGAAACTCTTACATTTTCTCAAAGAAGATGGGGAGGGAATATGGCAGTCAGTGTTCGTAATATGATTGAAAACTTAACTGCTACGGGTAAAGAGCCTATCGTCCCCGTCTATAAAATTAATGGAGATGTAAAAGACGGAATGCAATTAGAAAATTTACATAGTACTAAGCCTAAGACAACTCTTGAAGCTGACGGAATGGCTCTTTTTAAAGGGGAGAAATTAATTGACTTTGTTCCTGAAAATAAAGCTATAGGAATTATGTGGCTACTAGATAAAATAGAAGAAACAAATGTATCTATAAGATGGAAAAACAAAGGAATCATTACATACCAGGTAATGCGCGACAAGGTGAAATTTTCAGTTAATGTGGATAATGGTGAGCCGAGTTTTTCAATTTTAATTAAAGTGAAGGGGGATTTAGGGGAAGTGAATGTTCCAATTAATTTAAATGAAAAGGGGGTACAAGATGAAATTGAAAAAAAGGTTGAGAAAGAAATTAAGGAGAAAATCCATTTAGCGATTCGTTTAGCCCAAGAAAACCAAACGGATGTACTAGGATTTGGTGAGAAGGTACATCGTTCCCATCCTGATGCGTGGAAGACGTTAAGGCATGATTGGAATGAAACTCACTTTCCGAATGTAAAGGTAAAAGTTAAGGTCGATGCTTCTATTATCCGACCAGGTTTAAGAAGCAGTCCATTTATGTATCAAATGGATAATAAATAGTATAAAAATGCCAAGTATAAAACAGTATACTTGGCATCATCTATTTTTAAAAAACGCAATGATCAAAATAAAAAGTGGAAAAATGATTTGAAATGGGAGATGTAAATAAAAGGGAACAATATTTAGTCCTTCTTGCATATGTTCCGTCACATTGCTTGCGATTGCTATAGAGAAAAGCCAAACAACAAATCCAATAGGGAAAGCCAGTACTGATTGTCGATTAAAGTTAAACAAATCAGCGATCCCGATAATAGCTGCATATACATATATACTAATCTTAAAAAAACCTAAAATGATTAAGGCGAGCATAAAGAAAATGTCTAAACGTTCTAAAAATCCTATATTAATGGTTTGTATCGTTGCAAGAAGAGGAAATAAAGATCGTGAAACTCCATCAACGCCAAGGACACTAATATTCACGGCCATGACGATGGCCAAGTTTATTCCAGTTAATACGATGGCAAGGATACCGGTGATTTTAGCCTTTTTTGGATTACTTAAATAAGGAAGAATCATGGAAAATGCAAATATTTCTCCGAATGGAAAAAAGACTACTTGAGTTAAAGATACTTTTAAAATTGGCCATAATCCATACTCTAAAAAAGGCTTCAACTTATCAAAATCAATTAATTTTGAAGACATCACTAATATAAATCCGCTTATAGCAAGAAGGTAAATGAAGACTGAAAAGATTTCACCGCTTCTTGCCAACACTTCGATTCCTTTACGAACACTATAAACAACTACGAGGATAAGCAATAAGTTGTCAACAGAGAGCGGGGTTTCGCGGTAACCGACTACTGCCAACATTTCTCCGAAATCTCTTAGCACCCTTGCAGCTAGATATAAAAAGAAAACGATATAAATAAAAGCAATAACTCGTCCAAAAAATACACCAATGATCTTTTGGACATAAGTAGTCGGCAGCACTTTAGGATAGTATAAATAAAGTCGGTAATAAATTAAAAAAATGAATATACCGCCTACTGTTGCAAGCAAAATGGAAATCCATGCGTCTTGTTTAGCTTCTATCGCAAGCGGAACAAGCAAAGCACTACCAAGCTGAAATAACAAAATAAGGAAAAATAATTGCAACGGGCTAATTTTCGCTTTTTCCACGAATTGATCACTTCCTTTATGCAAACTCTATAATGAGTTCACACTTTCCTTTTTACCCATATCACCCTTTTTTTATAAGTAAGGAATCATAAGCTTTTTTAAGTCTTTCTTAAAATTAATCTTAGTGAGTAGGAAATGAACGGAAGGGAAGTAATCATAGTTGAAAATAATAGGGATTTTATTGTTGCTAATTGCGGCTTTAATGTTTTTAAGCTTAAGTATTGATTTCTTTTTTTTAGGTTTTAGCTTGCGCAGTGCCATTCATGACTGGTTTCGTCCGTTCAGTCCCATTATCTTAGTAGAAAAAGTAATTCTAGTCTTTTACCCTTTGCTTATTTTCACATTTATTATTTTAAATAAAATAATAAATAAACGGCAAAGCTAATATTTTGCCGTTTATTTATGTGCTTTGTTTTAATATTTTTTTTAAGATAAAACCGACAAGTAAACCCGGAATGACGCTTAAGATAGGTAGCCAAATTGGTCCAATTAGTATGCCAAATAATTTAACCTTCGTTGAAAAAATGGTTCCTATCGTTACAAAGTAAGCTGAAAATGCGAAAGGAAAAGATGAATATTTTTCTTTCCCGCCTCCCGCATCTTTATATGCGTCCCACATTGCAAAAAAATAAAGACACGGGTAGAACATGAGCCATTGAAAATTAGCTTGGTTAATGGCAGTTTCGATATCGCCATGAAAACTAGACATAATAACAATATTGAAGTTTCCTTTAACGTTAACGATGAACTCTAATAAAATCAGTACAATTCCCTTAATATATTTACCGTTTAATAATTGTCCAAAGCCGGGGAGGGCAATGCTCCATAATAACTTTTCTTTTGCATCCACATCGTTTTAACCCTTTGCCAAATCTTTGCGGTCAGGTGCGGATGGTGCCTTCTCGAACCAACCTTTAGAAATCATAATTTGCGTTCCATCTGTTATATACTCCCCAATTTCAGTCATTAACCGGCTATAAGCAGTTGCCAAATCCTTCCGCGGGCTTCCTGCTAAACTTTGGCCATAATAAGCCATTCCAGCATTATTTAAGGCATTCGTATGAAACATAAGCAATTTATCGGAAAATACAGGTTCTTGATTAGTTGTTACAGTTAAACTCCATGAAACAGGAGTTGTTATATTACTTTCAGATAAAAACTTACTGAAAACCGCTCCATGGTGTTTAGCAATTTCTGCCCCTCTTGTCATGAATTTGCGAACTTCTCTTGAATCGGCTATTTGGGCAAATCCAGTTAAATACGCTCCTCCAAGTGTATTGCGAAACAAATTTAAAAATAAAAATGAAATCTCTGTGCTTGTTAAAGGTCTTTGATTCCCTATCCAACCTGCTAAAAAATTCTGTTCTTCAACAAATTCACTTAATTTAGGATATGGAATATAAGGGGGGCGAATATATAGCCCTTTTTCCAACAATACATTTGCTGAACGATTATACAATTCTGCAGAAGATTGTAAACAGGCAGTGAAGTGTTCACGAATATCAAGTCGGGTTGAATTTGCGAGGCAAGTACTGTATGCACTCATTCCGATCATTCCTAAATTTGTGACATACTGAAGAATCATCTCGTCACTAAAAATTCTTGGTGCCTTTACATTTACATCTTGCTCTGTAAATCCGACAGGTGTTGGCAGACCTTCCGCTTCAAAAAGATTCCTATCAATGTCAACATGCGCTTCCGATAATTCCAAAGCATATTTAACGCAAGCTTTAATATCGGGATCTTCAACATGCTCTAAAAAATAGGAAGTTACACAAATGACTAATGTATCTTGTAAATACGACATAAAAAAATTGGATAATTCACTGGAAGTTAGTCTTATATGGTCATGACTTGTCATTAAGTCGCCTCCTTGTCAAGGTAGTCATCGTATAGTATTTCCAAGAAGGGAAAACTTATGAACATGATTAAAAAAGGAAAACATCCTAATTTGGAGGTTAACGATATGAGGGAAAATAAAATTCCTTTAACATCTTCAGAAATTGCTTCACTTTGGACTGCATATATGAATGATAGTATGGCTAGATATTTTTTAGAGCAAATGTTAAAACATATTGAGGATGCGGAAATAAAACCTATTGTGCAGTTTGCTTACGAGTTGTCCATGAACAATATGAAACAGTTAATGACTATTTTTCAACAAGAACAATTTGCTCCTCCAACTGGTTTCGGTGCAAACGATGTGCATATGAACTCACCTTGGCTTTATTCTGATACATTTTGTTTAACATATGTGAATCATATGGCAAAAGTGGGTCTTCTCGGTTATGGAGGGTTTGTATCCATGTGTTCTAGAGAAGATTTAAGGGATTATTTCACAAAAGGGTTAATCAACACTTCCACTTTATTCAATCAATCGCTGAATACAGCCCTGTTAAAAGGCATCAATGCAAGACATCCTTTTATTGAAGTGCCAAATGAAATCGATTATATCGATAGTAAAAAATATTTAAGTGGGCTAAATCCATTAAGTAGCAAAAGACCATTAAATGCGGTTGAAATTTCCCATTTGTATATGAATGTAATGACTAATGCGGTAGGAGTGAAATTAAGTCTTAGTTTTGCTCAAACTTCGCCAACGAAGGAAATACAAGAGTACATGCTGCGTGGCAAAGAGATATCAGGCAAGCATATTAAAATTTTCACTTCGATTCTTCTAGAAAATGACATTGAAACACCGCAGTTACCAGATGTGGCGATTAGTAATTCAACTACGCAAACATTTTCGGATAAATTAATGATGTTTCAAATGTCGTTGTTAAGTGCAGCAGGTATTGGAAACTATGCAACGGCTGCAGCAGCAAGCCAAAGAAGTGATCTAGTACTCAATTATGAACGATTATCGTTAGAGATTGCTCAGTTTGCCAAAGACGGAGCAACGACAATGATCAAACATAGTTGGCTTGAACAGCCTCCAGGAACAAAAGATCGCAAGAAATTGGCGAGGGAAAAGAAATAGGCGCTCAAATGAAAAAGCGTGTATAACGGATAGTTTATACAGTTTTTTTCCTTGAGGACAAATCCAGTAGTCGCAAATATTTAAACGGGAAGTCATCATGAAGGAAGGCGACCAGGAATTCGGTCGCCTTTACGATTGAAAAAGTATCAAAAAAATAAATTCACAATCAATCACCGTTGCACTCTTCGAATGTTTTTATAAAAAAACCATTTGTATCAGACCATTCCGCGAAAAAGATTTCAGAAGTAGAATATCCTTCTTTTTGAAACTCTGCCTGCAGCCATTCAGATGTTTTACCTGCATAAAGCAGATTTTCTTTCTTTATCCTGCCCTCATCGACAAGCAAGATGGAAGGTGCTTCATCAGCGACTTCGATATTTAGCACTTTTGCTGTAGGTGGTTCGGTATGTGGATGTTTTTTAATGCTGATGTTTCCTCCAGGCTCTAAAATTAAATCCCGCACTTCGCTAAGGGAAAAAACTCCTTGTTCTCGCATCATTGTGCGTAATTGTTCCATCTCAATATGATTCTTTTTCATAGCCTTCATATCTAAATTGCCATCCCGAACGATGGTGGAAGGATCTCCTTTTAAAATTCTTCTGATTTTACTACTTTTTACAGCAAGCACTTCAACGATGTAAATAAGTATCCCCCAAACCGCAACGCCAAACAGCATTTGAAAAATAGAAATCTTATCATCGTATAAACTTTCTTCTAAAAGAGCTCCTAGAATTAAAGCGTACACGAAATCAAAAGGTGTAAACTGACCCATTTCTTTTTTACCAAGAAGCCTTGTAACTATGAGCAGGGCTAATAAACCAAGTACAAGTTTCATTACCGTATCTATATAGATCATCTACATACCTCCCTGTTCTTATATACCCAAGAAAGCATTAGAATTATCTTCAGACATGAAATTCTGAAGAAACAGTTGTAATGAATAATGTAGCCTCACGTATAAGAAACGAAGGTGAAGATTATTATGGAGGATGATGTTAAAGCACATTAAAAAGGATGTGACATCATGGAGGATCAAGATGCTTAAATCTAATTCGAATAAATGTATATACGATTAAAAATAAAAAATCTGGAGGGGAAAACGAGCTGTTTACCTCCAGATTTTTTAGGGAATTATTCGATAGCCCAGTGGGTAGACGTGTTTCAGGAAGGGGTTAGTTAATGTATGTTTTTATCAACATACTTCCCGTAATCAGGAATGGCGATCTGATCGAAATTTTGGACTAATTTTTGCAAACTGTCTGTCAGAGTTTCACCTGAGATAGGCACACCATGTCCCGTTATTGCGACACTTGGTTTTAGTGCTTCCAATTTTTTTACAGATTCCGATGCTGCTTGCCAATCAGTTGTTAAGTATCTTGGAGGTCCATTTATTTCTAGTTCTTGTGTAAACACTTTATAAAGAGAATCTTGTTTAACGGTAATGAATGCATCTCCTGCTATTAATGCCCGGTCCTTTTCTCTAAAAAAGGATACATGTCCTGGTGCATGTCCAGGTGTATGAATCCATCTGAAATCAGGCATGTGAGGAACACTGCCATCAGAAGGGAATGTTTCTACATGATTCCCTAAATTAATCGGTTCATTCGGAAACATCGGTGACATTTTCGCAACCATTCCCCCTTCAACAGTAGGGTCAGGGTCGGGATAACTCTTCTTCCCTGTTAAATAAGGAATTTCGAGTTCATGAGCATATACTGGAACTTGCCATTCCTTCACTAAATCAACGACCGTACCTACATGATCAAAGTGCCCGTGAGTCAGTATAATCGCTTTAGGTTTACGGTCTTTTCCAAATCGCTCTTCAATAACAGCTTTAATTTCGTTGGCAGAGTGAGGCATACCCGTGTCAACTAGGACAAATTCTTGATTTTTTGGATTGCCGACTAATATAATATTAACAATTTGAATTGTGTAACAATATAAATCTGGCAATACCTCCATTCCAACTCCACTCCCGATAGATGTAGCAGGAATAAACTTGTAATCACTTCCGTAGGAAATATCTTTATCCATTTACGGCACCTCTTATCTAACTTTGTTTTACAACATAGTTTATTCTTCCCCAAAATGAGATAAATATGAATGTTGAATGCCCCTTTATAAGAAAGTATGTGCTGTTCATGATTGGTAGGTTCTGATCGAAGTTTACAGTGATGCTTTTTTACTACCCGTAAATGGGTTTCATGTGCGAAAAGAACTAAACTAACCGCTTTATATTGATGTTATCTTAAGCATTCCTATATCATTTAAGAAAGAATATAAATGAAATGGGTTGAAATAGTTTGATGAGAAAAATTTGGATCGGCTTGTTTTGTGCATCTGTTCTTCTCGTTGGATGCAATTCAGGTGATAAGGAAGAGATAAAGTCGGTAAAGACCGAGAAGCAGATAGAAAATGTTAAGGAGGTTGCAGAGGTAGAAACAGCTCCCGGGCCTGTTGATGAATACATCGCAAAAGAAGTTAATTATTTCGATATTAAAGATCCCGGACGCGACCTGACAGAGTTAGAAAAAGAATTGCTTCGACACCCAGGAATATTTAACGGTGATCAATATGACGATAATAAGGTAAATGAAGCACTAGATCAGTTTCCCGACAATTTAACCCCGGAACAATATGTGGAGGAACTCAAATTCTTATTTACGGAAGATTATCACGAAGAATTAGAAACACTCCTTCACTTTGATTCCAATGTAGAAGTGAATATTGACCGACCAGATGAATCGATTGCTACCCCTGCTTTAAAAAAGGCACATTTTGCTATTTTAATAGATGCGAGTGGAAGCATGAAAGCAATGTCTGGAAAGAAGACTCGGATGGAAGCCGCAAGAGAGGCTGTCTTAGAGTTTGCTGAGCAGATTCCTGAAGAAGCAACAATTTCTATGCGAGTATATGGGCATAAAGGAACAGGAAGTGATGCGGATAAGAAATTATCATGCAGCAGCACGGAAAATATTTATAATGGAGCATTTGATAAAAGTAAATTTCAAAAATCTTTACAAACAGTACAGCCTGCTGGCTGGACTCCAATTGGCCTTGTTCTTGAAAAGGTGAAGGATGATTTACCTAAAGATGCCGATGATGTCGTTGTGTATGTTGTTAGCGACGGTATTGAAACTTGCGGCGGTGATCCTGTCAAGGCAGCTAAAGATTTGACAACTAATAATATTGAAACTGTTGTAAATATTATTGGCTTTGATGTGGATAATGAAGGGCAGAAATTGCTAAAGGAAGTTGCAAGCGCAGGCAATGGAGAGTTCACTTATGTTTCCTCAGAACGTGACTTGAAGGAATATTTGAAATCTCAGTATGAAGAAATTAAATTGGAATGGATTTAAATGGAAAAATGAAGGGAAGGTAGCAACGATTCATGTAAAGCAGGAAAAGGTACAGCTGGCTATTAAGACGAAACAGAGTATGGTACAAAAAGCCATTCGCGAAAAACAAAGAATGGAGAAAGCCCAGAATTATTTAAAGAGGAGGTTTAGTGAACCCGGCCACCCAATTTCAGAAGTCTATTCCATGGTTAGCGAATATGGAAGTACAAAATACAAATACGCTGAAGAAAATGGATCCCGTGCTTACTATGAAAGTGAAGAAAGCGGTTCTAAACAGTATAATGAATATGAAGAGGAAGGCTCAAAGAAAATCAAGGAAATGGAAGAGAAGAACGAATAAGAGTGATATAAATGATAAAGAAAAAGACAGAGCACTGACTATAATTTAGTGTAGTTTTGATTTTTTTTTCAATTTGAGTATAGGAAAAAACCGGCAAATCATATTCATAGATTCGCCGGTTTTCGTTGTTAAGGAAATGAAAATTGGAAACTTTGCGGATAACTTTCTAAGAAATGAGTTTTCATCTAGTCCAGTGCCTTCCGCTTTTGTCTAAAACGTCCCTATATCCGAAGAAATTCTCCATCCATCTTTCGTTTTTGAGAAAACTACGTGTACATATTCATAGTAATAGCTTGTTCCGAGCGGAGCTTTTAAATCAATTTCTTTTTCATTGCCATTATCTCGCATTCCGATGACAATTGCTTTTTCATGATTAACGATTGAGCCTCCATCTGCATTCGGTTGAGCTAGTTTTCCGTTATGATTGATAATGTTTGCACGGTTTATATAGGATTGTATTACGCTGGAAGTGTATGATTCACCGAGAAAAGCATTTAGTTTTTCTCTTGTATCTAAGTCTGAACCCATATAGCGATAATCTAGACCTTCGTTCGTAAATGAATCGATCGCACCTGAAATTTTTCCGCCACTCGTAACGTACCAATACTTGTTTGCAGCTTCAGTAACCATTTTTATTACTCCTGATTCTTCTAAACTCACATACGATGGGTAAACAAGACCTGGCCTGACGTTCGCAATCATTTTATCGACTTGTGCAATACTTTGTTCGTAAATATCCTTTACTTCTGGATCTAGCCCCGTTAGATTAATTTTTTCTTTATTTTTTTTCGCAAAATAAATGTACTGTTCATTTTCTGCAATTTTTTCAAGACTACGGTCTGGTTCAGGTATGTTCATATTTTTTGAATGAATGTAAATCGCAAATAAGAGATCTTTTTTCTTTTCTGATGAAATGTAAACAGAGACAGCATATCCATCCATGGAAGCATTGCCTTCCTCAATGGTGATATGAGAGGCAACCTCTTTAGGTATCTCTAAAGTAACATCAGCGTCGCGTATCTCATATTGAAAATTGGAATTGCCATACTCCTTTAAGCTTTTTTCAATTTTCTTTTTTAAGTCGGTGAATTGGTTAAAGCTTGGTACAATTGTTTTAAGCATCATGCCTTTTTCAATGGAATTAAGTGCCTGTTCAGGATGATTGGATTTTAACTGTGCGTCAGCTAGATAATACCAATAGTACGATGCATCTGGCACCCTTTCGATTCTGCTTTTATAATAATCGACTACCTTTGGAAAATAGGTAGGATAATGCTCCTCATCAGCGATTAATGCTCCATTTTCCCATTTTAATAATTGGATGTCATAAATATCATTTACATCTTTTTTCCACACGGCAAGCCTTGTTTTTTGATCACCTTGAATTTCGATAGACTCAAAGGTGTGGTAATTTACTTTAGTCAACTGTTTAAAACCATCTTCGTTCCATGTGAAAACCTCAAGAACATTACCGGCGGCACTTCCAATTTTCCATCCGACCAATAAATCTTGTTTTCCATCACCGTCAAAGTCCGATGCACTTGCCCAATTGACATCATATCCTAACCCTTTTTTTGCAAACATCTTTTCCCATTTATCCTTTTGCTTTTCTAAGATGAACATCCCGACATTTTCAGCTCTATTTTTCGACTGGTAAAAGACTATTGCTTCTTCTTGTCCGTCTCCATCTAAATCAGCGTATAATACGGAATCAGTACTAATAGGAGAATTTGCTGTTATGAGTGTTGTCCCTTTTGGCAAATATTTTTTTGCTATCGCTTGTATGCTTTCATTTTCAATTGAAATGGCAGATGCAAGCTTAGGGGCTTGTATCAAGCTTCCCGGTTCAGGGAGCATATTACATCCGCTAAGAAGGAGGCAGGCCGATAGCACGAATAGAAAACTTCTCATTGAAAATCCTCCAATGTTCTTTTAACTAGTCTATTTCTCAAACTTTATTACTGCTAAATATGAATTTTAATGTTGAAAAATGGATTTTAATCTCAAAATGAATAGGTAAGATTTTTAATAGTTGTAGAAGGCGGGCTCTTACAACAAGCATTTGCAACCAGCCTTTAATTAACTATACGTTTATAAAGGGTAATAGAAGTTAATGAAATGTGAAAAAAGGTTACACAAAGGTTACAGGCAAAACAACTTTTACAGTTGTTCCTTCCCCCTCACGGCTATCAATATGCAATGTCCCATGGTGGCCTTTAATGATTTCCTCACAAATAGCAAGACCAAGACCGGTTCCTGAATCTTGTGTTTTTCCTTTTACAAACTTTTCTTTAATGCTTTCCAATTTGTCAGTTGGAATTCCAATCCCTGTATCTTCAATGTTAACAACAACGGATTTCCCACTTCCCTCATTGACGGATATTGATATTGTTCCGTCTTTAGGGGTGAACTTAAGTGCATTATCCATTAAATTAATCAAAACTTGGATAAGTCTATTTTTATCTGCTTTAATCTCTTTCATGTTTGGATGAATATTTGTTACAAGTTGAACCCCTTGTCTCTCTGCTCTTGGCTGTAATTGTGAAACGACTTTTTTAACAGTATAGTTGAGGTCAATTTCTTCAAAAATAAAAGAAAGCTTTCCGCTTGATAAACTGGAAAGATCAAGCAGATCACTTACAAGGCTTGTTAATCGGTCACTCTCATTTGTAATGATTTCCAAACCTTCTTTAAAAAAATCGTCATTAGCCATCGACTGTAATGTGATGGCCCACCCTTTGACGGAAGTTAATGGGGTTCTTAGATCATGACTAACAGAAGCGATAAATTCATTTTTAAGCTGTTCGTGTTTTTCAACTTGCTCTGCCATATAGTTCAATGTATCAGCTAGCCGTCCTAATTCGTCGTCTTGTTTTTTTACAACCCGAGTAGAAAATTTTCCAGCTGCCATTTGTTCGGCTGCAGTAATAATATGGTTTACTGGTTTTGTAATAGTCCCAGCCAAGAAAAAACTGATGATAGCTGCCAAGACAATAACGATGCCGCCGATTGCAAGAAGAATGAGTGCATTCTGGGTAAAGATAGAATTCAATGGGGCAAGGGAGGTTGTAAGTCGAATTGCCCCTTTATTGCTGTCTCCCGCCATTAACGGGTATGTTACAGACATGATCTTTTCGCCATTGGCTTGTCCAGTCCAGTTTCCGGATGTACCAGTTAGTCCAACACGAACATCTTCTTTATCGCTAATGTTTTTAATGTGGCTTTTATGTGTTTCAGCTAAAATATTGCCTTCTTGATCGATCAGTTGGACATGGACATTCACTAAAAAGTTATATTGGGATAATAACTGTTCGGCTTCTTCCTCATATCTTCCTTCCAATAGCTCCTGTTCATAAAAAGAGGAGAACATAGCCCCCTGATCACGCAGTGTCTGCTGGACTCCACCTTTGTAGTACACCATTAAGGCAGACAAAATAATGGTTTCAAAAAGAACAACAGTAAAAATAATCAAAATTAGATAGCTCCAAACGAGCCTTCTTTTAATACCTTTTTTCATTGTGCGTCCTCATCAAAAAAGGAATAACCATAGCCCCATACCGTTTTTAGAAATGAAGGATTGGAAGGGTCGTCTTCGATTTTTTCTCTTAATCTGCGAATATGTACATCTACTGTTTTCGGATCACCGAAATAGTTTAAGCCCCATATTTCATCCAACAGTTCATCACGTGTAATAGGTTCGTTCAGTTTGTCTGTGAAAAATTTCATCATCTGGAATTCGCGTGTTGTTAATTTCATTAACTTTCCCGCCTTATATACTCTTTGCGTTTTAAGTTCAATGAGGAAAGGACCTGTTTTGACTAGGCTTTGGTTTTCTACTTTCGAAGACTTCGCAGTTCTTCTTAAAACAGAACGAATCCTCGCGACAAGCTCAAGCGGATTAAATGGTTTTACTATATAATCATCGGCCCCAAGCTCTAATCCCATGATTTTTTCCATATCTTGCCCTCTAGCTGATACGATGATGATCGGGGTTCCAGGTTGGCTTTCAGTTAATTGCGAACAAAGCTCGAAACCATCTGCATCTGGAAGATTTAAGTCCAATAAAATAAGTGATGGTTGATGTTCCTTTGCCAATTGTAGTGCCAATTTGCCGTCACCAGCTTCAATTACTTCAAAATTAGAGCGTTGCAAATTAAAAGCAATTAATTTACGAATAGACAATTCATCTTCAACGACAAGAATTTTCCCTTCCTTCAATCGTAAGCCCCCCTAATACTTAATCTCTTTAGATTTATTATATTTGATGTTGAATTGAAAAAGATAAATAGTTTACAAAAAAAAGGAAGCTATTTTCGCTTCCTGATTTCTTATAAAAAGTTCTTTATCTTTGCCAGCGATCCTCAAGATTGTACGGAACTAAACACGGATTGCGCTTTTAGTTTCTTATCCCGCCTTTTTTCGATATTTATCTTTTAAATGCTGAATCGCTCGGTGCTGTAAGGTTTTCACTTTACTTTCTGACCAGCCTAAAGTGGTAGCTGTTTCTGAGATGGACAAGTCCAGTAAAAATCTGAGATCAAGAATGACCTTTTGATCAGGCTTCATTTTAATTGAATAGATTTGTTGAACTTCATCTTTGCGTAAAACGACTTCTTCAGGAATCGGATTCGTATCTTTAAGTTGAAAAGCATCGTATTCACTTAATTGTACTTCTTTTATGCCTTTTTGTTTGCGGATATAATCAATGGCAACGTTGCGGGCTATTGCATAAAGCCATGTTTTTTCTTTACTTTTCCCTTCGAATTTCTCGAAATTTTTATAAACCTTCACATACACTTCCTGGACTAGATCCTCTGCTAGTTCCCGGTTGCGGATCATATAAAATAAAAACTTATGTAAATCGTGATAATAAGAATGATATAAGCGATTAAATACAGATTCTAACATTTCCCCTAAACCCCTTTGAATCATTTTTCTGTCTACCTTATGATAAAGTTTAGAAGGAGATTAAAAGTTATAAATAGGTAAAAGTTTTCGCTTTTCTTGTAACCTTTTTGTAATAATTGAGCAATCTATTCAATTGTACCTGTACTTTTGATTGAAACTTCAACCATAACTTCAAATCTTACGTTAGGATAAATGTTTTTCCATTCCTTATACGTATCTTTTGTATGAAGTCTTGTCGCTTTGTATCTTAATCCGAAACCCAATGGATCGACCTTTTCATTTTGTAACCTGGATAGTAATTGTAAGACATCTTTTTTCATTTTTTGATTTACAAGTTTACTGTATTTTTTTAATAAAGAAGGGGACAAACTCTCATTAGATTCCTCTATAATACCAACCGTCTTAATGTTCATTTTGATGACTGGCTGTGAATTTGGAGAAGTGATAATTTTGTATTTTACCTTTGATTTATCAAGTGCTACTGTAAAAGACTTTTTATTTTTTTTAACATGGACATCTATTTTATTTGCTTTATTCGCTAATAAGTTGTAAAGTTTCGTTTCATTAGAGGATAGGGTGATATTGTTATTACTTTTCGGTGCGATGACCGACTCATTCACCATTAATTTCGTCTTTTTTTTATCCGAACGGACAATTGGCAAAATAGGATCTATACCTCCCTCAAACATTCTTCTTCTTAAATCGAAGAGAAAAGTTGAAACTATGTAGGCACTTTCTACTCCGTTATCGGAGAAAAAGTTGGAAAGCGCGAGGGATCCTGCCATTTCAGAAGCAGGTTCAGTTTTTACTACGTTTTCTGCTGATGGTTCTCCTACTCCAACCCACGAAATCATTTGAATATCCCTTCTTCTAATCAGAAGATCCATTACATCTGCTAAATCCTTATCTATGACGCTTCTTCCAAGAATAATGATGCTGGAATGACCAAAATCCATTTCTTTGTCTACATGTGTCTTCATGATGCGGAAAGCTCTAGCGAGAGTTTCACTTTCTTTTGTTACATAAGTGTATTTTTCGCCACCTTGTCCTCCTTTTAATGCCCCCGAAGCAATCGCCATTTTCAACGTTATTTTATAAGGTTTTTCCTTGTTTTCCGTCAAATCAATTCCAATGGCAATTACGAAACTTCTTTTATCGATATCTTTAAATCCACAGGAGGATAGAAGAACAAGGGAGAAGCAAATGAAAAGGAGCAGCACTTTTCGTATTAAGGAATTCATACTTTTGCCCTCCTTTTAACGAACCAAAAAGAAACGATTATGATTATCGTTATAAAAGGTAAACAATAAAAAAAGTAATCGGTATATTTAAACAATTGATATTCACTTAAGGTAGTAGTGGTTTTTAAGGAAATCAACCAAAAAATGATTATGAAAACATAAGGTGTTAAGTTATTTTCTTTCCATTTGAATTTCTTAATCCAAAACAAACTTTTAAGGATTTCAATGGATACATGCCAATGAAGCAATAAGTTTAGAAAAGTAATGGATAAAAAGAATAATAAAAATAAATATAGGACTCGCTCCATTACCCCAAATTTCATTCGCAGAGTATCGCTTGTCGTGATGGCTGGGTACACAAGGTGATCAACACTACTAAAGCCATTCATTCCGAACGGTACTGCATAGATGGTAAATAAAATCATGATCCCTGCCAAACCCATCAAAAATACATGCTTTCCCGAAACTTGAACTGCTTTCGTTGACCAAGCGCGATTGAAAATCAGGAGATTTGTAATTCCAAGAAAAATATATAAAGATGCAGTAAAGGCACTATATGAAGGAAAACGGTACCCATACATAACAGCTTCACGGACAAAGTCCCACTCAAATTCTGGGCTCATTAAAGCTTTTGTAGATAAAAAAATAGTAATAGGTGATGATATGATAAGAATTGTTTCAATAGTGTACAGGATGCTCTTCGTATGCATTAATATGCCAAACGAAATAAAAATTAAAAAAGTTGATGTTATCCAAACAACAGACATCTCAGGTGTTAAAAACCTCTTTAACATATAGGTGTAGCTAATTAAAGTATTGAGACCAGCTGTAAACCAAACTAAAGAAAGGAACAGTAGAAAAGGAATTTGCAGCCACTTAGGAAAATATTTTTTGAGCAATTCGGGATAGTCTTTTCCAGGAAATTTATTAAAAAACCAAAGGTAGGCATAAATCACAAGCATACCTGCAATAATCCCAAGCATCATTCCAATGATAGCGCCGTCTTTTCTTTCTTGTAAAAGTATTTTTGGCACTGAAACAACCATACTGGCAAACATATTAATATATATTAAATAGTATACATAACGGTTCATGTTTTACTCCCTACTTCAGGAAATAATAAAACTTTTATCTTTCAACAGTGGAAAAATCGCCATATCCTAACCTAAGTCTCTTCTTTTTTTCCTTGTATAAAGAGTTTAAAATAGGCTTCACCATAACTCGATTTATTTGCCATCCACATAATTAATCCAATCAAAGAGAGCGCTAGTCCTGTCATACCCGCTATTATTGTAAATAGTAAAATGACATAACGACTGACTCTAATGGCAAAACTCATTTCGTTAATAGGAATGACGAACATTGAAATTGCCACAGCCGAAGTAATAATAATCAATATATTGGATGCCAACGCTGCTTCGGTAACAGCTGTTCCCAGAATCAGCCCTCCTACTGTAGTTGCCGTTGCACTAACTGCTTTTGGAAGTCTAATACTAGCCTCTATTAAAAATTCCATCACAATAAGCATTAACAAAACTTCTATGTAAGAAGGATATGGGACCCCTACTCGACTTCCTGCTAAAGATAAAGCGAGTGAGGCACGAAAAATATCAGGATTGTAAGAAGTTATACCGACATATAATCCGGGTAAAGCAATACAACTGAAAAATCCGATATATCGAAGACATGAGGTGAATTTTGCCACCCAATATGGATGATATTCATCTTCCATCGAGGTCATGAAGTCAAAAAATACAGCTGGAGCAAGAATGGCGTTTGAATCGCCGTCCATCATAATAATGACTTTCCCACCTGAAATATTGTAGCTGATACGATCAGTTCGTTCAGTCAAAATAGTGGTCGGCAATAAGGCACGCTTTTTATTATTTAAGCATCGTGTTAAATCGGCACTCGCTAGAATCAAATCTTTATCGATTTCTTTCAATTTTGACCTAATTTGTTTCAAAGCTTCTTTTTTTACGGTGTCTTCATCGTAGAGAATCGCAACCGATTGATTGACTTTTTTTCCAACGGAATACATTTCAACCCTTAAAGATGGCTGATGATAACGTTGGCGAATCATATTAATATTCGTAATTAAATCTTCACTAAGAGCATATTGTGGCCCTTGAATAGTTGGCTCTACATTCGTCGGGAGCGGAACATCAATATAAACTTTTTTAAAATCAAATAAGAGAATTGTTTCTTTTATTCCGATCAAGACACTCCCCTTTGTTAATTCCACCAATAATTGATCCTTTGAACTAATTTCCTGTTGGTTAGGCAGGGACGTAAAGTAGGACTCTATATTGTTTAAGGAAGGCATTTCAAAAAAAGGCTTAATAACGGTACTATGAAGTCTATCTCCATCTACGACAGTTTTAATGTATAAAAGTTCGATTTGTTTATCGTCGATATGTAGTGGCTTGTGTGTAAAATCAAATGTTGGTTTTAATTTTTCAATAATCCAAGGAAAAGTGGAGGAGACATCCAAGTTTTTTGATTTAATAAGCATTGGGGGCCACCTTTTCGAAAAACGTGATATTCATTAGCATTCTCGATTAATGGTGAATATATGTAAAGCCTGTATTTAAAAACAAAGAAAACCGCCTGGCGGTTTTCCTATAAGTCCATTAATGCTAGCTTATCAATAATTTGAATTTTCTTAGGGGCAGTCTGTATGAGCCAACCGCGTTGTTGAAACTCCGCTAATTTTCGGCTTACCGTTTCTGGAGTTGTTCCAAGATAGGAGGCAATATCTTTTTTTGACATGGGGAGTGTGATTGTTTGCTTTTCTGTCTTACTAAGTAGTTCCAATAAATACATAGCAATTCTTTTTTCTGTATCTTCCGATGTTAAATTACTTACTAGAATTTCGGTGCGTTCTAGTCTGCGACTAAATTCTTCAAGAATTTTTAAAGATATAGCGGGGTACTTCATTAAAAAGGATTGTAATTCTGAACGCCTCATAATACATATCTCTGTTCTTTCCATTGTGACAGCAAAGTGATCAAAGGTAGATGCGGAGAAGAGAGCTAGCTCGCCCATGAAATCACCTGGCTCTAAAATTCGAAGCAGCTGTTCTTTCCCTGATTCAGATAACCGAAATATTTTTACACGGCCTTTGTGAACAATATACAGATGATCAGAGTGATCTCCTGGTCCATAAATTTCTTGGTTGCGCCCATAAGCTGCATGTCTTGTTGTTTTGACGATTTCTTTCATTTCTTCCGGTTTCAAATGATTAAAAATCGGCACTAGTGAGATGCAAAGCTGCTGCATCTCATTAGCGTTCGGATTAAGATGTCCGCACTCTCTCAATGGCCACACGTCCTCTCGTATTTGCTTTGCTGCTTTTCATTGTCCAGTTCCAGCACCTATCGACTAGTAAACTTCTTATCCTTTTCCTTACGATAAGTCAGCATCGATTCGTCCTAATGGGCTGATCGTGTTTCCTTTATCTCGGTCAAAGGCCCTGAAGTTTGTACGTCGGTGAACAAGGTACTTCCGCTTTTCTTCTTATTATAACTAACGAGTCGGATAGCGTTAAGGATAACGATTAAGACGCTTAATTCATGAATTAGCATTCCCGCTGCAAGGAACACTTTTTGGAGCAATACACCTATTAAAAGGAGCGACACAGTTCCTACGGCAAAAAACGTATTCTGCTTCATGTTTCGTACTGTTGCTTTTGATAGGGAATAAGCATGAACTAACTGATCTAACTTATCAGCCATCAATACGATATCTGCGGTTTCCATCGATACGTCTGTACCTGAAACCCCCATGGCGAGACCTATATCGGCGGTGGCAATCGCTGGAGCGTCGTTTATTCCGTCTCCAGCCATGGCAACTTGCAAGCCATGATTTTTCAATTCTTGAACTTTGGCTACTTTATCTTCCGGCAACATTTCGGCATACACTTCATCAATACCTAGGACAGCAGCAACGAGTTCAGCTGTGTGGCGGTTATCGCCTGTTAACATATAGATTTCTTTCATGCCAGCAGCTCGTAATTTTTTTATCGTTTGAGCAGCATCGTGGCGAATCGGATCCGCTATGGAAATAATTCCTTCCACTTTACCATTTATTGCAACAAAAATGGCCGTGTTTCCTTGCTTTTCTCGGTCTGTGGCATACGTATTCATTACATTAGGAAGCACTATACTGTTTTGTTCCATTAGTTTTCGATTACCAATATCAAGCTGTTTGCCATCTATAAATGCCTTTATTCCATGACCTTTAATGACTTTGACTTGCTCAGGTTCATTCGAAAGTGATAAGTTCCGTTCTTTAGCTTCCTTCACAATCGTTTGGCCAAGATGGTGTTCAGAAGCGATTTCCGCCTCAGCGACTATTTGAAGGAAATTATTTTCATCCATCGTAGAAGTTTTAATATCTGTGACGACTGGTTTTCCTTGTGTTAACGTCCCTGTTTTATCAAAAACAATTGCATTCACTTTCGCTAACTTTTCCATTATTTCTCCGCCTTTAATTAAAACGCCATTTTTTGCGCCATTGCCAATTCCCGCAACAATTGAAACAGGCGCGGAGATAACTAAAGCTCCAGGACATGCAATGACAAGAAATGTTAGCGTAAATTCAATGTTTCTTGTAAATATAAAGACGATGATGGAAAGAACGATGATAGCAGGAGTGTAGAAGTTCGCAAATTTTTCTAGAAATTTTTCCGTTTTTGTCTTCGTTTCTTGCGCTTCTTCAACGAGCTCGATCATTTTTGCAAAAGTTGTATCTTCGCCAATTTTTTCCGCCATCACTTCAATATATCCATTATCTATAATTGTTCCGCTATATACTTTATCATGAAGTTTTTTGTTTGCAGGCTGCGATTCTCCTGTAATCATAGCCTCGTTGATAAAAGCTGTGCCAGCAACAACTTTGCCGTCTACTGCCACTTTTTCACCGGATTGAACAAGTACTCGATCGCCTTTTTCGATTTCATCTACTTTGATACGGACCATTTCCCCATTTTTAATCACGCTGGCTTCAAGGGGAGCCATATCCATTAAGCTTTTAATGGACGATCTCGTTTTTTCTAGTGTCCTTGCTTCTAGGTAGGCTCCGAATAAAAAGAGGAAAGAGACGACGGCTGACTCTACATATTCTCCGATAAAAAGTGCTCCAATAATGGCAATAGAGACGAGAAGTTCAATGCTAAATGATTTCATGTACAAAGATTGTATTGCTTTCATTATGATTGGAATTCCGGCTATAATGGTTGATAGGATAAGAAGTATTTCTTTTATTAGACCGAATCCAGATAGATGAAAGACAAGTGCTGTTAAAAGAAGGGTTCCGGCGGCAACAGCGATATTTGTTTTAATATTCCTAGTCATCTTCTTCACCCCTATTTTAAAACAGGATAACCAAGCTTTAGAATCGTATCTTTTAATTGCTCAGCTGATACAAGGGTTTCATCATATTCGGTTTTTACTTTGCTGGAATGAAATAATACTTTTGCTTCATTTACCCCTTTTTGTTTTTTTAGAGCTGTTTCAATTTTTTTTATGCATGATGGGCAAGAAAGAGTCTCCAATTGAAATTTAATAGTGGTCATGTAAACCGCCTCCTAAATTGTTATTTGTTTGTTTCTGTCTTCATTATAAAATCATTTTTAAGACACTTCCTTGACGCGTATCAAGTTTGGCTAAAGTTTTACATATTTAACATTCCGTTGACATTCAGGTGAAAAAGTGCACGAAAACAGCATGTATTAGTAAAATAATTTTAAATCCAACCTTTTCCTCTGGATTTTTTCTGAAAAGGCAGTATAATATTTATGTTGTTTTGAAATTTAAGAGTAAGGAGTGTTTTAGTTGGAAAGACTTAAAAAATTCGGAGTAAGTCTTGGTGACAAAAACTTCCAATTCTTCCTAGTAGCCGTTTTCCTCTTTTGGATTAAAACGTATATAACGTATAGAATAGAATTTAATTTAGGAATCGATAATGAATTGCAGCAGTTTTTGCTATTCATTAATCCAATCAGTTCCGCGTTGTTTTTTCTTGGATTATCTTTTTTAAGTAAAAAGAAACGATGGGGAGCCATATTAGTTGGAATTGAATTTTTGATGTCCTTTTGGCTATATGCAAATGTCGTGTACTATCGGTTTTTTGATGATTTTATTACGTTGCCGGTCATTTCACAGCTAAAAGTGAATGGAGGCCAATCAGAAAGTGCACTATCATTAATGTCGCCATTAGATATATTTTATTTTTCTGATACCATCATTCTCGTACTATTGCTTGTTTTTAAAGTATTTTCTTTGAAAGCTCGCTCAAATAGGAAAGTTGCACTTGTACCACTTGTGGCGGCTGTTGCCATCTTTATGGTTAATTTATCATTAGCCGAAGCAGATCGGCCAGAACTACTTACAAGATCGTTTGACCGCAACTATCTCGTAAAATATTTAGGGATCAATAACTTCTCGATTTATGATGGAATCATTAGTACAAGATCCTCCATTCAAAGAACTTTTGCGAGCGGTGATGATCTAACAGAGATTGAGAATAATATAAAAGCTAATTTTGCTAAACCTGATGCTGACTATTTTGGAAAGGCAAAAGGGATGAATGTTATTTATATCTCACTAGAATCGCTGCAGTCATTTATTATCGATTACAAATTGAATGGACAGGAAGTTACGCCATTTTTAAACTCTCTCGCTCGTACTGGTGAAGCTTATTATTTTGATAACTTTTTTCACCAAACGGGACAAGGCAAGACATCTGACGCAGAGTTCATGATGGGAAATTCTTTATTTCCATTATCACAAGGATCTGTTTTTATCAATAAGGCGCAAAATACTTACCAATCCGCTCCGGCCATCTTGAAATCAAGAGGATACACATCCGCTACTTTTCACGGAAACTATAAAACATTCTGGAACCGGAATGAAATGTATAAAGCCTTTGGAATCGATCAATTTTTTGATGCAACATATTACAGCATGACTCCAGAAAATGTTAAAAACTATGGAATGAAGGATAAACCATTCTTAGAAGAATCCATGCCATTATTAGAATCATTGCCACAACCGTTTTATTCGAATTTCATCTTGCTCTCGAATCATTTCCCATTCAAAATGGATGAAGGAGATACGTACTTCCCGGCAGGTGATTTTGGCGATAAAGTAGTGAATCAATACTTTCAGTCCGCCAACTATATGGACCAAGCGTTAGAGCAATTTTTCAATGATCTTAAAGAATCCGGTTTGTATGACAATACAGTAATCGTGATGTATGGAGATCATTACGGTATTTCTGAAAATCACAATGATGCAATGGCACAAGTGATGGGTGAAGAGATTACGCCATTTGAAAATGCACAGTTGCAAAAAGTTCCACTCTTTATCCACATTCCTGGAAAAGAAGGAAAAGTTATTCATAAATATAGTGGTGAAGTAGATGTAATGCCTACAGTTCTTCATTTACTAGGAGTAAAAACAAATGACTATTTACAAATAGGGAATGACATTTTCTCTCCCGAATATAAGGAATTGGTTCCTTTCCGAAATGGAGACTTTGTTTCATCTGAAGTGACTCAAGTAAATGGAAATTGTTATTCAACGGATACAGGAGAAGAATTGGATGTTCAGGCTTGTGAATCATCCGATCAAATTACTAAAGAGAAATTGGAAATATCCGACCGAATTGTCACGAAAGATTTACTGCGATTTTATCAACCGGAAGGATTTGTTCCGGTGAATCCAGAAGACTATCAATATAATAATAATGAAAGATAAATAGAAAAGCTGAAGACGTCTTAATTGGTTGGAAGGCTAAGGGTGCAAAGTCCTATAGGCAGGCTCAGTCAGCGACATCCCGTCGCTTCAAACGTACTAGTACATCCTTGTACATCGCAACGCCTTCCTGTAGGACTCCAATAAGAAAAGTTCTGAGACAATAAAGTTCGCTTTTCGACTTTTATAGTCGCTGGTTTATGGCCTCAAGGAACTGACGCCTACAATTAGACACAAAAACCCCTCAATCATTCGTTACATAACGGATGATTGAGGGGTTTTTTATACTAATACTGATGTAGATTGTTCTAGCCTCCTAAATTTGGATAGAAAGAATGCTAGATACGGTGAATGTTCGCTCAACGATCGAATGTTGGACAGAATTGCGAAGAAAGAGGTGCATTTGTCCATCATAGGGTTGGTGATGGACAAAACTAGGAAAAAGCAGATCCTTTTGTCCATCAAAGATTCGTTGGTGGACAGAATTACAAAAATACAGCTCTCTTTGTCCAACAAAGGACTTATATAGACAAAAACCACTTCGCCGCTTTTCCTACTTCGCTTCTTGTTAGTTGGTGACCGTAGTGTTCCCAGTGAATTTGTACATGTGCTCCAGCACTTTGCAGTATTTCCATCAAGTCCTCTGATTCCTCAGGTGGACAAAGTGGATCATTTTTACCCGCACCTATAAAAACGGATGTACCGCTTAAGTCAGGAAGTTCGATGCCGCGCCTAGGTACCATTGGGTGAAAAAGAATAGCTGCTTTCAAACTATCCTGATAATGAAATAACAAGCTTCCCGCAATATTGGCACCATTGGAATATCCTATAGCCACTACATTATTTCGATCAAATTGATATTCCTTCGCACTTTCCTCTAAAAATCCTATTAATTCCTCAGTACGTAACACTAAATCTTCCTCATCAAAGACTCCTTCTGCCAATCTGCGGAAGAAACGCGGCATGCCATTTTCAAGTACATTGCCTCTTACTCCGAGTAAATTTGAGTTAGGGGAAATCATTTTTCCAATATTGATTAAATCGTGTTCTGTCCCGCCTGTTCCGTGAAGGAGAAGGAGGGTAGGGGCATTAGGATTCTGTCCCTGTTGAAAAATATGCTTCATTTTCAAACCTCCGATGTTTCAAATTCTAGTCTGATACTATTGTAACAATAATAAAAGTCCGAAACAAAATGTCTCGGACTTTACACTTTTCGGATGATAAAGTTATTCTCCAGCAATAGCCAATTTTGCGGGAATGGGTATCCAAGCACCCAATAGCTGATTCCACGCAGGCCGTAATCTTTTACTAAATCAAATTTGGCTTGAGCGCTGCGGGCGTCTTCGAACCATACCTCGTGCTGTCTGCCTCGTTCATCTGTATAACGATAAAACGGTGATTGTGTAATTCGATCGTATTGAATCGAAGCGTTATATTTGTCTGCGCGGCGGATGGCTTCTTGCATATCAAATGTTTCGGCTTCTTGCCCTTTTTCATGGGGAAGCAGCCAATCTCTTGCATATAACTGAAAGCCCATAAAAATTTTATCTCTTGGAATAACGGTGACTGCATAATCAATAACGCGTCTAATTTGATTAAGAGGGGAGATTGCCTGTGGCGGGCCAAATCGGTATCCCCATTCGTAAGTCATGAGGACAACGAAATCGACAATTCTTCCATGTGCGGCGTAATCATGAGCCTCGTACAACAAACCCTTTTGTTCGCCACTCGTTTTTGGCGCTAATGCTGTTGAAACAAAATATCCTAATGGATGAAATCGATTGACCGCCCGCTGTAAAAATTGATTATAAAATTCACGGTCTGTTTGGCGAACATTTTCAAAATCGATATTTAAGCCACGATAGCCTTTCGCATTCATAATATTGATTACATTAGTAAGAAGGCGTTCTTGAAGCTGAACATTTGATAGGATAGTGTGGGCAAGTGTAGTGCCTGGATCTTGGAAGGTGAAGTTAGTGATGCACATGATTGGCGCGACATTTTTTTTTCGCGCTTCTTGAATGGCCTGTTCGTCCTGAATGGATGAAAGCCCTCCGTCCGCTTGCATGATATAGCCGAAAGGAGACATATACGTTAAATGTTCTCCTACTTCACGAACCTCTCTTCCCCCAGTTTCCCCCATATTGATAATGTAAGCATTAACGTCTATCGTTGGTTTTGGAAAGGGTATTATTAAGCGCGTTCCTACTAAAACATTTGGCTGTGCGAGAAGATTTGCTCTCATGATTTCTCGGACAGTCGTTCCGAAGCGTTGCGCTAAATTACCCAACGTATCTCCAGCTTGGACAACATATGTTTTAGCGGGAATGATCAGCTCAATTCCTACATTAAGCATCGATGCATGTGTTAAATGATTCATTTGAATGATGGACTGAATCGGAACACCATATTTTTGTGCAATTTGCCAAAGTGTTTCCCCACTACGAACAACGTGTTGTATTGCGCCGATTGGGATGACAAGGGATTGACCTACCAGCAGCTTATTTGGATTGGGTAATTGATTGGCTGCAGCAATTTGCTGGGCAGTGCCTCCATACTGATTTCCAATACTCCATAATGTATCTCCTCTTTTCACTACATCAATAATCATCGAACCACCCCTAATCTGGTCATATGACTAATCTATGCTTGAAAAATGACTGAGAGACTAGAAAAAGGAGGTGGAGGATTGCAAATGACTTATTGTTTGCCACTATCGACCTAATATTGGTTTTATAGAAATGTTCTCTTTCCTAAAAATCTCCTTAATGGTTTGTACGAAGCTCAAAGCATTAGATCCATCTCCATGAATGCAAATCGTATCTGCCTTTACGGGAATATCGATTCCAACTGTCGAAGTGACTTTTTGTTCTTTCACCATTTTGATGGCTTGCGAAATGAACTCGTCTATATTTGAAGTAAGGGCATTCGGGTTAGATCTTGGGGTAAGAGTACCGTCACTCTGATATGTACGGTCGGCAAATACTTCGTTTGCCGTTGCAAGTCCTAGCTTTTCCCCAGCTTTAATTATTTCACTGCCTGCTAACCCGTACAAAATGAGTTGCGGATCAAAGTGATAGACGGCTTTAGCTATTTCGGAAGCAAGACTTTTATCAATAGCAGCCATATTATATAAGGCGCCATGTGGTTTAACGTGATGTAATGAACCACCTTGTGCCTTTACAAAAGCGCTTAAAGCTCCTATTTGGTAGAGCACCAATTCATAAACATCTTGCGGGGAGACAGCCATATTTCTGCGTCCAAAGCCCTGAAGATCAGGAAACCCAGGATGGGCTCCGATATTCACACCATTTTCAATCGCAAGTTTCACCGCTTTATTCATTGTCGAGGGATCGCCTGCATGGTAACCACATGCTATATTTGCAGATGAGATATAACGCATGATTTCCTCGTCATGTCCAAGCGAGTATTGCCCAAATCCTTCTCCCATATCGCAGTTCAAGTCCACCCTATACATTTTAATAATCCCTCCATTTTATTAAGCACGCCGTTTTAATAGCAGTGAATTCTTTATGTTGATCGAGCATTTGCTTTTGTGCCTCTATTAATGAAATTTCCTTAAAACGAATATATTCACCCGGACGGATTTGGCTTAATCTTGGAAGATCAACGTTTATTATTTGGCCAATTTTTGGGTACCCCCCTGTTGGTTGACCATCTGCCATTAGGATGATCGGCTCCCCGCTGGGAGGGACTTGAATCGAACCAAAAGTCGTTCCTTCTGTAGTGAGCTCAACTTTTTGATTTGTGCTTAGCTTTGGACCTGTTAGACGATAGCCCATTCGATCAGAGTGTAGACTAATGGCAAAAGCGGATTCTAAAAGGGCTTGTTTTGTTTCTTCAGTAAATAAATCGTATTGGGGGCCTTTTACATAACGAATCGGGACATGTCTATCGTGTATATAATTTTCCAACTTAAAAGATAATCCCCAAGAAAAATGGTTTGTTGAATATGAATGATTTAATTGAATTACATCTCCCGTTTGTAAGGGACCGCCAATATTTGCTCTTACATTCGTACTCTTGCTTCCGAGTATTTTAGGTAAAGAGAAGCCGCCTTTAACCGCCAAATATGTTCTAACGCCTGATTGGGCAGCGCCAAATGTAATGATATCACCTTTTTTAATGCTAATAGGCTTTCTTATTTCAATCATTTTACCAAATATTTTTGGTGCCATATTAGCTCCGAAAATGGAGATGATCGTGTTTTCGTTAAATTGAATGGTCGGTCCAACTAAAGTCATTTCCAAAACAGCTTCATTTTCGTCATTGCCGAGAAGAATATTTGCAAAGCGGGCTGCCATTCGGTCCATTGCACCGCCAACTGGCATGCCATAAGCTTGCCATCCGTTCCGACCAAGATCCTGAATCGTTGTAAAGGCACCACTTTTTATGAGTGTAATGGTCATTGTTTGCCCTCCAATAGATCAAAGTCCTCCTTGCTAATTTCGGTAAATCGGACTTTGTCGCCTGGTAATAGTAGAGAAGGAGGCATCGTGTTCGAATTAAAGAGTTCTAATGGTGTTCTACCGATTACTTGCCAGCCGCCGGGGCTTTCAAAAGGATAGACGCCTGTTTGCTGACCCGCAATTCCAACAGCACCCTTTGGAACTTTTAATCTTGGGTTAGTTCGGCGCGGCGCAGTAATTTTTTCACTCATACCTCCAAGAAAAGGAAAACCAGGGGCAAAGCCTAAAAAATATATATGATAGGTTGTCTCGCTATGAATGTTAATAATCTCATTTTTAGTCAGTCCACTGTAGGTGGCGACAAAGTCTAGATCCATTGCGTACGGTTCCTCATAGCAAACAGGAATAGTGACAATTTTATTGTTTGTATGTATAATCGCAGACAAATTTTTGGCACATTGTTCAAGTTCATTTTTTACAGTTTCATAGGGGAATTCTGTTCCTACAGAAACGGGGTCATAATAAACGGTTAACGTTGTATAGGCAGGAACGGATTCTATGAATCCCTGAAATGGCCGACTTTTTATTGATTGATATATGTCTATTATGTTTTTATTTGTTTTTAGGTTTATTTCTTTTCCAAAATCCATCATGATGGCACAATCGCCAAGTGGGGAGAAGGATATATTTCTCATTTTTGACACCTGCTTCAATTAATGAAGATTCATAATGAAAGTCCGTTATATGAATGGTACCATTGATGAAAAGGGAATAACAAGGAGATGATTCTGATGGTAGCAGAAAAAAAACGGGAAGAATTATTCAGTTTGCTAGGCGAATTACCTTCTAGATCCAATCCGATTTTATCGAAAAAACTAAAAGAAGAGCGCCTGCCTCATTACATATTAGAAGAATGGCAGCTTGATTTAAATGGAGAGGAAATCGTACCTGCTTATTTCGTGCGTCCAACAAAAGGGGAAGGTCCATTTTCGACTATAATATTTAATCATTCTCATGGCGGTTTTTATGAGCATGGGAAGGAAGAATTAATTAAAGGAAATGTATATTTACAAAATCCGGCTTATGCTGAGGAGTTAGTGAAGATGGGGTATGCCGTATTATGTATCGATGCTTGGGGCTTCGGTCAACGAAGAGGGAGGACCGAAGGCGAAATATTTAAGGAAATGCTTTGGAAAGGGGAAGTGATGTGGGGAAAAATGGTTTATGATAGTTTGCGTGCGGTCGATTATGTTATCTCCCGTCCTGATGTTGATGAAAATCGAATCGGAACATTGGGGATATCGATGGGAAGTACGATGTCATGGTGGCTCGCTGCACTTGATCCGCGAATAAAAGTATGTGTAGATTTATGTGGCTTATGTGATTTCCAGTCATTGATCGAAAGTCGCGGACTTGAAGGCCACGGAATCTATTATTACGTCCCCAAACTCCTTAAACATTTTACAACTTCAGAGATCAACTCCTTAATAGCGCCGCGCCCTCATTTAAGTCTTGCGGGAAACTATGATCGACTAACACCCCCTAAAGGGCTTGATATCATCGATGAAAATCTGAAAAAAGTTTATGAGGAACAAGGTGCACCGGAAGCCTGGAAACTACTTAGATATAATATTGGCCACTTTGAAACGGCAGATATGAGGTATGAGGTGAAGGAATTTTTGAATAAGTGGTTGTAGTTGGGTAATCGTGCCCTTTGGTGTGGAAAAATGAATTGGAGGGTCACGATTAGAGGTTAATCGTGACCTAAGACGCGAAAAAGTAAGTTGGAAGGTCACGATAATGAGTTAATCGTGCCCTTGGAAGTGGAAAAGTAAGTCGGAAGGTCACGATAAAAAATTCAATCATCCAAAGTGCCCGTGGCCATGACCATGCAAAAATCGTTTTTGCTGTCTGAGTGCGTCTAAAATAAAAAAATCGGACCATCTGTGGCCCGATTTTTCTCTTATATCACACTAAAATAAACAATCCCTAAAACAATAGCTAGTACAATCCGATAAATCGCAAATGGCAATAGTTTAATCCTGCTGATTAGGCTTAGGAAAAAGCGGATCGAAATCCAAGCGAATACAAATGCACTAACAAAACCGACTATAAAAAATGGAATGACATCGGCCGTCATAAAGTCGAGTTTTTTAATGAGTGAGACGGCACTTGCTCCAAACATAATCGGCACTGCCATGATGAAGGTAAAGTCGGCTGCTGCACGATGCCTTAGCCCCATTAGAACCCCGCCAGAAATAGTTGCACCCGAACGAGAGAAGCCCGGCCATAATGCAATACACTGAAATAAGCCAATTAAAAATGCTTGCTTATATGTAATTTCATCTAATGAAGCTCCTTCATAATGGTTCGTTTGCTTTGATTTCCAGTCAGCTAAAATCATAAGGAAAGCACCGACTATAAGTGCAAGTAATACAGTCTCAATTCTAAACAAATACGTATCGATGAAATCTTCAAAAGCAAAACCGAGTACAATTGCTGGTAAAAGGCCAACTATGACATGTGTTAGTTTTAAACGTGATTCAGTCGGTGATTTTTTCATAGCACCGCCAATATTTACCCCAACCAAACTCCAAAGACGGGACCAAAAAACTATGACAACTGCCATTATAGAACCGAGTTGAATTACAACTTTAAAGGTATTGGCCACTTCGGGGGATCCAAGTATATCTGCTGATTTCAATAGCATATCGTCAACAATGATCATATGGCCGGTTGAAGAAACAGGAGCAAATTCAGTTAAACCTTCTACTAAACCAAGTATTAATGCCACAATAATATCCCAAACTGTCATCATTCAAACCTCACTTTCATTACATTTCATAAGTTTACAGTTTTTTAGATAAAAAGAAAAGGTCATTCTTGTTTATATGTCCAGCTCCAGCGCCTATCGACTGGAAACTTTTTGACCTCATTCTATATTAATTCTTCTTATGAACTTAACGTGCTTTTATCTCGTAGCGCGCCTGAAAATTATGCGTCGATAGGCAAAGTACTTCCGCTTTTCTAATTTACATAAATTTAAAATATACACTTAATAAGTTACATAGTATAATTTATTTTATATTAGTCTATCTATGCGTATGCTAGATGGACAATTTAAAAATACAGGAGGTGTACACCTTTCTTTGAAAGGTGAACCATTTGGACATAGGCAGTTTAATTTTAATTGGAGTATTGATTGTTTTAACCGCTTTTTTCGTAGCTACAGAATTTGCGATTGTCAAGATTAGAAGTTCTCGTATTGATCAGCTAGTTGAAGAAGGAAAGCCAGGGGCAATAGCAGCAAAACATGTGACGACACATATGGATGAGTATTTATCAGCTTGCCAGCTCGGAATTACGATCACAGCGCTTGGGATAGGTTGGCTGGGTGAACCAGCTATTTTGAGTATACTAAAACCTACCTTAGAAAATTGGCAAATTGGCGCTTCCGCTACGAAGATTATTTCAGTAGCCATCTCATTTTCTGTCATTACTTTTTTACACGTTGTGGTAGGTGAACTCGCACCTAAGACCGTTGCGATTCAAAAAGCTGAAATGATTACCTTGCTTTTCGCGAAGCCCATTACTTGGTTTTATAAAGTCATGTTTCCGTTTATTTGGCTATTAAATGGTTCGGCACGTTTAATGGTGAAAATGTTTGGTCTTCAGCCAGTAAAGGAACATGAAGAATCCCATACGGAAGAGGAGCTTCGCATCATCTTGTCTGACAGCTATAAGAGTGGGGAAATCAATCAGACCGAATTGACTTATGTCAATAATATTTTTAAGTTCGATAATCGGATTGCTAAAGAAATTATGGTGCCGCGTACAGAAATGATCTCTTTATCGACTGAAGACGACATTCATGAATGGATGAAAGTGATTAAAAAGGAAAAGCTCACACGCTATCCAGTCTATGAAGGAGATAAGGATAACATCGTTGGAATTATAAACATTAAAGATATTTTAATGGCCCAAATTAAAAAAACTGGGTCTGAGTCCGATATGAAAATCACTCAATTTCTGAAGCCAGTCATTCTAGTTATTGATACTATTCCAATCCACGATTTATTATTAAAAATGCAGCAAGAACGAACACATATGGCTGTTTTATTGGATGAGTACGGAGGCACTAGTGGTCTTGTAACAGTTGAAGATATTATCGAGGAAATTGTCGGTGAGATTCGCGATGAGTTCGATACAGATGAAATAGCTGAAATTACGAAAATTGATGAGAACCATTACTCCTTTAGTGGAAAGGTTCTTGTCCATGAGGTCAATGACTTGCTTGGAACAGAATTATCGGATGAGGAAGTAGATACACTTGGCGGCTGGGTTTTATCAAAAAACTTTGATATAGCTGAAGGAGAAAGTATTTGCTCCGATGGATTCCAGTTTACTGTAAAAGAATTGGATGGTCATCAAATTCTTTTTATTGAAGCAAAAAAAGAAGAAGTAGTACAAGAAAAACTCTTCATGGAAATGGATGCTTAAAGATAGTAGCGCACTAATGTGGTTTTTTACCATAAAATAGTGCGCTTTTATTTTCCTGAAGGGCTTTATTGAGCATATGGATCATTTCTTTGGTAGAATGTTAATAAAGATTTTAAAGTAAAAAGGAGTAGTTTTAATGGATGATCGCCTTTTTAGAACGGCAATGGGGAGATTTGCTACAGGTGTAACCGTCATTACGACTAAAGTTAATGAAGTTGTTCACGGTATGACGGCTAACGCCTTTGTGTCTGTTTCACTAGATCCAAAGCTTATACTTGTTTCAATTCGAGAAAAAGCACATATGAATCAATTGCTAAAAGAATCCGGCAATTTTGCTATAAGTATATTAAATGAACATCAGGAAGATTTATCAGCCTATTTTGCGGATCAAATAAAGGAAGAAAGAGAGATAGACTTCGATGTTTTTAATGGCATGGATGTTATAAAAGATGCATTAGTCAATATGACATGCACAGTTCAAAATTCAGTGATAGCAGGGGACCACACCCTTTATATAGCAGAAGTTTCTGACTTGCGAATCCAAGATGGGGACCCATTATTGTTTTATGGTGGAAAGTATAAAAATATAAAATGAAAAATTTCCCGGCACTTTTTCCGAAAGGAATGGTGGTCGGGAAATTTTGTTTTAAGTCTATATTTTGAATTTAGGCTGTTGCGAAATCCAGTCCTTCCTGTCATGCACAAGGGAACTGGAGTGTACCCGGATAGCTAGGCGCCTAAAAACTTTTGGCTTTTCTTCCTGTGAAAAGTTAACCATCAGTTCGTCTTTCAAGCTCGCTTTGTTTCCTTTATCTCGTTCAAACCTATTATTGTCTTTACCGCATCAATGCAAATGTTTCTTATTTCCGTTTTTTTAATTCTCTTGGTCGAAAGCCCAAACCTAATTCTTTTTTTTCACGGGCTAACGATTTGTACAATGAGAGCATCATAAGAATCATAATAAATGAAAAAGGAAACGCCGCAATGATAAGTGCATTCTGTAGTGCTTGAAGTCCGCCACTATACAGGAGAATGGCTGCCATTGCCGCAAGTATGAATCCCCAAACAATTTTCACCCTGTTGGGAGGAGTCAAAGAACCATAAGTTGTCTGCATCCCAAGAACGAAGGTAGCGGAATCCGCTGATGTGATAAAAAAGATGCCAATTAATATAATTGCAACGATTGAAAGAATGGAAGTGAAGGGCATTTCACTAAATACCGCAAACAATACTGTTTCTGTCGGGAATTGTGTTAAATCTATATTTCCGATTTGTTGCACGTTAATGGCTGTCGTTCCGAATACAGCAAACCACATGAAACTGACGATGGTAGGAAGGAGCAACACTCCAATTAAAAATTCCCGAATCGTTCGTCCTTTAGAAACGCGAGCGATGAAAATTCCGACGAAAGGCGACCATGATATCCACCAAGCCCAATAGAAAATGGTCCAATTATTAATCCATTCACGATTCTCGGGTTTTAAGGGTGCAATTCTAAAACTCATGGAAATAAGATTTTGAAAGTACCCACCTAGCGTATCCGTAAATAAATTTAAAATAAATAATCCCGGACCAACGATAAAAACAAGTACAACTAGAAGAGCGGCTAAAAACATATTAGTATTACTTAAGTATTTTATACCTTTACTTAAACCTGACCATGCTGACATGATAAATAAAACCGTGACAATGACGATGATAATGATTTGAACAGAAAATGTATTGGGGATACCGAAAAGATAGGAAAGACCGCCGTTAATTTGCGCGGCACCAAACCCTAACGTTGTGGCAACTCCAATAACTGTTGCGGTCACCGCGATAATATCGATGAATACAGCTATTTTCCCTTTAGAATATTTACCTAAAATGGGACTAAGTGCCGCACTAATAAGTCCAGGCTCGTCCTTACGGAAGTTGAAATAGGCAAGACACAGGCCCACGAGTGCATAAATGGCCCATGCATGAATCCCCCAATGAAAAAAAGTAAATCTCATCGAATCCTTTAAGGCTGAATCTGTTCCGGGATCTGCTAGAGGCGGAGATATAGCGAAGTGAGAAATGGGCTCTGCCGCTCCCCAAAATACAAGGCCAATCCCCATCCCAGCACTAAAAAGCATCGCAAACCAGGTGGGCCTAGAATATTCCGGTTTTTCATCTGTCTTCCCTAATCTAATTGCTCCGACAGGACTAAATATAAGAAATATACAAAATATAACAATGACACTAACAAGAATTAAATAATACCATCCGAAACGAGAAGTAATAAAAGTTTCTACAATAGATGTTGCACTTTCAAAACGATTCGGTGCGATTACTCCAAATAAGACAGCAATCATTAGTAAAATGACAGAAATCCAAAAAACATTGGAAATTCTTCGCATGCTGTTCTCCTCCCAAAGTATGTCCATTGTACATGATAGCCTTTATTATATCTTTACTTCTTTTAATTAATCCAAACCTCATCTCAATTTTTAATAAGCTCATTATAATCATCCACTGTGTCAATATCTAGAAAAGCCTTTCTGCTAGAAAATGTTAATACTTCTCCTATTCCCTTATTTTTTCCCCGTAAAAGGGTTTTAGCTCCATGATCTCCTTGGAGGTTTAAAAGAGCAGGATACATCGAAGCAGAAAATAATACTGGCGGCTTAATGATATTTTGATTGGAAGCTGCGACAAATTGAAGAGCTGGATTATTTTTCAACTGGCGGATTATATCCTCTATTATTTTGATTGAAATATATGGTTGGTCAGCAAGCAGCACCATAATGGCATCCATTTCTTCTGTTTGTGCACTGCGAATACCGCATTTGATAGATTCAGCTTGACCTAGATGTGCGGAAGGACACGCAATTATGGAGACTTTTTCATGTTCTATAAGTGATTCTAACCAAGATAGATCTTCTAGCGAATTTGTAATGATATAAACTTTTTCCAAGGAAGATTGTAAAGCTGTTTTTAGTGCCATCGTTCCAAGAAGAGTATTCCCAACTGGTAGTGCTAGTTTATTTTTTCCCATACGTGAACTTTTACCCGCAGCAAGGTAGATTCCTGCAATTTTCATGTACCCTTCCTCCGGGCCGCAATCAATTCTGCAACAATGCTTATCGCAATTTCCTTTGGTCCTTCAGCACCAATTTTTAAGCCAATAGGGGAATGGAGCCAATTTGGAATGTCTCCACCCATTAATCTTTCTGTTCTTTTCTTCGAGCCTAAAATTCCAATATAAAAAAGTTGTGTTTCTTGTATACACTTTAATATTTTGTGATCTCGTTGAAAGTCATGCGTCATGATGATGACCGAATCTAGCTTATTAAATGAAATTTCTTTTAATAATTGTTCAGGCTCACCTATTAGGAGTGAGGCCGCAGTGGGAAAAAAGCTTTTCGAACAGTACCCTTCACGCCAATCTAATATGTGAACCGAATATCCTGTATCTGCTGCTAAGTGGGCAAGCGGCCGGACATCTTCTCCAGCTCCAATAATATATAGATTCGGTTTCGGCCAAAGGATTTGACAGAAAAAAGGTTCATTTTCTATCATTTCAAGGCGAGCATATTCGGAAAACAGCTTTATATTTTGGAATAAGTTTTTAAATTTTAAAGGAATATCATCTGCTCTAAAAAACATTACTTGCTCAAAGTGTATTAATGACTGTATATAAAAAATGGGTTCCATTTTGTTTAATTGTTCTTTTATAAATATAAGAGATTTACGGAATCCATCATCAATGTCCCGCAATAGTACAGACACAACTCCATTGCACCCAGCTCCGACACCCCAACCTAAGTCATCCTCTGAGCTTAAATCATATTTTAATATTTCCTCTTCTCCAGTTGAAAAAAGCCGCTCTGCCCGATGTCGCAAATCACTTTCAAGACAACCCCCACTAATCAAACCAATTTTTGAACCATCTTCTTTTAACAGCATCCAAGTTCCTTCTCTTCGGTAAGACGATCCATCAACATGGATAATTTGAGCTAGTACGGTTGGTTGTATGTGATCGGTTAATAAAGAGTCGAATATGTCATGTATGTATTCCATAATCTTCCCCTCCCAAATTCCTTTTTTCTGCCGCGCCTTTCGACTAGCGAATTTCAAGGTTCTTCTCCCTGCATAAGACAACAACGAAGTATGTAAGTCGATAAGTAAAGTGCTTTCGCTTTTTTATTCAAATCTTCCCAAATTGTTCCATCCTCATAACATATTATTTACTATTATTGGTTACCATACTAATTATCATTAGCGTTTAAGGGGCAGGGGTATGAATTATTTATTTTCCGTTGTCATGGGCGTTGCATTCGGGACGATTTCTCGATTTGTCTTATTACGTACTGATTTCCGGCAATACCCAACATATCCTCAAGGTAGGATCATTCACTTATCATTTGGATTCATAGCAGCGTTTATTGGGGCAGTAGCTGTTCCTTCCGTGCTTGAATCTAATTGGACTGCGGTCACTTTTCTTGGGCTGGCTGCTACTCAATTCCGTGAAGTTCGAAAAATGGAAAGGGACACACTTCAACAAGTGGATCTTAGTGAGTTAGTAAAGCGTGGAACACCTTTTATTGAAGGAATGGCGCAAGCTTTTGAAAGCCGGAATTATTTAGTGATGTTTACAGCACTTATTACAACCCTATTGACAGTTGCTAATCTATGGATCGGGATCCTTGGCGGGATTGTCATGCTTTTTATCGTAAAGTTCAATATGTCAGGAAAATTATTAAATGCGGTTGCCGACTTTTCAGAAGGCGAGATTCATTTTAAGGGCCCTAATTTATTCGTAGGCGACATCCATATAAAAAATGTTGGGATTCAGGCTAATAGAGAAGTCATTATGGAGCGGGCAGTTGGTGTCATTGTCACTCCCAAAAATGAAAATAGCATCGTAACATTATCACATCTCGGCCAACGGCAAGCAATGCTTCACCATGTAGCCAATGTATTGGGCTGCTATCTTGATTCAGGGGAGTCAAGCTTTATCCCGCTTTCCAAGAGAAATATGGATGATGGAAGGCTTGGGTTGTTCCTGATGCCTCAGGAAAAAGATTTTAAACAAATCAAAAAAGTATTGGAGCATGTTCCTGTTCTTGATAGTGCAATCCGGCTTCCGAGTGAAGGAGAAAAGGGAAAGAAATGATTAGGAGTGCAAAAAATGCCTGATGAACAAGTTACTTCGATTGCAGCAATTGTAACGACAAAACAAGAAAACATTAAAGGTGGGGGAGCTCCCATTTTTATTGTAAAGGATAAGGATGCTTTGCAAAAAGTAAGCATGAGTCTTGAGAGAATATTAGATGCAGCAGCCAGTGAAATTGATGAAAACACGATTATTATTGTAGCAAGATAAAGAGTGGAGGTTTGACGAATGCATATGAATATTGGTAAGGCAGTGCAACGGATTGATGCAGTTGAAAAAGCAGCAGGAACGGTTCGTTACTTAGGAGACTTTTCTATCCCGGGGCTTTTACACGCCAAACTCGTAACGAGTACACATGCGCATGCCAAAATTATTTTAATAGACACGAAAGAGGCTTGGAAGGTTCCGGGTGTCCGTGCGATCGTGACTGGTGAAGTATTTCCATTTCATATCGGTCCAATTTTAGCCGATCGTCCTCCAATAGCGTTTGAAAAAGTCCGTTACCATGGTGAACCATTGGCCATTGTTGTTGCGGATCAAGAATATCAAGCAAAAATGGCGGCTGTAAAAGTGAAAGTGGAGTATGAACCGCTTCCCGTTGTGAACTCGGTACAGCAGGCTTTTCAAAAGGACTCGCCGCTAGTCCATGAAAACTCAGGACAATATCAGAAAATAATAAGCAATGTGTATCCCGTACAGGGGACAAATATTGGCAGCCATATAAAAATTAGGAAAGGCGACTTTATATCCGCTTGGGAAAGCTGTGATGTGAAAATCACTAAAAATTTTTCCTTCAATCTTTCTGATCATGCAGCACTTGAAACACGGAGTGCAAGAGTCGAGATCAATCCAGCAGGCAAAGTAATCGTCCATTCAACGACCCAATCACCGTATACGATTAAAAAAGTATTGAATCAATTTTTTAATATTGAAGTTGGAAACATTATTGTCCATGCCCCAATGGTTGGCGGTGCATTTGGTGGGAAAGGAACTGTCCAGCTTGAACCTCTTGCTTATTTAGCATCCAAATCAGTCGGAGGCAAGCTTGTAAAGCTAGACTATGAAAGGGAAGAAGATATGATCACAGCTCCGTGTCATATCGGCTTTGATGCAACAGTGAAGCTTGGAGCGACAAAGGATGGGCTACTTGTCGCGGGGCAGTATACATATTTGATTGATTCAGGCGCCTATACAGATCAAGCTGCAGGAATTACGAGAGCTGCGGCACTTGATTGTACAGGTCCTTACCATATACCAAATGTTTGGTGTGATTCTTATTGTATGTACACAAATCATCCATTTGGTACTTCGTTTAGAGGTTATGGCCATCCAGAACTCACATTTGCGGTTGAACGAACGATGGACATGCTGGCAAATGAGCTAAGTATGTGTCCGATTCAGCTAAGAAAGCTAAATACGATAAAACCTGGACACACATCACCTACTCAAGCGGTAATAACCGCGAATAATATAGGTGATTCTGAAAAGTGCATCGATCGTGCAAAAGAATTAATTGAATGGGATAAAGGAGAACGAATCGAAACAAAATCCGGGAAAATTCGTTCAAAGGGCATTTCTTTATTTTGGAAAACATCAACGACTGCAACAAATGCCCAAGCAGCGGTCATTTTAACATTTGAAGCAGATGGAAGTGTGAACTTAAATTGCGCCGCAATTGAATTGGGGCAAGGAACTAAAACGATCCTTGCGCAAATTCTTGCCGAAAAATTAGGGACGGAAATTGATAAAGTACATGTAACGATGGAGCTAAATACACAATATGACCCTCACCAGTGGCGCACGGTGGCAAGCAGTACAACCTTTCTAGCTGGAAGAGCGGTAATATCTGCCGCAGATCATGCAATCGCACAATTGAAAAAAACGGCTTCCGCTGTTTTGCAATGTTCTATTGAAGATTTGGAAGTAAGTGGTGGTCGAGTTTTTTTAAAGGCCAATCCTGAATATGGTGTCAATATTAAAGATATTGCTTTAGGGTATACGTATCCGAATGGTCACTCCATTGAAGGGCAGGTCATTGGAGCTGGCAAGCATATTCAAAGGAGATTAACTCCTATGGATAAAGAAACGGGATTTGGAAAGCCAGGCCCTTGGTGGTCTGTAGGAGCTCAAGCAGTGGAAGTGGAATGGGACAAAAAAGACTACACTTACAAATTATTAAAAGCAGTTACGGTATTGGACGGAGGAACAATTATTAATCCAGCTACAGCCACACAGCAAATGAGGGGTGGAATGTATTTAGGTCTTAGTTTTGCAAGTAGTGAAGGGTATATTTTCGATGATCAAGGATGTGTCCAAAATCCTCAATTAAGAACATATCAAATGTTGCGGTTTGGCGAACAGCCTGCTGAATATGTAGTAGAGTTTATCGAAACGCCTTCCGCCGACGGTCCGTATGGTGCCCGCGGTATTGGTGAATATGGAGTCATCGGGATGCCAGGCGCCCTGGCAAACAGTCTTTCAACTGCTGCGGAAGTAGAGCTTAATCAATTGCCTCTCCATCCAGAGTATATTTGGAAAGCAATGAAGGAGAATCATAAATGATTCCATTTGACTTTGATTATTACAAACCGTCAACTGTTGAAGAGGCACTTCAAATATATGAAACCATTAGCGGAAGAAATAAGAAAGTTGTTTATTATTCTGGGGGGACAGAGTTTATTACATTTGCTCGCACTCAAGATATATATGCGGATGCCGTCATTGATATAAAAGGCATTCCTGATTGTCATGCATTGGAGCATAAGGATGATCAACTCATTATTGGATCAGCTGTAACGCTGAATATAGTTGCCGATTCAAACATCTTTCCGTTATTAAGTCAAAAAGTAAAGGGTATAGCAGATCACACATCAAGGAACAAAATTACGATTGGTGGCAATATAAATAGTCAATTGATATACAAGGAAGGAATACTTCCACTTTTAATATCTGATTCTAAAGTAAAAGTTGCAGGAAAAAAAGAAGAAGAAATTTTACCCATAAATAATATTTTCAATAAGAATTTTCAATTAGAACAAGGGCAACTTTTAGTACAAATATACATTGAAAAATCATATGTCGATTTGCCATTCTTTACTTTAAAAAAGACAAAGTTCTCAAAGGTAGGGTATCCAGTTGTATCCTTAGCAGCAATAGTAAAGGACCAGCGAATTCGGGCAGCCTTTAGTGGGGTTTGTGAATACCCAATTCGTTCTGAAGAAATCGAGACGTTACTGAATGATTCCTCTCTTTCTGAAACGGATAAAGTTGAGCTAGCTATTAGTAAGCTTCCTAGCCCAATTATTAGTGATATTCACGCATCAGCCGGTTATCGAGAATTTGTTTTTAGAAATGCATTATTAGAAACATTGGGAGCATTGGAGGTGAAAAAATGATGGATGGAACAACGAAGGCAATCGTCCCATTCCATATTAATGGAGAATTACGTGAAGCAGTTATCCGTACAGGGGACACATTATTACATACGCTGCGTAATGAACTCGGTTTAAGCGGGGCAAAGCGGGCTTGTGAAAATGGGGATTGTGGGGCATGTAGCGTTTTAGTAAACAATGAACCTATGCATTCATGCCTTACTTTATCAATCGAAAATACAGACAAAATGATTACAACCATTGAAGGATTAGCAGGATCACCCATCCAAAAAGCCTTCGTTGAAAACTGGGCCATACAATGTGGATTTTGCACACCAGGCTTCATAATAAATTGCCACGGACTAATAAACAAACATCCCAATGCTGACGATGCCACAATAGAAGAATGGATGCAATCCAACCTTTGCAGATGCACAGGCTACGCAGAAATTAAAACCGCCATTAAAGCAGCATTGCAGGCAGGGGATATTGTGTGAGTGAAATTGTGTGAGTGCCAGGCACTCACGCAATTCTCACACAATTTACACACAATCTCGTTCATCCCTTTTTAAAACTATTATTGCCGCTATTTAGGGATTGGATAAGCTGGAGGGTTTGAGCTGCTTGTTCAATTTGTTGTTGAACTTGCTGGAGCTGTTGTTGTTCTGGGGTTGTTGATTGTTCAGCGGCTAGTCCTTGCATTTGATTTAGCTGCCCGGTAGCTTGTTGGAGTTGTTGCTGTGCTTGTTGTAAGGACTGCATATCGACCATGGATGCACTTTGCTGGATTGTTTGTTCTGCTTGCTGCATTGCTTGAAGTGCTTGCTTTTTTTGGCTTTGGAATTGCTGCTCCATTTGTGTCTGATTTTGTATTATTTCTTGCTGCTGTTGTTGAACTTGCTGTTCCTTATAGCTTTGTCCCTGCTGTTGATTATTCATTATTTACAATCCCTTCTAAATAAAATTTAGCGTCTGAAAACTTCGCAATCATCTTATAGTCTTCTTAAATTATTGTTTTTTTATCCATGTACAAAACAGCTTTCCGATACATTCATTTCCACGTTTTTGTTAATATAGGAAGAATTAAAATTGGGAACAGAAAGAGGCTGTTGACCAAATAATTGTCAACAGCCAGAAATAGTGCTCGGGTTTTTAAAAATGGTTTAGGACGCCTTTCCTAATCCATCATCCAGAATAATTGGCTTTATTCCTTTTTCAGCGGCATTGAGTTTTGCTCTTAGTCCCAAAAAGAAACCGGCGATAATAATAATCGTTATAATACTCGCGATAAAATAGGATACATTCATTGGTAATTTAAAACCAATCTGCGCATTGAGGATGAACGTAAAGGTTGTCATCGTTATAAATATTGCGGGAATTGCTGCGATCCAATAATTTTTCTTCTGCAAAGCTAAATACATTGCACCTACCCATAATGCAATCATGGCAGTGGATTGGTTCGCCCAGGCAAAGTATCGCCAAAGAATATTAAAATCCATTTGCGTAAGAATGATGGAAATGACAAACATCGGAATAGTAATCCATAGTCGGTTTCCAAATTTCTTTTGGGCTAATCCAATATAATCTGCAATAATCATGCGTGCACTTCTAAAGGCAGTATCTCCTGAAGTAATCGGAAGAACAATAACTCCAAGTACCGCAATCGTTCCAAATACTGCACCGAGTGTGGTAATAGAAACTTCTTTTACAATCCCAGCTGGTCCTACTTCAGCAAGCAACTGGTTCAACGAAGCTCCATCAAAAATTGACATGGCGGCTGCAGCCCATATCATAGCGATAATGGCTTCAGCAATCATCATTCCGTAAAAAATATAACGTCCTTGTGATTCTCTTTTAGTTGTACGTGAAATAATTGGTGACTGTGTTGCATGGAACCCAGATAAAGCTCCACACGCAATCGTTATAAATAGAATTGGGAAAATCGGTAGATTATCAGGATGCATATTTGCAAGAGACAACTCAGGAATATGGTGTCCTTGGAAAATAAGTGCTCCCCCAATTCCAACAGCACTTATCAATAAGATCAAGCCAAGAATAGGATAGATTCTTCCTATAATCTTATCGATTGGCAGTAAAGTAGCTAAAAGATAATAGGCAAAAATAATGGCAATCCAAATCCCAACGGACATCCATCCTTTTGTTAAATCACCAAGTAGTTCTGCAGGTGCAGTAACAAAGACGGTTCCAACTAGAATAAGCAATAAAATCGAGAACGCGTTAACAACATGCTTAAAAGCTTTTCCAAGAAACATGCCGGCTAGTTCAGGCAAGTGAGCTCCGCGATTTCTTAACGATATCATACCCGTCAAATAATCGTGGACAGCACCAGCGAATATCGCTCCAAAAACAATCCATAGGAATGCAACAGGGCCGTATAATGCGCCCATAATTGGACCAAAAATAGGTCCAACTCCGGCAATATTCAACAATTGTATGAGAGAGTTGCGTTGTTTCCCCATTGGGACATAATCTAATCCATCTGCAAGCGTGTAAGCGGGAGTCTGACGATTCTCCTTCATTCCAAAGACCTTTTCAACGTACTTTCCATAAGTGAAATAACTTACAACTAACAAAATAATTGCAGCAAAAAAAGTGATCATTGAGCAACCTCCTTTTTATTATGGATGCGCTTTCATATTATCATTGGGAACCTACCTTGAAAAGAGCAAAAAGTTGGAAGTTGTTCACATTTAGCGGTTGATTGATAATGATTATCAGGCGTGTGTTGACTTGAAAAACCCTCGTGTTATAATAAACTCGATGTATTGATAACGATTTTCAATTAACAATCTATAAGATTAATATAATATGGAGTCATTTATGAAAACATGGTACTTAATTACCGCATTAATTCTCGCAGCAATTCTATCATTATTTATTGGTGTCAGTAATATAACACCTCTTGATCTTCTCAACTTTCAGTCCGAGGAGACGCAAATTTTTCTTATTAGCCGTCTGCCAAGACTCATGGCTGTCATCCTAGCGGGGGCAGGAATGAGTATTGCTGGACTTATTATGCAGCAGCTTAGTCGCAATAAATTTGTATCACCAACAACAGCTGGGACTTTAGATGCTACTAGGCTCGGAATTCTCGTTTCTATGCTTTTATTTGCAAATGCTTCAACTTTAGAAAAAATGGTTGTTGCTTTTGCTTTTGCTCTTGGTGGAACATTGCTTTTTATGCAAATATTGGACAGGATCAAGTTTAAAGATGCCATTTTCATTCCACTCGTTGGTTTAATGTTTGGGAATATATTATCTTCGGTTACGACATTCTTTGCGTATCGTGCTGACATTATTCAAAATATGTCTGCCTGGCTGCAAGGAGATTTTTCTATGATTATGAAAGGGCGTTATGAACTTCTATATATTAGCATTCCTGTTCTTCTGATTGCTTATTTATATGCAAACCGGTTTACCGTAGCGGGGATGGGGGAGGATTTTTCCAAAAACTTAGGCCTTGCTTATAAACGAGTTGTAAATCTTGGATTAATTCTTGTGGCCCTAATCACAGCGACCGTAGTATTGACAGTCGGGATGATTCCATTCTTAGGCTTGATCATTCCAAATATTGTCTCTATTTTTAAAGGCGACCACTTACAAAAAACATTGCCGCATACAGCGCTTCTGGGCGCAATCTTCTTATTAGTATGTGATATTTTGGGACGTGTGCTCATTTATCCATACGAAATTTCCATTAGCTTAATGGTCGGGGTAATCGGAAGCGGTATATTCCTTTACTTACTGTTCCGGAGGAAAGCATATGCGTAATTCAACTAAAATCACAATACTTGCACTGGTCGCTGCGGGTTGTGTGGGTCTTTATTTATTTCATCAGTTAAACGGAAGCTTTGACTATGCGTTGCCTAGAAGAGGAATAAAAGTACTCGCAATGGTGTTGACAGGGGTCGCCGTTTCCTATGCAACCGTCGTGTTCCAGACGATTACACATAATCGGATTTTAACTCCGAGCATTATGGGACTAGATTCACTTTATTTACTTATTCAAACGTTAGCTATTTTCTTTTTAGGTTCTAATCACATTACGATTGTCAATAAGCAAGTCAATTTTATTCTATCCGTCCTTGCAATGGTTGTTTTTGCTTTACTGATGTATCAGTTTTTATTTAAAAAAGGTCAGCGTCCGATTTACTTTTTACTATTAATTGGAATCATCGTTGGCACCTTTTTCCAAAGTATTTCAACCTTTTTGCAAGTATTAATTGATCCGAATGAGTTTCAAATTGTGCAAGATCGAATGTTTGCAAGTTTCAATAATGTGAATGGAGATCTTGTTTGGCTCTCGTTGCTTGTTATTGGATTAATCATCATTATCGGCTGGAAGTCGATTCCATATTTAGATGTATTGTCTTTAGGTAGAGAAACAGCGATTAATCTCGGAGTTGCTTACGATAAAATTGTAAAGCAAATGCTTGTTACTTCAGCTATTCTTATTTCTGTTTCAACAGCTCTTGTAGGGCCGATTACATTTTTCGGCTTAATTGTAGCAAATTTATCATATCAATTTTTTAAAACGTATAAACACGGAATATTAATTAGTGGTGCCTCACTCATGAGTGTAATTGCCCTGATTGGTGGTCAATGGGTTGTAGAACGAATTTTTACGTTCTCAACAACGCTAAGTGTCATTATTAATTTCATAGGTGGAGTGTACTTCATCTATTTATTACTGAAGGAGAGTCGATCCACATGATACAAGTACGGGGTTTGTCAAAATTGTACGGAAAAAAACATGTCGTGGAAGATGTGACAGTTGATATACAAAGAGGACAAATTACTTCGTTTATCGGACCAAATGGCGCGGGGAAATCAACTTTGCTTTCAATGGTGAGCCGCTTGTTGGATGCAGATACAGGAGAAGTGCTTGTTGATAAGACGAATGCACGTGGGATGAAGGCTAATGAATTTTCAAAGAAAGTATCGATTTTGAAGCAATCCAATTATATGAATGTCCGTTTGACTATCCGCGAATTAGTTTCCTTTGGACGATTTCCATATTCCAAAGGGAGATTGACTGAAGAGGATAAAAGGAAAGTTGATGAAGCCCTTGAATATATGGCTTTGGTAGATATGGAAGATGCTTATATTGAAGAACTATCTGGTGGACAGCGTCAACGTGCCTTTATTGCGATGGTCATTGCTCAAGATACAGATTATATTTTACTTGATGAGCCATTAAATAATCTCGATATGAAGCATTCTGTTCAAATTATGAAAATTTTGCGCAGACTAGTAAATGAACTCGGAAAAACAGTAGTGATTGTACTCCATGATATTAATTTTGCATCCGTATACTCTGATCGCATTGTCGCTTTAAAAAACGGACGTGTCGTGAAGGATGGGCCAACGGAGGAAATCATTCAATCCGATTCTTTAAGAGAAATTTACGATATGGATATCCCAATCCAACAATTAAATAACTGCCGCATTTGCGTTTATTTTAATTCATAGCATCCGACCAAGAGATATTCTCTTGGTCGTTTTTTTTGTTGTCTAGCTTAAGCGCCCCTCGACTAGCAAACTTCTTGTCCTCTTCCCTTCGATAAGTCAACATCGCTTCGTCCTATCGGCTCCTCGTGTTTCCTTTATCTCAGTAGAGTCCCTGAAGTTTGTACGTCGATAAACGGGCGCTTCCGCTTTTCTATGTCTAGCTTCAGCGCCCATCGACTAGCAAACTTCTTGTCCTCTTCCCTTCGATAAGTCAACATTATAAATGTCAATGAAATTATGTACATATTTGACTGTTTTAGAATGTACATTTTCGTTTTTTCGGGGCAAGACTTATTGAGTATTGTGTTTGCCCCGAATTAGAGGTAAAAAGCTAAAATGGTAAAATATCTAATCGTTGCTCAAGCGTATTTATTTCATCCATTAGCTTGTACTTTTCACGTTTCAAATCTTCTATTTCCTCTAATAATCTTGCGATTTTTGTTTTATCATCAATTCCATCTTCATATGCTGTACCTTGATAACTCCACCATTCACTAAAATCAAACATATCCCAATCCGTAAGTTCCTCATCGTTACTAGGGCCACCTGTTTTATTAATCCATTTTTGAACGTCACTGCTTTGGCATTTTACTTCATGAGAATGAAAAAACTTAGTAATTTCCTCCACTGTGTACCTACTCATTCTGTCTATCTCCTTTTTCATTCATTTCGTTTTCCTTATCAAAGTGATTTTTTAGTCGATAAGAATCCCCAATAATATTTACTACTGTTGCGTGATGGAGGACTCGGTCCAAAATGGCATTGGCCAACTTAGGATCCTGAAATATATCACCCCATGTTTTAAAATTGGCGTTTGTCGTTAGTATGGTGCTTTTCTTTTCATATCTCATGTCAATTAGCTGGAAAAACAACTTGGCATCTTCTGCATCAATTGGCAGATAGCCAATTTCATCGATGATAAGCAACCTATACTTGGCATAATGTTTTAATCTGGTTTCCAGCCTATTTTCAAGTTTTGCCCTTTTCAAATTCATGATTAAGTCATTACATTTTATAAAATAAGTACTCGTCCTTTTCTTGGCGGCTGCGATCCCAATAGCGGTTGCCAAATGGGTTTTTCCTACGCCACTAGGACCTAAGAAAACGATGTTTTCTTGCGACTCAAGAAATCTTAAGGTTGTAAAGTCTAGTATCTGTTGCTTATTAATAGAAGGTTGAAAAGTAAAATCAAAATCTTTTATTTCTTTCAAGTGAGGGAAAGCCCCAACCTTCACCATCGCCTTCACCATGTTAATTTCTTTCATATCAATTTCATAGTCCGTGAGTTTTATCAATGTATCCACAAAGGAAAGTTGATTATTGGTCATAAAATCAATGGTTTCATCAAGATGGGTAATGATCTGCTTTAACTTCAAATACTCCAGATTATGTACTAGTTTTGCATAACTACTATTCATTTTTATACACCTCATTAATTGCCTCAAGATTTTTCTTAGCTAGTTCTTCAATGTTCGTTGTAAGAGGAAGCCCCCTAGCCAACGTTTCTACATAATGTTCTTGTTTATAATTGATTTTTAATGGGCTAATTGAATGTTGGACAATTAAATCCGTGCTATAATAAACAGAGATATGGTTATCGTATACTTGTAAACCTACGGTTTTTCCTATGTATCCAGCGGGAACTGAATACTGATTGGACTTGTAGGTGATCATATTGGAAGTATTTACTTTTACAAGTATATGATCGATTTTATAGGAATCTCTTATTCTTACATTTGGCAATGGGGATAAGAGATCTTTTTCTTTTTTAAAGGCTAGTATTGGTATTTTTCCTGTTCCCTGATGATAACTGTGATTTATTCGATCACACAGATTCTGTACAAATTGATGGAGTTCTTCATAATCAAATTTTCCTTGGTAGGCATGAATTTCATCAATGATTTTCATTGGAGCTTCTACCTTGGCCTTTGTATTTGGTCTTCCGGCTATACAGGGCTTTACCCCAAATCCCATATCCTTCGAAAACTGATAAAAGCGTTCATTCACCTTCCCTTTTGAGTATTCAGTTCTAGATTCATCCATGATCGTTTTCATATTATCCGTCACAATCGTTTTCGGTACTCCCCCAAAAGCCTCAAAACTCTCAACAAGAAAGGATAATAGCACGCTCTGTGACTTTGAAAGGGAAAGATGAAAGGTTCGAAACCTTGAATAAGAGAGTAAGAGTACACAAACATTTACATAAATAATTTCCCCATCTTTTGTGATGTATCGAATATTTTCTTTCCAATCCAGTTGGGCCTGTTCAGCTGGAGGTGTTTCAAAGCGAATGACCTCAGTATTGGATTTCTTTCGTTTTCCGGAATCAAAGTATTTTTGGAATTCCGGTTTACTTGATATGTACGCCCTAAAAGTGGATGAAGCACACTTTAAACCGTGATTGTCCTTTAGGTATTGCCATAAGACCCGTTTATAATAAAAGATTTGTTTAGAGTCCTTAGACAGTAATAAGGAAATCGTTTGATAATACTGATCCAGATTAGATTTACGCCCCCTGGAATTTTTCGGCTTATAACCTTCAAGATATTTTTCAATTGTCCGCCGATCCACCCCCATCTCTCGTGCCAATTTACTTTTATTAATCTTCATCTTTAAACTCTCCATAATCATTTTTAATTTTGGTAAATCTAAAAGATTGTTAATCTCAATATCTGTGTTTATGTTTAATTGTAAATGCATAATATTCACCCCAGAAATATTATGCAGTTTTAATATCGAATTTGTACATTTTTAAACAATCACTTTTGTACATGCTTAACGTATCATTTATA
>NZ_JAGYPL010000003.1:247031-317773 GCF_018343715.1 Bacillus sp. FJAT-49711 | reverse complement strand
ATTGTTAATCTCAATATCTGTGTTTATGTTTAATTGTAAATGCATAATATTCACCCCAGAAATATTATGCAGTTTTAATATCGAATTTGTACATTTTTAAACAATCACTTTTGTACATGCTTAACGTATCATTTATACAACATCGCTTCGTCCTATCGGCCTCCTCGTGTTTCCTTTATCTCAGTCAGAGTCCCTGAAGTTTGTACGTCGATAAACGGGCGCTTCCGCTTTTCTATGTCTAGCTTAAGCGCCCATCGACTAGCAAACTTCTTGTCCTCTTCCCTTCGATAAGTCAACATCGCTTCGTCCTATCGGCCTCCTCGTGTTTCCTTTATCGTTTGTACGTCAATGTGCAGGCTTTTCCACTTTCATAGTCATTATCAGCCAATTTTGAAAATAAGCTTGATATGAATGTTTTATCCATGAAAAGGAATGGTAAGAAGATAAGAAAGGAGGAGAAAATATGAATCGCGGTGGTGCACAGTTAACGCTGCAAACGAGCAGCTTAGTAGCAGGGTTTATGGTTTGGGTCATTTTATCTTCACTTATGCCTTTTATTACAACAGATATTCCGCTAAAATCTGGGCAAATTGCTTGGGTGACAGCTGTTCCTGTCATTCTAGGCTCTTTATTAAGGGTGCCAATTGGATATTGGACAAATCGATTTGGAGCAAGGTATTTATTTTTCATTAGTTTCATAGTGCTGCTATTTCCTGTTTACTATGTCAGTATAGCCAATTCAATGGGAGATCTTATTATTGGCGGCTTATTCATTGGTGTTGGCGGTGCCATTTTTTCAGTTGGTGTTACTTCCTTGCCTAAGTATTATCCAAAGGAAAAGCATGGGTTTATAAACGGGGTATATGGGATGGGGAATATTGGTACAGCTGTAACGAGTTTTGCCGCGCCTGTCCTTGCCAATATGTATGGTTGGCGAAAAACTGTTTTATTTTACATTTTTTTAATGGCGTTGTTTGCCTTACTTAATTTCCTTTTAGGTGATAGAAAAGAAACGAAAATTCGTGTTTCCGTAGTAAAACAAATTAGCAGCGTATATAAAAATCAAAAGTTATGGTTTTTAAGCTTGTTTTACTTTATTACATTTGGTTCGTTTGTAGCTTTTACAATATACCTCCCCAATTTTCTTGTGAATCATTTCGGGTTAGATAAAGTAGATGCAGGAATGCGGACGGCTGGATTTATCGTGCTTGCAACGTTACTTCGTCCAGTAGGAGGTTGGCTAGGCGATAAACTCAACTCTTTTAAAATCCTCGCATTTGTGTTTGCAGGTTTGACATTGGCTGGATTTCTTCTATCCTTTACACCCTCTCTTACAATTTATACTGTCGGCTGTCTCGCTGTTGCCGTCTGCGCTGGAATTGGCAATGGAACAATCTTTAAGCTTGTCCCGCTCTACTTTTCGAAACAAGCTGGGATTGTGAATGGGATCGTTGCAATGATGGGAGGACTCGGGGGCTTCTTTCCTCCGCTTATTTTAACGATTTTGTTTAATTTAACTGGCCACTACGCGATTGGATTTATGGCTTTGTCACAGTTCTCACTTGCAAGTCTCATTTTAGTTTTATGGATGTATCACCAAGATAAGCTATTTGTTAGTGAGAATGTATTAGAGCATACGGCTTCAGGATTCATGCTTACGAAACCGAATGGCCAAATTGTGAGAGTAAACCCCGCTTTTACAAAGGTAACGGGATATTCATCAGATGAAGTGATCGGTAAAACTCCTAGTTTTCTCCATTCCGGAAAACAAGGAAAACCTTTTTATGAAGTAATGTGGGAGACAATTGGCGAGCAAGGATTCTGGCAAGGGGAAATTTGGAATAAACGCAAAAACGGCGAAATGTATAAAGAATGGCTGACCATCAGTCCTGTAAAAAATGAAGCGGGTGATGTTCAATATTACGTTGGTATGTTCAATGAGTTGACCGAAGAAAGCTGAAGATCGAAGAAAAGTCTGTTTATTTACACATAAGTTGGGAAAAGTATGTAAAAGTATGTCTTGAAAGGGAGTTGAATATGACAAATATCTCGAAAGCTTCTTCGCCGTTTTGGAAAAAGTTAAAGTTTTTCGGAAAAACGGTCCCTGAAACAGAACATAGTGAAATGCAGCCTTACGACAGGGGCTCCGAAAGAATTTATCGCAGGCGTTGGCAGCATGATAAAGTCGTTCGTACGACCCATGGGGTTAACTGCACAGGCTCCTGTAGCTGGAAGGTGCATGTGAAAGATGGAATTATCACGTGGGAAACTCAACAAACGGATTATCCATCTACTGGACCAGATATGCCGGAATTTGAACCGCGCGGCTGTCAGAGGGGAGCGACGTTTTCTTGGTATACATACAGTCCTCTGCGAATTCGTTATCCCTATATACGCGGGTCGCTTCTCACGCTTTGGAGAAAAGCTTTAGAGGAAACAAAGGATCCGGTGGCAGCATGGAAAAGCATTGCTGAAGATGAGGAAAAGTCAAAGGAATACAAAAAATCTCGTGGAAAAGGTGGCCTTATCAGGACGACTTGGGATGAAATGAACACGCTCATCTCAGCTTCTCTTATTCATACGATTCAGGAATATGGTCCTGACCGAATATTTGGCTTCTCCCCCATTCCCGCCATGTCGATGGTGAGCTATGCGGCTGGAGGGCGGTTTTTGAGTTTGCTAGGGGGGTCATTGCTTAGTTTTTATGATTGGTATGCGGATCTGCCAAATTCATCGCCCCAAGTTTGGGGAGATCAAACAGATGTACCTGAGAGCTCGGATTGGTTTAATTCCAGTTATATTATTGCGTGGGGATCGAATATCCCTCAAACGCGGACCCCAGATTCCCACTTTTATGTGGAATCAAGATATCGTGGTACGAAAGTTGTCGCAGTTGCTCCGGACTATGCGGAATACGTTAAATTTGCCGACAATTGGCTTCCAGTCAAAGTAGGGATGGACGGAGCTCTTGCTATGGCGATGACTCATGTCATTTTAAAAGAATTTTATGTCGATCAACAAGTTGATTTTTTCAATGATTATATAAAAACATACACGGACATGCCTTTTTTGATTACGCTAAAGGAAAAAGATGGCGGGTATGTTGGAGATAAGTTTCTGCGAGCAAGTGACCTTAGAATGAGTGTCGATAAAGCCGAATGGAAGCCGGTTTTATTAGATAAAAAAACAGGTGAGTTCGCGATTCCAAATGGTACCGTCGGTCATAGATGGGATGAAAAGTCGAACTGGAACTTAAAGCTTGAGGATCGTGACAATGGACTTGGTGATATTGATCCGGAACTTACATTATTAGGTCAAGAAGACGAGGTAGTGATGGGGTTATTTCCGTATTTTGGAGAAGAACAAGAGGGAGTATTGAAACGAGGACTTCCAGTAAAGAAAGTTTCAATGGATGGAAAATCAGTTTACGTCACAACTGTCTTTGATTTAATGATGGCAAATAGCGCGGTAGGCCGCGGACTTCCCGGGGATTATGCGACAAGCTATGAAGATGATATTCCGTATACCCCAGCTTGGCAAGAGAAATTAACAGGCGTTGACAAATATCAAGCTGCCCAAATCGCGAGGGAATTTGCTCAAAATGCGATAGATTCAGAAGGTCGATCCATGATCATTATGGGGGCAGGCATCAATCATTGGTATCATTCGGATACGATTTATCGTTCAATTTTAAATCTTGTGATGTTGACAGGCTGTCAAGGCAGAAATGGCGGCGGCTGGGCACATTATGTTGGTCAAGAAAAAGTTCGCCCGATCGAAGGCTGGAGTACGATTGCAATGGCGAAGGATTGGGGCGGACCTCCAAGACTAATGAACGGAACTAGCTTCTTTTACTTTGCAACGGAGCAATGGCGCTACGAAGATCAGCGAATGGAAAATTTAAAATCTCCTCTTGTAGATAAAAGTAAGTATAATCATCCAGGCGATTATAATGTGTTGGCTGCTAGACTTGGTTGGTTACCGAGCTATCCTCAGTTTAATAAAAGCAGCTTGAAAATGGGTGCCGATGCCCAAGGATCGAATGATAATTTGAAAAAACAAGTGGCAGAACAATTAAAAAACGGTCAATTGAAGTTTGCAGTTGAAAATCCAGAAGATAGAAGGAACTTTCCGAAAGTACTATTCGTTTGGCGGGCAAATTTAATAGGCAGTTCTGCAAAAGGTCATGAATATTTTTTAAAGCATTTGCTTGGAACCCATGATGGAACATTAAGTACAGAGAATGAACAAGATTCGACCGAAGAAATAAATTGGGTAAAAGAAATGCCAGAAGGAAAGCTCGATCTAATGGTAAGTGCGGATTTTCGGATGTGCAGTACTGGACTATACTCGGATATTCTGTTGCCCGCCGCCACTTGGTATGAAAAATACGATATTTCAAGTACGGATATGCATCCTTTCGTACATCCTTTTAATCCTGCAATCACACCTCCGTGGGAAGCAAAATCAGATTGGGAAACGTTTAGAAATTTAGCGAAAAGATTTTCTATGATGGCGAAGCATTATTTGCCTGAAGTTGTTCAAGATGCAGTAGCAACCCCGCTCGGAAAGGATTCGCCAGATGAGATCAGCCAGGCATATGGACGTGCACCTGATTGGAAGCATGGAGAATTTGAACCAACTCCAGGAGTAAATTTGCCGAAGGTTCAAATCGTTGAGCGAGATTATACGAAGGTCTTTGATAAGTTCGTAACACTTGGTCCAAATGCAACAAATTTAGGGGCTCATGGTATTGGATACAAAGCAGAAGAGGCTTATGAAAAATTATTTGCAATGCTAGGTCCGTCAAAGTACTCGGAACATCATAAAGATAAACCCAACTTGTTCACTGATAAGAATGCTGCAGAGGCGATGTTAACGTTATCTAGTGCAACAAACGGAAGCTTAGCGGTGAAAGCATGGGAAACGCTAGAAAAACAAACGGGCCAACAATTAAAAGACCTGTCAAGTGATCGCGAGGGAGAACATATTACCTTTTTTGATATTACGGCGCAGCCTCGAAAAGTCATTACGACGCCTGTTTTTACAGGAATTAATAAAGGAAATCGCAGATATTCGCCATTTACGCAAAATATTGAGAGGCTCGTACCATTTCGCACATTGACAGGGCGCCAACATTTTTATCTAGACCATGATATTATGCTTGAGTTTGGAGAAGAGCTCCCGACGTTCAAAGCTCCCCTCAAGAAAATGGCTTTTTATGATAAAGATAATCGTCCAGTGATGGATGGTCAGGAAATTACACTGAAATATTTAACTCCGCATTTTAAGTGGTCCTATCACAGTACGTATGGAGATACATTACCGATGCTCACTCTATTTAGGGGTGGACCGCATGTTTGGTTAAATAATGAAGACGCCAAATCGGTAGGATTAGACGATAATGATTGGATTCAAATGTATAACCGCAACGGGGTTGTTGTTGCTAGGACAGTCGTGAGCCACCGTATCCCGCGTGGAGTGGCATTTATGTACCATGTTCAGGAGCGCTATATTAATGTTCCGGGATCGCCCATTACGAATCAGCGCGGCGGAACGTTCAACAGCCCAACACGCATTCATATGAAGCCAACTCAAATGATTGGCGGCTACGCGCAATTAAGCTACGGATTTAATTATTATGGACCGACTGGAAATCAGAGGGATGAGCAAGTAGTAATCCGCAAACTCGAAAGGGACGAGGTGAAATGGCTTGAGAATTAAAGCGCAATACGGCATGGTCATGAACTTGGATAAATGTATCGGTTGTCATACGTGCAGTGTCACTTGTAAAACGACGTGGACGAATCGATCGGGTGCCGAGTACATGTATTGGAATAATGTTGAGACAAAACCAGGTGTTGGCTATCCGAAACGTTGGGAAAATCAAGACGAGCGAAAAGGCGGATGGGAGCTAAGAAACGGAAAGCTTGAGTTAAAAGCAGGCGGGAGGGCAAGCAAGCTCCTCAATATTTTTTATAATCCAAATATGGCTCCGATTGACGATTACTATGAGCCTTGGGATTACGAATATGAAAATTTAATAAATAGTCCAGCCGGCGATTATCAACCAGTTGCACGTCCAAAATCACAGCTTACCGACGAATACATGGACATTGAGTGGGGACCTAACTGGGAGGATGATCTCGCAGGGGTTTATAAGACTGGTAAAGATGATCCTAATATGAATGGGCTTGAAGAGCAAATTAAGTTTGAATTTGAAGAGACCTTCATGATGTACTTACCGAGAATATGTGAGCATTGTATAAATCCATCTTGTCTTGCTTCTTGTCCTTCAGGAGCTATTTATAAGCGAGACGAGGATGGGATTGTCCTTGTCGATCAAGATGCGTGCCGCAGCTGGCGCTTTTGTATGTCTGGATGTCCATATAAGAAGGTATATTTTAACTGGAAAACGAACAAAGCTGAAAAATGCACCTTTTGTTTTCCGAGAATTGAGACGGGTCAGCCTACCATATGTTCTGAAACTTGCGTTGGGCGCCTTCGTTACATTGGTCTTGTATTATACGATGCTGATAAGATGCTTGAGGCTGCATCTGTTGAGGATGATAAGGATGTGTACGAAGCGCAGTTAGAGATGTTTTTAGATCCTCATGATCCGGAAGTCATCGAGGAAGCAAGACGGCAAGGAATTTCTGATGATTGGATAAAGGCTGCACAAGATTCACCTGTTTATAAAATGGCTGTGGAGCAAAAAATTGCGCTGCCGCTTCATCCGGAATACCGCACATTGCCAATGGTATGGTACGTACCGCCACTTAGTCCATTCATGAATGCATTTGGTGGAATGGGTGATGCCATTAATCCAAGAGTTGTTTTCCCGACTATTGAACAAATGCGGATTCCAATTGAATATTTAGCTAATTTGTTCACTGCTGGTGATACACAAGTCATTAAAAATGTTTTGCGTAAGTTAGTGGCGATGAGAAGTTATATGCGCCAATTAAATTTAGATAAACCAACAGATGCAACTATTTTAGAGGCAGCTGGATTATCAGAGAAGGTAGTTCGGGAAATGTATGAGTTGTCCGCCATTGCAAAATATTCCGATCGTTATGTCATCCCTCCTTCTCATAAAGAACTTTCTGGCGATATGTTCTCTGAGAGGGGAATGGCTGGATTTGAGGAATTTGGTCATGGCGGCGGTGGAGGAAGTTGTGAAACGTGCGCAGTTGGTGCACACCCGCCTGAATCACCACTTGACTATTATGGAGAGCAATATTGGAGGGAGCTAGATGAATCAAAAGCAGAAGGTATATAGTCTAGTTTCCACTCTCCTACAATATCCAGAGTCAGAGTGGAAAAAGGAATTACAGAATTTAGACGTTGTCCATGAATTTCCCGACGAATCGATCAGGATGCCTTTACTAAGATTTTTAACGTATGTAAAAAATACTTCGTTTCACAACCTTTGTGAAAATTACGTTTATACATTCGATTTTTATGATAAAACAACTTTATATTTAACACATACTGTTTTTAAAGATAACCGCGATCGGGGAACGGTTCTATCGCAAATGAGACGGCAAATGATGGAGCTTGGAATGGAATTTACGACCGAGGAATTGCCGGATTATTTGCCTCTTATTTTAGAGTTTGCATCGATTGTACCGGAAAAGGATTCAGCCAAAATTCTTAATTTACATTTGCGATCCATTAAAAACTTGGAATTAGAATTGCAAGGAATTGATAGCCCCTATCGTTATTTAGTCGCAGCATGTATTCAATGTATTGAAATGGCAGAAGAAAACGAAAAAGTTTCTTAAGGAAACAGAAGGGAGGTAACACGATGAGCTTTCTTGATTATTTTCTTTGGGGAGTCTTTCCATATTTATGTTTAACGATATTTGTTGTCGGTCATATTTTCCGATATAATGTCGATCAGTTTGGCTGGTCGGCGCAGTCAAGTGAGTTTTTGGAAAAGAAACAATTAAAGTGGGGAAGCCTTCTGTTTCATTGGGGGATTATATTTGTTTTCTTCGGCCATGTGGCTGGAATTTTAGTTCCAAAAGTTATTTATGATACGTTGGGAATATCGGATCATATGTATCATTTCGGAGCTGTTTGGTTTGGAGGAGCAGCCGGATTAGCGACTGTCATTGGGGGATTTCTGTTATTTTTGAGGAGGAGCGGCACGAGAAGAGTCAGAAATACGAGCAATCCCAATGCTATGTTTACTCTCATTATATTAGGGGCGGTTGTATTGGTAGGGTTTACGGCGACAGTCGGCTATACAGCATCTGGTGGGGATTTTGATTATCGTACAACAATCAGTCCATGGTTTCGGGGACTGTTGATGTTCAGCCCGAAACCAGAATTGATGGTAGGTACGCCGTATGGTTTCCAATTGCATGTATTTTTAGCTTTTGCACTGTTCGCCGTCTGGCCATTTACAAGACTCGTCCATGTTTGGAGTTTGCCTCTTGAATATTTAGGCAGAAAGTATATTGTGTATCGTAAAATGAACCCACAGACCCCTAGCAAAGAAAATAGAGGATAAAAAAGGTGGATCTGTCTATTTAAGGGCAGATCCATTAGGTCATTGAGAGGAGAGATTATATGTCAGGTCCATCATTGCGTAAACTAGACGCCCACCGGGCCATCCATGATGGTTCTTATATCGAAGCAAAAAACTTAACAGATGTATTGTACAAATTGGTCGATGAAAAAAGAAACAAGGAAGCAGTAGAGGTGGCAGACGCCTTAATTGAACATTGGGAGCTGCGCGTCATAACCCATGCGGATTCCGAGGAACAAGGCTTTTACAAGGAAGTAGTTGAGAAAGAACCCGAAATGCTTGAAACGATCGCGATGTTAACAAGAGATCATGATTTGATTAGGATTGTGGCAAAAAGAGTGAGGGGAATTTTGGAGGAAGAAGGGGTAACAAAAGAAGTGCTTGAGTGTTTTACAGGAATGCTAATAGTCAACGAAATCCATAGCCGTGATGAAGAGCGGCTATTGCTGGACCATGATCATCATCATTGAGATTTTTACATAGTGGTTGATAAATTTCTATTACTTAAGTGGGGATTTTTAAAAAACTGGGTATTTAAGAGAAAAATGATACTGTTATCCGATAGAATCATTTAAAGTGCCCTTCCAAGTCGAAAACCGGAGTGGTACCGATAAAAAGTTCAACGTGCCCTTCGAAGAGGAAAGCCGGAGTGGAAGGTAGCGATTAAAGATTCATCGTACACTTTGACGAAAAAAAAGAAAGCAGCAGCTAACGATGAATCACGTCTTTATCATACCATTAGGAAATTAGCCCTGAAAAAGGAACTACCTTCTAAATCGCACAAACGATCTAAGGGCAGTTCCTTTTTTTCATTTCTTCATTTCAGTGAAAATATTTTTAACCTTATCTACCGCTGATCCAGTTCCATCGGCTTCTAGCATTAAAGCAATAAGGGTATCTGGGTGATCAGGGTTATAGGCAACAAACCAGCTATTTTCTTTCCCTTTTTTCCCTTGTTCGGCTTTTGCAAACTCGGCTGTTCCCGTTTTTCCAGCGAGAGGATAGCCGTCGATTCTAGCCCCCCGTGCAGTACCGTGAGGGTCTTCGACTACTTTTCTAAGAGCAGCTCCCAAATGATCGACTTCCTCTTGTTTTAACAAGTTTTCTTTCCAGATTTCACCTTGTTTTTCATCTGTAAGCAAAATAGGCTTGATCATATTTCCGTTATTTGTAAAAATTGTGAAGGTCGATGCAAGATGAAGTACATTCATTTCAATTTGCCCTTGTCCATAGCTAGAATCGGCTAAAGCAATTTCTGAATCAATTTCTCCAATACTGGATGTATGCATCGGATATGCAAATGTCATATCTTCATCAAATCCAAAGTCTTTCAAGCCAGCAATAAACTTTTCCTTACCAAGCTCTAATGTAGTTTGGGCGAAGTAAATATTATCTGAATAGATTAATGCTTTTTCAAGGTCAATTGGTACTCCAGGGTCGCTTACACGAGTTACTTTGTATTTTCCCCAAGAAGCATCTTTCTGCCAAGATAAATCTTTAATTGGAAGTGCTGTTTTCCAATCTAGCGCTCCATTTTTTAAACCAATGGCCGCTGTAATTGGCTTAAGCACAGATCCAGGAGCAAAAGTAGAATTAAATCTGTTTAACATCGGTTTATTAGGATTTTCCTCAAGGGCTTTCCATTCTTCGTTCGTGGCCCCTAGAGATAGTGTGTTTGGATCGTAGCTCGGGCTGCTTACTAACGCTAACGTTTCTCCCGTAACAGGATCAATGGCTGCAGCTGTACTAGGTTTTCCATGGAGTTCATCAAAAATCGTTACTTGAAGCGCACTATCAATTGTTAACTGAACGTCTTCTCCATCATTTACTTCTTTTTCAGCGAGGACTACTTCACTCCCGTCTTCCTTTTGGATGACAATTTTCACACCAGGCTCGCCTCTTAACTGATCTTCAAATACATTTTCAAGTCCGCGCCTTCCAATCACATCTGAGGAAGAGTACCCTTTTCCTTTATTATCTTCTATGTCTTCTGCCGTAACTGGAGCAATATTTCCGGTTAAATGGGCTGCTCGCGCTCCAAGTGGATATACTCTCGCTTCAACGTCCATTCCGATCACACCGGGAACCTGGCCTACTTTTTCACGGAGTTCCATATTGTCTTTCGGAATTGTTTTAACCGGAACAAAGCTATCAGGCTTTACCCAAGATTGTCCTAACGTTTTCTCAATCTGTTCGGTGCTGACGCCTAAAATCTTAGACACTTGTTTAATGCTCTTTTCTTCTTGTCCTTCCATATCTTTCGGAACTAGACCAATTTGCCTTGCCACTCCATTTTCAGCAAGAGCAATTCCGTTTCGATCCAAAATGGAACCTCGTTGAGGAGAAGTAGTTGGAACTGAGATTTTATCTCCTTCTTCAAGGTCTGGAAAAATAAAACTTGTATCCCAGTTCAATAACCATTCCTTTTTCTTCTCGTCTACATTTTCCTTCATGAATTTAACTTTATGGTTAAAAGCTATTTGTCCAGCAAGGCTATCCATGTTTACGTCGAACGGAAATTCAATTTCTGTCGCCTCTTTATCTGTTTCTTCTTCCGGCTTCTTAAATTGAACTTTTAAATTTTTGATCTCTAAGTCTTCGTATATTTTTTTATATCGATTAACGAAATCTTCTTTTGTCACATTCTCTTTTGACTCGGTCGATAAAAACTCATACATTTTATCGAATTTTTGCTCATTCCATAGTTTTATGTAATCCGCAAAACGATCTTCAGGTTTCGGTTCTTTTTCTTTATTACAAGCAACTAATAAGGAACTAAGTATTAAACATAATGAAATCAAGACAAATTTTTTCATTCTCATACCTCCCTTGTCGTTTATTGTAACATTTTAAAGTCTTGAAAAAAAACAACTCGTTTTTTCAAACTTCAATCAATGTGTTAAAATGAAACAAGATAATGATTACATAAAGCAAGGAGAAGACAAATGGAGAAAATTCTTATTTTCGGTCATAAGAACCCTGATACTGATTCAATATGTTCAGCTATTGTGTATGCAGACATTAAATCTAAGCTTGGGCTAAGCGTCGAAGCTGTACGTTTAGGGGAAGTAAATGGTGAGACGCAATTTGCACTGGATACCTTTAATGTAGAAGCACCTCGCCAAGTAAATACCGTTGCAAATGAAGCAAGCAACGTCATTTTGGTTGACCATAATGAACGTCAACAAAGTGCCGAAGATATTGAACAAGTTCGCGTAGTTGAAGTGATTGATCATCATAGAATTGCAAACTTTGAAACAAGTGATCCACTCTATTTCCGTGCAGAACCTGTTGGATGTACGGCAACGATATTGAAAAAAATCTATAAGGAAAATGGTTTAGATATCAATAAGCAAATGGCTGGGCTTATGCTATCTGCAATTATTTCTGATTCTTTATTATTTAAGTCTCCGACATGCACGGAAGAGGATATTACAGCAGCAAAGGAACTTGCTGAAATCGCTGAGGTTGATGCGGACAGCTATGGTCTTGATATGTTGAAAGCAGGCGCAGATGTAAGCAGTAAAACAATTGAACAACTGCTTTCAGTAGATGCAAAAGAATTTACGATGGGTAAGGCGAAGGTTGAGATTGCTCAAGTAAATGCAGTTGGTGTTGAAGAAGTTCTTGAGCGTAAAGCTGAAATTGAAGCGGCACTAAACCGTGTGATTGAACAAAAAGGATTGGATTTATTCTTATTTGTCATAACAGATATTTTAACGAATGATTCAACAGCGATTGCAGTAGGAAAAGCAGCACAGGCAGTAGAACAAGCATTTAATGTAACTCTTGATCATAATAAAGCGGTGTTAAAGGGTGTTGTTTCCCGCAAGAAGCAAATTGTCCCTCCATTGACAAACGCATTGAGCTAATTTTGGACAAATAATCAAAGGACAGCCGAGAAGCTGTCCTTTGATTTTATAGATGACGTGCATTATAATTTTGGGAATTGATGCAAAAGGGGTATGTTTATTTTGAAAGTAGCTTATTTAGGACCTAAAGGAACTTTCTCAGAAGAAGCGGCACTACGTTATTTTCCTAATTCTAAAAATGAAATGGTTATGTACAATACAATTTTTGATGTACTTGAAGCCGTTGATGAAGGGGAAGCAGACAAGGGAATTGTTCCGATTGAAAATGCGATTGAAGGCACCATCACCATGACAACAGACGGTTTAATTAATCACGATGTGTGGATTGAAGGGGAGGCTGTCTTGCCTGTTAAGTTACACTTATTAACAGTAAGAGGGGCAAATCTAGGGGATATTAAAGAAATATGGTCCATTCCGCCGGCACTTGCACAATGCAGGATGTTTACAAAAGAAATGAAGGCTGAAACAAAGCATTACAGCAGCACATCAGGTGCAGCAGAGGCGCTCAGCCAATCAGGACGATTTGATGCAGGGGCGGTTGCATCGGAATTGGCTGCCAGTATATTTGATTTGGATATCGCTAAAAGGGATATTCATGACAATGACTGCAATTCTACGAGATTCCTTGTCTTATCTAAAACACCGAACGGAAATATTCTTGAAACGGATAAATCAATGCTTTTAATTACACCGACCGAAGACCGTCCGGGGTTGCTAGCGATCATATTAAATGTATTTTCTTCTTTAAATATTAACCTTTCATGGATTGAATCTCGCCCAACTAAGAAAAAACTCGGTACGTATCGATTTTTCATCGAAGCGGCACTTGGTGTGCACGAAGCGAATTTGAAAAAAGCTGTTACGATTCTTGAAGCATATGGTCATGATGTAAAAGTGCTAGGAAGCTATCGGAAAACAAAATTATAAAAAGAGGGTGCAAGTTATGAAAATTGAAGTGTGGTCTGATTTTGTGTGCCCATTTTGTTTTATTGGTAAACGCCGATTAGAGGAAGCATTATCGATGTTTCCACATCGCAATAAAGTGGAATTAGAGTTTCGGAGTTTCGAACTAGATCCGAATTCTCCGACAGAGCAAAATAAAAACATTCATGAAGTGCTTGCTGCGAAGTACGGGGTGCCTGTTGAAGAGGCTAAGAGAATGAATGAAGGAGTAGGCGAGCAGGCTAGAAGTGTTGGTCTTACCTTTAATTTTGAGCAAATGGTCCCGACAAATACATTCGATGCTCATCGACTTGCCCATTATGCAAAAACTGAAAGCAAGGATGCCTCATTAACAGAGGTGTTGCTTAAAGCATATTTTACAGATTCAATGAAGCTTAGTGATAAAAGCACTTTGGCTGACCTTGCTGAAGCAGTAGGACTTGATCGTGAAAAGGCCCTATCTGTGTTAAGGGATGATAATGCTTTTGCTGATGAAGTTCGTGATGATGAAAGAACAGCGCAGCAAATCGGTGTTCGCGGCGTACCATTTTTCGTCATTAATCAAAAATATGCTATCTCTGGTGCGCAGGCTCCAGAAACTTTTTTAGGTGCGCTTGAAAAGGTTTGGCAGGAGGAAAATAGTTCTCCCATCCTTCAGGATTTATCCGGCGATGAAGATGGAGCCAGCTGCGAGGACGGCAACTGTGTGATTCCAACTGATAAATAAAGACTTTTTTCTTAAAGTTTGATCTTCTTGTGAAGCCTAAAATCTGGCCTTTACACCTAATATGAAAGTTTAACGATTCTTCATAGGCATTAGCAACATTGTCTTAGAAAAGAGCCTATATAAAAAAATCCGATCTTTTTGGGATCGGATTTTATCTATGAAATTGAGAGGAAATTCTTATGAAAAAATATCTTGTGATTCGTATCCTTGTAGTATTCATATATATAGCTGTTTTATGGTATGGGCTAAGCAGGCGTACGGATTTAGGTTATATCGTTATTATTATTGGTTTACTAGCTGGAATGATTATCAACTATATTAATTATCGTGTAAATTTTAAGGGGAAATTTGATCAAAAGAATGAAAAAAAATGAGAGTGTCACATTCCTTTCTTTTTCATCCCTTTCGTAAGTTTCATTACAAACTGTACGAAAACTTCTGCGAAAACAAGCCCCATTGCTATGGCGCTTGCGATGATGAAGGCTTTCATGGCAAGCGGAATAGCATTTGAATAATCATTACTTACTACGTGGCGCATTGCATCATAAGCGGTTCCGCCGGGTACAAGCGGTATGACTCCGGCTACTATAAAAACGATAATTGGCGTTTTATATCGCTTTGCCATGATATGCCCAATGATTGCAACTATAAAGGCACCGCTAAATGCTGCTTGGACAACGTCAATCCCCGAATCAATCATGATGATATAAACAAACCATCCTGCCATCCCTACAACTCCACAATGAAACAGTGCCTTTCGCGGGGCATTAAAAATGATTCCGAACCCGATGGCGGATATCATACTTAAAATTAAATGTGTTAAATAATACATATCTTTACATCCTTTTTATATCCATAATGAGTACACAACCGCAACTCCCGCACCAATTGCTAAAGCTGTGAGAAAAGCTTCCGCCCCTTTTGATAATCCTGACACGAAATGGCCTGCCATTAAATCACGGATAGCATTTGTAATGAGTAACCCAGGTACAAGAGGCATGACGGATGCGATGACAATCAAATCAAGCTGCTGTCCTAAGTCGTAGTTTACAGCTAATAATCCTAATAATCCGATGACAAAAGAAGCTGAAAACTCAGCGAAAAATTTAACTTTTGCTTGGAAGTGTACGATTAAAAAGGTTGAAAATCCTATTCCGCCAACAAGTAAGGCAGGAATATAGTCCGCCCAAATTCCTTTAAACATAATTAAAAAACTTCCGCTCGCAATAGCCGCCGCTGCGATTTGCATCCAAATAGGAAAAGAAAGATTAGCATTTTCTAATTCCTTAAGGGCTAAGTAAGCTTCATCTGTATTCAATTTTCCCTCTGCCATGCCTCTTGAGATATGATTGACTTTCGCAATTCTTTCCAAATCGGTTCCACGCTCACTAATTCGAACAAATTGTGATGGATCTGAACCTTCCAATGAAAAAATAATTCCAGTTGGCGTAACAAAGCTTTGGCTTTCATTAAACCCGCAGGCAGCGGCCATTCTCATCATTGTATCCTCAACACGATACGTTTCTGCCCCACTTTTCATTAATATTTTCCCAGCTAAAAGACAAGCCTCGATTAGTTTTTGTTCATTAAGCTGCTCCAATTTATCACCTTCAAATTCGTACGTCAGGAATTTTAATTTTCAACGTAAATGTATTCTTAATTACAGAAAAATCAAGCATCCCTTCATGAGCTTTTACGATACGCATAATTTGTTGAGTACCGATACCTTCATGTTCCCCAAATTTTGTTGAAATTGATCTATTTGTAAAAATTCGTTCAATTATATCGTTGCGAAGGGGCAATGTATCATTTTTACACATAATAATCCAAAGCCCACTTTGCTTGCGGCAAGAAAAGTGAATGGCCCCTAACCGCCCGGTTGACATGTTGAAATCATAAGCGGCGTCAATGCTATTTTCCATAATATTTCCGATCAGTGATATTAGCTCGTAATCTGATAGTGGCAAACCAGAAATCGCATGTTGGAAATGATATTTCAAATTTACTCCTCTTTCCCGCGCCTGTTCATTGTATGCATAAAGAGCCCCAGCCACAACGTTCGATTCACTCCGCAAAATGCCATCAATTTGTGTATAACGCTTATGTAGTTCGGATTGATATTCCTTGGAAGAATTACTCGTATGTAAAAGTGCAGAAGTATGCTTTTGTAGATCATGACGTTGCTTTCGCAGTTCATATAATAATTCCATTTGTTGTTCATAGTTTTCGGACAGCAGTCTATTTTTTTCTTTTTCTTCTTTTAAAGCTGTTCGCATAAAAAAAAGAGCAGCGAAGGGAAAGATGGAACCGAGAGCGATATATGGTATTTTAGCCAAAAAGGCTGCTGCTAACCAACATAGCTGCATCATTGAGGTCACAATCACCCAAAGACTAGGAAATGGCTCTTTTTTATATAAAAATAATTGAACGAACAAAGCAGCCGTCAACACAGTGGCTATCAAAGTTGTCGATATATTAAGAAACAACGGCATTTTTTCACCTCAAAAATAATACTTTTGCAAGTAATCCATTTTTTCTTTTGTCAGCATCGCGATTTGTTTTGTACCATCGAATGTGACGCTATATGATTTTTTTGTATAAATAGAAAAGCTTTTTACAAAATGCAGATTAATAATAAAGGAGCGGTGCGAACGAATAAAGTTATTCTCACGAAGACTTCCTTCCAGTTCATTCATCGTCATATACGTTTCATATGATGAATTTATCGTGTAAATAGTTGTGGATCGGCCGGTTCGTTCTGCAAAAATAATGTCTTTTTTTGGTATCATTTCGATATGGCCTTTTTGTTTAAGAATTAATCGTCCAGTCAAATTGCCTGCATGCTGCTTATCGCGATATTTTGCTAAAGCTTGTAAAAGTCTTTCTTTTTTATAAGGCTTTAATATATAATCGTGAACATTTAATTCAAACGCATGCACGGCATAACCGCTTTTAGCCGTAACAAAGATGACCGATATTAATAGGCCATGCGTTTGAATAAAATCAGCTAATTCATACCCTGATATTCCCGGCATTTCAATATCTGCTATTAATAAATCAATCTTGTTTTTTTGAATTTCAGTATAAGCTTCCTCAGGATTTGTCGTTGCAAAAATAAGTTCGACATCCTCTTCTTCTTGTAAAATATATTTCAATTTATCCAAGTCTATTGTTCTATCATCCACAATGCCCACTTTCATGGCAATTACCCCTTTGAAACGTACTAACCATCATTATAAATCATTTTTCTAATTCCTGTTCAGAAAGATTTTAACCCCTTTCGCGACATGTAAGTTCCTCTTTGCGACATAACGGCAGACCAAAAATACTTTTAGCTTTACAATACAGTTAGAACTTGAAGCGAAGGAGAGGAACGGCATGATCGTCGTCAATCAAGTATCAAAACAATTTAAAGATAAAAAACAAATAGTAAAAGCCATTGATTACTTATCGCTGAATATTAAAGAAGGCCACGTTGTTGGACTTATTGGAGAAAATGGTGCGGGGAAAACGACGCTGCTTCGAATGCTTTGTACGCTAATTGAGCCTGACGAAGGAACCATCACTTTGGATGGAGAAAATATATATGAAAATAAAGAGAAGGTGAGATCTCGACTAGGGGTATTGTTCGGTTCCGAAACGGGTCTTTATAATCGATTAACGGCCCGAGAAAATCTAGAGTACTTCGGTAGTCTGTATGGCATGTCTCCTCATGATATTAAAAACCAAATTGAAATGCTCGCAAAAAGATTTGGCATGCGTAAATATTTGGACCGAAAAGTAGAAGGATTTTCGAAAGGAATGAAGCAGAAGGTCGCGATTGCCCGTACACTTATCCATGATCCAGATATTGTTCTTTTCGATGAACCGACAACTGGACTCGATATTACATCATCAAATATTTTTCGTGAATTTATTTTTCAATATAAAAATGAAGGGAAAACAATCGTATTTTCGACTCATATTATGGACGAAATTGCCCAACTATGTGAGGACGTGATTATGATGCATAAAGGACAGATGGTATATGAGGGGAGTCTGGAAGATCTTTATGCTCAGGAAAACAGCAGGGATCTCAATTATTTATTTACTTCCAAAGTAGTAAGAGGTGATTTATATGTTTAAAACAATTTTTCTAAAAGAAATGAAAGATGTTTTACGAGATAAGCGCAGTATTACCTTGCTCATTATTTTTCCGTTATTGATGATGGCAGGATTGACATTTTTTTATGATAAAATTCTAACAACGAGTGATGAAGAGGAATTTAGCGTGGCTGTGGAAGAAGGGGTAGATTCTGAACTTGTAACACAGTTAGAGAAATATATGCCTACTTTGACAATAGAAAAACTTCAAGATGTACAAATAGCAGTTGAAGAAAAAAAGGTTCAGATTGGAATTAAGTTTGATGAGAATTGGAAACAAAAGTTAGAAAAACAGGAAGCAATACCGGTAAGTATTATTTTTGATCCAGGCAGTCAAGACTCTTCCAACGCCTCAAATATTGTGATGTCTGGAATTAACCAATGGCAGCAAGATGCCGTCAATGTACGCCTAGCTGGAGAAAATATTGACAGCAGTGTTCTGGAGGTCTTTCAAATTGAGACAAAAACGACAAAAGATGAAGAAAACGCCATGGCATCTTTTATGCTGGCCATTTTAATTCCACTTTTGATTCCAATGGCGATTGCAAATGGATCATACCCTTCGGCAACTGAGCTGTTTGCAGGTGAGAAAGAAAAGAAAACCATTGAAGCATTACTTATTACACCCATTAAGCCGATCAAAATATTATTGGCGAAATGGATGACAATTTCCTTACTCGGAATATTCACCGGTGTATTATGTATCGCATTACTAAGTATATTTGTCAATTTTACTACGGAACTTAAAAAAGGAATGGCAGCCATTGAGAACCCAGTTCCATTTGTTCTTATGAGTATTGTTATAATCGTATTGTTTGCCATTTTCTTTTCTCAAGTTGAAATGACTTTAAGCATGATGGCAAACTCGGTAAAAGAAGCGGGTTATTATATGACACCCGTAATAGGGATGATTACTCTTCCAATGTTGTTTATGTTTTTTGCAAGTGAAGCTTTAAGCCTCCCATTGTATGCAGTCCCATTCATGAACTTATTTTTATTCGTCCGCGATGCTTTCAGTGGGCAGTTGACTGCGGAAGCATTTGGAATTGCAGTAGGAAGCTATGCCTTATTAATCATTATTTTATTCCCTATCACGGCGAAACTTTTTGGCAACCATCGCTTAATGTTAGGAAAATAATGATTGACATGACAGAAAATTTTTAATATGATCATAATCAATCAATTAACAATTTTATTGCGAGTTCAAAATTGAGGATAAAAAGGACCAAGTCGGCTAAAAGCGCTAACGTCCTGTCAGCAACGCCGACACTAGCACATCCTGTGCGTCGGAAGTTCGAGGCTGCGCGTTTTCGAGCAGCGGAATGTATGCTTTTAGATACATGAGCCGCGGAGAAATAAGCCAACGAAGAAATTCAAAGTGTCATTTTTACCGGGATTTTGAACATCCTATTTTAGGCAATGAGGAAGAATAGTAACTTGTGTGACACTTAAGAGAGCCGGTGGTTGGTGCGAATCGGTGTGATTTATGCAGGTGAATGGGCTTCTGAGCTTCCAAACCGAACCGGATAATAATTTGGTGTAGGCTTTGGCGAAAATCCCGTCGATACAAGGGAGCACGCATAATGTATTTGGACATTGTGCGGAAGAGAGCTGATTTTGGCTGAATAAAGGTGGCACCACGGTCCTTCGTCCTTTGGATGAGGGACCTTTTTGCGTTCAATTAAATAAAATTTAAAGCGTTGATCAAGAGTAGTATGTGTAAGTGATTCGTTACAGAGAGCCGGTGTTGGTGTGAATCCGGTACGTAAGCTTATACGGAATGGACTTGAGAGTGATTTCTTGAAATTAAGTAGGGAAATCCGGTTTTCCGCCGTTACATGGATAGGGCATCGGAAGTAATCCTGTGCCTGAAAGAGATGGGGATTATGAAAAAGAATCTCCAATACGAGGTGGCACCGCGGTTATATCGCCCTCAGATGAACACTAATTTGTGTTTGTCTGGGGGCTTTTTTTGTCCAGCTCCAACGCCTATCGACTAGCAAACTTCTTGTCCTCCTCCCTACGATAAGTCAACATCGGCTCGTTCTGTCTAGCTGCAGGCGCCAGCCCCTCGAGGTCAAATAACCTGAGGCAATAAAGTCAAAGTGCAGACTTTTTCGCCTCAGAACATTTGCTTGTCGGGGCTGATCGGGCGCCTTCCGCTTTTCCAACCTCGCCGTGTTTCCTTTATCTCAGTCGAAGGACAAATAAGGAACGTCGACTAAAAGCCGCCACGTCCTGTGGCGACGTCGACGGACCCACATCCTGTGGGCCTGTACGTCGATGAGCAAGGCGCTTGCGCTTTTCTAATATTTCGAAAATAAGGAAGGGGAAAAGAGGATGCAAACGAAAGAAGTAAATTTTAAAATGAGAAAATTGAATGGGGATGTACTTACTCCGATTAACATTTTCTTGAGGCTTGAGGGAAAGAAAAAGTTTTTGCTGGAAAGTTCGCTAAAGCATAATGAACAAGGACGCTATTCATTTATTGGTGTGAACCCTGTTATGGAGATCATCGGGGATAATAATAAAGCATCGGTTTTTTCTCCAGAAGGGGTAAAGGAAGAAACAGGCTTGCCGCTTGAAATCATTCAGGCAGCACTTCCGAAATTGGATTTAAATCTCCCGTTTCCTTTTTATGGTGGTGCTGTTGGGTATGTTGGCTATGATGCAATTCGTCAGTATGTTCATATTGGTGAACAATTAGAAGATGAAATCAATATGCCGGACATTCATTTTATGGTATACGAAGATGCAATTGTATATGACCATTTAGCCCAATCCATCTATGTGCTCGCCATCGATTTAAGGGGAGAGCGAACAGAAGAAGACTTGGAAAAGCGCATTAATGAATTGGAAGCGCAAATAGCTCGGAAAGAACAGGATGAATCGTTGACAGATTGTAAAATTGAGTTCGTTCCTCAAATAGAAAAGGAGGAATTCATCCGTAAGGTAGAAATAGCCCAAAATTATATTAAGCAAGGTGAAATCGAACAAGTCGTCTTATCACAAAGAATGATTGGAAAGGTTGGCGCGGATCCATTTCATTTTTACCGCGTCTTAAGAAATTCCAATCCATCTCCATATATGTTTTACGTTGATTTTGATGAATACGTCGTATTAGGTGCATCCCCCGAAAGTTTCATAAAAACGAGCGGGCAAATAGTCTCAACAAACCCGATTGCTGGGACTAGAAGGCGCGGAGAAACCCAAACAGAAGATCTTGCGTTGGAAGCAGAACTATTAGCAGATGAAAAAGAATTATCCGAACATCGCATGCTCGTAGATTTAAGCTGCGAGGATTTAAAGGATATATGTTTAGATGATACGATAAACATTAAACAATATATGAAAATTGAACGATATCGTCATGTCATGCATATCGTGTCCGAGTTGGAAGGGACGCTTTCAGAAGGAAAAACAGGTATCGATGCACTCATTTCATCTCTTCCTGCCGGAACGGTGTCTGGCGCTCCAAAACCTCGCGCCATGCAAATCATTAATGATCTTGAAAAAGTGAAGCGTGGCGTCTACGCTGGAGCCATTGGCTACGTTAACGCAAACGGAGATGTCGACTTTGCGATTGCTATACGTTCCCTCGTCATAAAAGACCAACATGCTTATTTGCAAGCCGGCGCTGGAATCGTGGCTGAGTCCATACCAAAGAATGAGTATATGGAGACAATCAATAAAGCAAGGGCACTTCTTAGTCCGAAACCGTACTAATTTCTCAATAGGACATAAATTTTGGCGGATACGGAGTGAATATGAGCTTCCGTCTCGATAGGATCTAAATCACTACGAAGGCCAAGTGCTGAATCAATTCCCTTTTCGCTTGAACGTGAGTGATGGTGCTACTTGCATCTCAATCGGACTTACGTTAGGAAAGAAATTGCATGTATGTCCCTATTCCATTGTGAAAGGTCATTAACCCATGATTCTATTGCGGGTCTCAAGTTTCATCAATATTATATTAAATATTTGCCCTAAAATGAAAGAACCATCACCCTCTTCTAATTGGATGATGGTTTTTTCATTAACTCTATCTAGTCCCCCGCATATACGTCTGAATCTTAGGCGACATCGCAAACAAAATAAGTCCAAGTAAAATAGATATTGCGCCAATGACACCAAAATAGATTATTTCTGTTTCAGGTTTATATAACTTCACAAGCTGAGCGTTTATGGCTTGAGCGGAAGCATTTGATAAAAACCAAAGGCTCATTGTTTGCGCAGAGAAGGCAGCTGGTGCCAATCTTGTTGTGGCAGAAAGGCCGACAGGCGATAAGCAAAGTTCTCCGAGTACGACAAGAAAGAAACTAAGTACAAGCCATATAGGACTTACAAGCGTGTCGACTCCATTATAATAAGCAGGAAAAATCATGACGATAAAAGAAAGACCTGCCAATACAAGCCCAAATGCGAATTTTCCAGCAGTTGAAGGTTGTCGGTTACCAAGTTTTATCCACAACCATGCAAAAAAAGGAGCGAAAATGACGATAAATATTGGATTTAGTGACTGGAACCAGGATGATTCTAATTTGATTCCTGTGAAATTTAATTGTGTCCGTTCGTCAGCGTACTGAGCTAAAATAATCGATCCCTGTTCTTGAATAGCCCAAAACATAATAGCGGCTATAAATAATGGAATATAAGCAATTAAATTTGATCGTTCGTCAGAGGTTGTTTTTTTACTTCGATACATCACAATAAAATAAAGTGTAGGTATGATAATTCCCAAAATACTAACCAACATAGTAAAGCGATCAATCGTTAAAATCCCAGTGTTAATCGAAATAATAGCGAGGAATATAATGATGAGAGCTGCAATAACAAAGCTTAAATAAACTCTTTTCCTTTCATCTCTCGATAGAGGGTTCGGCACAAGCGAGCCGGCAAGTCCTAAATTTTTCTTTCTTGTTGCCAAAAAAATAATCAATCCAACAAGCATCCCGATAGCTGCTACTCCAAAACCAAGATGAAAATTGTATTTTTGTCCAAGAGTACCGACGATAAAAGGGGCAATTAAAGCTCCTAAGTTAATTCCCATATAGAAAATACTGAATCCTGCATCACGGCGATTATCATCTTCGCTATATAGATCCCCAACAATACTTGAGACATTTGGTTTTAAAAGTCCAGTCCCGAGCACGATCAATCCCATTGATAAAAATAGTGCCTTTATTCCTCCAGGAAAAGACAAGGCGATATGTCCTCCCATAATTAAAACTCCGCCAAAGAAAACCGTTTTTTTCGTACCGAGCAATCGGTCCGCTATCCAGCCTCCAATTATTCCGGACATGTAAACAAGGGATCCATATATGGCCATGACTGATGCTGCTGTCGTCTTGTCCATTTCGAGTCCGCCTTCGGAAATAGCGTAGTACATATAATAAATGAGGATCGCCCTCATTCCATAATATGAAAAGCGTTCCCAAAACTCAGTGAAAAACAGTGTGAATAGTCCTCGCGGATGACCAAAAAATCCTTTCTGAGGGACACTTTGTACGATTTCCTGTCTATTCTTAAATTCCATTATATTTTCCCCTTTAGTATTTTATTGAACATAGATTCTTTTCCACTTTTTTTAGTGTTTACACTTTTTTCATAAAGATTCTTAGGCAGCAGTATATAGTTGTATAAAACCGGTCATCATGTTGTTATGAAAGTTTTTCCAAAAAGTAATTGACATGACAAAATCTCTCATGCTAACATATGAGCATTCAAAACAAATCATTTAAGGAAGGGAGGCTGATCATGATGAAAAAGTTAATTGTAAATGATTACCAATTTAATATGAATTCAGCCTGCCGTTTAATAGCATGATCTGACGTAACATTAGATTAAGGACGCGGGTTGTAGGATACCCGTGTCTTTTTTATGTGAAGCATAGCTGCGCATATTTATAGGCGCACTATGCTTTTTTCATTTTCTTTGGGGGAACAAGTGTTTCGCGCTTTTTTCATATAAAAAATTGGGGGAGGAAAAAAGATGTTGAATATTATTTTATTGATGAAAACAGTGGAGCTGGAGAGTGGGTAGCTTTCACTTGGTTGGTTGGCAAAAAGGGAGGTATGAAAAATGTTTAGTGTTTTAACAAAATTAGGATGGTTTTTTAAACAGCATTGGAAGCGTTATACTATAGCGCTTGTATTACTAGGATTTGCAAATCTCTTTGAAGTAATTCCACCGATGATTTTGGGATCGGCGATTGACAATATCTTTCTAGGATCCTTAACTTACAATACGTTATTTATATATGTGGCAATATTGGGTGGTGGAGCATTATTAAACTATTGGATTACGTACGTTTGGCAATATCAACTTTTCGGCGGGGCTTTTATAGTGGAAAAAACGCTGCGCTCCCGCTTTATGAATCATTTATTAAAGATGACTCCGACTTTTTTTGAAAAAAATAGAACTGGAGACTTAATGGCTAGAGGGACAAATGATTTACGCGCTATTTCCGTAACAGCAGGTTTCGGAGTGTTGACATTGTTTGACTCTACCTTATATATGTTAACCATTTTATTGACAATGGGATTCCTCGTTTCTTGGAAACTTACAATTGCGGCAGTTTTGCCATTACCGATTTTGGCCTGGGTTATAACAGTCCTTGGTAATAAAATTCATACTCGTTTTACAGCAGCACAAGATGCCTTTGGAGAAATGAACGACCGTGTTCTTGAATCTGTATCAGGTGTAAGGGTTACCAGAGCATACGTTCAAGAAAAGGCAAGTGAAGCTGATTTTCAAAAAATGACAGAAGACGTGTACGAAAAGAATATCCATGTTGAAAGAATCGATGCCCTTTTCACACCAGCAACAAGGATAATTACAGGGATCAGCTATATCATTGGTCTTTCTTACGGAACATACCTTGTGTTCCACCAAGAAATATCATTAGGGCTGCTCGTTTCCTTCAATGTTTATTTGGGGATGCTTACTTGGCCAATGTTTGCAATTGGTGAATTGATCAATATTATGCAAAGAGGAAATGCATCGCTTGACCGGGTTCAAGAAACTTTGAACTACGAAGAAGATGTAAAAGATCCTATCGCACCAAAATTAATCGAGCAACCGGAAACCATTCAATTAGCAGATGTTACATTTCGTTATCCGTCTTCTAAAACAAATAATTTAGCTAACTTGAATGTGCATATAAAACGCGGTGCAACCATTGGAGTTGTCGGGAAAACTGGAAGCGGAAAGACAACATTTATTAAACAGTTTTTACGGGAGTACCCTTTAGGTGATGGCGATATTTATATTTCTGATATCAACATGAAAGAACAGTCGAAAGCTCAGGTACGTAGTTGGATTGGCTATGTTCCACAAGATCACGTCCTGTTTTCTAGAAGTGTCAGGGAAAATATTCTTTTTGGCGATGACAAAGCAACGGAAGAAGATCTAAAAAAAGCGATTTACCTTGCTTATTTTGAAAAAGATTTACAAATGCTCCCGGAAGGTTTGGAAACACTTGTTGGAGAAAAAGGAGTGGCTCTTTCAGGAGGACAAAAGCAAAGAATTTCAATTGCGCGGGCGCTAATTAAAAATCCAGAGCTATTAATATTAGATGACTCTTTATCTGCTGTAGATGGTAAAACAGAGTCTCGGATTATTAGAAATATACGCAATGAGCGCAGTGGGAAAACAACGATTATTACAACGCATCGTCTATCTGCAATCGAGCATGCCGATTGGATTATTGTTTTTGATGATGGGAAAGTTGTAGAGGAAGGAACCCATCAAGATTTATTGCAAGCTGCTGGATGGTATAAAGAACAATATGATAGACAGCAAGTGGAAGATTCGCTCCTTGAGGAGGTGAACGCATAATGACCGGTAAAAGGTTATATAAATATGCATTGTTTTTTAAAGGACTCATTATTGCTGCATTGACGATGCTGACTGTTTCAGTTGGTGCAGACGTCCTTGGCCCATTTATTGCGAAAAAGCTGATTGATGAACATATTTTAGGAATTGAAGATCATTGGCTTGAGGCAAGTCAAGGGAAATCAGCGGTAGAGTTTGAAGGGAATTCTTATGTAAGAGAACTGTATGCTACAGAAAAGGAAATGGCCGAAGACAGAAATAGAGCAACAATTATACAAGTTGATAAAAAATTTTACTTTGTAAATGACATCGTTCCATTTGAAGGGGAGCGTGCGGTTAAGGACAATAAAATTTCAATCACTTCACAAGGCGAAACAAAAGAATATACAGCAAAAAAACTTTCGGTTAACGATACGCTCGCTTTCTATAAGCCCGAAATACCTGCTATTACGAAGTTGCTTGCTCTCTACTTTGGTTTATTCGTTTTTTCTGCGATCTTTAGCTATGGACAGTACTTTTATTTGCAAAAAGCGGCAAATCGTATTATTCAAAAAATGCGAATGGATATATTTGCACATGTACAGCGTTTGCCTATCCGTTACTTTGATGATTTACCAGCAGGAAAAGTTGTTGCACGAATAACAAATGATACGGAAGCAATCCGGGAACTGTATGTTGCGGTATTATCAAATTTCTTTACTGGATTCATCTATATCATTGGAATTTTTACAGCAATGTTTATTTTAGATGCTAGGCTGGCTTTGCTATGTATGCTGCTCATTCCAATATTATTTGCATGGATGATTTTTTATAGAAAGTTTGCTTCTAAATACAATCATGTAATTCGTTCTAAAGTAAGTGAACTAAATGCAATGATCAATGAATCCATTCAAGGAATGACAATTATTCAAGCGTTCCGCCGTGAAAAGCAAATGAGCGCAGAGTTTGAAGAAATGAACGAGACGCATTTTCGCTATCAAAATAAACTGCTAATATTGAACTCTTTATCATCCCATAATTTTGTAGGGGTGTTAAAAAACATTGTTTTCGTCGGATTCATTTGGTATTTCGGGAGTAATTCACTAGGTGCTCATTCAGTTGTGACAATTGGTGTTTTATATGCCTATGTTGATTACATCAACAGACTATTTTACCCTGTTATGAATATCGTGAATCAATTCTCCAATCTTGAGCAAGCATTAGTTGCTGGGGAACGCGTTTTTCGCTTGCTTGACGAAAAAGGTGAAGAGGTCAGTACTGAAAAAATGGAACGGTATAAAGGAAATGTCGAGTTTGACCATGTGTATTTTGGATATAAAGAAAATGAAGATGTATTAAAAGATATCCATTTTAAAGCGAAACAAGGGGAAACAGTGGCACTTGTCGGACACACAGGATCGGGAAAAAGTTCCATTATGAATATTTTATTCCGCTTTTATGATTCCAATCGAGGCGAGATTAGAATTGATGGAAAAAATATACAAGATATACCAAAACAAACGCTGCGAGAACATATGGGAATCGTTTTGCAAGATCCATATCTGTTTACTGGAACGATTGCATCAAATGTCAGTTTGAATGACCCGCGGATTTCGCGCAAAAAGGTTGAAGACGCATTGAAAGCAGTTGGAGCTGATCGAGTTCTGAAAAATTTAGAAAAAGGGATTGATGAGCCTGTAGTTGAAAAGGGAAGCACACTTTCATCTGGACAGCGCCAGCTAATTTCTTTTGCTCGTGCATTAGCATTCGATCCAGCTATTCTCATTTTAGATGAAGCAACCTCCAGCATCGATACTGAAACAGAAACGATCATTCAAGAAGCGATGAATGTACTGAAAAAAGGACGTACAACCTTCATTATTGCGCATAGGCTTTCAACAATTAAAAATGCAGATCAGATTTTAGTCCTTGATCGCGGAACGATCGTTGAACGCGGAAACCACGACGACCTAATGGAGAAAAAAGGTAAATACTATCAAATGTACCAACTCCAGCTGGGACAGAAGCTTGGCGCATAATAGAAAAGCGGAAGCGCCTGTCCATCGACGTATGGATTTCGAATTCCCTGACGAGATAAAGGAAACACGATGAGTCCAAAGGACGAATCGATGTTGACTTATCGTAGGAAGGGGAGCAGAAATCCACAAGTCGATAGGCGCAGTAGCTAGACCAAAAATCAAAAAACGGCACTTCCAATTTTGGGGTGCCGTTTTTTAGTATGAAATATTACAGTTCAATATGCTCTCCAATCCATATTCGGGGAATTGTAGGTCACGATGGTTCGTCCAATGTGCCATTCACCTCTTATTGTGATGGTTGGAGGGTCACGATGAATCCGTTCATCGTGACCCCCAAGTCAAGATTTCTATAGGTTAAAGGAACGCACTTCTGTTCTTTAAAAGAAGTGCCGTTTTGCATTCAAATAATAAAAAATACTAATACGGATAAGGCCAATGACGTAATCACCATAGCGATTAGTGGTTTTAATGCTTTTGTTTTTAGATCGCTAAGGCTTACGTTTAATCCGAGGCCAACCATGGCGGCTGTCAATAGCCAGCTAGTGACCGATGTAACAACGCTTTTTACACTTTCAGGATAGGGAATGGAATGTCCTAAAACATAGCTCCCGATCACACTCATAATAATAAAACCGATTAAAAACCATGGGAATTCAATTTTAGCAGAATTGCTGTCATCCACAGATTTTCTCTTCATCCAATACATAAAAAGAAAACAAAGGGGAATAAGCAAAAATACGCGACCTAATTTAGCTAGCAACCCAATTGCTAATGCATCTTCACCGCCAACATCTGCTGCAAGGATAACTTGGGCAATTTCATGAAGACTCATACCAGCCCAAGTGCCGAACTCGATATCTGTAAGAGGTAAAAACGGACGAACAAGGGTATAGCCTATGGCGAACACAGTTCCTACGAGCGCAATAATTCCGACACTAATGGCGGTATCTTCATCCTTAGATTTAATAATAGGTGCGACTGCCGCGATTGCTGCTGCGCCGCATACACCCGTGCCGACACCAAGCAATAAGGAGATTGTAGGATTTGCCTTCAAACGCTTAGCGATCCAAACGGTTACAAAAATAGCGAAAATAATGACACCAACATCACGAGCTAGCAGTCCTAGTCCATCTTGAAGTACGACCGCTATATCTAATTTAAGACCGTATAAAATAATTGCCATTCTTAATAATCTTTTCGATGAAAATACAATGCCTGGGCGAATCTGTTCAGGGTAGCCAAAGATTTGTCTATAAACAATTGCGATAATGATGGCACAAGCAAGTTGGCCAACCATATTGAATCCTGGCACTTTTGCTAACCAAAATCCGAGGAAGGCTATTAAAAATGTAAAGGCAATTCCGCCCACCATGGGAATGCCTACTGTCCTTTTTTGGTGTTTTTCCATAAAACGACCTCCAATTATTAAGTCCTCTTCCAGAATAATACTTATTATCTTATAAGGAAAATAAATGATTATAATAGTAATAATAAGTAAGTGCTTATAGTAGAGGTGAGGATGAATGGAGCAGAAGTTGGAAGTATTCGTGAAAGTCGCAGAGAAAGAAAGTTTTTCCCGGGCGGCAGAAGAACTTCATATGACTCAGCCCGCAGTCAGTCAATATATTCAACAATTTGAGCGGGAAATGGGAACGAAGTTATTAGAACGGAGTAATAAGTATGTTCGTCTAAATAAAGCGGGTGAGATTGTTTATCATCATGCAAAAGAAATTATTGGACTGTATACAAAAATGCAGCGCTTAGTTGATGATGTGACGAATAAAACGAGTGGCCCCTTATCAATTGGAGCAAGCTATACATTTGGAGAATATGTGTTGCCGCATATCATTGCCCATACACTCGAAAAATATCCACTAATTAAACCAACAATTACGATCGGAAACACAAAAGAAATAGCGGAACTTGTTACTGGCAATCAATTAGATATTGGAATCATTGAAGGAGGATTACGCAATTCGAAGTTAAAACTAGAACCATTTTTAGAGGATGAAATGTATGTCGTAGTTTCATCAAATCATCGATTGGCTACAATAAAAAAAGAAATAGTATGTTCTGAACTTGCGAATGAAACATGGATTGTCCGCGAGAATGGATCAGGAACGAGAGAAGCAACAGAACACGTTTTCCAACTATTTGGCATCTCCCCTACAGTAATGAAATTCGGAAGCAATCAACTTATTAAAGAATCAGTAGAAGCTGGATTAGGAGTAAGTCTACTTTCCCAATGGGCCACGAGAAAAGAAGTGGAACTAGGGACATTAAAAATTTTAAAGGTAAAAGGTCTACCTTTTAAACGCCAGTTTTCCATTATTGTTCAAACGCCTTTTCATACAAAATCGATGGATAGCTTTCTAAATTTATTGAGGGCAGATGATCTACTGTCAAACATTGAAAAAGATCGACCTAAACAAATTCAATCATAAATGGCTTTTTAAAGTTTATTGCGGAATAAAGAAAGTTTCAGTTGCAGATTAATATTGCATTTATATTTAAAAAGAAAGCGAAACTGCTGCCAGAAATCAATGGACAAATTTAGCAAGACAAAAAGTAAAAAAAGTATTGAAGTATCTACATATTTCGGTATAATAATTTGAGGTTAAAAGTAAACTGAAAGTTTTGTTATACTAAACTTTATTTACTTAGAGTTTACTAATATTAAACATGATTGAGGTCATATTGATGCTGATCGGAAATAAAATTAAGAATTTGCGATTGAAGAAAGGGCTGACGCAAGAGGAGTTAGGGGAACGCACTGATTTAAGCAAAGGTTATATTTCACAGTTGGAAAGAGATTTAAGCTCTCCTTCAATCGATACTTTTTTTAACATACTGGAAGTACTAGGCTGCACCCCGAAGCAATTTTTCGATGAGGAAGAGCGCGAACAAAAAGTAGTATACGGAGAAGAAGATCAAACTGAATACAAAGATGATGAAAAGGGATATGAGATCAAATGGTTAGTTCCTGAATCTAATGAAATGGAAATGGAACCAATTTGGCTTACGTTAGAGGAAAATGGGGAGTTCAAGCAATTTGAACCTTCTCTTTCTGAAACCTTCGCATACGTGATCAAGGGTCAGGTTGTGATTCAATTGGGCAAACATACGTATTATGCTAAAGCCGGTGAATCTATTTATTTTCATGCATCTCATCAACATCAGATTAGCAATGTACACAAAGGTGTTTCGGAGCTAATCTTGGTTGCGACCGATTCTTATTTGTAAAGTCTCTTTTTTCAAATACTTGATGATAGAAAATATAAATTTGACTTTATAATTATATGGCTATTAGGCTTTTACAAACAACAAACATTAAAGAAACAGCTTTTGGAAAAAATGATGTAAATGGAGGGGCAATGATGACAGATAAGACGATTATACGTTTTGAAAATGTATCAAAACAATATGATGATGAACTAGTTTTGGATGATGTAAGCTTTGAAATCGAACGTGGGAAATTTTATACCTTGCTCGGTCCTTCTGGGTGTGGAAAGACTACAATTCTACGTTTGATTGCCGGATTCATTGAACCTTCAAAAGGGGCCATTTTTTTTAACGGGAAAAAGATCAATAAAATTCCTGCAAATGAGCGTCAAGTGAATACAGTATTTCAGGATTATGCTTTATTTCCACATTTAAATGTTTTTGAAAATGTCGCATTTGGCTTGCGAATTAAGAAAAAGAAAAAAGCGGAAATCGATCAAAAGGTAAAAGAAGCGCTGAAATTTGTAAACTTGGCTGGTTATGAAAATCGCGAAATAAATGAGATGTCAGGAGGGCAACGTCAACGTGTAGCGATTGCACGTGCCATCGTAAATGAACCTCAAGTCATTTTACTAGACGAGCCGCTATCAGCGCTTGATTTAAAATTGAGAACGGAAATGCAATATGAGCTTCGTGAATTGCAGCAACGACTCGGCATTACCTTTATTTTTGTTACCCATGATCAAGAAGAAGCACTGGCGATGTCCGATGAAATTTTTGTTATTAACAAAGGGAAAATTCAGCAGAGCGGAACTCCTATTGATATTTATGATGAGCCCATTAACCGTTTTGTTGCAGATTTTATCGGAGAATCGAATATTATTCCTGGAAAGATGATTAAAGATTTCTTAGTCGAATTTAACGGTAAACAATATGATTGTGTTGACCAAGGCTTTAATCCGAATGAATCCGTTGAAATTGTCATTAGACCGGAAGATTTGGAAATTACTTCGAGAGATTCTGAAAATTTACATGTTAGGGTAGATTCACAGCTGTTCCGAGGTGTTCATTACGAAATATGCTGTTACGATGAGGCAGGAAATGAGTGGCTTGTCCATTCTACAAAGAAAGCAGAAGCTGGAGATGAAGTTGGACTTCGTTTTGATCCCGAGGCCATTCATGTCATGCGTTTTGGTGAAACGGAAGAAGAGTTTGATAAACGCTTGGAAGCTTATGATGAGGTAAGCCATGCGAAATAAAACGCGGAACTTTTATTTGATTCCATATGTTGTGTGGATTGCATTATTTGTTGTGGCACCTATTTTACTCGTTGTTTATTATTCCTTTTTTGATATTGATGGCAATTTTACAATAACCAATTACCAAAAGTTCTTCACACCTGTTTATTTAAAAATGACGCTTAGTTCTTTTTGGTATGCTTTCTTAATTACAGCTTTTTCATTATTGATTGCATACCCGACAGCGTATTTCATAACTAAGACAAAGCATGGGCAACTATGGATTTTACTAATTATTTTACCTTCCTGGATTAACTTGCTTTTAAAAGCATATGCATTCCTTGGAATATTCGGAGCTTATGGACCAGCAAACAACTTTCTTGAAGTAATAGGAATAGGTTCGAAGCAAATATTATTTACGGATTTTAGTTTTATTTTTGTTGCAGTTTATATTTTTATTCCATTTATGATTCTTCCGATTTACAATGCGCTTGAGAAAATGAATCCATCTTTAGTCGATGCTGCGAGTGATCTTGGGGCTTCTACATGGACAACTTTTAGAAGAGTTATTTTCCCGCTAACTTTAGACGGAGTAAAATCAGGTTGTCAGGCTGTATTTATTCCGGCTCTTTCCTTGTTCATGATTACAAGACTAATCTCAGGGAACCGTGTTATTACTCTCGGTACGGCGATTGAACAACATTTTCTCGTCACACAGGACTGGGGAATGGGTGCCACAATTGCGGTTTTCTTAATTATCGCAATGGCGGTTATTATGATTTTAACTGGTAATAGAAAACGGGGTGATCTCGTATGAATGGAAAAAGCAAATTTGCTAAATTATATTTGATCATTGTTTTTTTCATATTGTATGCTCCGATTCTATATCTAATGTATTATTCCTTTAATAGCGGGGGAACGATGCGTGATTTTGAAGGTTTTACGTTTGAATGGTACGGGGAAGTTTTCCAAGATACGAGGCTTATCATCATAGCATTAAATACGTTAATCATCGCATTGCTTTCAGCAGCGATCTCCACGATTCTTGGAGTTGTCGGAGCTCTTGCGATAACGTATGTTAAGAGACTGCGGTATAAAAATACGCTTCAAACATTAAATAACGTTTTAATCGTTAGCCCAGACGTCATAATTGGAGCATCTTTCCTCATTATGTTTACGATGATTGGGATTAAGCTAGGTTTTACATCGGTCTTATTATCTCATATTGCATTCAGTGTACCAATCGTTGTCATTATGGTGTTGCCTAAGCTTCAAGAAATGAGATCTTCCCTCATTGACGCAGCTAGGGATCTTGGTGCTACGAATTGGGATATTTTATCAAAGGTTATTTTGCCTTATATTACACCAGGTATTTTTGCGGGCTTTTTCATGGCATTAACGTATTCGCTTGATGACTTCGCTGTTACGTTTTTTGTAACTGGCAATGGATTTTCAACATTATCAGTCGAAATTTACTCACGTGCTCGCCAAGGAATTTCATTAGAAATTAATGCATTATCGACACTGATCTTTTTACTGACTCTTGTGCTTGTCATTGGATACTATTTTGTTAACCAGCGCAACGTGAGAACACAAGCTGCGGGGGTGAGGAAATCATGAGTAAATTAGTACGTTTATTTTCTCTCATCTTTATTGTTTCTTTTGCCTTGATGTATCTGACTTCTCATATGAATTCATCACAAGGATATACGAGTGGAAATGTTTTGAATGTTTATAATTGGGGAGATTATATTGATCCTGATTTAATTAAGAAATTCGAGAAAGAAACAGGGATAAAAGTGATTTACGAAACATTTGATTCAAATGAGGCGATGATGACAAAAATATCACAAGGCGGTACATCTTATGATATTTCAGTCCCTTCGGAATATGCGATTAGCAAAATGGAAGAGGAAAATTTACTCCTGCCGCTTGATCATAGTAAATTGCCCAACTTAAAATATATTGATAAACGGTTTATGGATTTGTCTTTTGATCCAAATAATCAATACTCTATACCTTATTTTTGGGGTACAGTTGGAATTGTGTATAATCCGAAAATGCTTGACGGAAAAGAAATTAAAAGCTGGAATGATTTATGGGATCCAGATTTAAAAAATCAAATATTCCTTGTCGATGGTGCCCGTGAGATCATTGGGATGGGACTGAACAGTTTGCATTATTCATTAAATGAAACGAATAAAGACCGTCTTTTGGAAGCGAAACACAAACTTGATAAACTTACGCCTAATGTTAAAGCAATTATTGGTGATGAAATAAAATTACTTATTGCCAATGAAGAAGCTGCTATTGGAGTAACATGGTCTGGAGAAGCAGCGGATATTATGTGGGAAAATGAAGATATTGACTATGTTGTCCCGGAAGAAGGCTCAAATTTGTGGTTTGATAATATGGTTATTCCTAAATCCTCCCAAAATGTGGAAGGTGCCCACAAATTTATTAACTTTATGCTTGATCCTGAAAATGCTGCCCAAAACGCTGAATATATTGGTTATTCGACTCCAAATTCAAAAGCATTAGAATATATGCCAGAAGACATGACAAGCGATGAACGGTTTTACCCTTCTCCGGAGTTAACAGAACGTCTTGAAGTGTATGATAACTTAGGGAAGAAGATGTTAGCTCACTATAATGATCTATTTTTAGAATTTAAGATGCATCGTAAATAAAAAATTAAGGCTGACGAGACTACTCGGCAGCCTACTTTTCTTTTGGGACAGATGATATACTAGATATATGTAGAAAGGAGGCGAATAAAATGGAGATGGCTAAAGAAATTATGGGCATCCTGTATGAGATAAAGGATACATTGAATGAGCATAGCGGGATATTAAGAGAGCATAGCCAAATTTTAAATCAACATAGCCAGATATTAAATGAGCATAGTCAAAAACTGGACATGCATAGTGAAACTTTAAAAGAGCATGGGTTCATTTTAAGTGGGTTAAGAAATGGACAAGAGATGCTAAAAGCTGAATTGAGTGAGATGCGTCATCAGAATGCCAAAGAATTTGGAGAAATTAAAGAACAAATGAAAGATATGGGAGATAGCATCGATATTCTGAAAGATGACACTTGGCATAATAAAAAAGATATCCTACGAATAAAAAAAACGATGGGAATGGCATAAATTCACCATTAGAATATCCACATATTAAAAAAACCCCTAAATCCCCATAAAATAATTTCCATAGCAAGCAGCTGCGTACTAATTTCCTTTAAAAGGTTGACATTCACGCAGCTGTTTTTTAATTGCTTTTTCCTATAAAAAAATAAGCACAGCTGTCAAATTGGAGCGTTCAAAGCACGATGCAAGTAGAAATACTGATATAGTTATTCAATTGAAGATTCATAGATTAAAAAATTCATTGAAAATTCATAAATAGTATAAATTTTTCAAACGTTGGTGCAAAAACAATGAAAACGGATACAAAATTAATGGACTTTTTACAACTGATAAAACATTCTGAAAATGTCTTGACCTTTCAGCAATACCGCGGTATTATTGGAACAATTTAATAAATCAAAATAACTTTGAAAATATAATTTTATAGAGAGGGGCGAATAGTAATGAGTGAACAATTGATCTTCCTTGATGGCCGATTCGTAAAAAAAGAAGAAGCTGTCGTGTCAGTGTATGATCATGGATTTCTCTACGGAGATGGAATCTTCGAAGGAATTCGTGCATATTCTGGGAATGTGTTTCGCTTAGACGAGCATTTAACACGTCTGTATGACTCAGCGAAATCAATCATGTTAACCATTCCATACACGAAAGAGGAGATGTCGAGCATTGTTACGGAAACACTCCGCAAAAACAAATTAACAGATGGATACGTTCGCCTCGTTGTATCTCGTGGAGTAGGGGACTTGGGTTTAAATCCGTATACTTGCGAAAAAGCAACAGTCATTGTCATTGCTGAACCACTAAGTATTTTTCCAAAGGAATTATACGAAACTGGACTTGAAATCATCACAGTGGCGACGAGACGGAATCGTTCAGATGTGTTAAATCCAATGGTAAAATCATTAAATTATTTAAATAATGTTCTCGTTAAAATAGAAGCAAATCTTGCTGGGGTTCCTGAAGCTCTCATGCTCAATGATCAGGGATATGTGGCGGAAGGTTCAGCGGATAATATTTTTATCATAAGAGATAAAAAAATACTAACACCTCCGGGACATGTTGGTGCCCTTGTTGGAATTACTAGAAATGCAATAATTGATATCGCTCGTGCAAAAGGATATGAAGTCGAAGAAGCCATATTTACACGGCATGATGTATATACAGCTGATGAAGTCTTCTTAACAGGAACTGCTGCAGAAGTAATTGCTGTTAAAAAAGTTGATGGAAGAATCATTGGAGATGGAAAACCTGGTCCTATAACAAAAGACCTGCTTGAAAGTTTCCGAGAGTTGACGCTTACTGACGGAGTTAATATATACGATGAATCATTAAATGTGGCTAATTAATACGGCCTAAAGAAACAGGAGATGTCATAATGAGAAGCGATATGATAAAAAAGGGGATTGATCGTGCCCCACACCGCAGCTTATTATATGCAACAGGTGTAAAAACAAGAGATTTGGAGAAACCGTTCATTGGAGTCTGTAATTCCTATATTGATATTATTCCTGGTCACAAGCACTTAAGAGAATTTGCAGATGTGGTCAAAGAAGCAATTTGGGAAGCAGGCGGGGTTCCGTTCGAGTTTAATACAATTGGGGTAGATGACGGAATTGCGATGGGTCACATTGGAATGCGTTATTCCTTGCCAAGCAGAGAGCTGATCGCAGATGCTGCAGAGACCGTTATTAATGCTCACTGGTTTGATGGAGTTTTCTACATTCCGAACTGTGATAAAATCACTCCTGGAATGTTGATGGCGGCATATAGAACGAATGTCCCTTCCATTTTTGTATCAGGTGGACCTATGGAAGGCGGAACTTCATCAGAAGGCGAACCATTAACACTTTCATCCGTTTTCGAAGGAGTTGGTGCATTCCATGCAGGGAAAATGACTGCAGAAAAACTCCTCGACATTGAACAGAATGCTTGTCCTACTTGTGGTTCCTGTTCAGGAATGTTTACTGCAAACTCAATGAACTCGCTCATGGAAATGCTAGGTGTAGCATTGCCTGGCAACGGTACAATTGTAGCGACATCAAAAGAACGCCACAGATTAATTAAAGAGGCTGCTCATCATTTAGTTAGAATGGTGAAGGAAAATGTTAAACCTCGTGATATAATTAGTGAACAAACAATCGATGATGCATTTGCACTTGATATGGCAATGGGTGGGTCAACAAACACTGTTCTTCACACATTAGCTATTGCACATGAGGCTGATATCGATTACGATTTATCTCGTATCAATGAAGTGGCTAAGCGAGTTCCATATTTATCTAAAATTGCGCCTGCATCCGATTATACAATGCAAGATGTACACGATGCCGGCGGAGTCAGTGCCATTATACGTGAACTATGCGAGATGAATGCCATTGAAAGGGATAGAATGACGGTAACAGGTAAAACTGTGTACGAAAACGTAAAAGAACATGTCATCACAAATCCTGGAGTCATTAGACCGAAAGAAAATCCATATAGTCCTGTAGGTGGACTTTCCATCCTTTACGGTAATATAGCACCGGATGGAGGCGTCATTAAAGTCGGCGCTGTAGATCCTTCGATAAAAACATTCCTTGGAAAAGCAATTGTTTTTGAATCACAAGAAGACGCGCAACAAGGTATTAATGATGGAACGGTAAAAGAAGGTCATGTTGTTGTCATTCGCTATGAAGGACCAAAAGGTGGACCTGGTATGCCGGAAATGCTTGCACCTACTGCAGCTATTGCAGGTAGAGGCCTTGGAACAAAAGTTGCACTTATTACAGACGGTCGTTTCTCAGGAGCATCTAGAGGTATATCAATCGGACATATTTCGCCGGAAGCGGCTGAGGGTGGACCCATTGCTCTAGTTGAGGATGGAGATGAGATTTTCATCGACTTAACAAATCGTACGATTGATTTAAAAGTTTCAGATGAAATTTTAGCTGAAAGAAAAGCTAATTTAAAACCATTTGAACCAAAGATCAAAAAAGGCTATTTAGCTAGATACTCTAAACTTGTTACTTCTGCCAGCACAGGCGGCGTAATGAAAATATGACAAAAAACAACTTTTATGTTATAAATGAACAAACAACAATGCAATGAAGAGGTAAAAATGAATGGAGCCCTGTATTACCAGAGAGTCGGAACTGCTGGAAACCGACAATACAGCCATTTGTGACATCGCCTCGGAGCGGGAATCCTGAAAGCTTTAGCAAGTAAGGGTTCACGGGGATAAAATGTAAGTTCCCGTTATCAATGAGTGACATAATTGTCGCTCCTGAGTCAGTGATCTACACTGAGAAGTAGGGTGGTACCATGAAAGTTTTTTCATCCCTGCATAAAAGGTTCTCCTTTTTTGTGGGCTGAAAAGACTTTTTTTTATTGGAGAAGTGGAAGGCTCTCACTCCAACAGCAGAACAAAGAAAAGTAAATATTTCATAAGTTAATGCATTAAATCAATAAAATGCGATATGTTTTAAAAAAATCAAAATTGAAAGGAAGGCGCTAGTGGTGAGTATGGGTATCCCGATGGGAACGAGTGACCAAAAATCTGACGCGGCAACAACAGTACAAGTGAAGACTGGGGCAGACCTTTTCATCGAGGCATTGCAAAAAGAGAACGTTGAAATTATGTTCGGTTATCCTGGAGGAGCTGCACTGCCAATTTATGATGCATTGCACAAAAATCCAATCAGGCACGTCTTGACGAGACATGAACAAGGAGCTATTCACGCTGCAGAAGGCTATGCAAGAGTCACTGGAAGGCCAGGGGTCGTCATTGCTACATCTGGACCCGGCGCGACGAATCTTGTTACAGGTATTGCGGATGCTATGATGGACTCATTGCCACTCGTCGTGTTCACGGGTCAAGTTGCAAGCTCTGCGCTTGGAACAGATGCATTCCAAGAATCAGACATTGTCGGCATTACAATGCCAATTACAAAACATAATTACCAAGTAAAAAGAATTGAAGATCTTGGAAGAATTATTAAAGAGGCTTTTTATATTGCGTCTACTGGACGTCCAGGACCAGTTCTAATTGATATTCCAAAAGATATTGCGTCACAACAAGTAACAAAGGTATTTCCTGATGCTTCGATTAATCTACCAGGTTATCAACCAACGACAAAGCCGAATTATTTGCAATTGCAAAAGCTTGTAAGTGTAATGGCTAATGCTAAAAAGCCATTGATTCTTGCAGGCGCGGGAGTACTATTCGCAAAAGCGTCAGATTATTTAAAAGAATTCGTTGAAAAAACTGGGTTTCCAATTACAAATACACTTCTTGGATTAGGTACAATCCCTGGGGATCATCCTCAATTTTTAGGGATGGCGGGGATGCATGGAACGTACACATCCAATATGGCTATAACTGATTGCGATTTGCTCATTAATATTGGTGCTCGCTTTGATGATCGTCTAACTGGTAACTTGAAGCACTTTGCTCCGAATGCGACGGTGGCTCATATTGATATCGATCCAGCTGAAATCGGTAAAAATGTTCCAACTGCTGTTCCGATTGTTGGAGATGCAAAAATCGTATTGGAAGAGTTACTGAACATGGAATTAAATATTCCAGATATATCAGAATGGACGGACGCTTTACAAGAAAGTAAAGAAAAATATCCGTTTAAAAAACCGGCTTCACCAGAAAATTCTCTTTCTTCACCACATGTCATCAAAATGATTCACGACATTACGGGTGGAGATGCCATTGTAACGACTGACGTTGGCCAGCATCAAATGTGGGCAGCACAATATTACGGATTTAATGGTCCGAATAATTGGGTTACTTCAGGTGGGCTAGGTACGATGGGCTTTGGGTTCCCTTCATCGATTGGTGCACAATTAGGTGAGCCTGATAAAACGGTTGTAGCAGTTACAGGAGATGGCGGTTTCCAAATGACATTGCAAGAACTTTCCATTATAAAAGAACTGAATCTTCCAGTAAAAGTTGTCATCATCAATAACAAATGTCTTGGAATGGTTCGTCAATGGCAACAAACATTTTATGAAGAGCGTTATTCTCACTCATTAATTCCAAATCAACCTGATTTTATAAAATTGGCTGAAGCTTATGGAATTAAAGGATATATAGCAACTACTGAAGAAGAAGCTAAAGCTGTATTTGAAGAAGCCTTCAATACAGACGAACCTGTATTAATTGATTGTCGAGTTATTGAAGCTGAAAATGTTTATCCGATGGTTGCCCCAGGAAAAGGACTTCATGAAATGATAGGGGTGGGAGAATGAAACGAGTTGTAACTGTAACAGTCAACAATAACCCTGGTGTGTTAAATCGTATTACCGGATTATTTGCCAAAAGGCAATTTAATATTGACAGCATTACGGTTGGCCCTACGGGAAATCCAGCTGTTTCTAAAATGACTTTCATCGTGCCAATGGATGATCCCGCTAAAATGGAGCAGCTGCTCAAGCAGTTGCAGAAACAAATTGATGTATTGAAGGTGTCGGATATTACCGATAAGTCGATTGTTACTCGTGAGTTGGCACTTATTAAAGTACAGTGTCCGCCTTCCATGCGAAGTGAAGTATATAGCATTATTGAACCTTTTAGGGCAACGGTCATCGATATGGGGAAAAACATGATCACCGTGCAAGTAACAGGGGAACCTGACAAAGTGGACGCATTTATGGAGTTGTTAAAGCCTTATGGCATTAAAGATATATCAAGAACAGGTGTAACTGCATTTGTTCGCGAACATCAAAAAACAGAAACACAACAACTATCAATTTTACAACTTTAAGAGGAGATGGAGAAAAAATGGCAAAAGTATATTACAATAACGAAATCAATGAGTCAGTATTACAAGAAAAGAAAATCGCAATTTTAGGATATGGTTCACAAGGACACGCACATGCAAGCAACTTAAAAGACAGCGGTTTTGACGTTATCGTTGGAATTAGACCTGGTAAATCTTACGATCAAGCGGTTGAAGATGGACATGAAGTTTATTCCGTTCAAGAAGCAAGTTCGAAAGCAGATATCATCATGATCTTACTTCCAGACGAAAGACAAACAGCTGTATATGAAAATGAAGTAAAACCAGAACTTTCAGCTGGTAAAGCGTTAGTATTTGCTCATGGTTTTAACGTTCACTTCAATCAAATCGTACCACCTTCAGATGTGGATGTATTCCTAGTAGCACCTAAAGGCCCAGGACATCTTGTACGCCGTACGTTTGAACAAGGTGCAGGGGTACCAGCATTATTTGCGGTATATCAAGATGCAACAGGTCAAGCAAGAGATTTAGCATTGGCTTATGCAAAAGGTGTTGGCGGCGCTCGTGCAGGTGTACTTGAAACAACATTCCAAGAAGAAACGGAAACAGATCTATTCGGAGAGCAAGCAGTGCTTTGCGGCGGAACAACTGCCCTTGTAAAAGCTGGTTTCGAAACACTTGTAGAAGCTGGATACCAACCAGAAGTAGCATACTTTGAGTGTTTACATGAATTAAAATTGATCGTAGACCTAATGTACGAAGATGGCCTTGCTGGAATGCGCTACTCTATCTCTGATACAGCACAATGGGGAGACTTCGTTTCTGGACCACGAGTTGTAGATGCTGATACGAAAGCACGTATGAAAGATATTTTGGAAGATATCCAAACTGGTAAATTCGCAAAAGGCTGGTTGCTAGAAAACCAATTGAATCGTCCAGAATTCAATGCGATTAACCGTCGTGAAAGCGAACATTTAATTGAGAAAGTAGGTCAAGAGCTTCGTGAAATGATGCCATTTGTTAAAGCTGGTAAGAAGAAAGCTGTGGTTTCAAGTGCGAAAAATTGACATATTTGATACAACCTTGCGTGATGGAGAGCAATCGGCTGGAGTGAATCTAAATACAGCTGAAAAACTCGAAATCGCGAAACAGCTTGAAAGATTCGGAGTGGATATTATGGAGGCGGGGTTTCCCGCCGCCTCTCCGGGTGATTTAGATGCTGTAAAAAAAATTGCCTCAACAATAAAAGACTCATCTGTCACAGGCCTGGCGCGTTCAGTCAAATCAGATATTGATCATGCATGGGAAGCGTTGAAAGTGGCGGAATGCCCTAGGCTCCACGTTTTCATTGCTACTTCTCCAATACACATGACGTATAAATTAAAACAAACTCCTGAACAAGTAGTGCAAACAACGATTGAAACGATTAAGTATGCAAAAAGTTTTTTTCCAATCGTTCAATGGTCAGCTGAGGATGCATTCCGCTCCGATCGAGCTTTCCTCACTCAAATCGTAGAACAGGCTATTAAAGCCGGTGCATCGGTTATTAATATTCCAGATACAGTTGGCTACGCGACCCCTGAGGAATACGGAGCATTATTTAAGTATTTAAAAGAAAATGTTCCGAATATTAGGGAAGCTACACTTTCGGCTCACTGCCACAATGACCTTGGAATGGCAGTTGCCAATACACTTGCAGCGATTGAAAATGGCGCTGATCAAATCGAAGGTACTGTAAATGGTATTGGGGAAAGAGCAGGTAATGTCGCTTTGGAAGAAGTGGGCGTCGCTCTTTATACGAGGAAAGATTTTTATCAAATCGAAACAAACTTAACGTTGAATGAAATAAAACGTACAAGCCAGCTTGTTAGCAAGTTAACAGGAATGGCCGTTCAAGCGAATAAAGCGGTAGTCGGCAAAAATGCTTTCGCACACGAATCAGGCATTCATCAAGATGGAGTTTTAAAAGAGCCGACAACATATGAAATCATTACACCAGAACTTATCGGCGAAACGTCAAACAGTTTAGTGTTAGGAAAACATTCTGGGCGACACGCTTTCCAAGATCGTGCTAAATCTTTTGGGTTTGAACTAGATTCCAAATCTTTGAATCATGCATTTATACAATTTAAAAAACTAGCCGATCGCAAGAAAGAAATTACGAATGAAGATTTATGGACGATTTTAACGAATGAGCAGTTAAAAGATTCGGAGACTTCTATATACGAACTTGAAACTGTCGGCGTTCAATATACATCGGTGCAAGAGCCTTTGGCAACTGTTACCGTAAAAACACCTGATGGCAACATAGTTGGAGAAGCAACGAGTGGTGCGGGAAGTGTTGAAGCTATCTTTAATGCACTTGAAAAAGTGGTGGAAGGAGAAGTCCATGTATTGGATTATCGAGTTTCATCTATAGGAAAAGGCAGGGATGCTCTTGCCGAAGCAGTCATTAATATAACATTTAATGGCGAGGTTCTTTCAGGTAGAGATTCTGCGCAGGATGTATTAGAAGCATCTGCTAAAGCATATTTAAATGCTGTGAATCGCATACTGCTTCAATCACAAATGAAGCAGTTAATGACAACCGTATAGAAGGGGAAGTTGAGATTGAAGAAACGAGTAGCTGTATTACGTGGAGACGGAATAGGAAAAGAAGTGACAGATTCAAGCCTAGCAGTATTAGAAGCAATTGGGCGTCGTTTTCATCACGAATTTGAATGGGTATACGGCCTGCTCGGTGGAGAGGCCATTGACAAAGTTGGTCAGCCATTGCCAGATGAAACAATCCGAATTTGTGAAGAAAGTGATGCGATTATTCTTGGAGCAGTCGGCGGACCAAAATGGGATAACAATCCATCTGATCTTCGACCTGAAAGAGGGCTTCTCCAAATTCGTAAACACTTTGAATTAAGTGTAAATCTCCGACCTGTACAGGCTTTTAAAAGCCTGCTCTCTGTTTCTCCTTTGAAGGAAGAAGTTGCTGAAGGCGTCGACATGATGATTGTAAGGGAACTTACAGGTGGCTTGTATTTCGGTGAACCAAGTTTCCATGATGACGATAAAGCAGTTGATACTTTAGTTTACGGCCGTGATGAAATAGAGCGTGTAGTCATTCACGCCTTTGATTTGGCAAAACAACGCAAGAACAAAGTAACATCAGTTGATAAAGCGAATGTACTTGAGTCAAGCAAGCTTTGGAGAAAAATTGTCGAAGAAGTTGCAGCTAGATACCCAGAAGTAGAATATGAACATATGCTTGTAGATGCGGCAGCGATGAAATTAATCACGTATCCAGCAGCTTTTGATGTAATCGTAACGGAAAACATGTTTGGGGATATTTTAAGCGATGAAGCTTCTGTCATTACAGGTTCACTTGGAATGTTGCCATCGGCTAGTCTTCGTGCAGACGGTTTTGGATTATATGAACCCATTCATGGATCCGCACCTGATATTGCCGGGAAAAATATCGCCAATCCGCTTGGAGCTATTTTATCAACAGCAATGATGCTGCGCAGCTCGTTCGGAATGTTAGAAGAAGCGAATGCGGTTGAGGCGGCAGTTAAAAATGTTCTTGAGGCAGGCTATTGTACAAGTGAATTCAAAAATATCGGAAGGCAAGTATTATCCACGACTGACATGACTGAAAAGATTGTCAGCGAAATTGAACGGTGAGGTGAAGAAAGATGGGCAAAACGATTATTGAAAAGATTTGGGAGAAGCATGTCGTTCATCGAGAAGAAGGGAAACCAGATTTGCTATATATCGATCTTCATCTCGTTCATGAAGTGACTTCTCCACAAGCATTTGAAGGTTTGCGCCTAAACGGGAGAAAAGTACGCAGACCAGATTTAACTTTTGCAACGATGGATCATAACGTTCCAACTCGTTTGAATGAAGCTGTAACAGATCCAATTTCCGAGAAGCAAATGACAACTCTTGAGAAAAACTGTGCGGAGTTTGGAGTTCCGTTAGCTGGTATGGGTCATCCGGACCAGGGAATCGTTCACGTAATCGGCCCTGAGCTTGGATTAACGCAACCTGGCAAAACAATTGTTTGTGGAGACAGCCATACTTCCACACATGGTGCATTTGGTGCTTTAGCATTTGGAATTGGAACGAGTGAAGTGGAGCATGTTCTTTCGACTCAAACATTATGGCAAGCAGAGCCGAAAACGATGCAAGTTAAAGTGAATGGCGAGTTAGGCCAAGGTGTTACATCAAAAGACTTAATTTTGGCGATTATTGCGAAATACGGAATCAACGTTGGAACAGGCCATATTTTTGAGTATACAGGCGATGCCATCAGAAAGTTAACGATGGAACAACGAATGACGGTTTGTAATATGTCCATTGAAGCTGGTGCAAAAGCTGGATTAATCAGCCCTGACGAAACTACGTTTGCTTATTTGGAAGGTCGTCCTCATGTTCCAGTTGGAGAAGAATTTGAAAAGCTAAAATCAGAATGGCGCGAGCTAGTAACTGATGCTGATGCTAAGTATGATGCAGTCATTGAAATTGATGCATCTGAAATTGAGCCTGTTGTTACATGGGGTACAAACCCTGGTATGGGTGTTGGCGTAAATGGATCTGTACCGCGTCCTAAAGATGGAAAAACGGATGCAGAGAAGGCAGAAATTGAAAAAGCTCTTGAATATATGGGACTTGAAGGTGGAACTAGAATGACAGATATTGAGATTCAATATGTGTTCATCGGTTCTTGCACGAATTCTCGAATCGAGGATTTACGAGCAGCTTCTAAAATTGTTGCAGGTGAGAAAGTGAACAGTGGCGTTAATGCGATTGTAGTACCTGGTTCCCATTCAGTTAAGAGACAGGCGGAAGAGGAAGGCTTAGATAAAATTTTCCTTGATGCTGGATTTGAATGGAGGGAATCTGGATGCAGCATGTGCCTTGCCATGAATGCTGACCAAGTTCCAGCGGGCATGAGATGCGCTTCAACATCCAATCGTAATTTTGAAGGCCGCCAAGGAAATGGCTCACGTACTCACTTAGTCAGTCCTGCGATGGCAGCAGCTGCTGCCATTGCTGGTCGCTTCGTTGATGTTCGTACTTTTAAACAAGAGGGGGCGCTTGTATGAGGCCGATCAAAGAAGTAACGAGCGTACTTGCTCCGTTGGATCGTTCAAATGTAGATACGGACCAAATCATACCAAAGCAATTTTTAAAAAGAATTGAGCGTACCGGATTTGGAAAATACCTTTTTTATCATTGGCGCTACGATGATAATGGAGTGGAAAGAGCGGACTTTGAACTGAATAATGAAGAGTATGCCGGAAGTGAAATTTTAATCGCTCGAGAAAACTTTGGCTGCGGTTCATCACGTGAGCACGCACCGTGGGCACTCGGTGATTACGGATTCAGAGTCATCATCGCAATGAGCTTTGCGGATATCTTTTTTAACAACAGCTTCAAAAATGGCCTACTCCCAATCCAATTATCTGAAGCTGATGTTGAAGATTTACTAAAAAAATCAAAGGAAAAACCATTAAAAATCACCGTCTCCCTTGAAACAGAAACCGTTGTGACAGAGGACGGAGACACTTACTCATTCAAAGTCGACCCATACCGCCGTCAAATGCTATTAAACGGCTGGGACGAAATCGCCTTAACATTGCAGCTTGAAGACAAAATTGCAGCATATGAAAATCGTTAAAAGTAAAATTAAGCTACTCATTCCTACCGAATCTTGATTTGGTGGACTGAGTGGCTTTTTTAATTGATGAAAACATATCTTTATATTCTTCTAGTTTTAACTTAATCTTTAGCTGTCCAACTTCAGAATCTCACCTGCGAATAAATCTAGAGGGTTCAATGCCTATAATATATTGTTTTACTAGATACTAACATGATTTGTAATACAATCTGCTTTTGTCCGTCTAATTGTATGAAGGGAGGGGAAGGGGTGCAAAAATAGGCATTATGGTCTTTTTGATGCTCAAAGTAATCGATTTAAAAAAACGAGAAAGTCTCATATTTTATTGGAGTAGTAGGAATATTCATCTCCAATGCTATAATGGACAAAATTCTAGAATAAGCAGTGGAATTGTCCATCATCAGTGTTATGATGGACAAAATTATAAAATAAGCAGTGGAACTGTCCATCATCTGCGTTATGATGGACAAAAATGTGAAATAAATGCTAGATTTGTCCATCACCGTTACTATGATTGACAAAATTCTGTAATAAGCAGTGGAATTGTCCATCATCAGTGTTATGATGGACAAAAGTGTGAAATAAATACTAGATTTGTCCATCACCGTTGCTGTGATTGACAAAATTATAAAATAAGCAGTGGAACTGTCCATCATCTGCGTTATGATGGACAAAAATGTGAAATAAATGCTAGATTTGTCCATCACCGTTACTATGATTGACAAAATTCTGTAATAAGCAGTGGAATTGTCCATCATCAGTGTTATGATGGACAAAAGTGTGAAATAAATACTAGATTTGTCCATCACCGTTGCTGTGATTGACAAAATTCTAAAATAAGCTGGAGAACTGTCCAACTTCCTTCCATTAAATATAAAAATGCCTAGCGATACATTGGGTCAGCATCGCTAGGCGTTTTTTTAAACAGTTGCCCTTCTCAAGAATAAGTACGAAAAGACAAAGTAAATCAGTGTAGGTATAATGAGCCAGTATGATAGTTGGACGGCAGTGTGATCAATAATCCAATGAATCATATCCATCCAATGTTCATAATACGTTACAAGTAATGCTGCGACACTTGCAATCAATAATAAGGCTATAGCAGCGATAAACAGTCCTTTTTTTCCAAAACGACGCGTGAAGCTGGAAATCATTAATCCAAGGAAAAATACATTAAGTAATAAAATGAAATAGATGACGAATTGTTCTAAAAGTGTTCCATCATTCAAATATGGAAAATGGAAGAAGTGGAATTTTCCTCCCCAGCCAATCGTCCATTTTTCAACTACTGAACAAATGAGTAAAAGTATGGCGTAGAAGAAACTCATGATTGATCCCATTACAGCTGTACCGATAAAGAAATCTGTTCTTCTGACGGACATGCTAATGGCATATGGAAATGTTTGTGCCATTACTAATATTCCAGCTATTAACATGTATACAAACAAATATGAAAATCCTCCGCCTGTGTAATACGCTTCTTCTGGTGTAATAAAAAAGCTAACGATTAAATTTACAATGAAAACGGAGAATACTATGATGTTTGGAATTAAGAACCAACCCCACTTATCCCGGCGATGCATTTTTAAAACACTTTGAATATTCATTTCGCCACCCCACTTTGTTTATCAGATTTTCCTTTTGTTAAATGGACAATTAACTGCTGCAAGGAAACAGGGGTTATTTCAAGTTCCGGAATATGGATATTATCATTTGTGGTACCTATTACAGTCGCTGAAAGCAGCCCGCCAAATGACTCACGATGAATGACTTCTTTTCCGGAAATAAATGCCTCTACCTTTGCTTTTTGCCCTGTTACGGTAAAAGCCTTGCCTCTCAAGTTCTCGGCATCTTCGTCGATGATTAATCTTCCTTTATCAATGACTAAAACATGTTCCAGCAAATTACTTACTTCATCAATAAGATGGGTAGATAAAATAATTGTCCGGGGATGCTCAGTGTAATCCTCCATCAAACGGTTGTAAAATAATTCCCTCGAAACAGCGTCCAAACCTAGATATGGTTCATCAAAAATGGTGAGTGGTGCCCTACTTGCAAGACCAATTACGATACCAAGCGCTGAATGCATTCCTCGGGAAAGTCCTCTATTTTTCTTCTTTAGTGGAAGGTTGAATTCTTCGACTAAGGAGTATGCATACTCCTCATCCCAATTTGGAAAAAAACTCTTTGATACTTCCAAAATATCACGGACATTAAAATTGTCAGGGTATTTTTGACTCTCTTTTATAAAACAAATTTGTTTAAGTACTTTCGCATTTTCATATGGTTCTTCTCCAAATACGTTTAAATCTCCATTAGTATGAAATATCTGCGCCGTAATCATTTTCATTAAAGTTGTTTTTCCGGCACCATTTCTACCAAGCAGCCCATAAATTTTATTTTCATCAATTGAAAAGCTAATATCTTGGATTGCTTTATGGTCATTATAAAATTTATTAAGCTTACTGACCTTAACCACTTCATTCATCATTTTCGATCTCCTTTCCGAATCATATCCATCAGTTGTTCAGCTGTTATTCCTAACTTTTCAGCTTCCTGTATCATCGTCACGACATATTGCTCGAAAAACTGCTTTTTTCGCTTTTCAATGACTTTCAACCGTGCTCCTTCTGCAACAAACATTCCGATACCCCGCTTTTTATATAAGATGCCTTCGTCAACCAGTAAATTTACGCCTTTCGCAGCTGTGGCTGGATTGATTTTATAAAAGTGAGCGAACTGATTCGTTGAAGGAACTTGGGATTCTTCCGGCAATCCGCCTTCGATGATGTCATCCTCTATACGCTCTGCAATTTGGATAAAAATGGGCCGCCTATCATCAATTAAATGCTTCATTTGGTCCACCACCGTATTGGTTAGTTACTTATGTAATTAACCATATAACATTTAAAAATCATTGTCAACTGTTTTTGGAAAGCTTTTCATAATTGGGCGCAAATTATATAATGATGAAAACGAAAATGGTTGGTGGGTACATGCTTACTAAAAATCAATTAGTTGGAGATTTTAAAAGAATTGGAGTAAAAGAAGGGATGGTGCTTGTCGTCCATACATCACTACGAAACATTGGATATATAGAGGGCGGCCCAGACGCGGTGATTGAAAGTTTACTAGACATTTTGGGGGATGAAGGGACACTCGTCATGCCATCAATGACAAGTGGCGACGAAGTATTTGATCCCAAAACGACTCCAACGGATGATATGGGGATTGTCGCTGAAACATTTTGGAGAATGCCGGGGGTGCTTAGAAGTGTTCATCCAAATAGTGCGTTTGCGGCATATGGGAAGCATGCACCGGAAATTGTCGCCGAACAACTAATAGATCAACCGGAAGGAATTAAAAGTCCAATCGGAAAAGCGTATCAGCTTGATGGAAGGATTCTTTTGTTTGGTGTTTCCCATGATTCCAATACTACGATCCATTTGGCGGAATCTTTAAATGATGTGCCGTATAGAACATACTCTACGATGTTGATGTCAAGGGACGGAAAGGTCGAAAAAATTGAAATTCCAATCATCAACCATTGTTGTCAAAACTTTAATAAGATGGAGTCGCTTTTAAAAGAAAAGGGTTGCCTTACTATACAAAAAATTGGCAATGGTACGTGCCAATTTATGAAAGCAAAGGATGTCGTTGAAGTTGCAAGTGTAGAGTTAAAGAAAAACCCGTTTTATTTTTTATGTGGAGATAATTGCGAGGAGTGTGTGGAAGCTAGGGAGTATGTGGTTTCACCAAGCATTAAAAAAAGTAATGTGCAACACAATTATTGATGCGTATTGAATGAATGCGCATCGCATTTGTGGCAAATTCCGGAATAATACTGTAATTCATTTGCAAAACTGTAAAGAATTTATTTCAAAAAACAGTAAAGAATGGATACTATTTTTTACAAGTTCATATGAGGGCAAGAAGATTTAGCTTTAGCAGTAAACGAAATCTCCTATTCATACTCCGTTCATATTCATTTCCTACTATGAGGCTGACCTTAAATTGTAGGAGATGAATGACATGCTTCGACCATTTCGAAAACTAGTAAAATTTTCAAGTAGTTCAAAAGGAGCAAAGATTACAATCGTTGCTTGGCTTCTAGCAGTATTGTTATTCAGCGTGTTCGCGCCAGGTGCGAAGGAATATGCTGTGAATAGTAAAGAAGCGAGTGTAAGTGGCGACGCTCCTTCAGAAATTGCGGATCATATTGTTAAAAAACAATTTTCCAGTATTGACGGAATGCCGGCTCTTCTCGTTTTTCATCGGAATGAAAAAATCACAAATGAAGATCGTGAAAAGATAGCCAAATTAAGCGAGTGGCTAGCCTCCGATGAAAAGCCTAAATATATTTTAAACGCATTACCTTTTCATCAATTTCCAGAAAATGTTCAAGATGAGATGTTTTCCGATGACGGATCGACTCTCCTTTTTAACCTTTCGTTGGAGCCTGATTTAGATACAGATATTACCCTTAAAACCTTGGATCAGGTAAGGGAAAAAGTCGATGCGATTGGTGTAGAAGGAATGCAGTTTGAAATCACTGGACCTGCCGGAATATCAGCTGATACAATCTCCTTATTTAAAAATGCGGATATCGTATTAATGCTTGCGACTGTAGGATTAATTTTTATTATCTTAATCTTAATTTATCGCTCTCCGTTACTAGCGATTACTCCACTTTTCATTGCAGGGATTGTATATGGAGTGGTGGACCGTGTTTTAGGAGTAGCTGGAAAGTACGGCTGGTTCACAGTGGATAGTTCCGCAATTTCCATTATGCTAGTCTTACTGTTTGCTGTTTTAACAGATTATAGCCTATTTGTTTTTTCAAGATATCGTGAAGAATTAAAAAAACAGGAATCTAAATACGCTGCAATGAGTGAAGCCATCTACCATGTTTCTGAACCGATCGTGTTTAGTGGTGGAACCGTATTTCTTGCCATGCTGGCTTTATTTGTCACAGTGTTCCAGCCATATAATCATTTCGCACCCGTATTTTCGGTAGCGGTCATTGTCATTTTGCTAGCGGGCCTCACGCTAATACCGAGCATATTTGCCTTAATGGGTCGAAAAGCGTTTTGGCCATTTGTTCCACAGGTTGAAAGTGCTGCTAAGGTTAAAATTGGAGTTTGGAATAAAATAAGCAAACTAGTCATTAAGCGACCTGCTGTCATAGCTTGTATTCTGCTTACCGTTTTATTAATTGGTGCCTTTAACTTTTCCTCAATAAAATATTCTTTTAATCTATTAAAATCATTTCCAGAGGACATGCCTTCGCGGCAAGGATTCGAGTTGTTAGAGAAAAATTATCCTGCAGGGCAATTGGCTCCTGTGAATATCGTGTTGCAATCCAATAAAGAATTTAAATTAAATCATGATTTTTTCAAAAATGTTAATAATCTTGTAAAAAAATTAGAAAGTCAACCGGGTGTTAGTTCTGTTACTCCATTCATAACGGATCAGAACAGCCTGCCGCGAAATTTTTTATCTAAATCAGAAAAAACGATTCAGCTGCAGTTGATTTTAGATCATAACCCATATGATACAGGGGCGCTCGACGCTGTTCAAAAGCTGCGTGATTCAGCAAACATATTATTAAAAGAAAGTGGTTTTTCTTCAAAGGATGTAAAAATGCATATTGGAGGACAAACAGCACAACAAGTTGATGTAAGGAAAATGAATGAACGAGACATCATCATGTTGTTTTCACTTGTCACAATATTACTTACTCTTGTCCTTGGCTTTCAAACACAATCCGTTCTAATGCCAATTTTAATGATGTCGACCATATTATTATCGTACTTTTCTACTCTCGGATTTGGTTGGTGGATTTTCCATCATTTGATGGGCTTCGAGGCCATTAGCTATCGACTTCCAGTGTATACATTCGTTTTCATGGTGGCGTTAGGAATCGACTATAATATCATGCTCGTTTCGCGCATACGCGAAGAGGCGCAAAGACTTCCTTGGAAAGAGGCGGTTGGAAAAGGCGTTGCTTTAACAGGTGGAGTCATTTCGTCAGCTGGCTTAATTTTGGCAGCAACCTTTGCGGTATTAATGACGCAGCCCTTACAAGAATTATTCTTATTCGGCTTTACGATGGCGATGGGAATTTTGCTTGATACATTTTTAATTCGAGGAATTTTCTTGCCTTCAATCTTGATTTTGACACATAGGGACAAGAACCGAGCGTAATTTTTAGAAATAAACATGAATGTTGAATCATAAAATGAATAAATTCGTGCTTATGCAAGGAGGTGGAGCATGTCAATAGTGTATTGCTTGAAGGACAACTAGAGTGGAACTTCCCATTATTATTTATTCTCGCAATAATCGCTATTTTATATGCTCTCTTACTGAAACATTTAACGATTATAAAAATCTATCACGTAAGATCGATTCTTTTTTTCATAAGTATCAGTTTATTTTACTTAGTGATCGGGAGTCCATTATCCGTCATTAGCCATTTATCATTTAGTTTTCATATGATTCAAATGAGCATCCTTTATTTTATTATTCCGCCGCTATTTATACTTGGAATTCCGGTTAAATTTAAGTTAAATGTTTTAGCGTATATTTCTTTATTTTTATTTGCAATCTTGTTTTTTCTTTATCATTTGCCGTTCGTATTGCAAACACTTTACCAAATTTCCTATGTGCACAAAGGATATACATCGCTGCTCTTTGTATTAGCTATTCTTATGTGGTGGCCGGTTGTAAAGTTGGGGAATAAACGATTTGCTGTATGGAGCGGCTTTCTTTTAACTCCGGCTTGCTTATTGTTTATTGTAAATGGCATCATGGGAGGAATAACGAACCCGTTTTTACAAGGGTTTGCATTAAGTCTCTGTTTGCCCGAACATATTAATGTGGCAGATTTACTCCCTTTTCAAATGAATCCGAGTGTTGATCAAATTTCGAGTGGGATTGTCATGATGGGGTTGCATAAATTTGGACTCACGCTCATATCCCGCTTCACCTATACAAAATAAGAAGGAAGATCTAACATGCACACACATATTCTAATCGTCGATGATGATCCTCATATTCGCGAATTGCTGCGCTTTTATTTACAGAAAGAGCGGTTTGTAGTTGTAGAAGCTGCAGATGGAAATGAAGCTTCCATGCTGCTTGAAAATAAACAAATTCACTTGGCAATTGTAGATGTTATGATGCCCCATAAAAATGGCTGGGATTTATGCACGGAAATTCGAAAATATTACGATATTCCTGTGATTTTACTTACAGCTAAAGGCGAAATGGAGGATAAGGCAAAAGGCTTCTTATCAGGAACAGATGATTATGTCGTAAAACCATTTGAACCAGAAGAGCTCCTTTTCAGGATACGAGCACTGCTTCGCAGATATCAAATGGTATCAAATAATATTATTACGATGAAAAACACAGTGATTGATCGGAACAATTATGAAGTGAAAGTCGGCACTCAAAGCTTCATTTTGCCGCTTAAAGAATTTCAGTTGCTTGCGCAGCTTGCTAGCCAACCGGATCGTATGTATACGAGGGAGCAGCTCATACAGTTTATATGGGGGACTGATTTTGAAGGGGATAGCAGAACGGTTGATGTTCACATTAAAAGGCTGCGCGAGCGTTTTCGTGATATAACAGATGATTTTCAAATTATTACTGTCCGTGGCATAGGTTATAAGTTAGAGGTAAAAAGCCAATGAAGACTTTATATGTAAGAATTGTTTTCACTTTTATGTTTGTCGCGCTCGTTAGCGGTATCATCGCTTTTTTATTTTCTAATCTTTATTATCATGCGAAGTTAAAAGAATATAATGAGGATAAAATAAAGGAAATTGCAAATGAAATCGTCTATCTCTACGAAAACTCCGAAGGAATCAATATTCATGAATATTTAACGAGTGTAGCAAAAATGAATTTCCAGCTTTATTTAGTCGATCAAAATATGGTTGGAGTGCAGTTTGGGGATCCATTTCGTCATTATGAATTGGATGGGTCCATCATTCAATCTGTTCTTGATGGTCATACGTACCATGGGATTAGTGAGTTTAAGAGCAATTTATTTGTCACAGGTTTTTTCAAAGATGATGTGAAAAATAGTATTGGTGTTCCGATTAAAGTCAATGGCGGGTTGGAAGCTCTATTTGTCCGTCCGAATGTAGAAAAGCAGTTTGGTGAAATGCGGATTGTTTTTAGCTTAATATTAGGTTTAACATTTTTCATCAGTATGCTGTTAATTGTTATTTTTGCGACATTCCTCGTTCGACCAATCAAAAAGTTAACGAAAGCAACACGGAAAATTGCAAGTGGTAATTTTGATTTCACTTTTGACAGTCAGCGTTCTGATGAAATTGGGGCATTGGCGAAAGACTTTGAGCGGATGGCAAAATCATTGCAAAAGGTAGATGAAATGCGCCAAGAATTCGTTTCGAATGTATCACATGAAATCCAATCGCCACTCACTTCCATACAAGGATTTACGAAAGCAATCCGTTCAAAGATGGGAAGTGAAGAAGAGACCGATCGTTACTTAGCGATCATCGAAAAAGAGACGAGCCGTTTATCTTCCTTGAGTAAACAATTATTAATGCTTTCCTCTCTTGATAAAGAAGTAAAGGCAGTCAAAAAGAGTTCGTTTCGTCTTGATGAGCAAATCAGGGAAGTCGTATTGCTTACGGAATGGGAATGGAGCAAAAAAGGCTTGCGGATGGAATTAGATCTGCCAGAGCTTGTCATTGAGGCGGACAAACAATTATTGTTTCAAGTTTGGATGAACTTGCTTACAAATAGCATTAAGTTCACAGAAGTAGATGGCTCGATTTATATCGATATCACGGTGGATGAGGATATTATCGTATCTGTACGTGACACAGGAAGCGGAATTTCAGAAGAAGAGCTGCCGCAAATTTTTGACCGTTTTTATATGGGAGATAAATCTCGAAACCGAACAAAATCTGGCAGTGGCCTCGGTCTATCTGTTGTGAAGAAGATTATTGAACTTCATGGTGGCTTCATTATTGTGGAGAGTGAACTGGGAAGAGGGACTAAGTTTACTGTTAGGCTGCCGAGATAGGAAAAACGAAAGACTTCTTGAAGGAGGTCTTTCGTTTTTTTTACTTAAAATTTGAAGCTTACAACAAAGATAACTGTTAACACTAACAAAACTGAAATCAGCATCATTGTAATATACGTATTGATACTCGCTGGATGCGCAATAAGACTACCTTCTTTTTCAAGAGTGTTAAATTTTTTCACAACCTTGCGTCCAAATATACTAACAGCAATAATCGTGAAAAGAACCGTCATTCCGCCAATTCGTTCCATAAATTCTAAGTAAAAAGGCTTTGGAGAATCTCCAAAATTCATCGCGATCATCATGAAAATCCCGCTGAGTAAAACGAAAAAAGCGCTCGGATGAATAAGAGTATTGACGACCTTTGTCATTTTTTTAACGATGGTTGACAGCTCTTTTGAACCAAGATGCTTTTTCACTATAAATAATAGTATGGTTACAGTTAATAGGGAACCGACCCAAATTGAAATACCTGCAAAGTGCAAGAATAACCAATATTTAAACATATCCCTCTCCTCCTTGCTATGATCATATGAATCTAATATGAACAATAGATGAACGATGGATTACAGAATGGGTTATGGACAACGATCGCGCTTTCTATAGGTATTGGGCACGTGGACCAATTCAATTGAACTGCTACGACATAATTACTGATGGAACATACTTTTACTTGAATTGGCTATTTTTCAAAACAATTTAGAAAGTTTCCTTCATAATAGTAAAAATAACGGAATAATATAGTAAACTATTAATAATCATTTAAAACTTGCAAGGAGGGAATGCATGATATGCTAAGTAAATCAACAATAGAGGATGTAATATCCGCAGCATTATCAACAGGTGGAGATTTTGCAGAAGTGTTTGCTGAGGACCGCTTTTCAAATACTTTAGTTCTTCAAGACGGAAAAATTGAAAAAAGTAATTCTGGAAGAGATGCTGGAGTAGGAATTAGAGTTTTCAATGGTCTCCAAAGTGTGTATGCGTATACGACTGATTTTTCAAAAGAAGGGCTTGTAAAAGCAGCTCAACAGGCAGCGCACGCGATCAAAGGGGATGTCAGACATATCCCGGCTACACTTCAACAAGAAACAATTGAGCCATTACATAAAATTATCCAAATGCCGCAATCGATTGAAAACGCTCGTAAAGTAGCGGTCATGAAAAAAGCATACGATATTACAAAACACTATCATCCTAGTATTGCGCAAGCAACTGTCAGCTTGCTTGATCATGAACAAAATGTTTTGATTGCCAACTCTGAAGGAAAATTCGTAGAAGATAAACGGGTTAGAAGCCGACTGGCTATTCAAGCGATTGCTTCTGATGGCACCCAAATGCAGCCAGGCTTTTACGGACCTGGTGCCTACAAAGGTTTTGAGTTTTTCGAAGGATTAGATCTAGAACATTATGCTGGAGAAGCGGCACGAATTGCTGTGACGATGCTTCATGCTGAAGAATGTCCGAGCGGGAAATTCCCTGTCATTATCGACAACGAGTTTGGCGGAGTTATTTTTCATGAAGCGTGTGGACATGGGTTGGAAGCAACTTCTGTAGCGAAAAGTAATTCTATTTTTGCAAATCGAATTGGAGAGAGAGTGGCACCTGAAATCGTCACATATATCGATGATGGAACACTTGCTAATGAGTGGGGTTCTCTCAATATAGATGATGAAGGGGAAAAAACACGTAAAAATGTCCTTATCGAAAATGGTATTTTAAAAGGCTATTTGATTGATAAATTCAATGGACGCCGAATGGGCATGGAAGCTACAGGTTCAAGCCGCCGCGAATCTTATCGATATAACCCAACATCAAGAATGACAAATACATTTATTGCGCCCGGAAAATCGACTCCGGAAGAGATTATCGCGAATACGGAGCACGGTCTTTATGCTAAATATATGGGTGGTGGTTCGGTAAATACGGCAACTGGGGACTATAACTTTGCCATTATGGAAGCCTATCTAGTGGAAAACGGGAAAATCGGAGCACCTGTAAAAGGAGCCACTTTAATCGGAAATGGGCCGAAGACACTCCAACTCGTAGATATGGTCGGAAATAACTTGGCTCACGGAGCAGGTATGTGCGGATCTGTAAGCGGCAGCCTTCCGGTTAATGTCGGCCAGCCAATGATACGCGTTAGTGAAATAACCGTTGGCGGAACGAAGGGAGAGTAAATCATGAAGATTGAGAAATTCCAGGAAATGCTTATGGGAAATGGTCTTTCGCATGGTTTTGAGGATATGGAAATTTATTATGAAAAATCAAAGCGTTTTGCTTGTGATGTATACAAAGGCGAATTGGATCATTATGAAACCGCGGAAGATGGAGGATTATCTTTTAGGGGAATCTTTAATGGAAAAATGGGCTACGCCTATACCGAAAAATTTGATCTTGAATCCATCTCTTTTTTACTTGAAAGAGCAAAAGCAAATGCAGAAACCATTGAAGAAGAAGAGCAAGACGATATTTTTTCGGGAAGCGATGAGTATGAAGAAAAGGATTTTTATTCGGAAGCATTAGATGCTGTATCGATTCCTGATAAAATTAACTTTTTAAAGGAAGTGGAACATAAAGTTTCTGAGTTTGATCCACGAATCGCGTCGCTTAATTATTGTAAACTGATCGAGCAATCAAAGGAGAGGCTGCTTGCCAACAGTAAAGGATTGGTTCTTCATGACCGTATGAATTATCTTGCTCTTGTTTTGTCTGTTGTCGTTAAGCAGGAGGAAGAAACAAAAAGTGGATTTACGGTAAAGATTACGAAAGATTTCTCTAAGCTGAATCCTGATGAAATTGCGAAAGAAGCCGCGGAAGAAGCCCTTTCGTATTTAGGTGAACAATCAATCCCAAGTAAAAAGTACCCAATCATCCTGCGCAAAGATGCGGCTGCGGACCTTCTTAATACATTTACTTCTGTATTTTCTGCAGAAGTTGCTCAAAAAGGCCGTTCACTATTAAAAGATAAAGTAGGAGAGAAAATAGCAGCTGAAAACGTGAAAATCGTGGATGACCCATTTTATGATGAAGGTTTTTCAAGCCGAAATTTTGATGGAGAAGGCGTAGCCTCTAAAGTTTGCAATGTGGTCGAAAACGGTACTTTGAACACGCTGCTCCACAATCAGAAAACAGCAAAAAAAGCTGGGGTGGAATCGACAGGTCATGCTTATAAACCTTCATATAAAGGGACGCTTGTTATTGCACCTTCTAACTTTTATATCACACCAAGTGAAAAGACGTATGATGAATTGGTAGAATCCCAAAATGAAGCGATTATCGTGACAAAACTATCTGGCTTGCATTCTGGTGCGGATACGGTATCAGGCGATTTCTCAGTGGCTGCCAATGGTTTTTATGTAAAGGATGGAAAAGTCGAAACACCTGTAAAGCAAATGACGATTGCCGGAAACTTCTTTGACCTGCTTAAGAACATCCAGGAAATTGGATCAGATTTATATGTATCGTCGAGTGGGATTGGTTCCCCTTCATTGCTGTTGAAGGAATTGTCAGTGACGGTGGAATAATATTATAAAAGATGCCTCGGATAAAATCTTAGGCATCTTTTATTTTGCTTTTGACTCATTTGTAGTAGTATAACTTATAACTGAATATTAAGAACTCTTGGAGGTGAAGCCAAGAAAGATTTAATCTGAAAGTTCCATAAAAAGCAGCTCGTATATTTTGTTATAAACAAATCATAACAATAAAGGGAACAAAAAAATCGATGGGGTGATCAAATTGTTGGAAATAGAGGTCAAACAAGATAAGGATTCTCATCAGTTAAATCAATTATTACGTTTTTATGTACCAAGTGATGTCCATTCCGTTTCCATTGAAGTGAGAAACGAACAATATATGTGGCTGACCTATATCATTCATGATCAGCAGAAAAAATTAAGAGGTCAATTCATTAAAGCACAAACACCCCAGCCAATCGTCATTCATCAAGAACAAGAAAAAAGTTCACCGTATACCTTTTATGGAGATATACATGAAGGCGAATGGACGATTGATATTTCAATCATAGCTAGGGAAGAGGTTAAGGCTTTTAATAATTGGTGCACTTTTACAATTACATTTAACAATCCATCTATTTCACAATGTATATGAGTTTATTGAGCATAATGGCCAATACATCGCAATAGGATCTGGTGCATCAAGAGTTGCTAAGTCACTAGGGATAACCAATGTGGATGTGAATACTGGATCTTCAAGCTCTAATGGTATCGTACGGATTGATTACAAAGGTGAAGGGATAACAGCCGGTTATGGACAAGACGACATCGGATTCGTATATGGACCTGTTTGGTACTCCAATACCGAAGAAACAAGAGTCTTTGCCACCTTTGGTCAAGAAGAAGATTTCTTTCTTTCTGGACATTGGAAAAACAGAGAATCTGCAAGAGGTCAAGCAGTCATTGTAACAGAGAAAGAAGCCGCGGTAACATTAATCGGATTAGAAGCAGGCTTTAGAAATCACACAGATTACCTATTTAGATTATTATCAAACACTGTTTTTAACGAATAATGTTGACTTCCTCATTTCTTCATTAGATGAGACAATGTAGATTTTCACCGCAAATGAAAAAAAGCGAGTTGCCTTTTCGAACAGGCAGCTCGCTCATTTTTTGTCTAGCTTTAGCGCCTATCGACTAGCAAACTTCTTGTCCTCTTCCCTACGATAAGTCAACATCAGCTCGTTCCTCGCTGTGTTTCCTTTATCTCAGTCAGAGGCCCCGAAGTTTGTACGTCGATAAGCAAGGAGCTTCCGCTTTCCTAACTCCTAAGTTAAGTATAGCATACAAATAATAAAATTTTCAGACTGTTTTTATATAAATTTGACGATTAAAATAAGGACACATGTTAAAAAATGGATGGACCGACTACGGAGGAGGGTTTTATGGAAAGCAAAAAGGCTCAAACGTTAACTTTATTTGCACTTGCTTGGCCGATTTTGATTGAAATCATGATGTTGAGATTAATGGGAATTGCCGATACGTTTATGCTAAGTCATTATTCGGACAATGCTGTTGCGGCCGTTGGTTTTTCCGACCAGATCCTTGCGATGACTATTATGCTTTGCAGCATGGTGACCATTGGTACAACGATATTAGTTTCACGCTATGTAGGAGCAAAAGACAAACTAAGTACTTCGGAAATCACTAGAGTCTCCATTTCTCTAAATTTTTTGTTTGGTTTAATTATCAGTTTGATTTTAATCATATTTTCTCCAACTATTTTACAGCTAATGGGGTTGCCTGCTGAACTAATGAAAGATGCGACGATCTATATGTTCATTATCGGTGGCTTTACCTTCATTCAATCATTAATGCTAACAGTGTCAGCTGTTATGAAAGGACATGGCTTAACAAAGCAAGTCATGTACGTCATGACGGGAGTCAACATCCTCAATATTATCGGTAACTATTTATTTATTTTTGGTCCATTCGGCATTCCTGTTTTAGGTGTTAAAGGGGTAGCAATTGCAACGGTTGCAAGTCGTTTTATCGGAATGATAATTCTTTTCGTCATATTAAAAAAACGGATTGGCGAGTCTATTCCGTTAACCAAATTATTCCGTTTTCCAAAACAACATGTTAAAAATCTTCTTAAAATCGGGATTCCTTCATCAGTCGACTCGATTGCATGGAACTTACAAATGGTTGTCATTACTATTTTTATTGCTATGATTGGCACCACAGCATTAACTACTAATGTGTATACGACTAATTTAAGAGCTTTTATCACGATGTTTTCAGGGGCGCTTGGTCAAGGTACATTAATTCTTATCTCTCGAAAAATTGGAGAGAAAAGAATGGATGAAGCTTTTAAGCAAAGTATGCACATTTATAAAATAGCGGCTCTAGTAGCACTTTTTGTAGCAGGGTTATTTTTTATTTTTTCAAAGCCGCTGCTTAAAATCTTTACTAATAGCTCAGATATTATTGTGCTTGGATCCTCTATCATTCTCTTAACATTATTACTCGAACCAGGACGTGCATTTAATCTTATATTTAATAATTCTCTTAAAGCTGCTGGTGACGTGAATTTTCCTGTTTTCATTGCTATTTTAGGAATGTGGTTAATTAGTGTTCCGATTGCTTATATACTTGGCATTCACTTTGGATTGGGCTTAATCGGCATCTGGATCGGCTTCGTTGTGGATGAGTGGGTGAGGGGAATTATCCTGATGAGGCGATGGCGATCAAGAATATGGGAGGATAAAGAGAAAGAATTGGAAGCTTCAAAAGCCTAATACATGCAGCAGGCGGTGTACTGAAAAGTAGAACCGCCTGCTCTAAAAATTAATACGTTGTAAAATATAACCACTTTTGTATTGTATAAACTACTCTCTGGAGCGTCGTAAGCGCGTTTTGATATTTCTCAAAGTCTAAAGTAAACTCACCGTTTTGATTATTCCATTGACGATTAAAGTAGTCATCCAAGTCTTTCGCAAGCCTTCCATCAGCTTTCGCTTTTATTATTACATTCGTTTCCAAGTTGAAATCGTCCATGTTGCGCTGGGTGAAATTAGTAGAGCCGCCAATAATCGTGACTTTGTCTTTTTTCTTAATATAAAGCAGCTTAGGGTGGTATTGCTCTTCTCCAGTATTATACCAACGAATATGAATATTCCCTTTTGATTTTTCGTGTAATTCTTGCGCGACTGGCCGATTTGGAAGCCCGGATTTTTTGGAGCCAAATGCGTTTTCGTTTGGATCTAAAATTAAGTTGATTTTAACCCCTCGATCACTAGCTGCCAATAATTCCTCGACTACTTCCCGTTCGGCTAAATAAAACATAGCCATCCAAATTTCATCATCTTTTCGCGACTCTTTAAGGGATTGAATCACCTTATTTGCCACTTTCCCTTCTGTTAAAAGCTGTACGGCAACATCACCGGTCTCATGTTTTCCGTTGTAAGTAGGAAGGACATACCTACCTGCCAAGTTGGCTGCCGCTTGCTCCGTTTTTAGCACATCTTCAATAATAGGACCTTCCAGTTCAAATCCAATATTGGAGTGGTAAGCACTCGCATCATGAGGATTTCCAGATAAAACAAATGCTTTTTTATCTGTCGCAACTGTTTTTCGATGATTGGCTTTAACGTTCAGTAATTTCAGATAGGAGCGAAATGTCATGTCCGGTGCTTGGTCAGCCATCAGATTAGCGAGTGTTCCTTTTCCTGCCTGACCAAACCACTGAAAAAATATACGCCATATTGCGGAATATAAAGGATTGGAATCTCTGAGGGGATCAACATCTGTCAACAAAACTGTTATTCCATGGTCCTTTAGCTTTTCAAATTGCCAATTTTTATGGGAACCGTACGAAATATTAATTTCATCCGTAATTAGTACCATTTCAATATTAGGGTTGTGTCTCTTTTTTTCGATAAGGACATCCATTAATGAAGTACTTAGAGGAGGAAAATCTAAACTCTGATCGTAGTAATCATTGAATAAGAAGAAGTCCATAACTACAAATTGTTCCGCTTCGTCAATCGCTTGAAAAACAGTGTCAAATATTTCTTGTTCATGCTTTGTTTCCTTGTTATTCTTATACGTTAAATCGTATAAGAAGCGCACTTGATTCTCTTGCAAATAGTGTACATCTCCCTCAAATGATACACCCTTTGGCAAGGGCTTATTCTCTTGATAATAGATGGTGCCTATATAAAAACTTAAGAATAATAGAAGACCTGTTATTAAAATTCTTTTTTTAACCTTTTTCGGCATTATGCTTCCCCTCTCTTGTAATCGTGTTATTCCCGAATAACTGTTTTGAAAAACCAAAGGGAAAATCTTGGAGATGATCCATAATAAAATAAGGTAAGACAAAGTGAGAAGGTTGGAAGCAACAGAGTTTTGAGACATACTAAAGGTAATCAGACGTATGAAAGATGAAAATTCATATAAATAATGTAAGTATAAGAAAGTTGATTTCATTTACATTTGCTGTTTTCATAAAAGCATAATTATTAGTGAGGGATGATGGTGAAGATGACTAAACCGCGAATTTTAATAGTGGAAGATGAAGTGAAAATAGCTAGAGTACTTGAACTTGAGCTGACAGCTGAAGGATACGAAACAGTGAAAGTGTATGACGGTATGGAAGGGTTTGCGATTTTTCAGAAAGAAAAGTGGGACTTGATTTTGCTTGATGTAATGTTGCCAGGATTAAGTGGAATTGAACTACTGCGTCGCATTCGGTCCGTTGATTCAAGTATACCTGTCATTTTATTAACTGCTAAAGATTCGGTAGAAGATAAGGTGGCAGGACTTGACCTTGGAGCCAATGATTATATTACGAAGCCATTTCAGATTGAGGAGTTGCTGGCAAGAATTAGGGCGGCATTAAGATTAACTTTACAGAAAACAAATTCCGTTAAGAATTTCAATTGGCTAGAATTTTCGGATCTAAAATTAAGTGAGGATACAAGAGAAGTTTACAGGGGAGAAGATTTAATTGAACTGACACCGCGTGAGTTTGATCTGCTTGCCTATTTGTTGAAAAATGCGCGACATGTTTTGAATAGGGAGCAATTATTAGATGGTGTATGGGGTTATGATTATTTTGGAGATACGAACGTAGTGGATGTGTATATCCGTTATTTGCGAAATAAATTAGATAAACCATATGACCGACCTCTTATTCATACGGTTAGAGGAATCGGCTATGTGCTGAAGGATGAACAATGAAACTACATACTAAAATTAATCTTTATACTTCTGTTATGTTTATTCTCTTACTTGTATTGATTAATAGTGCTATTTATTTTTCCTTTAATCGGTTAATGCTGAATCATGAATTGGAACGATCCGAAGCTGAAGCATTAAAAACAGTAGAAGGTATGAATAAAATGGATAGCTCGATTAATATGAGGGACTTGCTTAGAGCTTATATGCCTGTGAATGGAATGGTCAAAATTGTAGATGCAAATGGAAAAGCAGATATTACCATTACGGATCCCAAGCAGAAACATTTAATCGAAATGCCTACTTCCTATTATAGACAGGAAACAAAAAAGATTGTCCAATACAAAAAGCTGCCCCACACCTTCATATCGACTCCTATTATTACGAAGGATGGAAGAATTGCTAATCTGCAAATGACAGAAAGCCTAGATGGGACTGCCCATATATTAAGTATATTAAGAATTGTGTTAATTACAATTACATTCATTGCAACGATTCCTGTGTTACTCTCTTCGCGGATTTTGAGTAATTTTATTTCTAGACCCATTTTATCGATCATTGAAACAATGGCTGAAATCCGGAAAAGTGGTAAATATAATCGGATATCATTGCCAAAGAAATCCAATGATGAATTATCTTTAATGGGAGAGACTTTTAATGCGATGATCGACCAGTTGGAAACAAATTATGAGCGCCAGGAACAATTTGTAATGAGTGCTTCCCATGAATTAAAAACACCTCTTACAATCATTGAATCCTATGCTAGTTTATTAAAACGTCGGGGATTACAACAACCAGATCTTTTTCATGAATCAGTAGAGGCAATCCATTCCGAGGCTGTACGGATGCGAGAATTGACACAACAATTATTATTGCTAGCTAAACACGAGGAAAAATGGAATATTGTGATGCAAATCGTCCAATTAGAAGAAGTGGCAACCGATACGATACAATCTTTTGGCACTGCTTTTGGGAGAGAAATCGTGTTGAATGTAAAGGAGCGCGTTACTGTGTACACAGACAGGCAAAGATTAAAACATATACTCTATATATTAATGGAAAATGCCTGCAAATATAGCGATGCTCCAATAACAATTCAGATTAATAAGGAAGGAGATAAAGGCTTAATCGAAATTATCGATTACGGAATAGGTATTCCTTCTTCTGATATATCAAAAGTGTTTGATCGCTTTTATCGAGTAGATACTGCAAGAACGAGGAAAACAGGGGGATTTGGCCTCGGCTTGTCGCTTGCTAAGGAAATTGCAGATGTGATAAACGTTCAAATCAAATTACTAAGTGAGGAAGGAAAAGGGACAACAGCACAAATACATCTTCACCTGCCGGATTCTAATTAATTTCTCATTTTCCTCTGCTATGGTGGATTTAATAAGATTATTTTGAGGTGAAAAATATGAAGAAATTAAAAATGAAACAATTGGGAATGGGTGCCGCTCTCTTCCTTTTAGTTGTCATATTTGCTTGGCAATTTCTTGGTGTATCGCCTTCCGGTGAACCAATATCCGAAGCAAAAGCTAAAGAAATTGCACAAGAAAGATTCAATGGAAAAATCGTTGACTTTAAACTTAAAGATGACATTTATGATATGACAATTCAACTAACAACTGGAAAATACTATATAAAAATAGACCGTTTCTCCGGTGATGTGCTCGACATTAGCAGGGGAGAAGAGGAAAAGGACAAAAGGTTATCGACCGAAGAAATAGAAAGAATTATCGAGAAGGAGCAAAACGGAAAAATTGAAGATCTAAAATTGAGAATCAACAATCAAGTGGCTTATTATGATGCGGTTGTGGAGAATAGCGAGAATAAGGTATTTATAACTTTAAACGGCGTAACGGGTGAAATCGTAAATAAAAAAGAAGAAAAAAAGGTGCCGGTAAAAGAAGAAATAAAGAATTTAACGAAAGAGGAAGCGATAAAGATTGCGCTTAAAACCGTTCAGGGCGAAGTAGATGATGTAGATTTAGAGGAATTGAATGGGCAGCTTTATTACTTTGTGGAAATAGAAACGGATGATAGGGAAGCAGATATTCAAATTAATGCGATAACCGGAGAAGTGAAAAGCATTGAATGGGATGATTAAGTGAATGAAATCTTTCCTCTTTCCTCTTTCCTCTTTCTCATTAAATTCTCATCTTCTCATCCCTATGTCCTCATATTGAATGGATATGATGTAATTACATCAAACAAAGGGAGGACATTTATAGATGAAAAAGAATTTGCTGATTGCAGGAGTTGCTGGATTTGTTATTTTGGGCGGGGTTGCTAGTGTTAATGCAATATCCAATAGTGAATCGATAATACAAAAAGAGGAAAGGTCTTCCATTATTACAATGGAAAAAGCAACTGAAATAGCTATAAATGAAACGGGAGGAGATTTAAAAAGCATTAAATTAGAGAAAGATAATAGTAAGCTGACATATGAGGTTGATTTAGTATCGAATTACGGTGAAATAGAAGTAGATATTGATGCGATTACAGGTGCAGTAATGAAAGTGGATAAAGAAGAATCGGAAGAAACGAATATCAGATCTCAAAAGTCAAATGAAAATCAAGCCATCACCAGGGAAAAAGCTATTTCTATTGCTTTAGGTGATTCAAACGGAAAAGTGACGGAAGTTGATTTTGATGCAGAGGATCATGAATATGAGATTGAGTTTGTTACGGACAATCAAAAAGTTGAAATAAAAATAGATTCACAAACAGGTAGAATCCTTGAAAAAGAATATGAAAATTTTCACGATAAATAAAAAGTATCGAAAACAAGATATTTCAGTCATAAAGGTGATGAAATAATGGCTATTGAAATATTTAGACGGAAAGAGCAAAAGTATTTAATAACGAAAGAGCAATATGATGAATTAGTTAAACAAATATTGCCTAATATGCGACCTGATAAAAATGGTATAGAAGGTAGATATACCATAACCACTTTATATTTTGAGAGTCCTGATAAAAGGATATATTTTGAAACAAAAAATAAATATAAGTATAGGCAGAAGCTTAGGCTGCGCGTATACGATGATACTTCTATAAATGGCAAAGCTTTTTTTGAAGTAAAACAAAAGCACAAAAAGGTCGTGAATAAAAGAAGAATGGTTATACCTCTTAAAGAGGCATACCGCTATTTAACAAACAATCTCGACTTGCCATTGAAAGAATATGATACTTCTAATACACAAGTTTTACGTGAAATTCATTATTTCCGACAACTTTATAATTTATATCCCGAAATGGTCGTCAGCTACGACAGACATGCTTTGCATGGTATTGATGATCCGGATTTAAGAATAACATGTGATTTTAACCTTCGGTGTCGCAACGATGATCTATCTATTGAACACGGGCCATTTGGGAAACATTTTATTGATCCGAATCTTGTTGTATTAGAGGTAAAAGTAAACGACAGTGTGCCTTTATGGCTGACTCGTATATTACAAGATTTACAGTGTGAACAAAGAGGCGCATCCAAGTTCTGCACAAGCTTGGAATTGTTAAGAAGTGAAGAAATTCCGAACAACCTTATTAAGGAAGAATTACAATTAGCGGGAGTAATGTAAAATGGATGTTTTCAATCAATTTTTTTCGACAAACAATGTAATGGATGCAACGACAGCATGGAAGAGCTTAATTGCGATGATTATTGCATTAGTACTAAGTTTGATTATTACAAAAGTCTATCAATTGACGTTTACAGGCGAGCGGTATTCCCAAGCCTTTGTCCATACAATTATTATTATGAGTGTTATTGTTTCGGTCGTAATGAATGTAGTAAGTGGTAATTCAGGAGTAGCTTTCGGTTTATTTGCGGTATTCTCATTAATACGCTTTAGAAGTGCTGTAACGGATGCTAAGGATATTGCTTATATATTTTTTGGCCTCTGTGTCGGGATGACTTGTGGATTGTTTAAGTTTGATCTAGCGATTATGTTAACGATATTTGGCAGCTTTATATTTTATCTGCTCTATAGATTTAGCTATGGGAAAGGAAAAGATACGCAAATATTAAAAGTTACGATTCCTGAAAATTTAAATCATGAAAATCTATTGGATGAAATATTCATGCAATATACAAATAGTCATCAACTTAGGCAAATTGAAACTACTAATCTAGGTACGATGATTTTGTACACATATGCCATTCGCAGCAAAAATACGACAAAGGATAAAGAATTACTCGATCGCATTAGGGAAAGAAATGCCAATCTAAAAGTCTCTATAACATATATGGAGCTTGCAAAGTAAGATCATATTAATAAAAATAATGATTACATTTACAAACTAATTTAGTCTTTTCATATACTGAAATAGTGGCACAAAGATACGTTTTCTGTTGTGCCACTCTGCATTTTCCTCTCTTTCATCCAGTCTTCCTCATTAGAAAATCAGATCAATTGGAGCAATGTTTTTTCAAACAAGGTAAGGTATATTTAAATTGAAGGAATTAATATTGAGAGGTTCATTTATGACAAGATTTTTATCTTATTTTATGATATAGCCGAGAACACTTGTGATTTCAATCATGAGACGAATCGGCTTCGAATCGGGCGTGATTTCATATCACGTTAACGATTCGACATATGCCAAAATACAGATTGCATATAGACCCTGGATAATCGTAACTTAATCACAAAAAGGTGCTAACATATGGTACATTGATATTTAAAGAGTTCCCTGAGTTAAAAGGGACACTCTGGGGTGGTCATCTCTGGAACCCTTCTTATTTTGTCGCAACCGCAAGCGAACAGACAGAGACCCAGATTCGGCAATACATTCAAAATCAGAAGGGGAGGTGAGCATCCTTTGATCGTGAACAGGGCCTATAAGTTCAGAATCTATCCCACTAAAACACAAGAAGTCCTAATCGCCAAAACCCTCGGTTGTTGCCGTTTTGTTTACAATTATTTTGTAGGAAAACAAAAAGGGAAAGATGCCTATTGGCATATTGTTGCGGAAATGGTTCAAAACGGACAACTCCCTAGGAACAACTGGAAAGGGGAATTTTTCCATAAGAACAAGTCGATTAAAGCTCTTCCAGAGTTGAAGAAACACTATCCATTCTTGAAAGAAATAGACAGCATCGCCCTGCAAAAATCGGTTGAAATCGTCCATGAAGCTTATAGAAGATATTACAAAAAGCAAAATGATGAGCCTCGCTTTAAGTCAAAAAGAAATCCTGTTCAATCCTACACAACGAAATATGTAAATGGAAATATTGCCGTGCTGGGCAAACAGATAAAACTCCCAAAACTGGGACTTGTACGCTTTGCGAAAAGTCGAGAAGTTTATGGGCGAATAATCAATGCCACCATTCGGCGGAACCCTGCTGGTAAATATTTTGTTTCCATTCTTGCTGAAGTGGATATACAGCCCCTACCCAAAACAGGTTCATCCATAGGGGTCGATGTTGGATTAAAAGATTTTGCCACTCTATCAGATGGAACCGTATACAAAAATCCAACGTTTTTTCGCACGTTAGAGGAAAAGTTAGCCAACGCCCAACGTATCCTATCCAGGCGACAAGTAGGCTCCTCCAATTGGCATAAACAACGAGTGAAAGTCGCCAAAATCCATGAAAAAATCACGAACTCACGGCAGGATAGGCTGCATAAAATCTCCACCCATCTTGTTAAAAACCACGACTTGATTGGGATGGAAGATTTAGCTGTAAAAAAGATGCTTAAAAATGTCCATCTTGCAAAGGCAATCAGTGAAGTATCGTGGTCACAATTCAGAACGATGTTGGAATATAAAGCAAAATGGTACGGAAAACAAGTAGTCCTTGTTGCAAGGAATTTTGCTTCCAGTCAACTTTGTTCTCATTGTGGTCATAAACATAAAGCCGTTAAGGATCT
>NZ_JAGYPL010000003.1:150768-247021 GCF_018343715.1 Bacillus sp. FJAT-49711 | reverse complement strand
TCGTGGTCACAATTCAGAACGATGTTGGAATATAAAGCAAAATGGTACGGAAAACAAGTAGTCCTTGTTGCAAGGAATTTTGCTTCCAGTCAACTTTGTTCTCATTGTGGTCATAAACATAAAGCCGTTAAGGATCTAGCGTTGCGTGAGTGGACTTGCCCATCATGCGAATGCCTTCATCAACGTGATCTTAACGCAAGTATCAATCTTCGCAATGAAGCATTGCGATTAACCGCAGGAACTGTGGGGATAGCCTAATGCATTAGAAGCCAAGGGGTTTCTGTACCTAGGAATCTTACGGCTTTAGCCGTGAGAGGTTCAATATACTACTATTAGTTTTAAACCTTATAGGCTGCTCTAGTAGTACAGGCAATAAGGTTGGGGTTGAATTAGTGCAGCCCATTGATGGCGATACGATTGTTGTCATGTATAATGGTGAACGAGAAAAAGTAAGGTTTTTATTATTGGATAGCCCTGAAACTTCACACCCGCGTCTAGGTGAACAGCCTTTTGGGCAAGAAGCTAAAGAGTTTACTACTAATTTAGTAGAAAACGCTAAAAAGATTGAGTTGGAATTTGATATTGGACCAAAACTAGATAAATATGGGCGATTATTAGCCTATGTGTATGTGGATGGGAAAATGATTCAAGAGGAATTGCTAAAGAAAGGCCTGGCTAGAGTCGCATACATATATCCACCAAACACCCGCTACGTTAATCAATTTGACGCTATTCAAAAGAAAGCGCAAAAAAAAGGAGTGGGGATTTGGGCGATTGAGAATTACGCCCGGGAGGATGGATTTCATCCTGAAACGATGGATACCGATTCAAAGGAGAACAAATCAAAAGACTGTCTAATAAAAGGAAATATTGGCTCCGAAAAAATCTATCATACTCCAGACTCTCCGTGGTATGAACAAACAAAGGCAGAAGCGATGTTTTGCACGGAGAAGGAAGCAGTGAAAGCTGGTTTTCGTCCTCCTAAGCGATAAAAATACTTTCGAGTTGTTTTGAGAGGGTTCAACTATGTAGAAATTCATCAAGAATACAACAAGTTTCTCATATGAAAAGTTGGTTAATTCAAACGAAGAGAAATCCACTAACCCTTACAAATCTCAATTAGGAATAGTGGCTCTTTTTTTGTTAAAATCATTTTGTTTTATATGAAATAGTACATGCTTATTTAATGGACTATCGTTATTTATTTTTGGGTGCTTGAAGGTTTCTATATAGTTCATACCAATTTTTTTCATTACATTTTTCGATGAATGATTAACATCTGCTGTAAAACTATAAACATCACTAAAACCTAATTCATTTAATCCATATTCTAGGCAAGCTAATGCCCCTTCAGTTGCATAACCTTTTCCCCAGGCCTCTTTTTTTAATCGCCATCCAATTTCTATACACGGTGTAAAATCAGCCTCAAATGTTGCCTTGTGAAAACCTATAAAACCTATAAACTCTTTATTTTCTTTCACTTCCACAGCATATAACCCAAATCCACATTCTTTGAATTCTGATAAAATTAATGTAAAGAACGCATTTGTTTCTTCTTTTGATAAAGTTTTGGGAAAATACCTCATGACTTCTTCATCTGCATTTATTCGACTAAATGGCTCTAGGTCTGTTTCATTCCAATCACGCAATCGTAATCTTGATGTTTCAAAATATATCATTTCACACCCCCGATAATCTGGCATTTTGTTTACATAGTCATCATCGACTAATCATAGATTTCTGTCCAGCAAAATTCCCACTTGTTCCGCCATGACATACGGTGGATAAGGCATTTCATTCTTGACCCACCATTCCACAATCCCGATATACGACATCACAATAAACTGAAGAATAATCTCTTCGTTTAACCCGCGGTTTTTCCCCATATTAACTTTGATGTCGTTCTTGAATTGTTCCGATAGAAATTCAAGGAACTGTGTTCGAAAATGCTGCATTCCATTGCTTGCCAACATGGTGGAAAAGAATAAGTAATTTTCTTTAATATAATCGAACCACACTTGATTTGCGTCAATATAATCTAATTCTGCTGCGGAGTCGCATAGTTCTTCCATTTCATTAAGATGTTCTTCAATAAGCTTTTCAAGCAGGTCAAATTTATCGACATAATGAGAATAAATCGTACCCCTGCTAACATTGGCCTTGCCGGAAATATCATGCATCGTAATATCATCAAAGTTTTTTTCGGAAATTAACTCGATAACAGCATTTTTTATCGTTTCTTGTGACTTTAGCCTTCTTCTATCAACTTTAGACATTATAAAAGATCCCACTTTCTTACCATAGTTATTTTAATAAATACTTTGTTCATTAATGAACAAGGTTGAGTTGAATATAAATATAGCCGTAAAGGACCATCCGTTACGGCACTTATAGTTATGATTATATATATAACTTCTAAATAATTCTAACGTTATTTAGTAATCTGTTCGATAAATGCTTATGCATTAAGCCTTTGATCATATTTTTCTTTTAGTCGCTTTATATCCTCTCTTGGAGGTAAGCCAAACATACGGGAATATTCACGGCTGAATTGTGAAGGACTTTCATAACCTACCCGGAATGCAACATCAGCGGCATCAGTTGACTCTGTCAATAATAGTCGCCTTGCTTCCTGCAGTCTTAGCTGCTTTTGGAACTGAATAGGGCTCATAGCGGTTATATCCTTAAAGTGTCTATGAAGTGAAGAAATGCTCATATTGGCAATTTCGGCAAGCTCTTCAATGCGTATCGAACTATCGTAATTATTTTTAATTGCTTCGATAACATCCCCAATTCGATACGTATCGCTTCCTTCTATTGCGATTTGCCTAATGTAGCACCATGGGGCCCTTGCAGTACTCTATATAGTATTTCCTTTGTAAATAGGGGAGCAAGTACTGGGATATCTTTAGGGCTATCTAGTAATCGAGCCAATCTGATAACTGCGTCTAAAATAGTTTCCTCTGTCCTGCCTACAAACATAGCTCGCTTGTTTTTTTCTTTTGAGCCTATATGAATGTTTGAATCACTTATTACCTCTAAGATTTGGCTAGGGGTAAATTCAAGCTTGAAGCATAAATAAGGAACGTTCGAAGCTGCCTTGATGACTTTACCTGTAACAGGCAAGTCAACCGATGCTATGAGATAATCGCCAGGACTGTAACTAAATCGTTCCTGCGCAAGAAATACTTCCTTTTCGCCTTGCGCGATAATACAAAGGGCAGGTTTATAAACCCCGTGTTTTGGTTCGGTAACATTAGACTCACGTATGAAAAAAAGTGACGGAACAGCAGTTGCATGGACGCCATCATTCGTTGAATAGCTTTCTATTATTCTCGTAAGCTCATCATGCTGTGTATATTTGTTCAAATATACAAACCTCCTTATACGTTCGACTTTAGTGATTTCATTATAAGACATTTTTTTGTGTAGTGTAAGAGTTGTGAGAGGATTAGGCAATCATTTGCGAGGAATTGGATAGCGGTTACATTATTGATTCTGTCATAATAAGGATTCGAAAGCATCTCGATGATTGTAAAAGGCAGAAAAAAATATATTAGCTAAGTGGAAGTGAGGGACAATTAAATGGAATATGTAAAACTCGGAAATACAGGTTTGGATGTCTCACGGATTTGTCTTGGAACAATGGGTTTTGGTGATGTGAACACTGGATTTCATCAATGGGTGCTTGATGAGGAGAGCAGTCGCCCTGTTGTAAAAAAGGCCCTTGATTCGGGGATCAATTTTTTTGATACAGCGAATGTATATTCAAACGGAACGAGCGAGGAATATCTCGGACGTGCTCTGAAGGATTATGCGAATCGTGATGAAATTGTTATTGCGACGAAAGTGCGTTTCCGTATGCATGAAGGACCAAATGGAGAAGGGCTTTCACGCAAGGCGATCATGAGTGAAGTTGATAAGAGTCTTAAGAGATTGGGAACAGATTATATAGATCTCTATCAAATTCATCGATGGGATTATAATACTCCGATTGAGGAAACGATGGAGGCGTTGCACGATTTAGTGAAGGCTGGAAAGGTAAGATATATTGGTGCTTCTGCCATGTATGCTTGGCAGTTTTTAAAAGCGTTGCATGTAGCAGAGAAAAATGGCTGGACGCGATTTGTATCGATGCAAAATCATTATAACCTCATGTATCGTGAAGAGGAGAGAGAGATGTTGCCTCTTTGTAAAGAAGAAAAAATTGCGGTGATTCCGTATAGTCCACTTGCTTCAGGAAGATTGACTCGCGATGTGACAGATACAACACATCGTTCCGAAACAGATCGAGCACAAAAATTTAAATACGATGCGACTGCCGAGCACGACCGTTTGGTCATAGAGCGTGTTGCCGACCTTGCGGGAAAACGCGGTATTCCTCGAGTACAAATTGCCCTTGCTTGGTTGCTGCACAAAGAGACAGTAACAGCTCCAATTGTTGGTGCTACAAAAATGTCTCATCTTGAGAATGCAGTAGAGGCGCTATCTGTGAAGCTTACTACGGAAGAAATGGCTTTCCTTGAAGAGCCATATGCTCCGCATCCAATTAGTGGTTTTTGATTTTTACGCAAGTCAAGAAAATGCAGGGGTACCGATTATTTTAATACTGGTACTTCTGCTTTTCGTTTAAATTTATGCTTTTCAAGGAGGAAAAAATTTGTTTGCACGAATAAAAAATCTGTTTGCTATTAAAGGATATAGCGTTCTCGTGATTTGTTTACTGCTGATTGGTATGGGGATTTCTATTACATCTCCATATATTCCCTTGTTTCTAACAGAAGATTTTGGAATGACAGCCGGAGCTTTTGGTGTTTTTATGGCGATTAGTTCATTAAGCGGCGTAATTATAAACTCGCTCATTGCTAAACATTCTGATAGTGGGGTGGATCGAAGGTGGATTATTATTGTTGCAGCGTTTTCTGCAGCATTAGCTTATTCCTCTTATCTTGTGTTTCATAACTTCCTTATACTGCTTCTTGTCGTTACCATTTTCAATGGATTAGCTGCACCCGTCATGCCGCAAATCTACGCATACGCTCATGAATCAGCAAATGCAAGCAAATCAGATGATAAGACATTAGCGCTATCCTCATTGCGTTCTCTTGTTTCTCTTGGATTTCTAATAGGTCCATTATGTGGGACACTCATTTTAGTGCTTGCCGGATACAAGGGGATCTTTCTAGGAACAGCCGCTCTTTATCTTACAGTCGCTTCTCTTGTATTTTTCTTCTTAAGTAAACGAAAAATGGCTAATAGTGATGTTAAAAAGATAAAATCAGGTGTTTCTTGGATTAAAAATAGGCAAATTAGACTGCCATTCATCGCCTTTCTCTTCCTGTTTGCCATCAATGCCATCCATTTGATCATAATACCATTGTTTATTGTAAATGAACTTCATGGGACATTTAAGGATGTGGGAATTGTCGTTAGCATTTGCGCAGGTTTGGAAATTCCGATTATGCTTGGACTAGGTGCTTTAGGAAAAAAGGTATCCAATCATACCTTAATCATTTATGGTTGCATGATTTTAATCATCTATTACATCATCTTAAGTGTAGCAACAAAGCCTTGGCAGTTAATCCCTGCGCAGCTTCTTCAAGCTACCTTTGTAGCGATTGTTATGGGCAACGGATTAAGCTACTTTACGGAACGACTACCTGATTCACCAGGGCTTGCCACGACGATTTATTACAACGGATCTACGCTTGGACGGTTAGTAGGAAGTCTAGCGGGAGGATTGATTGCCCAGTTACTAGGATTTCGTTATGTTTTTTGGGTATGTCTGTTACTTGCAGTTCTATCATTCCTTTTATTATGGAGGACAAAACCACTTGGGAAAGGCTCAAAATTGTCGAGTGAGGTTGGGGTATAAAGGTCTATGATGGGAAATATATCAAATAGGTAAATCCTTTTCTATCTTTCTTTTGATTTATCGATTAGTTTGAATGATAGAATGAAATATAAGCGTAGAGAAAATTATATTTTTATGAATAGCGAGAATACAGATAGGCGGGAGTCTTATGACTTATTCTATTGGAGAATTTGCTGAAATCGTCGGTGTAACTGCGAGTAAGATTAGATATTATGAGAAGGAAGGGTTGCTTTGTCCTCATAGAAATGAAAAAAATGTAAGGAAATTTACCGACCATGATGTTGGATGGTTTCGATTTTTACTCCTTTTAAAAGATACAGGGATGTCCATGGAAGAATTAAAAAAGTATACTGAATGGCGTGCAATGGGAGAAGCGACAATAACGGAAAGGTTAGCGTTGCTTAAAAAGCGGAGGCGTCTCATGGAATTGGAGATGCAGGCATTGCAAAAAAACATGGATATATTGAATCGCAAGGTTACATTTTATGAAGATCAAATAAAAGGGAATAAATACGATTTTGTCCTTTATCCAAATGAAGAGAGAAAATCTTAAGATAATTTCAGACAAGAGCATTTTTATAAATGTTTTCTTGGCTTTTTTTGTTGACTTAAAGTGCACTTTAAGATGTATTCTTAAAATTAAGTCATTGGGGGAGCTTATCTACTAGAGGATAGGGCCTTTAGTTATACTATTAGAAGTTTTTAATTTTTTGCTATCCGTACTATTAGCAAAAGAAATCTCTTCTAGATAAGTTCGAGAGACTAAACCAACTTAAATTTCATACCATGTCTTTTAACCGGGGAGGAATAACATGGAACGTTTATGGACGAGGTCTTTTATCCTTATGACCTTAGGAACTCTATTTTTATTCATTGGATTTTATATGCTTTATCCAACGTTGCCAATTTATATTAAACAGATTGGTGGAAACGAATCACAGGTTGGATTAGCAATGGGTACATTCATGTTATCTGCTGTCCTAATACGTCCAATTATTGGGGGGCTATTAGATCGTTTTGGCAGGCGCCTATTTATCGTTTGGGGACTGTTATTTTTTGCTTTGTTTATGTATTTATACGAGTGGACATCAGCTATTATTGTATTATTGGGGCTCAGGGTGTTGCATGGGATGAGTTGGGGTGTTACGACTACCTCTATGACCACAGCGGTTACGGATATGATCCCATCTAATCGTCGTGGAGAAGGTTTTGGATGGTCTGGCATGGCGATGACTTTAGCAATGGCCATTGGTCCGATGTTTGGCCTCTGGATTAGTGATAATCTATCTTTCCATACCTTATTTTTAATTTCAGCCGCGCTTTCGGTTATCGCATTGCTCATGACGTTTGGTGCAAAAATGCAATTCCAGCCGAAGAAGAGTGCAGGAAGAATTGAAGTATTCGAAAAGTCCGTCATGCCAGTTGCGGTATCTGTCTTCTTCCTATTTATCGCTTACGGAGGCATCACAACCTTCATTCCGTTATTTGCTCATTCGTTGCATGTCAATTCTGGTATGTTTTTTCTCGTATACTCCGCAACACTTTTTCTAATCCGTCCGTTTGCAGGAAAGCTTTCTGATTTGAAAGGTGAGTCGTTCGTCATTGTTCCGGCGCTTTTTGTCACCATGATTGCGTTGATTACGTTAAGCCTATCGACTGGGTTGCTAGGTATACTTGTCTCGGCGGCCCTGTATGGTATTGGTTTCGGTTCCGCTCAGCCGGCTCTTCAGGCGGCAATGCTTCGTTTTGTTCAACCAGACCGTATGGGTGTTGCAAATGCCACTTTCTCGACAGCCATTGACCTTGGTATCGGGCTAGGTGCGATTATATTAGGTTGGGTATCGCAATTCTGGAATTATCGAGTGTTATTCTCGGTAAGTGCCATGTCGGTTGCTTGTTCCTTACTATTGTTCTTTTTCTTAGTCGTTCGGTTAAATAAAAAAAAGTTGCTTATGAACGTGCAAAGTTCGGGGAGTTCCACTAATATAGATTAAAAAGATAGAGGGGGAGAGTGTAGATGGCATTACTTCAAGTGAATTTCTTGTCAAGTTCATTGGGGAGAACCGTTCCAATGAATGTTATTTTGCCAGTCGATAAAATGACGTTTCCTGGCATGCCAATAAGGGAGGACAAACCTTACAAAACATTATATTTACTTCACGGCGTGTTGGGAAATTACACTGATTGGGTAACTGGAACGAACATTGTAAGATATGCAATGGAGAATGACTTGGTTGTTGTCATGCCTTCCGGCGATAATATGTTTTACGTAGACAACCCGTGGACAGTTAATAATCGATATGGTGAGTTTATTGGGAAAGAATTAATCGAGATTACGAGAAAAATGTTCCCGCTTTCCCATAAAAGGGAAGATACATATATTGCAGGTCTCTCCATGGGAGGCTTCGGTGCTATTAGAAATGGTTTAAAATATCATGATACATTTGGATATATTGCAGGACTGTCTTCAGCACTCGTTATTGATGGCGCTGAAAAGATGTCAAATGATAGCCCACTTTTTTTTACGAATCGCAACTTTTTTGAAGGGTGTTTTGGAGACGCCTCAAAGGTGGCGGAAAGTGACATGAACCCAAAGTGGCTGTCTAAGAAGCTTGTAGAAGAAAAAGTAAATATACCCAAAATTTACATGGCCTGTGGTAAAGGGGACAGCCTGCTTGAAGCAAATAGGAGTTTTAAGAGCCACTTGGAGAATAGTGGAATTGATGTTGCATATGAAGAAGGGCCAGGAGGACATGATTGGGATTTCTGGGGTGAATATATTAAGAAAGTATTAGATTGGCTTCCTCTGGAAAACAAAACTGCAGGAATTAACAGTGGGAATGTTGGAGTTTAATAGTAAATGAAATAGCATTAAGCGTAAGGTTACTTAGTATAGCGAGGACAATTCCTATTTCTAAAAAGGATTGTTCTCGTATTTTTATATTTACACAATACGTGTAATCCTTTTAAAGAGATAATAGATATCTTCTGTTTGATAGGTTTTATATAAAATTTGTATTAAAACTCAATTTGACTAGTAGAAGTTCGAGGAATATTTGCCGCGGAGCAAGACTTATTAGGGAAGAATACTGGTATTACAAGATATTTTTTTATCATTCCCTAATAAAGAAGTTAGTGTTCAGTATGCAAAATGAATAATGAAATATTATTTTTTGTTTTGGAAACTCTAATGATGAGAAGTGGGATAAATTGGAGGTTCCAAAATGGATAATAATCATAAGGATACAGGGTTAACATCAGCGGAAATGGGAAAGCTTTGGGCAACCTATATAGGTAATACAATGGGAAAGTGTGTTCTCAACTATTATCTCAAACATATAGATGACCGGGATATTAAGAAGGTATTAAAGGATTCACTAAGCCTTTGCGAAGGATGGATAAAGGATATAAAATTCATTTTTGAAAAAGAGAATTTTCCTCTACCCGTAGGATTTACGCAGGATGATGTGAACTTAGATGTTCCAAGGTTATTTCATGATGAATTTTATCTTCATTATTTGCAATACTTAGGCAAGGCGGGAATGAGTATTTATTCCGTTGCCATTCCATTAGTAACAAGAACAGACGTAAGAAATTTATTTATGAAAGGTCTTAATGACACTTCAAAATTGTTGGCAGAAGTTAATGACATTCTACTGGCGAAAGGACATCTTGCAAATTCACCTGTTATCCCTGCACCAAAAGGCACTGATTTTATTGATAAGCAAAATTTCTTAAGTGGATTTGTAGGAGAGAAGCGACCCCTCCATGGGTTAGAAATAGCTCATCTTTTTGGAAACATCAATAATGATGTTACGAGTAAAGCGCTTATTATTGGCTTTAGCCAAGGTGCGAAAAGTGAAAAGGTGAGAAAGTTCTTAGAGCGCGGAGAAAATATTAATCATAAGCATATTGGGCTGCTATCTAAAAAGTTGTCCGAAAATCATTTGCCTTCGCCGACTCTTTTAGACCATTTGGTTACAACATCTACTAAGCCGCCATTTTCAGATAAACTTATGGTATTTCATAAAATCGATATGTTTTCAATGAAAATAAGAGAATATGCTAATGGCGCCTCGCTTAATGGAAGAAAAGATTTAGGTGCTTTATATGCTCGTTGCTTATTAGATGTTTCACTTTATGTTGAGGACGGAGCAAACTTAATGATTGATCATAATTGGCTAGAACAGCCGCCAGAGGCGCCAAACCGAAATCAATTAGCTAAAGAGAAATAAACTATAAATGGAAAATGTATAACTTAACGTAATAGAGATGCAAGGTGAGCAGATAATGACATGATGTTTTACAAATTTCCTTCTACTGATGGAAACGGTAGAAGAATTTCGTTTGCTTACAATTTATTTGACGTGAAACCAAAAGGTGTTATATCATAAAATACGAAACCAAATGGTTTTACATTTATATATTAAAGGAGTACGACGATGGAAAATAATCATCATGTAAAAGATATTAAGCAAACCGTCATGATCGAGGCACCTATTCAAAACGTATGGGATGCTGTGTCCACTGCTGAAGGCATTGCATCATGGTTTATGCCAAATGATTTTCAGTTGAAAGTAGGACATGAATTTCATGTGCAATCACCATTTGGACCATCGCCATGCAAAGTGTTAGAAATAGAGGAACCGCATCAACTTTCTTTTTCATGGGATACAGATGGGTGGTTCGTTACGTTTATATTAAAGGATTTAGGCGATAAAACAGAATTTACTCTCATTCACGGTGGCTGGAAGGATGCAGATGCGATCGTTCCTAAAGCAGGGGAGAAAGCTTCTATTATCCGTGATAGAATGAATGAAGGCTGGGCTGGTATTACGAAGAAGCTAGGAAAGGTTGTGGAAGGCTAAGTGTCTTCAGCTGCTAAAAAATACGATGTCTTTCAATCGATTGCAGATCCAACTCGAAGAAAAATGCTTCAATTGCTAGCTCAAAAAGAAATGCCTATTGCGACGATAACATCGCATTTTTCGATGAGCCGCACCGCTATTGCCAAACATCTTCATATTCTTTCAGAAGCAAAATTAGTTAGTGGACGAAAGGTTGGACGGGAAAAAATATATACATTACAGCCCGAGCCCTTTGAAGAAATAAAGCAGTGGCTTTCTTATTATGACCAGTTTTGGAGCAACAAGTTGTCAATGCTAAAAACTGTAGTTGAAAATAATAAGGCAGTTGAACTAGAAAAAGATTAATAAAACTTGGAAACGTGCATGATGCTTTGTTCATGCGCGTTTTATGTGTAAGGTCAATTTTGTGTAACTATTTTCAAATAATAAAGTATATGTTTTCCGCCATTTAATTATATAATATAATGTGAAAGAGATCACAAGGGTTAGTGGAGCTTGGAGGAGATAAAAAATAATACAGGTATTTGGAATGGGCAACGTAGTAGCTAAACAAAAAAAATGGAGTGGATAGTAATGAAGCTGAAATTTACTGTAGTAATATGGTTAATTGCCATTATTGTATTAGTTGCTTGCAGCGGAAAAAATATAAATGAAGATAATAAAACCCAGAACATTAAAGAATTAGTTCATGATTATAGTGTGGGGAACAATAAAAACAGTCAAACTGCATCCATTACATCTAACGAACTAATTGTGACCAACAGTGATGAAAGTAAAAAAGTCTTTGACTTGCCTGAAGATGAATTTTTTGTTTCAATAGCACCATTCATTAATGAAACACACCCATGCAAAATTCATAGTCTAACGGGTTGCCAAGGAGAAATGACTGAAAAAGAGTTTGATGTATACATCGAGGACGAAGATGGGAATGTTGTACTAGATAAAACATTAAAATCCCAAGCTAATGGATTTATCGATTTATGGTTACCACGTGATAAACAGTACCTCATAATGATTAACCATGAAGGAAAAAAAGTAGAATCTACGTTCTCGACCTTTAATGGAGACGGCACTTGTATCACTACCATGCAATTAACTTAAAATGAGACTAGCTAATGGGAGAGGAACTAATATTCTTTTCCCATTAGCCACAAGAAATTAATCAAGCTCAGAAATTAAATGCTCTTCCCTGTATTGTTTAGGTGTGAGCCCGCTATATTTCTTGAACACTTTCGAAAAATAACTTTGATCATAAAAGTTCAGCAGTGAATATATTTCGGTAATAGTATAGTCTGTCAAGGCTAATAACTTCTGAGCTTCTTCAACTCTGGAACGAATAATATAGTCTTTTAGTGTTATTCCAGCTTCCTTTTTAAACAATTGAGATACATAACTGGCATTCAATTTAACAAGCTCCGCAAGCTTCCCGATACTAATATCCTCGTATAAATGTTTTTGAATATATCTTTGGCACAAAAGAATCGGCTTTGAATAGGAATGAATTTTATACTTAGCGACGCGCTCAGTGAAATCTAGTATGGCATTATTTCTTAACTGTATGATGTCATTCATATCATTTATTTCCTCAAGCTTTTGAATATACAGATCACTGATCGTATACGCCTCTTCTGAAGGGACGCCGCCTTCAAGTGCCGCTCTTGTCGCGAGGGTTATTGCGGCTATAATGAGGTTTTTTTCACTTCGAATCATACTCTTCTTTGAAAGAGTTCCAAATCTTCCATTCTGCGGCTGGAATGCAATTGATTGTTCAAGACCTTTTAGGTTCCCATCTTTGATAAACTGTAATAATTTTTTCTCGTATAAATAAGAGTAATGAAAAGACATTTCCTGCTTTGCCTTCGAAATGAGTACATCTGGCTTTTCTATTGATTTGAATGCTTCAGTATTTCCTGTTTCGAGTTTTTGGCTGAAAAGAAAGTAATGAATGAGTGATCCGACTTGTTGTAATCTCTCTTTTATCATAATTGGAACAGACTGCAAGTAATGAAGAAGCTCCTGCTTTTTATAGAAAGGAATATTAAAATCGTTCATGATTCCATTGACCATTTCATGTGTTATTGTTTTCTCTATTGTTGGTCCTAGGAGAATTGCATCGTCACCGCATTTTAGGTAAAAATAATTTTCTGCAAATGGTGAAGAGGCGATTGTGGAAAATGGTCTTTCGTTTAAAAGAATCTCCAATATATGTAAAGGTTTTTCCTCCAAAGGATATGGTTTTATATTTGCTGTGAATTTAAAAACTTCCTCTTGATACATATTGTAATAATAAATAGGAACTCCAACCGATTCAAAAAGCAGCTTGCAAAAGTATTCGATTTCTTCCAGCTTCTTCATCATAAAAAGCTCCTTATGTAACCGCTTAAGTTTTATGAAAATTATACCTAAAATATTAAAATAATACAATAAAATAAATAACTTTTGAAATAGAGTCATAGGTAAATAGATAGAATAGGAGGCAATATTTATGGTACGGGATATTAAAAAACTCGTTTCTGAAATGACGCTTGAAGAAAAAGCTGGGTTGTGTTCGGGACAGGATTTTTGGACGACGAAAGCAATTGAACGGTTAGGAATCCCCTCAATGATGATGACAGATGGTCCGCACGGTTTAAGAAAGCAAAAAGCAACTGAGAATGTGGATAACTTGGGGATTTTCAATAGTGTTCCTTCTACATGCTTCCCGTCTGCCGTTGGACTAGCGAGCACGTGGGATCGTGATTTGATTCAAGAAGTAGGCATTGCTTTAGGGAAAGAATGTCAAGCGGAAGATGTCGCAATTTTACTTGGACCTGGTGTAAACATAAAAAGGTCACCTCTTTGTGGGCGCAATTTTGAGTATTTTTCCGAGGATCCGTACTTAACATCAGAACTAGCTTCAAGCCATGTTGACGGAGTTCAAAGCCAAGGAGTCGGAACTTCATTAAAACACTTTGCCGCAAACAACCAAGAACATCTTCGAATGACTTCCGATTCTATTGTAGATGAAAGAACGCTTCGCGAGATCTATTTTGCCAGCTTTGAAAATGTGGTGAAAAAGTCGCAGCCATGGACTGTAATGTGCTCCTACAATAAAGTGAATGGCATTTATGCTTCCGAAAACAAGCGATTACTCACAGATATTTTAAAAGAAGAGTGGGGACATGAAGGATTTGTCGTTTCCGACTGGGGAGCGGTAAATGAACGGGAAGCTGGGGTTGCCGCAGGGTTGGAGCTTGAAATGCCATCATCTGGAGGAGTTGGAGATCAAAGAATTATTGAAGCTGTGCAAGATGGCCGATTGTCTGAAGAAGCATTGAATAAAGCTGTTGAACGTTATTTAAAGGTGCTTTTCAAAGCAGTAGACAGTAAGCAAGAAAATGTTACGTACAATCAAGAGGAACACCATCAATTGGCAAGAAAAGTAGCTGGCGAATTGGTTGTTCTTTTAAAAAATGAAGCAAGAACTCTTCCGCTTAAAAAAGAAGGATCGATTGCGGTTATTGGTGGATTTGCGAAAAAGCCTCGCTTTCAAGGTGGTGGAAGCTCCCACGTCACACCGACAAAGCTAGATGAACCTTTTGAAGAAATTCAGAAGCTGGCAACCTCAGCTAAAGTTTCTTTTGCGGAAGGGTATAGGCTTGATTCGAATGAAATAGATGATGTATTAATCAGTGAAGCGAAAACTGTTGCAAGAAATGCAGATGTCGCCGTTTTATTCGTTGGACTTCCTGACAGCTTCGAATCAGAGGGGTATGACAGAACGCACTTAAGCATACCAGAAAACCATGAAAAACTGATTGAAGCAGTTTCAGAAGTACAAAAAAATATAGTTGTCGTGTTAAGCAACGGATCGCCTATCGAAATGCCTTGGCTTGATCGAGTCAATGCTGTTCTTGAAGGTTATTTAGGTGGACAAGCATTCGGAGGCGGTGTCGCGGATGTTCTCTTTGGTGAAGTGAACCCATCAGGAAAAATAGCTGAAACATTCCCAATGAAGTTAAGCGATAATCCTTCTTATTTAAATTTCCCAGGCGAAGGAGACTCCGTTGAATACAAAGAAGGAATATTCGTTGGATATCGCTACTATGAAAAGAAAAAAATGAAGCCGCTTTTCCCATTTGGTTTTGGGCTTAGCTATACTACTTTTGAATATACCAATGTTACGCTAAGTTCCGATAACATCAAAGATACGGAAACGGTTGATGTGATTATTTCGATAAAAAATACAGGCCCTGCAGCGGGGAAAGAAATTGTTCAAGTATATGTAAGTGACAAAAGTGACAAAGTGATTCGCCCTGAAAAAGAGCTAAAAGGTTTTGCAAAAGTAGACCTTCACGCTGGAGAGGAAAAGACAGTTAAGATTACATTAGATAAACGTTCGTTTGCGTACTATAATGTCGCTTTGAACGATTGGCATGTTCAAAGCGGTGAATTCGAAGTTTTAGTCGGTGGATCCTCAGATTGCATCGCTCATGTAAAAACAATTCATGTAGATTCAAGTATGGTTTTACGGAAAAAAGCTCATCGTAATACGACTTTAGGTGAATTAATGGAAGACCCTGCTACTGCAGCGATTGTACAACAAATTATGGCGGGAATGGCTGAGCAAGGCGGTTTGGCGAATGCTATGAAGGAAGAGCCTAATGATATGATGCTTGCGATGATGAAATATTTGCCTCTACGTGCTCTTGTGAACTTTAGTGGAGGTAGATTTTCGGAAGAAATGATGGAAGGATTATTAGCACAAATTAATACAGTCCAATAACAATGAAATGAATGGAAAAAACGTTCATAATACAGTAATATAATAGATAGATAAGAATAAGGGAGTTCTCGATCAAAGAGCTCCCTTTTTAACAATTATCCTTGTGAATAAATGCACAAGAATGGTGATGCAACATGTTAATGCTCTGATGTATTACAGTTATTTATGTGAAGTATTGAACAAAGAACTATGGAGAAGGGACGAAAGAAAATGGCAACCATGGAAACGAGTGCGCTTGAAACATTAAGGAAAAAAGCACAAGCATCAGTTTTAATGGTAGAAAATCGCCCAGTGGAATATTTAATTAGGGCGATGCTGGCAGGAATTTATCTTGGTTTTGCTACTATTTTTTGTTTGAAGACAGTAAATGGCATGTATATGAATCAAGAGCCATTGGCTGGGTTTGTAGCGGCTGTATTATTCGGGGTAGCCCTCGTCATGATTGTGTATGGAGGTGCGGAGCTTTTTACAGGCAACACGATGTATTTTGCGATATCGACATTGAGCGGCCATACATCCATGAAAAAAACGATGCGTGTTTGGACTTTTTGCTTTATTGGTAATGCATTAGGAGGATTGTTTTTTGCATTGTTAATGGCCCCAACTGGAATTATTCAAGAACTTGGGATGGAGAATTGGTTATTCGCGCTTGCAGAAGGGAAAATGAATCATACAGCCATTGAAATTTTCTTTAGAGCGATTTTATGTAATTGGATGGTATGTATGGCAATCTTTTTGCCTAAAACGTTGAAAAATGAATTTGCACAAATTTTCACGTTAATGTTGCTCGTATCTGTCTTTTTCGTTTCTAGCTTTGAACACGTCATCGCTAATCTAGTCTCGTTTTCACTCGTTTTAATCATTCCGCATCCCGAAACCATTACAATTGCAAAGGCTATTCATAATATTATTCCTGCAACATTTGGGAATATCATTGGTGGTGCCTTGTTTATGGGAGCACTCTATACGTGGTTAAATACTAAAAAAGCAAAAGATGTAAAAGTGACAAAACTGAGAGCAAAAAGATCAGTGTAACGAATGGTAATTACATGAAGTATAATAAAAATCTTTTACATTCCTTAAAAATACGACTATACTTTCTGTATTGACATAAAAGCGGAAGGCGTGGATCTACCTGAAGAGTTATGACTTGGAGGGGATAGGCGTCGAAGCTGTTCAAGAAATAAGGTGTGAATATGTACGATATTCTCTTTCAAGAATCCTATACAGAATGGGTAGTCCCGTTAACTCTTGCCATTACGTGGCTTCTTAGTTGGCAAATCGTTTTATTGTCTCATCCTGTTCAAACTAACAGGAAAAGGAAAATAGATACTCATTTTCATATAAATGATTTTTTGACTCAAGCCCATCCAAAAGAGTGTCCTGTTTTTGATGTGTCACGTTTGATCAAAACAGTTAAAAGAAAAGAAGCTCCCGATGATCCGGAAGGGCCACATCTTCTATTTTTATAAACAAATTTTAAATAGAAGGGTGAAATCATTGAAAAAAAACACAGTATTATTTTCGGTTATTATCTTTGCATCCATCTTCCTTGGAGGATGTTCAGCTGTACAAAATCAAACGGGTTTCTTTTATAATACTTTTGTTCGTCCATTTGCTTTTTTAATTCACGAAATTGGCTCCTTTTTCGGTGGGAACTTTGGTTTAGCCATCATCATCATTACGCTTCTCATTCGGTTAGTACTTATGCCGTTTATGTTAAAAACGTATAAGAACCAACAATTAATGAAGATAGGTATGGAAAAACTTAAACCGGAAATGGAAGAAATACAAAAGCGGACAAAGGAAGCAAAAACGCCGGAAGAAAAAAAACAAGCTCAGCAAGACATGATGGCTTTATACCAAAAGCATAACGTCAATCCGCTTAATATGGGCTGTTTACCGATGCTGATTCAAATGCCGATTTTAATGGGACTCTATTATGCCATTCGCGGCTCCCAGGAAATTGCGACCCATTCGTTTTTATGGTTTGACCTCGGCCAAAGAGATATCGCGATGATGCTGATTGCTGGTTTTGTGTATTTTATCCAATCACGGGTATCTATGTCTACTGTGCCAGAAGCTCAAAGAAAACAAATGCAGATATTCTCGTATCTCTCGCCAGCTATGATTATGTTTATCTCACTTTCGGCCCCTGCCGCACTCCCGTTATATTGGGCTGTAGGAGGAACCTTCCTAATCGTCCAAACATGGATTGGGCATAAATATTATATGCAGCACCCCGAAAAAGCAAAAGAATAGTTGAGATGGATAGCCTTCAAACTTGAGGGCTATTCTTTTTTTGTCAAATTTGAAACATTTCCCATCTGGATTACGTCTAGTAACGAGAAGAAATATATAAAATTATGGGGTAGTAGGGGGAAAAAGGGTGAAAAAGAAAATATGGATTTGGACATTGTCAATCATTGTAGTAATGGCAATCGGAATTACACTAATTTTTACTATGAATAAAGGTCCGAAAATGGCGGACAACCCGATAGAAGAAATGCCGGTAATGGTCCAGAAAGCAAAAGAAGAAGAATTGGTAGAAACAATTCTTGTTACTGGTAAAATCGTTCCAGAAGATGAACAAAAAGTCTTTTTGGAGCCCGAAAAAGGTGAAATTAGTGAGTATAAAGTAAAGGAAAATCAAAAGGTAAAAGCAGGAGATCCTTTATTTATATATGATTCTGCCAAACTAAAAACAGAATTTAATAGAGCAGTAAGAGAAAGAGAATTGACACAAAGTAGAGCACAAACGGAAATAAACCAAATTGCAGAATTAAATAAACGAATTGCAGAAACAAAAAAGAAGGTCGGTGTTCCACAAAAGATTAAGTCAGAAGATCCTGAAGCTGAAGACGAGACGATCATTCCGGTTACACAAGATGATTTGAACCAACTCTTAAATGAAAAGATTCAATTGGAACTTCAGTATGAAAGCACTAAAGCCGAGATTGAAGGTTCACAGGAACGAATCAATGAAATAGATGCGCAAATCAAAGCTATGACCGTAACGAGTAAAATTAATGGAATAATTGTAAAGATAAATAAAAACTCCGTAATAAGTGAAAACGGTGCAAATGAGCCCGTTATACATATTACCTCTAGTAAACCATTTAAAGTGATCGGCACGATGAGTGAATTTGATGCAGTTAAGATTCAAAAAGATCAAGCTGTTATTGTCCGTCCAAAGGTATATAAGGAAAGAGAATGGAAGGGAGTAGTAGAGTCGGTTTCCCAATTTCCAAATGATGAAGGCGGCGGTGAAGACTTTGGTGGAGGCATGGGGGGAGGAAATGTCACGATGTATCCTTTTAAAGTTGGGATAACAGATGACACTTCTGAGCTTCGCCAAGGCTTTCACGTTTCATTGGAGGTAAAAATAAGTGGAGAAGGCAAGTCGCTTGTTGTTCCACATATGGCAATCATGGATGAAGACGGCATGCCTATCCTATATGTTTTAAAAGACGGGAAATTAGAAAGACGTGAGATCCAAACTGGTAAAATGAACGACGAATTTATTGAAGTCACAGAAGGCATTAGCTTAGGAGAGCTTGTCGTCACTAATGCCCCTGAAGGCATCCACGATGGAATGGAAGTGGTCTCCTATGATGAAGTTGAGTGAGATTACAAAAGTGTATGGCAACGGCTCTCTACAGGTAGCTGTTCTGCATGATATTAATTTAACCATTGAGGAGGGAGAGTTTGTCTCCATCATGGGTCCATCCGGATCAGGGAAATCTACATTAATGAATATTATCGGATTTTTGGATTACCCGACATCCGGTTCGTATGAATTAAATGAGGAGAAAATTGGATTAGTAAAGGAAAATAAGTTAGCACGATTAAGAAATAAGCATATCGGTTTTGTTTTTCAACAATTTTTCTTACTGCCGAGAGCAAATGCTCTTAAAAATGTAGAGTCAACACTAATATATGCTGGTGTTTCAAAGCGTGAAAGAACAGCAAGAGCAAAGGAAATGCTTGAAAAAGTTGGGTTAGAGGATCGTATGAAACATTTGCCAAACCAGCTATCTGGTGGTCAAAAGCAACGTGTAGCGATTGCAAGGGCATTAGTGAATCAGCCTTCTATAATTCTAGCAGACGAACCGACTGGAGCTCTTGATTCGAAAACGAGCGAACAAATCATGGAGCTATTAGTTCAATTGAACGAAGAAGGGAAAACCGTCATCATTGTTACCCATGAAGAAGACGTGGCAAGGTATACAAATAGAATCATAACGTTGAAAGATGGAAGAATTACGGATGACCGGAGGAAGAGCCGATGAGTGTATGGGAAAGTTTTAAAATTGCTCTATCCTCCATTTGGAATCATAAAATTCGATCGATATTAACGATGCTTGGAATCATAATTGGTGTGGCAGCGGTCATTACAATTGTAGCTATTGGTCAAGGTGCACAAACTCAATTGACTGATGAGTTATTTAGCACGGATAAAAATGCAATTGAGCTTTTTTATGAACAAAACCCAACTGAAGATGGATCAGAAATGATGTGGATGGAACCTGAATTAACGCAGGAGGATGTAGAGACCCTTTCCGCAGTTCCAGGAGTGAAGGCAGTACTAGCTACCAACCAGGGTTGGGGTGCACTTGTCCATAATGATAAGCAAGGAGAAATGGAAATAACTGGCGTGGGAGCAGATTACTTCGCAGCAAGAAGTATTAAAATAGTTGAAGGCCGTCCTATTAATATAAGGGATAATGAAGGCATGAACAGAATTATTATGATCGACACTGTTGCAAGGAAAAAGTTTTTTAAAGAAAACGAAAATGTGATTGGTGAAATTGTCGATTTAAATGATAATCCTTATAAAATCATAGGTGTTTATGAATCGCCAATACCTGATCAATTCCGTCATTCAGAATATGGTGAAATGCTGATGCCGCGTGCATTGATTTCCATGATGTTCGGGAATCGAGAAATTGAAAGATTGGCTATCATTGCAAGTGATCCAGATAAAATTTCAGAAACAGGGCATCTCGCAGCAGATACCTTAACTCAAAGTAAAAAACTTGAAGATGGAAAGTATAATATATTTGATTATTCCCAAATTGAAGGTGAATTTAATCAGTTTATATTGATTATTACGTTATTTATCGGCAGTGTTGCTGGAATTTCACTTCTTGTTGGAGGGATAGGAGTGATGAATATTATGCTCGTTTCCGTTACAGAAAGAACGAGAGAAATTGGTCTCAGGAAAGCTTTAGGGGCTACTAGAGGAAAAATATTATTACAATTTTTGATTGAATCTGTCACATTGACATCCTTGGGGGGATTAATTGGCCTCGGTTTAGCTGTTTTAGGGACATTGCTTATTTCCGAGCTTTCTCCAATTACAGCAACGATAAGTCCGCTTGTTGTCATGATTGGTGTTGGGTTTTCCGCCTTTATCGGTGTAGTGTTTGGAATTCTTCCAGCTAATAAAGCTTCAAAGCTAAGCCCGATTGATGCTTTACGATATGAATAATAAGGTTTTGTCCTAGAGCATGATCGCTTTAGGACCCCTTTTTTGTATAGGATTTTAAAAAATAAGAGAAAAAAGCAATTCCTTTTACATATACTAGCAGTAAGCTTAAAGATAACAGCCTTGTATAGCATCGTAAAAAAAACGATAAAATTAGTTTGTTCAATACTTCACAAATTAAAAAACTTATGATATATTGAAAGCAGAATAAGACTCTAGGAGGGATAAGGAAATTGGTATTATGTGAATGGAAGTTGCTTTTAATGGAATCTGAGTTATTTTTAGAATTAAATATGAACGGAAATGGGTATGATCCAATCAAAAGCATCCATTATTCAAACGTAACCATGATCTCACCAAGAACCTCACTTACGAATTCACAAAATCAAAATTTGAAAAAAGTTCGTGAAATGCAATTCATGAGTACATGCTAGTGTATTTTTTTTAAGAATGTTTGTGAAATATTTCACAATATAAAATGATGTAAATTAAGGAGGGGTATACATGGCAATTAACGAGAAGGTATTAATGGAAAAAACGGATGTATTATCCATGGTTGATGAGTTAGTTTACAAAGGTTTGGATGCACTTGAAAAATTTCGAGACTACGACCAAGAAAAAATTGATGCAATTGTTAAGTCAATGGCGTTAGCGGGTTTGGACCAGCATATGCCGCTTGCTAAATTGGCGGTCGAAGAAACAAAACGTGGTGTTTATGAGGATAAAATCATTAAGAATATTTTTTCGACAGAATATATTTATCATAATATTAAGTATGATAAAACGGTCGGAATCATTAATGAAAATGAGTATGAAGGTGTTATAGAAATTGCGGAGCCTGTTGGCGTCATCGCTGGTGTAACACCTGTTACGAATCCAACCTCAACGACGATGTTTAAAGCATTAAGTGCGATTAAAACGAGGAATCCGATTATTTTTGCTTTCCATCCATCCGCTCAAAACTGCAGCAGGGAAGCGGCAAGAGTTTTAAGAGATGCGGCAATCAAATCAGGAGCTCCTGAATATTGCATCCAATGGATTGAACAACCATCTGTTGAGGCTACCCGAACTTTAATGAATCATACCGGCGTGTCTCTTATATTAGCAACAGGAGGAGCAGGCATGGTGAAATCTGCTTATAGCTCAGGAAAGCCTGCACTGGGTGTCGGTCCAGGAAACGTCCCTTGCTATATTGAAAAAACGGCGAATATTGAGCGATCTGTAAATGATTTGATTTTATCAAAAACGTTCGATAATGGAATGATTTGCGCTTCTGAGCAAGCCGTGATCATTGATAAAGAAATCTACGCTCGTACACAAAAGGAAATGATTGATAATAACTGCTACTTTTTAAATGAAGAAGAAACACAGAAGATTGAAAAACTCGTTATTAATGAAAAGTCTTGCGCAGTAAATGCTGATATTGTTGGCATGGCTGCATATAAGATTGCTCAAATGGCAGGGGTTAAGGTTCCAGAAGATACGAAAATCTTAGTCGCAGAATTAGAAGGTGTTGGTCCAGAATTCCCACTATCTCGCGAAAAGTTGAGTCCCGTCCTAGCATGCTACAAAGTCAGTACATTGGAAGAGGGTTTAACAAGGTGTGAAGAAATGCTGGCATTTGGAGGAATCGGCCACTCTGCAGTCGTTCATACGACGGATGATGCTGTGATGGAAGCATTCGGCATGCGGATGAAAGCAGGAAGGATTATCGTAAATGCTCCTTCCTCTCAAGGAGCAATCGGTGATATTTACAATGCTTATATGCCTTCATTAACACTTGGATGTGGCACGTATGGTGGAAACTCTGTGTCTTCAAACGTTGGAGCAGTTCATTTAATCAATACGAAAATAGTAGCAAAAAGGAATGTAAATATGCAGTGGTTTAAAGTTCCGCCTAAAATTTATTTCGAGAAAAACTCCATTCAATACTTAGAGAAAATGCCTAATATTTCGAAAGCCTTTATTGTAACAGACCCAGGAATGGTGAAACTAGGATACGTCAGTAAAATTCTTTACTATTTAAGAAAACGTCATGACTATGTAAATTGTGAAATTTTTTCCGAGGTAGAACCAGATCCAAGTATTGAAACGGTGTTGAAAGGTGCAGAAATGATGGCGGCCTTTGAACCGGATGTCATCATTACAATTGGCGGGGGTTCAGCTATGGATGCGGCAAAGGGGATGTGGCTCTTCTATGAGTATCCAGAGGTAGACTTCCACGGTCTGAAACAAAAATTTATGGATATTAGAAAACGGATCGTTAAGTATCCTAAGCTTGGTAGAAAAGCTCAGTTTGTAGCGATTCCTACTACGTCTGGAACAGGATCTGAAGTTACGTCATTCTCTGTTATTACCGATAAAACGGCTGGAACGAAATATCCACTTGCAGACTATGAATTGACACCTGATGTCGCAATTATTGATCCACAATTTGTCATGACCGTTCCGAAAACGGTAACGGCAGATACAGGTATGGACGTTCTTACACATGCTTTTGAAGCATATGTCTCTGTCATGGCCAATGATTATACGGATGCGCTTGCGATGAAGGCAATCCAACTCGTGTTTGAATATTTACCAAAAGCCTATCACGATGGAAGCAATGAGCTTGCTCGGGAAAAAATGCATAATGCTTCTACGATTGCAGGCATGGCTTTTGCCAATGCATTCTTAGGAATTAACCATAGCTTGGCACACAAACTAGGGGCGGAGTTCGGTATCGCACATGGACGCGCCAATACGATTCTCATGCCACATGTCATTCGTTACAACGCGACAAAACCAAAGAAATTTGCGGCATTTCCTAAATATGAAAAATTCATAGCCGACAAGCGATATGCAGAGATTGCAAGAGTGTTAGGTTTGCCAGCGAGAACGACGGAAGAAGGAGTAGAGAGCCTTATTCAAGCAGTTATTAAATTGGCAAAAGAGCTGGATATCCCAATGAGCATTGAAGCCAATGGAGTTGAGAAGGCTGAGTTTGAGAGTAAAGTAGATGGTTTGGCAGAAAGAGCATTTGAAGACCAATGTACAACTGCCAATCCTAAGCTGCCATTAGTAAGTGAGTTGGCGGAGGTCTATAGGCAAGCGTTCAAAGGAGTGTAATAACAGAGTATTGGGGGCACGATTAAATTTTAATCGTGCCCTTGGTGGAGAAAAATCCGAATTGGCGGTCACGATAAGGTGTTAATCGTGCCCTTGGTGAAGATAATTTCGAGTTGGCGGTCACGATAAGGTGTTAATCGTGCCCTTGGTGGAGAAAAATCCGAATTGGCGGTCACGATAAGGTGTTAATCGTGCCCTTGGTGAAGATAATTTCGAATTGGCGGTCACGATAAGGTGTTAATCGTGCCCTTGGTGAAGAAAAATCCGAATTGGCGGTCACGATAAGATGCTAATCGTGCCCTTGGTGGAGAAAAATCCGAATTGGCGGTCACGATAAGGTGTTAATCGTGCCCTTGGTGAAGATAATTTCGAATTGGCGGTCACGATAAGATGCTAATCGTACCCTCGATGTTGAAAATTTCAATCGGGAGGTCACGATAGAGTGTTCCCTGTGCCCTCAATGTTGAAGATTTAAATCAAGAGGTCACGAAGGCGTCCATCGTACCCTCTCCATTGCTAAGTACTAGTTTGAGATCGCGACGGAATATGGTAATATCGATCATCTTTGCCAAGTGTTTTTCCTCTCTGCAATATATTACGTGCTACAAGAGACTCCAAAAACAAGCAAATTGTACTGTAAACTTTTGGTTTGCCCGTTACATATCGTTTATCAGTGGCGTAACCATGCTTGATTAATAGTTCACAAATGATTCTCGCACTAGATACTCCACTTTCCAAGTATTCCAATGTTTTGTCCTTGCTGAACGATTCTGGATCCGTCCGAAAAGTATCTTCAATTATGTAATCTTCAATATCAAAAGCAATATGGGTGACAGATTCGCTTGTCACTGGTTTGGATCTTCGCTGATCACTTGATTGTTCCAAATGCTCGCGAATGATTCTTTTAATTTCATCTACCTGTTTATCTAATAAAGGGAGGTCAAGGTCTATATATTCTTGTATGGATTTTGGAATTTCCAAATCACTAGGCAAAAAGGGAATTTCATGTTTGAAGTCCCAATGATTTTGTATTTTGTATAAGAGTTCATCCATTTCGTAATCTATGACATTAAAACCCTTCCGAATTTCATTGACGATTTCGGGTGAAAAACCTGTATGTTCTTTAAAATGTTCTATTCCGAATCTTCGTGTCTCATTTGTCGCTTTATGTTTGACAATGTATTGATATCGCAGCGGCCTTCCACACTCACATGGGGTCTTTGGGTTTACAAATCCATTGTCAATGTATTCTTCCAAAATCCACTCATCCAGCAGCATTTCGATTTCTTCCATTTCAGCATGTTCAGGGATGACTATTCCTTTATCGCCAGCTAAAACATTGGCAAAAGCTGTTTTTTTACCTCTTTTTACGTGATGGTGAATAAATTCTTTCTGTTCAGGGGCAAGGGAGTCAAGGATTGAATCTCTATCGCTTCTCGACAAAACTATTTTCATTTGCACTCCTCCTTAGAACAAAAAATTGTATGAAAAAAACGAGGCGATAACCTCGTTCATTTATGATAGACAAAGCACTTACGCCCAAATCAAATTAAAAGATGGAACAACGTGCTGTCTTTATTCACTTCAGTATACGGAAATCCTTTTTGTTGCATGCGTACGATTAGGCCTTCGTAATCTTCTTTTCGTTTCAATTCGATTCCAACAAGCCCTGGACCGCTTTCTTTATTGTTTTTCTTCGTATATTCAAAGGTCGTGATATCATCATCAGGACCAAGCACACCATCCAAAAATTCTCGCAAGGCTCCTGCTCTTTGTGGAAAATTGATAATGAAATAATAGAGCAATCCTTCGTAAATTAAAGATTTTTCTTTAATTTCTTGCATTCTTCCAATGTCATTATTTCCACCGCTAATAACACAAATAACAGATTTCCCTTTAATTTCTTCCTTATAAAAGTCTAATGCTGCTATCGGCAAGGCTCCTGCAGGTTCAGCGATAATAGCATGCTCATTGTATAGGTCTAGGATGGTCGTACAGACTTTTCCTTCAGGGACCGGAATAATGTCATCTACATAGTTTTTGCAAATTTCGTATGTTTTTTGGCCAACGCATTTAACAGCGGCGCCATCTACAAACTTATCAATTGATTCTAGCGCGGTTACGCGGTTATTTTTCAAAGCAGCTTTCATACTTGCTGCTCCCTCAGGCTCCACCCCAATCATACGGGTATGTGGAGATAAATTTTTAATATAGGCGCTTAAGCCTGAAACAAGTCCGCCTCCGCCGATGCTAGCAAATACAAAATCAACCGGTTCTTCAATGTCGTTCATAATTTCAACGGCAACCGTTCCTTGACCAGCTATGATATCAAGATCATCAAAAGGATGAATAAATATTTTATTTTCTTTGTTTGCATATTCAGTCGCACTTGCAGAGGAATCATCAAACGTATCGCCTACGAGAACAATTTCTACATAATCGCGGCCGAACATTCTAACTTGGTCAATTTTTTGCTTTGGCGTCGTTTGCGGCATGAAGATTTTTCCGGTAATACCAAGATGTGAACAGGCAAAAGCAACACCTTGAGCATGATTTCCTGCACTGGCGCAAACAATTCCTTTTTCACGTGCCTCGTTTTCAATCGACTTAATCTTATAATAAGCACCACGTAATTTGAATGAACGTACGTGTTGCAAATCTTCTCTTTTCACGTAAACATGACAGCCATATTTTTCGGATAAACGCTCATTTTTTTGCAAAGGGGTATGTGCTACCACATCTTTTAAGCGCTGATATGCAATGAGAATATCTTCCACATGTACTGTCTTTGATTTTTCTTTCGTCTGATTCACCGCGCCATCCACTTCCTTCGCTAAATATGAATATTTGTACATTATACCATGTTCATATGACAATGAACATATGAATATTCACAATATTTCGTGAAAGCGTTATCAATTTTTCCAAATTCTTGTATGTGAAAAACATTAATGGTATTCGAATGTTGCTGTTATTGTACTCATGATATCCATTGTTCCTGACTGGATAGGAGTAGTAGCAGTACTTTTTACAAAAGCTGTTGCCTCCAAAGGGATTGGTCCACCAGGGTGTTTTGCATTTTCTGTTATTAAAATAGGGATTTTAACTAAATGTACCTTCAGTGTTCCTGCAATCGTCTCGGCCTTTTCATGTGCGTTAACCACCGCTAAAGATAATGCTTCTTTATAGTATTGGTTATAGTTGGATATTTCAAACTTAACATCTGAAATCGTGTTTGCACCGTGTCTTACTGCAGTGTCCACTACCAAACCAGTACTCTCTATATGATGGATACTAATTTGCAGTAAATGATCAACTTTATACGTTCTAAACTCCTGTTTACCGTTGATAAAATCATATTGAGGATAGATCGAGTAATCAATCGTCCGCATTTGCTTATCCGTTATTCCAATTTGACTTAATGCTTTCTTAATAGCGGTAATAATCACGGTGTTTTCTTCCTGAGCGAGCTGCAATACTTTATTCTCAGTTGAAGCGCCTAACGTCACATTAGCATAATCGGGTTGAATTGAAACTTTCCCTTCTCCAATCACTTGAATAATATCTTTCTTGCTTTCTTGGCTTCTATTAGAAACTTGATAAGTTTGATAATGCACTTTTCTCCCTACTTTCAGTCATTTATTTGGCTATTCGCTTAAATTTTGTTTCTTATAAAGAAGTTTAGAGGTTCTTATGATAATAGCAGCCCCTTTCCCATTTTAATATCATTTCCGAGGATAAGATCTATTCATATAGGAACAGTGCTTGGGTAAAGAACCATTTATAATATGTACGGCTATTTTAATAGAAAGATACAGAGAAAGTAAAAAAAGTTTTATCTGATTTGAAAAAATATTTTATTAAAAAGGACTTATGAACTGAGTAATTTGACAGTGTTTCTATAGGGTGCTAGCATGTTATCAATTAAATATAATTAAACCTATCGGAATTATATTTTTATGTTGACGGTTTGCGTAATATTGTGTAGAATGCGAATAAACTGATAATAAATTATCATAAAGTGATAATACATTATCTTATAATGATAAAAGGTGGGATGTAATTGGAACAAATTACAGCGTTTCGTGGGACTCAATTAAGGTGTAAAGGTTGGAGGCAAGAGGCTTTGCTTCGTATGCTTGAAAATGTTTTAGAAAACGGAGAAAACCAAAAAGACTTAGTTGTGTACGCAGCTCTTGGTAAGGCAGCACGCAATTGGGACTCTTATCATGCGATTGTAGATACCCTCCAAAATATTGAAGAAGACGAGACTTTGGTCATACAGTCAGGTAAACCAATTGGGATATTGAAAACACATGTATTTGCACCACTAGTCATAATGGCTAACTGTAATATGGTCGGTAAATGGGCGACTAGCGAGCATTTTTATGATTTACAGGAAAAAGGTTTGATTATGTGGGGCGGCTTGACCGCAGCTGCCTGGCAATACATTGGTTCTCAAGGTGTCATTCAAGGTACATATGAAATTTTTGCCGCCATTGCCAAAAAGCATTTCAATGCTAGTTTAGCAGGGAAATTTATTTTAACAGCCGGCTTAGGAGGAATGGGGGGAGCTCAACCTTTAGCGGGTGTAATGGTCGGCGCTGCTATTCTTGTTGTAGAGATTGACAAGGCGCGCGTTGATAAAAGAATTGCGGATGGCTATTTACAAAGGAAAACCGACGATTTGGATGAGGCGCTACGTTGGATTGAAGAAGCAACTGCCAAAGGAGAGAGTGTAAGTGTAGGATTGGTTGGGAATGCGGCAGATATATATCCTGAACTAGTAAAGCGGAACATCACTCCGGACATCGTAACGGATCAAACGTCCGCACATGATTTATTGTATGGCTATATTCCGACAGACTATAGTCTAGAAGATGTTAAAAGAGTAAGAGAAAATAATCCAATTAAACTAGAACAAGATGCACAATCTTCTATTGCCTTAGAAGTGGCAGCGATGCTTACTTTTAAAAAACGTGGTGCGATTGTTTTTGATAATGGGAATAACATTCGTACACAGGCACATCAATATGGGGTGAAAGATGCATTTGAGATTGATATTTTTACAGAAGCATATTTAAGACCCCTTTTCAGTAGAGCGATCGGTCCATTCCGCTGGGTTGCATTGACTGGAGATCCAAATGATATCAAGACGATTGATAACTACATACTAGAGCATTTTAAAGAAAATGAAATTGCGACAAATTGGATTTCATTGGCGAATAAATATGTACCTTTCCAAGGCTTGCCGGCACGAATAGGTTGGTTTGGACATGGAGAGAGAACGAGACTTGCATTAGCTGTAAATGAAATGGTGAAAAACGGGATTTTAAGCGGTCCAATTGCGTTTTCAAGAGATCACTTGGATGCCGGTGCGATGACACATCCGAACATAATGACGGAACGAATGAAAGACGGAAGTGATGCAATTTCCGATTGGCCACTTCTTAATGCGATGTTGAGTTGTTCTTCAATGGCAGATTTAACAGCGGTTCACTCAGGGGGCGGCGGTTATTCGGGGTATATGACAAGTGCGGGAATTACTCTTGTGGCAGATGGCACACCTGAAACTGATATACGACTAAAACATGCTTTAGATAATGATACGAGCTTAGGGGTATTAAGATATGCAGATGCTGGCTATGAAGAATCATTAGATGAAATTGAGAAAAAGGGAATTCGACATATCCAATTATAGTTTTGATATATGAAATGAGAGGAGAAATCATATGCGTATTCTTACGATGGAAGATGTTAAAGCTGCCGTTGCAGGAGGTTCTGTATATGCATCTGGTGGTGGTGGTTGGGTTGATCATGGTTTGGAAATTGGCGGTGCTGCCGTGACGATGGGGCAGCCAAAGTTAGTTTCCGTTGATGAGCTCCCTGATGATGCAATCATTATTACATGTACAGCCATTGGTGCACCCGCAGGGAAGACGGATTGGCAAATGTTAGGGGTAGATTATATTAAAGCAGTAAAATTACTTATGGAAAATTACGAGGGGAAAGTCGTAGGTGTTATGACGCCGCAAAATGGAATGTCAAGTTCCATAAATGGATGGTTGCCTGCCGCTATGCTTGACCTAGTTGTTGTCGATGCAACAGGGGATATTCGTGCACATCCAACGGGGAAAATGGGGCAAATGGGAGTTGCGGCGGATCCGAATTTTGAAACAATCCAAGTGGTTGTTGGTGGGAAAAAGGAGACGGGTTCCTATATTGAGCTTGTCGTAAAAGGGTCTCCAGCAAAAACTTCTAATATATTACGTACTGCCTCAGATATGTCAGGAGGATTTATTGCATCAGCAAGACTCCCGCTTCCTGCGAGCTATATTAAAAAGCATGCAGCAAAAGGTGGCATTTCCATTGCCATTGATCTTGGAAAGGCTATTTTGAAAGCTGAACCAAAAGGAGCCGAGACAGTCATTCAAACGATTTGTGAGCATACAAAAGGTGAGATCTTGGGTAGAGGTAAAGTAATCTCAACTACTGTTGAATATTCTGGTGCTTTTGATATTGGGCAAGTCGTTGTTGAGGTGGAAGGCAAATCTTTAACGATGCATGTGATGAATGAATTTATGGCAGTAGACGATTCACTTGGAAATCGTTTGACAACTTACCCTGATGTCATTACTGCTATTTCAACCGAAACTGGTAAACCATTGAGTGCAGGAGCTCTTGAACCAGGCATGGAAATTGCTGTTTTCCGAATCCATAAAAGCCATATTCCGATTAGTTCAAGCGTCCGGGATGCGTCTGTATACCCTGATGTAGAAGCAGTGCTAGGGATTCAAATTGCAGACTATGCATTGAGTGAATGAGTTTAATAGAAATAATCAGGAAGGAGGCATCGGATGGAGCTGTTAATAAAAGCATATGATTATTTAATCGAAAACCATGTGCGATTTTTAGAGGAGCTTCAGGTTCATATCACTTTAAGTTTGTCCGCCTTATTCCTTGGTTTAATCATATGTATTCCATTAGGTATATGGTGTGCCAAAAACGAAAAAGTTGCCGCAACCATCATGAATACGGTCAATTCGATTCGAGTCATTCCAAGTTTGGCTATCTTAGTGATCATGTTGCCGTTAATCGGAACGGGATTTTGGCCAGCGTTAGTAGCATTAACGGTGCTTGCATGTCCTCCGATCCTCATTAATACATTTTTAGGGTTTCGGGGAATAGATCCCGCCATACTTGAATCGGCTCATGGTATGGGGATGAGTCCAAAAGCGGTTCTTCGGAAAATTGAGTTTCCGCTTGCGATGCCGCTTATGATTACTGGTGCAAAAACAGCCAGTGTCGAAGTTCTCGCCAGTGCGTCCCTTGCAGCTTTTATTGGAGGAGGCGGGCTTGGAACCTTTATCATTAATGGGCTGAGCATGTATAAGTTTCAAGTATTACTCGTAGGAGCAATCCCGATTGCACTCTTAACGATCTTCTCTGAAGTAATATTTTCATTTATTGAAAGATCTACAACTAGATATCAAAGAGATTCATAGATTTCTTTAAATTTAGGGGGAATTAATTTGAAAAGAAAATCATTTCTTATTTTGTCAATCTTGCTTGTTTTTTCCGTACTTTTAAGTGCATGCAGTGGTTCTTCAAAAATTAAGATTGGATCCAAGAACTTTACCGAGTCCTTAATTTTAGGAGAAATGTATGCATTGGCTTTAGAATATGCTGGGTTTAAAGTAGAACGAAAACTAAATTTAGGTGGAACGCTTGTCGCACATGAAGCCCTTAAAAAAGGTGATATTGATATATACCCTGAATATACAGGAACTGGGCTGCTAAACATTATGGAAGAAGAGCCGCTCTCTGATCCGCAACAAGTATATGATATGGTCTCAGATTTTTATAAAAAAGAATTTGACTTAGTATGGTTGACACCATCAAATGCCAACAACACCCAGGCGATCGCTGTTTCCAAAAAAGCCTCTGATGAATATGGCATTACAACTCTTTCAGACTTGCAAAAGCATGCGGAGAACATAGATTTTGCAGCAGTACCAGAGTTCGAGGAACGTGAAGATGGATTGCTCGGTATGAATCGAGTGTATGGTGATTTTAATTTCAAAAGCATGAAGCTTTATGACTACGGTGTGAAATATCGTGCTGTATTAAACGATGAAGTGCAAGGTACCGTAGCTTTCGGAACAGATGGTGATTTAACGAATCCTGACCTTGTCCTTTTAGAGGATGATAAGCATTTATGGCCTCCATATTTCGTTGCACCTGTGATCCGTCAAGAAACATTGGATAAAGATGAGAAGATCAAACAGAAGCTGGATGAAATATCTGCAAAGCTGGATAATGAAACGATGCAAAAATTAAATGCAGAAGTAGACTTGAATCAACGTGAATATGCGGACGTCGCAAAAGAATTTTTGAAAAACGAAGGAATCATTAAGTAAGGCTATTTCTTAAAGTTTGTTGTTATTGTAAAAGCCCAAGAGCCGACTTTTATGCCTAGTAAGTAAGCGATTCTTATTAAGCCGGTAGCTCTTTTCCCATTTAAATATTGAATCCAAGGTAAAATCTATTTTTCGTTATTTAGATTTACATCAAATAGCTACAATGTTTTGGAAAAGAGCCTTAAGTAATAACTACTTTAGCTTTTCCCGGTAGGATATCGGGAAAAGTCTAATTTTAATATTGAAGCAAAAAGTATAAATTTTTGAAAGTGTATAGCGCAAACAGCCATCGATTAGCAAACTTCCTGTCCTTTTCTTTTGTGTAGGTCAACATCAATTTGTGTTTCCTCTATCGCAAGTCTAGGGCAAAAGAAGTGTATGGATGAGCAAGGCGCTTGCACTTTTCTAATGAATTGAAGGTGAGTGGTTTGCCGAATAACGCAATTGTGTTTGAAGAAGTGTCAAAACAGTTTCCTAAAGCGCCAAAACCGTCCGTATATCCTACGAATCTTTCCATTGAAGAAGGAAGCTTTGTCACTATTTTAGGTGCTTCAGGATGTGGAAAAACGACATTGTTGAAAATGGTCAATCGTATTTATGATATGACTTCAGGGAAAATTATGGTTCATGGACAAGATATAACTAAAATGCCTGTTACAGAATTAAGACGGAATATTGGGTACGTTATACAACAAATTGGTTTATTCCCCCATATGACGATAGCAGAAAATATCGCAACCGTGCCTAAGGAATTAGGGTGGGATTCGAAAAAAATTGAAGAGAGAATTGATTTTCTGCTTGAGCTAGTTCATTTACCAGCAAAAGATTTTCGAAATCGTTATCCGAGACAGCTTTCTGGAGGTCAACAGCAAAGGATTGGGTTGGCAAGAGCTTTGGCGGGAAATCCTTCTATCATGTTAATGGACGAACCATTTGGAGCCATTGATGCCATTACCCGCAGCTCGCTGCAAGATGAAATGATCAGAATTCAGCGCAAGCTTAATAAAACGATATTATTTGTCACCCATGATATCGATGAAGCTTTAAAATTGGGCGATAAAATTGTTATTATGAATGAGGGTGTCATTCAACAATTCGACACTCCTTTAAATATTATCACGAACCCTGCCAATTCTTTTGTAAGTCAGTTAGTACATTCAGATGATATTGTACAGCATTTAAGCTTGTTAAGAGCCGACCATGTAATGGCACCGCTTACGGAAGAACTGAAATATGACGAGGTAAAGGTGAATCGTGCCGAGAATTTAAAAAATGTTTTAACACTTATTTTGCAAGGCCATGGCGACTCAGTTCTAGTTACAGAAGAAGATGATACTCCAATTGGAAGAATTACTTTGGCTGGATTAAAAAGTTATATTGCGGGGATTGGATGATCTATTCTGCTTCCTAACGCGGAGGGGATACTGAAAATGTTTTCGTTTTTAATTAATTATTACGATCGTATACTATTATTATTTTTTCAACATCTTATGCTTACCGTTGTTTCTTTAAGCCTAGCTTTGTTGATTGCTTTGCCAGTTGGTGTCTTCTTATCAAGGTTTAAAAAGATTTCTGTTCCATTTTTATCGATCCTTGGAATTTTATACTCCGTACCAAGTCTGGCTATGTTTGCGTTCCTTATACCATTCGTGGGTTTAGGTGTAAAACCTGCAGTAATCGCTTTAATCGCATATAGCCAGCTTATTCTAGTTCGTAACGTGATGGTCGGTTTTCAAGCGATTGATCCATCCATTATTGAGGCAGGAAAAGGCATGGGGCTAGGGTCATTTCGATTATTTTGGAAAATAGAATTTCCGTTAGCTTTACCAGTTATTTTAGGTGGTGTACGGATTGCCACCATTTCAATCATAGGTATTGCCACGATTGCAGCTTGGATCAATGCAGGTGGATTAGGAGTTATTTTGTTTGAAGGGCTTTATCAAAATCATACCCCTAAAATAATTTGGGGCACTATTTTTGTATCCTTGCTTGCCATCGTTTCTAATCAGTTATTATTAAGTTTGGAAAAAAGGTCTGCACTGAAAGTTAGAGGTGAACTAGCAGCTAAGTAATCTGATTATATTACGCCAAGTGAGGGAGATCGTAGTGACCGTTAACAAAAATCAGACAATCGAGAGAGCATTAGATATTATTTTTTCACTATCTGAGGCAGGGTGTAATTTGACAGTCGGAGAGATTGCAGAAAAAGTTGCAATTCCTGAGAGTACTGCCTATCGACTCATCAAAACATTGGAACAATACGGTTTAGTCGAAAGAAAATCGGTTGGCCAAATTAGACTTGGTGTCCGGATTTTGGAGCTGGCTAGAAGCTTACAACAGCAATTGAATCACGAATTGATCAGTATAGCCCGACCTGTCATGGAAGAGTTAACTGAAAAGGTTAACGAGACTTCCATTCTTTGTGTGAGATCAGCTTCACAAGTAATTTGTGTGCAAAGTATTGAAACACAAAGAATGCTCCGTCTATCAGTGGAAATTGGAAAAATCATGCCGCTTGATCGTGGGGCGTCGGGAAAAGCTATTCTAGCATTTGAGCAAAATCAAACAATAGATCAACTAGTCAAAGCAATTTCAGATGCTGGACTAAAAGAAAGTGTGGAAAAGGAAATCGAAATAATAAGGAAGCAAGGGTATTGTTTGACGTTTGGTGAGGTAGATAACAATATTTTTGGATTAGCCGTTCCAATTTATGATATCAACAAGCGCGTTGTTGCCTCGTTGACAGTGGCTGGTCCAAAAGAGCGTTGGGATCAGGAAAGCGGTGAGGAATTTATTCAAACCGTTGTTTCTTCTGCCCAAGAAATTACGAAAAAGCTCGCTCAACTTTACTAGGGGGAGGGGAATGTATGGGGAAATATGATTTGCTTGTGAAGGGGAACGTCGTTTTACCTGACCGAGTAGTTTACGATGCAGTTATAGCTGTTTTGAATGGAAAAATAAGCGGCATTTATGAAAATAACATTGGGCTATCTGCTCAAGAAATAATAGATGCAACGAGCTGCTTTATTCTCCCAGGGACGATTGATGCCCATGTTCATTGTTTTAGTTCTCTTAATGAAGGTTTTACAAATGCTGGTTTGTCTGCTGCTGCCGGGGGTGTTACGACGATGATCGAAATGCCTTATGATGCGACAGGCATGGTATGCACTGAAAAATTGTTTTTGGAAAAAATAGAGCGATTGGAAAAGGAGTCAGTTGTCGATACAGCCCTTTTAGCGACAATTAAAAAAGAAGATGGACATGATGAAATTGCAAAACTCGCTAGTGCTGGAGCATGTGGATTTAAAGTGTCAATGTTTAACACAGACTCTTTTCGTTTTCCAAGAATTGATGAAGGACAATTGCTTGATGCTTTTTCAGCCATTGCTGAAACAGGTTGCCCGGTCGGTGTCCATGCTGAAAATGATGATATTGTCAGGCGATATATTCGTAAATATGAGCATGACGGCATAAACGATCCACGGGCCCATGCTTACAGTCGTCCAAAAGCAGCAGAATCAGTAGCTGCCTTAACCGCTCTGGAGTTAGCTTTATATACTGGAGTGAAATTGCATTTATACCATAGTACATTTCAACGTATTTTCGATATGGTGGACATTTATCGATCGCAGGGTGTTCAAGTAACCGCTGAAACATGTACACATTACTTAACTTTAAGTGAAGATGATATGTTGGAGCTCGGTGCAAAAGCTAAAATTAATCCTCCGCTTCGTAAAAAGGAAGATATAGCGGATCTTTGGAATCTCCTAACTCAAGGGAAAATTGATATGGTAACGTCAGATCATGCTCCGTGGACGCTGGACAGGAAAGCAAATGAAGATATTTTTAAAAATGCTTCAGGGGCTCCTGGTGTGGAAACGTTATTGCCTGTCATGTATAGCGAGGGTGTTGCTGCAGGAAAAATGACTATTTTAGATCTTGCTCGCGTCCTTTCTGAAAATCCAGCCCGTACGTTTGGGTTAAGTCATTGCAAGGGACGAATTGACGTTGGCATGGATGCAGATTTGGTGATTTTGGATCCGAACAAAACGTACATAATGGATGAGTCTACTTTGCATTCATCAGCTAAATGGAGCCCATATCATAATCGTAAAATGATTGGAAAAATCGTTCATACTTTTGTTCGTGGGGAAACGGTATATAAAGAAGACGGACAATTGGGAAAGTCAGGTTATGGTCGTTTTATAAAAGCAATGCATCTGAGTAAGGGGTGTTTAGTTTGAATGTATCCTTTAACTTACATCCGAATCAGGAGCGGATTCAAGATCATATCGAAATTCTTGCCGCTATGGTGGACCAATCGAAGCCAGGGTGGACGAGAAGGCCTTTTACGCCATGGTACGAAAAGGGACGAGCTTGGCTGAAACAACAGATGGAACAATGTGGTTTGCAAGTCAGCATTGATGCCGGCGGCAATTTAATAGGAAAACTTGTCGGCAGTGAGGCGCATTTAAAACCAATCATGATTGGATCTCATACTGATACAGTTACAGGCGGCGGTCGCTTTGACGGTATTATAGGTGTCATAGCTGGCATTGAAATTGCCCGACGATTACAGGAAACGGGTACAGCTTTACGTCACACGCTGGAAATTGTTGATTTTACTGCTGAAGAGCCGAGTGATTTTGGCATCTCGACGATTGGAAGTCGAGCGATGGTCGGAAATTTAACTCTTGAGATGTTAAAGCGTACAGATCAAACAGGATTAGTACTAGAAGATGGGATTCGGATGATGGGAGGAAATCCAGACATTATTGCTGAAAAGGCTCGAAAACCTGGTGATGTTAGCTTGTATTTGGAATTGCATATAGAGCAAGGTCCTATTTTAGAGCAAAACAATATGAAGCTTGGAGTCGTTACAGGAATAGTTGGAATTCATCGTTATCGTGTCATTGTGGAAGGAAAGCCGAACCACGCTGGTACAACGCCAATGAATATGAGATTTGACGCTTTAACAGGTGCTTCGGAACTTGTATTAGAATTGGAAAGCTTATGTAAATCTGATTACTCTGATCCAGTAGTTGGAACGGTCGGGAAATTTACGAATGAACCCAATGGAGCTAATATTATTCCGGGTAAGGTCACTTTTGAGTTTGAAGTTAGATCAATAGATTCAGAGATTATTGATAATATTATTAATAGCTTTTTCAAATTTGCTGCTCTTGTTGCTGCTGAACGTTCACTCGACATTCGTTTGGATAACTTATCGAAGTCAGATTCAATACGAGTTCTTCCTAATATTCAAGGCAAAATTGCTGCTGCTTGTACCGCAACCGGAAAAACTCAATATTTGCCGAGCGGTGCAGGGCATGATGCAAATCAGTTAGCAGGTATTGCACCAGTTGGAATGATCTTTGTGCCGAGTCGAGAAGGCCGAAGCCACTGTCCTGAAGAGTGGACTGATTATGCAGATGTCGCACTCGGTGTAGAAGCATTGGCGAGAGCACTCATCAATTTTGATCAAGTAGGTGAAGGCCAATGACTTGCGAGCATAAGAACCTTATTCTCGATGGTTATTCTTTAACATATGAAAAGATAATAGAGTTTATCGAAAATCCGAGTGTACAAATTACTTTATCAGAAAGCACAGTAGAAAGAGTGAAGGATTATCGTTCTGCCGTAGACCAATGGTTAATTGAAGAAAAGAAGGCAATCTATGGAGTAACGACTGGTTTGGGGAAATTAAAGGATTATGTAGTTGATGAGCAAGACCAAAATCAATTTCAACGCAATATTTTACTATCCCATGCGGTTGGGCTCGGTCCTGACTTTCCAGAAGAAGTAGTTAGGCTTGCTATGTTGATAAGGGCAAATGTCCTTGCACGAGGTCATTCGGGAGTAAGGGTGGAGATGATTGAGCGTCTTCTCGTAATGTTAAATAAAGGTGTTATTCCATGTGTTCCACAAATCGGATCTTTAGGTGTTGGTGATTTACAGCCAATGGCACATATCGGTTTATGTATGGTGGGTGCACCTGAAGGTAGAGCGACTTACAATGGAAAAAAAGGAGGCAGCCCTGATCTCCTTGCAAAAGCGAATATAACACCAGTCTACTTTGAATTAAAGGCAAAAGAAGCTTTGGCTTTAATTGATGGGAGTACGATGGTGCTGGCTTCATCCTTATATGCATATTACCAAGCAGAGCAGCTTTGTAATATAGCTGATATGGCTGCAGCTATGACAATTGAGGCAACAAGGGGAGAAATGGATGCTTTAGATCCACGTATTCATAATGCTAACAACCTGCAAACAGAACAGGAAACCGCACAAATTTTAAGCTCCCTTTTAACAGGAACAGAGTGGTGCACCTCTAGCGGCAGGGAACGCTTAGGAGAATTTTCACCACGGGTGCAAGATGCAGTTAGCATACGGTCGACTGCACAAATTCACGGAGCTATTAAAGATGTTTTACAATATGTAAAATCAGTTTTCGTTAGGGAAATGAATGCTTCGAAAGATAATCCACTCATCTTTAAAAATGGCGTGGCGTTCGAGAGTTTAAGCGGAGGAAATTATCATGGTGGACATCTTGCATATGCACTTGACTTTATGGGCGTAGTAATGACAGATTTGGCAATGATTTCTGAAAGAAGATCGGCGCGTCTCCTTGATCCAATAATGAGTTATGGACTACCTGCAAATTTAATTGCTGTAGCTGGATTAAATACAGGCTTTGCACTTGTTCACGCCAATGCAACAGCCCTAGTTAGTGAAATGAGAATATTAGCTGCTCCTGCTAGTATTGGTTCAATTCCTTCTAAAGGAAATCAAGAAGATCACAATAGTATGGCGATGGGTGCAGTTCGTAAACTTATGGAAATAATAGAACGGGTTCAACAAATATTAGCGATTGAACTATTGTTATCAGCTCAATCCATTGATTTAATATCTGAAAATATGAAAGGCTTAACGATGGGAAAAGGAACCTCTATTCTTCATCAATGGATACGACAATCAATTAATCCGATGTGGGAAGATCGTTATGTGCTGGCAGATTTACAGAAAATGATTGAATTTGTGCAAACAGGACAAATTGGCAAGCAAGTATCCATTGCTTTAGTATAAAAAAGAAAGACACGTTAATGGTAATGAATATTAACGTGTCAGCTTGTTCTAAGCTATAATCTTCAAGATTATATCAATTATTTCTTGCTGCTTGGAGTTGTAAAATAACCATTTTCGATGGGCACTTTGCGAAAAACAAGCAGGATCTCCCCAATTCTTCACATATTTTAAATCCAAAGTTAAAATTATAATTTCTTTATGTTCCAGATGAGTGCCTCGACTCCTTGGGAATAGTGAACAGTGGGTTTTTTATCCGCAAGCTCTAAATTAAACGTTTTAAAAAGATGATTTGTACTTATATCAGCATCTGCCTTCTGTAATGGCCATTGATGATGATGAATATCCAAACAATAAATATTCGATTGGAGGTCATTGCTAAAAAAGCAATATCTTTCTGTTAGCCAATGATCGAGAGTCATATTTTCAGCGTAAAAAATTTCTGATTAAGGAGTGTATGACCCTTTACATATAATAGGATTATTTTCTTTTCTGACACTTTCAAAATGAAAGGATTGCTCTATTTCTTGAAAGGACATTTCAGCACGATGATAAGGTACGTGAAGCCATCTCTTTGCCAGTGTATAGGAAGTCCAATCGTCAACATCAAGGGATAAAAAGTAGATCCCAGGTTTGCCGTTGAGTTTTACATACGTGCGCAGATTGATTTCTGGAAAGGCTGGGCGTATAGAAATGGGTGGAAATCCACGAGGAAAAATACCATCTATTTTAAAAACAATCATACCTAACCAAGCAACGCCATCAAACGTGTCAATTTCTATGGAATCTGGGATATATGGTTTTAATTTTTCAGACTCGATTGGCCAATGAATGAATAGAACGTTGCTCCATTTTTGTCTCATAATCCAGTATTTCGATGGCAAAGGATAAGGCCGATGCTTCGTTGATTGTAATACCATAAAATAGACTCCTTTTTCCTTAGTCTTTTCCTTGCTTGTGATTTCATACGGAGAGACATATTTTTTCCATTGCCGGAAATAATATGGGAAATAACATAGTGGGGAAAAAGCGATGAACACCATTTTGCAGTATACGATACTTGGAATGATTATATTAATGTTTTTGTTTAACTTATTTATGCTATTTGGATGGCGTTGGATAATGAAAAAGATGGTTGGGAAGATTGGGAAAATCATTTTATCCGACAGCTACCAAGAAAATATCATTGAAATGATCCCGGGCTTTCGACATGTAGGTGTGCAAAATATTTTGGAAAACAATTTGCGTACAGCTTCAGGGGATATTCTACATCGTCCTTTAGGATCTTCAAAAAAATGGCCGCATTTAGATCCGATAACATTTTTACCGGCACAGACCTCCCCTTTTGCAGTTGATGGGGAAGAAGAGGTTGATTTGAAGGTAACAATTGGCCCGAATGCAAAGAAACCGATGGACATTGAAATTCCCCTTATCATCAGTGGAATGGGCTATGGTGTTGCATTAAGTGAAGAAGTTCGTTTATCACTTGCAGAAGCAGCAAGCAATGTTGGAACAGCGATTAATTCCGGTGAAGGTGGTGTTATGCCGGAGGAGATTGAAAAAGCAGGAAAATATATTTTGCAATTTGGAAAAACGGAATGGGCAAAAGATGAAAATTTAATGAAGCAAGCCGATATGATAGAAATTAAACTCGGACAAGGTGCCATGATGGCGATGGGGATGAAAATCTCCCCTGAGAACTTAACGGGAAATGCTCGTAAAGTAATGGGGCTAAAAGAAAATGAAACAGCAGTCATTCATGAGCATTTTTTTGAAAACCAAACATTAAAAGATATTAAGGAACTCGTCGATGAGCTTAGAAGTATAACAGGAGGCGTCCCGATTGGAGCAAAAATGGGGGCTGGTGGAAAAATAGAAGAAGATATCGACCATTTGATTGAGATCGGGGTCGATTTCATCGCCATCGACGGGGCACAGGCATCAACCCTTGGTGCCGCGCCAATTTTATCGGATGATTTTGGGATTCCTACGTTGCATGCAATTGTACGGGCTGTAAACCATTTAGAAAAAAGAAAAATGAAAGGGAAAATCAGCTTGATTGTCTCAGGAGGGTTATTTATTCCAGGGCATTTTTTAAAAGCGTTGGCATTAGGGGCAGATGCTGTTTATATTGGATCGGCCATTTTATTCTCAGTGGCACATAGTAAAATTTTTAAGGCTGTTCCTTTCGAACCTCCGACGCAATTAGTATGGAATGAAGGGAAATTCAAAGATGAATTAAAAACAGAAGATGGGGCGAAATCTGCGGAAAAGTTCCTTACATCTTGTACAGAAGAAATGAAAATTGCTTTGAGAGCTATGGGAAAACGCTCCCTAAGCGACTTATCAAAAAAAGATTTAGTTTCATATGATGATACAATTGCCAAATATGTCGGTATTCCATTTTCATTTGAGCCTTGGATGGATAAAACGAAAAACAAGTAAAAAGCCAGCTTTTAAGCTGGCTTGCGTACGTTGCTTTTCATTAATATAAAAAAGTATAAAATAATAGAGCATAGAACCGAAAATGCAGCGACCATATAAATTGAACTGTATCCGAACAAATGCCCAATTTGACCAAATGCCATTGCTCCAATTCCTACACCTAAATCAAAGAAAGAGAAGAAGGTTGCATTTGCCATCCCTCGTCGATTAGGAGGGGATCCTTTAACAGACCAAGCTTGTAAAGCTGGTTGCACTGTTCCGAAACCTAATCCGTATAGAACGGCAGCAATGTACAGAATTGTGCTGTTTGGCAGCCAAGAAAGCAGGAACATCGAAATGAGAATTAATATAGTTCCTGGGATAAAAACTGCTTGATGCCCTCGTGAATCGTATAATTTCCCAGCAAAGGTTCGTGTCAGCATTAATGCTGCGGCATAAAGCAGAAAATACCATTGAATACCTTCTATTCCTCTTTGCGCTGTGAAAAGAGGCAAAAAGGAAGCAATTCCTCCAAAGGTTACAGTAATAAAGAATAAAAGCAATGATGGTGGAAGTGCACTTTTTTCATAAAAATCCCACTTTTTAACTTGGGGAGCAGCTTTAGCTTCCACTTGTTTATAACGGATTTTGGATGAAAGCAAAAGGGCCAGTAACCCAAGAACCGCACATATTAAAAATAGGTGAGTGTATGAAATGACTCCGACTAGTGCGAGACCTAAAGAAGGACCGAAGGCAAGTGCAATATTCCCGGAAAGTCCGTAATACCCCATACCTTCCCCTCGTTTATCAGCAGGAATCAGGTCAGTTGCAATCGTACCAGAAGCGGTCGTAGAATAGCCCCAGCCAAGCCCCTGAATTATCCGCATGATAAATAAGAAAAGTAAACTTTTTACAAAGCCGAAAGAACCAACAGAAAATACAAAAATACCAAGTCCAGTTAAAAATACGAACCGTCTTCCCTTTGATTCCAATGCATGTCCAGCACTAGGGCGAATAAGAAGAGCAGAAAAAGTAAATATACCAACAACGACCCCGATAAGCTGATCATTCCCGCCAAGTTTTTCAACAAACAAAGGAAGAGTGGGCAAAGTCATTTGAAAACCAAGAAAAACAAAAAAATTGGACAAACAGATCAAAATAAAATCTCGTGTCCATATCTTACCCGAACCCACACTCTGTCGAGGAGCCTCCTTAATGAGTGAATTACCCAATGCTATCTCCCCCTCATATATATTCAATGGAAATATTTAGTCACTCGAAACATAGTTATTATTCTACACGACTTTACACGAAAATTCTAACGATGGATAGATTTTTTCTCTTTTATTTTTCTTGATTCATCGAGCAAATATACATAGGTCTATTGTGCGTATTCGGTTTTATTCAGGGGGTAGTGGTTTTGTTCCTATTGGTGCTGAATTTATGGCGTTCGATTGGATTGTATTGGCGTTCCAGCCAATTTTATTGGATTTGTGCGTTTTCATTTCGATCATGGGGGTGCCATTTCCGTTCAAGATGGTCTTATTCCCGTTGGAGCAGCATTTATTTCCGTTCAATCGGATTCTATTCCCTTTCAAGGCACTTTTATTCTCGTTCAAAGCGGTTCTATTCCCGTTCCAGCATATCTATTGGATTTGTGCGTTTTACTTCGATTATGGAGGTGTCATTTCCGTTCGAGATGGTCTTATTCCCGTTCGCGCAGCATTTATTTCCGTTCAAAGGGGTTCTATTCCCGTTCAAGGTACTTTTATTCTCGTTCAAGGGGGTTCTATTCCCGTTCAAGGTACTTTTATTCTCGTTCAAGGGGGTTTTATTCCCGTTCCAGCTTATCTATTGGATTTGTGCGTTTTTACCTCGATCAAAGGGTGTCATGTCCGTTCGAGAAGGTCTTATTCCCGTTGGAGCAGCATTTATATCCGTTCAATCGGATTCTATTCCCTTTCAAGGCACTTTTATTCTCGTTCAAGGGGGTTTTATTCCCGTTCCAGCATATTCTACTGGATTTGTGCGTTTTTACCTCGATCAAAGGGTGTCATGTCCGTTCGAGAAGGTCTTATTCCCGTTGGAGCAGCATTTATTTCCGTTCAATCGGATTCTATTCCCTTTCAAGGCACTTTTATTCTCGTTCAAAGCGGTTCTATTCCCGTTCCAGCATATTCTACTGGATTTGTGCGTTTTTACCTCGATCAAAGGGTGTCATTTCCATTCGAGATGGTCTTATTCCCGTTGGAGCAGCATTTATGTCCGTTCGATCGGATTCTATTCCCTTTCAAGGTACTTTTATTCTCGTTCAAAGCGGTTCTATTCCCGTTCCAGCATATTCTACTGGATTTGTGCGTTTTTACCTCGATCAAAGGGTGTCATTTCCGTTCGAGATGGTCTTATTCCCGTTGGAGCAGCATTTATTTCCGTTCAATCGGATTCTATTCCCGTTCACCATAGTCAAAAGGAGCAATCGATTATGATTGCTCCATTAGTTTTGATATCCAGGTGTTTTTATTTAAAAATAAATCACAATCAAATTCTGAATAAGACTGAATCAGTTTTGCATTTTCGTGGAAAGTTAAGGACTTTGTGACGTCATTTGGGATAATGAGACAGTTGATGCCTGCTTGAATGGCTGCTAAAGAGCCGTTTACGGAATCTTCAACCGCCATCGCTTCATCCGGTTTTACCCCTAGTGCTTCAAGTGCTTTTATATATAAAGCTGGATTCGGTTTTACTTCTTCGACATCCTCAGCGGAACAAATGATTGGAAAATAATCAGTCAACTCGTATTTATCAAGAAATCCCACAATCCATTCACGATGTGAGCTGCTTGCGATGGCAAGTTGAAGGCCATTATCCTTTATTTGCTGTAAAATATCTAAAAATCCATCTCTTAATGGGAGTTCATTTTTTATTTTTGCATAATGAGAGCGAGTTTTTTCTTTAAACAAATTACGATCCATTGGACTTGCGAGCGATTCATCAATGAAATCAAATAAAGTGTCATTCGTCGTTCCCACAATTTTTACGAACTCTTCGAGGGTTAAATCGAAATTATGATCTTCTTTTAATGCATTACGATAAATTTCAAACCAGGGGGTTTCGGTATCAATAATCGTTCCATCAAAATCGAAAATAACGGCTTTAATCAATTTATTTCTCCTTTACTAATGAATATTTACTCTTCCTTAAGTCTAACATCATTACTCTTAAAAATCACTTTCATCATTGGAGGAGTTACGATTGTTGTTATTAAAATGACAACAACGAGAACAGCAAACATTTCCTCTGTCAACAACATGGATTCAAGGCCAATTGCCGCCAAAATTAAGGCGACCTCACCACGTGAAATCATCGCAGAACCGATTCCGAGCGAGCTCCTCCAGCCAAATCCTGACAGCTTTGCACCGACCGCAGCACCTACTAGTTTTGTCACAATCGCTAAAATACTCAGAGCAACAATTAGTCCTAAGTTTTGAGCGATGCCATTAAATTGCGCCATAACACCAATAGATGTGAAAAAGACAGGCACAAAAATCGAGTAACTAATGGTCTCTACTTTCTCAAAAATCTCATGCTTAAAACGTGTAACACTTATCGCTACTCCTGCGATATACGCTCCAATAATAGCTGCGACACCAGTATATTCCGCAAAATAGGCGAAAACAAAACAGATGATGAGGGCAGAGGAAATCACTGTTTCGGTAACCTTCAGTTTTGTAAATTTATTCAAGAACCAAGGGACGACTTTCCATCCTACGAGAATGGCACCTGTAAAGAAAAGTACTTTTTTCAAAATGACCATTGATAAATTTACATCACCGCCAGCAAAACTCATTAGAAAGGCGAGCGCTATAATGACAACTACATCATCGATTACAGCCGCACCTAAAATGGTTGTACCTTCACGGCTTTTTAATTTATTCATCTCCTTAAGTGCTTGCACCGAAATGCTAACACTTGTTGCTGATAGTAGGAGACCTAAAAATATTGCTTCGAATATAGAAAGACCTAAAACGATCCCTGCTGCATATCCAAGTACAAGAGGTGCGATAATACCGCCGAAACCTACAAACGTAGCGGCTTTACCCGTCCTTTTAAATTCATCAATATCTGTTTCTAGGCCAGCGATAAACATAAGCAGAATAACACCAATTTGGCTGAGTGCCTGTAATGTATCTGTATTATTAACCAAACCTAATACAGAAGGACCTAACACAATTCCAATAAGGAGCTTTCCCAAAACAGCGGGTTGTCCAAGTCTTACACTGATGCTCCCAGCTATTTTAGAAGCCGCCAAAATAATGGCTAGTTGAAGTATTAAAATCACTAATTTTCCACCTTTCGAATTTTTAAATACAAAAAGAGCCCGTCAACCAAAGGACATAGATATCCCTTGGTGACAGACTCCTCCAAGAACATTTTGTATTTTATTAAAAATAGCATAGCATACTTTTGAGGCGATGTGGTATTTTTTTATGTGGAAATTTGTATTTGAGGTGAAGGCGCAATGAATCTGCCTTCAGATTTTCTTATGAAAATGAAGAATCATTTAAAAGATGAATTCTCCTGAAGAAGACGAAGGAGTCATTAGACTGTTTATAAAGGAACGTCCAAAGTTTAAAATTAAAGTGTTGTGGTTTATGAAGGATTCGATTTCGGAAAATGTCCTTGTTATAGCCATTATATTGAATTTTTACGAATACTGACGGAGATGAAGTGGAATGTAGAAAAAAATCAAATGCAATCAGTTCTTACTTACTTAGAATGCCGTTGGCAACAGAAATTGCAAGATACTTAGTTGATGTGGACGGTTTCTCCATCGGCTGGGGAAGTTGGCAGGAAATGTACTGAAAAATCATGATCTAAAAGAATTGCGGTGTGTAGGGAAATATGCTTTTGGGTTTTGAATTAATCATAGAGCCCACATACTAAGGAAAAGTGATGATTTTTTCAAATGGTTTTTTTAAGAGCCAATGGTCATAGAAAAGCGAATGTTTGTTCGATTGAAACATTTAAGCTGCCCGTGATCTTGTTTATTCGAAATAATGATTCAATGAGCATAAAAAAAGAGGGTTCTTCGCAATATGAAGAACCTCATCTGTTTCTAGTGTGTCGTCCCACCAATTTCACGAATATCCTCTTTTTCATTCGCCGCCACCACGGCAGCTATTCTAATTCCATTCACAATTTCGTCTAAGCTTAAACTTGGAGCATTCGTTTTAGTTGTTTGTTCTGGTATGAACGGAATATGGATAAATCCACCTCGAATATGTGGTGCATTTTTTTCTATATAATGCATGGTTCCATAAAAAAGATGATTGCATACGAATGTTCCTGCTGAATTAGAAACTGATGCGGGAATGGCGGCTTTTTTCATTTCATGAACCATAAGCTTTACTGGTAATGTCGTCCAATATGCGACGGGGCCATCCTCGTAAATAGGTTCATCGATGGGCTGGTTGCCTTGATTATCAGGTATCCGTGCATCATCGATATTAATGGCGACTCGCTCAGGAGTCACTTGAGTTCGACCACCAGCCTGTCCGATACAAATAATGACATCTGGTTTGTACAGTTCGATTGCATTTATGACGACTTTGATGGATTCGTGAAAAATAGTTGGAACTTCCTGTGCCACGATTTCAATATCATCCATGACCATACCATCTAATTGTTTAACTGCTTCAAGGGCAGGATTTACTTTTTCACCACCAAAAGGATCAAAACCCGTGATTAACACTTTTTTCCCCAATGTTTGCACCTCCAAAAACGTATAGACTAAATTTTATTATATGGGAGAAAATATCCTCAAACAACACAGAGGGGCTGTCTTTTAATGAAGGAAAACAACAAAACCGTGCATCAAGATACTTTTACTGTTTCAGGAACAAACATTGATGCGATAAAAAGGGCGAATGAACGATCTGGGCTATCCTATAATGAAGTAAAAGAATTACTGGCGAAAACAACTGGAGGACACGGGACGTGGATCTATAGTGACACTAATATTGAAGAGGTAAAAAGGAAGAATCAGGAATCAATGCAAAAGGAAGAATGAATAGTAACGATGTAAATCTTTATTTTATGAAATCTTAATATAATGATTTTACTTTTTAAGGTTTAGTTAAAACCAGAGGAATGACAACGTGAAATATAATGAATTGGCTTGTTTATGAAGGCCTCGGTCGATGAATGTGCCGGACCAGGAAGCGGCGCTGTATCTTCAAGGCCACATCAAAATGAATCGAATCTTCCAGTTAACGATGCGGTTCGAAATATGCATTCATTCTTCAATTCACTAAGCAACTACTGATAAGAAGGCAGAGTAAAAGATGTTGCAGGAATATGTGAATTTTTATCAGCCTTTATTAAAGGTATAGAAATAGTAAAAAGAGTATATATAAATATTGAAAAAAATGTAAAATCAGCATAAAATAAAAATAATTAAATAGTTATCTAGAGTGGCTAAGAGATCTGGCTCGTGGACGCCACAGCAACCTGCTTGAAAAAGTAAGGTGCTAATACCAGCAAAGCAATGGCTTTGGATGATAAAACGGAGTTTAGAACCCTTTTGTATCCACTGCAAAAGGGTTTATTCAATTCCGGGAGGAGGACAGTAATGGGATCTAACAACAGTGAAAATGTAAAAAGGTTGTCACAAAAGGAAAGAGAAAAGCCAAAAATTACAGAGGTGATTAAAGCAATGTCTCCAGAAGAATTAGAATCGTTTAAGAAGGAGCGTTACCAGAAATTTATAAAACCATTCCTGGATCAAAATGGGGTTAAAGCAATAAAGAAAAATAAGACATAGATAGGATAGAATAAAGCATGTTCTTCAAACCGCCCATAATTTAGGCTTTTAAATTATGGGTCGCTTTTATTTATATGGATGATGAAAAAAGGATATAAGGTCATTTCTGGCGTAGTTATATATAAAAACAGCAATTCAATGTGGAGAATGTACATAATTTTTGCTTGGGAAATTCTTTGGTGATGTTGTGGAGCCACTTAGTTGCTCGCATTAAAGGAGGTAAACATGTTTAATAATGATGTTACGGAACTTTTGCATATTGATTACCCAATCATCCAAGCTCCTATGGCCGGTGGAATATCAACACCAAAATTAGTGTCTTCCGTTTCCAATCATGGAGGGCTTGGAATGATTGGGGCAGGGTATTTGAATCCCGCTCAAACACGTGAACAGATTAGGGAAGTAAAGGCATGGACATCCAGCCATTTTGGAATCAATTTATTTGTCCCAACTACCTTTCAACTTTCAGAAGATAAAATTCAAAGGGCTAATAATGCATTACAGCCCATTCGTAAAAAGTTAAAAGTTGAAGCTGATCATACTGCTGCTATTACGTATGAGAGTCTAATAGAAATATTCAATGAACAAGTTGATGTCGTTATCGATGAAAAAGTCCCGGTGTGTTCTTTTACATTTGGATTACCAAGTAAAGAAATTATTGATAGGCTAAAACAACATAACATTATCGTTATCGGAACTGCGACAACTGTTAAGGAAGCAATTGAAAATGAAAAAGCAGGGATGGACATAGTAGTTGTTCAGGGAAGTGAGGCTGGCGGACACCGGGGAACATTCATGAATGAAGAGAAGGAAAGCTTAGTCGGCTTAATGTCCCTCATTCCGCAAGTCGTTGATAATATTAGGCTTCCTGTCATTGCTGCAGGAGGCATTATGGACGGCAGAGGATTGATGGCCGCATTCTGCTTAGGTACTAAAGGAGTACAAATGGGGACCGCATTTTTAACTTGTGTGGAAAGTGGAGCTCATGAAATTCATAAAGAAGCGATTCTTAGCTCTACTGAAGAACAAACTGTACTGACTCGTGCATTCTCCGGTAAATGGGCGAGAGGTATTAATAATAAATTTACCGAGGATATGCAAGAACATGAAGCATCTTTTCCGGATTTTCCAATACAAAATACATTAACCCGAGATATTAGAAAAGCTGCTTCAACACAAAATAATCGAGAATACATGTCATTATGGTCTGGTCAAAGTCCAAGACTCGCCAAAAATCAAACAGTGGAACAATTGATGACACAATTAATAAATGAAGCTTTCAGAGTTAAGAATAACTTCTAGTTTATGTTCTGACAAATTTCATAAAGACCTTGAAGCGTCTAACACAATCAAGAATGGAATACGAATGCTTATACCCCAGTAGAGTTTTAAATATGGGGATTGCTTATGCAGTCCCTATTATATTTCTTTTACTAAATAATGGTATATATGATGATTAATAACAATTGCTTTTTTATAGGAGAATCCTAGCCGTTCATACAGTAGACGGGCTTTATGATTCGATTCTTCTACATTTAATGAAACGGTCGTACAGCCTTGTTCTTTCACGTATGTAAGGAGTGATTGGATTAATTCTGTTCCATATCCTTGCCCGCCAAACTTTGGATTCACACTTAATGTATCTATATAGAAATCCGCGTCATCAGCCTCTTGGTCGAAGAATGGTTTCTCGTTTGTTTTTGCTTTCACATGGGTGCGGATAGGCTCATCAAGTTCATGCGCATCCTTTCCATGATAGGCGACAATAATGCCAACAGGAACATCGTCAACCGTTTTAACTAAGCAATTTTGATAACTTAATCGATTTTTCTCCTGGCAAAAATAGTTGCCTAACTGCTCAAGGACCTTCTCCTTTTCATATTCTGCAGTCAATGCATCAGCTATATCATGAATTGCATCATAAATGAGGAGAGCCGCCTCTTGAAAGTCTTGTTTTTGCGCTTGTCTAATCATGGTGTTTGCCCCCCTGATTCTACTTTATCTTTTACTCATACTGTAACAAATTTCTATAATGACTTTGAGTCCAATTGATGACAGCTTACTTTTCAGTCTATTAATGTGAAAAAAATGATCTAGAGGTTGCTATAGAGGGTTAAGTAGTAATATTTCGTAGTTTTCGTTCATGATGTACATTTTTTCTTGCTAGGAAATCCACTGTCTCTTAAGTCTCTTGTAAATCAATGCGAAAAACGTCTAGCTTTTTTCCAAATCGATCAAATCGATCTTCAAATTTAACTTTCGCTTTATCCATACGGGCATTAAGTCCGTCTTCCATACTCTTCAATTTTTCATCCATATGTAGTGAATAAAGGTTTAACGTATTTAAAATTTCTTGACTTCCCGGTTTTTCCACTTTTTCACCACCTTTTGCGGTAGTGATAGTATATCACAAAGCCTGTACGTAAAGTTCAGAAGCTCAAAGGATTTCCAATACTTTTACTGGAATATTATACATAATAAAACGAAAGGTTGAGATCAATGAATTATACATTTCAAAAAGCAAGTGCTTGGATAAAACGGAATGCACGACCTCTAGAAGCGGCAAGATGGGAATATTTATTTGAAGGTGGTTCACGAGACAATGTTGTTCGTTATTTAGCTGCTTATCAAAATGAAGATGGTGGGTTTGGTCACGGGATTGAACCTGATTTTTGGCTCCCGTCTTCTTCTCCGATGGCAACATGGACAGCTTGTCAAATCTTAATGGAAATAGGCGCAAATGAAAATGAAGAAATAGTTGAAAAGCTGCTTAAGTATTTAATAAATACTGCTAATATTGAAACGGGTATGTGGCCATCGGCATTACCGGAAAATAACGAATATCCCCATGCTCCATGGTGGCATTGGAGTGAAGGGGTACAAGACAATTGGATGTTTAATCCGGGTGTTGAATTGGCGGCGTTTCTCATCCACTGGTCTAACGATCATCATGAAGCTGCACGGATTGGATGGTCTTCGATAGAAAAAGCGGTAAATCGCTTAATGAATGCGGAAGAAATGGACAGGCATGAAATCAATAATTATCAACAGTTTTTAAGAATTATCCAGTGTCATAAGGAGATATTTCATAAGAAGCTAGACTATGAATTGGATGAAGTTGCGGATAAGATTATGATACTTGCAGAAAAATGCATTGATCGTAATATTAATGAGTGGTCGGCGGGCTATAAGGTTCTTCCATTAGATATTATTGATAGCCCAGAATATCCTCTTTACGCGGAATATAGTGGGTTAGTGGAGCAAAATTTGAAGTTTTTTATGGACGAGCTTTCGGATGAAGGGATTTGGGACATCCCATGGAATTGGGGAAGTTATCCCGAAGACTTTCCGCTCGCAAAAAGATATTGGCAGGGGATACTTACTATAAATAGATATAAAATATTAAAGGCCTTTGACTATGTGAAATTGGGATAATCGACGACAAATGATTATCAAAGTTAAGAAAGACGAACTTGTTAGCAGCTGCTGTATATAGAAGTGGGAAACAAGAAGCATTCGATCTTCGGCATATTGATGATAATAGAACAAATATTGATATTATGATCTAGTTGAGCTCACGAAAGAAGGTAAAGAAGAAAGTGAATTAGTATGGTCCCGAAATGTCGATAGTTATTCCTTTTGGGAATTGATGCGGATTTCGTGATTGATAGACGGGGAAAGCATGATAATGTAACATAATGCAGGGGAATAATCTCATTTTAATGCGACCTAGCTTTTGGAAAATAATTAATAAAATAAGAACTTCATCAAGTGTAAGAAGCATTCAGCAAAGAGAAATGATTAGGGTCAGAGGGGATTGTAATGGGGAATCTAGTATTTGTTTACGGTACACTTAGAAGGCATGAAAGAAACCACCATTTGTTGAATGGGGCTACCAGTATCGCAGAACAGGCGTGGACAAACGGGATCTTATTTAATACGAACAGAGGATATCCAACCTTAAAAAATACTAACGATATAGATGTTGTTTATGGTGAATTGTATGAAGTCAGTGAAAGCCAATTAGCTAGATTAGATGAATTGGAAGGCTATATTGGAGAAGGGCGTAATAACTTTTATAATAGAGTTGTGAAAACCATTTTTACCGATAAGGAAATCTATCATGCATATGCATACGTCATGACCGAACAACATGCCCAAATACTTCGTGGAAGGGTTGAGCATGGCGACTGGAAAGTGCAGCATGTTATCAAACAAAATAGCTTTCTTTATTATGCTTATGGAAGCTGTATGGATGTTGAACGATTCAAACTAGCCGGAGTAGATCATCATTTTCAAAATGTAATCGGCTGCGGTGTTTTGGATGGATATACTCTCGGCTTCACAGTACACCTTCCTGATGGTGGGCGGGCTGATATTATTGAAATGGGCGGCGCCGTTGAAGGAAAAGCATACGAGGTTACTCCCGATATCATTCCTTATCTTTTCGGAAGGGAAGGAGTTGGCAGTCTTCTTTACCGCCCTGCTATTATAGACATTGAAATCAATGGAATGGTGAAAGAAGCATTAACCTTTATTGTCGTACAAAAGGAAGAAGAATTGGCACCACCTGATCATTATTCTGAGGAAATTTTCCGCGGGGGTGAAGGTACCTTAAGTGAAGAGTATTTGAAAAAAATAAAAGAAAAAGTAAAAAGTGTAAAAGGTAAAGAAATGATTGTTTAACCTTATTTTTTATAAGCCAAAACTAATGGAATCAAACAGATATCCATTTTGTTTTGGCTTTTTGCTGTTATTTGCTAAATGATCCTGCACTTTAGGAAGAATCAATAAATATACTCATCAAAACATCATCTACATATTCATTCGAGCCCAATTTAATATGACTTTTCAGCCTGCCTTCCTCTATAAATCCAAGCCTTTTGTATAAATGAATGGCCCTTTCGTTATTTGAAAAAACCTCAAGGGATATCTTTTCCACTCTTTGATTTGCTTGAGCCCATGCCAATAGCTTTTTTATTAAAGAAGCCCCGATGCCTTTATTTGTAAACTTCTCTTGAATGCTTATTTCAAAAATCCCTTGATGACATAATCTTTTCCAAGGCGATAAACGAAAACTAAGCAAGCCAATGATACTTCTGTTAACTTCTGCAACTAATAATAGTCCTTGTGTATGATGTGAATTTATCCATTCTTTTTCTTCATCAAGGGTAGAAGTAAATTCATTCAACGTAATTCCTGTTACATTTGGATTTTCACTTATGACCTTTTTTGTATGCTTAAGAATTTGTAAAACGTCGCCCTCAGTTGCTTTGCGAATTAAATAATGATTACTCAATTCGGAATCCTCCCAAAATCTTTCATTATATTGCCTTGCACCTGCATGATATTCAATTCAGTGGAATAATCCTTTTTATAACGATTAACATTTCATCATTAATTATTGAAAGGAGATATATCCGTATGGATGAGGTAACCAACATTCAATTAAATGATATGAAAATACGGTCAATTGATCGAAAATCCTACGTTTCCATGGGCAGTTCGATTCAGCTTGGTAACCATGTCTTCAACCATCGTAGTGAGGGATTCGGTGAACAAAGTGGTGACGGCACTTTAAAAGATCATACAGTTTCAGTTGTAGATGATTCAGATTTAATTGACTTCTTTATTACGAAGATGACGAAGTTATAAGACTCCAGAAAAAAAGAGAAGTTTCATCCTAAACTAACAAGCTTGCCCGGCTTCTGAGCAGAAATAACTTTGTAAAAATACAAAAAAATGGTTTGTTTAACTATATGTATTAACAAGGTGATCCAATCATTACACTGATTGATCGCAAAGTGTTTCTTATGTTTCCCCCACATAAATAACAGCGCTTTGTAATATATTCACTAAAAGAGGGAGGGAGGATAAAATGGTATTTGGACCCGTTATTATAAACATATTGGGATTTAAAGTAAATGCTATGGACCGGAACGCCTCACTAAACTTTGCAGCTTCTCCGCGTATTGATACCTTTTTGACGAATAAACAAAACTATGGTTTTGGTGAAGAAAATGGGGACTTTGTCATCAATAATGTACCGCTTAATCTTGTCAATGACATGGATGTCAATGATACTAATTCACAGAAGACAAGTATTGTATAAACTGGCTCCGCCTACAAATGATGAAAAGGCGTATTTTTAAATTGGCAATAATCAAAATAGAATTTTCCCTAACCTGTGTAGATTTTCTATACAGGTTTTTACTCTGTGAGGTGAATCTTACAATTGTAATGTAAAAAGGAATTAATGCTACAAACAGTAAGAAACTATGTAATGTCAATTGTTTAAACGGCACGTCCACAATACGTGGACAAAAAGAAAATAAAAAAGAAAACTACTATATGTCATGGTAAATTTTTTAATTTTTTCTGCAGGGTGTCCTTTTTTGCTCTTGTCTCCTATATAGAAGGTGAAAGGGAGGTGAGGCAATTGGCACAGGGGGTTTTAAAGTCAAGCAGTTTAAAAATTGTTTTTGACTATGGGATGGACGAAAACAACAAACCAATCTTCAAAACAAAGACATTCAATCGCATTCGACTAAATTCAACTGCAGATGAGCTATACAACACGGCTATCGCAATTGGTTCTGTATCAAAAGAATCAATTTGGGCGATTGAAAGGAATGATCGTCACGAGATTGGTCAGTAAAAACCGCAATGGGTAGAAAGAGAGGTGAAAAAGAATGAAGGTACTAGAACTAAACTTTTTATCAGAGGAAGGAAAAACTTCGAAATTGACTATTGATCAGCCTATCGAGCCGGTTGATCCTGCACAAGTGAAAGCAGCAATGGAAAGCATCATCGCTTCCAACGTTTTCCTCGATTCGGACGGCAACCCATTTTTCAAGGTGAAGTCAGCACGACTCGTCGAAAGAAACGTTGAGGAAATTGACATAGATCTTGAATAAGAAAAATAGGCTGACTCCAGTCCGGGTCAGCCTATTTTGTCTAGATTGTGAGAATGAAAGGAGTTGATCCTCAAATGGAACAGATTCTCCCCTTCATCAGTGAGGTTGGTTTTCCGGCACTCGTTACCTTTTACTTGCTGTACCGGATCGAAACAAAACTGGAAGCCGTCCTTCAATCCCTGCAAAGCTTGCCGGAGCGAATGCAGAAAATGAGGGAGTGAGTGGTGGAGGAAAAAACAGCCTGCTAAGGTAGCGGGCTGTTTATACTGTGAAGTAGTCAATAGAATAAAATCATTATTTAAGAAATCACAAGACATTCATGTCCTTGACGTCGTTGCAACATACTATCTTTTCACTATGAAGTACTAATGAAATATAAAAGCAAAAGAGGATAGGCTAGTGAAACTGAATAATACGATTTATAAAATGATCTTCATTGACATTTCACGATTTTTATAAAAAGTTTTTTTATGTCACAAAATCCCCTCTTCATTCGTTTTGATTACAGAACAATGTAGGAGGGATTTTTTTATGTATAAATATGATGTTGCTATCGTCGGTGGAGGCTTAGCAGGATTGACAGCTGCGAACTATTTGGCAAGAGAAGGGAAAAAGGTTGTTGTTTTGGAAAAATCGAATCGTTTTGGTGGAAGGGCGATCACAAATAATAAAAACGGGATCCTGATGAACTTGGGGCCGCATGCTTTGTATCTTTCTGGGGATGCCACAGACATTTTGACTGAACTTGGAATATCCCTTTCGGGAGGAAATGCTTCAAAAAACGTACGCATTCATGGCATTTTGAACAATTCCGTTCAAGTCATTCCGACTGATTTTTCATCGATTATGTCCTCGACACTTTTATCATGGAAAGCTAAATTTGTTTTCGGCAAATTAATGTTAAAGATGACGAAGTTAAAAATTGATTCGATTCCTGAAGTAAGCCTCGCGGATTGGGCAGATTCGGAAATATCTGATCCGATGGTTAGGCATATATTTTATGCGATTTGTCGTTTGACTTCATATACGAGTGCTCCAACTTTACAGCTTGCAAAGCCGGTCTTGAAGCAAGTGAAGCGCTCTTTGAACGCTGGAGTTTTGTATGTTGATGGAGGGTGGGAAACGATTGTTCAAAAACTTAAGAAGCAGGCAGTAAGGTTCGGAGCTGAGATTTTAACGAATAGAAATGTAACGAATATCGAGCATCATGGGCAATATCAAATCATACAATGCTCAGATGGGACGGTCTTGAATGTTCCTGACTGTATTGTAGCAGCCCCTCCAAAAGAAGCTATGAACATGATAAATGGCGCAGAATTTACTTCATTGCGTATATGGAATGAACAGGCAATTCCGGTTACTGCTTGTTGTTTAGATATTGGGATAAAAAAGCTGCCAAACCTACAACATCAATTTGTGTTAGGACTAGATCAAGCTTTGTTTTTTACGAACCAATCAAGGGCTGCAAAGCTAAGTGAAGATGGGACATTCGTTGTAAGTTTAGCAAAATATCATAATCCAATGGAAGAAATGAATGTAAAAAAAGATAAGCAACAATTAGAATCAGTGATGGATTTGCTTCATCCCGGTTGGAGAGAAGAAGTAGTGGCCCAACAGTTTTTACCAAAATTAGCGGTATCACATGATTTTCCACATATAAACCGAAATGAAAACCCAGGTCCAAGCATACCGGAGATGAATGGAATTTTCATAGCAGGAGATTGGGCGGGGCATGAAGAAGTATTAGCTGATGCTGCGGTTGCAAGTGGAAAGCGAGCAGCTGAGGAAATTTTAAAAATGAATGAAATGATTTTTGCAAAGGAAGGATAATCGTTTTGGAAACTGAACAGTTGTATGAGACGTATAAGCCTTTGTTATTTTCGATCGCTTACCGAATGATGGGAAGTGTTTCTGATGCGGAGGATTTAGTACAAGAAGCGTTCCTAACTTATAACAGTATAAGCAGAGAAAAGGGCATTGAAAACAAGAAAGCATATTTATGTAAGATTGTGATGAATAGATCTATAGATAAATTGCGTTCCGCCGCTAGTAAGCGCGAGGTTTATGTCGGAGAATGGCTGCCGGAACCAATCGTCGATGAAGAGGGTGACCCGTCTCATTCTTATTTAATGAAGGAATCCATTTCAACTGCATATCTTTTGCTTTTGCAGCAGTTATCAGAAAACGAGCGGGCTGTTTTCCTTTTGCGGGAGGTCTTTCAGTATAGTTATGAAGAAATTTCAGCTATTATTGAAAAAACATCTGCCAATTGCAGGCAGATGTTTCACAGAGCAAAAAAAAGTATGGAAAATCGCCCGAAAGCTTCTACTTTGGATTTCCAAACAATGAGAGATAGTGTAGAACAATTCACGATGGCGCTTCAAAAAGGGAATATTCATAAAATGCTAGAGTTATTGAAGAACGATTCTGTATTTATTTCTGATGGAGGCGGTAAAGTAAAAGCAGCGTTAAATCCTATCTTTACATCAGAGCGAATTGTCTTTTTGTTTACAAGTATTATGAAAAAGCTTCCTGAAAACTCGAGAATGGAATTCAAGGTTGTAAATGGATATCCAGGCGTTGTCGTATTGGTAAATGAGTATGTTGCTTATGTGGTTTCACTTGAGTTTCTAGATGATAAAATATCCCGGATTTATATGATTGCCAATCCGGATAAGCTGGCACACTTGCAAAAGTAAAATAATTTTCACCTTTTTAACCATACTATTTTCTGAGGTGAAAATAATATGTATAAGCTGTTGTCCCATAATGACTTGGATGGTGTTGGATGCGGTATTTTAGCGAAGTTAGCTTTTGGCAAAAATGCGAAGGTTCGCTACAATTCCGTATCGGGTCTCGACCGCGAAGTTGAGTGGTTTTTTGAGCATGAAAACAGAAGTACATTTTTGTTCATTACTGATTTGTCTGTAAATGCAGAAAATGAAAAAAGATTAAATGAATTTTATCAAGCTGATGGAAAGGTACAGCTGCTTGATCATCATAAAACTTCGGTGCACTTCAATGATTATGAGTGGGGGCATGTCGTAGTTGAAGACGCAAACGGAAAATTAACTTCGGCAACATCTTTATTTTATGAGTATCTCGTAAATCACCAATTAATAGAACGATCCAATGCAGTCGAAGAATTTGTAGAGCTTGTCAGGCAGTATGATACGTGGGAATGGGAAAAAAATGAAAACCATCAAGCTCATCGGCTCAATGCCCTATTTTTCTTAGTTTCAATCGAGGAATTTGAAGAAAAAATGATTGATCGTCTTAAAACTGGCACACATTTCAATTTTAGCGAATTCGAAGAGAAACTCTTAGAAATGGAAGAAAATAAAATTGAACGCTATATTGGCCGGAAAAAGCGCGAGGTTGTGCAAAATAAAGTGGATGGTCTTTATGCCGGAGTTGTGTATGCGGAATTATATCATTCCGAACTTGGAAATGAATTAGGAAAAGAATATCCGCATCTTGATTATATCGTTATTTTAAATATGGGTGGAAAGCGGGTTGGGTTTCGAACAATCCATGATCATATTGATGTTTCAGAAGTGGCTGGCAAATTTGGTGGAGGCGGGCATGCCAAAGCATCTGGCTGTTCCTTAGTGGAGGAAGCTTACAAAAAATTTGTATTGGAAACATTCCATCTTGAGCCTTTACGGGAAGATGTAAAACGTAATCGCTATAATGTAAAGCGTTCAATGTTTGGTACTTTTTATAAAAATCGGACAGAGGAAATATTTCTAATTTATCCTTTAAACGAATGTGATTGGGCTATTGATCATTATAAAACAAAAATGGATCTGACTTTTTCCAGTTTTGACGAAGCGGAAACCTTTTTAAAAAGAAATTATGGAGTATGGCTTGTTAGAGATGATACATTTGTAAATTACTTGATGGACGAAGTAAATAGTATGAGGAATGATTAAGGTTATAGGTTTTTGGGATGTTATTGTTGTTTTATTTAAGGGAAAATTCACATCAGTAAAGATGTATGGGTAAGAAAAAATTTTTAACCCCGTATCTTTTTATCCACCTTCGTTCGTTTAAAAGGTAGAGAGGTGTGAAAAGGAGTGGAAAGGAATGTACACCAGGCTTAGGGATTATAAAAGAGATAATGTTCATACGGAAGACAGGATTGAACAGCTATACCCCGGATTAGAAAAATATTGTTATTTTCTTTCTCAAAATAAATGGGACGGGGACGATATTGCCCAAGAATCGATCATAAAAGCAATGATGAAGTACGGACATACACAACACGAAATCACACCTGCCTTATTAAAAAAAATTGCCTATCATTGCTGGGTTGATATGCTCAGGAAAAGAAAGCATGAAAAGCTTGAATCAAATAACGAGTTCATTGAAGCTGAATTATCAAGCAATACGGCACGAATTGAAAACAGTATTGATATCATTCAGCAAATAAGAAAACGGCTCACTCCAAAACAAGCTGTCATCTTTTTGTTAAAAGAAGCGTTTCAATACAAAGCGAAGGAAATTGCTGAGTTATTAAATACGACTGAGATGGCGGTTAAGTCGGTTGTTTCTCGAACAAAAAGAAGATTAGAAAAAGGTAATAAAAGTGAAGGCAATTTATCCGTTGAACCGTTTTGGTGTGAGGAGGAGCAAGAACTATTATCTGATTTATTTTATCAAGCATTACATGCTCAAGATCCAAATGAATTGATAAAAGCAATCCCGTCTATCCATTCACTAGAAAGTGAAGCTGTTATTCCGAAGCTGGCAGTTCGTACAAAACATCCACATTCTACACGCTCTCCTTCAAGCCATTTCTGTATGGCTGCATAGTGAAAACGAATTGGAGGAGTATACATGAGTTCCATCCCTTATGTAATTGAACAATCAAGTCGTGGTGAGCGGTCTTATGACATTTATTCTAGACTGCTAAAAGATCGGATTATTATTATAGGTGACGAAATAAATGATCATGTAGCCAACAGTGTAGTAGCCCAATTGTTATTTTTAGCTGCAGACAATCCTGATAAAGACATCTCAATTTATATAAATAGTCCCGGAGGATCAACTTCTGCAGGTTTTGCGATTTTTGATACGATGGAATACATCAAACCAGATGTGAGGACAATTTGTACTGGAATGGCTGCTTCTTTTGGAGCAATGCTGCTTCTAGCCGGTAAAAAAGGCAAAAGAATGGCCCTGCCTAATAGCGAAATTATGATTCACCAACCACTCGGAGGCGCAAGAGGGCAAGCAACAGAAATCGAAATTTCGGCAAAACGAATTTTAAAGTTACGTGAGCACGTAAATAAAATTATCGCTGACAGAACAGGACAGTCTATAGAGAAAATAGAAAGGGATACGGATCGTGATTACTACATGAGCGCAGAAGAAGCGAAAGAATATGGAATTATCGACGAGATTATTTATCCAAAAAAATAACTCGAAACAAGAGGAGAATACGGACTCTCCTCTTAGATTGTCGACAAAAGGCATCGAGAGTACCCCTCTCGGTGCCTTTTGTGGTTTTAAAAGTAGCATGAAGAGCTGATTAACGCTCCAGATGCTACTTTTTTTGGGCATTTGCCGTGCCTCCTTATTTGAGCTAAGGTCATTGAAAAAGTCCAAGAAAAGTAGAGAATAATCACTGAAACCTTTTTTGTGTTTGGTTAAGCCCACAGCCCAAATATACTTCGCTTTCCGCGGTCGAATGGCAAGCCTCATCAGGCTGCGTCTTGCAGGGTCTTGCCTATCTCGCATGTCCCGTAGAAGTCTACGTATATTCGGACTGCTCAGCGCCCGTAACAGTTTTTACATTGTTCAAAGGACAACATTTTATATTCGAATGTAAATCAAAAAAAGATTGTAGACAAATTCGATTTCACCGAGTTTGTCTACAGTCTGAGAGGATGTCGATACACCTCTGTTTTTTATTTCATATCCCTATAACAAAGAAGCTTATTGTAATAATGAAAAATAAGGAGCAAAAGCCTTCGTCCCTTGCTCCTTCGTGTCTCATTGTTTTTTCTTTCGCTTTTTATTATTTTGTTTTTGAGCGGCTGTTAAAGGCTCATTAGCAAATTCTACGTTCATATTAGCTCCAAAATCCGGTCCTTTTTCGGGATTCATGCCTGCAATATTACTGGCCGTTCTTTTTGTTTTCGGCATCATCTTCACCTCCATCTTTAGTCTGTCATTGGTTTTTAAAAATATCCAAGAAACTATAAAAGGAATTTTCGTCGTTAGCTAATTTATCTTTCCAATATAAGATAAACTTTCTACAGGAATACCATCTAAATTTCCTCTTTTATTAAAAAGCACTTTACATCATTTTATTAATGATTTATTATTTATATCAACTGATATATAACATATGATATATATATTAAAGGAGAATCCATATGGCACCTAAGAAGAAGTTTTCCAAAGAACAAATTATTGAAGCAGCATTTGAAATAGCGAAAACAGAAGGAATGGACAGCATTTCGATTCGTAAAGTGGCTGAAAAGTTAGGGAGTTCAATTGCGCCAATTTACGTGAACTTTAATGAAGTCGATGAGCTAAAGAAGGAGGTCATGAAAAAAATCATAGAATTGAGTAATCAGTTGTTAAGTGAACAGAATTCTGGTCATCCATTTCGGGATATTGGTGTAGCTAGCCTGCGTTTTGCTAGGGAGTATAGTGTCCTTTTTCGGGATCTTGTCATGAAACAAAACGAGTATATGGATAATTACGATGATGATATGGGTGATGGACTTGTTGAAATGATGAAAGGTGATTCTAATCTTGAAGGATTTTCAAAAGATGAATTGATGACTATTTTTTTCAAAATGAGGATTTTCACAACCGGTTTATCTGTTATGGTCGCAAACGGCTTGCTTCCGAAAGAATTCAGTGAAGAAAAAGGGGTCGAACTTTTAAATAGCACAGCCGCCGATGTTATTACATCTGCTCGTCTAAAAAAAGGAAGATAAATTAATTTGAGGGGATAATGGGGTATGGAAATATTAAAATGGGTGTTCATAACAAGCTTATTTACGAGCATGTTCGTTTTTAGTTCATCATCTTTTGCGGCTAAATCAGCTGACTTCACTGATATCGAAGTGTTTATGGATAAAGTGATCCGGGAGAAGGTGGAGGGGGATAACATCCCAAATGCAACGATTTCTGTTGTATCGGATGGAAAAGTAATTTTTGAAAATGGTTATGGTTATGCAGAGTTAGATGAAAAAAAAGAAGTAGATGCAGACACTACGATGTTTCGAATCGGATCAACTTCAAAGCTTTTTACATGGACGGCGATTATGCAGCTTGTTGAGCAAGGAAAGCTTGATTTAAATGCGGATATTAATCAATACTTGGATTTTGAAATCCCAGCCCAACTTGCAAATGGTTCCGATAATGGTGAACCCATTACACTCACACATTTAATGACACATACCCCAGGATTTGAAGATTATGCGGATTCGATTTTCAGGCTTTCATCTGATCGTGCACTTCCCCTTGATCAATACGTTCGTCAATATTTACCTGTACGAGTTTTTCCTGCAGGTGAGGTAGTGGCATATTCTAATTACGGGACAGCTTTAGCCGGTTATATCGTAGAACAAGTTTCAGGGATGTCTTTTTCAGAATATGTGGAGCAGTATATTTATACTCCTCTTGGAATGGAACATAGTACGTTCCGCCAGCCTTTGCCAGAAGGGCTTTCCGATCATTTAGCACATGCATATCGAAATTTGAACGGAGAATTTCAAGAGGGGAAATTTGAGTTTGTTCCAGAACCGGCGGGCAGTATGAGTAGTACTGCAGCAGATATGGCAAAGTTTATGAATGCCTATTTGAATCATGGAAGTTTAAATGGGAAAAGAATCCTCAAAGAAGAAACGGTGCAGCGAATGTTCGAGCAACATTTCGTGCATCATCCTAATTTAGATGGGATGGCCTTAGGTTTTATCGAGAAGACAGCTAATGATCAGCGGGTTCTTTTTCATGGTGGAAGCACTACTCTTTTTGATTCAGCTTTGTATTTAATTCCCGATGAAAATATGGGTATTTTTATATCGTATAGCGGCAATAATTTTCTAACTCATACCGAGATTTTTCAAGAATTTATGGATCATTACTTTCCATCATCTTCTACATTTACTGCTTCCATCCCAAAAGGAGTAAAAGAACGTTCTAAACAATTCGTAGGTGAATACCATCAAAATCGCAAAAGCTTTACGACTTCAGAAAGCCTTGTAAGTTTAACGATGGGGCTAATTCGAGTTGAGATGGATGATGAAGGTTATTTAATCGTTGCTCAAAATGGAGAAAAAAATCGTTTTGTAGAAATAGAACCGGGGATTTATCGTAATTTAAGAGAAGGCAGATCACCCGATGCATATGGTGAATTCAGAACGATAGTCTTTGAAAAGGATCCATTTGGAAATATTATGCTAGCGTCTGATGGCCCGATGACATATACAAAGTCTCCTTGGTATGCTTCTAGCGGCTTTACGTTTTTGTCTATTATTGTTGTTGTCTTATTATTTGTGGTGAGTTTGATTAATTGGGGAGTTAGAGGGTTGATTCGAATCATTAAACATAAGAAAAACCAATATCCCAAAACGGCCATTGCAGCCAAGTGGATCGCTGTTGCGTACGGTTTCTTAACGATAGGCTTAATAGTGGGAGTTGTTTCAACAGGAGCAGTGGATCCACTTTATGGGCTGCCAAAAGCTGCATTAGGGATATTGCCTCCATGGAGTCCAATTACCAATTTCATTCCAGTGGCCATGTCCATTTTAGGCGTAAGCATGCTCGTCCTTGCTGTTCTTCTATGGTGGAAAAAGTATTGGAGAATACGGGGACGCGTTCATTATACGATTTTGACAATCTTTACATTAAATCTGTTGTGGATATTTGGGTATTGGAATTTGTATTGATGCCTTTAAGAAGCATTTCTTTATCCAAGAGAACATTAAGATAGAAGAGCAGAGAACCTAAGTTCCTCTGCTCATTTTTATTCTTACTTCTCAATTAAATTAGTCACTTGGACTTCAAATTCATTTCCGGGATCATCCAAGTGAAACACTCTCGCTATATCGTTTTGATCATCAACCCGCTGAATATACACCGGTTTTCCATTGTACGTAACATGTTTCATGTCAGGTGATTCTGCGATTTCCGCTGCTCTTTGTCTATTCATTATGTAGCCTCCTTATTTTTAAGGTCCTAATTCAACTAAACCTTCTATATCAACGACCTGCTTATTTTCCATTTCATCTAGAGGAAAAATCGTTGCCGTATTATTTTGTGCATGAACTTCTTGGAGATAAACGGGTATTCCATGATAATTTACATTAATCATCGTTGGTGAATTAATAATTTCCGTAATTCGTTTAATGTCCAATTCCATACCTCCCTTCAGTTCATATTTTTGCTAAATATATGCCATTTATACTCGTTGCATGGGAATACGAGTTTATTCAAGTAAAGTTGAATTTGCGTACTGAAGTTAATCAGGCGAAATAGGAAGAGAAGAAGAAGCAAATGGTGAAGAAAATCATTAAGCGCCCCGCGAATAGGAAACATAATGAAAAGGGTTTCGATAATAGCATGCTCTAAAAGTGATTTTTGAAGTGAAATTATGAATGTCAACTAAGTCATTCCAAAATTAAAGAAGTGTAAGGAAAATTGAATGAGTCTAATCATCAAATAATTTATTCTCATAAAAGGGAAACTAACGGAAAACAGTTGGAGGAAATCATGAAAAAAACCTTGTCCCTTTCCGTTTTGTTTCTTTTGTTGATTTATGGAACTGTTGGTCCCATAGCTAGAGCAAGTTCGTCTCCTGAATTTCCATGTAGTGTTATATTAGAACCTGTAAATAAAATTGCCAACAATGCTAAAGGAACAGCACTTCTGTATAAAGTAAAACTGACGCCGAGTTTTCCAAGAACGAGCATCAGTATCCACGCTCTTCATTTACCAGATCCTTCTACGATAGGAAACTTTGATACGTACGAAGGCTTTGCTTTTATCAAAAATGAAATTAGTTGGCGTTTCAAGCTTCATCCAACTCCAGAATTAGACGGTCCTACATGGGCAGGAAGATTTGATGATATTACAGCCACTATGAATAGTGCAGAAGTACAAGTGCGACCCTCCAACTCTAGAACAGAAAAACTTGGACCGGCGATTTTAAGCAACGATGTTAATAAATGTAAATGACGAAATTGGCTGCTGATCCATTTTTCAGCAGCCAATCAAGCTTATTATCCTACTGGATCTCGATATCCAGTATTTGCTTTCACTTTTACTTCAGCATATCGTTTAGCATCTTGACTACTAGATAAAATAGTTCCAACCGCTGCTCCAATGAAACCAATTGGAACTGATAATAAAGCAGGGTTAGTTAACGGGAATATCGGATTTCCAGTGAAAAAGGCAGCCCCCTCTACTGGTGAAATGACATTAGGACTAATGGCAACAAGAATAATAGATGACAATAATCCAGCTAGCATCCCGCTCATCGCTCCAGTCGTGTTAAACCGCTTCCAATATATTGTGTAAACAATGACGGGAAGGTTTGCGCTCGCGGCTACACAAAAAGCTAATGAAACGAGAAAAGCAACATTCAAATTTTGGGCGAATAGAGCAAGTAAAATGGATAGAATAGAAACGCCGAGTGAAGCATATTTGGCAGCCTTCATTTGTTGTTTCTCGGTTGCTTTGCCTTTTTTAATGATTTGACCATAAATATCATGGGCGAAAGCAGAAGCTCCCGATAATACAAGCCCAGCGACAACGGCTAATATGGTGGCAAAGGCGACTGCCGAAACAAAGGACATTAAGATGTCTCCACCAAGAACTTGGGCTAATAGAGGGGCAGCCATATTACCCGCGGCGTTACTGCTTTTAATCGTTTCGGAGCCGACAAAAGCGGCCGCTCCAAATCCAAGGAAAATCGTCATTACATAAAAGATTCCAACAATCCAAGTTGCCCAAATGACGGAACTGCGAGCCGTTTTTGCATCTTTTACAGTGAAAAATCTCATCAAAATATGAGGGAGACCCGCCGTCCCAAGAAGAAGTGCGATCATGAGCGAAATTGTATCAAGTGGCACAGTGTATTTAACCCCTGGATTTAAATAAGCTTCTCCTAATGGTGTTGAGTTTTTCATCGTGCTGAACATTTCCAAAATATTAAAGTGAAAACGTGAGAGCACCATAAAAGAGATAATAATCGTCCCAAGCATTAATAAAACAGCTTTTATGATCTGTACCCAGCTTGTTGCTGTCATCCCGCCAAAAATTACATAGATGGTCATCATCATACCGACGATTAGGACAGCGATCCAATAGTCAATTTTAAATAAAAGTTGAATTAATGCACCAGCGCCGACTAATTGGGCGATCATATAAAAAATAACAATCGTAATCGTGTTTAGCGCTGCTGTTGCTCTAACTTTTTTTGCATCAAAACGTGAATTAATCATATCGGCAAGAGTGTATTTTCCAAGATTACGCAGGGGCTCGGCAACAATAAACATGACTACAAGATAAGCAACAAGATAACCAATACTAAATAAAAATCCATCAAAACCAGTTAAGGCTATGGCACCAGCAATTCCTAGAAAAGAAGCCGCAGACAAATAGTCCCCCGCGATCGCCATTCCGTTTTGCCATCCAGATAAGCCTCCACCAGCTGTGTAAAATTCGCTTGCTGTATTTGTCCTTTTTGCTGCATAGTACGTAATTAATAATGTCATCGCAACAATAATTAGAAATAAGATGATGACTGTCAGATTCACGGGGCTTTCCTCCCTTCGTCAGCGTCTTTCAAAACATCTTCAGCCAAGCGGTCAAATATTGCAGCTTTTCTCATGTACAAGGTAGCTAAGGTCCATGTCAGTACAAAAAGAAAAAAAGCATAAAGCCACGCCCATGAAATATCACCGATAGCTGGTCGATCCATGAAATCAGTATAGGAAATCAATATTGGAAATAGTAAATATAATCCAATGAAAAGTATGATGGATGGAACTAAAAATTTCCTTTTTGCTTTAAGTAATTCCTGAAACGAAGCACTTTTTTCAATCCGTTCAAAATCTTGCATTTTCTTTGGATTGTTTTCCTCAAAAGCAAGCTTAGACATTTTAATATCCTCCCTTTTCCTTCGATTTCAAAATAATGTAAAGATAACTAAAAGTTAAAGGAACGGGTTTGTGACTGTCAATTTAATTTTGAAAATTCGTTCTTTAGTCATTTACCCTCAAAACCGTAAAAATGTATGGATGACTTAGGCGAGGCGATGATTATCTTCATTTGTATTAAAAACCTCTTAGGGATAAGGGATTAGCGGGAAATGGTCCTAAAGATGCAATTGGTAAAAACCGTAACCTTTTATTAACGCCTCCAATCATTTTCCTATGTTATAATCCGAATTAATAGATTCATATTGCCTATATATGTAAGCGCTTTATAATACATAAAAACTTTTAATAAAGGTGGTCCAAAGATGCCATTAAGTAAATATGTAAAAATGTTTTCAATTGCTATTATCACTGTCATGATGCTGACAATGCTGCCAAAACATGAGTATGCAAAAATTCCCGATGATGCAGTCATGTTTCAAGATTTTGAAGGCTCTAATACGATGTTCACCGCTGCTCAAGGAGCAACTGGCGCATTGTCCGAAGTTGAGGCATATGAAGGGGAACAATCCCTTAAATATGAAGTATTAGAGAGCGGCGATCCAAGTGTGGGTAAAGGAAGCATCAGCATTAAATCAATGGGACAGCCAGTTGATGCAACCGGAATGGAGTATTTTGTGTTTTACATAAAAGATACACAAGGTTCAAATACAATAAAAGTTTCTTTGACTGACAGTAATGGGCATTCAACCGATTTTGGTTGGAAGGCGATGAGTACAAAGAAAAATGAGTGGGTCCGATATGAGGTGCCGATGAGCAGCTTTACAGGAATTGATTTTTCTAGCATAAGTGAAGTGCGAATCGGTCAATGGAATGAGGGTATTTATTATATTGATCAGCTATTTTTTGCGAAAAGTCTTCCGCCCATCCCACCGGATCAGCCAACAGCTTTTCATCCGTCGGGTGAATACGATAACTTTGTTGTAGTGGAGCTTCGCACGTATTCTGTCGGAGCCGACATTTATTATACGACGGACGGGTCTATTCCAACGAAGGAGTCTTCACTATATAAAGGACCATTACGACTTGAGGCGAGTACTACTCTAAAAGCTGTGGCGTATAATCCGAAAGGCGATATTTACAGTGAAATAAGCACGTTTGACTATGTGATCCACCAAAGTCAAGATTTATTGAAACCGAAGGCATCTCCAGCTGCGGGAACGTACGCCGTTGCACAAGCTGTTGAGCTTTCAGCTTCTGAAGGCGCGGCCATTTATTATACGACAGATGGAAAAAATCCAACTACGTCCTCTAAGAAATATTCACAACCGATTAAACTCTCTAAAAATACGGTTATCAAAGCAATCGCTGTAAAAGGTCAATACAAAAGTGAAGTCGCTGTAAATGACTATACGATTGACAAACATTCGACTCCGTTTTTAAAAGCAGATGGAAAGAAAATGCGTAATCATTACGGCTCTGGAGATGAAGTTGTTCTTCGCGGTACGAACGCCGGTGGCTGGTTAGTGATGGAGAGTTGGATGTCACCAACGAATTCTCCGGATCAGAAAACAACGATAAAAACATTGACCGACCGGTTTGGAGGAGAAACTGCTTGGGAGCTTATCAATCTTTATCAAGATCATTATTGGACAGAGGCGGATTTTGACAATATCAAGGAAGCAGGAATGAATATTGTTCGTCTACCTTTTTCATATTTTGAGATGCTACATGAAGATGGAAGTTTAAAGGACACAGCTTTTGATCGTATGGATTGGTTTGTTGAAGAAGCAGCCAAAAGAGAAATATATGTCATATTAGACATGCATGGAGCACCTGGATCACAAAATGGAAAAGATCATTCGGGTGATACAAGTCGCCCAGATATCGGCAACCTTTTTGGGAATAAGGAAAATATGGATAAAACCATATTCCTTTGGGGAAAAATTGCGGAGCGATATAAAGATGAAAAATGGTTGGCTGGCTATGATTTATTGAACGAGCCAGGCGGTGCAACTGGAATTGAGCAATTTGATTTTTATGATCAACTTTATAAAGCAATAAGAGAGAAAGATAAAAATCATATCATGTTCATCGAAGCGATATGGGAACCATATCATTTGCCAAAGCCTGATTTATACGGCTGGGAAAATGTTGTCTATTCCTATCATTTTTATGGATGGGATAATATAGACAGTTTTCCTTCACAAAAGAGATTTACAGATTCTAAGATCCCTATGGTCAATGAGATGACGAACTATAATGTGCCGTTGCTAGTTGGGGAATTTACATTGTTCAATAATCTGCAGAGCTGGGATTATGCGTTGAATGTTTACGAGGAGCAGGGTTGGAGTTTTACAACATGGTCATATAAGGTGACGGGTGAAGGAAGCAGCTGGGGGATGTATACAGGAAATCCTCCGAAAGTAAATATTCAAAGAGATAGTGAAGAGGAAATCCGCAGTAAATGGAGTCAGGTGGGGACAAATACATCATTTGAACGAAATGATTATTTCGTAGATGTGATTCGTAATTATGCAAGTCCTGATTTTAGAAGCATAGATGAGAGAATGTGGATCGCGAATTTTGAAGGACTGGATAAGAGCACTTCGTTTGATACAGGAAGCTGGGCCGCTGCTTCATTGGATTTTGAGAATAAAGCTAGTGGAGAGGCTTCACTTAAACTAGTAGTGAATAACGATGGAAATAAAGATGTGACTCAGCAATACGTTAGTTTTAAAACGTCGGTCAATTTAGTTGATGAAGCGAATAAATACCCGAAATATCTTCTTTTTGATGTATTTAATGGAACAGGAAAAGAGAGCAATGTTGCGGTGACGTTAATCGATAAGAATGGAAAGCAAGCTACTGCAAGTACTCATGCACAGACAAAAGCGCTAGCAAATGCATGGTCGCGAGTTCCATTGTTATTAAAATCAGTGGATGGTGAAATTGATAAATCATCGATTGTTGAAATACGTCTTGCGATGGAAGATCCAGGGACGTATAACTTTGATAATATTTTTGTAGGGCAGTCTTTTTCAAATAATGTGCCAGCGAAAATAGATATTCTTACTGTTAGAGGATTAGTAGAAAAAGCGGATATTCAGCCGGGAGGCATACGGAATGCTGTACTGGTTCAGCTGGATAATGCCGAACGTGATTTTAAAAAGGCTGATGATTTTGCCAAACAAGGTAAGGAAAAACAAGCTGAACAGGCTAGAAAAAATGGTTACAAAACGCTTGATAGTTTAAAAGACTTTGTGTCCAAGCATTTGGGCAAACATATTCGTGAAGAAGATGCCGCGAAAATCGTTTCCACGCTAGATTATATTATCGCGAAAAAAACGATGACACCTTAATTTTTATATGATTAAGACAAACACTCCTTGATTAGTATGGAGTGTTTGTTTTTATGATTTGACCTACATTCAATGCATTTGTACAAGAAATAGTAGAAACACAAAATCAAATAGAAATCTATTATAAAGTTAATGATAAAGTGAAACGTATTTCCGCTGACTTCGCGTTAATTACAATTGGACGAAGACCAAATACAGACGGATCTATTGGCCTGGATAAAATCGGCATTTCATTGACGGACAGAGGGCATGTCCAAGTCGATTCACAATATAAAACATCATTGCCGCATATATATGCGATTGGAGACATTGTTGAAGGTCCTGCCCTTGCTCACAAAGCAACTTATGAAGCCAAAATAGTCGCGGGAGCAATAAATGACGAGAAAAGTGCAGCTGATTATCAAGCAATACCACTTGTTGTATTCTCGGATCCCGAAATTGCGAGTGTTGGAGAAAAAGAACCAACCCTTAAATCTAAAGGAATAGAAACAGTTACAGGAAGATCAAGATTTATGATTAACGGCCGTGCGTCGGCTCTCCAGGAAACAGGGGGATTTGTTAAATTGGTCGCCGAAAAAGGATCGGGAACATTATTAGGGGCATCGATTGTGGAATAGAAGCATCAAGTTTAATCTCTGAATTGGCTCTAGCTATAGAAATGGGGGCTACAGTTGAAGATATTATTTTAACTATTCATCCACATCCTACATTAAGTGAGGTAGTTGTTGATGCAGCCAAAATGACATTCGCTAGAATTGAAAAAGCTTAACTAGTTCCATCTTGTTCCCTTGATGTAGTACCGGCCTGTAAAAACTTTGAAACTATAATTATTTTGAAAAAAGGTATAACTCTCTCTGAAAAAGAGATTTTATACCTTTTTATTTTAGCTTTGTTAAAGGTCGCTGCTAATCTTTATAACTGTTAGTTGGAGTGCAAATCAACAACCGGAATTTAGAAAGACTTGTCAGCGCCTTAAAAAATTAGCTGCTTTTAATAAAATTGCCCAAATTTTATTTTTTTTGATTTAAAACGTTTTTTTATACGTCTAATGATTTGAAAGTGACATTTTTTAATAAAAGATTCGTATATTGATAATTTCAATGTCATCTTTCTATAAATATTCTGTGAGGTGGGTATTACATTGATCTTGAGAAGATTATCCATTTTTCTTGCCGCATTGCTGGTTCTGACGGTAACGCCATTAGGAAACTATTCATTTAGTTTAAATGTACCAAGCGTAGCTTTTGCCGCAAGTAAGGACTATCAAACGACCGCCAATTTAAATTTACGAACTGGTGCTGGAACAACATACAAAGTCATAACGGTGATACCAAAAGGGAAGCAAATAACACTTATTTCCAAGCATGGAACGTGGTACAAAGTCAGCTATTCAGGTAAAACAGGATATGTCAGCTCAACGTATTTAAAACATGGTAAATCAACTTCTACATCAAAACCACAAACACAAACCGGCAAATACTCCACCAAAGCCAACTTAAATTTGCGAACCGGTGCAGGTACAACATACAAGGTAGCAACGGTAATTCCAAAAGGTAAACAAGTGGCATTAATTTCAAAACATGTCACCTGGTATAAAGTGAATTACGCAGGAAAAACAGGGTACGTAAGCTCGCAATATTTAAAGCTACTAACAAGTGATAATCCTAAATTAACCGTTAAAAATGGAATCACGTACGTCGACGGAATCATTGTGGTCAACAAACGATATTCGCTCCCTGCAACGTATAACCCAGGTGAAAGTAAGGCGACGCGAGCTTCATTCAACAAAATGCTGGCAGATGCGAAAAAGAAAAATATAAGTTTCCAAGTAATCAGTGGCTTCCGATCGTATGACTATCAGAAAAACTTATATAACCGCTATGTAAAAAAATATGGGGAAGCGGAAGCATCTAGATTTAGTGCGAAAGCTGGACATAGTGAACATCAAACAGGTTTCACATTTGATATTGGTGGACCGAACCAAGCTCACTGGCTAAAAGAATCATTTGATAAAACAGCGGAAGGAAAATGGTTAGCAGCAAACGCCCATCGCTACGGTTTCATCATGCGTTATCCAAAAGGGAAAGAATCCGTAACAGGCTATATGTATGAGCCATGGCATTTTCGCTATGTTGGGGCAGAACGTGCAACAAAAATTTATAAAAGCGGAAAGACATTGGAGGGATATTACAGATTTTCAGGAAAGTAGATTAAGAGATGCTCCGACCTATGTCATATGGAAAATATGACAACATCGACCTATTTTAAAGCATGACATTATACGGTATAGTATGAAACCATAAATAGATGATTCTGGAAATTTATGTATATGAATCTAAAAGTGGACGTCAAACTCGTATAATGGGGTGAAGAAGCATGACGAGTAGGATCGAAAGGACTAGATTAAACATAAGAAGGATATTTGAGTCTACTCACCAATTTTTGAAGGAGTGGACTCAAAAACATCCGTCTATTGTGGTGATTTATACTATTTTTTCTTGGGTTTCTTTAATTGTCTTTGTTCTCAGTCTAATTTTCATGGAAGATTCACGCAAAATATTCGTACAGTATTTTTGGTCATTTTATGTAATCTTGCAATTCTGGTTACTATGTCGCAGTAAAACATTAACATGGAAGCAATATACATATTTTTTTCTAGCAGGGGGCTGGTTGATCGTACCGTTGAATTCAGTCATCGTCCTGTCGATTACGTGGATCTTCGGTGGTCAAGCCTCGAATGTGTGGAGCCAAGCCTTTTTAACACCAATTGCTGAAGAAGTATTGAAATTAATTCCTCTCGCAGTCTATTTATTTTTTTCTAGAAGGGCATCGTCTTTAAGTTTAAGTGATTATGCCCTTATTGGTGCTGCAACAGGAGCTGGTTTTCAATTTATAGAGGAAGCAACAAGAAGATTAATATCCGGAAGTCACTATGGGGTAACATTGCTCGGTGGAAAAGTTCTTCATTGGGACTTATTTACTTTATTTCCGGGGTATTTTGAAGAAAGTATTTTTCCAACTCAAATGACTTCGGGACATGCGTTATTAACGGCGATGGTGACATTGGGAATCGGAATAGCTATTAGATATAGGCTTAAGTTTTTGAATTATATCTTTATTTTTCCTGGATTCCTTTTGTTTATGGCCATTTATGATCATATTTTATGGAACGCTAGCTATCAGGCTCCAAAACTATTACAAAGTATTCATAAACTAATCGGGAGCGGTTACGCTGCAAAACCATTTTTCCTCCTAATGCTCATTGCGGCTCTGCTCATTGATTATAGCGAAATAAACCGAGTTCGCGATAAATTGCCTCTGCTTAAATACGAAAATGTAATAAATCCTTTTATCGAACTCTGGAATCTGATGGTTGCCTTTCTAAAGGATAAGCAGCGCTTCGGTTATTTATTGTTTCTTTACCGTGAACGCAGGGAACTTGCTTTTACATTCATACATGGTAATGCAGAAGCAAAGGAGCGAGTAGCATTATTGAAGACGAACGTTCAGAAATATTATGGAGCGTTGACGGCTATAGCTTTAACGGTATTGATTGCACTTTTTATTGGATGGGAAAGTATATACAGCAGCGAAGGAACCTGCTTTGCCTGTTTATTTGATTCCTTGCAATTTTGGTGGGACAGATTGTCAGGATGGGAGAAAGGAGCCATTATAGCAGGAGCATTCGCTTTATCTGTGCCATTTTTGGGAGTCTGGTCGGCGATTGGTGCTGTTTCAATGGGGCTGGGAGTCGCAACAAGCGGGCATCAAATCTCAGATATGCTCCGAAACCCTAAAAAACTACTATCACCCGAATATGCTGCGGCAGCCGTTTTTACACTTGGATTAAGACGTTTTCCGTTCGGTAAGATTGTTTCGGCAAAAGTATTAAAAACTGCAAAAGGGTTTACAAGGCATGAATTTACCACTGCCGGTGGACTAACGTATCGAACAACGCACGGGAGTATGGGGGAGATTCGCTCTGTTTTCGCCAAGATTGAACCTCGTCATCTTAAAACAGGAACGGATACAAATCGTGCTTCTAGAAGATACGCACGATCTCTTGGTAAACAAACGGACGATGCCGGCCACGCAATTGGAAACAATCTAGGCGGACTAGGTACAAGGTTCTCAGGAAATATTTTTCCACAAAACTTGAGCGTTAATAGAGGAAGATTCCGGCAATTTGAAGAAATGGTTGCACAAGAAGTTCAAGCAGGTAAAACTGTTTTTGTTAGAGTAGTACCAAAATATTCTAGTGGTTCTACGAGGCCATATGAAGTCGTTTATAATGTAAGAATAGATGGACAGACAATCAAGAGAGTTTTTCCGAATCCGTAAATGAACGAGCCTGCTTTTTAGGATAATAAGTTTCTAATACTGAACGGGGAGATGAAAAGAATGGAATCTAGTTATAGTTTAGAGATCGATTTAGTCGACACAAAACAAAATGAAAAAGATTTATCGTTTATCGGAGGCCAACCTTGCATTCCGGAATCAATGGAAATTCCAGCGTGCCAAATATGCGGAGCAAAACAAACATTCTTTTTTCAAATTGCCTTTCCGCAAGACCATTTTTGGCATGGTTTTACGATGGCCGTATTTGCCTGTACTTCTTGTGCACATGAGGAGTATCTTATTCCTGAAATGCTGCAAGAGGTTCTGCCAGGCATAAATATTCCAAAAGGCTTCCTTGAAACATATCAGAAAAACTTTAAAATAAATATTTTTGAAACAAAAGAAGGCGTCATTAGAATAGATTATAAAGAGAAGGTTCGATTTCAACGTTGGAATTTCACACCTACATCAGATATCCACTTTGCTCATAATAAGCTAGGTGGTCATCCTAAATGGTTGTTGGACGATGAATCGCCGGGAACTTATATGGATTCAATACCTATGTTTTTTTTGATGCAGCTTATGGAAGGAATGAGATTTGAAATTGTAGAGGATGCGCCCCCACAAATAATATTAAATTTAAGAGGGAAACCAGAGCCCTCGAAGCATCGTTATTATGAACTTTTTCTATCCAATTATTTATACTTTTTTGGAACAAAAGATCGTTCAATGCCACTTGTTTATGTTCTTACGCAAATATAAAGTATGAAGCCAGTCGCAATGTGACAGTACGGATTTATGTAAAGGTATGAACTTTATCAAAATGTGTGGTCGTGATGATAATGATGCAAAAGAAAAAGCTTTATATCTATTCTGGATGCATCTGGTGTATTCTTTTCGGATTAATGAGTTTTTATTGGGCTTTAGGAGGAATGGCAGGAGTCAAATCATTAGGTGGTTCAATCTATGAGCATGCATTGAAAAGGGAAGCTGCTTTTATAGCAATCGTTTGGATAACGGGATTTATGAAGCTAGGTAGAGGTCTTTTTTTGCTGCTGCTTTTAAAGGAGTGGTCGATTAAAGTACATCGCATACTATTTTACACAGCCTTAATCGGGGGTTGTTTTTATTTTTGTACGGTCTTGCTAATGCTATAACTCTCTCATTTGTTTTTACTGGATTATTATCAATGCAGATTGATGGTTATGCACTTAAGTGGAGACTCTTTTTCTGGGAGCCATTTTGGATGTTTGGCGGAGTTTTGTTTATTTTATCTAATTTTAACTTTAAACAATAGTTTCAGGTGGCTAGGGACAAAAACGAAACAAGGGGCTGATATTATGAAGGGTCATATCTTTCGGGTTTCAGAAATAGTACTCGGTTTGGTCTTTTTATGTGCCGGTCTGAATGGGTATTTTGTTTTGTTCGGATTCAATCCTATCTTTCCAACTAGTCCAAAGGCAATGGAATTTTTGGGAACTGGCTATTTACTAGCTCTTGAAAAAACGCCGGAAATTATTTGCGGCATTCTTTTATTAATTCGCCGTTTCATCCCTTTAGCATTAACAATTCTAGCACCTATTCTTATTAACATTCTTGCGTTTCATATTTTCATAGATCAAGCCCTTCTCCCACTTGCTTTATTGCTAATTGTGATGGAGGTCATGTTAATATGGAAATACAGAAAGAATTTTATTGGCTTACTTAATTAGTGCCAGGCACAAGATGCTGAAAGGAGATGTAGGATTTGAGTAGTATAAAGAATCTTCTCAGAAACCTGAAAGTATTAAACGGTTCATTTAGTGATTTTCATACAGACAATGTACCGGAAACTCCGCACGAGTTATTTATTAAATGGCTACATACAGCAATTAGGGAGGACGTGCTTGAACCACATGCGATGACGATTTCTACCGTCGATCATGATGGGTATCCAGACGCGCGAGTATTAATTTTAAAAAATATTGACGATAATGGATGGTATTTTGCGACTAGCTCCGAGAGTAGAAAAGGCAAGCAATTAGCTGAACAATCAAAGGTTGCTCTTACCTTTTACTGGCCCGCACTTGGAAAGCAAGTAAGGATACGAGGAACTGCCGTCGAAACGGGAAGCGAAAGGAGCGCAGCCGATTTTTTAGAAAGAAGCGACATGGCTCGTGCAACTGCCATGATTGGCAAGCAAAGCAATCCCCTCTTGAACAAAGAAGAATTAAACAAAGCTCTCGATCAAAAAATCGATAACGTTAAAAGCAATCCCGATTCAATATATCCCCAATGGAAACTATACTGTGTACATGCCAATCAAGTCGAATTTTGGCAAGGCAATCCCGATCGAAAACACACTAGACTACAATACCGAATCCATGATAACCAATGGACCCATGAACTTCTCTGGCCCTAATTGTTTCGGTGCCAGGCACTCAAACAACTTTGAAACAATTCAGAATTGTCCGGTGCCTGGCATCGGACTTGTATACTAGGTACTTAGGGATATTTACTTTTTTGTTGTTACTAGCTACGATATATGGCGAGCGATAAAAACTGCATAGAGGTTGTTGCACTAGGGGAGCCGCAAAGGCTGAGAAGAGCGAGGAGGAGCGTTCTAGTCCCTTATTACCCGATCTGGATAATGCCAGCGTGGGGAAGTGCAGCTTATGACGGTATTGTTTTGTAATTTTCCGTATACTGCTGCATCTTCCATTGAGATGCAGTTTTTTTATTGTTCTTGTTAAGAAATTTATAAATTAGAAACTTTGTGGATAACACTCTGAGAAATACGTTTTCGCCTAGCTCCAGTGCCTATCGACTAGCAAACTTCCTGTGCTTTGCCCTACGATAAGTCAAAGGCCCTGAAGTTTGTACGTCGATGAACAGGCGCTTGCGCTTTTGGTCAGAGAACTAAAAAAATGGAGGTATGAATGTTGACTCAAGTTTGTGGAACAAGTCGTATTGTTGGTTTCAGGTTTTCACTCTATCCAATGAGTGATCAGTTTGTTGATGTGATCAAGGGTGCTTTAAACGAGACGGATACATCAAAAGTGTGGTTAAAAACGGATGATATTAGTACGTGTATTCGTGGAAAGGCGGTGCATGTATTTGATGTCGCGAAAGCCGTATATTTATATGCCGCAAAAACAGGGCTGCATGTTGTATTGAACGGGACTTTTTCAATTGGTTGCCCAGGCGATTCAGATGGATATTCGTATATGTCGGTAGATGATGAGCAGATGAACGAAGCTGCTTTGTCTGATATAAAAATCGAGGCGCCAACTCAGTTTGCGCTCTATCCGATGAATGATTCACGTTATATGGATTTGATCGCGGAGACAATTGAGATTGCAAAGGGAAAAGGAATATTCTCTGGAGGCATACACTACGCGAGCCGGCTTGATGGGGACGCACATGATGTATTTTCGACATTGGAACATTCATTTATGACCACTCAGGAAAAAGTAAGCCATGTCACAATGACAGTGAATATTGCCGCTAACAGCCCTTCAAGAAAGCAAATGAAAAGCCAACTAGATTAGGAGGATGTGAAATGTTTAAATGGAATTTGCGAGAAATTGTCGTTATGTCTACGCTGGCTGTTGCTTTCGCTATCGTCTATTTATTATTTTTCCAAGTGGGAAGCATCTTGGTTGGCTTTATGGGGCCAATAGGATATGAACCGATTTTTGGAATTTGGTTTATTGTTTCGATTATTTCAGCTTATATTATTAGAAAACCCGGAGCTGCCTTTTTATCTGAGACAATCTCCGCTTTCGTGGAAGTTTTAATAGGGAATGTGAATGGTCCGAGATTAATATTATCCGGGATGATTCAAGGATTGGGTGCGGAGGTGGTTTTTGCGGCTACAGGATGGAAACGTTATACCATCCCAGTTTTAATGGCGGCTGGTATGGGGTCATCCATTTTTGTTTCGCCTGGGGTTATTTCCTCTCTGGCTTTCAAGCATTATCACCTCAATATGTTTTATGGATGTTGATCATTCGAATCATCTCCGGAGCTTTGTTAGCAGGGTTATTTGGCAAATATATAAGCGATACGCTGGCGAAGACGGGAGTGCTAAACGGAATGGCACTAGGGAAAGAAAGGAAAAGGAGAAAGGCAGCATGAACCATTTGCTGGAAATAAGTCATTTTTCCTTTTCTTATGATGAATCAGAAACACCCATCTTAAATGATATTTCTTTTTCAATCGAAAAAGGGGAAACTCTTTTACTCATGGGTCAGAGTGGATCAGGTAAAAGTTCGCTTGCTCTATGCATCAATGGACTTTTCCCTAGATCCATTGATGGAATTAGTAAAGGCGATATTTACTTATTCGGTAAAAAAGTAGATGAATATTTACCGGGAGAAGTTAATCACATGGTCGGCATCGTGTTTCAGGATCCTGAAACCCAATTCTGTATGTTGACCGTAGAAGATGAAATTGCTTTTGGATTGGAAAATATGAATTTGGCCCGTGAGGAAATGGCTGAAAGGGTCAAATGGGCAGCGAGCTTAATGGGGATAGACAATAATTTATCTGCCAAAATAGCGACTCTTTCTGGAGGAATGAAACAAAAAGTCGCATTGGCTTGTGTATTAGCAATGAAACCAAAGTTAATCATTTTAGATGAGCCGACAGCTCTGCTTGATCCTTTGTCCACTAAAGAATTTGCTGAAACGATTCAGCGTCTGCAAAAAGAATTACAGTTTTCTCTTATCGTCATTGAGCATAAGCTAGATCATTGGCTTAGCTTTATCGATCGGTGCATAGTTCTTTCAGACTTCGGAAAAATCATATTTGTCGGGCACCCGCGAAACTGCTTCCAATCTCACCTAAATCTATTAAAAGAACGCGGTATATCATTGCCGCAAGCTCTTTTATTTAAAGAGAAATTTTCAAATTCAAATGCAATCCCTTTTACAGTTGACGAACTCGTTGAGGCGCTGGATGAAATCCCACATATAATAGAAAAACCATGCTTTCCTAAAGAAAATATACTAGAAGCTAGAAATCTTACTTTTTCGCGAAAAAAGAAATGTATTTTACAAAACATCAATGTTAATATTCCAAAAGGTGCCCTTACTGCGATAGTCGGGCCGAATGGAGCTGGAAAAACGACACTTTCATATGTATTGAGCGGCTTGGAAAAACCGGAAACAGGAAAAGTTTTATTGGGAAATCGTAATTTAGCAGCCTATTCAAATTTGGAGTTAAGTAAAAAGCTTGGCTATGTTTTTCAAAATCCTGAACATCAATTCATGACTGAATCTGTTTATGAGGAGGTGGCTTTTTCACTGAAAATGCAGAGAATGGATGAAAAACAAATGAAAGAGATAATAGATGAAGTTCTCGTGTCATTTAGGCTAAATCATGTTGAACATCATCATCCTTTTTCACTTAGTCAAGGGCAGAAAAGAAGGCTGAGTGTCGCAACGATGCTTGTGGATGAACAATCTTTTTTAATTTTAGATGAACCTACTTACGGACAAGATGCTAATACGACAAAAGAGCTGATGAATATGATTGAAAAACGGCTGCAATCTGGAGTTTCAGCTTTGATGATTACCCATGATATGGAACTTGTTGATTCATATGCAGATCAAACGATCGTATTAGTTGGCGGAGAAGTGATTTTTCAAGGAACTCCTTATCAACTCTTCACGAGTCCGAAAGAATGGCTGGAAAAGGCACAGCTTCAACTGCCTGTAAAATATGAAGTAATAAAACAATGGGAACAGCGGGGTGAGCGATTTGCAGCTGCATTCCGTTAACCCTAGTATAAAAGCGCTGGCAGTCATCATTCTTGTATTGTGCATTTCATTTGTATTTGATCCAGTGACTCCGTTTCTACTATGGCTCTTCATTTTGGCCGTAACCTTTTTGTTTGGGAAGATAAAGCTAAAAAGATGGCTGCTCTTTTTCCTTCCTTTTTTCATATTGGCTTTCGGCTATATATGGACAACAGCCGTATTTTCCCATCCCCCATCGGAAATAGAGACAATCGATCTATTGAAAATTGGACCCATCACCATTACTAACTATGGTCTCTCTATTGGATTAGCTCTTGGACTACGGGTACTGTGCTTTACTAGTTTATCTCTGCTATTCGTTATGACAACAAATCCGATTCACTTCATTTTAAGTCTCGTTCAGCAGTGTAAAATGCCTCCAAAACTGGCGTATGGCATTCTTGCAGGCTACCGATTTTTACCGCTGTTACATGAAGAATTAAATACGATCCGACGCGCTCACCAAATTAGAGGGGTCAATCGTATGGAAGGGTTAACTGGAAAACTGGCGTCAAAGACTAAACTGATCATCCCTTTACTCGCAAGCGCCATTCGAAAAGCTGAGCGAACAGCGATTGCAATGGAATCAAAAGGATTTACCGGATCACGAAATCGCACGTACTTTCATAAAATATCCGTCTGTAAAAAAGACTGGGCTTTTTTAAGCATAATGGTCTGTCTCTTTTTCGCCAGCTTGTTCATTTCCATGATGGTTCGAATATTTTTAGGAATAGGAGAAATATAGATTATTAATCCAATATTTTTTGAGGAGTTTTGATAAGGGCGCGCTTCTTAAGCAAGAAGGCGTCTTCTTTTATCCGTTCATCCAAGGGCAGAAGGAGGAGTTTTTGCGTGAGTAGCGAAATAGTTTTTTTAAGGTAAAAAGTTTATTTGTCAATTTTTATAAATTTGGTGATATTCGCACAAAAGAATGGAAGTGAAAATGTGCAAAGGAATGTTTTGCTTGTAGAGGATGATAGAGATATTAGTAAATTGGTTGAAAGCCACTTGGAACAGGAGAATTTTACGGTGTTTACAGCCTTTGACGGCGAGGAAGCATTGGCTCTTCTTAATAAAAATAAGGTAGATTTAATTTTACTTGATTTAATGCTTCCTAAGCTAAGTGGAATGGATTTTCTAAAGCAGATCAGAATATCAAGTTTAGTTCCTGTTTTGATTATTTCAGCAAAAGGGAGTGACATAGATAAAGCATTAGGTTTAGGGTTTGGTGCGGACGATTATATCAGCAAGCCTTTTTCTATGGTTGAACTTACTGCCCGGGTGCATGCAGCCATTCGAAGGGCTACACAATATCTTCCTTCAGAGAATGAACCTACTTCAGAGATCCTTTATTTTAAAGAGCTTTCTCTCGACTTAAAAACCTTCTTGGCCCAAGTTAAGGAGCAGAGTGTGCAGCTTACATCAAAGGAATTTCACATTTTAAAGCTATTTATGACCAATCGGAACAGGGTGTTTACAAAGGAGCAAATTTACCGTCTCATTTGGGAAGATGATTATTATGGAAATGAAAATGTGATTAACGTCCATATTAGAAGACTACGGGAAAAAATAGAAGAAGATCCGTCCAATCCGCAATACATTCAAACAATATGGGGAATCGGATACAAATTAGGTGAATAACGTATGGTCCTTTTATTAAGTATCATCATCATTGTTTTGTTAGTGATTATTGTAGTACAGTCATATTTTAGAAGAAAAATGAAGAGGGAGCTTATTGAAATACAGAAAAAGCTCTCCGATATTATTGAACAGAAGACAACCGAAAAAGTGTTAATACAAACAGATCAGAAAACTATTAAACTATTCCTCATTCAAATTAACCGTCTTTTAGATTACAATCAACAAGTAATCGCGGACTATGTAAAAACGAAAGACAGCTTAAGAAAACTACTGTCTAACATGTCTCACGATTTGAAAACCCCATTAACCGTAATTTTAGGCTATGTTGAAAAATTAAATCTAGACAATAATATGAGTATGGAAGAACGGAGGCAAGTCCTGAACCGTCTTCATCAAAAAACGAAAGATGTAATAGAACTGCTCAATCAATTTTTTGATCTTGTGAAACTTGATTCGGGGGATTACCCATTCCCTCTAAGCAGGATTTCTATTAATGAAATTTGCAGAAAAAATGTGTTGGAGTTTTATGACATGCTGCAATCGAAAAATCTTCATGTGGATGTTAATATTCCAGAACAATATTATTACATTCTTGGAAATGAGGAGGCATTAAACCGGGTCTTAAGCAATCTTATCTCCAACGCCATCCGCTATGGAAGTGATGGAGGGGTGTTTGGGCTAGACGTTAGGGAAGATGGGGATGAAATTGCAATTGATATTTGGGATAAAGGGAAGGGAATTGCAAAGGTGCATCAAGAACAGGTGTTTGAACGGTTATATACTCTGGATGATGCGAGAAACCCTGAATTTCAAGGTAGTGGGCTTGGATTAAGCATAACAAAACACTTAATAGAAGCTATGAAAGGTTCTATCCACTTAAGCAGCAAGCCATATGAAAAAACGGTCTTTACGTGTCTTTTCAATCGAATTACGTATTAATCCTTTTCAGAAGAGGTGTTCAGTTGGAACAACCTCTTTTTTGCTACAACAAAAAACTTAAGAATTTTGTAAGGATTGAGAAAGAAATAAGATATTTTTGTTGCTTATGATGATAGCAGATGCAGGAAGGGAGAAATCTCAATGAATAGTGTATTGAAAACAACAAGTCTCACAAAAAAGGGAAAAGGAAAAAAGTTAGTAGATAATATGAATCTTCACATTCAAAAAGGAGAAATTTATGGTTTTCTCGGTCAAAATGGTGCTGGTAAAACAACGATTATGAAAATGCTCACCGGAATAACGAAGCCAACAAGTGGCGAGATAGAGTTATTTGGCCAAAGACTTACAGAACGTTCGAAGTTTCTTTTAAAGAGAGTCGGAAGTATTATAGAATATCCGATCTTTTTTGAGCACTTAACTGCGGTTGAAAACTTGAAGCTCCATTGTGAATATTTAGGATATTATGATGATAAAGGAATAAAACAAGCGTTGGATATGGTTCATTTAAAAGGGATCGAGGATAAATACGTAAAGGAATTTTCCCTTGGGATGAAGCAACGGCTTGGAATAGCTAGAGCTATTATTACAAAACCTGAACTGATTATTTTAGATGAGCCCACAAATGGTCTTGATCCTATTGGAATAAAAGATACTAGGGATTTAATCTTAATGCTCAACAAGGAATACGGGATAACCTTTATTCTATCTAGTCATATTTTAGGAGAAATGGAACAGGTTGTGGATAGGATAGGCGTTATTGATAATGGAAGATTGCTAAATGAAGTTACATTAGAAGATATTCAAAAGCAGCGAACAGATTACATCGAGCTTTTAACAACGGAAGTACAAAAAACGCTTTATTTACTAGAAAATGAACTTCATATTTCGAATATGAAATTGTTTCAAGGGAATAGGATTCGGATATATGATCTGACCCGTTCTCAAAGTGATATTACTAAACTGTTAATTCAACATAATATTGGCATTGAAGAAATCCAAAAACATACGAGCTCCTTAGAAGACTATTTTTATGAGCAAATTAATGGGGGGAAACAAATTGTTTAAATTAATGTTATTAGAATGGAGAAAGTTAAAACGACTTTCTGTTATTGGTGAAGTCATCATTTACTGGCTTATTCTTATGTTTATGCCTCTGTTTTTTATAAAAATGGTAATGCCTGATTTTGGTGAAAGCTATGCTGCAGCGATTGAACTAAACTTGTTTATTCAAATGGGATTCATCTTGTTTGGGGGATCTCTTATCAATCAGGTTTTCATCGAAGAATATAAAAATAAAACAATCTCTCTTTCTTTCGGATATCCTATTAGCCGAAAGAAATTATTTATGGCAAAAGTACTGTTTATCTCGCTTCTTGTCTTTCTTACTACGATTATTTCCTTTATTTTTACAGGTTTGACAACCTATATGCTTGATCAGGTTTTTTCTATTATTAACGGAAATCCAACTAACTCTGATATAATCACCTATTTTACTAGTAGTATTACTCGTTCACTTATTATTACTTTGATTAGTTTCATCCCACTCTTTCTTTTTGGGATATTGAAAAGATTAACTGTTCCAACTGTCACATGCTCAATATTAGCTATGCAATTACCAAATTTCTCGTCATTCTTACATCTTGAACCAGAGTTTGTTATTACAGTAATGTGCATATTAGGGGCACTAAGTGTGTATCTTTCCATTAAAACAGCAGAGAGCGTTGGGGAGATATAGTCTTAAAATGCATAAGGGGTATAAATGTTAGGATTGAACAGATTTCCCGATAAAAGCACGGTGTCAAAAAGATAGTTACAAATATCAAGAAGAATCGAGGAGATTACATAAATGGATAAACCTGTAATTCGAACTTATAAAAATTCGAGCGATTTAAAACGAATGCAGAAACTTACACAGGCTATATGGTCACTAGAATCTAATTACCATATTGGCGATTTAGCTTGGCAACGTTTTCGACACGCTGGGCGTGAGAATGAATGGATTACTGCAATATGGGAAATGGGTGATAGACCAGTGGCTTGGGGGTGGGTAAAATTACCTGACAGTTTAATGTTTCAAGTTGACCCCAATTTTTCCGAGTTATCCAAGGATGTCATTGAGTGGTTTGATACGACCGAAGCCAATGAACAAAGGGTAACAGTTCTAGAAACTGAATCCCATCTTATTTCAGCAATAGAGGATTCATTATTCAGCCCATTAGAAGAAACACCTGAAGTTCTCACAAAAATTTCATTAGACAGTTGTCCTTTCCCTGTTAATTTGCCAGATGGATTTAAAGCACGATATCTCAAGGGGGATGAAGATTTAATAAATAGAGTACGGGCACAGAGGGCTGCATTCACGCCATCAAGAGTCACTGAAGAAAGCTACCGGAATGTTATGAATACCTATCCTTATGATCCTTCTCTTGATTGGGTACTAGAAACCCCTGATGGTGAGTTTGCAGCATTTTGTTTAATTTGGTTTGGTGAAATTAATAAGGTAGGTTTACTGGAGCCTGTGGGCACGGATCCAAAATTTTGGAGGATGGGGTTAGGCAGTTCCGTTTGTAAGCTTGCTCTCAATGCTTTGCATGATAAAGGGGCAGACACTGCCATTGTTGTTTGTACTTCCCCTAAAACACATAAATTTTATGGGTCAATTGGGTTTGAGCCATTTGCTCAAACAAAATCATTTCATCGTCTTAAAAATATTTTATAAACTTCGCTTTTCTATTCCAAGTTAACTCATGATACATTCGCTAAGATAAAGTGTAATATACAATTTTTGTGTAAGATACAGGACTTACCTTCGTTCTTAATTCTTTTCTGATTTATGAATAAACGGAATAGTATACTAATCAGGTCTTTGATTCTAACTTTTTACGTTCCCCGAAACGAGGACAGAACCTAAAAGTACAATTAATGCACCTATAACAAATTGTAAGTTGATAGGAGTACCTATAAATATAATTTCAGTTACGATCGCCCAAAAAACATACGTGTTGTTAAGTGATTGAGCTCTAGCAGCACCAATTATATCAATGGACATATAGTATAAAGAATAGTTGGCAGCTCCTAATAAACCCGCTATCACGATTATCCAAACAATTTTTGTTGAGGAAACTTGAAAGACTAAAGGAAATCCATGAATAAATGGTACAATTAATAATCCATAGCATAGTGCGGAGGTCATCTGTCTTATATTAATGGCATAGAGTGGAACGGGAGGAATATCCTCTTTTCCTTTCATTCCCCAAGCACCAATCACCCCTTCAAGTCCCCAAAATATGGCGGCCCCTAATGAAAAAAGGATGCCGATGATAAAGTTGCTTTCAACGTTAAATTTTGAAGGCACATAGGCTAAAATAATCACTCCGATGATATTTGAAACAATACCAAGCCAAGTTTTTCCGTACATTTTTTCCTTCAAAAAAAAGAATGCGAGCAGAGCGCCAATTCCAGGAAATATAGAAGCAATACTTGCCGCATATGTCACTCCTGCATATTGAATACCGAGAAAATAAAAAGTCATGGCTAAAGGACCGCCAGACAATGCTCCTAGAACTAAAATCGCTCCGCTCTTTGTTTTTATTAATTTTAATACATTAAGAAACTCACCTTTTACAATCATCAATAAGGATATCCATAGTGCAGAGAAGAAGTCATGCATGAATGCAGCTATAATAGGAGCAAGAACAATCGCTTGTTTAAAAGGTGAGCTAGCGATGATAATGCCAATAATCACCGTATCTATTCCCCAAGCAACAGCTGAAACAGCTCCTAGACCTACGCCCATTCTCGGTTTTTTTATACTTTTTACATTCATTAATTTACCTCTTTCCAAAAATCATTTCGTTCACCATTTTATGAATTTTTAGGTATGTTGTTGGTAAAAAAAGAAAAAAAGAATGAACGTATCCCTTATCTGTTTCGGCTTGTTTATCTTTAATTTGTCTAGTAAGAATAATGTTTATTCCTCCTAAGGCTAAGTAATCCAAACTTCATAAGAGCGCAGTATTTTTCAAAATGTGGCATATTTCCTTTCTACTCTAGTGGATTTTATAAAATTATTATCTTACGAAATGGAAGTATTTATTTACTTTCACTGAATGCATCCATGTCTGGTGTAAAATAAGAAAGTATTGAAATCAAATCACAAACGCTGAAAAATTGTTTTTGATGGCTGGAATAATTTCTTGAAACGATAGAAAGATGACTACATTAAGCGGCAATATCTGTGTATCATGAAGACTGATTAATAGGTCGGGCATATTATTTTGACAGGAATGAGTAATGGTTCTCTTCGGTTTAATTGTTCGTCACGAAGGTATGTGGACAGAAGTCAAAAAGTATATCTACATATTGAACTGTTCGGCGAAAAGAATAATACTTCTTTGTATGAAAAATTGGATTGATAAAAATTTGTAGAGTTTAATCTAAACCCAAAATGGAGGGTTACGTATGCAGACTTTATTTCGTTATAATTGGCAAGTAAGAGAAGATTGGTATCACTGGTGTGAAGAAATCATGGAAGAAGAACTGCTTTTAAACAGGAGAGGTGGAGTAGGAGGGATTTTGCAAACGCTCTTTCACATTGTGGATGTTGAATGGAGCTGGATTCGAGTTCTTCAAGGGAAATCTGATTTTCAAGAGAGCTTTGAGGATTTCAAAAGCTTAGAAAAGGTAAGGAAGCTTGATGCAAAATTTAAACTGGAAGTAGAATCATTTGTTCTGAACTGGAATGAAAGCGTGGAGAATAATTTGCTCCACGATACTTTGCCAGATGGTCGGATAACGACTGATACGTGGGGAGAGGTTATGAGACATGTGATTGCTCATGAAATTCATCATATTGGCCAATTGTCCATTTGGGCTAGAGAATTAGGTAGACAGCCTATATCTGCCAATCTCATTGGAAGAGGGTTAACGCCATTAGCTGAAAAATAAAAATATCGTTTGAAGGGCCCAATCAAGTGCCCTTTTTTGCATAGATTAATATTTTTTGAAACATTTACATATACGAAGGAGAATCGTTTTTTAGGACATACTATCTTGTAGCAAAGGTAAATTTATATTGCAACGTTGTATATATAGGTGTATATTCAGTTTTAAGATATAAATTTACATATGTAAAGACAGGGGTATGCGAAGGTGAAAATAATAAAACCACAATCTACTATTTCACGTAATAAATTACTAGGTATCGCCGGTCTAGGATGGGCATTTGATGCAATGGACGTTGGGATATTATCATTTGTCATTGCAGCGTTGGCAATTGAATGGAATTTAACACCTTCCCAAATGGGTTGGATCGGCAGCATCAATTCAATTGGTATGGTTGTAGGTGCGTTAGTATTTGGAATGATGGCCGATAAGATTGGAAGAAAAAATGTTTTTATGTTAACACTAGTCCTATTTTCTGTTGGAAGTGGATTATCCGCACTTACAACAACATTAGCAGCGTTTATGATTTTGCGTTTTGTTGTTGGAGCAGGACTTGGAGGGGAATTGCCAGTTGCCTCAACGCTAGTTTCTGAAAGTGTCGAAGCGAAGGAAAGAGGACGCATTGTTGTTCTTTTAGAAAGCTTTTGGGCTGTTGGTTGGCTAGTTGCCGCCCTTATTTCATATTTCGTCATACCGGAATATGGTTGGAGAGTGGCACTCATTATAACAGCCTTTCCGGCATTTTATGCGATTTATTTGCGTTTGAAGCTGCCTGATTCCCCGCAGTTTTCAGCGAAGAAAAAAATGACTCAATCCGTTTTTCAAAATATCCGTGAAGTTTGGTCAAAAAAATATGTAAAAGCGACTGTTATGTTGTGGATTGTATGGTTCATGGTTGTTTTTTCGTATTACGGTATGTTTTTATGGCTGCCAAGTGTAATGGTGATGAAAGGTTTCAGTCTTATTAAAAGTTTTGAGTATGTGCTTATTATGACGCTTGCACAGCTTCCAGGCTATTTTACGGCTGCTTGGATTATCGAGAAAGTAGGGCGAAAATTTGTACTTTCCACATATTTACTCGGTACTGCAATAAGTGCATTAATTTTTGGAAACGCTGATACAACAGCGATCCTTCTTATTTCTGGTATATTCCTATCATTTTTTAACTTAGGTGCGTGGGGTGCGCTTTATGCATATACACCCGAGCAATATCCTGCCATCATTAGGGGAACTGGAGCAGGAATGGCAGCTGCTGCCGGTCGTGTTGGCGGTGTATTAGGACCGTTATTAGTCGGATCTCTTGTAGCCGCAAAATTCGATATTGGCATTGTTTTCGGGATTTTCTGTATCGCGATAATCATTGGTGTACTTGCAGTTGTTTTTTTAGGCAAAGAAACAAAGCAAACTGAATTGACATAAAAATAATAATTGTCATCATGACTATTGTGCCCCCTCCATCCACCCAATGCATAAGATAATACAATCATGCATTAAGGGGTGAAATGGAGTGGGGTTATTTATTAATAACAATGACCATCCAGAAGTTTATAAAAATGTGAAAAATATTCAGGCGCCTAATCAAGAATTATATAAAATGGACTATTTATCAGAACTGATTATCCAGCAGCGTGAAGCGAATGAAGCATTAACTCATTCCTTCCTTGATTTAAAAATTTTATACGAACAGCAGGAAAAAACTCATACTAATCAGTGGTCTGAAATTGGAAATCAATTAGATGAACTTCGGGATATTCATTTGAAACACGAAAAGTTTGAAGGTGAAGTCATTGATTGGCTTGCGAAGCTGGATGATAAAAGTGATCAAGAGAAAGAAAATGAACTCGCTTTAAAGAAAGAATGGCTGGATCAAATGACGAAATTAAATGAAATGAATGCTGAAATTGTCCAACGTTTGAAGCAATCCGAATCGGCTAATGAAGAATTACATTCAAAAATTAAACAACAGATCGAAATTCAAAAGGAGATGAAGGAAGACGTTTCTCAACAAAAAGTGCTTCAGGCTCAAGTATCTAGCAGATTGGAAAATCAAGAGGCATTAACGGAGAAAATATTAAGAGAAATAAGCCACCTTCGTTCGGTCCTATTTGAACGCGCCAGCTTTTTAGCCGATAAAATTGAAAATGGATTCAAGCTAACGTCCGCTTATGTATATAAGTTGATGAATGGGAACGACCAATCGTTAACATTATTAATGAATCCTGAAAAGAAAGAATCTAAAAAACAAGAAAGGTGATGCATTTTTTGCATCACCTGTTTGAATTATTTAACTATGTCTTTATTAGATAGGGGCAAAGAGATTACTTTTCCACCAATTTGGACATGAACATTATCTTTGAAAATAGCTTTCACGATTCCTTTTAAGGAGATGGCCGAATTAACAGTTATCCCTTGTTTATCCAAATTTTCTGCAGTCATACCATTACACGCCTCCCTTGTTCTTTGTGATAATGACAAAACGCATATCTAATAATAAAGTTTATGATAATTATAGTAAAAAACATCATGTTTTTTTGCAATTATAACATGAAACTTTATATAGATACTCTTATTTTGCTTAAAAATTTCAGTTGAAAAATTGGAAATGGAATATCCCTTGGATTAGCAAGAGTATTGACCGTTATAAGATAAAAAATACATGGGATATGCTGTTTAAAAAGTCAATTTTATATAGGATTTTTAAAGAAAAATGTAAATGGATATCATTTCAAGAAAAAGATGATGTTGCCTTCTTATGTCAATATCATCTTTTTTTAATGTTTATTATTTCGTATTTGTGGTATACATCATTAAACTTGATGATAACGGAGGATATGGCAGTAATTTTAATGAAAAGTCTTTGTAACATGACGAGAGGTTATGCAATGGAAGCATATGCGAATATACATCGTATTAAGTCATTTGTAATGATTTCAAAATCCCCGTACCATTAAATATAGGCGTTTATCCACTCCAGTGTCCAAGTTATTCTTCAGATTCTTTCTTCCATAAATCTATAAAGCTCTATTCTTTAAAAACAGCCTGTTTATTTTAAAAACTAAGAAAAAAAGGGGTTTATTTGTTATGCAAAAAATGTACATGATTGTGTTTACTAGTATGCTACTTTTATTATCTGCATGTAGCAGTGGTGCAAGCAAGGATAGTATTAAGGTAATAAAATTTGCCGATGCTGGCTGGGATAGTCTTCGTGTCCATAATAGCATCGCTCAGCTTATCGTCGAAGAAGGATACGGGTACGACACTGATGTAACAGTGGGTACTACGGCAGCAACTGTGCAAGCGTTGGAGCAAGGAGATATAAATGTCTACATGGAACTGTGGACAGATAATATTAAGGAAGTTTACGAAAAGGCAATTGAAAAAGGAAGTATTGTGAAAGCTTCGACTAATTTTGATGATAATGCTCAAGGGTTATATGTCCCAACATATGTGATTGAAGGGGATGCGGAACGGGGAATTGAACCAGTTGCCCCAGATTTAAAAACAGTTGAAGACTTGGCGAAATATCCTGATGTTTTTAAAGATCCAGAAGATCCAAGCAAAGGGCGTATTGTAGGGGCTCCGTCAAGCTGGGTGGTAAGTGAGCATTTAGCGACAAAGGTTGAAACATATGGTTTAGATGAAACTTATAATTACTTGGCACCCGGGTCGGATTCTGCCATTGTTGCATCTTTAGCAGGAGCTTATAAAAAGGGAGAGCCTTGGGTCGGCTATTATTGGTCGCCTACTTGGGTAACAGCAGGCTACGACTTAACACTTCTTGAAGATCATCCATATGATGAAAAAGTATGGGAAGAAAATAAAGGAACTGAATTCCCGCCGAATGATGTTGTCGTTGCGGTTCATAAAGATTTCCCAAATCAAGCGAAGGAAGTCTTTGAGTTTCTAAAAAAATATGAAACCAGCAATGATTTAACAGAGAAAGCGCTAGATTATATGGAAGAAAACGACGCCGAAGCAGATGACGCTGCGAAGTGGTGGATGCAGGAATATGAAGATATTTGGACTAAATGGGTACCTGAAGATGTTGCAAAGAAAGTGAATGACGCTTTGAAGTAAAAATAGATGAAAGAGCTGCATTAGCTTGCAGTTCTCGTCTTTTTTAAAGGCAGTATATATAAAAATTGTATTGGAAAGGTGTTGGAGGGCTGTTCTGTACAGCCTAATTCATATGAGTGAATTTCCTAATATACGCATACCAATTGGAAATGGCGTAGAAAAGTTTATAGATTTTTTAGCAGAAAATTTTAAAGCGCTTTTTGATTTTATTTTTGTTATCGCCTCAACGTCCATTAAGGGGCTGGAATCAGCTTTAATCTCCATTCCATGGTGGGTTTTCATCATTATTATTTTTTTGCTAGGATGGTATTTTACAAATTTGTATGGTGGCTTGCTATTTTCAGTTTTTATGTTTTTAGTCGGGTCTTTCGATCTGTGGCCGGAAATGATGACGACCGTTGCCATCGTATTGATCTCCGTTATTCTCTCTTTAATTATAGGAATCCCACTTGGAATTATAATGGCCTTCAATAAAGTTTTATCTCGAGCAATGCGGCCCTTGCTGGATGCAATGCAGACGATGCCTAGTTTTGTTTATTTAATTCCTGTCATCTTCTTTTTTCCGCTTGGAAACGTTCCGGCAGTGATCGCTACGGTTATTTATGCCTTGCCGCCTGTAAGCCGCTTAACGGAACTCGGGATCCGGAATGTTAACAAGGAAGTAGTTGAATCTGCGCAGTCTTTCGGATCTTCGACTATGCAAATGTTAGTTAAAGTTCAACTTCCACAAGCCTTGCCAACGATGATGGCTGGAATTAACCAAACAACGATGATGGCACTTGCGATGGCGGTCGTCGGTTCTATGGTTGGTGCGCAAGGACTTGGTGAACGAGTTTTATATGCGATTAATCGTATCGATATTTCTTTAGGATTTGAAGCGGGAATCAGTATTGTTTTCTTAGCAATCATCATCGACCGAATAACAGGTGGAATTGCTGAGCGTCTTCAGAAACACAGGAGGGAAGACTCGTGACAGTAAAAATGAAACTTGAAAATGTATCCAAAATATTTGGCAAAAGAGCAAAAAGAGTAATCCCTATGATCGAAAAGGGAGAATCTAAAAGTGATATTTTAGCGAAAACGGGTCATACCGTTGGCGTTTATAATGCATCCATGGAAATAATGGAAGGCGAAACCTTTGTTATTATGGGGCTTTCTGGAAGTGGAAAGTCAACCTTGATTCGATGCCTGAATATGCTGAATCGGCCAACTGCTGGCGCAATTTATGTTGATGGGGAAAATATTGTTGAATATAATGCACAGCAGCTAAAATACTATCGGCAAAAGAAAATTGCGATGGTGTTCCAGCACTTTGGTCTTTTTAGCCATCGTACCGTTCTTGGCAATATTGAATATGGCTTGGAAGTGCGGGGACTGCCGAAAGAGGAACGCCGAAAAATCGCCCAAAGTCATTTGGAAGTAGTTGGGTTGAAAGGGTATGAAGATAAGTATCAAGATGAACTTTCGGGAGGGATGCGGCAGCGGGTCGGGATTGCAAGAGCACTCGCAAATGATCCGGATATACTATTAATGGATGAGCCATTCAGTGCCCTTGACCCGTTAATTCGCAGGGAGATGCAGCTGGAACTGCTTGATATTCAAAATCGACTTCAGAAAACGATAATTTTTATAACTCATGATGTGAATGAAGCGTTTAAAATTGGAGATCGTGTCGCAGTAATGAAAGACGGAAATGTAGAACAAATTGGAACACCAGAGGAGATATTAGAGCAACCCGCGAACGAATATATTTCTGATTTTATAAAAGATATCGATCGTTCAAAAATATTACAAGCGGAACATATCATGGTGAAGCCATTTGGGTTAGTTTCGTTAAAAGACGGATTAAACGTAGCGATAAAAGTGATGAGGGAAAACGGAATATCGAGTGCCTTCGTCGTCGATAGAGGTCGGCGAATACAAGGTCTCGTGACGATTGATGGAGCAATTGAAGGGTTGAAGCAAAAGAAAACGTTGCAAGATGTTATGGATACGGACATCAACACGGTTGATCCTGCTGAATATGTGCAGGATATTATCCCGAAGGCATTGGAATCCAAATATCCGATTGTCGTCGTGGACGAAGAGCGGGTTATAAAGGGGATTATTTTAAGAGTACACGTATTGGCTAGTTTGGTCGGTGAAAATGGCAATGAAGCCGGCAGTGAAAGCGAAGGAGAGCATGATGAGAATTTAGGTTAATATTTTTAACATGAAGAGGTACATTGATCATATCGATATAATGTACCTCTTTTTTAACTTTCGCATCTATTTAAATATCCCGAATTCTTTTATTCCGGTGGACAGCCTATCGATTAACTTTTTGATTTTTGGTCGGCGGTCTGGCAGTAAGGTTATATTGGACAGTCTAGCAATCGTCTCAACGACCTCATCAATGGTCATAGTATCGGTTTGAATATGCTCCTGAAATGTTTCTTTCGATAAGCTTTCCAGCCGTCCCGCCATTTGTTCATGTGCCCATGAATTCTTTCCTTCTAATCTCTTTTTAAGTCTTTTTTCAATTGTCTCTTTCGAAGCAGACAAAGTAAAATGCTTAATCTCAATCCCGTCAGTTTTTAGGCGTCCAACAATTTCCTCAAAATATCTCTCATTTGTGAGAGTCATCGGAATAATGAGAACACCCCGATATTGTTCAGCCACTTGTTTCAATAAACGATAATTTGCCTCCCGCCATAACGCATAATCCTGAAAATCCCCCAACGCTATCTCCCTCGGCACATTCCTCATCAACACATAACCAAACCTCTCCGGATCATACACATGCGAATCCTCTATCCTCCGCTCCAACTCATACGCCGTCGTCGACTTACCCGACCCAAACGTCCCATTAATCCAAATAATCAAACCCGTCACTCCTTAATTGTTTCGGTGCCAGGCACCCGAACAATTCACCCAATTCCGAATTATTTCAGAGTTGTTTGGGTGCCCACTAGTGTTGCACGTTTGTAAAAAAATGTAAGGTCAGACTAAATATTAATTTTCCACCTTGCGGTAAAATAAAAAAACTCCTAATGTAGATAGGGAAAGACGACCTCATCAGTTCCCTACACTACAAAAGGAGCACGCAATGAATAGTGTAGATCAAGATTTAGTCTTTCGTCAATATTTATCTTTATTACCAGCCACAACACTGGCATGCCCATCCCATAATTACAACTTCACAAAATTATCGGATGAATCCTTAGTGAAAATATTTCTCCTTTCGACCCTCTTTCGCTGGGGTAGCCTTCGGGAAATCGAAGTAGC
>NZ_JAGYPL010000003.1:0-150758 GCF_018343715.1 Bacillus sp. FJAT-49711 | reverse complement strand
TCTTTATTACCAGCCACAACACTGGCATGCCCATCCCATAATTACAACTTCACAAAATTATCGGATGAATCCTTAGTGAAAATATTTCTCCTTTCGACCCTCTTTCGCTGGGGTAGCCTTCGGGAAATCGAAGTAGCTATAAGGTCGAAAAAGCAGATCCAAAATGAACTCAAGATTGGCTCCATTAGTGCTTCTCAGATAAGCCGTCGGCTTAGGTCCTTGGATACAGCTGAGTTATCAGCCTTGTTGGGTCGCATCGCATGGAAATATTGGTCCATTAAGTCCAAGGCAAAAGGAATCCATTCAAATGTAGGGATATTACGTATCATTGATTCAACGTTCATAAAATTGCCCAACCAGGCTTCCGACTGGACGGCTGTATCAAAAGATTCCAGCGGGGTAAAATTGCATCTTTGTTTGGCCGTTGCCTCTTCCGACAGTGTGTTTCCTGAACGGATGATTCCTTCCACCTCCAATGTTGCGGATATAGATGCCGTCAATCATTTGATTGATTGTGACGATGCCACCTATGTCATGGATCGTGGATATGGTGAAAAAACTAAAATAGGCGGTTGGCTTAGCAGGGGCGTCAAGTTCTTAGTCCGTGTAAAAAAGACCTTTAAAGTTGAGACATTGAGAGAATATACCCCTGATGTACCTAATGTAACAAAGCATGCGAAAGTCTCGATAAGGACAAGGCCTGAAAGGTTGAAGCTCGTTGAATTTACGGATAACGAAGGCACATTTTTCCGAATCTTGACAAATCGCTTGGATTTAACTGAACAGGAGATCATGGATACCTATAAAAACCGATGGTTTATTGAGATTTTCTTCAAATGGTTAAAACAACATATTAAAGTAGAGCATCTATTCAGCCATTCGCCGATTGGAATATGGAATCAACTATTCCTTTCTCTCATTACCTTTGGATTGCTTGAGATATTAAAACTACTGAAACAGCCTAGAAAAACAGCTTGGCAATTTTTAAGGATCCTTCGCCAATATCTTTTGGATTCGTGGGATGAAGTAAACAGGGAATTTTATCGCCCTCAAAAAAGAAGCAAAGGAAGACAGAAGGTACCTAGTAAAATACCTATCCCACGAATATATGGTGAAAATGTAGCAATTGTCAGCCCGATTTCAAAGGATCATTACGTAAAGAAAGAAAAATAGAAAAGTAAATATTTACAAAAAAAGGGAACTGGGTCGAAATAGACTGAGCGTTACCTTTTTTTAAAAAATAGAATGAAAGCGACTGGAAAATTTTTACTTTTAAATCAAAAGTTACATTTATTGGTTATCGTGCAACACTAGTGTTGGGTGCCTGGCACTCGCTCAATTCTCAATTTTGCGATAATAGTCTTTTTCGAGTATTTTTGTTGAGTAGTAGAATTTGGCTTCTACGATGGAGGATATATGTTTGATATAGTCCTCGTTGATTTGTTCGCCGTTGGTTGGTGTGAATGTGCGGGTTTCGGCGTTGTATGTTCCTTTGTCGGTAATAAAGCTTTTGTTTAGGAAGGGAATGAGGGGCTCGGAATTGGAAAAGATGTCTTTGCCCATGAGAAGTCTGGAATCGTATTTGAGACCTAGCAAGTTGGAAAGTGTTGGTAAGATATCTAAGCTTGATGCAGGTTTTGAAATGACTTCCGGTTCCATTCCTTTTGTATATAGAATAAAGGTATTTTTATAAAGTTCAAAGTTTTTTTCGACAGAATGGCCTGCAAGTTCATCAATTGTTTGATCGTCGAGACCATATGGATAATGGTCGGCACTTAAAGCGATCAGTGTTCGATCTGCAACACCCGCTTTTTCCAATTCAGCTAATAAATGCTCTAGGGCGCGATCAAGTTCAATTTGCGTTGCTATATAAGCCTTTGCTTCGTCAGAGTACGGTAAATATTCAACATATTTTTTGTTTTTCCATGCCATATAGTTTCCGGTGAAAGAATATTGCATATGACCACTAACTGTCATGTAATACGTATGAAATGGTTCATCGTGAATGTATTCCGGGACCGTTTTTTCCATCATTTCAAGGTCCGATTCCGGCCATGTTTCTTTTACATCAAGTCCATTGCCAAGTCCTTTATAATCATATCCTAAATTAGGATGGGAGATGTTTCGCCCATAGTAAGTGTACGTATGATTATGATAGGCCCTAGAGGAATAATTTAACTTTTTTAGTCGATTCCCAAGGACAAAGGGGAGATGATTTTTACCTGATTCTTGAAAACTCCAAACCCCGCTTTTCGGAATTAAGCTTTGTAAGGCAACATATTCACCATCTGAAGTGCTAACTTGCCAGATAGGTGTGTAAAAATTCGTAAATTGATACCCTTTATGGGCGAGTTTAAATAATGTAGGAGTTACATTCTTGTCAATTGCAAAAGGTGAAAAACCTTCTGCAGTAAGAAGAATAAGGTTATACCCTTTATATTTTCCAGTGTAATCATTTTTTTCTGTCGGCTGAACACTTGAAAAATATTGATGAATGTCTTTGATTGCTTGATCACTTTCCTCTGAAATAAGATTGGAAAAATCAATATCTAATACATTGTACTCTACAACCTTTTCTTCTTGTTGTTTTTCTGGAATTTCTTTGGCGGGTTTTGATTTAATTGGCCTAGGCTCAGCTATAACCGGAGCCTTTACATCAGGAGACCAATGAGTAACCAATCTTTGAAAATCAAGGCGCATTGAGGTCAGTAATCCAAGATGTTCGACTGAAAGCAAAGGAGAATTATTTTTAAAATACAGATCATAAGCTGTGTTCTGTGCTTTTCCGCTTGCAAATACTGCAGCAATCCCTACTGAATAACAGAGTACAAATAAACAAAGCAATACACCGCGTTTAGCCCAGCTCATTTTATTTAAAGGCAACATCTTCTTGCCGAAAGCAATTAATATGATGATAGGTAAAAGCAATAAGATAGAAACGATAAAATGGTCAAGTAAGTACTGGGCAACATCCTTCCAAAATTCGAAGATCTGAGCGCTTTTTCCTAAAGAATACATACTATAAAAGGTTCGGAAAAATTGAAAATATATAAGCTGAGAAACATATATAATAACGACAATAATAAAAAGGAAACTAGACAGAATTAATCTTGCAGTACCTTGGACAAAGCTGCATATTAAATAGATAGCCAACATGTATGCAGTAAGAAAATAAAAAGAAATGACGATATCCGTGTAAGAAAACGTATTGATCGTAGATAATCGAAACATAATATCGATAAAGGAAATGGAGAGAAAAAGGTAAACAAATAGTAATTCTTCTTTTAACATAGCAATCAAGCAGTTCACCTCCAAATATGGCTGATTCATATATTTAGACGTATCCGGTTATTTAGGAGTTACACACTGCAAAAATATAGGCTTTCTTAAAATATATATATAAATTAGGGGATGTATGAAGGCTTGGCAGATCTTTTTATATTATGGATGACTTAAGACCTTTAATAAAAAAAGGCGATTCTCGAAAAAGAGTCGCCTTCTTAAATATTTGATGTATTTTCAGTTAAGTTCGGATCATAGGCTGATTTAGGGCATTTCGTCTTCTTTAATCCGGTTTTTAAATGCTTCATGAGTAACAATGTTTTCCATTTGCTCAGTTTGCCTCGTGTGTTCCTTTTCTCCAGCTAGACTATTTTTAGGAAAGTTACCGGGATGTCCTTTTTCTTTATGGTTAAAGCCTTTGCCGCGACTCATATTATTCGCTCCCTTCTTTATTTGCCTTTTTAGTATGAACCGTCATAAAAAAATTATGAATAAGATTTTTTTACAATATCTTTTGGCAAGACGAAAGGAGACTTATTCTGTTTATTGCGACAAGATATAGGCCATTACTTTTCCCAATTTAAATACTAACTTTATGATTTATCGAATACTGCAGGTGATCAGTTAAGAGTTGAATAGCTAGCTTTTTATTCTTATCTTTTATAGCATCTATGATCAATTGGTGCTCCGATATTGTTTTGTTCCTATTTTTTTCGTCCATCATACGGGAGACGCCTGAAAAATATTGTACGATAACATCGGTTAATTGCGTAAATAGCTCATTATTCGTTGCTTTAATTAACTCTTTATGAAACTCAATATCTAGTTCTTTGAATGCATCGGAATTCGTTGTTTGAGACATTTCGAAAATGATTTTTTCCAATTCTGCTAAGTGTACTGTATCTGAATTGGCGATAATTTGTTCAATCGCCGTTTTTTCAAGCAACTGTCTTAGTTCAAAAAGTTCTTCAATCCGCTCGTTATTCATTCTCCAGAAAAAGAGTAAATGATTAAGGATGACACTCGTGTCGTCTGTATTGACGAAAGCGCCTTCCCCATGCCGTATCACAATAATTCCAGTTGATTCCAACGCGCGCAACGCTTCTCTTACAATTACTCTGCTCACATCTAACATTACGGCTAAATCCCGTTCAGAAGGGAGTTTATCGCCTGTTTTTAATTGATGATCAATAATATATTGTCTTAAATTTTCACTAACAATTTTACTTAAAGTAAATCTTTCTCTATCTTCAATTCGTTTCAATAAAATCACAGCCTTAATTTGTTTTAATCTTCTTCCCAATCTTCGAGTAAACTATACAAATGATGCAGATGGGCCTTCATCGCTTGCTTTGCTTGCTCTACATCCTTTTTTAAAATTGAATCAATAATTGTTTGATGTTCTTTATAGGAGGCAACGTATTGATCTAAATCTATAATTTCTTCTAGTTGATTCATATTAAAATATTCAGTAATAATGGATGATACCTGTATAAAGGTTTCATTTCCAGTTGCATTCATTAATGAACGATGAAAATGCAAATCCTCGTTTTTAGGCTTTTCGCCACTTTTGGCCTTTTTTAAAAACACATCATTCCAATAGGACATTTGCTTTATTTTTTCAAGATTATAATGATTGATAGCTAGATCTATAGCGCCTAGTTCTAATATAATTCTAGTATCAATGACTTCCATAAATTTCAACTTATCAATTGTTAGAAAGGGGGATATTTTTCGTAAAATACTTTGAATCTTAATTTCTTTTACAAAAATGCCAAGTCCTTGTTTAATTTCAATAATCCCTTGAGATTGTAATGTCTTTAAAGCTTCCCTGACAATCGTTCTGCTAACCCCAAGCATGTCAATAATTTCTTTTTCGGTAGGGAGACGATCACCAGGCTGGCATTTGTTCTCAGATATATATGATTTGATTCTATCACTAACAACTTCCGCCAATGTTTGTTTGCGTTTTACCATCAGTTACTTTCACCCCTATCTAACTCTGATTGGAAATAGGATAACCTTACTATCTATTATAACGATTGATCAACTTCAAAAAACTACATAAATTAATTTTACAAAAAAAGATTGACATTTTTTCTGAAAGCGATTAATTTTAATGTACAAGCTTCAAGTGGTCAGACCATAGGATGACCCATAAATTAATCTTACACGTTGGAAAAATTTTAATCAACTGGAAGATTTCAGTTGGATAAAAATAGGATTCTTCTAACTGGTAGTACCATAGTATGATTATCGTGAATACATACTATGACAATAAAACAGAAATGGGATGAAATGATGACAACATGGGATTTGGACAAATTTAAAGGTGTTTTTGTAGCAATGTACTCTGCTTATGATGAAACAGGAGAGGTAAGCCCGGAAAGAGTAAAGAAGCTTGCTAGATATTATGTGAATTCTGGAGTGAAAGGATTATATGTCGGCGGAAGCTCTGGTGAAGGAATTCTTCAAACTGCTGATGAAAGAAAAGCAGTTTTGAAAGCGGTTATGGAAGAAGTTGGACAAGAACTGACAATCATTGTTCATGTCGCAGCTAACTCTACTAAAGAAAGCAAGGAATTAGCTATTCATGCAGAAGCTTTAGGCGCGCATGCCATATCAGCGGTACCTGCAATTTATTATCGCTTATCTGAGAAAGCCGTTGAAAAACATTGGCAAGAAATGATTGATAGCTCATCTCTGCCTTTCATTATTTACAACATTCCCCAAACAACAGGTTTTAACTTAACACAAAGCTTATTTAAAAAAATGGCAGCTCAAGATAAAGTAATTGGAATCAAAATGTCAGGTGAGAGTGTGTTTGAACTTCAACAATTTAAAGCAAATAGTGGAAAAGAGTTTTTAGTATTTAATGGACCAGATGAGCAATTTTTAGGTGGGCGAATTATGGGGGCAGACGGAGGGATTGGTGGTACGTACGGAGTGATGCCTGAATTGTTTGGCCAACTAGACAATTACTTCAACCAAAACCAAATTGTAAAAGCTCAAGAACTGCAAAATAATATTAACTCTATTATTACTAAACTATTAAGCTATCCTTCCTTGTACGGCGCAACAAAAGCCATTTTAAGCTTAAGAGGGATTGAAACCGGTTCACCGCGTTTACCACTATTGCCGGTGCAAGAAAATGATTGGGATTCATTGCGTGAACTTAATAAAGAGATTGAAAGTTTAATAATGGTTCACTCATGCTAAAACTGATTTTTATATAAAGGAGGAGAAAAGTTGGAAGCGAATACGAATATCTCAGAAAAAACATTGGAGATAAAAAACCCGAAAAAATCTACGTGGGAACAAATGAAAAGAATGAAATTACTTTATGTCATGCTCTTGTTCCCAGCCATTATGTTATTTATTTTTAGTTATCTTCCAATGTATGGGGTTATTATCGCCTTTAAGAATTTTTCGCCAGGTTTAGGCATTTGGGATAGCCCATGGAATGATTTTGAACATTTTAAAAGATTATTTACGGACTTTATGTTTTTAAGGGCATTAAAAAATACATTAATCATTAGTATTTTGAAAATCGCGATTGCATTTCCGGCACCCATCATATTTGCCATATTGCTGAATGAAATTCGCAATCAAAAGTTCTTAAAAGTGACTCAATCGATTTCTTATTTACCACATTTCATGTCTTGGGTTATCTTGTCGGCGATGATTATAGAAGTATTTTCACCGCAAAGAGGGATCATCAATTTTATCATTACAGCATTTGGCGGAGATCCCGTGAACTTTTTGGCTAGTAAAGTATTCTTTATTCCTGTTCTTTTACTGACTGATATTTGGAAGGAAATTGGGTATGGTGCGATTATTTATTTGGCAACGATTGCATCCATTGATCCGGCATTATATGAAGCTGCTGAAATGGACGGAGCAGGCAGATTTAAAAAGATGATTCATATTACACTTCCGTCAATTATGCCAATGGTCATTATTCTTTTTATCCTCAGGCTTGGAGGAATTTTGAATGCAGGCTTCGACCAAATTTTGAATCTATACAATCCACTTGTTTACGAAGTCGCAGATATTATCGATACGTATGTGTATCGAAGTGGGTTGGAACAATTCCAGTTTGATTATGCAACAGCAGTTGGGTTGTTCAAAAACGTAATCGGCATCATATTCATCTTGGGAGCCAATGCCATCATACGTCGTAAAAGTGAACATGGAATTTGGTAGAAAGGGGATGAGAGCAAGTGAGCAAAAAAAGATTTTCATTATTTGAAATAATGTTGGTAATTGGATTTACTTTCTTTTCAATCATCGTTTTATATCCATTTTGGCAAACAATTGTCATCTCGTTTTCAGACCCGAAACAGATTTCAGGCTTAGGGATGAATCTATGGCCAGAAAGATGGATTACAGATGCTTACGAGTTTGTATTTACTTATGGAAATACGATGAAAGCTTATGCAAATACAATTTTCCGTACTGTCTCTGGAACATTTTTAATCGTTGCTTTCACCATGCTAGCGGCATATCCGCTATCCAAAAGAGATTTGCCCTTCCGAAATACGATCACTATCTTTTTCTTAATTGCCATGTTTTTTTCGGGTGGAATAATTCCAGATTATTTATTAATTAAAAACTTAGGCTTGATTGATACAAGATGGGCGTTAATATTGCCATCAGCTGTAAACGTTTTTTACATCATTATCATGAGAAACTACTTCATGACGATCGATAAAGGAATTGAAGAGTCCGCCATTATGGACGGGGCAGGATATTTCACGATTTTAACAAGAATTATTTTGCCATTATCAAAACCAGTAATCGCAACGATTGCTCTATGGGCAGCAGTTTTCCATTGGAATGAATGGTTCCATGCCCTTGTGTATATACAAGATGATGCGAAAAGCGTCTTGCAAATCGTTGTTCGAAAAATGTTGACCGCGATGGATGCATCACAATCAGAAAATGCGGCAGCCATTGGTGCAGGTGGCGGTTCATCCCAAAACTTGCTACTAGCTAATGTGCGTGCTGCGACGGTTATCATTTCAATCGGCCCGATTGTCTTGGTATATCCATTCGTTCAAAAATATTTTATAAAAGGGATTATGATAGGTTCGCTTAAAGGCTAACCCAATCAAAAAGGAGGAAAAAGGATGAAGAGAATGAAAAAGGCTTTGCTGGCTGGATTCATGGCAACAGCATTAATTGTTTCCGGTTGTGGATCAAAAGCTGGTAATAACAAGACTGAAGAAGTGGATGTTTCCAAGTTGCCTGAAGCTGGAGACTTCTCAAAAGAATTATCGTTGAAGCTTTCTGGTTCGATAACGAGAGGAAAAGTGGAAGACGGCAGCTACGTTCAAAAACGTCTAGAAGAACAATTTAATGTTAAAATTATAAATACTAAAGTTGATACTTGGGATGCAGAACAAACAAACTTATTAGTTGCTTCTGGAGACTTGCCTGATACTTTTTCTTTCACTGCGGGTGGTCAAACAGCTCAAGAAATGTATGATTCAGGTTTAACAAGAACCATTCCTAAAGAAATGTTAGAAAAATATGCACCACGGTATATGAAAATGTTGGAAGAAAATCAGCCTGGACCGATAATGAACTTAAAAGACGGTACAGATAATGAATATTTACAATTGATTGGGCAATATGCACACGTAGAAGGTATGGCATGGGGACCAACATTGCGTCTAGATTGGCTAGAAAAATTAGGATATGAAATCCCTGGGGATTTAAAACCGGTCGGACCAAGCGGCGGACGTGAGAAAATTTACTTTACTGAACACAGCTATACATTGGAAGAGTTAGAGCAAATATTAAAAGATTTTACGTTCAAAGATCCAGATGGGAACGGTAAAAATGATACGTATGGTTTATTGCCTGCAAATAACAACCTAAACTGGGCAGCCACACTGATGGGGGCTTTCCAATTAGGTAACGGCTACAATTTTATCGAGAATGATAAATTAACTCGCATGGAAGTATCTAAAAAGTATAAAGACTTCTTAAAGCTAATGGCGAAATGGTATAAAGAAGGAATCATTGACCCAGAATTCACAACATTAGATGAAAAATTGACTTGGGAAAAGTACAAATCTGGAAAAATTGGTTACTTTATTGCACAACCGGCTTATCTTGCAATGGACGATTGGGCAAAGGGTCGTGCACCGCAAAACATTGTTGAAAATCCTGATTCTACAGCAAAGGTTCTTGCTACGGGACCTGAAATTGGTCCAGATGGACAACAAGGAATTGGAGCCTACCTTCCAGTCGTTGACTTAGCAGATGCTTTCTATGTTTCGAAAAATGTTACTAATGAGGAATTGGCTCGTATTCTTCAAATTTTTGATTATATTAATTTTGACAATGAAGCAAGATGGACATTGTACGGAGAAGTTGGAGTACACTCAGATTGGGAAGGAGAACCTGAAAAGTCAGCGCTTAAAGTACGTCCAGAATTTGCTGAACAAGAAGGGAATTCTGGTTTCTGGGCATACAACTTCCGTACGTATGATAAAGAAAGGGTTCAATGGTTTACTTCAGAATATACATTAAAGTTAAAAGATGAGTGGTATGCTCGCGAAGATGTTAAAGAAAAAATGCTAATCCGCCCTTATAAATGGGATCTACTAAACAAAACGAAATTAAGAGAAATTGATAAGCGCTACGGTGGACAACTGACCACAATTGTTGACGAATTCAGAATGAAGGCCATTGTCGGAGAAATCGATGTCGACAAAGAATGGGATAAATACGTTGACAACTGGATGAAAAATGGCGGTAAAGAACTTCTTGAAGAATTAGATAAAGCACCATTAGTTTCTGATCTTTTAGAAGGTAAACAATAATGAAAATGTCGTCCCGCGTTGTAGACATTCGCGGGACCCTTTATTAATCTTAGGCTCTGACGCCAATTTATCAAATATAAGGAGATTTGCGACATGCCAAATATTCAAGCAGAAGCGATATATTATCCAGATTTTGCTGGGTCGAAAGCGTATCGAATTCCATCCATGATTACAACAACAAAAGGAACAGTCATAGCAGGGATTGATGCTCGCATTGTAGATCAAAGAGACAATCCGAATAAAATTGATGTGACGATTCGTCGCAGTGAAGATAATGGAAAATCGTGGGGACCAGCTCAAAAACTTGCAGCATATGCCGGTGAAGGTTTAGATGGGGCAGCAGCTATTGATACATCACTTTTGCAGGATAAAGTAACAGGAACTATTTTTATGTTATTTATGCATACGCCAGGTGGAATTGGTCTATGGGCGAGTGAAGCAGGAATCGGTTTTGATGCAGAAGGACGTAGAAAGCTGTTTGATTGTGAAGGCAATGTTTATTTCCTTGCAGAAAGCGGAAAGGTTTTAGATTCCGGTCACAATCAAACTAATTATGTTGTCGATGAAGAAGGCTATGTTTTCCAAAATGGCGAAGCAAGAGGGAATATTTATTTTAAAAAAGGCGTAAATCCAAATGAAAGCTTACTAGAAGCAAGAACGTCCTTTTTACAAGTCATTCAAAGTGATGACGATGGTCTGACTTGGTCTAGGCCAAGAGAACTGAATCCAATGGTAAAAGAAGAATGGATGCGTTTTATAGGCTCTGGTCCAGGATGCGGAATACAGCTTCAACATGGAGAGAAAACCGGCAGACTCGTATTTCCAATCTATTTTTCAAATGAGGCTGGAAAATTATCTTGTGCTTGTATATACAGTGATGATCACGGTGCTACTTGGAAGCGCGGCGAATCTCCGAACGATGGCAGGGAATTGGATGGAGAAGTTTTATCTGCTAAGACAATTTCAGAAGAAAAACAATATTTAACTGAATCCCAAGTGATTGAATTGCCTACGGGAGAATTGAAATATTATCTACGTAATCATTATGGACTTCAAAGAACAGCTGTTACTACAAGTACAGATGGTGGAGAGACTTGGGGTGAGGTGACATTTGACGATGCTCTTATCGATCCAATTTGTCAATCAAGTGTCGTTCTTTATCCTGACTTAGGTGATGGCAAGGTTCGCGTTCTTTTTTCAAATCCAGCAGATGAAAAAACGAGAATCAAAGGGACTGTCCGTTTAAGTGAGGACGGAGGAAAAACATGGCCTTACAGCAAAGTAGTAGAAGATGGCTATTTCGGTTATTCATGTTTAACCGTTCTTAAAAATGGTGAAATCGGTATTTTATATGAGCGTGTCGTTGATTATTCAGATTGGAATAATATGGACATCCAATTTGGCACATTTACACTGGATTGGTTAAAGTCATAAGGTGAAAATCCAAATTACAAAAGTATTCATGCTTTTGTAATTTGGTGTTTTATTTTAAAGAAAGAATGTGATGTATATATGAAACCGATAATACTTAATTCGCAAACTTTACTAGGAGCTATTTCCCTTGAAAAAATGGGGGAATTTATAAAGCCATGGCGAATATTTTACGAGGATCGTGATTTTATTACTCCAGATATTTTAAACGGGCAGGCGGAAATTCCTGCTGGAGTTAGAGTTACATTTGAAACAAATTCGTCTAAAATAAAGGTAGAATTTGCGCCAGCTCATACAGAAATTGAGTTTGATATTGTATTAGATGGTGAATGTCGACACACAGCTATTGTTAAAGAAAGTGACTCATTTTTTATATGTGAAAATTTATCGGCTGAAAACAAAAAAGTAGAAATTTATTTATCTCAACAAGAGCGAGTGTTATTGAAAAATGTATATATTGAGGAGAATGCAGAATGGAAAATTCATTCATCTGCTAGAAAGAAATGGCTTGCCTATGGAAGTTCGATTACTCAGTGTCATGCTGCTGAGAGTCCATCCCTTACATGGCCAGCGATTACCGCTAAAAAATTGGACTTAGATCTAATATGTCTGGGCTTTAGCGGGCAATGCCAATATGAGCCGATGATAGCTCGAACGATAAGAGATACACAGGTTGACTTTATTTCATTATGTGCCGGTATCAATACATACGGACATAGTTGCTATAATAATCGTACATTCCAGGCTATAATTATTGGTTTTATTAAAATTATTCGAGAAAAACAGCTTACTGTCCCAATCGTATTAAGTTCACCAATTTACGGGACTTTTAGAGAAGAAACACCTAACCTCGTTGGATTTACTCTTATTGAGATGAGAAAACAAGTGAAACAAATTGTAGATGTTTTTACTAAAAATGGCGATGAACATATTTTCTATGTAGATGGATTAGATATTCTTGATGAAAAATACGAAAACTTATTACCTGATGGGCTCCATCCAGATGCGGAAGGATATAAGCTAATGGGAAATAATTTTGCCAAAGTCTTTAAATCATTTTTATAAAACGAAGGAGATAAGTATATGAGTCACCCATCATTTTTTTCAACGATTCATAAAAAATTAATCGTTTCCTGCCAGGCTCTTGAAAATGAACCTCTTCATGGATCAGAGATTATGGCGAAAATGGCCAAAGCAGCTAAAGAGGGTGGAGCTGTGGCGATCAGAAGCAATTCGGCGATAGATGTTGCCGCTATAAAAAAGCAAACGGGGCTTCCGGTGATTGGATTGGTTAAACGCGACTATCCGGGTAGTGAAGTTTTTATAACGGCAACACTTAATGAAGTGAAGGAGCTTCTAGAGGTAGAACCCGATGTTATTGCGTTGGATGCTACGATCCGCCAAAGGCCAAATGGGGAAACATTGAAAGAATTAGTTAGCTATATTCACGAGCATAGCAATACTCTAGTGATGGCGGATATTGCAACGAAAGATGATGCTGAATATGCAGTTAGCTGCGGAGCGGATATGCTTTCAACTACATTATCTGGCTACACGGCAGATAGTCCAAAGCTTGAAGGACCTGATTTTGAATTAGTCGAGGAACTTTGTAAGAGTTCGAAGGTTCCTGTTATTGCGGAAGGCCGCATCAATACTCCACAGGATGCGAAAAAAATGCTGGAATTAGGAGCATGGTCAATTGTTGTTGGAAGCGCGATTACAAGACCACAGTTGATTACAAAATCATTTGCAGAAGGAATTGAAAAATGAATCAATATTTAGCATTTGATATTGGTGGGACGCAAATTAAATATGGAATCGTTGATGAAGCAGGAAATATCATGTCTCATGGATTAATGGATACAGAAGCGTATAAAGGTGGTCCTTCTATTATTAATAAGGTGATTAATAAGGGGAAGAGCATGCTTAAAGACCACTCCTTCAAGGGTGTGGGGATTAGTACAGCTGGCCAAGTCGATTTCAATAATGGAAAGATTGTAGGGGCTGGTCCTACGATTCCGAACTATACAGGTGTAGAAATAAAAAAGCTCGTCACTGAGGCGCTTGGGTTGCCCGTTGAAGTAAGAAACGATGTCGATTGTGCTGCATTAGGCGAACAATGGCTTGGAGGGCATGACGTAAATAACTTTATCGCGCTAACTGTTGGAACTGGAATTGGCGGAGCGATTGCCATTGACGGTCAAATGTACTCCGGACACTCTTTCAGTGCAGGTGAGTGGGGGTATATGTTAGTTGAGGGAGAACAATTTGAAAAGGTTGCATCCGTTTCCGGCTTGATCAATCTTGCCCGAAAATACAAGGAAGACCGTGATTGGACTGGAAAGGAAATTTTTGCATTGTACGACGAAGGTGATAAGGATATAAAATTGGCTGTGAATACCTTTTTCAAACATTTAGCAATCGGTATCACAAACCTTATTTACATTTTTAATCCCGAAAAAGTGATTGTCGGCGGGGGTGTTACCGCACGAGGCGATAAATTTTTAAAAGAAGTTCGACAGGAAGTCCAAAAGTACGCACAGCCTTCCATTTATAAAAATACTGAAATTGTCTTAGCGAAGCTATCAAATCATGCTGGGATGGTCGGAGCGGTTTATAACTTTTTGAAAAGACAACAATCGTTGGGAAATACGAACGTGTCGCAGCATCAATGTTAAGGCGAGGGCTAGTAAAGGCGAGTTGATGGCTAGAGTAACTCGAACCGATAGTCAGTAAACTTAAGCTGATAGCCAGTAAACTGAATAAACCAGAGTCATAATATTAAAAACTCTAAATATACGCAATCGAAAAGAATTCATCGATGAAGGGGCTAGAAATGAAGCAATTAAGAATGGGTATTATCGGGCCTGGACTTAGAAGTAATATCAGCATCAATCCGTTCAGGTGGAAAAGTTGTTGAGATAGATCGAGGAAACCATTGCCGGGTAGAGGAGGAGCAATATGCCGAAGTTAACGTTTAATGAAAAGTCCTTTCTGCTTGATGGGAAGGAAATCTTACTTTTAAGTGGGGCCATGCATTATTTTCGGACGGTACCAGAATATTGGGAAGATCGGTTAACGAAGTTAAAAGAATGCGGTCTGAATACGGTAGAAACATATGTAGCATGGAATATCCACGAACCTGAGGAAGGTCAATTTGTTTTCGAGGGTATAGCCGATATCGAGCGCTTTGTCCGAACTGCTGAAAAAGTTGGGCTGCATGTCATCGTTAGACCTGGCCCTTATATTTGTGCAGAATGGGAGTTCGGAGGTTTTCCTTATTGGTTAATGACTGTACCGAATATTAAATTACGTTGTTTTAACTCGCCATACTTGGAAAAAGTGGATGCTTATTTTGACGAGCTATTCAAACGCTTGAATCCACTTTTAGGCTCGAATGGTGGCCCTATCATCGCTTTGCAGATTGAAAATGAATATGGCAGCTTCGGCAATGATCAAAGATATTTGCAATATATGCGAGAAAGCATTCAAAAAAGAGTGGGAGATGAACTGCTCTTTACGTCTGATGGTCCACTCCCAAGCATGCTGCATGGCGGGATGATTGAAAATGTGTTGGAGACGGTGAATTTCGGATCAAGGACTGAAGCGGCGTTTGAAGAACTAAAAAAATTGCAGCCAAATGGTCCACTAATGTGCATGGAGTTTTGGCATGGCTGGTTTGACCATTGGGGAGAAGAGCATCACACAAGACCGGCCGATAGTGTTGTAGAAACATTGGAAGAAATGCTCGAAAGAAATGGCTCAGTCAATTTTTATATGGCTCATGGAGGAACGAATTTTGGCTTTTATAATGGAGCGAACCATAATGAAGAAAGCTATCAACCTACGATTACAAGCTATGATTACGATGGATTATTGACAGAGTCAGGAGATGTGACAGAAAAGTTTCACGCTGTTAGAAAAACATTTGAGAAATATGTAGATCTTCCAGAAATGAAGCTGCCAGCCCCAACACTGAAAAAGCAGTATGGAGAAGTTCGTTTAAATGAAAGAGTTGCGCTATTTGATTCATTAGAACAGCTCTCTACACCGCAAAAAAGTGAAGCACCGTTAACGATGGAGCATTACGGTCAAGGATATGGTTTTATCGTTTATGAAACGGTCATTAAAGGAGCGTATGGCAAACAAAGATTAACTGTTCAAGATGTTCATGACAGAGGACAAGTATATGTGAATGGGGAATATATAGGATTAGTTGATAGAATTAGCGGTAAATCTAGTTTAGAAGTAGATATATTGGAAGATGAAACAAACCTCCAAATTATTGTCGAGAATATGGGACGCATCAACTATGGACCATTTCTCGTTGACTTTAAGGGCATCACAGAAGGAGTTAGATTGAACAACCAATTTTTATTTGATTGGACGGTTTACCCATTACCACTACACGATGTGAGCCAGCTAACATTTTCTAATGTAGAAACAAAAGAAAGTCATCCGTATTTTCATCGTGGAACATTAACAATTGATAACGTAGCTGATACGTTCATCGACATGTCTAAATGGACGAAAGGTGTAGTATTCATCAACGGTCACAACCTTGGACGCTATTGGGAAATCGGCCCCCAACAAACACTATACATCCCAGCACCCATACTCCAAAAAGGCAACAACGAAATCATCATCCTCGAACTGCATAAACACGAACAAACTGTAAGATTTCTAAACAAGCCTATATTAGGATAAAAAAAATTGTTCCAGTGCCAGGCACTGGAACAATTTCGGTTCAATTCAAAATGTTTTTAATTGTTTCAGAGTTGTTTGGGTGCCTGGCACCCAAACAATATCCAAACAATTTACTCTTCTTCAACTGTATTAATTTCTACACATATAACTGTGACGGTTGCTAAGACGATCAACATAGCTGCGACGGCTAAAAACATATTTATCATCTCCTACCAAGTGATATGGCCTCCGGATCCGGGAGGGGCGTGTTGGATCATGTGGGTAAGTGGTAGTGCGTACGCCATGATAATGAGGGCGACTGCAACACCGATCCAAATCCACCAGTTTTCCAAGAATTTTGGTGTATGTGTTTTATCGCTTTCCGCAATTGGGAATTCTACAAATTCTTCTTTCAACTTTGCCTCAGGTGCAACGAATAATAGGTTAGCAACGATATAGACTAATAGCATCGCAGATAGGAATAAAATCGTTCCGCCAACCGCCATTGTGACATGGTTTGATAAAATACCATCGAACCATTCCAACGCATTTACATTTCCGTTATAGCCAGAGTAAGCTGTTCTTCTTGGAGCACCAAGCAATCCTAAAATATGCTGAGCGGTAGACATTAAAAGCATACCGACAGACCATGAAATGATTTGGATAAAGGCTAATCTTTGTAAACGTTTTGTGAATTTTCGACCAGTCAAATATGGAACAAGCCAGAATGTGATTCCCATAAATGTCATGGCTACTGGAGTTCCAACGGTAATATGAAAGTGGCCAACAATCCATAGTGTATTATGCACGAGCTCATTTAACTGGAAGCTAGCATTAATAATACCGCCGGCACCACCAGGAATGAAAAACGCCATTGCAATAAAAATGGATGTAAAGCGAACATCTTTCCATGGCAATTTCCTAAACCAACCGAATAATCCTGTACCACCTTTTTCTCTACCAGAAATTTCAAATGTAGCAAACATAGAAAAAGCTGTCATAAGTGATGGAATAATAACCATGAATGTTAAAACGACCTGTAAAAACTTCCAAAAGCTTGAGATGCCAGGCTCTGTTAACTGGTGATGGAATCCAACTGGAATTGAAAATAAAATGAACAATACGAATGATAAGCGAGCTAAAGAATCACTGAAAACCTTTGTACCAAGTATTTTTGGAACGACGACATACCATGCGATATATGCAGGCAAGAGCCAGAAGTAAACGAGTGGGTGTCCAAAATACCAGAATAGAGAGCGGCTGAGTTCAACGTTAATGGAGTCAACCCAACCAAATGCCCAAGGAATATATTGGAACACAACCGTTGCTACAACGCCAAGACATGCAATGATCCATAAAATCAACGTTGAGATGGTCATGTATGCAAATAATGGACTTAACTGACCTTTGTTACGTTTTTTCCATGCAATATAGTGACCAATAAGTGCAAAGCTGCTTAACCAAGTGCCGACAATCACTAATGCGAGTCCGATATAAAACCATCCACTTGCTTTAAGGGGTGCGTAAAATGTATAAAGAACGGAAGCTTTGCCTGAGATAATCATAACCGTAGCAAGAGCTGTTCCGATTGTCGTAACGATAAATCCCAACCACGCGAATACATTTACTTTTGGTCCAAAACCGCCTAATGTTTTACTCATTCCAGCGATTAGAAATGCGAAAATGAAAAATGTTGTATAAATAAGTGCAAGTAATACTCCGTGAGCAGTTAAAATTTGATAATAATCAAGCCATGATGGAAGATCGAGTGCATCGTTTCGTACGAACACTTGCAGCAATCCACATAAAGTTCCGATAATAAAAGCAATGTATGCCACTCCAATATTCCATAATGCTAGTTTACGATCTTGTATTCCTTTCATGGTTCATACACCTCAATCTCTGTTTGCATAAAATGGTGGCCCGTACCGCAATACTCATTGCATAGGACTAAATATTTTCCAGGTTTATCGAATGTATAGCTTTTATGAGTTATCCTTCCAGGTACAACCATCATGTTTACTTTTGTATCTTTAATGGTAAAACTGTGAACAACATCTGTACTAGTTAATGTGAAAATAATTTCTTTTCCTACTGGAATCTTAATCTCAGAAGGTTCATATCCGAAAGCTTTCGCGACAAGGACCACTTCATACGTTTTTTTATCAATTTGCTTCACACCCGGGTTATCGAATGGAGCTGTTTCACTCACTTTTTCCGGATCAATGGTGTCCATCCCACCTGCAGGTGTATGACCTTGCCCAAAGGCGGTTACCCCAACAATACTTAAAAATATGACTAATGATAAAATACCGAAAACCAACCAAATTTTTTCATACTTATGAAAATCCATGATCTCACCTACTTTTCCTTTTTAATAAAATGAACATTTTTTTCGAAACTAGTTTGCCTCTAACTCCAATGCCTCTCGACTAGCAAATTACTTGTACTTTTCCTTACGATAAGTCAACAAGACTCGCCGTGTTTCCTGATAACGCAAGTCTTAATTCCTAAAGTAAGGAAGTCGGTGGGACAGGCGCTTATCTCGCAACATATAGACCGTATACGGCAAACCACATAACTAAAATGATAATTCCAACTGCAAAAACACTGATGAGCGTTCCTTTAAGGTTTACATCTGAACCGTGTTTCTTTTTGGTCATCTGACATCCTCCTATATTGCTGTTTATGGTTAAATCGTACTTTTTTGTGATGCGCATCACAGTGAGAAAAGTCACACTTCATGTTGAAAAATGCACAATGTTAAAATTTAGACATAAAATTGAAAAGCCTTTTCAAAGAGGCTGCTTCTTCAAAACTCAAGGAAGATATGCTTAATAAAGTGGTAGAGCTTGCATTTTTTTGGAGGAGAAATGAAGCAATTTCGAAATATGTTTGTCATTTTGTTTTAATCGGGCAAAAGAAAGATGATCTTTATTAACGGAAAATAGTTGAAGGGGGAGGAGCGGCAATAAATTCGTTGGATAGAGGCAGACAAATGTGGAAGAAAATTTAAAATCAATCGAAATTCAACTTGGCTATAAGATCAACAAGGCGCTTTACAGAGCAAAAAAAAAGCGGACCTCCTTGGTCAGCCTTTTAGCGTCTAAGTCCAGCGCCTATTTAGTCTATTTTACATATTTCAATCGGACATATTTCGCAATGGTTTTCTTCCTTTAAATAATTGAGGTCATGAATGATTAATTTACCATCTTTCATTGAAAGTTTTCCATCTTTTTTCAAGCTGCTTAGCATCCGATTGACAACTTCGCGGCTCATTCCGCAAAAGTTGGCAAGCTCTTGATTCGTAAGTGATAAATCGATAAGGAAACCATTTTCTTGCTCAACCCCGTAACTGTTCGTCAAACGGATCAGAGTAGAATATAATGCACCTTTTTTTCCATGTAAAATGAGATCACGGAATTTTGATTGCATTTTTTTATGGTGAAGGCTCATCATCTTCATAAATTCGACGTTCAGGCTTGGTTTAAGAAGAAGACTCTCCTCGAGATCGTCTTTTTTTATTTTTGCACATACGCTGTCTTCAATAGCTCTTGCATGAACGGTGTAGGAGGCTGGATCAGAATATAGAGAAATCTCATATATAAAATCTCCTTCACTATATATCTGAAACGCTATTTCGCGACCATCGGGCGTTACTTTACCAATTCGAATTCTACCCGAACGGATATAATAAATTCCGTCTGCAGGGTCGCCTTCTTGGAATAAATATGCATCCTTTTTTAATTCAATTTCACTATGAACGATCGTAAGCAAACCCTCTAAATTGGTGTTTCCATTCATATGATCACCCTTATTCAGTATAGAAAGAGATTTTTCCTTCTTCATTAATATTTATTTTTCGTCCATCCATTAACATTATCTCAAGAGGATGTGTTTCGCTCTTTATTTTAGAAAAGTACCATCTTCTACCTGGTGGGACAAGGACAATAAACGTGTCGCCTTTCCCAAGAAAATTCAATTCATCTTGTATTACGTTCGTACTTCCGAATAGTGGGATGCCAAAATCCTGAATATCTTCACCAACGCTTGCCACATCGGGAGTCGTAATGCTGATTTCACTAATATTAAGGAAAGAATCCTCCGATAAATCGCCAAACAAATCCCTTTTCCTACGTCCAATTAATTCAATAATATTTCCTGCCGGATCTTCAAAATACATTGAATCTGCATCAAAACTACGAAAATATACTTCATCTCTGCCATTTTCCCGATTTAAGGGAAGCCGATTTTGCATCCAGTCTTTCATCATAGAAAACTGATTTCCTGGTATATTGATCGCGAAATGATAAAATGCTTTTCGCTCTGATTGTTTAAATGTGATGGTTGATTCGCCTATCTGAACAGTAAATTGATCATTAGTTGCTTCCGTAATGTTAAGATTCATGATATTTCCATAAAATCGCTTTAATGATTTTATCTTATCAGTGTAAAAAGAAACGGATTTGAACATAACATCACCTACGGACTTTTTCTTCTATTATAACATTAATCTTTCGAACGAGATGACAAATGTCATATTGTTTTCATGACAATACTTACTGATTTTCCCTTTTGAAAATTTATAGAATGATATTAATAACAAAACGGAGGAGCGGTTTGAATGGAAAGTGTGGTAGAAATAACAGGTTTAACGAAAACATTCAAGGATAAAAATGCAGTTTCGGATGTATCTTTTTCTATAAAGCGTGGAGAAGTTGTTGCGATTCTTGGACCAAATGGTGCAGGCAAAACAACGACTATGCTTATGATGCTTGGCTTGTTGAGTCCATCAAAAGGTGACGTAAAGTTATTTGAAAAAGATCCTAAATCAAAAAGTGTCCGTGAAAAAATTGGAGTCATGCTTCAAGAAGTAAGTATCATGGACGGTTTAAAAGTAAAGGAAATCATTAGCCTGATTCGTCAATATTATCCGGAACCATATTCTTTGAACCATCTAATACGAATTACAGGATTAGATCAAGATGATTTGAAAAAAAGGACAGAAAAGCTTTCAGGTGGTCAAAAACGCAGGGTTGGCTTTGCGCTTGCCCTTGCGGGGAATCCAGATTTACTATTTTTTGATGAACCGACAGTCGGAATGGATATATCGGCTCGGAAATTATTTTGGCAAACGGTGAAGGAGCTTGCAGATAAGGGGAAAACAATCTTATTTTCAACCCATTATTTGCAAGAAGCAGATGATATTGCCGATCGAATTTTATTATTTAATGAAGGGAAAATCATCGCGGATGGCAAGCCGGAAGAAATCAAAAAGAAGCTTTCCAAACAGTCAGTTTCTTTTATCGCGGACCACACTATCCCGAGAAAGATGTTTCTCGAACTTTCTTATGTATCCGATATGTATGAAAAAGATGGACGGATCTATATTGTGGCAGAAGATACAGATTTAGTGCTTACAAGGATTTTTGAACTCAAATTACAAGTGAAAGATATTCGTGTTGAAAAAGGTCGTCTTGAGGAAGCGTTCGAACAATTAACGACTGAAAATAGGGAGGCAATCTAATGAAGACCATTATCCATCAATGCAAGGCCGAGATATTACGTATGTTTCGAAATCCATATTATATTTTTTGGTCCCTTTTTATGCCAATTGTATTTTATGTTATATTTACAAAAATTGTAAATATACAGGTGCCCGATAAAAAAGTTTGGGATGCTCATTATTTAATGTCGATGACGACATTTAGTGTTATGGGAAGTGCCATCATGACAATGGGAATCCGAATTGTGCAAGAACGAAAAGAGGGGTGGACTACTTTTATTAAAACAACACCTCTTTCAGGTTCCGTGTACTTTTTGGCAAAAATGATGGGGCAGACTGTTGTGCATCTCTTTTCCATCATCGTCATTTTTATTGCAGGAGTATTAATCAACGGTGTTTCATTGCCGATTCATGTTTGGTTCCTGAGCGGTGCTTGGATTCTGCTAGGATCATTGCCATTTCTTGGACTTGGCGCATTAGTTGGAACGATGAAACGGGTTGATACAGCAACAGGAATAAGCAATATGGTATATATGCTCCTTGCCATCAGCGGTGGAATGTGGATGCCAATGGATATCCTGCCTAAAATGGTCCAAAAAGTAGGAAGTTGGCTGCCTTCGTATAATTTTGGAAATGGCGCCTGGGAAATCATCCGCGGGCAATCTCCAGAATTGAAAAATATCGCGATTCTAGCAGCCTACCTTCTAATATTCATGGTATTATCAACTTATATAAGAAGGAAACAGGAAGCGGTGTAATCATTGAATAAGTTCCAGGTTTTTCCTAAAAGATACGGTGTTTTTCCATATATATTTTTAATTTATTTAGCTCTTCCGGTTTTTTACGTGAAAGAAGAACAAGGCTTTAAGGCAGTAATCGGCTATGCTTTAATACTGCTTTTCCTTGTTACCTACCGGCAGTTATATTTTTTAATCCCCTTTAAAAAGTTCTCTATTTGGCTTGTTATGCAATCTATTATTCTTATTATTCTTAGTATTTGGTTTAACCCCTACAATATGTTTATGGGTTTTTTTACCGCAAATTTTATCGGTTGGTTCCTCGATAAAAAACTATTTAAAATTGCTTTAATTTCTTTTGCACTCGTGCTTTCTATACCGATAGTTTTTATCATTCTACAAGGACAATTATCTAATTTTTATTTCTTTTTTCCTTTTCTTATTGTAATGCTTACTACTCCTTTTGGTATCCGTTCAATGAATACAAAGATGGAATTGGAGAAAAAGCTTGATCAGGCAAATCAACAAATTAAAGAATTGATCAAGCGTGAAGAACGAGTCCGAATTGCAAGGGATTTACACGATACACTTGGGCATACACTATCTCTCATTACATTGCAAAGTCAGCTTGTACAAAGATTAACAGAGAAGAATCCTAGTCGGGCTAAGGAAGAGGCGAAGGAAATTGAATTATCTTCTCGTTCAGCGCTGCGTCAAGTGAGGGAACTCGTTTCCGATATGAGGTCGATTACGATTTCGGAAGAATTAGCAGATATGGACCAAATTTTAAAGGCTGCAGGAATAAAACTTCAGATGGAAGAGAATATAGATTTTTCACATATCCCTTTACTACAACAAAATATTATTGGGATGTGTCTTCGGGAAGCTGGAACAAATATTGTGAAGCATAGTCAGGCAAAAAACAGTACTGTAATGTTTGCAGAGGAGGAAGGTTCCATTTCCATTTCAGTAATAGATGATGGAACGGGATTATTAGATCAACATGAAAACGGGAACGGATTAAAAGGAATGAAAGAGCGCCTTGCATTAATTAATGGAACACTTAAGATTCGTTCAAACAAGGGGACTGCACTAAAGATAACCATTCCAATTGTAAAAAAGCAAGCGGAGGTGAAGGATGCATATGATACGTATAGTCATAGCTGAAGATCAGCGAATTTTAAGAGGAGCTCTTGGAGCATTGTTAGATTTTGAGGAAGATTTAGAAGTGGTGGGGCAAGCAGAAAATGGTGAAGAAGCATTAAAGCTTATAAAGGATTCTAAACCTGATGTTTGCTTAATGGATATAGAAATGCCCTTAAAAAGTGGACTTGAAGTAGCAAGTGAACTGAAACGAATCGGCTCCTCGGTTAAGGTAATTATGTTGACCACCTTTGCACGGCCCGGCTATTTCGAAAGAGCTATGAAGGCTGGTGTTCATGGTTATTTATTGAAGGATGGGTCGATTGAGGAGCTTGCAAACACCATACGTAAAGTAATGGAAGGGAAAAGAGAATTCGCTCATGAGCTAATAATGAATTCGTATAATGAAGATAACCCATTAACAGAACGTGAACAAGAAATTTTAAAGCTAGCTGCTGAAGGAAAAACGGGAAAAGAAATTTCAAAAATATTATTTTTATCTCAAGGAACAGTTAGAAACTATATGTCCGAAATTCTTCAAAAATTAGATTCAAAGAATAAGATAGAAGCCATATCCATTGCCGAGGAGAAAGGCTGGATATAAGAAGGGATGTTCCAAAAAGATGGAACATCCTTTTTATATACATATAGTCTTTTACTGTTTATGTCAGTTTACGAAGAGCGCTTTTCGAAGTATTCAAAGTGCCCATAATTATGAAAAACCGTTAGACACCGTATGATTATAATTCCCATTCAAAGAGTTCACTATAAAATATATTGAAAGGCTAAAGAGCTTTCGCCTTAATAAGAAATCGATGCTGCTTCACATCAAAATAACCTTTTTCTTGAATCATTTGATGAATTTCATACAACTTCTGGGTTTCCTTTTCTACATTAAAGTCTGGTGCTTGCCAAGGAATGGCTTTTAAATAATAGACTAAAGCTCCAATGTCAAAAAATCTTTGAAGAGGAAATTCTTCATAGCTTTCTAAGATCTTAAAGCCATTGTTCTCCAAATCAAATACTGCTTTTGATAATTTCCAATCAATAAATTCCTCGTTATAAGGCAAGCCAAGTGCATCATTCATTTCGTTGCAATCCAATCCGCCAACTTGCTGAGTGAGGAATATTCCCCCATCTGAAATAATTCTTCGGATCTCTTGATTTGAATACGATTCATGCTTATTTATGATCAAATCAAAAAAGTTAGTTTCAAATGGTAGAAGGTGATCATCATCAATTTCAAAAACCTTCACCCCGAGTGGTTCAAGGCGATTCTTAGCGATAGGTACATTTGGTTTATATCCTTCAGTTGCATAAATCGTTTTGGGGAAAGGACGCAACATCGATAAAAATTCACCGCCGCCCGTTCCCATATCAAGCATTGATGATGTATTTCCCATTAAGGCTAATGCCTTGCTCCCATATGACCAAGTAAGTGGCTCATTATCTATTCTTCCTGTTCCACTTACATATGAAAAATCCCAACCTGAAAATTTTTGATTGCTGCTTTCGATTAATTTCTCAAATTGATTGTCATTTACCATATCAAATTCCTCCGATTCATTAAGTGGCAGAGACTGCTAAATCCATAGTATAATAGTCCTGATTGTGATTTTTGTAAAGGGGCTTTTTTCTTGAAAAATTTCAGATTACATTTAACTTTAATAATAATCGGTTTTTCCATTTTTATTTCTTTTATCGTAGCATTTTTTGATCAAGTGAAGTTGAAAAATAGATTAATAGAAGAATATGAGACTAAATTAAGTGTAACAGAAGAAAGCATTATCGAATCATTGCATACAATCGATAAGGCATACATGCTTTTTGATGATGACATCGCTCGAAAAATGAAAAAGAATTCTGATGAACTACTTGCTCTTTACGAAAAAAATCCTCATTTTAATGAATGGAATTTTCAAGCACTTAAAGCTTATTATGAGATGGATATATACATCATAGATGATCAAAATGTCATCCAATATAGTAGTTTCGAAAAGGATGTTGGTTTAGATTTCCACAAATGTTGTAAACGACTATCCGAACTTCTTGATCAAAGGAGGAATGAAGGTAAATTCGTTGATGATGGAATGGACATTCAACAATTGGATGGTGAAATAAAAAAATATAGTTACGCCCCGACACCAGATAAAAAGTACATTATTGAGTTAGGTGCATCTTTATCAGATGGAGAAATTTTTCAGCATTTTAATTTCCTTCATTTAGCAAATGAACTAGAGAAAAAATATACTTTTATCAATAATATCAATATATATAATCGTGGCGGACATCTTTTTCTAATAAACGATACGAAGGAGCAACAAGATATTAAGCCGACATCCGATAAATGGCCCATTTTTAGAAAGGCTCTTAAAAGTGGCAAACCGATGGAAGTAAAAGGGAAATGGCAGGATCTTAATGTTACATTTCGATATGTTCCTTATGAAGCAAATGTGAAGAGAGGGGTCTCAACCGATAGGGTTGTCGAAATTATTTACAACGATATTCCTTTGAATGAAGCGTTGATGGATAATAAAAAACAATTTATTTTGCAGCTGCTTGTCATATTTATTGCGGCAATATTACTCTCGCTATTTATCGCGCGTTCCATTGAGCGACCTATGTTTTTAGCTTTTCACGACAGCTTAACAGGGTTAAAAAATAGAGCCGCTTTTGAGGATTTAATAAGTGGACAATTGGAGAAGAAAAACATAAGCACGGCCCTGATGATGATTGATCTTGATAATTTTAAGCTTGTGAACGATCGATTAGGTCATTCAGAAGGTGATCGAATTCTCAAAATTACCGCTGAGACAATAGCTTCATTTTCAGGTGAAAAAGATAATGCAGTGAGAATCGGTGGAGATGAGTTCGGCGTCATTTTTGCTAATATTGAAGTAGAAGATATTAAAATGATTGCTTCTGGAATGCTCAGCCTAATGGAGCAGCGTTTCCGTGATTTGCCTGAAGACATTGATATATCAATGAGTATTGGAATCGCGTTTGCCGACCCACAAGATAATGTTGATACGTTATATGCAAAGGCGGATAGTGCATTATACCGCTCGAAAAATAATGGGAAGAACCAATATCATATATACATAAACTAACTCTTATCAATATCGTACTATTATTGTAGAATGATAGTACGATTTTTTTTAGGAGTTGAAACATGTATGTGGGAAGAGTTTAAAAAGTTTGCTATAAAAGGAAATGTTCTAGATTTGGCAGTAGCGGTAGTCATAGGAGCGGCATTTGGAAAGATTGTATCTTCACTAGTAGATAATATCATTATGCCATTAGTCGGTGTATTGCTCGGTGGTAGAAGCTTTGAAAAGCTTTCAGTCACAATCAATGATGCAGATGTTAAATACGGATTGTTTATTCAAAGTGTAGTTGACTTTTTCATTATATCCTTTTCCATTTTTATTTTTGTGAAAATATTAAATGGCTTAAAACGGAAGAAAGAAGAAGAAGTTGTAGAAGAAAAAACTGAGCTTGCACCAGAAGTTGAGCTGCTTGCCGAAATAAGGGATTTATTAAAAGAGCAGAAACAAGAAAACGCTGAAAATTAATAGAAGACGGATAAAAATACGACACGATTTTTGTCTGTATCAGATTGTCAACAAAAGGCATCGAGAGTACTACTTTCGATGTCTTTTAGTATTAAAAAGAAACGGTAGCATGAAGCCTTGTTCTGCTCCAGGTGCATGCTTTTCCTGGAGCGTTCGGCGATTTTCCTTGTGCTGAACCTGAGACCACTGAAAAAGTCCAAATAAAATAGAGAATATTCACGGATTGTTTAGTAAACTATTTTTCGTTTTTTGTGTTTAGTTAAGCCCGCAGGTCAAATATACTTCGCTTTTCACGGGCGAATGGCAAGCCTCCTCAGGCTGCGCCGCCTTGCGGGGTCTTGTCTATCTCACATTTCCCGCTGCAATCTACGTATATTCGAGCTCTCAGAACCTGATTATCCGTTTTTTCTTTGTTTAAAGACAACACTCTTCGCAAAACAGTTTATTTTCGATGAGTTAAAATCAAAATATATCATGGAAGTGGTAGATATGTTACACATCCTATCAGAATACTTAAATACCTACACCAAATCAAAAAAAGACTGTAGTCAAACTTGATTCATCGCGTTTGTCTACAGTCTCATACCACACAAATCATGGTATTTTTAAAATATATTATGCTTCTCTTGCTACTTGAATTTCCATCGTTACTTTAATATCGTCTCCAACAAGGACGCCGCCTGTTTCAAGTGCTGCGTTCCATGTTAAACCGTAATCGCTGCGTTTGATTTTCCCATCAACACTAAAACCAGCTTTTTCCGCACCGCTCATTGGGTCTTTTGCAAGTCCTTCAAACGTAACAGTAAAAGTTTCAGGCTTTGTAATACCATGCAAGGAAACGTCTCCTGTTACTGCGTATTCATCTTCGCCTTTTTTCTCAATATTTGTTGAAGTAAAAGTTAAGTTTGGATATTTCTCAACTTCAAAAAAGTCGGCTGAACGAAGGTGATTGTCACGATCTTCGTTTCTTGTATCAATACTTGCCACATCGATCGTAAAATTTATGTTTGCTGTAGTAAGATCAGTTGGATCTGCTTCGATATCTGCTGAAAACTGATTGAAAGAGCCTTTTACTTTGGATACCATCATATGTTTTACTGAGAAGTCAACATTGCTGTGAGCATTATCAAGGTTCCATTTAGAAATTGTCATTGTCATATTTCCTCCATTCATTATGGTGTTACAAAAAGTAAGTAACTGATATTATTATAGTTAATGGCAAATAAAATGTAAAGTGTTTTATTTGCTTTTTGACTTTCCCTTTTGAAAAAATAATAATGTATTTAATATACCCAATAAAGAGAGGTGTCATTATAATGCGAATGGTGGATTTGATCGAAAAGAAGAGGGACGGGATACATCTGAAAAAAGAGGAAATTCATTTTATGGTAGATGGATATACGAATGGTACGATTCCTGATTATCAAATGTCAGCTTTTTTGATGTCCGTATTTTTTAATGGAATGTCTGCGGAAGAAACTGCTGAAATGACAATGGCGATGGTGCAATCCGGAGATCAAATTAATTTGTCGGGAATAGATGGAATTAAAGTTGATAAGCATTCTACTGGTGGTGTAGGCGATACAACGACTTTAATATTAGCTCCACTTGTTGCAGCTCTTGATATCCCTGTTGCAAAAATGTCAGGCAGGGGGCTGGGGCATACAGGTGGAACGATTGACAAGCTGGAAGCAGTTCATGGTTTTCATGTGGAAATTCCCGAGGAACAGTTTATTGAATTAGTGAATCGGAATAAAATTGCAGTTATTGGACAATCGGGAAATTTAACTCCCGCAGATAAAAAGATTTATAGCCTTAGGGATGTGACTGCGACTGTTAATTCTATTCCACTTATTGCAAGTTCCATTATGAGTAAAAAAATCGCAGCGGGCGCAGATGCGATTGTTCTTGATGTTAAAGTTGGAGCAGGAGCCTTTATGAAGCAGATTGATGATGCACGGAGGCTCGCACAAGCTATGGTGGAAATTGGAAACCAAGTTGGAAGAAAAACATTGGCCGTCATTTCGAATATGGAACAGCCGTTAGGATACGCGGTCGGAAATGCACTTGAAGTAAAAGAAGCAATTGAAACATTGCAAGGAAACGGTCCAGAGGATTTACATGAACTTTGTCTTGTACTTGGCAGTAAAATGGTTGTTCTTGCTGGGAAAGCAGATACAGAGGATCACGCTCGAGTGATGCTCGAGGAAGTTATCTCTAATGGAAAAGCTCTTCAAGTATTTAAACAGTTTTTATTATCACAAGGTGGAGATGCCTCGGTCGTAGATGATTTGAATAAACTACCGCAAGCAAAGTATCAAATTCCTGTAAAAGCAACAAAAAGTGGATTTGTTACCGGAATTGTCGCAGATGAAATTGGTATAGCGGCGATGCTATTAGGAGCCGGCCGTGCAACGAAGGAATCTGAAATCGATTTAAGTGTAGGAATTGTATTACATAAAAAGATTGGAGACTCGGTCGATCTAGATGAGCCAATCGCAACAATCCATAGTAATACCGAAGGGATCGCCGAAGTCATAAGGCGGATTTCCGAGGCATACGATTATTCTATAGATAAACCCTCTCCAATGCCTTTGGTCTATACTATATGAGAATTTTGTATGTGGGCTTTCGCGACGAAAGCTCTTTTTTTTGTCTAATAAAAGCAGCCTTTCGATAAACACATATAGCCATTTCCTTCAATAAATTATTGCTCCGTGAAGTAGGAGCATCGATTATACCGCCTCCTCTTTAAGTCTTCGCAGACAGAGCAGTTTGCTACGGAAATGCAGATGAGAAAAAAGCTTAAGTATTTAATACTTGCAAAGTTAAATTTGAATGATATGATAAGTGAAAATGATTATCATTATTATTTAAGGAGGACATCTATGCTGGCGGTGAAGTCGATAGCTGACATTATCCGAGAAAGAACATCTGTGAAAAATGGGTACGTCAATAAGGAAATTAGTCAGGAACTTGTGTTGTCCTTATTAAAGGATGCCGTTTGGGCTCCAACTCATGGAGTGCGGGAGCCGTGGCGGTATATTTTTATTTCTGGTGATCGCAAGGAAGCCTTTATTGAAGAGGTTTTAAATTGTAATGAACCGAGCCGTCATGAAATAATTCGCAAAAAGTTTATTAATGTACCGGCATTTTTAGTCGTAGTTATGAATCAGGATCCACGCCAAAAGGTATGGGAAGAAGATTTTGCGGCTACGAGCTGTATGATTCAAAATCTCCAGCTTCTTGCATGGGAACAAGAAATCGGGATGGTCTGGAAGACTCCAAACCATATTCACGATCCAAGATTCCGTCATGCAATAGGAGTTGCTCCTGGTGAAAAAATCGTTGGAGTATTAAATATCGGTTATTTTGATAAAGAAATTGCGGGGAAAAAAATAAGAAAAAGAACAAATCCTGCGGAAAAGATGGTCGCTTTTTAAGCTTTGTTTTACTTTTCTTGCTTAAGGGTATTGCAATAACCAAACCTTTAAATAAGGAGAGGTTAAAATGGACGAGCATAAGGAAGTCGAAAGGACTGAAAGGAAGTCGGATTCCAGTAAGGTCGCATCTACTTTTATTAGATACGCCGCTTATTTAATTATCTTTTTTGGAATTCTTTGGTTTATTATCAGTTATTTAATTCCGCTGATTCGAGGATAGTATGACAAAAATATAAATGTCAATGAAATTATGTACATATTTGACTGTTTTAGAATGTACATTTTCGTTTTTTCGGGGCAAGACTTATTGAGTATTGTGTTTGCCCCGAATTAGAGGTAAAAAGCTAAAATGGTAAAATATCTAATCGTTGCTCAAGCGTATTTATTTCATCCATTAGCTTGTACTTTTCACGTTTCAAATCTTCTATTTCCTCTAATAATCTTGCGATTTTTGTTTTATCATCAATTCCATCTTCATATGCTGTACCTTGATAACTCCACCATTCACTAAAATCAAACATATCCCAATCCGTAAGTTCCTCATCGTTACTAGGGCCACCTGTTTTATTAATCCATTTTTGAACGTCACTGCTTTGGCATTTTACTTCATGAGAATGAAAAAACTTAGTAATTTCCTCCACTGTGTACCTACTCATTCTGTCTATCTCCTTTTTCATTCATTTCGTTTTCCTTATCAAAGTGATTTTTTAGTCGATAAGAATCCCCAATAATATTTACTACTGTTGCGTGATGGAGGACTCGGTCCAAAATGGCATTGGCCAACTTAGGATCCTGAAATATATCACCCCATGTTTTAAAATTGGCGTTTGTCGTTAGTATGGTGCTTTTCTTTTCATATCTCATGTCAATTAGCTGGAAAAACAACTTGGCATCTTCTGCATCAATTGGCAGATAGCCAATTTCATCGATGATAAGCAACCTATACTTGGCATAATGTTTTAATCTGGTTTCCAGCCTATTTTCAAGTTTTGCCCTTTTCAAATTCATGATTAAGTCATTACATTTTATAAAATAAGTACTCGTCCTTTTCTTGGCGGCTGCGATCCCAATAGCGGTTGCCAAATGGGTTTTTCCTACGCCACTAGGACCTAAGAAAACGATGTTTTCTTGCGACTCAAGAAATCTTAAGGTTGTAAAGTCTAGTATCTGTTGCTTATTAATAGAAGGTTGAAAAGTAAAATCAAAATCTTTTATTTCTTTCAAGTGAGGGAAAGCCCCAACCTTCACCATCGCCTTCACCATGTTAATTTCTTTCATATCAATTTCATAGTCCGTGAGTTTTATCAATGTATCCACAAAGGAAAGTTGATTATTGGTCATAAAATCAATGGTTTCATCAAGATGGGTAATGATCTGCTTTAACTTCAAATACTCCAGATTATGTACTAGTTTTGCATAACTACTATTCATTTTTATACACCTCATTAATTGCCTCAAGATTTTTCTTAGCTAGTTCTTCAATGTTCGTTGTAAGAGGAAGCCCCCTAGCCAACGTTTCTACATAATGTTCTTGTTTATAATTGATTTTTAATGGGCTAATTGAATGTTGGACAATTAAATCCGTGCTATAATAAACAGAGATATGGTTATCGTATACTTGTAAACCTACGGTTTTTCCTATGTATCCAGCGGGAACTGAATACTGATTGGACTTGTAGGTGATCATATTGGAAGTATTTACTTTTACAAGTATATGATCGATTTTATAGGAATCTCTTATTCTTACATTTGGCAATGGGGATAAGAGATCTTTTTCTTTTTTAAAGGCTAGTATTGGTATTTTTCCTGTTCCCTGATGATAACTGTGATTTATTCGATCACACAGATTCTGTACAAATTGATGGAGTTCTTCATAATCAAATTTTCCTTGGTAGGCATGAATTTCATCAATGATTTTCATTGGAGCTTCTACCTTGGCCTTTGTATTTGGTCTTCCGGCTATACAGGGCTTTACCCCAAATCCCATATCCTTCGAAAACTGATAAAAGCGTTCATTCACCTTCCCTTTTGAGTATTCAGTTCTAGATTCATCCATGATCGTTTTCATATTATCCGTCACAATCGTTTTCGGTACTCCCCCAAAAGCCTCAAAACTCTCAACAAGAAAGGATAATAGCACGCTCTGTGACTTTGAAAGGGAAAGATGAAAGGTTCGAAACCTTGAATAAGAGAGTAAGAGTACACAAACATTTACATAAATAATTTCCCCATCTTTTGTGATGTATCGAATATTTTCTTTCCAATCCAGTTGGGCCTGTTCAGCTGGAGGTGTTTCAAAGCGAATGACCTCAGTATTGGATTTCTTTCGTTTTCCGGAATCAAAGTATTTTTGGAATTCCGGTTTACTTGATATGTACGCCCTAAAAGTGGATGAAGCACACTTTAAACCGTGATTGTCCTTTAGGTATTGCCATAAGACCCGTTTATAATAAAAGATTTGTTTAGAGTCCTTAGACAGTAATAAGGAAATCGTTTGATAATACTGATCCAGATTAGATTTACGCCCCCTGGAATTTTTCGGCTTATAACCTTCAAGATATTTTTCAATTGTCCGCCGATCCACCCCCATCTCTCGTGCCAATTTACTTTTATTAATCTTCATCTTTAAACTCTCCATAATCATTTTTAATTTTGGTAAATCTAAAAGATTGTTAATCTCAATATCTGTGTTTATGTTTAATTGTAAATGCATAATATTCACCCCAGAAATATTATGCAGTTTTAATATCGAATTTGTACATTTTTAAACAATCACTTTTGTACATGCTTAACGTATCATTTATAGACAAAAACAACTTTATCATCTTGATAAGGTTGTTTTTATTGTGCGCCCAGCATGGGCGTAGTCTATAGGGTGCAAGTCCCGAACTGCGAAGGCAGAAGTAGCAGTTAGCTTAACGCAAGGGTGTCCACGGTGACGTGGAATCTGAAGGAAGCGAGCGGCAAACCTCCGGTCTGAGGAACACGAACTTCATATTAGGCTATTTACGATTGGGTGAGTTTGCAGTACAGAACAAAGCCCTTTCTGCCGAAGGTTGTATGTAGTAAATGAAGCAGATAGGTGGAGGGAAAGACTACGTTCTTACCTGGGGAGGTCTGATTGGAACGCCAAGTTCACTTGGTAACCTATCCAGTGATGGATAGCTGAACAATCAGAAGTCAGCAGAGGCCATAGTACCATTCGAACTCGAGAAGAATGGGAAGGGCTGAACAATTAAGAGAGAGCAACATCTTGGCATTCAGTAACCTGCGATGAACACAGATAACCGATAAGGCATGCTTGAAGGAGGATATGGTGAATCCCATGGGGGACTTCAAGATGGTGGAGCAGAACTGGCATAAGTGGAATCGTTGTTCACGGAAAGAGGCGTAACCAATGTTAATGGAACGAATACTGTCACGGGAAAACCTCCTTTCCGCCCTGAAAAGGGTGGAACGAAATAAAGGAAGTCATGGTGTGGATGGGATGTCCGTACAAAACCTACGAGAGCATATCAAGAAACACTGGGAATCCATGAAAATGGAACTTCTTGAGGGTACCTATACACCGCAACCCGTCCGCAGGGTCGAAATCCCGAAACCTGACGGTGGGGTGCGATTATTAGGTATCCCTACCGTAACAGACCGTCTCATTCAACAAGCAATTGCCCAAGTTTTAACGACTATATATGACCCGATGTTCTCAGACCATAGTTATGGATTTCGACCAGGTCGAAGCGCCCATGATGCGGTTAGGAAAGCAAAAGGTTATATACAGGAAGGTTATCGTTGGGTGGTTGATATCGACTTGGAGAAGTTCTTCGACAGAGTAAACCATGACAAATTAATGGGGACACTAGCGAAACGAATCGAAGATAAACGCCTGCTTAAGTTAATCCGTAAATATCTAGAATCGGGAATCATGATAAATGGCATTGTGACAACCAGTGAGGAAGGAACTCCACAAGGAGGACCTCTCAGTCCTTTACTCTCTAACATTGTCCTTGACGAATTTGACAAGAAGTTAGAGGAAAGAGGTCACAAATTTGTACGATACGCCGATGATGCTAATATCTATGTGAAAACAATGAAAGCAGGAAACCGGGTGATGGATTCCATCACCTTGTTTATAGAAGGAAAGCTTAAGCTGAAAGTTAATTTGAAAAAGTCAGCTGTAGACCGTCCTTGGAAGAGGAAATTTCTTGGATTCAGTTTTACCTTTCATAAAGAACCCAAAGTTCGGATTGCCAAAGAAAGCGTGAAACGGATGAAGAATAAAATCCGAGAAATTACCTCAAGAAAGAAACCTTATCCCATGGAATATCGAATAGAGAAACTAAACCAATATCTAATGGGATGGTGCGGATACTTCGCCCTGGCAGATACGCCAAGTGTATTCAGGGAGTTTGATTCATGGATTAGAAGAAGACTTCGGATGTGTATGTGGAAGAATTGGAAGAAACCAAGCACGAAGGTGAGGAACCTCATTAGACTTGGCGTTCCGAAAGGAAAGGCTTATGAATGGGGAAACTCACGTAGAAGTTATTGGAGAATCTCCAAAAGTCCGATACTACACAGAACCCTTGGAAACTCCTACTGGAATTCCCAAGGGCTCAAAAGTCTATTATCTCGTTACGAAACTTTGCGTCACCAATCTTAGTTGAACCGCCGTATACCGAACGGTATGTACGGTGGTGTGAGAGGTCGGGGGTTAATCACTCCCTCCTACTCGATTTTGAGGAAATTATAAATTGGAAACTTAATGAATAAATTTCTAGGAAGAAGCTTCCGCTTAGCTCCAGTTCCTAGCAAACTTTCGCTTTATACTTACTATAAGCCATTATCAGATCTTCTTTTATACCCAGATACAGGCCGATAGCAGCCCCCTCAAGGTCAAAAGTTCTATTGTCCCAGGATGCAGGACAGGACAGCGTTGAGAAGTACATGGATATGTTTCGTGCAGGCGAAGCGACAGGACGTTGCTCTCTTAGTCTTCCAAACTCTTCGTGCACCTCCGCTTTTCTTAACTCGCCGTATTTTCTTTATTACAAGTCTGAGTCTGGAAAAGGAACGTCGACAAAATCGCGACGTCCAGTAGGCCTGATCGTCGCTAATCAGGAGCTTGCACTTTTGTTCATTTTTCACATTTTCGCCATTGACCCTACATATGTATTGTTATATAGTTTAATGGGTCAACTATTGATGAGGTGAACTAATTTGAATAAAGAGAGAGTCCAACTTATATTCGATCGTTACATGGATATTTTCATGCACGGAACGAAGAGTATTTCAACATTAATGTCAGTACAATTAATGGAAGAACTGTCGCTAGAGCAGTTTTCACTAGTGCGCTTGCTTTACATGAAAGGACCGGTCCGTGCTTCTGAGCTTGCAGAAAAGCAGCTTGTACATAAAAGTGCGATTACGGTGAGAGTGGATAAACTTGTTAAAAGGGGATTAGTTGAGCGGAAAAGGGATGAGAAAGACCGCAGAAATATTTACTTGAGCCTGACAAAAGAAGGCGCAGAACTTTATAAGTCTATTGAAAGTAAAGTGAATGAATTTGTAGAGGCCATCGTAAAAAAAATACCGGAAGATGAGATGGAAAGTTTTCTTAATGTATATGTGAAAATAGCTGACTATATAGAGAACTACAAGGGGGAAGAAGAATGAGATCGGTATTAAGATTTAGATGGGCGATACTTGCGATTTGGATTATTTCAGCAATCGTCCTTATGGTGAATTCTCCCAATATGGCTCAATTGATCAGAGATAAAGGCCAGCTTGAAGTTGCGGATGGCTATCCATCTACGATCGCTTCAGAAATTATTGAAAAGCATTCTACAAAGGAAAAAGGGACGAGTGCCTTTATCGCTGTTTTTCACAATAATAAAAAATTTTCCGAGTCGCAGCTTTCTGAAATAGAAACGACAATGAAAACCCTAGAAAAGGATAAATCAAAACTAGGGATAAGTAATGTTACGACACATTTTAATGATGAAGCCCTTAAGGATCAACTCGTTTCAAAAGATGGGAACACGATCATCGCTTTGCTAGATGTGAAAATGGGCGATAAAGAAATAAGGGATGTAAGAGATCAACTGGATAAGGCTGTTGCCACAAAAGATGTGGACACTTATTTGACCGGGAATGCGTTAATTACGGAGGATGTCATCATCAGTTCTGAAAAGGGTCTGGCCAAGACGGAAGTGATTACTGTCATCTTTATCATGGTAATCCTCTTACTTGTGTTCCGCTCAGCTGTGGCTCCATTCATTCCACTCCTTACAGTAGGAATGACGTATTTGGTAAGCCAAGCGGTTGTCGCATTTTTAGTGGATACACTTAATTTTCCGGTTTCTAATTTTACGCAAACCTTCATGGTGGCGGTTTTATTCGGTATTGGCACCGACTATTGTATTTTACTGCTTAGCCGTTATAAAGAAGAACTTTCGAATGGTCAGGATATTCAGTCTGCCATTGTCACCACTTATAAAACTGCTGGGAAAACGGTTATTTTCAGTGCATTAGCAGTCATGATTGGATTTGCATCCATCGGCTTTGCTACTTTTAAACTTTATCAATCAGCAGTTGGTGTTGCAGTTGGTGTTTTCGTCTTAATGATAGCACTCTTTACGATCGTTCCATTTTTTATGGCTACATTGAAAACAGCCCTTTTCTGGCCAGTTAAAAAGAATATTTCCCATTCTGAAAGCGGCCTTTGGGGAAGGATGGGAAATCTCGCTATTACAAGGCCGCTCATTGCACTTGGAATAGTTGCGATGTTTACCGTGCCTCTTCTTATTAGCTATGATGGGGATCTATCCTTTAATTCACTTGATGAAATTGGCGATGATTATGATTCTGTAAAAGGCTTTAATCTCGTCGCAGAAAATTTCGGTCCAGGGGAAATTATGCCGATTCAAGTGGTGCTTGAAAACGATGATTCGATGAAGACGAAAGAGTATGTCACTTTAATTGAATCGATTAGTAATAGATTAGAAAACCTGGACCACGTAAATAAAGTACGCAGTGTTACGCGCCCAACAGGTGATAAAATTGATGAACTATATGTAAAGAATCAGGCGGACCAACTCGGGAAAGGAATTGGAGAAGGAACTGAAGGGATCGCGACAATTAAAGATGGTCTCAATGAAGCGGCAACATCCATTAAAGATTCTAAGCCTGAAATTGAAAAAGCAACGTCAGGGATTGGCGAGCTAAATGATGGAACGAAAAAGTTGCAGTCAGGTGTCGGGGAACTGCAAACTGCATTAAGCTCCATTGAAAATGGAATTCGTCAGGGGAAAACAGGTGCAGGCGATTTGAAAAAAGGAGCTTCGGAAGCTAGTAAAAAAGCTCGTGAGCTTCAGGCTGGCACTGTAAAATTATTGGAGGGCTATGAACAGGCTCAAGGGGGTCTTGCGAAGCTAATTAGTGAATACGAAAAAGTACCTTCTACATTGCAAGAGGCACAAAGTAAATTGATGTCACTTGAAGAACCGTTCACGAAGCTCGTTCAAAATCATCCGGAAATAGCCCAGGATCCGAATCTAGGTGAAATCCAATCCATCATAGGTGATGCAACGAAGCAAGTTGCCATTGCAGGTGGAACAGTTTCAGCATTGAATGCAGAATTACAAAAGGTGAATGACGGACTGAAAGAAGCCAATACAAATTTAAGCAAAATCGGTGGCGGATTAGGTGAATTTTCTAAAGGTTTAAATGAGATTGCAAATGGTTTGGAGAAGCTTGAATCTGGCTTAGGCCAAGCAACAAATGGACAGCATCAAGTTGTCAAACAAATCCCTTCGATTACATCTGGTCTTGGTGATATTGCAAAAGGACAGGAACAGTTAAAAACAGGCTTCGGCGATATGGGGGGTCAGCTGGATGAATTAAGTGATGGTCTTTCTCAAAGCAGCGAAGGACTTGGTAAAATTGAAGACGGATTTGGGGAAGCGGAGAGTTATTTAGCTGATTTAGCTAGAGATACAGACTTGCAACAGTCCGGTATTTATATACCTGATGAACTTTTAGAAGACGAAGAGTTTCAAAGAGTATTCGATACGTATATGTCAAAAGACGGTAAAATGACGACGATGGATGTTGTGCTTGATTCAAATCCATATGCAAAACAATCGATGGAGATGATATCGGAAGTTGAAAAAGCGGTGAAAGATGCAACGAAAAATACTAAACTCGAGCAAGCAAATATAGGGATAGGCGGGGTTACGAGTATAAATCACGATCTTGAGGCAATGTCCAATTCTGATTATACGAAAACAGTTACGTTCATGATGATTGGGATTGTTCTTATCCTGATTATTTTACTCAGATCTCTCGTTATGCCGATTTATATTATTGCATCGCTTCTATTAACTTATTATTCTTCCATTGCGATGACAGAAGTCATTTTCGTAAATATTCTAGGCTATCCTGGAATCAACTGGGTTACACCATTCTTTGGATTCGTGATCTTGATTGCTCTTGGGGTTGATTACTCGATATTCTTGATGGATCGTTTCTCAGAATATAAGGAATTAGATGTGAAGACAGGCATCATGTTAGCGATGAAAAATATGGGTACTGTCATTATGAGTGCAGCCGTTATTTTAGCAGGCACTTTTGCAGCTATGCTGCCATCAGGCGTCTTGTCGATGCTGCAAATCGCGACGCTTGTATTAAGTGGATTGTTATTTTATGCGTTGATCATATTGCCATTATTTGTCCCAGTCCTGATCAACATGCTTGGGAAAGCAAATTGGTGGCCATTTATACCGAAAAAAGATAATTAGAACGTTTGTCCCAAAGAGTGATACTTTTGGGACTTTTTTGTCTAGCTGCAGTCGCCAGCCCCTAAAGGTCATAAAACAGCTGCAATAAAGTCAAAATAGGGACTTTTTTCGCCTCAGAACATTTGCTTGTCGGATACCTGCAGGATGCGGTCAGGAAGGCATTGCGACGTACATGGATGACTAGTGCAGCCGAAGCGACAGGAAGGACGTTGCTGCGTGATCCTTCAACAGGACATTGCGCCTTTAGTCTTCCTTCGCCTTGCGTTTTTTTATAACAATTTTGTGAACAAGGCTGCATTTTATAGCTTTATTAGTAGCTAACCCCAATAATACCAAGGGGTTAAAGGGAATTTCCACTATTAAGTTATGTTGTTAACATTTCCTTCTAAGTGTGATTTAAATCATAGTTAGAGTGCCATTTTCCTTCTAAACTTAAATTATAAAAGTTTAAGGAGGAGTCAATGTTATGAAAAAAATGATGTTTGCTTTCTGTTTAGTGATTTTATCCGCCCTATTATTAGGTGCTTGTGGAAGTAAAGATAGTGGTGCAGAAGGCAATGGAGAGGTAAAAGAATTTACGATAGATGCAACAAACTTTGAATTTGATTTAAAAGAAATCAAAGTAAACAAAGGCGATACTGTAAAAGTAACACTTAAAAACTCGGAAGGAAACCATGCAGTGAAATTTGATGGGTATAACAAAGAAGTTCAAGGAGACAAAACGATTTCCTTTGTAGCAGATAAGGCAGGAGAGTTTAAATATGAGTGTTCTATTTTCTGCGGTGCCGGTCATACTGATATGGTTGGAAAATTAATTGTAGAATAATAATAATCGAGAGGGTGTCCCAAAAGTCATGATCATTTCCTTTTGGGAAGCCCTTTTTTATGTTTTAGCTTTGTTGACCGGGAATGTGGTTTTCCGCTGCAGGTGTTTGCTTTCCACGGGCGATACGGGAGTTTCCTTAGGGCCTAGGCGCCTGCAGGATCTCCCCTGCCCCTAAATAGCCCTAACTTGGCAAATATAGTTAAAAAGGAAAGCTGGAAATAAGGGGAATGTGCACGGTGAAATAAAGCTTAAAAAGTTAGCGCTAAATGTTAGAAAAATATTAATATATTAGAAAAACTCCAATCCGCTGATGGAAATGGAGTAGAGATTAGAACATTGTATCATTGTTGTTGATTTATGAAAAAATCGCGATAAACAAGGCTAGCAAATCCTAAATAATCGATATATGGATCCATATTTATCCACTTACTTGAATAAAGTATATACATATAATTCTCTCCTATCTTTCATTATTTTCCCTCTTGAGAGATTAACTCCTTTATTCACTGCTAATATGAGTGAGTTTAGTGGATTGTAATAGTTTTTCAATTACTATGATCAAAGTGGATCTGCACGTTGAGGCAACCATTCTTCCAGATAATCTGGAAGTTTGTTATCTTTTACATTTAAAGTAGTGTGACCGCCTTGTAGAAGTTTATACGATTTATCCTGACTTGAAACGAGGTCTAGAATAGGCATGCTTTGTTCTTTAGGGACAAGATAATCTAAATTGGAGGAAACCACGAGAAGGTTAGCCTTAATATCTCTTAAATCAACCTTTTTATCACGTACCATAAGTTCCCCTTTGATCAACTTATTATCCTTAACAAAATCATTGATTAATTGTTTCATTGCACCCCCAGCAAACGGAATATGTTCGTTTGTCCACTTATTAAAAAGTCTCCACCTAAGTACATAGTTTGGATCATAAGATCGATTTAATAAAGATAGGTACTGGCTTACATAAACTGGTGATGTAAGTAATCTTACCCCAAACTTTACAAATTCCGCCGGGATGATTCCATAAGCATCGATAAAATCATCTACATTTAAAGAACCTGTTCTTATCGCTTTAACCCATTGGTTATACGAAGGAAAATACTGAAAATCAATAGGAGTAACCATTAAGATTAAATTTTCGATCGGTTCGTTACTTATTGCCGTATATACCGCTGCAAAAGTTCCCCCAAGACAATAGCCAACAATACTTATTTTTTTAGCTTTAGAATGATGAAGTGCCCTAATTACCCCTCGCTGGATGTAATCTACAATATAATGATCGACAGTGATATCACTATCCTCATCTCTAGGAATTCCAAAATCCATTAGATAAACATCAAAGCCATTTTCAACAAATGATTGTATAACACTCTCACCAGATAATAAATCTAGTATAAATGGTTGGTTAACGAGGGAATAGATTAAAAATAATGGAGTTTTATATTTCTTCTGTGAGGTAGGATAGTGCCATAATGTAGCCTTGTTTTTCTTCCAAATTGCCTCCCTTTGTGTATGTTGTTGCATTAATATTAATTCATTGTCTGTCCAATGGCTGAAAAAACCTTTCCACCTTAAATATTCTTTCGTTACATTTATATTTGCAATTTCAAAATCAGTTGTTCCTGATTTCAAGCTATTTAGATGATCATTCTTTTTCTTCACAGGTTATTCCATCTCCTTTATTATAAAAATAAGTAGTGTCCTACCTATTTTTTTAACCTCTCCACTTTTTGCTGAAGTGAAATCACCTGATCTTCCACCTTATCTATTTTCTCTTCCACTTGTAACACCATTTTCCCTATATTAGTAACTTCTTTTTTTGAGGGCATATTTAAATGAGAGAACAAATGCCCCATACTATTTTGAACACATTTCATTACATGAACATAGTACTTGCCGGCTATATTTGTTCCTTGAACAACTTTCTTGTGATTAATCTGATCTTTAATCCAATTATTTACTTCTTGCTCAACTATAGAGCTCGTTATTTTTATTGCCTTATAGAGTTCCACTCGCTCTTTATTCACCACATCCCTTTCTCCTTTCATACTAGACTAAACTACTTATTCCTCCATCTATCACTAAAACATGTCCTATCATATAATCTGATGCTCTCGAGGCTAAGAAGACAGCCGCCCCGTGTAAGTCCTCCACTTTTCCCAATCTTCTTGACGGTATTTGACGTAGAATAGATGAGGTAGATTTATCTATTACTTTTTGACTCATTTTAGTAGGAAAGAATCCGGGTGCGATGGAATTTACTTGAATATTATAACGTGCTAATTTAACGGCCAAATCCTTTGTGAATATCATAACGGCACCTTTACTCGTATTGTAGGCTATCGTATCTAATAATTCCGGTTGTGTGCCGCCAAATCCAGTAACAGAGGAGATATTAATAATTTTTCCGCTGCCTTGTTTTATCATTTTCTTTGCTACGGCCTGACTAAAAAGAAATACTCCCTTTACATTGACATCCATGACCCTGTCCCATTTGTCTTTAGGCAACTCTAAGGCTGGCCCAATCCACGATGTTCCACTATTGTTAATTAAAATATCTATGTTTCCAAACTCCCTGCTCGTTTCTCTGACTACATTTTCTATTTCTTCTTGGTTAGTTACATCGCATTTAAAAGCTAGAGAGCCTACACCACATTTTTTTAACTGGTCAGCGACTATTTGACACGCTTCTAAATCTCTTGAACCTACAACAACATTTGCTCCAGCTTTGGCAAGTGCACTAGCCATTTCTGCACCTAACCCCTTTCCGCCGCCTGTAACAATAGCTGTTTTACCAGCTAGATTAAAAAGATCATATATTCCCACATACATCACCACCTTTTTCAAGCTTTAAAAGCCGAATCTTTTCATAATCTCTGTCATATTTTAATTTCTTAATATTATTTATAGTAAGTTCAAAGAAAATGGTGTAAGAAATGATATTCTTGCCTTAAGCATATTTTAAATTGTCTACTATCATTGACTGAACGAATTAATGCTCACTTATCCATAATAATTAGTTTCAGCATCAATATATTTGCAAAGAAAAAGAAGGGACAATGATTGCCATTCCGCCTTTTTTCAAAAAAGGTACTATCTATAAATTAATTAATCCTGATATATACGGGCAATCTCACATTGACTTGTTAATAGATAAATCTAGTTAGACCGTTTCATGAAAAAATGATGTTAAGAACAAATAATGCTTTGGAGTCTATTTAACCTAGTCCCTCACCACTTAAAAATTTTTTAGTTATGTTGTATGCCCTTTCCCTCCTTTTTTTCTTGAATATATATAGTAACAGTCGTAAGGGAAACCATTTTGCTAATAAGAATCGAAAAGAACTATACAACCATCAAATATACTTGTGTTTATAGCCGATCTGTTGTCGAAGGATAAGTTAGATAAGGATGACTTAGGGAAGACTTTCAGAGGAACAACGAGAAAAACTCAAAACAACAGCAAATAAATTAAAGGAAAAAGTAGAAGGATATCTCGATAAACAAATAAAAAACGGTTGCTGAAAAGGATCAACCTACTGTACAGCTAGAAAGCCCCTTGAGAGAACGGCTTTTTAAAAAGAACTAAAATGTACCTTTTCACCGGGGGTTATCCAAACGAAAATGCATCATTTGCATTTAATAGTGCAGAGAGGGGGCTAGTAAAATGGGAAAGAAACCAAAACCAAAACCAGAATTAATTTGGAAGGCACTTGAAGAAACAAAGCATCCTTGTAATCCAAGAGGTGGAGAGCCTATTCTTAATAAAGCTGGCCTGGTATCAAAAACTGAACAATCATCCAGCGAAACGATTGAGATCCTGGATTCCTGTGATATTACAGTAAGCACTACTGACCTGCAAGCAGCAGTTTCCTTGCAATCAGCCATTGCAATTGTGGTAAATTTCTTTATCGCTGATAGTGCACTTGCTGAAAAAGTTACTCAAGGGCTATTTGAACGGGCTCAAATCATGCAGACAAACCAGCAAAGGCTTGTCATAGTAAATTCACGTTCAGTTGATGTCACTACTGTAGATACGGGTGTAGTAATTTCTTTCAACTGAAACCTCATCATCGAACCGTTATATTTCAGTAACTGTTAATCTACATATCTCTTTATGAAACAGTTTAAAAGGTTAGGGATGCATTAATAAAAGATAAACCTGTCATTGAAAATGAGACTGTTCCTTACATGGAACAGCCTTCATATGTATAAAGATAAAAAGTTACATGCATGCGACTTTTCAATCCTCTATCATATCTTGATTACTTGCACCTGGCGGGACAATTGGGTATACATTTGCTTCTTCATTTACATAGAATTCCATGATAACCGGACCCTCTGTATTAATAGCAAGATCAATAATATTACGTGCCTCATCGATTGTTCTTGCTGTAAACCCATGTGCTCCAAAGGATTTCGCTAATGAAGCGAAGTCAGGTGAACTAATTCGGACCGCAGAATATCTATTGTTTAAAAACAATTGCTGCCATTGTCTCACCATTCCAAGGTAGCCATTTTTGAGAATCGCAACCTTTACATTTATCCTTAAGTCTACAGCCGTCATAATTTCTTGCATATTCATTTGAAAACTTCCATCCCCACTAATGCAAACTACTTGACGATCGGGATTAGCAACTGCTGCTCCTATGGCCGCTGGAAATCCATATCCCATCGTTCCAAGGCCACCTGAAGTTAAAAAGGAGCGAGGTTTTGTAAAAGTGTAATGATGTGCAGTCCATATTTGATGCTGCCCTACGTCAGTAGAAATGATTGCATTTTCGGCCGTTGCAGCATCGATATAGTGGATCACTTCTTGTGGTGTTAAGGAATTGTCTTTTTTATATTTAAAAGAAGGTGCCTGTTTGGACCAGCCATCCAGTTTTTCGTGCCATGCTAAATGTTTATTTGGAGGGACACGTAGCAGAATTCCACGCAGTGCATCATCTACAGCACCTGAAACGGCTAGGTCAACATGGACATTTTTGTTTAGTTCTGCAGGATCGATATCTACTTGAATCTTAAATGACTTAGGTGAGAATGACTTTTTATTTCCTGTTACTCGATCACTAAACCGCATTCCTAAGCAAATTAAAACGTCAGCGCCTTGGACAGCGCGATTAGCAGCAACAGTTCCATGCATTCCAACCATCCCTAAATACAATGGATGATCGACTGGAAAGGACCCAATGCCCATTAAAGTGGAGGTTACTGGAATATCGCACCGAGTCGCCAGTTCAAATAATAAGGATGGGCCATCCCCCGCTAAACAACCGCCCCCTGCTACGAGCACTGGACTGTGTGCACTTTCTATTTTTTCCACAATTTCATCGAATTCTCTATAGGAAATGGATGTGCACGGTTCATATCCTTGTATGTGAATGGGGCCTTTTAGTTCATCCAAAGCTAAATCCATTTTATTTGTCATAATATTTTTTGGAAAATCAATAAGAACCGGACCGGGACGCCCCGTATTTGCAATATGGAAAGCATCCTTTATAATCCGTGGAAGATCAGCGATGTCCATAACCATATAATTATGTTTTGTTATATTCATCGTCATCCCATAAATATCGACTTCTTGAAAGCTATCTAAGCCGAGTAAATTCGTAGAAACTTGACCTGTCATAATAACCATCGGAACGGAATCCATATAGGCAGTGGCAATACCCGTTACGGCATTGGTCGCGCCGGGACCACTTGTTACAAGGGCTACCCCTGGTTTCCCTGTTACTCGCGCATATCCATCAGCTGCATGGACGGCAGCTTGTTCATGCCTTACAAGAATGTGATTAATATTATTGCAGTCAAATAAAGCATCATAGATTGGCAACACTGCACCACCAGGATATCCAAAAATAGTATCGACCTCTTGTTCTATTAAAGATTGTATTAATATTTGCGCCCCATACATTGTCTGTCATCACTCCTAAGGGAAATATGCAGAAAATTTAGTTTTCCTAATAGAGGTTACTTTAACAGATTAATATAAATCATATTGTGACTCACATCACATTTTAATGAACCGAAGCGAAGTAAACCGAAACGAAGGTTGCCACACGTGCCTATAGTCACTAATAAAATTCTTGCGGAGGTCACGAATGGGGTTAATGGTTTCCAAAGATGTTGTTAAAACTCTTGCGAAGGTCACCAATCGAGCAAATGGTTTCCAAAGATGTTGTTAAAACTCTTGCGAAGGTCACCAATCGAGCAAATGGTTTCCAAAGTTGATGTTAAAACTCTTGCGAAGGTCACCAATCGAGTTAATGGTATCCAAAGTTGATGTTAAAACTCTTGCGGAGGTCACGAATCGAGCAAATGGTTTCCAAAGTTGATGTTAAAACTCTTGCGAAGGTCACCAATCGAGTTAATGGTTTCCAAAGATGTTGTTAAAACTCTTGCGAAGGTCACCAATCGAGCAAATGGTACCCAAAGTTGTTGTTAAAACTCTTGCGAAGGTCACCAATCGAACTAATGGTTTCCGAAGTTATTGTTAAAATTCTTACGAAGATCACGAATCGAGCTAATGGTTTCCAAAGATGTTGTTAAAACTCTTGCGAAGGTCACCAATCGAGTTAATGGTTCCCAAATTCACCGGTAAATTCCTTTAAATCGCAATATGAGTGTTCTCAATTCAATGGAAAAATCGAAAAAAAACGATAGTCCCGCATAATGCAGGTCTATCGTCCAGAAGAGGGGAATGAAAAATTCATTCCTCTTTATTGATTATTTGAATTCCATTTGTTCCTTCAATGCTTCAACATCTGTTATGACAATACGGTTTCGATCCACTTTCAAAATATCGTCTTTCCCAAGCTGGTTTAAAAGTCGATTGATCGTTTCTCTTGTCGTGCCGACTGAATTGGCAAATTCTTGGTGAGTCATGGGTACATTGATAATAATCGTATTTTCATTCTTCTCAATTCCATGCTGCTCAGCAAGTTTTAGAAGAAAGGAGAGTGCTCTTTGTTTAACATCTTTTCCAGACAACACTTGTAGCCTTTGCTGAAGCTCCATAATAATGTCTCCCATAACACGCATCATTTTAATGCCGATTGAAGGAGTATTCATCATTAAGTGTTCGAACATTTGCAGTGGGATTGCTAGAAGCTCTGTATCTACAATTGTTTCAGCTGTTGCGGGATATGGGTTTTGATTGAAAAATCCGGTGTGGGGAAACATGTCGCCAGCCTTTAAAAAAGAAACAATTTGTTCATGCCCATTTTCATCTGTTTTATATGTTTTTACTAAACCTTGTTTAATAAAATATACGGCTTCCTTCTCACTGCCTTCAGAAAAGACAATGGATTTCTTCGATAGAAATCGAGAAATTGTAATTTCTTCTACTTTCTCAATTTCCAGTTGGGTTAAATCATGAAACAGAGAAACATTTTTTAGAGATGCAGTCGTATTGTTTTTTTTCATTAAATCCCAACTTCCTTATATTCTCTTTTTAATTATAACGCAGCTTATGTATTTTTTCTCTTTTTTCCAGTAAGACTTTATGAACAACAAAAAACGGCAGCTAAAGCATACCGTTTTTTGTTATTGTATAAATTAATGGCCGCCGCAGCTTCCACCGCATCCGCAGCCCCCTTTTTTTATTTCCCTTCGTTTCGGAAGTGTGCCAAGTTCAACTGTCTTTTGAAAATATTGGTTAATGATACTTTGGAGATCATTAAATTCTCTCTGCGCATATAAGAATTGGCGGATACGATCATTGTTAAATAGTTCAAGCTCTTCCTCGTTATAATCACTAATTTCTTCTTCAGTTAATTCAATCCCTTGTTGCTCTTTGTCGTAGAGATATCCCTGCTTCTCTTTAAAATGCTCGTATTGCTTAATGGCATTCTCATCTTCGTAAAAATGATTAATCATATCCTTCAAATCTGTGTATGCCTCTTGCTCTAATAAAGCAGCACAAAGTTCTTCCATATATTCATAAACTGGTTGTTTATCCATTTTTATAACCACTTGAATCGCCTCTTTCTTATTTTTATTTAACTTTACATTTCTTTTTTTAGAAATACTGTGATAGAACTCACATTTACTTTTGATTTGACATGTTAAACGTAATCAGAAAAACTGATAGAGAGGTGAGGAAATGATTTCAAAAACAAGGAAAATTCCACCACATTTACATATTTTAAAGTTAACCTTTTCTTTTTTTTCGACCGGCATGGCGCTCTTTGTTATTGGGATGATTGCAACCGTCTGGTTTATACCTGATCTTATTCAGTTAGAATCATTTCGAAATCCAAAAGGATGGTTTTTAGCCCACATTTTTTTGTTGGGATGGGCAACAATGGTTGCGATGGGGGCAAGCTACCAAATTACGCAAATTGTTTTGGTAACCTCACTGTATAGCAGAGCGATTGGGTATATCCATTTTTTCTTTTATCTCGTAGGATTCCTTGGACTAGTGAGCGGCTTTTTTATCAATATGAAACTCGTTGTTTTAGGAGGATGCTTCATTGTTATTGGGGGACTTCTTTACGTTTTTAATCTCTGTATGACATTTATTCGAAAAAGGATATGGAATGTATTTGTTTTTGGGGTATGTCTTTCGCTTGCGGCTTTCTTAATGACGATTTTCCTTGGAACGATGATGGGCCTTGGTTATGGATACGGTATGATTATTGAAAAATACGAGGCTGTTTTTAAAAGTCATTTGTGGATGGGGATTGCCGGTTGGTTGTCTGGATTAATTATGGTATATAGTTTCAAGCTGCTTCCAATGTTTTATGTGTCGACAAAAAAAGCAACTACATCGTCTTATTGGATCGTCGGGCTTTTTCATATCGGCTTATGGTTACACGTCTTCTCATTTTGGCTTTCATTTAATTGGCTCGCCATTGTCGGGAAATTTATCATGATCGTTGCTTTAGGCTGGTTTGTACTATATATGTTTCAAGTTCGCAAATACAGAAGAGGGAGATTGCCGATTGGAACAGTTAGGGTCGCTTTTTATCTCATTCCCATCATCTACTTTTTATTTTTAGTTTCAAATTTAATAGAGCGAATGCAGGAGGAATTTATCATTATACTTATTTTAGGGTGGTTCTCAGCATCCATCTTAAGTTATTTGTATAAAATTATTCCTTTTTTATGGTGGCCATATCGTTATCGGACGAAAGAAGATCGAAAAACCGCTGTGCTTTTGTATGAAATGTTGCCAGGGGATCGCATGACTTGGGAACTTTGCGTGTATTTATTTGGCATTTCGACACTTATTTTTGGATTTATTTTTCAATTAACGATCGTTGCAGTTTTAGGACAAATCCTTGCTGTAGGTTGCGTTATGATCTACATAGCGGAATTGTTTAAGGTATTTCGTTATTAAATCTCCTAAATAAAAATATAGGTTTGTGTGATTTTCCTCACAGAATGATTACTATTTTTTTAGTAGCCTATGTTTAGCGGTTTTATCCGCAAGAAAGGAGATCTATATATGATACCTTTATTGAATGAAAGAGATTATAACGAAAATCCTTTTATCGTTATTTGGGAAGTGACAAGAGCTTGTGCTTTGAAATGCTTACACTGCCGTGCAGAAGCGCAATATAAAGCAGATCCTCGGCAGCTTTCCTTTGAAGAAGGCAAAAGGTTAATTGATGATATCGCAAAAATGGATCGCCCTTTATTTGTTTTTACTGGTGGAGATCCTTTGATGCGTCCAGATTTATATGAATTAGCTAAATATGCGATTGAGGAGAAAAAATTGCCTGTTTCCATGACACCTAGTGCTACGCCAAGAGTAACGAAAAAGGCGATTGAGAAAGCAAAAGAGGTTGGATTGTCGAGATGGGCTTTCAGTCTTGATGGTTCTTGTGCAGAAATTCACGATCATTTTAGAGGAACGAGAGGTTCCTACGATATGACGATGAGAGGGATTGAATATTTAAAAGAACTTCAAATTCCTATTCAAGTGAATACGACTGTATCTAATTATAATCTTCATGATCTAGAAGCGATTGCTGAAAAGGTTAAAGAAATGGGAGCGGTGTTGTGGAGCTTGTTTTTCCTCGTACCAACAGGAAGAGGAATGCAAAAAGATATCATTACTCCCGAAAAGCATGAGGAGGTCATGAAATGGTTGTATCAAGTACAGCAAAAAATGCCATTTGGAGTAAAAACAACTGAAGCTCCACATTATCGAAGAGTATTTATGCAAGAGAAAGAGCGTTTAGGTTTGTCTAATACGGAATTAAAGCGGCCTGATTTCCTGGGGCGTGCACATAAAAGTGTAAATGATGGAGATGGCTTCGTTTTCATTAGTCATATTGGTGATGTGTATCCGAGTGGATTTCTTCCAGTTGTTTGCGGGAATGTCAGGGAACAATCGTTAATCGATATTTATCGCAACTCTCCTGTCATGAAGCAATTACGCGACAAGTCATTATTAAAAGGGAAATGCGGCGTTTGCGAATTTAAGGAAATTTGCGGAGGCTCCAGAGCAAGAGCATATGCCGTTACGGGTGACTATTTAGAAAGTGAACCATATTGTTCCTATATCCCAAAGGCTTGGAAATCTCATAACAGCCATGAAGGATGTGTCTAATATGGAGAATTTGCGAAAAAAAGTTGTCATTGTAGGCGGGGGTATCACGGGGTTAAGTGCTGCATTTTACACGAAGAAAATATTTGAGGAGCAGCAAATTCCTGTAGATATTACTATTGTAGAAAAAAGTGATCGCCTAGGGGGCAAAATTCAAACACTCCATCACGATGGATTCATTATCGAAAAAGGCCCAGATTCCTTTCTAGCAAGGAAGCAGCCAATCATAGAGCTTACAAAAGAATTGGGCCTTGAAGATGAATTGGTGGGAACAAACCCAAAAGCGAAGTCTACTTTTATTTTGAATAAAGGAAAACTTCATCCAATGCCGCCAGGTTTAGTTTTTGGAATCCCCACAAAGGTCTTTCCTTTTATTAAAACGGGTTTAATATCACCGCTTGGAAAAATTCGCGCAGCGATGGATTTAGTTTTACCAAAAAGAAAAGAAGGCGGCGACGAATCACTAGGGCATTTTATTGAACGGAGACTTGGGAAGGAAGTATTAGAAAATATTACAGAGCCCCTTCTCTCCGGCATTTATTCCGGTGATGCACGATTCCTTAGTATAGATTCGACGTTTCCTCAATTTAAGTTAATGGAGGAAAAACATCGCAGTTTAATAAAAGGAATCGTAACTAGTCGTCATTCGCCGCAGCCTATAACAGGTTTGCCTGAAGCAGCTAAGAAAAGTATGTTTCTCAGTTATAAAAATGGGTTATCTACATTAATCGATCGCCTCGTAGAAGCTTTACACCCGATTGAGATTCTGAAAGGTCAAGAAATAGAAAAATTAACGAAATGTGAAAAGGGATATAAGCTAATTCTTGAAAATGGTACAGAACTCCAAGCAGATGGTTTAGTTTTGGCAATGCCAACATCAAAGGCAGCGAGGCTTTTGCCAGAACTTCCTAATGTGAAATGGCTAGAGGAAATACCGTATGTATCAGTTGCAAATATAGTTTTGGCCTTCAAAAAAGAAGATGTTGCTTTTCCACTAAATGGTTCTGGTTTTCTTGTTCCTCGTAAAGAAGGAAGGACGATGACCGCATGTACATGGCTATCATCAAAGTGGCTTCATACCACACCTTCTGGAAATGTTCTTTTTAGAGTATTTGTCGGACGAGCCGGTTCCCAGGAATGGTTGAAACTATCGGACCAAGAGCTGCTTTCTGCTGTAAGCAAGGATTTACACGATATGATGGGAATCACGGCGAAGCCATACTTTACTGAAATTACCCGCTGCTTTGATTCCATGCCTCAATATCCCGTCGGGCATAAAGAACAGCTAAAGATAATAAGAAATCAATTAGAAATTAATAGGCCAGGCATCTATTTATGCGGTGCTGGCTACGATGGAGTTGGGATCCCAGATTGCATTCAGCATGGGAAAAAAGCAGCGATGGAAACTTTTGAATATTTAACTGCTCTGTGAAGAACTTATACGGGATGTTGCGAATGACCTCATAAGGGATTCTCGATGAAAAAACAGAGCTGCTGGGTTTAGTCGAGAATAAGAGGTTAATTCTCGATGAAAAAAAGGAGCTACTGGTTTTAGTCGAGAATAAGAGGTTAATTCTCGATAAAAAAACGGAGCTGCTGGTTTTAGTCGAGAATAAAAGGTTAATTCTCGATGAAAAAACAGAGCTGCTGGGTTTAGTCGAGAATAAGAGGTTAATTCTCGATGAAAAAAGGAGCTACTGGTTTTAGTCGAGAATAAGAGGTTAATTCTCGATGAAAAAACGAAGCTACTGGCTTTAGTCGAGAATAATAGACTAATTTACGATGAACATGGCAAAGCCCTACGATTACAGAATCGAGCCCAAAAGACGAACACATCCCCTATTGAGAATTGTTTTCAATTATGTGACGTAAATCACAGTAACTTATTCCATTCCCGTCTAAACTAAAGAATGTAAACAATGATCATAGGAGGAATGAAAAATGTCAACTATAACAGAAACAGTCAAGGTTACAGAATATCCACCACACTTAAAGCATAAGGTGATTTTCGAAACGTTTAAAAAGCTAACTCCTTCGGAAGCGATGCTTATTGTTAACGACCATGATCCAGTCCCTTTACATTTTCAATTTGAATCTATGTTCCCTGGCGAATTTGATTGGGAATACATTGAACGAGGACCGGAGACATTTCAAATTAAAATAGAAAGACTATAATTGCCGGGAGGTCGGTTGCCATGGCAAACGTAGAAATTATTGATGAAAAAACGATAAAAATTGTTGTATCGATTGAAGACGCGATTTCAATGGTTCAAGAAGCAGCTTCAAACATTGAAGAATATGCACATGATATCGTAACAACTTTTGAAAAAATGCCTGAATTCGAATATACGTATTTTTGTTTTTATGCGTATGACAGTGCGAAGTTATTTGAGAAAATGCTCGGAATGGATCCGAAACAATATTTATCTTTTTCACTAGATGCTCCCGATAGTTTTTTCTACTCACTTTATGGTGGAATGGCGGGTCTGTATCCCGAAGCGAAAAAATATGATGCGTTAGTAAGAAAGGCGTAAGCGTTCGGTCCATCGACGTATAAACTTCAGAAGCCTTTGGAAAACACGATGAGTTCGGTAAGAGGATTCACTATGGACTACACAAGAGAAAAGGCGGGGAAGTTAGCTAGTCGATGGCTGCATGCGCTTGGCCGTAAAATAGGTGCTGACTAAGAGGTGATTTCGCTTTGGAAAAAGAAAATCGAAATATAGTTGAACTGGACGTTCGACCTCACTTACGAAAAAAGCTTGAGCCTTTTCAATTAATAATGGACACCGTAAAAGATTTGAAAATAGACGATATCTTTGTTCTTCATGCTACATTCAAGCCTACTCCTTTATTAGGTCTTTTAAAGGTAAGGGGGTTTGTTAACAAGGTGGAGAAAATTGAAAAAGACCATTGGATTGTAACCTTTGTTAACAAAAAGAATAAGCATTTATTGGATCTGAATGAGTCGGATCTAATGGAAAAAACTCGTCAAACTTCTAGAAGGTCAGTGGATGGATCACCAAAAACACATTCATTAGATAATCGAGGGTTAGAACCGCCTCAACCGATGATGCGAACTCTTGCAGCATTAGATCGCAGTCTTCCTGGTGATGAGGTTCATATTCACAATGATCGAGTTCCAGTTTTTCTAATCGAAGAATTAAATAGCCTCGGTTACCCATTTGAAGTAGAAGAACAAGAAGACGGATCTGCAAAGGTTAAGATCAAAAAAGTATAAGAGGGGGCGAGAAAAATGTTCCGTCTCCCATTTTCATTTATTATTACGGGAATGGTTGGTTTTGTACTTTTTCATATCCTATCGCTTTTCTCACTATATGAGTGGATCAATGTAGGTTTACGTGGACCAAGCGGTTGGTTTCATACCCACTTATTTATTCTTGGATGGGCGACGATGCTTGCGATGGGTGCGGTATACCAACTTATCCATGTCATTCTCCAATCAAAAATATATAGCGAAACACTAGGATTTATTCATTATGCATTTTTTACGATTGGGTTATGTGGTCTTTTGTATGGCTTTTGGAGCGGAAAAGTACTAATGATTGGTGGATTTGCCACAGTTGCCTTTATTGGAATTTTGTTATTCGCTTGGAATATGGCGGTTACTTTGTTTAGAGCGAAGCACTGGGATGCCATTACAATCAGTGCAGCATGTGCAGTCTTGTATTTAGTACTGACTGGGATGTTCGGAATGGCGATGGGGTTAAATTTTATAACAGGAAATTTGGCTTCCTTTCACGAAAGATTGCTAGGAGCTCACATTTGGTTAGGAACGATTGGTTGGTTTGGAATGCTTATAACTGGATTTAGTTATAAAATGCTGCCAATGTTTTATCTTTCTCACCATTTTCCAATCAAATTACAAAAAGCAACATTGATAATATGGAACATTGGAGTTATATCCGGAGTGGCGTCCTTTCTTTTGGGAGGGAATGTTTGGACGAAATGGGCCTCTCTATTGATTATTACAATGGCGATCACCATATACAATATCCATTTACTACAAATCAAAAAGCATCGCGTCAAACAAAATCCGGGTCTCGGAATCAAATGGTCCGTTTATGCTAGCCAAGCACTTATGGTTTTTGCGATTGGTTTGACGTTGTACACTTTACTTGTTCCTGATCAATTACTTCAATCTAAATCGGTTACTTTAGCAGGCTGGATTTATCTTGGCGGTTGGGTGTCATTTACGATTCTTTGCTATGCTTCAAAAATAGTACCATTTTTATGGTGGACACATAAATATGGACCGCATGCCGGAAAACCGGGAACGCCGTTAATGGCTGATTTGCTTAATGAAAAGAAAGTGGAATACGGATTAATCTTAGTAGCCCTTTTCATTATGTTTATTTTTGCAGGAATCGCTTATAATGCGGGATTGTTCATTGCTATTGGTGGATCGGCCTTCTCACTTTTTTCAATCCTTTATATGATTTTGATAAGCCGGGTCTTTGCACATTAAAGGAAGGGAGCGTATATAGATATGGAGGAACATATTGAGGAATTATTGAGAGGTGTATATGATCCTGAACTTGGCATAAACATTGTTGATCTAGGTCTTGTTTACGATATTCAGTATCATAATGAACGTATTTTTATAAAAATGACTTTGACAACCCCGGGATGTCCGATGCACGATACGATTGTAGGTGGAGTGAAGTACGTTTTAAAAGAAAAACTTGAAACGGAAGATGTAGAAATTGATCTTGTGTGGGAGCCAAAATGGTCACCTGAGATGATTAGTAGAGAAGGTAAAGATGTACTAGGGATTCGATAGGACCTCTTGCACTTTTAATTATGTTCAGCGATTATTAAAGGGAATAATGTAAATCGGGGGTAACGATGTGTTTCCTATCGCTGAACAAGAAATACCGAAAAAACTAGTAAAGATAATAGGGAAAGTAGAGAAAATGACGTTTCCGGAGCAAGGATGTACGTCAAACGTAGGGATTATTAAGGGGGAAAACGGGTTTTTTGTTTTAAAACGATCGAAGGGGGATCGGTTTGCGGGGTGGCTTAAACGAGAAGCAATTATCTTAAAAAGTTTAAGCGAAACGCATCTGCCCATTCCTGTCATTTATGCATTTGAAAAGGATTTCGCGCGTAACGAGTCCTGGATGTTGATGAATTTTATTCAGGGTGAAACGATGGGAGAAGCGTTGCAAAACGAAACAGATCCAGAAAAGAAACGAAGCCTTATTTATCAATTCGGGAGAGTACTGAAGAAAATTCACTCGACGAAATGTCCAGAAGGAATTTATCAAACGGACGTTATTTGGCTGGATAAAATACTTGATAAAGCCGAGAAAGAATTACAACTTTATGAATTAGACGGTACACCAGAGCTTTTGGAACAGTTGAAAAGAGAAAGACCAAAAAATAGCGGGCAGACGCTTATCCACGGAGATTTTACCGTAGACAATGTCCTCGTTCATGATGGGAAAATTTCAGCCGTCATCGACTGGAGCGGAGGTGCATACGGAGACCCAAGATTTGACGTGGCGCTTGCTATTCAGCCTGATGAACATTTTTTTACAAGTGAAGAAGATAAGAAGGTCTTTTTTGAAGGATATGGGGAAACCATTTTAAACGAAGAAGAATATGAGTATTTTGCAAATGGTGTATATGAATTTTTGTAATATAAAATGGAGCAGGGCTTAGACGCCTCACTCCATTTTTTTAGCCATACTGTCTGACACGCCGCTGTTTATGAAATGGTGACCACCAGTTTACATCACCAAGAAGCTTCATTAAAGACGGAACTAACACCATTCTCACAATCGTAGCATCGATAAAAATAGCTAATGCTACAGTGACACCCATTTGCTGCACCGGAATAATGCCGGTAAATCCAAATGCACCTGTAATGACAATCATGATGGCAGCTGCGGAAGTAATAATTTTACTTGTTGATGTTAAGCCTTCCAGAGTGGCTTTATCGTTATTTCCAGTTTCAAGATAAATCTCGTATATTCGCGAAATAAGAAACACTTCATAATCCATGCTTAGTCCAAAGACGATGCTAAAAGCAAAGACAGGAATCATTAAAGCGATATCGGATGCATGGAATCCAAGGTGTCCTTCTTGGAAAAGCCAAACGATGATTCCAAATGTGCATCCTAAACTAATCACATTCATTAAAATGGCTTTCAAAGGGATTAATACAGAACGGAATGCGAAAAACAGTACAATGTATGTTGAGAGTAATATGAATGCTAAGCTGTACACTACTTTGTCCATAATTTCATCGAAAATTTCCTGATGGAACTTCGACTCGCCGCCAATTTTTAAGGCGAGATCCAACTCTTTCTTCTCCCACTCTCGAACCCACTTTTTTGCTTTATTGGATGAATTTTTTGCATTCAATTTCACTTGAAGAATTGCCTCATTCTTATTAGTTAGCCGCTCAAATGCAGGAGCTAGTTGTGATTTTAGTTCTGGGATTTCTTTTGCAGCGATTAATTTATTTGCTGACATATTTGTCGCTGAAAAAATGGAGTCTACTTCACTAACAAGCGGATCAGATTGAATATCGTTAATAACATTCTCCAATTTTTGCAATGAATCAACCATATTGACGTTACTGCTGGCAACAATATAAGCAATCGTCTGATCTATATCTCCAAAGGTTTCTTTATATTTTTCAAAAGCCGTCCGCGATTCATACGATGTCGGCAATGCATCCGATTCTGGAATGGCTAGTTTCATTCCGCCTACTGGGATCATACCTATAATGAGCAAAAGTGTAGCAGCAAGTGTCATAACAACCGTTCTTTTCATTACAAAACGAGCAAATGAATGCCAACTGCTTTCCTTCCCTTTTGTTTCTTTTAAAATCATCCACTTATTTATATGTGGACCCATAATCGATAGGAATGCGGGTAAAAATGTATTTGCTGCGAGTACAGAAGTAAAAACAACCGCGATGCCGCCTAAAGCAACTGATTGAAAAACTCCAACTTGAATAAATAACATTCCGATCAAGCCGAGCAATACACAAAAACCTGAAAATAGAATAGCCCTTCCAGAGGTCGCTACTGTTTTTACAATGGCCTCATCCGTCGCTTTTATATTTAATTCTTCACGGAAGCGATTTACAAAAAGAAGAGCAAAATCAATCCCAAGTGCTAGGCCGATCATCGGGGCAGTATTTAAAACAAAAATTGAAAGATCCAATTTTTGACCTGTAAAATAAAGCATCCCCATTGCAACAACAACACTGACAAAACCAGTAATGAGCGGTATTAGCGCGGCTATCACTCCTCGGAAAGCCAATAGCAGCACAATCAATGCGATGGGAATCCCAATAAGTTCTGCTCGTACTAAATCTTCCTGTGCCGCTTGATTCATATCCTCTTCAATGACGGCTCTTCCTGTTAAGCCTACAGAAAAAGAATCTTCATCTTCAAGCTTGTCCCGCACACTTTCAATACTTTTTGGCATTTGATCCTTATTGTTAAAGGATAGTACGGCAAAAGCCTTGTTATCTTTGATTTGAGGTGATGACTGTTGGATTTCTACATTTTTAACTTTTGTAATGCGAGTCATTGTGTTTTCTATGTACGATTTAAAGTCTTCTTCTGCTGCCTCATCGCTTTTTTCAAACAACAAAATTAAAGAAGAGGCCGGAATATTGAAATCTTCATCCATGACTTTTTCGACTTCTTTATACGAACCTTCATATTCAAAGCCACTGCCGCTTAAAACAGAAGGAAGCTTTAATGCAAAAATTCCGGATAGAACAAAAAGGAGAGACCAAATCATTAAAATGGGTTTTCTGTACTTAAATGTTAATTTTCCAAGAGTATTCATAAATAGGACCCCTTAAAAACAATTTCCATGTTTTAATCATACAGAAAGTCCAATGAGGAAGCCAATTATTTCCAGTCATTATTTTGTTCATTATGATAGTTATATAGAAATCGTTGGGAGGAGATTTGTGTGACGAATCCACAAGATGAAATAAAAGGATTTTTCAATGAAAAAGGGCAGTTAAAATCATGGCCAGCAAAGCGTAGTAAAAAATTAATCGCCGTTAATTTTTTAGCTGGAAAATTTGCTGAAGGGCGTACATACTCAGAAAAAGAGGTAAATGCCATATTGGATGAATGGCATTTATTTGGTGACTCTGCCCTGCTCAGACGTGAATTGTTTGAAAATAAGTGGCTGGATAGAACATTGGATGGAAGTCAGTATTGGAAAAAAGGGAGCAACGTTTAAACAACTTGCTCCTCTTCTCGGATTCTGATTGCATACTTGTAATAAAAGTCAGATTTGTATACTTCCCTGTAAAAAAGAGGATTAATCCCCCGCCGCTTTTAGATGGTGATGAACTGATCCCATAGCACTTTCTTCATCTAAATAAAATGCATCGTTCCCTAAAGCATCGACTAATCCGCTTTTTTTAAATAACTCCATTCCCCAGATCGGCAACCCATATATCAATACGGTGCCGCCGGCTTTTCTAAAGTTTTTAATGAAGGAAGCGAGTTTTTCTTCTCCTGTTGCGTCAATTGTAGTAACTTCGGACATATTTAAAATAATGACCTTAGGTGTACTTTCAAGAGTTGAATGAAGGAGATGTTCAAAAGTCTGTGCTGTTCCAAAAAACAATGGTCCCTTAATGGTGAAGGTTTTATAGTGAAAGTGTGATGTTAAATCCAAAGCAGCTTGTTTCTGATTGATCTGAAGCATTTCGCTTTTCTTTTTAATAAAAGAAAGAATGGCAAGTAAAATTCCTGCTTGAACGGCTACAGTCAGATTAACAAAAACGGTGAGCAAAAAGGTTGCTAGGAGAACAACTGAATCGCTCGTCTTTAACTTTAATAGTTGTTTAAAAGATTTTAACTCTGCCATATTCCAAGCGACAAACATTAAGAGTGGCGCCATTGCAGAAAGTGGAATGTGAGATGCATATGGTGCAAATAACAGCAATGTGATTAACACGAACAAACTATGAATAACTCCCGAAAGCCTGCTTACGGCACCTGATTTTATATTAGTAGCCGTCCTGGCAATCGCTCCAGTTGCAGGAATACCGCCAAAAAGCGGGGCGACAATATTGGCAATCCCTTGTCCGAAGAGCTCACGGTTAGAATGATGTTTTTCATTCGTCATACCATCTCCCACTACTGCTGAAAGCAAGGATTCAATTGCACCTAAGGCCGCAATCACAAGTGCAGGTATGAATAGTTCACTAATTTTACCGAAAGTAATCTCAGGAAACTTAAAAGCTGGTAATGATTGTGGAATACCACCGAAGGCAGTGCCGACTGTTTCAACATGGTTTGGATAAAAAACGACCGAAACGACCGTCGGTATGATAAGACCGACGAGTAAAATAGGAATTCTCGGAGATATCCGAGGCACGGCGATGATTGCAATTAGACCAATGATGGCTGTTAAAATACTGTATCCATTCAAAGTGCCAAAATGTCTAAAAATCTCCAGCATATTTTCATGAAAAAATTCTTTTTTTTCCAAGCCTGTAAGACCGAAAAAGTTTCCTATCTGGCCACTGAATATAATGACAGCAATCCCCGTTGTAAAACCGATTGTTACAGACCTTGGTATAAAATGAATTAAATTTCCAAGTCGAAAAAAACTCATGATGACGAGCATGACTCCCGCCATTAAACCCGCAACCAACAAATTCTCATATCCGTATTGAAGCACGACTGCAAGTAAAATTGGAATAAATGCTCCCGTAGGACCAGCAATTTGAAAACGAGAACCGCCGAGCAAAGATACAAGCAATCCTGCGATAATCGTCGTATAAATTCCATATTCTGGCTTAACACCTGAAGCCATGGCAAAAGCCATCCCAAGAGGAATGGCCACAATACCGACAGTTATCCCAGAAATGAAGTCCTTGCGAAGGCTCGCGGGCTGATAATCGCGAAAACGATAATCACCTAACAAATGTACTTCACCCCTGAATGGTTTTTTATAAAAAAAGAACAACATTATAAGATTCATCAACAATATTATTGTATCATGAATCGAATGAAATCTCAAAGATTCAGCGCTTTAACGTAATAAAAACATTATAATTTAGTTACGGCTCATTCATTAAAGGGGATGTTAATAATGAATAACAAAATTGGAATCATTGCGGATGATTTTACGGGATCAAATGATTCAGGAGTTCAGTTAGCGAAAATGGGTTTGCGAACTTCGGTTGGAATCCATTTAGAAGTGGATAAGGAAATGGCGAATAATGATGTACTAGTGATCGATACAAACAGTCGCTCCTTAAAGTCTTCTGAAGCTTATACTAGAGTTTTAAGGGCTGCCCAATACATGTTTCGTTCAGGGGTTTCTCATATTTATAAAAAAATTGACTCTACATTAAGAGGGAATATAGGAATTGAATTATTAGCTGTTGAAAAGGTATATGAGCCCGATATTGTTGTGATCGTACCCGCTTTTCCTAAACTTGGACGAATGACGAAAGAAGGTCATCATTATATCAATGGCGAAATCATTACTGAAACGGAATTTTCAAAAGATCCAATAACCCCGGTTGATATGAGTTATATACCTGATCTTCTCTTTAAGCAAGTAAAGAAAAAGGCGATTGTATTTAATTCGGAAATCATACGAAAAACAAATGAAGAATTTATACAAAGCATTCATGAAAATTGGATTGTATGTGACGTAGAAAAGGAATCCGATTTTACAGAAATCATTGATAAATTTTTGAAAACAGGATTAAAGATTGTTTGGGCAGGATCTGCGGGTTTAATAGAATATTTGCCATCTCGTCTAGGGTTGGAAACTTCACACCTGATTGAAATGCCTAAATACTCTATTGGAAAAACATTAGCGATCTCGGGCAGTTTATCAAGTGTTACTAAGAAACAAATTCATGAAGCTGAGAGAATGTCAAAAACATATTCTATTAAAGTTGATGTGCTTGAACTATTAAGGCATTCCATTGATATGGATACGATATTAAATAAAATCCACAATCATCCTGACATTGACCATATCTTATTATATGTAGAATCCAATGAAAGATATCCTCACGATCAAGAGATTAGTAAGCGGATAGTAGAGGGGATTGCTGAGATGGCGCTGGCAATATGCGAAAATATTGAATCTGTCAACGGTCTGTTTTTAACAGGTGGTGATACGGCAAAGGCAGTTTGTTTGAAACTGGGGATTGATGAAATGATATTATTCACAGAGATTGAGGCGGGATTACCATTTGGAAAGTTACTAGGATACAAAAGAGATTTATGGGCAGTGACGAAAGCAGGGGGATTTGGGACGAAATACACTTTGAAACATGCATTACATTTTTTAAAGGACAGTGGTACAGATGATTAAACCTATTATTGGCATTACAATGGGCGACTCTGCAGGGGTTGGGCCAGAAATCATTTTAAAAAGTTTCGGTCATTTGGAAATCCATGAGATTTGCTGCCCAATTGTAATCGGAGATGCGAAAATTTTGGAACGTGCGAAAACGTTTATTCATACTGATTTGGACATCCATTCAATTTCTACATTGGATCATGCGGAATTTTCACCAAATGTAATAAATTGTTTTGATCTAGATATTCTGCCACCCAATTTGCTAATCGGGCAAGTTTCCGCCGAATCTGGACATGCTGCTTATAAATTTGTGGAAAAGGCAGTGGAGCTGGCACTAAATAAGGAAATTGCTGCCATTTGCACAGCACCATTAAATAAAGAAGCCTTACATAAGGGCGGGCATACATATCCAGGTCATACCGAGATACTGGCACACTTAACGAATACGAAAGACTTTTCTATGATGCTATCCGCACCTAATTTGCGTGTCATCCATGTAACGACTCATGTCGGAATTATTGATGCAATCAAAATGATTAACCCGCAAAGAGTGTATGAGGTCATCCGCTTAGCAAATGAAACCTTAACACGTGCAGGAATGAATAAACCAAAGATTGCGGTTTGTGGAATCAATCCTCATGCTGGAGAAAATGGCCTTTTTGGATATGGCGAGGAAGAAGTAAAAGTGATCCCAGCAGTAATAAAAGCACAAGCTGAAGGGATTGACGTAGTCGGTCCATTACCAGCAGATACTTTATTTTTCCGTACTGTACGCGGCGATTTTGATGTAGTGGTTGCAATGTATCACGATCAAGGACATGGCCCTGTAAAAGTCCTTGGATTGGATACAGGTGTAAATATTACAGTAGGACTTCCAATCATTAGAACAAGTGTCGATCATGGAACGGCTTTTGATATAGCAGGAAAAGGAATTGCAGATGAGAGAAGTTTGATGGAAGCGATTCGGCAGGCTGTTAATTTGGTGCCTAGGGTAAAGAAATAAAGAAATACGTTATTGGCAAAGTTTATATTTTTTAAGAATGATAGATAGAATCCAGCTTGAATAATTCATGCTGGATTTTTTTCGCTCAATAATCATACTACGCAAATTATCGAATATTCGATAGCGTATTTAGTTTCATCATATTTAGTTATTATATACAAAAAATATTCAAAATAATTGATTAATTTTGTACTTTTATACTAAAGAATCTTATAAGTAGAAAGATTATAATTGGTTACAAGTTAAATGTAACCGTTTTCCGAAACTCTTCCAACAATCAAAGTTCTAACCCTTATAGGGAGGTGTATACACAATTTCAATACTCGTTTCCTTAAAAATTCATAAAGAATGCATCAATTGTTAATCGATTTCCAATACTGGATTTATATTTTTATCGATGGTGTATCGGTTTCCAAAAGATAAGGGGCTGAAAAGAGTGAAGGTGACGATAGAGGATGTCGCTAAAAAAGCCCAAGTTTCTAAAACAACAGTTTCCCGTATATTGAATGGCAATTTTGCACATGCAACACTTGAAACGAAAAATCGAGTTTTAAAAGCGATCAGAGACTTGGATTACCGTCCGAATGCATTGGCAAAGGGCCTAAAGTCAATGCGTACTAATGTGATAGGCGTTATTTTATCTAATTTAAAAAATCCTTTCTGGATAAGTGTATTAGAAGGGGTGGAGGATGCCAGCCACAGAATGGGCTATCATTTAATGATTTGTAACACAAATGAAGATCAGGAAAAAGAAGCAGAATATATTAAGGAATTTCAAAGAAGACAAGTGGATGGAATCATCATAAATCCCACTGTGTTAAATGATGATTTATATGATCAGCTAATAAAAGAAATGCCAGTCGTTGTCATCAATCGAAGAATTTCAAATCAACATGCTATGAATGTCGTTGTGGATAATGTAAAAGGTGCAGATCTTGCGATTAGACATCTAATTGAATCTGGTTGTAAACGAATAGCTGTATTTATATTTAATAATGAATATGTCAGTCCTTGGATGGATCGACTCAAAGGATATCAATCAGCAATGCTCTTGCACGGCTTTACCTCAGAAGATTTAAGAATCCTTAAGTTAGAACAAAAAAGTCTAAAGCTAAATGAAGCTATCAAACAATACATACGCGACCATCCTGATGTGGATTCTATTTTTTCAACGAACAATATGATAACTCTTGAACTTCTCAATGCGATAAGAGAGCTAGGTTTATCGATTCCCAAAGATCTTGCCATCGTTAGTTACGATGAAACGATTTGGGCCAAATATCTGGATCCACCATTAACAACGATAAAACAACCTGGATATGAGATGGGGCGAATTGCGACTGAGAATTTAATTCAGACAATCAATGGTAAACAGAATTCGAAGTCTATTATTCTTCAACCTGAACTTATTGTAAGGACATCTAGTGGAAAATTAACAGCCTCTGAGTTTACTAGTATTTAAAGGAGGTGACGTGCTTTTCTGAAAGGTGATTGGTACGAAGTATTAAGCAAATGAAATCACATTTATAAAAAGGAGAAGATGAAATGAGTAATGTAACACAAGAAGTAACTAGAGCGGAATTATTAGAACTATATAAAGATTTAAGAGTTTGCGATGTTCGTGACGGTATGGATTGGGTTGGAATGCATGGATATGGAACTGTAGATAAAAAAATCCGCCCACTATTTAGAACTAAGGTCGTGGGTATTGCTAGAACAGCACGTTACTTACCTTTTGAAGGTCCGATGACAAATAAGACAGGCGATGAATATACAGAATGGGTGAAGTGGTACTACGGTAATGTATGTACGGATCCATGGGGCAAGGAAGTGGAAGAAGGAGATTTTATTTGTCTTGATGTTTGTGGAATAGATGTTGGTTTGATTGGCTCAAACAACTCCCTTGACCATAAGAAACGAGGTGCAAGAGGTTATTTAACAAATGGTGGAGGAATTCGTGATACAGATGAAGTTATTCACCAAGGAATTCCTGTCTGGTCAGAATTTGTATCTCAAGGAATGGACCAAGGACGCATCCGCTATTACGAAAAGGATATCCCAATTGCTATTGGTGGTGTGGCAATTTACCCAGGTGATGTTGTTGTTGCTGATGGTGACGGAGTTATTGTTGTTCCACAAAAACTAGCAGTTGAAGTTGCTAAATATGCCCATCAAGAACTAAAGGGAGATAAGGCTGGTAGAAAGAGACTGTATGAAGCACTTGGATGGGATCCAGACGAAACAGTTCTCTAAAAGTATTTAATGAAATCAGTCGTTCGAGAGAGATTCAATCTCTCTCGAATAGATGAATATTCATGGAGGTTATAACCAATGACCGTAAAGAAAGTAGGATTTATTGGACTTGGTGCAATGGGATTACCAATGGCAAAAAATCTTTTGAAAAGTGGATATGAATTACATATTAGTGTTCATAAAAATCGTAAACCTGTTGATGAAATGATAAATGAAGGTGCGATAGAGCACTCATCCTTAAGAGATGTTGCAATTAATAGTGATATTTTAATTGCAATTTTACCAACTGATAAAGAAATGGAAAGTGTCCTTCTATCAGATGAGGTTATCGGTAACTTGCCTCAACATAGCATATTGATTGAGATGACTTCTGGATCACCGGCAATGATGAAGGAAGTTAATAGAGCGTATGTTGAACGAGGTTTACAAGTGCTAGATGCTCCTGTCAGTGGAGGAACGATCGGGGCTGAACAAGGAACATTGACCGTTATGGCGGGAGGAAATGAAAATACTCTAAATGAAGTCCGTCCAGTTCTTGAGGGGATGGCAAAACAAATTTATTTGGTAGGTGCAATAGGTGCGGGAAAAGCAATAAAGGCAATCAATCAAATGTTAGCAAGCGTACATATGATTGCAGCTTCCGAAGCAGCTGCTTTAGGTGAAGAATTAGAGATTGACAAGGAAATGATGAAGCAAGTAATTGGCAATAGCTCAGGAGCATCATGGATGTTTATGAATAAGATTGATAGTCTATCAAATCGTAATTTCAATCCTGGATTCAAGTTGAAATTAATGAGAAAAGATGTTGAAATAGCTGCTAATGAAGGAAAAGGTTTAAATCTTCCGTTTACCCAAAGTGCATTAAGTTTTTACCAAGAGGCTGAAAAGGAATATGGAGAGTTGGATTTCTCAGCAATAAGTAAAAAAATACTTTAAAAGGGGGAAGCGGTCTATGGATACGATAGGTTTTCGCATTTCATCACTTGGTCAGAGACCAAACAAAGATTTACTAAATCGCTATAAAAATATTGCTACACCCTTACTAAGTGATAATATGAACCGCCTTCAAGGGGCTTATGCAAATCTAAAACCTATGCATAAAAATGGTCGGCTTGTTGGTCCAGCCTTAACCGTTCGAACTCGAGCAGGAGATAATTTAATGGTCCATAAGGCAATAGATATCGCCCAGCCGGGGGATGTAATTGTTGTAGATGCCGGCGGTGTAACGACCCAAGCAATTATAGGAGAAATTATGATGCGACTTGCGCAAAAAAAAGGGATAAATGGATTTGTTATTGATGGAGCTATTCGTGATACAGATGCTTTTATTCAATCTAATTTCCCTTGTTTTGCAAAAGGATCTACACATAGGGGGCCATATAAAGATGGACCTGGGGAGATCAATGAGCCTATAACAATTGGGAATATGATTGTTAACCCTGGAGACATCATTATTGGTGATATGGATGGAGTCATAGCAGTTCCACTTCAACACGCCGAGCACATCTTAAAACTGGCTATTGAGCAAGAAAAGCGGGAACAACTTACATTTGAACAAATCGAACTTGAAACGATAGATCGTAGCTGGATAGATGAGACGCTCCGGAAAAAGGGATGTGTGTTTGTTTGAACCGAAAATACCATTGGAAACAATTACAGAATTATTGTACACATCTATTTGAAAAAGCAGGGTTGCAAAAAAAGGATGCACAAGTAGTAGCCGAATCACTCATAATGGCGGATCTTCGAGGTGTGGACTCACACGGTGTGGTAAGAACGGATATATATTTAAGTCGTTTAAAAGCAGGAATGATAAACCTTGACTCTGAGATGGAAATAAAGGCAAACGGCCCAGTAGCTCTTTTAGATGGAAAAAACCGTTTTGGTTCTATAGTTGGTTCAAAAGCATTGGATTTAGCGATCGATAGGACTAAACGTTTCGGTATTTCCGCAGTGGGAGTCAAACATTCCAATCATTTTGGGACATGTGCCTATTTTTTAAAGAAAGCCATACAGCATGATTTGATTATGATTATAACGTCCAATGCCTCTCAAACGATGCCTCCCCTTGGTGGGATTCGCCCTTTCATTGGTACAAATCCTTTTTCCGTCGGAGTGCCAACTGGGAATCATCCACCGTTTATTTTAGATATGGCGACAAGTGTTGTTTCAAGAGGGAAAATTATTGTAGCTGCGCAAAAAGGAGAAAAAATTCCTGACACCTGGGCAGTTGATAAATATGGCAACCCAACAACAGATGCAACTGATGCATTAGAAGGATCGGTACTCCCTATGGGTGGTGCAAAAGGATACGGACTTTCAATGTTTATTGACATTATGAGTGGGGTTCTTACGGGAGCAGGCTTTGGGAAATATGTAAATAATATGTATGAAAACTGGGAAGAAACGCAAAATGTAGGTCACTTTTTTATCGGAATTGATATAAAAAAATTCATGCCAATCGAAGATTTTAAAAAGAGAATAGACCAGTATTTTAAGGAAATTAAGTCTGAGCCAAAAGCTCCGGGAATTAAAGAAATCTATATTCCCGGTGAGATAGAGCAAAGACATGTTGAAGAACGAAAGCAATATGGTATTGAACTTCCTATTAAGGTAGAAGAAGAGTTAAGAAAATGGGGAGAAGCTTACCATGTAAATATAAATGATTATTTATTGAAGCCAGAGGAAGTATTCGAATAAGAAGGTGGCAGATTTGATTATGGACAGGGTATTTAGATACGAAATCCCAACGGCAATTGAATTTGGAAACGGAGCAGTAAACTTTCTGCAAAATCATATAAAGGATTTAAATGGCACTAGAGCATTAATTGTTACAGATCCAGGAGTTGAAAAGGCAGGAGTGACTCGCATTGTATGTGATGTGTTAGAAAAAGCAAGAATCCCATATGACATATTTAATGAAATCGAGCCAGACCCAAATATCGAAGGAGTAATGAAAGGCAAGGAACTCGCCTTGGAAATGAATTGTGATGTTATTTTGGGACTTGGGGGTGGCAGTTCATTAGATACAGCAAAAGCTATTGGTTTAATGCTAGGGAATGAGGGCCATATTAGGGATTACGTCGGAATTAACAAGGTGCCGAATAAAGGAAGGCCTGTAATTGCGATTCCGACTACTGCAGGGACGGGAAGCGAACTAACGATATGGTCAGTGTTATCAGATAAGCATCAAAAAGTTAAATTGAGTGTGGGCAGTTCGTTTAATTGCCCGGAGCTTGCTCTTTGTGATCCGGAATTGACTCTGTCATTACCCGCAAAGGTTACAGCTGCAACAGGAATGGATGCCTTGACACATGCCTTGGAATCATATGTTAACAAAGCGACTCAGCCAATCTCCGAGGGGATGTCTTTACAAGCAATGAAGTTAATAAACGAAAATCTGCGTACAGCTGTTGCACAAGGAGATAACAAAAAAGCCAGATATAATATGCTTCTAGCAAGTTTAATGGCAGCGATGGCATTTAATTCTACTAGACTAGGTCTCTCCCATGCACTGGCGATGCCTTTAGGAGCCTACTTTCATATACCTCATGGCACGGTTAATGCAATATTATTACCTGAAGTAATGGAATTTAACTTGATCGGAAATATCAGAAAGTTCCGTAAAATAGCTGAATTATTTGATATGCCAGTTGAAGGATTGTCTCCAAGGGATGCTGCATATCAATCTGTTGTTGCCGTTCGTCAATTAAAACAAGACATAGGTATTCACGAAACCTTATCAGATTTTGGAGTTACGGAGCAAGATTTAGATTTAATCGCGAAAGAAGCAATGGAATCGGGAAATGTTCCTGTTAATCCTAGACTTACTTCGTTGGATGATTTAAAGAATATTTGCAAGGCAGCCATGGGAATGAAAGGGTGATCACTAAATGGCAAATACGATGCGGAGCTGGATTGAAGATCATTCAGGGAGAGTCTATAAAAATTTTATTAATGGTGAATGGGTTGAAAGCAAAGGTGGTCAGACGTTCCCATTATACGAATCCGCTTTTCCAGAGAAGGTTCTAGGTTATTTTCCATCATCAAATAAAAATGATGTAGAACATGCCATTCAAGCTGCACATGATGCTTTTCATCTATGGAAAAAAACAACTGCCTCTCGGAGAGCCAAAATTTTAAATGACTTTGCCAATTTACTAGAACGTAATGAAGAAGAATTAGCATATATTTTATCTTCCGAACAAGGAAAAGTACTTAGTGAGTCACGAGGTGAAGTAAAAAGAGCGGCAGCTGAGGCACGTTTTAATGCGGGAGAGGCATATCGAGTAACTGGCATGACCATTCCCTCAGAGATTCCTGGAATAACATGTCGGGTAATATCTCCACCATTAGGTGTAATTGCAGCAATATCTCCCTGGAATTTCCCTATAGTCACACCAGTTAGAAAAATTGCACCTGCCATTGCCTATGGATGTACAGTTGTTTTAAAACCATCATCTGACACCCCCTGGTCTGCAGTAAGATTAATAGAATTACTACAAGAGGCAGGTTTGCCACAAGGAGTAGTCAACTTAATTAACGGATCGGGAAATAAAGTTGGGGACTCGTTAGTAACCCATCCATTAGTAAAAGGAATCAGTTTTACAGGTTCAACGAAGCTTGGTATTCAGATTAATAGTGAAGCTGCTGCTAGATTAATAAAAACCCAGTTGGAAATGGGAGGGAAAAATGCTGCAGTTGTAGCTAATTATCATGATCTAGAAGCAGCTGCAAAGCAAATCGTTAGTGCTGCTTTCACATGTTCGGGTCAACGATGTACGGCAATAAGCAGAGTGGTTGTTTTAGAAGAACAGGCGAACGGGCTTATAGATCATCTAAAGGCGAATATGGAGGCTATTCAGGTTGGTCCAGCGTGGGAAGAAAAGGCAAGCATGGGGCCAGTGATCAATCAGCATCAGCATGAAAATATTCTTGAATATATAGAGTTAGGAAAACGTGAGGGTGCCGAAATTATTCTAGGCGGAACTGTCGCAAAAATTGAGAATAACAAAGAAGGATTTTATATTTCCCCAACGCTTTTTATAAATGTCCATAAAGATATGAGAATTGCCCGTGACGAAATTTTTGGTCCTGTATTAGTTGTTATAAAAGCGAAAAGCATAGAAGAGGCCATTGAGATAGTTAATAGCAGTGAATATGGACTGGCGGTATCAGTTTTTACAGACAGCTTATCAATTTCAAATGAATTCAGTGAACGAGCTGAGGCAGGGATGGTTCATGTAAATCATGGAACAGCAAGTCAATCACATATTCCTTTTGGCGGTGTGAAAAATTCCGGCTTTGGTGCATTTTCGATCGGTCATTCTAATCAAGATTTTTATACATCTTCGAAAGCTATTTATGTTAAGGCTTAATGATATTTACTGCCCTTTACAAAGGGGGTCTTTCGTAAGAAAGATGTATCTCTGTTAAAAAATATACGAAACAAAAGAAGGAGGAAAAAGGGTGAGCAGACTGTTGAAAAAGCCGTTTTTGTTACTTATTGCTGTATTTATGTTAGTAATAATGGCAGCGTGTTCAAAGGATAGTTCAGGAGGATCAAGCGGTAGTTCAAGTGATGGCTCAAAAAATGGATCTTCAAAAGATGAAAAGGTAGAAATCCGCTTTACTTGGTGGGGAGATACAAGTAGAAACGAAGTATATAACGAAATTGTTGATAGGTTCGAAGAAGAACACCCTAACATTACAGTGAAAAGAGAATTTGGAGGTTGGGAAGAATATTGGGATAAGCTAGCAACTCAAATTGCAGGTGGAAATGCACCAGACGTGGTAAGCATGCATCAATTTTATGTTTCCGACTATGCACGGAGAAATGCTTTGTACAATTTAAATCAGTTAGTAGATTCCCAAAATATTAATTTATCTGATTTTCCAGAATCTGCAGTAGACAGTGGAAAAGTTGATGGAAATATCTTCATGGTGGCGCAAGGATTGACGATGCCTGGATATGCCTTCAATACTGCGTTATTTGATGAACTTGGTATAGATTATCCAGAATTTGATTGGACATGGGAAGACATGGCTGAAAAAGCAGCTGAACTTAAGCAAGCAATAGGTGACGAAAAAAAATGGGGATTAGTCGATTCCAGTGGGGCCTATAATAATATATTTCGGTATTTTACCCGTCAAAGAGGTAAGGATCTTTTCACTGAAGACGGAAAGGTTGGTTACGACAAAGAAGATGTGGTCGCGTGGTGGAGTATGTGGGATGATCTTCGCAAAAAGAACTTAATTCCCGATGCGGCAACTGGAAATGAATTTGCCAACGCGCCTCTTGAAGCTAATATGTTTGTAACAGGGGTAACTGCGATTGGGCAATTCCCAGCAAATCAAATTAATTTGTATCAGGAACAATTTGATAATGGTGAAATTCAGATGGTTAGGGTTCCAACAATGGCAGGGGCTCCGAACGGGGAATATATAGAAGGTGCCTATTTAAGTATTTCTGAAAAATCCAAGCACCCTGAAGAAGCAGCTATGTTTATTGACTTCTTCATAAACTCGGAAAAGGCTGTTGAATTATTTAAAGTTCAGCAAGGTCCTCCTGCAGGTACTAAAATGTCTACTTTAGTTATGGACTTAATTGATCCTGCGGAGGCAAGAGCAGTTGAATTCATACAAAAAACAGTTCCGCTAGGAAGACCAGCCCCTTATGCACCAGCTGGAAATAATGAAGTAGTAACGGCTTTTGAAGATAATGCTGAAGCTATAGCATACGGGCAAAAAACCGTGGAACAAGCAGCTGAGGATTTTATGAAACAGGCAGAATCTATTTTACAATAACAAATACTAAAAAATAGTTGGAACTCAATGATGCAATGATTTTAAGTTAAGTAAACATCATTGCATCATTTTTTTGCCAAGTTAAATCTATAATAAGGAGTTGGCTTTTATGAATTATATGAAGGCCTGGTGGCATAAAAATTGGGTGGGGTATTTCTTTCTCACTCCGTGGCTGCTTGGTATATTAGCATTTACTGCCATACCGATGGGGGCTTCTTTATACCTATCATTCACTAAATACGACATGTTTACTGCTCCAGAATGGATAGGGTTAAAAAACTATTTATCGATGTTTAAAGATCAAAAATGGCAAAGTAGTGTGTTGGTTACCCTTAAGTATGTTTTTCTTGGTGTTCCGCTCCAACTGACATTTGCTCTCTCTGTAGCCCTTCTTTTAAAACGAGGAATTAGGGGTGTGGGCGTATATCGAGCAATGTATTATGTACCTTCATTATTTGGAGGAAGTGTGGCTGTCGCAATCTTATGGCGTCAAATATTCGGTGGGGATGGACTTGTCAACAACTTATTAGGATCAATCGGAATTAAGGGTTTGAATTGGATTTCAAATCCTGACACAGCTATATATACACTCATCATTTTAATGATATGGCAATTTGGTTCTTCTATGGTCATTTTTTTAGCGGGATTAAAGCAAGTCCCGATTGAACTTTATGAATCCTCAACGATAGATGGAGCTGGACCAGTAAAACAATTCTTTACGATAACTCTTCCTTTGATTACTCCAGTTGTATTTTTCAATTTAGTAATGGGGATTATTGGAGCATTTCAAGCTTTTACCTCTGCATACATTGTAAGTGGTGGTAGTGGAGGACCTTTAGATTCAACGCTTTTCTATACTTTATATCTTTATCAGAAAGGATTTACACATTTTCAAATGGGATTTGCTTCAGCAATGGCATGGTTTTTATTAGTTGTTATTGCTTTCGTAACTGCACTCGTTTTTGTGTCATCAAAAAAATGGGTCTACTACCAGGAATAGAGGTGAACATTCTTGAATACCGTAAAAACTACAGATTCGTTAGTAAGGTCTCAACCTCTAGTGAGGAGAACAACCAATAAAAATAAAAAAAACTTTAGGAATATGCTCATTCATATTTTTATTATTTTACTTGGGGTGGCTATGCTTTACCCTTTGCTATGGATGGTTAGCAGTTCTTTTAAGGTACAAACAGAGATTTTTACTGGTATATCTTTTTTTCCAACAAAAGTAACATTTGAAAATTACGTAAACGGTTGGGCTGGTCTTTCGGGTATAACATTTGGCAGGTTTTTCATAAATACTTTTTTTATCATATTTATAGGAATCATTGGAAATGTATTATCCTGCTCCATGACTGCTTACGCTTTTGCTAGACTAAATTTTTCAATGAAAAAAATATGGTTTGCGATTATGCTTGTGACTTTAATGCTTCCATTTCACGTTACGATTATTCCTCAATACATTATCTTTAACCATTTAGAATGGGTGAACACATATCTCCCGTTAACTTTACCGAGATTTTTTGCAGTAGAAGGTTTCTTTATCTTCCTTCTTGTTCAATTTATGAGGGGGATCCCAAGCGAACTGGAGCAGGCTGCGAAAATTGATGGTTGTGGACCGATTAGAATTTACTGGTATTTAATGATGCCACTCGCGTTGCCTGCGATTGTCACGACAATGATTTTTACATTTATTTGGACATGGAATGATTTTTTTGGACAGCTTCTTTATATAAGTAATATTGATTTATATACGGTTGCGCTTGGTTTAAGAATGTTTCTTGATTCTTCTGGGAAAAGTGCATGGGGTTCAATGTTTGCTATGTCTACATTATCCCTAGTTCCATTGTTTGCAGTCTTTATCTTTTTTCAACGTTATTTGATAGAGGGGATTACAACAGGTGGAGTCAAGGGTTGAACATGATGAAACCAAAAATATATTAGTATTTTGGCACTGTATAACTAAGAAACAAAGAACCAATAGATGATAAACGATTTGAAATGGTGAATAAAGAAGACTTCTTAGGCAATACATCCAGAGGTGGGATTGTCATGGAGAGGCACATGCTCAACAGTAGTTAATATACAAATTTGGTGTATTTGAAGAAGAGCTATTACCGGTATATCATCCATTATTGGAGTTGCCCAATGCAGTGGTAACTCCTCACGTTGGAAGTATACCCGCTGAAACTAATTTAGTAGATGTTTTAAGTGGAAAGACAAATGATAATATGGTTAATCCTTAGGTCCCTTTTGAAAAAAGGAAAGTCGAGTTCCTAGTAAAAGTAGGGAGGAAGGTAATTTTGAGGATAGCTGTTGGAAATGATCATGCTGGGTATCCATTAAAAGACTATATTTTAAATCTTTTAAAAGAGCTAAATATGGAAGTGTTCTATTTTGGAAGTAATAGCGAAACGCCCGTTGATTTTCCGGATATAGCAGAGAAAGTGTGCAATGCGGTACGTAATAAAGAGGTTGAACGGGGTCTGATGATATGTGGGACTGGGGTTGGTGCTAGTATAGCTGCTAATAAATTTGCAGGAATTCGCGCAGCAGTTACACATGATACATATTCTGCTCACCAATGTGTTGAACATGATGATGTGAATGTTTTATGTATAGGGGCGCAAATAATAGGGGAGCGCCTTGCAAAAGAAATAGTGGCAACTTTTTTACAGGCCGAGTTCAGTATTGAGGAGCATTTTAGAAGAAGGGTGAGTAAGCTTCAAGACATAGAGTTGAAAACTGCACGTGAACTGCAAGAATATAATAAATAAAATGGTTAGGAAAGGACATGTGCACGTGCTGTGCCGCGTCCTATTTTTTATATATCTTTTTTAATAACGATTAATAAAGGATTTTTAGTCTTCAATATAGAAACAATCTAACATGGTAGAGTATTGTTTCCTTTTTTTGTGGAAAGAGTCTTTAGCCGGGAAACAAGGAAAATAATTAATCTTGCCACTAATAAGGTTATCGGAAAATCATCATTACAAAAAGATATTGAAAAAAATATTGTGGGCACTTACAACGGAGAACCACAAAAAACATAGTCTTGAAAGGTGGTGTTTTTATAGATGAATATTTACCAAGCCGTAACTATGAATGAAAATGATAAAGTTGCAGTTGCTTTAAAAAATATAGAAAAGAACTCTACTGTAGAATTGATGCATAAGAATGGAAAGATCAAAGTTGTACTGCTAGATGATATTGATTTTGGCCATAAGTTTTCAATCGTTCCGATAAAAAAGGGAGAGAAAATTTTGAAATATGGAGAGGTCATCGGCGCTGCAACAAGAGATATCGGAGTAGGAGAACATGTTCATGTGCACAATCTGGAAGGAACCCGTGGGAGAGGTGATCAAGTTGGATAAACAATATAATTTGCTGGGATTTAGAAGACCGGACGGAAAGATAGGAATTAGAAATCATGTGCTTATTTTGCCTACCATTACTTGCGCAGTCCAAGTTGCAAAGCAAATCACTCAGTTGGTAGATGGAACCGTTTCCTTTGTACATCAACATGGTTGCGCTCAAGTAGGCATTGATTATGACCAGACATTTAGAACGTATGTAGGTATGGGGTGCAATCCTAACGTATACGGCGTCGTTGTATTGGGACTTGGATGTGAAACTCATCAAGCTCGAAGTGTGGCTGATGAAATTAAGAAAACCGGTAAACCGGTAGAAACAGTATCAATCCAAGATTATGGTGGGACATTAACGGCAATCGCCGAAGGTGCAAAAATTGCCGCAAAAATGGTCCAGGATGCCTCCGCTCAGCAAAGAGTGACATTTTCATTCGATGAATTGATTATTGGTACGGAGTGTGGAGGTTCTGACGCTTGTTCAGGTATTTCTGCGAATCCAGCTGTTGGGGCAGTGAGTGATATGATTGTTGATCAAGGTGGAACCGCTATTTTAGCTGAAACAACAGAATTAATTGGTGCCGAGCATTTACTTGCTGATCGAGCTGTAGATGACAGTGTAGCTAAAAAAGTGTATCAAGTGATTTCCGTTATGGAAAATCGGGCTATACAGATGGGTGTTGATATTAGAACTGGAAATCCAAGCCCCGGGAATATTAAAGGTGGCCTGAGTTCTTTAGAAGAAAAATCGTTAGGAGCCGCGACAAAAGCGGGAACGAGGCCTTTACAAGAACTGATTGATTATGCGGAAACACCGACAAAAAAAGGGTTAGTTTGGATGGATACTCCCGGTCATGATATCGAGCAATTGACAGGAATGGCTGCTGGTGGAGCTCAAATTGTTTTATTTACTACCGGAAGAGGGACACCAACAGGCTCACCAATTGTACCAACTATTAAAATTGCGACAAATACAGGTATATTTGAAAGAATGGAAGAAAACATTGATATGAACGCAGGAACCATTATAGAGGGAAAAGAAACAGTACAAGATGTTGGGAATCGGATTTTAGACGAAATCGTCTCAGTTTCTATGGGTAAAAAAACGAAGGCCGAGATATTGAAGCAACATGACTTTGGAATTTGGAGGATAGGGCCTACCTTCTAATCTTGTCTCACATTAATATATAAATCAATATATATACTAAACCACACTAAGGAGGACACAAAAATGAAAGCGTATACTAATTACATAAGCGGTGAATGGAGACCTTCAGTTTCTGGAAATTCGAAAAAGGTTATTAATCCGGCAACGCAAGAAGTCGTGGGGCATACACCTGCTTCAACAGTAGAGGATTTAGACGCTGCTGTTCAAGCGGCATCCGAGGCAAAAGATAGTTGGGCAGGTCTTTCAGGTGCGGCAAGGGGCGATTATTTATTTAAAGTGGCCAACTTACTAGAGTCTCGCTTGGGTGATATCGCAGTTACAATGACAAGAGAAATGGGAAAAACATTCCCTGAAGCAAAGGGAGAAACGGCAAGGGGAGTGGCTATTTTACGTTATTATGCCGGCGAGGGTATGCGGAAAGTAGGAGACGTCATTCCTTCTACTGACAGTGAAGCATTCATGTTTACGAAGCGTGTTCCATTAGGAGTTGTTGGCATCATTACTCCGTGGAACTTCCCGGTGGCGATTCCAATTTGGAAAATGGCCCCGGCTCTCATTTACGGAAATACGGTTGTTATTAAGCCAGCATCTGAAACCGCTATTACAGCCGCAAAAGTAATAGAGTGTTTTCATGAAGCAGGTCTTCCAAAAGGAGTTATCAACATGGTCACTGGTTCCGGTAGTGTCATAGGAAATGGAATCGTGAATCATACAGGAATTGCAGGTATTTCTTTTACTGGATCTGACGTAGTCGGAAAACAAATTGCAAGGGGCGCTGTTGAAAGAGGTGCGAAGTTTCAGCTGGAAATGGGCGGAAAAAATCCTGTCATTATCTCTGAAGATGCCGACCTTGAAAAAGCAGTCGAAGGTACGATTAGTGGTGCATTTCGTTCGACAGGACAAAAATGTACAGCAACTAGTCGCGTACTCGTACATAGAAATATAAAACAAGCCTTTGTAGACAAGCTTCTATCAGCCTCCGAATCTATCAAAATCGGAAATGGATTGGAGGAGGGAGTTTGGATGGGACCATGTTCGTCCGAGGCGCAAATGGAAACAGTCCTTTCTTATATTGAAAAAGGAAAGGAAGAAGGGGCAAAACTTCTATTTGGCGGCAATCGATTGACAGGTTCAGAATATGATCAAGGATTTTACGTCGAGCCAACGATTTTTGATGATGTTGATAGCAAAATGCAAATTGCTCAGGAAGAAATATTTGGACCAGTCATTGCCATCATTCCATTTGATGATTTGGATGAAGCTTTTACATTGGCCAATGATACACAGTTTGGGCTAAGCGCATCGATATATACGGAAAATGTTTCCGCCATGTTAAAGTTTATTGACAGAGTGGATGCCGGCCTAGTTAGAATCAATGCAGAAACAGCAGGAGTCGAACTTCAAGCTCCTTTTGGAGGGATGAAAAGTTCAAGTTCCCATTCACGTGAGCAAGGAGAAGCAGCGATTGAATTTTACACATCTATTAAAACAGTGTTTGTGAAAGGTTAATTTTATTGATTCTTTCTCAAACAATGATGCTATTTGATGTAAATCTAAATATTGAGAAAAAGATTTTTAAATGTGAAAAGAGCTACCAGTTTAATATGAACGACTAAACTTCCTTATTGGATTTTTACAAAACAAAGTTTAGAATATAGCCATTTTAAAAAAGAGGAGATTAGATCATGAGAATCATTCGTTATGCTGAATCAGATAAGACACAATTGGCTGCCGTAACAGGAGATTCAAAGATTTATCCATTGCCATTTCAAGACTTTCAGGAATTACTGGAAACATGTAATGAACAACAAAAGAGCTGTCTCACTTTGGTGAATGAAGAGTTAAATGGAACTGAACCTATTCAAAAATCACTAGATGAATTGAATCTTGAGCTGCCTATCAATGCCCAAGAAGTATGGGCAAGCGGTGTTACATATTTAAGAAGCAAAGATGCGCGAAACTATGAATCACAAGGGAGTGAGCCGTCTGTTTCATTTTATGACAAGGTTTACGTTGCGGAGCGGCCTGAGCTTTTTCTCAAATCGACGGATAAAAGAACGATTGGACCGAACGAATCACTATATTTACGATCCGATTCAACATGGCAAATTCCTGAACCAGAGTTAGGGTTAGTGGTAGATGGATTGGGAAACATTGTCGGATACACGATAGGAAATGACATGAGCTGCCGAGATATTGAAGGCGAAAATCCGCTATATTTGCCGCAAGCAAAAATGTGGAAACATTCGTGTTCAATTGGGCCAGCGATTTTACTAGCCGAGACGGTTGAGGATCCATATGCTTTTGATATTAAGTGCACCGTTTTTCGGGAAGGTGAAAAGATTTTTGAAGATGCAGCAAGTACCTCTCAATTAAAAAGAAAATATGAGGAATTAGTTGAATTTTTACAGAGGGATAATGAACTTTTTCCCGGAACTGTATTATTAACCGGCACATGTATCGTTCCTCCAAATGATTTCACGTTAAAAGATGGTGATGTAGTAGAAATTGTGATTTCCGGCATTGGACTGTTGCGAAATCCAGTGGCGGCGCAATAAGGGGGGATGGGAATGGATCATTTATTATCGACAGTACGGGAAACGATAGAAAATATCCAAACGAAAGCGAAAGGGCCAGAAGGCAAGCTGCCATTGACGGATTATATGTTGCGGAACTCACCGAGTGGTGATTTATTTGGATTGTCTCAAAATGTTGGAATGGGTTGGTCGCCAAATAATCTTCGAGGAAAAGAAGTATTATTGCTCAGTACACAAGGCGGCATGAAAGATAGCGATGGATTTCCCATTGCTTTAGGCTATCACACGGGCCACTGGGAAGTTGATCAATTAATGAAGGAAGCGGCGATGGAAATCAATCGTGCTGGAGGGATTCCCTTTGCAGCATATGTAAGTGATCCATGTGATGGAAGATCCCAAGGGACGACGGGCATGTTTGATTCTTTTCCATACCGAAATGATGCAGCAATTGTGTATCGCAGGTTGATTCGTTCCCTTCCGACACGTAAGGCTGTTATTGGTATTGGAACATGTGATAAAGGGTTACCGGCGATGATGTTGGCACTCGCTTCCATGCATGATCTTCCGACCGTTGTCATTCCAGGGGGAGTGACGTTGCCCCCAGAATACGGCGAAGATGCTGGGAAGATTCAAACAATTGGTGCCCGTTACTCCGCTAACGAAATTACACTTGAAGAAGCAGCGGAACTAGGCTGCAGGGCATGTGCAACACCTGGCGGAGGGTGCCAATTTTTAGGAACTGCCGCAACTGCTCAAGTAGTGAGTGAAGCGCTGGGATTATCTCTGCCCCATTCGGCACTTGCCCCATCTGGCCAAGAAATTTGGAGGGAAATGGCAAGAAACTCGGCTCGAGCCGTCATTGAAATGGAACAAAAACGCATGACGACGAAGGATATTGTAACGGATGAAGCTATTCATAATGCAATGGTGGTACATGCTGCATTTGGCGGCTCTACGAATTTGCTTTTACATATACCCGCAATTGCGCATGCGGCAGGATGTGCAATTCCAGCTGTAGGGGATTGGATCAAAGTAAACAGACAAACACCAAGGCTAGTGAGCGTCCTTCCGAATGGACCAGAATACCATCCGACTATTCGAGCTTATCTTGCAGGCGGTGTACCAGAAGTAATGCTGCATTTAAGAAATTTAGGGTTGTTAAACGAGGATGTCATGACTGTAACAGGGAAAACTCTCCGAGAGAACCTAGATTGGTGGGAGCAATCTGAGCGCCGAAGGCTAATGAAAGAGCGCTTAAAAATCGCTGACGGTATTGATGCTTTTGAGGTTATTATGTCAAAGGAACAAGCTGAAAAGAAAGGCATGACCTCGACCATCACGTTTCCAACCGGAAATATTGCACCTGAAGGCTCGGTCATCAAATCAACTTCGATTGACAAAGAAAAAATAGATAAAAACGGAATTTTTTATCATAAAGGTGAAGCGAAAGTCTTTACGAGTGAAAGAGATGGAATTAGGGCAATTAGGAAAGGGAAAATCGTGGCGGGTGATGTCATGATCGTTTCTGGATGCGGACCGCTTGGAACTGGAATGGAAGAGACGTATCAATTAACTTCTGCGTTAAAGCATCTTTCATTTGGAAAACATGTGACGTTGATTACGGATGCTCGGTTCTCAGGTGTTTCGACGGGTGCTTGTATAGGGCATGTTGGGCCTGAAGGTTTGGCTGATGGACCGATTGGAAAACTTCGAGATGGCGATATTGTTGAAGTGAAAATTGATACAGTGAATTTAGAGGGGCGAGTCAATTTTTTAGGTACAAAAGATCATCAGGTTTCTCCTGAAGAAGGAGCTCGGATTTTAACGAAACGAAAATCCAATGAAATTAAGCCTGCAGAAGGGCTGCCAGACGATACAAGATTATGGGCAGCATTGCAAAAGGTGAGCGGCGGCACTTGGCGTGGAAGTATTTATGACGTAGATCGAATTATAGAAGTATTAGAAGCAGGGGAAAAAGCATTGAACAAGGATGCGAGTGAATTAGAGGTCCTGTAGCTATTGATATTTCTTTAAAACATGTTAACCCCGTTCTTAAAAGACGGGGTTAACATAATAAGATACCCAATAAAGTGATTAGAAATTTGAAGTTCTAAGCTCAATCTTTTTCTCTAGCCCTCTGTGTATCTCTAATATTTTTCTGTACCGTTATGGCTGCAAATAAACTTAGAACAAAGGACATAGCATAAAATCCTTTTTCGCTTAAAATGATACTTCCAGCATTGTATAAACCAATAGCCATTAAGGAAATAGAAACAATAAGTGCAACCCAACTAATCCCATAGTAAATACTAGTAACTGGTATTCCCTCATCTTTATCCCTCACTGCTTTTTGCAAAGATACCGCTGAATAGAGTCCGAATATTAAGACCGCAAAATAATATCCTTTTTCATTAAGTTGCATAGAAGCGTTAAACAATCCGATGAGGTAAGCTGTAACACCCACCGCCAGCGCCGCCCATGAAGCCCCTTTGAAAGCTGAAGTGGGTTCTCCTTCTTTTCTTTCTATTTTCGTCTTTGGAATTTCTTCTTTGTCCTTATTTAAGAAAACCTCAGGATCATTAGACATTAAATGTTTCTCCTCCATCCTTTTATCCAATAAACATTGAGCGCAGCAGATACACTGTAGAGCTCTTACTTACATCCATTATATAGAAAATCATTGCAAAAAGTAGATAATTTTAACAATAGTCAACGAAAATATCTTTCCTTACTGTAAGTCGGTAGGAGATGAATCATTGTTATTTTAAAATATGTATATTAAATAATTCAAGAAGTTATGAAGCGAATCTTCTCGATCAAATAGGAAATGTGCCAACCGATGAGGGTATTGAGCATAAGGATCCAATGCGCATTGCAGTTGTGACAAATTGCGAAAAAACAGGTGCATTTGCCAACAAAGTATTGATGATGGACAAAATTAGGAAAAGTCAGATTCCTTTGTCCATCAAAGACTCGTTGTTAGACAGAATTGTGAAAAAGCAAGTGCATTTGTCCAACAAAAGGTTGTTGTTGGACAAATCGCGAAGTTATGATACAAATGGATATACTCCGTAATTATGGTAAAAACTGAAGCAATGATTAAATATCTTATCTCATTCTAGAAATCTTAAATCCATTTTGTACTGTTTCAAAACCAACTTTTGGATAGTATTTCATTGCGGATGGTGAGGATAAAAGTAATAAGGATACTTCTTCGCCAATATGTTCCTTCAGCAATCTTATAAGCTCATTGCCTATTCCGCTTTTTTGATAATCCTGACTCACTGCTAAATCGGATAGATAGCAACAATAACTATAATCTGTAATAGCTCTAGCAATCCCAACAAGTCTATCTTTATCCCAAGCCGTTAAAATAATATCTGAATTATCTATCATCCGTTGTAGCCGGTTTAAATCATTCGTTGGTCTTTTTATACCCGAAGAAATAAATAATTGAGAGAGCTCCTCCGCGTTAATATTTGTACCTTCTTTATATCTAATATTTAACAAACGTCTCCCCCCTATAATAAAATAAATAATATCACATTCATGTAGTAATAATAGAGGAGAAATGGCTATAAGTGAAGAAAATCTATAACGAATACAATTAGCAGCACCAAAAATACGAGTAGAGTTAATCTTTTAGGGGGCAAAATGTTAAGTTATAGGTTTAAACAAGAAGAAATCGAAAAGATCATCAATCATTTTGGAAAAGCTTTTTACGAAGAAGTTTTGAGAAATATAGATGTATATTCTAAGAGATGGTCGTTAACTACTTTTCAATTTATTCCTTCCTACTCTGCGAACATCGTTTTTACATGTCGATCGGAAAAGTTTGGAGATGTTGTATTGAAATTAGGTAATCCACAAGCAAGAGAAATTTTTACTGAATTCAATGCATTAAATGAATACGATGGGAAAAGATTTTGTAGAGTTTTTGAGGCTGATATTGAAAAGGGTGTCATATTAGAAGAATGGATAAAGCCGGGAATTCCTTTAAGGGATGTGGATTCCCTCGAAAAAAGGCTTTCTGTATTTTCGTCTCTTTATAAAGATTTGCATATTAAAGCTATCAAACCTGAAATATATCCTACTTATGTAGAGTGGGTTGATAAAATAGCGGCCTACATGAGCCAGCGTCAAGATTTTCATGAACTATATGTGTATATGAAAAAAGCACAAGATACATGCCATTCATTGTCCAGTATATACACCCAAAAGATGTTGCTTCATGGTGATTTTCACCATGATAATATTTTGCTATGTTCAGATGGTAAGTATAAAATTATTGATCCAAAAGGAGTAGTAGGGGATCCGATTTTTGATGTGCCGCGCTTTATATTAAATGAATTTGGTGATGACATAACTCCGGAACTGCATGTGACAATAAACGATATCATCAATTTCTTAGAAAAAAGTCTAGACATACCAAATGAAATAATAAGGAAATGCTTGTTTGTTGAAACAGCAATGGGGATTTGCTGGTGTGTGGAAGATGGCTCAACTCCTGAGGAATACGAGGGTTTAGTGAAGACTGTTGCTTTTGCAGAAGCAATTTTGAATAATTAGTGAGAAAAATCCTGATTGTTAGATATGTAGTTCGATAACGTGGAGAAAAATCTATAATTACAGGTTTAATCATATGAATTAGCACATAAAAAAAAAGCTTGAGAAAAATTTCAAGCTTTTTGACTTAAATGTGGTAAAACTTTAATTCAAAGCACTTCGTTATACAGTAATTATAACTTTACCTTGAGCGTGACCTCCCTGAAAATATTTGAATGCTTCAGGTACTTCACTTAACTTATACCGTTTATCAATTATTGGTTTTATTTTACTAGTCTCAAGTAATTCTTTTACATGATTTAAGTCTTTTTGGTTTGCTCTCTGTAACAGATTACTTATTTTCTTGTTTCCGGCTATTGAAATAAAAGGTCCAAGAAATAATGTTTGAAAATATTGGGATTCGGAACCTCCTACGTGAACAAAATGCCCATTTGGTTTTAGTACACGTTTATAAGCTGATATGGAATTGGAACCGTTCACACCCAGAATCAAATCGTAACGCTCTTCATCTTTGGTGAAATCATCTTTTGTATAATCAATGATATGGTCGACTCCTATTGAACGTAATATCTTTATATTTCTTGTACTACATACACCTGTTACTTCAGCGCCAAATGATTTGGCGATTTGTACCGCGAAAGTACCGACACCACCAGATGCCCCATAAATTAATACCTTTTGTCCCGATTTAATCTTACCTTTATCACGTAATCCCTGTAAGGCAGTCACGCTTGCCATAGGTGTTGCGGCAGCTTCCTCAAAGGAGATATTGGTTGGCTTTAAGGCTATAGCATGTTCGGGAACTGCTGCATATTCAGCTAAACCGCCCCAACCACAACAAGAGAGGTCGCCAAATACTTTATCACCTACTTGAAATAACTTAATGTCTTTACCAACAGCTTCAACTGTACCAGCTATGTCACCTCCTGGAATAGAGTATTTTGGTCTCGTTAGTCCGAAGGCAAAACGGGCTAAGAAAGGTTTGCCCTTCAAAAGTACCAAATTACCAAAGTTTAAGGATGCTGTATGAACCTTTACCAATACTTGATTATCGGTAGGTAAGGGTTTTTTGATCTCTTTTAATTCAAGTACATCGGGTGAACCATATTTATCACAAATTATTGCTTTCATATAAACCCCTCCAAATTCACAACTCCTAGATTTAATTTTAATCATAACAAGGTGATAAAAACCTTTCATTGACTTAAGTTAATTTCTAGAGACTTTAGAGTTTTTGTATGGTGGTTATTACAAAAGTGTAAGTGTGGAATATAGTTCAATGATGTTTGGTGAGTTAGCCTTCGGTAAATTGTTGCTGCTAAGAGGCTAGAAGATTGCAAAATGTGGATAAGATCTATTTTAAAATTTATTTTTTTTAATTCGCTTTTTTATTCTACTTAATGACTCGGGAGCAATTCCAAGATAACTAGCCAATTGATGCTGTGGTACACGGTCAACTAACTGGGGACGTTTCCTTAAAACGGATTCGTAGCGTCCTTCTGGAGAAGAATTGATAAATTCTCCGAATTGCTCTTGTATTTCACCAAGGTTTATCTCCATCATTTTGCGTATCATTGTTTCCAGTTGTGGGTATTTATTAAACATCGTTTTTTCAGAATCAACATCGCCAACAACTAATAGGCAGTCTTCGACACACACTAATGAATACTTTGACAATTCACCATGGGTCTGGTCATTGATAATTGGAATAGCTTGTTCTTCAGTAAAAAAATTTGATGTAACCTCATTACCTAATTCATCTATAAAAAACTGCTTAACACATCCCATTAATACGAAATAACATTTAACGGTGGAAAGTTCTCCTTGTCTAAGAAGGTATTTTCCTTTTTTATATTCATCGATTCGTAAACTTTCAGAGATTGCGCGCTGTTCATCTTCGCTGATTAAAGTAAAATCAGACATATATTTCAGGAGCACTTTATTCAATGTTACCGCCCTTTCTAATTAAGGTAATTTAAGTGATTCTTAATAGTTTTAACATTTTTATCCATATCCTTTTTCCTTTTTAGATAAAGTTACAATTGAAATAGCACCTGAATTATCACGATGACAATAGATATTATCAAAATGTTATTTCGGGTGCTATTTGCGATTCTATTCTAGGTGTATTTTCTTTAAGAACAATAAAGCAGTATTACTATTTTTCTCCAAGAAAACGGATCTACTTATTGTTAAAACGGTATTTTTTCATTCAAACTATTTTATTGCAATGTTCAATTAATCCAGGAAGCCAGTCAGATAAGTTACTAAACTCGTAGCCTAGTTCGGTGGCTTTTGAATTATCCATTGTCCAAGTTTTTTCAATTCCATAAGGTGAACGGTTTTCATCCACCAGATTTGTCGTCAATACAGCATTTTTTCCTGTTTTGGATTCAATTAGCTTCATTAAATCGGCCAATTGAATGTCTCCATTTGCACATGCATTGACTGGTCCTGTAAAATCTTGTATTCCTATCCATGCAAGAAACTCACCAGCTTCGCGGGCAGAAATAAAGTTGAGATGGGCGTTGGGATTGGGCATCCCGATTTCTTCTCCGTTTTTTATTTTCCTTACATGAAAAAGCAGACGCTCGGTATAATCTTCTTCACCTAAAACAATCGGGATGCGCACTGCTACAGCGGGAAGTTCTTTCTTGGAAAATAGGGAAGTTTCGGCAAGCTTTTTTCCTTCTCCATACGATACATCTTGGCTTTTAACGACATTTAGCGGATATCTATATGGATTGAATGCGTCTTCAGAAAGATTATACCCATATTCATAAACGGACATGGAAGAGGTGAAAACAAACTTACCTACTTTATCTTTCAACGCTTCATACGCAATATTGATATCTTCTGATGAGTATCCAATTTGGTCATAAACAACATCAAAGTATAATCCCTCACAGGCTGTTTGCAAAGATTTCATGTCATATCGGTCAGCAATAATATGTTTTACTTTATCTCCAAATGGGTTTCCACTTTTACCTCTAGTAGCAATCGTCACATTGACACCTTTAGAAAGCAAGGAATGGACAAGCTCCTTACCGAAAAAACGAGTTCCTCCTAATACTAATGCTGATTTCATTTTGTGTTGCCTCCTTTTATTTTTTTATGTATCACTTAACCACATTCCCATTTGTAAGGCAAAAGCGTCTTTAAAGTTTTGTGGATCATAGCCGCTTTCCTCTTTTATTTTATTGAGTCTATAAATCAATGTGTTTCGATGAATGAATAGTTTTTCCGCTGTTTCTTTAATGTTAAAATTGCAGTCAAAAAAAGCTTGTAATGTTTCGAGGTGATTTTTAATACTGCCCTGTAGGATTCTATTAGAAAAGGGTTCACCAAGTTTGCGATCAATTTGATGTATAAGTGCCTTTGGTTCAATGTCTGTATAGGAAACGATTTTAGTTGAGTCATCACTTATTGAAAGGGCCATCTCACATTCTTTATAACCTCTAGCAATATTTTCTAGATTATGAATTTGTGAACTATAAGCAAGCCTAATTCCTAGGTTCTTTTTTATCAAATCTTTATATAGCGTGGAAAGCTTTTCTTCTCCTTGAGTAAATGTGCCATCGGTGAGGATTAATATCATTTTATTAGTATTAATGAAGCCTGTCATTCCTTTTTTGATAATATCTTCCGCATCATTTATAAGTGTTTGGCTGGAAAATGAGTGATCGGAAATATCTATCAATGAGATTATGAATGGACCTTCGAGATGAATGTTTAGAAGACCTAGCCATCGATTCACGTATTCGTAATTTGGGTCTTGTTTTAATAGCTCTTCAATCGTCATCTCTTTCATTCTTTGTCGCCATTCCGTTTGGGAGGCAATGTATGATTGCTTCACCAATAGTTCAGCCATCATTTTAACGAGGCCGGCTCTGTTTCCAATTGTTTCAGGATTTCCCGTTATGCCGATAACGGCTACGATTTGATTTTGAAAAGTAATAGGTAAATTAATTCCCGGCTTTGTACCTCTTAATTGCTTTTTATTTTTTAGAGTTATTTCAAATGTCTGTCCACTTTTAATGACCTCTAATGCACCCTCATGAATACTATATAGTCGTGATGAATCTCCAGAGGCGATAATAATTCCTTTTTCGTTCATAATGTTAATGTTTAAGTCTAGGACTTTTGAAGTCTCTTTTACGAGCATTTCAGCCATTTCATGGGTAATCATTTTGATTCTCCTTTGTGCAAAAGTGACATTTTTCGACTTATTATACAGAATAGATAGGCGGATTTTTGGTCAATATGTACAAATATTTGGTGTTTTCTTCTTGTTAAATTGTATTGTACTGATAAAGTAATTTTTAATCAATATGATTATAATTGAATGAAATTTAATTAAAGGAAGAATCCTTCCTAAATAAATAAGGAGATGATCATCATAAAAATTGTTATTGCACCAGATTCGTTTAAAGGCAGTTTATCCGCGAAGGATGCTGCTTTAGCGATTGAAAAAGGAATAAAAAATGCTTTCCCAAATGCCGAAACGGTGTTAATTCCAGTAGCAGATGGAGGGGAAGGTACACTAGAAACGTTAATAACTTCAACAAGTGGTCAAAAGGTATATAAAAAAGTAACGGGTCCCCATGGAAAAGAGGTGGATGCCTATTTCGGAGTACTTGGAGACCAAACGACGTGTGTGATCGAAATGGCTGTTGCTTCCGGCCTTAATTTGATTGCAGATTGTGAAAGAAATCCAATGTTAGCGACTACATATGGAACAGGAGAATTAATTAAATCAGCATTGGATAAAGGTTATCGCAATTTTGTTCTTGCGATAGGCGGTTCGGCAACGAATGATGGCGGAGTAGGCATGCTTCAAGCACTTGGGATGAGGTTTAATGATAAGGATGGAAATGAAATAGGTTTTGGCGGCGGTGAATTAGGAAAAATTCACGATATTTCAACTGAATATTTCGATCAAAGAATAAAAGAAAGCAGATTTCTAATTGCCTCGGATGTTGAAAACCCTTTAGTAGGTGAAAAAGGTGCTTCTTATGTTTTTGGTCCACAAAAAGGCGCAACAGATGAGATGGTAAAAATCTTAGACAAGAATCTTTTACACTATGCCAATCTTGTAGAAAAAGCAGCTGGAGTAAGGTTGCATGACATGCCAGGTGCGGGAGCAGCGGGAGGAATAGGTGGAGCTTTTTTAGCATTTTTTTCTTCCAATATGAAAAGAGGAATAGAAGTTGTTTTGGAGTATGCTAAATTTGATGAAGCGCTGAATGGAGCAGATTTAGTGATCACAGGCGAAGGAAAAGTGGACTTTCAAACGGTGTATGGAAAAACGCCAATGGGAGTTGCTCAGGCATCCCAGAAGGAGAATATACCTACTATTATACTCGCGGGTTCAGTTGGGGAGAATATACAAAATCTATATCAATACGGCGTCGTAGGTGTTTTTAGCATTATTAATCAACCAATGTCTCTAGAAATGGCCCTGAGAGAAGCGGGAATTTTGCTAGAGAGGGCATCAGAACAAATATGCAGAATGTATTATTGGAACTATTTAAATTAATGTAGGAGAACATAAAATCATTTTGGTAAACATACAAGTTCGGGAAGCTAGTAGAATATGCGGACAAGCTGCATTTTTTATGGCCAGCATAAACTGAATGCGGAAGAAGGTATTTTTGATGTTTAGACCCAATAAGTATTTCTTTCCAATGACGAGTGGTGTCATTGCAGTTACTTCTGTAATGACGATTCTTCAGTTTGTTTTTCCCGAAATTTTATTTAGTCTTCGTCGCGATCCCATTAATTTTGCAAATGGGGAGTGGTGGAGAATCATAACACCATTGCTAGTCCATTCTGATGGATGGATACAGTATTTATTTAATATAGTGTGCATTGCATTTTTAGGAATTGTAGTAGAGAGGTTATACGGCAAAATTCAGTTTCTTACGCTTTATCTAGCAGGCGGGGTTATGGGGGAAATCATAGGCTATGCTGGTTGGGATCCTTATGGGGCCGGAGCATCTGTAGGCTTTTGCGGGCTTTTAGGAGGTCTGGTCGTAGCGATGCTTCGCCGGAAAAGGCGCGTACATCCGATCTTTGCTATTGCAGGTCTGTACATTGTAGTTGGTTTAGTTGGTTATGCAAGTGGACAAATATACGTAACAGTAAGTCTGTACGTAGCCACAGCTTTCCTAATCTCAATTTTCGCAAGGAGAAATAACCGGTTGAGCTTCATTTCTAGTTTAGTTTGTTTAGTGGGTGCATTGATCCTTTTAGTATTTCGTGATATTCATGGAGTAGCCATTCTAGCCGGAGTGAGTGCGGCGTTTATCTTGATTTTGATGCGAGAATATCCTAATCGACAAAATGAGGTGTAGTGCCTTAAAAAGATGAAGATAAAAAAGTCCGAATGACAATTTCGAATAGGAAGGAGCAATTATTTGGAACTTTTAGCTGAATCAACAGATCTAAATGACTATTTGAAAGAAACAAATATTATTAACTTTTCTCATCCACTAATTAAAGAAATTATTACCGAATTATTTAACGAGGAACAGTCGGAAATGGAAAAGGTTAAGATTGCTTACACATTTGTAAGAGACGAAATATCACATTCCTGGGATATACAAAGTACAAGAGTTACGTGCAAATCCTTCGACGTACTTAAATACAGAGAAGGTATATGTTACGCAAAATCAAATTTATTGGCTGCTTTACTAAGGTCGCATGGAATACCTACAGGTTTTTGTTATCAACGATTAATGATTTTCGATACACCAGATAAGGGATATTCGCTTCATACATTAAATGGAGTATTTCTTAGTTCATTGAATAGATGGGTTCGGTTAGATGCTCGTGGAAATAAGCCCGGAGTTCAAGCTGAATTCTCAATCGATGAAGAGATTTTGGCATTTTCGGTCCAAAAGAATTTCGACGAACAAGATTATCCCATTATTTATACAGAACCAAATCCTAAAACTATTGCTGTTTTGGAAAAGAACACAAATGCTATTGAAATGTATAAATATAATCTGCCAGATGCATTGTAACATAGAACCCGAACCCTAGCTTTAGTATGAGCCTATGGGTTTAAGCGTACATATCCTCTGAATGGTGTGAAAATATTGATGAAAAATCTGATGTTTATTAATCTACTAATCTTATTAATTTTTACTTTAGCCGCATGTAATACAAGCAAAGGTGAAAAGATGAATAGTGCTAGTACAGCGAGTGGATTTAAAGATAGTACCAAGCTATCTGTCAAAGGAGTAAAGAATGTAGATGTCCTGAATAGCCATGGAAGCATTGAGGGATTGGAAAGAATGAAGGGTTTCTATGACAATATTCAGAATGGTGTTTCTTCTGATTTGCGAATTGTTCATTACACAATTGAGGGGGACCCAATTGTTAAAGATCTAGCATATAATGGAGAATATCTTGAAGTGAAATATGATAGCACTCGGGATGCATTTGGAAGCGGGGAAATAACAACCGATCGCTGTGGTAATATGATTGAGGAAGTAAATCCTACCAACACCTCCTATATCGCGGTCGACTGTAAAAAAGGATTTAAAGGAATGGACGAGATCTTGAAAATTAGTTACAACATGAGTCAACAGGATTTATTTGAATTTCAACTGCAATATGGGATGGACAAGGAAAACGAAATTAATACGAAAACTAATACGGTAAAAAAGGACTCAAAGGAAAATGACTTGAACCTACCAGCAAGTGTTAAACAAGAAGTGTATAAAAAATTGGTTTTTGCGAACTACTTGGCTGAAATAGATTTTAATACGTCGTGTCCCTCTAAGGAAGTGAAGAACTATAATTTAATGGTTTATATAAACGGAGGCGACCGTGAATTTAGTTGGTCTACTTGTGATCGAAGTTCTGATGGGATCAAATTTACGGAAATAGCAGAATATATAATTCAACAATCTGAAAAAAAGCATAATGAAAATCCCGAAGTGACGGTTCAAGGATATGTGCTTCAAGTGAAAGATAATACTCTGTTAATCGGTGAAGATCTTAATATAATAGATTATGAATGGCTAAAAGATGAAATAGATGAGATAGACTTTGATGCTTATATTTTCAACTTTATCATCTTGGAAAATGTACAGTCAGAGAAGTATAAGATAGGCGATAAAATTCAAGCAACAATAAAAGGAAAAATAGAGGACTCCAAGCCGGGAAAAGCAACAGCGAAGAATATAAAAAAACAGTGGATTCCACAAAAAATTAAAAAAGTTAAGCACTAATTATTGTAGCGAATTCCCACGATTAATCAGGACAACCTAAAAGTAGGAGGGATTAATCGTGGGAATTCGTATTTTTTTACTGCTTGTCTTTATCTATCTTCTTTTGCCAACATTGGCTAGTGCAGAAGTTCCACTCACAGCTGCTTTTATCCGTGATCACCAGCTATGGATCAAGAAGGGAGATCAAGAAATACAAATCACAAAGAACCGATATGTTTATTCTCCGAAATGGTCCTATGACGGGCGCTTCATTGCTTATATTGATGGTGATGAGCAAGGGGAAAAATCAAGTTTATTCATTTATGATACGAAGGAAAATGAAAGCTACCAGCCTTATATAAGAGTGGAAACGTCGGATTTTAAATGGTCTCCAATAAAAAATCAATTGGCTTACAACGATCAAGGATTATTAAATGTCACGAAAATGAAGAACGATCGCCCACATGGATTTGAAAATGTTGCATTAGGGGTTAGCGGCTTTGAGTGGTTTCCAAACGGAAAAGATTTTATTGTTTCTTCACTATCTGCATTACGCCCTACGGGATGGGGGCCGATTCCACTTTTTAAAGTTCCGGTCGATGCAAATCTCAATGCTGATAAAATGAAGCCATTTTATACGATACAAACGAATACATCAGATCTGTTTGCAATTGATGCGGATTATTTTAAGTGGAGTTTCGATGGGAAATGGGTTAGTTTTATAGCGATTCCTACCGCTTCTTTTGCAATGGATAGTAACACATTATGTGTTCTTTCATCACAAGGAGAAAAATTCCAAGAGATAGGGAAAATGCTTTGGCATAAAGACTGGTTTAAGTGGGCTCCCTCAGCCAATCAACTTGCATACATATCAGGTGAAGGAAGATTTTTCGTTGACAACAAGAACACTGCGATTGTGGATATACCTACCTATAAGCACCAGAAGGAATATACACCTAAAGGTTTTGTAGACCTTGATTTGGAATGGTTCTCTTCAGATGAGGTAATTGTCGCCCGGGCAAAAGAGAATAAGGAATGGAAGGTAGGCCCTGTTCCAACGATGTTTACAGCACTTTATGCAATCAATATAAGATCAAAAGAACAACAACAAATCTCGTTCCCAACAAAGGATGAACTAGACGCAGATCCCCAAGTTGTCAGACCTCATCTTACTTGGCTTCGTAAAAACACGGAGAAGAATACAGCTGATATCTGGATAAAAGATGGTCTAAATGGTGATGAGCATATATGGATTAAGAATGCAGATGGTGCTCCAAAGTTCTTAAAACAGTAATAAACTCTCCTGTTCTGAAATTAGAACGGGTTTTATTCATTTAGATGCTAAACATGGTCTCTTTTCATGATTTAATGATAAAATCAGAATGAACGATTATTGCAAATATTTAAAGAAGCGTGGGAGGATGCGTATGGATCCTATTTTATATGAAAAAAAGCAAAATCTTATTAAGATTTTACGAGATATGGAAAATGTATTAGTTGCTTTTTCAGGTGGAGTAGATAGTACATTTCTCTTAGCCATTGCAAAGGAAGCCCTTGGTGATAAGCTATTATCCGTAACAGCCGCGTCCGACACCTTTCCGGATCGTGAATTTCAGTTGGCGAAAAGTCTTGCCGCGGAGCTTCAAGTCCAGCATATTGAAACGCGGGTCAATGAACTGGCAGATGCTGAATTTGTAAAAAATGATTCAAACCGTTGTTTTCATTGTAAAAACGGATTATATAATCATCTTCTTGAATTAGTGACGGAGTTCGGTGATCGCTACACGATTGTTGATGGATCGATTATGGATGATCTAGGAGAGCATCGGCCAGGTATGCAAGCTGCAAGAGCATTAGGTGTTCGCAGTCCACTACAAGAAGCGAATTTTTATAAAGAAGAAATAAGAACGCTTTCAAAAGAAATGGACTTGAGAACGTGGAACAAGCCATCTTTTGCATGTCTTTCTTCAAGAATTCCATATGGAACGATAATCACGAAAGAAAAAATCAATCAGTTGGATTTAGCGGAGGATTTTCTACTTGGCCTTGGATTATATCAAGTTCGTGTTCGTCATCACGATCAAATTGCTAGAATCGAAGTGGATCAACAAGATATGAAAAAGGTAATCGACTTACACGAAAAAATTGTTCGAGCATTAAAGACATTCGGCTTTTCCTATGTGACCCTTGATTTACAAGGATACCGATCAGGAAGTATGAATGAAGTTTTAAAAGAGAAGGCGTCTATATGAAGAACTCAATGGAACATATTTTAGAAGCTGTACGAAACGGCGAACTTTCCGTTCAAGATGCGATGGAAAAACTGAAACCCCAAGAAGAATTGGGTTATGCCACACTGGACTTGCAGAGAGAGGCGAGAACGGGGTTCCCGGAAGTTATATATGGAGAAGGCAAGACGAGTGAACAAATTTTGGGGATTTTTTCTAAGCTGATGGAACACCATGATAAAGTATTGGCAACAAGAGTTAGCTTTGAAAAAGCTACTTTTGTATTGGAAAAACTGCGCTCAAAGTACCCTGATCAAACTTTTTATTATCACGAATCGGCACGTACCTTTCACTGGATTCATACGAAATTCCAAGAGAAATGGAAACAAGGCTATATTGCAGTTGTCTGTGCGGGAACTTCCGATCTAGCTATTGCTGAGGAAGCGGCCATTACCGCTGAGCTAATGGGAAATAAAGTGGAGCGAATTTATGATATTGGTGTTGCAGGTATTCATCGATTGTTAAATAAGGCATGTTTAATAGAAAATGCAAACGTTGTTATTGTCGTGGCTGGAATGGAAGGGGCATTGGCAAGTGTTGTTGGCGGACTTGTATCCAAGCCTGTCATTGCCGTTCCGACTAGCGTTGGATATGGAGCTAGTTTGAACGGGATAGCAGCACTTCTTGCTATGCTTAGCAGCTGTGCAAGTGGAGTTTCAGTAGTAAACATAGATAATGGTTTTGGGGCAGGCTATTTTGCTGCGACCTTAACAAATACGATAGAAGCAGCAGTTGAAAAGGCGTTTACGGGGAAGGGAGAAATCAGATGAAAGCTTTATATATAGATTGTTTTTCAGGGATTAGCGGCGATATGATGGTAGGTGCTTTGATTGATGCTGGAGCGTCTCCTGAAAAAATTGAAAGGGAATTACAGAAGATCAATGTATCTGGTTATGAAATTAAGTGCACGAGGGTCGTAAAAGAGGGAATTAGTTCGATAAAATTTGATGTAATCCTTGATGAAGAACATTCCCATGATCATGACCATCATCACCATGAACACACACATCACCATGATGGACATTCACATGACGAACACGATCATCATTCACATGAAGATCATCATCATACGAATGACGGGAACATACATCATCATCACGATCACCATCATGAACATGGCCACGGCCACACAAATCATGTGCATCACCACGAACACAGTCATGATAACGGGCATCATCACCATGATCGTGGCGATTCGCATCACGGACACCACCATAATAGCCACGACCATTCACACGGCGGGCACCATCATCATCACAGTCGATATGCGGATATCGTTAAGCTTATTGATAATTCGGAGCTAACTTCCCGGGTGAAGGAACGGAGCAAACAAATTTTTGCACCAATTGCGAAGTCAGAGTCAAAAATACATAATATGTCGATTGAGGATGTCCATTTTCATGAAGTGGGAGCAGTCGATTCAATTGTAGATATAATTGCAACTGCCATCGCTTTAGAAGAATTAGAAATTGAAAGAATTATTACGTCCCATGTGCCATTAGGGTCAGGGGAAATCCGTATATCCCACGGTGTATATCCCGTTCCGGCACCAGCTACACTCGACATGATGAAAAATGTCCCGATAGCACCAAGCGATTTACCTTACGAATTAACAACGCCGACGGGAGCTGGAATAATTGTCAGCCAATCAGATTCCTTCGGGACAATGCCGGCAATGAAAATATCCTCGATCGGTTATGGTGCTGGTACAAGGAATATTCCAGGCCGTCCGAATGTATTAAGAGTGATGGTTGGCGAATTATTAGAGGGAAATGGAAATGAACATATCGTTGGAAAACAAGAAACGATTACAATACTCGAATGTCATATGGATGATATGACGGGTGAGGCTTTCGGCTATACAATGGAAAAGTTACTGAACGAAGGAGCACTTGATGTTTATTACACACCTATAAGTATGAAAAAAAATCGCCCAGGAACATTGATCACTGTCCTTGCACCGGAGCACCTTGAGGCAAAACTGACTGAAATCTTATTTAATGAAACGACAACACTAGGTGTTCGAAAAAATACGTGGTTTCGCAGTATTTTAGATCGGAAAATAACAACTGCTGAAACACCATTTGGCCAAATCAGAATTAAACAGGCCATAAGAAAAGGAGAGGTTATTAGGGAAGTTCCAGAATATGAAGATGTGAAAAAAGCAGCTTTGAAATATGGTGTCTCTTTTCAAGAAGTGTACAACTCTGCATTAAGAACAATATTTAATTAGAAAAACTTTGCCAATAGAAATACAACCCCGCAGGTTTGCGGGGATTTTGCTATATTGTGTCTTAAACATTTACTCGTTTATATTTACTTTTTTATCTCGTATAAAGCATGCGATCTTGCTTGATAACAGAAGGACCTTGCTAAATACCCCATTCCATCTTTATAAGATAGTATTTTAATTGAGTGTAGAGACTCGCTTTATATAGTTTTTTCGCTGAAACTATTTAGGTCCCCGAACGTAAAAAATATACTGAGATTGCTTTGATCGGGGGGACAGTATGAGATGTGTAATTTGTGAAAAAGAATTCCAGGTAGCTCTATCAGTAAGTGCTGTTCATCAATATGCGAAGTGTTGTTCTCAAGGATGCTTTGACACTTTGCTGGAGGAGAAACGTCTGGAGTCAGCAAAGAAGGAAGAAAAGATTGAATGGAAAATGCTATTATTTACTCCTGTAATAATGGCGTTTTGTATATTGTATTACATATATATACCTACTTCTTTAACGACAGAGGGACACTTGCTTTATGACCTTATATACAAGGTGATGGGTGTCGAGTCAAATGAGGGGGCAGTAATGATTTTTGATATTACAGTTCATCCTGTAACGATTGGGCTGCTGTTTATTGCAGGTATTTTGGTTGGATCTAGTTGGGCGAAGTCGAAAAAGATTTTCATAAATAAAGTTTCTACGTTTTTGACAATGATATTTTTAGTACCTGTCTTTATTCCTGCGGTTACAATTATAGCGACAATTTTTGTGTTTAAGAAAATAATGAAGATGGCCCGAAATAAATAGTTGCAGTTATGTCAAACGTATTGAATTAAATAAGAGTGTATATGAGTTTTCTATCACCTAGTTTGTAGCTGAAAACGACTTGGATCATAAAGGTATTGGCATGAAAGAAGTTCCGAAACAGAAAAAGTAAAAAAACAGCTTTGGAGTATGGTGTATCTTTTTAGAAGATATAGTCCTGTATTATAATGGATGAAGAAAGAGTTAATCAAAGAGTGGCTGAAGCTAAAGGCATTTTGCTGTTTTAGCTTCAGATACATTCTTTTGAAAAAGGCAAGCGACTTAAAAAGATAAAACATTGGCTAATTTTGTAGTTCTCTGCTCTACTCTTTTAAAAATAGGCTGTCCTTTTCCATTTCCTTAAGGATCTTTTCTACTTCTAATGCAGAATGACCGATACATAGTCCAACGACCTTAGAAGTCTTTTTTTCTATTGAAAAATAAGAAGCGTCCAATAAGCTTAGTGGTACAAATTGCTCTCTTAAAAGGTACTTTTCGACAATAGAGAGCAGTTGGTCAAAATTGCCGTTCCATTCAAGGTTTGTAAGCCGTACTGTTTTCTTGCCGTAATTTTGATAAATATCCCTGCAGAGTAAGAGCCCGCAGGTGGAAGCATTAAAGCGGATATTTAGATCGATAAAATAATAGTTTTCATCGCTTATAAGCACATCGAAACCCGCAACACCAATGTAGCCCTTCTCTGCCAATTTTCCCATGACTTTATATCCCGTTCTGACGATGGGAGCCATATATTCTTCCTTCTCAATTGTAATCCAGCTCCCCTGAAAGTAGCCGTCCTTGTTCACCATTTGTTCTGATTTGCCAAGAAAGCTAATTTTCCCTTCCTTGTCTACAAAATAATGGACAGATACGTTTTTCTCATTAGGAATGAATTCCTCAACAATAAGATTTGATAAATCCCCAAATTCATTTCCTAGTTCATGAAGCTGCTTCTCCTCTGTTACAAGCAAAACACCATATCCTCCTGAGGTAGGGCGGCCATCACCTGTTTTCAAAACGAAAGGCAATTTCGGCATCCTTTGCATAATTTCCTTAATACTCATCATTTTTCTTTTAGGTACATGTTCTACCGGAACTATATGTGGGATACTCCGTTTATCACACAAATAAGTGAGAATCTTGGGATCCACCCAAAATAGTTCAGACGATGCTACATGGTTAGGGTGAGGATATTGGAAAATTAATTTCTTGTGATTGTGTTGCAGATGAGACAACAATGCTAAGTATTCGTCTTCTGTTCGGTAGGTATAAAGCTTGTTTGGAATATGCAGCCCAGCTTTTTCAAGCAACCGTAATGCAGGTTTTGTAGCTGTTGCTTCATGACAAATAACCGGTGTATCTTCGACAACGGTCATCTCTCTGCCGGTCAACGCTTCTAAGCTCAGTATATCTTTTGAAAAATGCTGATAGTCCTCCGAATATAACTTTGAATTGTAAATGAATCCATCACCATAAATGTTATGAATGGAAATGGATGGGCGGAGCGGTGCCATCTTTTTGTCTTTTCTTGAAGTAATTGGAATTGTCATATCTTCCATTTCAGCCCCTCCTTAATGTTAAATCAAACATTAATACTAATAACTATAAAAAATCATACCTAAAAAGAGAGTTGTATTTGTGAAATTACTATATCCCGTTTCGGGATCTGTCAAACCAACAGTAAAAATATGTGGATTGTTATCAAGAAGGAAAACACAACCCCATATTAGTTAAATAAAAAAGTATTTGGCACCACCTTCGCCAAATACTACGATAGCCACACTCGCTATCCAACCTATTAATCTGTGATTATATATAAATCGATTCATAATATAATTTCCCTTTCCTCCTTAAAATAAACTGATTCATTATATACACGCTAACCACTATTTCTAATCCCGATGAATCCAATATTTCTTTTTGATACCTCCCCACCGAAACCTTTTCAAAGTTTCACCGTATTAATATACAAAAAACGGGATGGTTGGAGAGGAGAACAAATATGCCTGGCAAAGGGTGTATAAAATGTGGAAGTAATGATGCAGGAACAAAGGATGTCGCCATGACTGGAACGGGATTATCTAAAATGTTTGATATTCAACACAATCAATTCACTGTTGTATTTTGTAAAAATTGTGGTTACTCCGAGTTTTATGATATAGCCGAGAACACTTGTGATTTCAATCATGAGATGAGTCGGCTTCCATCGGGCGTGTCTCATGTCACGTTAACGATTTGACATATGCAAAAATACAAAGTGTATATAGACCATGTATAATCGTAACTCAATCACAAAAAGGTGCTAACATATGGTACACTGATATCTGAGGTGACTGATATGGCAGAAATAAAAAAAGCAAGAGGATATGTATACACGATCCAATATCATCTTGTATGGTGTGTAATATATCGTCATAAAGTATTGGTAAACCATGTTGAAGTAAGGTTAAAAGAACTTCTTCATAAGATTGCAGCGGATAATGGTTTTACTATATTGGACATAGAGAGCGATCAAGATCATCTTCATCTCTTAGTAGACTGCACTCCCCAACATTCTATCCCACCGATAGTCAAGGCATTTAAAAGGAGTTTCAGCTAGATTGCTATTTAAAGAGTTCCCTGAGTTAAAAGGGACACTCTGGGGTGGTCATCTCTGGAACCCTTCTTATTTTGTCGCAACCGTTAGCGAACAGACAGAAACCCAGATTCGGCAATACATTCAAAATCAGAAGGTGAGGTGAGCATCCTTTGATCGTGAACAAAGCCTATAAGTTCAGAATCTATCCCACTAAAACACAAGAAGTCCTAATCGCCAAAACCATCGGTTGCTGCCGATTTGTTTACAATTATTTTGTAGGAAAACAAAAAGGGAAAGATGCCTATTGGCATATGGTTGAGGAAATGGTTCAAAACGGACAACTCCCTAGGAACAACTGGAAAGGAGAATTCTTCCACAAAAACAAGTCGATTAAAGCTCTTCCAGAGTTGAAGAAACACTATCCATTCTTGAAAGAAATAGACAGCATCGCCCTGCAAAAATCAGTTGAAATCGTCCATGAAGCCTATAGAAGATATTACAAAAAGCAAAATGATGAGCCTCGCTTTAAGTCAAAAAGAAATCCCGTTCAATCCTACACAACGAAATATGTAAATGGAAATATTGCCGTGTTGGGCAAACATATAAAACTCCCAAAACTGGGACTTGTACGCTTTGCGGAAAGTCGAGAAGTTCATGGGCGAATCATCAATGCCACCATCCGGCGGAACCCTGCTGGTAAATATTTTGTTTCCATTCTTGTTGAAGTGGATATACAGCCCCTACTCAAAACAGGTTCATCTATAGGGGTCGATGTTGGATTAAAAGATTTTGCCACTCTATCAGATGGAACCGTATACAAAAATCCAACGTTTTTTCGCGCGTTAGAGGAAAAGTTAGCCAACGCCCAACGCGTCCTATCCAGGCGACAAGTAGGCTCCACCAATTGGCATAAACAACGAGTGAAAGTCGCCAAGATCCATGAAAAAATCACGAATTCACGGCAGAATATGCTGCATAAAATCTCCACCCATCTTGTCAAAAACCACGACTTGATTGGGATGGAAGATTTAGCTGTAAAAAAGATGCTTAAAAATGTCCATCTTGCAAAGGCAATCAGTGAAGTATCGTGGTCACAATTCAGAACGATGTTGGAATATAAAGCAAAATGGTACGGAAAACAAGTAGTCTTTGTTGCAAGGAATTTTGCTTCCAGTCAACTTTGTTCTCGTTGTGGTCATAAACATAAAGCCGTTAAGGATCTTGCGTTGCGTGAGTGGACTTGCCCATCATGCGAATGCCTTCATCAACGTGATCTTAACGCAAGTATCAATCTTCGCAATGAAGCATTGCGATTAACCGCAGGAACTGTGGGGATAGCCTAATCCATTAGAAGCCAATGGGTTTCTGTACCTAGGAATCTTACGACTTTAGCCGTGAGAGGTTCAAAATAAGCAGTCATCTACAGGATTAAATATCCTCGATTTATTTTTTGGTTAAATAAAAAAACGGGGCGTCATCATTACGCAAATGATGACGCCCCGTATTTCTATACAAAAAGTGGTCCTGCAGCTTTCACCCTTACAAGGATAGCGTTTCCTGGCAGATAAGCGAGAGGAAAATCTTCTAATTGGATAATGTCAATTTTGTCTCGGTTAGCTCCAGCATCAATCGCAGTTTGAATCGCTTCCGCTTTAGCTTCTTCTAAAATTTCTTGATGACTTCGGTTTTCAAGCGTGTAAATTCTTTCTACCGTCCCGCTAATATCACCAAGTGCCGCGCCAATGGCATTTGCGACACTTGCGTGTTCAGGACGAATGACTCGACTAGCCCCTTTTAATGTTTCAGGCATGAGTGCTGCGCCGCCTCCAACTAAAACAACTGGAAGATCTTCGGAGCTAGTTTTCATACGATCAATTGCGTTTTCAACCATGCTCACGAAGTCGGGATAAATCTTATCGCATGGAGTATCGGCAACTCGTGTAACATCCGTATTTTCAATCTCCATATACCCAGCGCCAATCGCAACATCCGTTGTTGTCAATTCATCGCCGCCAAACACAAGTGCCTTTTCAGTCAATTGATATCCGACACTTTCAGGTCCAATTTTCCATGAATCTCCTTCAAGAAATACACGAGTTCCGCCGCCGAAACCGATGGAGTAAATATCCGGCATCCTGTAGTTTGTTCTGACGCCGCCTACTTCTACAGCTAATGAAGTTTGACGTGGGAAACTATTAGATAAAACACCAATATCCGTCGTTGTACCACCAATATCCACAACAATCGCATTCGGCTCTTGGGATAAGTGTGCTGCACCTCTAATCGAGTTAGTTGGTCCACAAGCAATTGTGAAAATAGGGTACTTCTGGGCAAAACTATTCGTCATTAATGTACCGTCATTTTGTCCGAGATAAATGCTTGCGTTGATTCCCTCGTCGTTTAATGCTCGTTCAAAACCTTTTGTCACATGGCTAATGGTAGACATTAAAGCGGCATTTAAAATAGTCGCATTTTCTCTTTCAATCAACCCAATTGTCCCAATTTCACTAGATAAAGAAATTGGAATACCTGACAATTCTTTTTCGAAGAAGGCTGCAACTTCTTTTTCTTGATCACCCAAAACAGGAGAAAATACACCTGAAATTGCGATGGAATCAACTTTTCCGCGAAATTGTTCTGCAACTTGGTTTAATTCATCAAAGTTAAGCTGAGAAATCGGTGACCCGTTAAATTCATATCCTCCGTGGACAAGCACTGTCACGGCTTCAAGCTTCTCAACTAAATCTTCCGGCCAGCCTAATAGTGGAGGAACCGTTGATCCAGAGGGTAAACAAATTCGGACGATCCCAACTTTGTTTAAAGCTTTTCTTTCAACAATCGCATTCGTGCAATGAGTTGTCCCTAGTGTCGCTACTTTTATTTCATCAGCATTGATATGTGTTGTTTCCAAAAGTGCTTTGATAGTTTTTTGGATTCCAGTGAAAATATCTTTTGTTGTTGCTGTTTTGGAACTTCCAAGTACTTTATTTTCGCTATTTAAAATGACGCCATCAGTATTCGTTCCGCCTACATCTATTCCGAGTCTAATCATTTGGATGAATGCTCCTTTACTAGTGTTTCTAGAGGAATATAATCGTATGGGTATTTGAAATAACGCGGCCCGGCCGTTTCAATCCCAATCGGAGTACGCCATTTTTCATGTGAAGGGAAAGCGACGATGACCGCTCTGGCGCCATACTTCAATCCTTCCGTCGTAATCGGCATTCCTGTTTCCTCATCCAACACGGCAATTAAATCCGGTGCCATCGCAATTGGTTTTCCGTCCACTTCTGCAAGAAGATGCTCGTTTTGGAAGAACAACGTGCAGGACTGATTTGCATTTTCATCAATACCTTCAAAATGGGCTTCACCACGAGTAAAACCACCTTGAATTCCACGCTCTATATGCATGGCTTTTCCTTTGAAAAGCTTAAATCCGCCGAGAATATCCAACATCTGAACGATAGGGTGAACAGAAGCGGTCCGCTGTTCTTTCAAAAGTGCACCGATTTGTCTAGCTAATGATAACGTTCCAGGGATGACGCTTTTCTTCGCTTGCTTTCCAGAAATTCCGTAATCACAAACAATAGAGGATCCACCCATTGAAATTGTTACATTTCTAGATAACTTTTCACTCCAATATCCATCTGCAGGTTCAATTGTTACTGTATTTCCTTGTTCGTCCGCAATTGTCACAAATTCCGGCTTTAATCCATCTAAATGGAAGGTAACCATCTGCGCTTCAGGAAAAGCTCGTCCCATCGCATCTCCGTCTAAAATGGGAATGCCGTTCATAGCAGCTACCGCAACAGGGATGAGTGAATTAACTCCACCAATTTCAATCGGCATTACAACATCTGTTTTCTTACCAGTTACTTTTTCAAAAGCTTTTAAAGGAGCGGCCAATTGTTCAAATGAAGGGATTTTTTCAACTAAAACGCTTGGCGAACCCATTCCTGATGCAGGAAGCACCCATTGGTCATCTGTTAATTCGTCAACAGTAATCACTTGTACAGGACCATATTTTTTAATGGCAGAGAGAGCCATCATTTTTCCGATATACGGATCTCCTCCGCCGCCCGTTCCAAGAACCGCGGCGCCGATAGCAATATTCTCAATATCTTCTTCATTCAACCACTTCATGTTAGATCGCACCTTTCTGTCCACGTTGTTTAAAGATTAGTATGAAAATTGCTTGGAAGATAAATGCAATTACAAAGCTGTCCAAGGATGGGATCGTTGTAAACGTGAAAAGCTCCAGACCTATTGGGGCTTCTGTTGTAAACCAGCTGATCAATGTACCAAGAGCCCAAGCCGTTAACGGCAGGAATTTAAATGCTTTGTCGTTTAAAGTATCAAAAAGCTTTGCTCCGCCAATATAGTAATAGGCTGTATAAACTCCACCAATCGGAGCGATAAACAATGTCATGATGCTTAAGAAATTAATAAAATAATCATAAATTCCAAGTACAGCGAGAAATGTTCCAATTAAACCTGCAATTAAGGTAAGGACTGCTTTATTTGTACGAGTAAAAATGACAGAAAGACTTAATCCGGAAGAATAAGCATTGCTCGTATTTGTTGTCCATTGTGCAAGAATGAGTACTAATATTCCTGGTATTCCTAGTCCGACTGTAATCATAATCGTCGTTAAACTGCTTTCGTCCATAATTCTAGATAAAATCATTGCTACAATAATCATGAAGCTATTTCCGAAGAAGAAGCCAAAGAAGGAAGCTAACACGGCATCTTTCTTTGTTTTTGCCCATCTGGAGACGTCTGGAGAAATGACTGCCCCTGTTACAAAAATACTAATAACAAGAGAAATCGCCATACCAAATGAAAATACATTATCGACAGGTGCTTTTAGCTCACTAAGACCAAATTGTTTAATAGCTAAAATAACAGCTAAAATAACAAGAATTAATAGTAAAGGGACGGACCAAGAGCTAAGTTTTTCAATCGCACGGTATCCAATAATGGCGGTCGTCATCATTAAGATCCCGCCAATCCCAGCAAGCAGTGGCATAGGAAGTTCTAAACCCAATGCCCCTTTAATCGCTGCAGATGCGTTCTCAGCGAAAAATCCGGCTTGAACTCCAAACCAGCCCAATAATGAAATTGCGATAAAGAAGGAAACAAATTTTGCTCCGGAAATTCCGAATGTAAACCTCGAAATCATCGAAGTGGAAAGTCCCGTAACGGCACCTACGTAAGCACAAAAAGCTGCGAGTACTCCCAATATGGCAGACCCGATTATGACTGACAGCAACGCGTCATTAAAATTCATTCCATTTCCAAGCTCTGCCCCAAATAGCATGGCAGATAAGTCAATTCCTACTGCAATCCAGACGAGACTGATGGATAACCATTTTTTTCTTTCACTCTCAGGGACTGCTTCTCTTGCGTAATCATTTTGCATTTTTATTTCCCCCTAATAATATCTCTAAAATGTGTAAAGCTTGTTCAATTTGCATAGACAATTCGTCATCATCGTATAAATTAATTTCCCAAAAAATTCCGTCCAGTAATAAAATAAATTGTCTTGTTAAGTTAATCGTTTCTTTATCAGATATTTCGGGAAAGTCCCGTTTAATTAGGTGATGTAAAGATTCGATCATCCACGTGTCAAACTTAATCATATGATCATGAAGGAATTTTTTAATTTCTGCCGGTGGAGATGTGACGAGTGAAATATACGCATTCGTTTCATTCATATTGCTCTTATGGTATTCGACTGTCCCTTTCATTAACGTTGCGAAAATGACCAAGACTGGTTTTTCGCGTACTTCCTCCAAAATAGTTTGCATGCGTACGAAATGACTTTCCAATAACTTTTGAAACGCTGCTGCGAATAACGATTCTTTGTTTTTATAGAAAAAGTAAATGGAGGCGGGTTTGATTCCAACCTCTTTTGCAATTTTCTCCATCGTCGCCCCATGATAGTTATGTAGCGAATACTGATGAATCGCCGCTTCCAAAATTTTGTCTTTAGTCAAAATATTCACCACCTAATAATCATTAGGTAAATAATAAAACATGTTTTCTCCTAAATCAAGTACATTTTTATTCATATAAAAGTATATTTATAATCACCAATACATTTTCCATCTTGTTTCATCTTGTTGAATGCGCATACATACTGTATGATTTTGGTAATGAGATTGAGCGGGAGGGTGCAAATGAAATGCACATTGTCATTGCAGGGGGAAGCGGGTTTGTTGGAAAAGCACTTCAAGCACGCCTTTTGAAGGAAGGACATAAAATAACGATCCTAACTAGAAATAAAGAAAAGATTTTTGAATCGAATGGCTTACGAGCAGTAGAATGGTTGAATCCAAATAGCGAGCCGGAAATATATATGAAAAATGTCGATGCAATCATAAACTTGGCTGGTGAATCCATTAATGGGTTCAGATGGACGAAGGAGAAAAAGAAACGGATTATTGAAAGTCGGATTCATGCTACACGAGAAATCGTTACACTCATAGAAAAACTAGATCGCAAACCAAAGGTGCTCGTAAACGGATCAGCAGTCGGCTATTATGGAATGTCAGATGTGGAAACTTTTACGGAAGAATCAAAGTCGCAAGCTAGTGATTTTTTAGCTAGCGTCGTAAGGAAATGGGAAGAAGAAGCTGCACAAGCAGAAAGGCTAGGTGTTCGTATTGTATTTGCTCGGTTAGGCGTCGTTCTTGGAAAAGAAGGCGCACTTCCCCTTATGGCACTCCCTTATAAAATGGGAGTAGGTGGTCCTGTTGGCACAGGTAATCAATGGATCCCTTGGGTACATCAAGCCGATGTGGCAGGATTATTGCTTTTTGCGATTGAAAACGAATCTATTTCTGGTCCTATTAACGTGACGGCACCGAATCTAGTAAAAAATAAAGAATTTGGTAAAACGATTGGCAGGGTGCTTCATCGCCCGCATTGGATGCCAGTACCAAGTTTCGCAATGAAATTATTGCTCGGTGAAATGAGTGAGATGCTTTTACGTGGACAGTGTGCGATACCTCAAAAAGCTGAGCAGAATGGATACACATTTGAATATCCTATATTGGAACAAGCTATGGAAAATATTTTGCGATAAACAGTAACTCTGCTATACTAGTAATGAAAAAATCATATGGAATGTGGGGGTACCGGTGTGGCCGGTTGAGAGTGCATCCGTTAGATGCTGACCCTTTGAACCTGCTCTGGCTCATACCAGCGAAGGGAACATGAATTCATTCATACATAATGAATGTTCTTTCAGATGCCCAGGTTCCTTAACCTTGGGCATCTTTTTCGTTTTTAAGGTTCGCTTTCCAGTAACGGAGGGAAAAAGTAGAATGAAAAAATGGTTAACTAGTTTGCTTGTTTTAATGTTGCTCACAGGCTGTGGGGGCGCGAAAAAAGAAGACAGTGCCGGTTTGAAAAAGGTAACAGTCGTGTTGGATTGGACACCAAACACAAACCATACGGGTTTATACGTGGCAAAAGAAAAAGGATATTTTAAAGATGAAGGGCTGGATGTTGACATTATCATGCCTGGAGAAGCAGGTGCCGATAATTTGGTTGCATCTGGAAAATCGGAATTTGGGATAAGCTATCAGGAAAGTATTACGGAAGCTCGCGTGCAGGATGTTCCAATTGTGTCAATCGGAGCGGTCATCCAGCATAATACTTCAGGGTTTGCTTCACCAGTTGAGAAAAATATTTCTTCCCCGAAAGATTTTGAAGGGAAAACATATGGTGGTTGGGGTGCGCCAGTTGAACAAGCTGTGCTCGCGTCTCTCATGGATGGAGAAAATGCTGATATTAACAAGCTGGAAATTGTGAATATGGGAGATACTGACTTTTTCACGGCTGTTAAAAGAGATATTGATTTTGCATGGATTTATTATGCGTGGACCGGAGTCGAAGCTGAACTTCGCGGTGAAAAAATCAATATGATTTATTTGACAGATTACTCGGATAAACTGGATTATTATACACCGGTTATTTCAACGAATGAGAAAATGATTGAGAATAATCCAGATACGGTAAAAGCTTTTATGGCCGCTGTTTCAAAAGGTTATGAATTTGCAATCGATAATCCTGACGAAGCTGCTGATATTTTAATAAAAGATGTTCCTGATCTTGACCCTGAGCTTGTGAAGAAAAGTCAGGAATGGCTAGCTTCAAAGTATCAGGATGATGCAGCTCGCTGGGGAGAGCAAAAACAAGAAGTCTGGAAAAATTATATGGATTGGATGCTCGAAAAGGGACTTCTTGAAAAAGAAATGGATGTAGAAAAAGCATATACGAATGAATTTTTACCCAAATAGGAGGAAGTGCAAATGGCAAACTCACTAATCAGCATACAGATCATCCCGAAAACCAAAAATGGAGAAAGTGTTATTCCATATGTAGATGAAGCAATCAAAGTGATTGATGAATCAGGAGTAAAATACGAGGTTCATCCTCTCGAAACGACGATGGAAGGCGAATTGACTGAGTTAATGAAAGTGATAGAAAAAATGAATGAACGAATGATCGCAATGGGCAGCAGCAATGTCATTTCTCAAGTGAAAATTTTATACCAGCCTACTGGCATTACGATGAACCAGTTGACGGAGAAATACAGCTGATGAGAGCTTTTATGAAAGGATGGAGGTCTGCGTTGGCGCTCCTTTCTTTACTCTTTATTTGGGAAATGGTTGTTAAAATCGTCAATATTCCAGGTTGGCTATTGCCTGCCCCTACAGCAATATTGAAAGAAATGATCATCGGATTCGATCGTTTCGCTGAGCATTTATTATCTACTATCAGACTTTCGATAGGAGGATTTATTATCGGGTGTTCAGTTGGGTTGCTTGTTGCTATTCTATTGCACCTACTTCCTAAAGTTCAGGAAGCTGTTTATCCACTCTTAATTCTTTCGCAAAATGTACCAATTATCGTATTGGCACCTTTGCTTGTAATTTGGTTTGGCTTTGGAATGTTGCCAAAAATTATTGTCATTACTCTCGTATGTTTTTTCCCTGTTACGATAGCCGCACTCGGAGGTTTTCGAAACACACCACCTGAAATGAAACATTATTTACTGATGGCAGGTGCTTCTAAAACACAAATGTTTGCAAAATTGGAATGGCCTAACTCACTACCTTCTTTATTTTCGGGCTTGAAAATATCCGCTACATACAGTGTGATGGGAGCGGTAATTTCGGAATGGCTAGGAGCGAAGAAAGGTATTGGCGTGTATATGACACTCGCTTCCTCATCCTTTCGCACGGAGCGTGTTTTTGTTGCTATTTTTATCATTATGATTTTCAGCTTGGTGTTTTTTGGTGTCATCTCTTTATGTGAGAAATGGCTTGTTAAGTGGCGAAGGGAGGCGTGACATTGTGGGAATTCTAGATATTAATCACTTATCCAAAAGCTTTAATGGACGCAAAGTATTGGAAGATATGAGCCTAAAAGTACGGGATGGCGAACTTGTCACAATCTTAGGTCCTTCTGGCAGTGGAAAAAGTACATTATTTCACTTAATTGGCGGCTTGTTCGCTCCCGATGAAGGTTCGATCATGCTTGACGGAAAACATATAACTGGCAAACGTGGGTTTATTAGCTATATGCCGCAGCAACCCGCGTTATTTCCTTGGCGAACCGTATTGGAAAATGTATTGCTAGGGCAGGAATTACATGAGAAAAAAGACGTTGAAAAAGCAGTGGCCATGATTTCCAGAGCAGGTCTAAGCGGTTATGAACATGCGCTGCCAAATGAATTATCAGGCGGGATGAAACAACGTGTCGCATTTATTAGAGCTTTACTAAGTCCTCAATCATTGATATGTCTGGATGAGCCATTCTCCGCATTAGATGATTTTACTCGACTTGAAATGCACCAATGGCTTCTGTCCATTTGGGCAGAATTTAAAAAGACGATTTTATTCGTGACACATAATATCGATGAGGCGTTGTTTCTTTCAGATCGTATTATCGTATTATCGAGCAATCCAGCTAAGATCATTCATGAGATAAACGTCCCTTTCAAACGTCCAAGAGTGAATGATTTATTATTAAGGGATGAATTTTTAAAGCTGAAAAAAGAACTTTATCAGGCAGTGGGGAGGGCATAAGGATGAAGAGAATTATCGATGCACACATTCATTTAGACCACTATAAGGAAGAAGAAATCAGTTTGATCATGGAGGAATTGGACCAAACTCATTGTTCTAATCTGATATCTGTTTCTTTTGATTTGGAGTCTTGCAAGAAAAATTTGGAGTTGGCGAAACAATATTCTCAAGTGAAGCCAACATTTGGTTTTCACCCTGAACAGGAAATACCTTCAGATCGTGATGTGGCTGCACTTTTAGACTGGATGTCAGAAAACCGAGATGAGATGGCAGCTGTCGGAGAAATTGGTTTGCCGTATTATTTGCGTAGCGAGAATCCCACGATATCACTAGAACCTTACATAGACTTACTAAATGAGTTTTTAAAATTTGCAAAAAAATGGGACAAGCCTGTCGTACTTCATGCAGTTTACGATGATGCCCCCGTCGTATGTGATCTTTTGGAAAAGCATAATATTAAGAGGGCTCATTTCCATTGGTTTAAAGGGGATCCGCTTACGATTGAACGTATGTTGAAAAATGGCTATTTTATCTCCGTTACGCCCGATGTTTTATACGAAGAAGAAATCAAGCAGCTCGTAATCAATTATTCATTGAAGCAAATGATGGTAGAAACGGATGGACCGTGGCGCTTTGAAGGGGAATTTTCTGGAAAGATGACCCACCCAGCTATGATTCATGAATCAGTTAAGATGATTTCAAAGCTTAAAAATGAAGACCTTTCATTCATGTATAAAAGATTATATGAAAATACGAAACTCTTTTATCGAATCTAAAATATCTTGCTTTTTAGAAAAAGGGTAAATCCTCTCTTTTTTGCTAAAATTAATATGGCAATCAAGAGAGAGGTGTAAAAGTGATGAAGAGAAAATCTCGAAATATGAGAGTATGGGAATATGTGCAAATCATGTTTGGGGCAACCCTCGTAGGTCTTTCATATAATATGTTTTTACTTCCATCTAAGCTGGCGGCTGGCGGCGTTTCAGGTATCAGTACCCTTTTATTTGAAGTATTTCGCTGGAACCCTGCACTCGTGCAGATTAGCATTAATTTACCTTTATTTATTATTGGTCTGCTCATTTTGGGGAAGGATTTTAGTGCTAAGACATTAGTAGGCACTGTTTTTGTTCCGTTTTCCATTTGGTTATCGCAAGGGATGGATCTTCATATTAAAGAACCTATGCTGGGTGCGATTTATGGGGGGATTATGCTTGGAGTCGGCCTCGGAATAGTTTATCGTGGTGGGGGCTCTACTGGCGGAACAGCGATGATAGCGCAGTTATTAAAAAAATACACAGGGTTATCGAGCGGTTTTTCTCAGCTGCTCGTCGATGGAATTGTGGTCACCGCATCAGCATTTATATTCAATCTGGAGCTTGCTTTATTTGCAATGATATCTATATATGTGACAAGTAAAGTCATTGATTTTGTTCAGTTGCAAACATCTCCTACTAAACTCGTGCTGATCATAACGGAAAAAGAAGAAATGATTCAACGCATTATTCGCGAAGAGATAGATCGTGGCCTAACGAAAGTGAAATCCCTTGGTGGATACACGAATAAGGAAAGAACGATGATTTTATGCGTTGTTGAGCAGTCGGAAGCTGTGTATTTAAAGAAAGTTCTTCAAGAACAAGAACCGACTTCTTTTGTTATTTTTCTAAACGCATCTGAAATACTTGGCAGGGGTTTTTCAAAAGAAAAGTTGTTTGGCGGCGAAATAGAAGTAGAACCCCCTCAAAAGTAAATGTTTCATTCCCACTTATGTAGGAAAAAGGAAGAGTAAAAGTGGAGGGATGAAGATGAGTCACGAGCCAACTCAAAACAAAATTGATAGAGCGAAGACGCTGGATGAACGGAATGATAAAGACAAGGCATTCAAGGGAGATTCAGAAAAGCAGGCCCAGCGTGATCAATTGCTCATGCCAATCGATGATATATCGGACGAGCTTGTCGAAGAACGAGAAAAAAATGAGCAGGATAAAAGGGGATCGAAGTCCTCAAAAGAATTATGATGATAGTGCAATGAAGGGTCCTTTTGCTTTATGATAATTTCTCACCCTATCCGGTTGAAAGTCCCAATCATACACCAATCGTGAAAAAAGTGATGGCCAGGTTATTTTAAATAGGTAATCGTGCCCTCAAATGTGAAAAAGCAGTTCCAAAGGTCACGATTAGTCGTTAATTGTGCCTTTAAATATTAAAAAGGGATGTGCATGGTCACGATTAACTGTTTATCGTGACCTCAATCCAGAAAAAGAGGTGCGCACGGTCACGATTAAACAACCATCGAGCCTTTAATTAGTAAAAGAGGCGGCCACAGTTATGTTGATATTGTCTCAAAGTTTAGATCATAATAAATTCCATTCACAGCTTTTATTTCAAAAATCAAAAATTAAATTTTTAAATAATATCTTGACATTCTTTTTTTAAACAGCTAAGATGATAAATAATTCAAACTACATGAATATTTCAGGCAGTGACGAAGAAGAGTAGCTGTTTTGTCGCACTTTAGAGAGCTGGTGGTAGGTGCAAACCAGTGTGCAGAAATGGTGAATGGGCTTCTGAGCCTCCAAACCGAAACTTTTACAAAAAGTAAGTAGGCTTTGGCGCTAGGTCTTCGCGTTAGTAAGACAGGTGATAAGCATGTCTGCTTGTTGCTGTAAAGTGAGCTGATTTTTTTGGCTAATGAAGGTGGTACCACGGGTTCCTCGTCCTTTGGATGAGGGCCCTTTTTGTATTTTTTTAAAAGCTTCTTTTCCCTGATGTAAATCTAGATAACAGATCTTAACCTGAAGGATAATTAAATGGGAAAGAGCTATTAGCTTAATAAGAACTGCAGAACTGTAAAAGCCGGCTCTTGGGCTTTTAAGAAAATAACCTTTTTAAAAGAAAAATGTAAATCGTTGATTAAGAAGAGTACACTTGGAACGTTAGTAAAAGAGAGCCGGTGATGGTGGGAATCCGGTACGAGCGGCCTTGTGGAATGGGCTTAAGAGAGATTTCCTGAATTCAGTAGTAGGGAAATCCGGTTTCCTCCGTTAAAAGGATAAAGTATCGGATCTTTTTTTTAAAAGTGGGCAATTCATATCACTTTTTACAATCCTGTACTTGATGAGATGAAGATGAAATCTTCAATAGAGGTGGCACCGCGACTGATCGCCCTCTGTAAACACAAAGTTTTTATGTGTTTGCAGAGGGCTTTTTTATATTCAATTTTGAGAGGAGCATGGACATGAAACAATATTTACAAAAATTGATGGTCGGAGAACATTTAACGATAACGGAAATGACAGAAGCGGCGAGAAAGCTTTTTTCGGGAGAAATTTCCGAAAGCGAGGCAGGAGCATTGCTTGGACTACTCGCCTTAAAGGGTGAGACGGCAGATGAAATAGCAGGATTGGTCCATGCTTTGCGAGAAAAATCACCGGCTATTTTATCGATGAAGGACAGAGTAATGGATAATTGCGGAACAGGTGGAGACGGTTCAAGCAGCTTTAACATTAGTACGACTTCAGCTTTTGTCATCGCTGGTGCTGGAATCAAGGTTGCGAAGCATGGAAATAGAAGTGTTTCTAGTCAAACAGGAAGTGCAGATGTATTGGAATATTTGGGGGTCTCCCTCGATAATAGACCCGAAGAAACGGAGGAACTTCTTGCCGAAAACGGGATTGCCTTTTTATTCGCTCCCCACGTACATCCAGCTATGAAGGCTGTTATGAAAGTTAGACGCGATCTTCGAGTTCCAACGATTTTTAATTTGATTGGTCCATTGACGAACCCAGTTGAATTGGATACGCAGTTATTAGGAATTTATCGCCGTGATAAGTTGATGCTGATGGGTGAAGTTTTAAAACAGCTTGGAAGAAAAAGAGCGGTCGTCATCAATGGGGCGGGATATTTAGACGAGGCCTCACTATCTGGTGAAAATCATCTCGTGATTCTTGAAAATGGAGAGTTAAGCTCTGTTACCTTACTTCCAAAGCATGTAGGTCTCCCGACTTATTCCAATGAGGAAATTATGGGTGGGGATGCTGAACGAAATGCGCATATTATGATGAGCGTCCTTCGCGGAGATGATGGACCATTTCGCGATACAGTATTGTTAAATGCAGGAATAGGAATTTATGCAAATGGAAATGTAGATTCCATTCAATCAGGAATCGAAAAGGCAAAGGAAAGCCTTGATTCCGGAGCTGCCTTATCCAAATTAGAATACCTCATTGAAAGAAGTCAACATACGAAGCAAGGAGTGCTATAAATTGACGATTTTAGAAAAAATCATTGAACAGAAGAAGATAGAAGTCCAGGAGTTAAAAGTAATCTATAGTGTACAACAATCAATCAATGAAAAAAGAAGACCTTCCTTATATGAAAGCTTTAAAAATCTCGATAAGATCAGCGTCATTGCTGAAGTGAAGAGGGCTTCTCCTTCAAAAGGTGTGATCAATGATGAAGTTGATCCTATTGCTCAGGCTAAAGCGTATGCCGGGGCTGGTGCCGGTGCAATCTCCGTTTTAACAGATCGGCAATTTTTCAAAGGGTCGATGGCTGATCTTTCCGCTGTTTCAGAAGCGGTTGACCTCCCTTTACTCTGCAAGGATTTTATGATTGATGAAGTACAAATTGATGTTGCGAAGGACCATGGAGCCAGTGTCATTCTGCTGATTGCGGCGGCGCTTCCAGAAGAGAGGCTGCGTGAACTATATCATTATGCAAGATCTAAACAACTAGATGTTTTATTCGAGGTTCATGATGAAAAAGAAGCAGAGATGGCCCTTCGAATTGGCGCACGAATTATTGGGATTAATAATCGTAATTTAAAAACATTTGAGGTTGATCTCGGAGTGACGGAGCGAGTAGCCACAGTATTAAAAGGTGAAAATTGTCTCCTTGTAAGTGAAAGTGGAATTCGCACGAAGGAAGATGTAGAACAAGTTTCTCAAGCTGGAGCAAAAGCGATTTTAGTTGGGGAAACGTTAATGAAATCAGCGAATATCACAGAAACGATGAATGAAATACGAATTCCGCTTACGAAGGCGGTGAAGTAATTGAAAGTTAAAATTTGCGGCATTATGTCAGAAGAAGCTGCATTGGCTGCAAGTGAGGCTGGGGCTGACTATCTCGGATTTGTCTTTGCAGAAAGTAAAAGGAAAATTTCACCTGAAAAAGCTGGAGACATTATTCAACAAATGCCGGAACATGTCAAATCAGTTGGTGTTTTCGTTAACGAATCACAAGAAAATATCATTCGTACTGTTAAAACGGCCAATCTCGATTATATCCAGCTGCACGGAGACGAGAACCCTGAATTTTGTAATAGCTTGCCGTATCCCGTTATTAAGGCTTTTTCTATAAAAGAGCAAAAGGATCTTAATAAACTAGCAAAATATGATTGCGATTATTTCTTATTAGATAGCCCGGGTGTAAAATATCGTGGCGGAAGTGGGATTCCATTTGATTGGAATCTACTTGAAAATTTAGCTATTCCGAAAGATAAAATCATTTTAGCTGGTGGACTTGATCGTGAAAATGTAAAAAAAGCAGTATCGAACGTCAGACCAGCCATTGTGGATGTTTCTAGTGGCGTTGAAACAAACGGAGTAAAGGACTCGGAAAAAATCAAAGAGTTTATAGCAGCAGCAAAATTAGAGGAGCGTGAACATAGTGGCAGTTTACACATCACCAGATATTAAAGGCAGATACGGTCAATTCGGGGGGCGGTTTGTTCCCGAAACCTTAATGACAGCAGTATTGGAATTGGAAGACGAATATGAAAAAGCGATCGCTGATCCGGAATTCCAAAAAGAAATGGATCATTATTTAAAACAATATATTGGTAGAGAAACCCCTTTATATTTTGCTGAAAATTTAACGAAGATCGGGGCTGGTCCAAAAATTTATTTGAAACGTGAAGACTTAAATCATACGGGTGCTCACAAAATCAATAATACGATTGGCCAAGCGCTTCTTACACTTCGCATGGGGAAAAAGAAAGTGGTAGCGGAAACTGGTGCAGGCCAACATGGCGTGGCAACAGCAACTGTGTGTGCGTTGCTTGGATTGGAATGCATCGTATTCATGGGTGAAGAGGATATTCGCCGCCAACAATTGAATGTGTTTAGGATGGAGCTTTTAGGAGCTGAAGTACGAAGTGTTACACAAGGAAGTGGGACGCTAAAGGATGCAGTTAACGAAGCACTTCGTTACTGGGTCGCAAACGTAGAAGATACCCATTATATTTTAGGTTCAGTTGTCGGACCTCACCCTTTCCCAAGAATTGTAAGAGATTTCCAAAGTGTTATTGGAAGTGAAACAAAAAAGCAAATGCTCGAACAAGAAGGCAAACTTCCAGACGCTGTTGTTGCTTGCATTGGCGGAGGAAGCAACGCAATGGGAATGTTTTATCCGTTCATTGAAGATAAAGAAGTGAAAATATACGGTGTGGAAGCAGCTGGATCAGGTATTGAAACAGGGAAGCATGCAGCTGTCTTGACGGACGGAAAAGCTGGGGTGTTGCACGGTACATTAACCTATCTTTTACAAGACAAACACGGTCAAATTCAAAGCGCCCATTCGATCTCCGCAGGTCTTGATTATCCAGGAGTAGGGCCTGAACATGCCTATTTAAAAGATTCTGGACGCGTAACATATACATCTGCAACGGATAAAGAAGCGTTAGAAGCATTCCAATTACTTGCGAAAACAGAAGGGATTATTCCAGCATTAGAAAGCTCGCATGCAGTAGCTTACGCGTTAAAGCTTGCAAAACAAATGGAAGAATCCGAAACACTTGTCATATGTTTATCCGGAAGAGGAGATAAAGACGTGGAAGCTGTTAGAGATGTAATTGGAGGTGTAAGCAATGGGTAAAGCAAAAATGGAAGCAGCTTTTAAAAAGGTATTAGATAATGGAGATAAAGCATTTGTACCATATATTATGGCTGGTGACGGCGGCTTAGAAAACTTACATGAACAAATTTTATTTCTAGAAAAAAGCGGTGCTACTGTAGTAGAGCTTGGAATTCCTTTTTCCGATCCAGTTGCAGATGGTCCTGTCATCCAAGAGGCAGGGCTAAGAGCATTGGCAAACGGGACGACACTGAGTGGAGTACTGGAAAGTTTGCATGGTTGGAAAGAAGAAAGATCAATTCCAATTGTCCTCATGACCTATTTCAATTTGATTTTTTCATATGGAATCGAAAAATTTGCGCAGCGTTGCAAGGAAGTCGGGGTGGACGGTTTAATTATACCTGATTTACCTTTTGAAGAAGATGAAATGGTTGCGCCAATATTTTCTAAGTATGATCTAGCGTTAATTCATCTAGTTGCACCCACAAGCCCCCGCAATAGAATTGAACAGATAGCTAAAGCAACTGAAGGATTTCTTTACGCGGTTACGGTTAAAGGGATAACAGGAGTAAGAAACAAATATGAGGATGGGCTAGCGTCATATTTACAACAATTAACAGAGTTTTCTTCCGTGCCTGTACTCGCTGGATTCGGTGTATCATCCCCTGAGAAGGTAAGGGAACTAGGTGAATATTGTGATGGAGTAATTGTCGGCAGTAAAATAGTAGATCTGCTGCACAAAGGTGAAAGAGACGCAATTAAGAATATTATTGCAGCTTCGAAAAAACGAACAGTCGTCTCCTGATGTTTTTACCTTAAAAATAGTGGGTAAATATAATGCAAAGACAGAAAAGGAGGCAACTCTAATGTCTAAAAGCATAAATCCACTGTTATTGTTAGGACTTGGAATTGCCGGTGCTTCCTATTTATCAAAACAAGAAAATAGGGAGAAGGTGATGGATCTTTACCGAACGGCTAAAGAAAGAGTGGTAGACTTTTTATGTGACCAAAACCCTAGTGCGTGCCAAGACCTATTAGATAAGGCTGGGAACCCTGACCCTCATGATTTGGGCGATACAAGAATGGTAGGGGAAGGCGCGATGTATGCAGTAGATTATTATAACAAAGAAGAACAGCAGGAATAAATAAGCAGGGCCCTTCTCTTTTAAGAGAGGGGCTTGTTTTTTTGTTTAAGCGTCTTCCGCTTTTCTTTGTCATACATCTATTTTCATAGAAATAAAATGTTATGATAAGGCTAGAGTTATTTTTTCCTGAGAGGAACGCGACAATGAAACGTAAACTACTGAAACTAATCCTTTTTATCGCTTTTGTATGGGCTTTTTTATACATAAATAATTATTGGCTGCAAACTTCTGAGTATGAAATTGAATCTGAACGGATTCCAAAGGAATTTGATGGTATAAAAATTGTTCAGATCTCAGATTTGCATGATGCTACTTTTGGTGAAAAGCAAGCTCGTCTTGTGAAAAAAGTAAAGAAACTGAATCCTGATTTTGTTTTTATTACAGGTGACTTTATTGATAGTAATCGATATGATTTACAGAACAGTCTTGACTTCGTAGAGCAAATCACACCATTTACGGATGTGTTCTATGTAACGGGTAATCACGAAGTAGCAGTTAATAAAATTGATGAGATTACAAAGGCGTTAATGGATTTAGGAGTTCATGTTCTAATGGACGAGACCGTCGAAATAGAAAAGGCGGGCGAATCGTTGCTAATTGCTGGTGTTCAAGATCCGCTAATAAAAGCAATTCCACCACCAGAAGAGACTATAGCCGAATCGTTAGATGAGATATTACTAGATGATCAGAAGGATTCTTTCAAACTACTTCTTTCTCATCGGCCAGAAGTATTTGATGTATATGCGATTAAACATATAGATGTTGTTTTTACTGGCCACGCTCACGGAGGGCAAGTTCGTATCCCGGGTATTGGGGGTCTCATTGCACCGGGTCAGGGATGGTTTCCTAAGTATACTTCGGGGCTTCACGAAAAAGGAAACACGCATATGATTGTAAGCCGAGGTTTAGGAAATAGTATCATTCCTTTTAGGGTTTTAAATAGACCAGAAATCGTTATTGTGAATTTAAAAAGCTCGGTGAAATAAAATAAAAGTGAAAAGAAAGCTGTCTTAAGAACGAGGCAGCTTTTTTGTTTTTTAGTTTATTCTTAATAAAGAACATAAGGTTCTTTATAATTTATCAAATAATGAGGAATCTTGAGATAAAAGGAGGTTTTTAAAGTTAAATGTTCTTTATAAAGAAAATACGCCGAAATTTGACGGTTTTCAATTTAATTCTTTTGACCTATACTCAAATCAAATAGTTCTTTAAAAAGAACACAATAAACTCAATAAAGAACTAGAACGGTAAAGGAGGAATTCCAATACGACTGCGCAGAGTAGAAAAATATAGGAAGAAGACTGGGCATTATAGCATTCTATTAAAACTAGTAATTGTAGTTTACTTATGCATTGGAATAGCAGCTATCCTTGCCGGAGAAACGAATGCATTTTTTTCAAATGTTAAGTCTTTGGAAGGGTCGATACAAGCAGGCACATGGGAGACTGAGGATAAAGATGGATGCTCTAGTAACAACCATGGAGATTGGGATTGCAGTTCCTTGGAATTTGTAAGTGCTCAATATGACGGAGAAGTAATATCAGCTGTTATAAAAAATACTGGATCGGATATGCAAACAACTGGTTCATATGAAGTCTATTTCAAAGAAAAAGGAAATCCTAAAGAAGGAATTGTAGTATCTAATCTAACTTTTAAACCTTTAAAAATGGGAGAACAAATAGCGTTGACTTTTACTCCTGATAGGCCAGGTAAATATATGTTTAAAGCTTATCAACATAAAGACCACCCTGGGAAAGGCATATTATGGAGCGATGCGATCACTGTAAAGCTTACTGAGAAAAAGCTCAAAAGTGAAGAAGAACAGATAAAATCTGAAAACCAGGAAGAAGTAGAACCATCAGGAACAGGAACAGAAGCAAAAGAACCTATGCAAGAAGAGACATCTGAGGAAACAAAGAATTCTTTAACTGATGTAAAGCAAGAACAACCGAAGGATTCGGAAGATGTCGAAGAGCAGGAAAACAATACTGTTAAAGAAGATTCCTCTTCTGAAACTGAAAATAGTGATATATAGGCAGGTGGAGAAATGAGAAAAACATTAAAAATATGTAGCAACATAATTACCGCGATCTTATTTATGAATTTGCTTGTCATGGTTTTCCTAGTTGTTTCATCTAAGGCATCCGGTGGGGAACCACAGGCGTTTGGCTACCAGCTCAAAACGGTTCTATCCGGTTCAATGGAGCCTACCTTTATGACCGGCTCCGTCATTGCAGTAAAACCTTTGGATGAGGATGCAAGAACAAATCTTCAAGTAGGGGACATCATAACCTTCCAAGCAAATGAAGAAATGTTAATCACTCATCGCATCATCGGAGTTAATACGAGCGGCGAACATGTTATGTATGAAACAAAGGGAGATAACAACAATGCTGCAGATATGGACTTAGTTTTATCCGATAATGTCGTTGCAAAATATGCAGATTTCACCATTCCGTATATAGGATATTTCATAAATTTTGCTCAATCAAAAGAGGGCAGTGCCATTTTATTGATTGGCCCAGGGGTGTTGTTGCTTGGCTATGCTGGATACAGTATTTTGACAGCGCTAAGGGAATTAGATCCTAAAGTAGGCAAAAAAGACATCAAAGAGAAATCAGCTTAATATGATTGACCTCCTTGCAAACAGCAAGGATCAATATAAAAAAATATACATACCCAAAAAGGGTAAGGAGGAAAAATGAAATGAGTATTAAAAAGAAATTAGGTTTAGGATTAGCATCAGCAGCACTAGGATTGTCTTTAGTTGGAGGAGGAACATTTGCTTACTTTAATGATGTGGAAGTAAACAATAGCAGCTTTGCAGCTGGTACTCTAGATATCAATGTAACTGCAAACGGTGCTAATAATGCAATAATTGATGTAGGTAACTTAAAGCCTGGAGATATTATGACAAGAACGTTTAAGCTAAATAACATTGGAAGTCTTGATGTATCCAAAGTATTACTGACTTCCAAGTATACAGTAACAGATGCAAAAGGGGATAACGCTGGTGCAGATTTCGGCGAGCATATTAAAGTTAAATTCCTAATTAACAATGATAAAAGAACGGAAGTAGTACACGAAACAACTTTAAAGAATCTTAGTAAAAAAGATGTTGTAGAACGTGATGTATTAGGATGGCTTCTTGGTGGGGAATCAAGTGGTTTGCAAGCTGGAAAATCGGATACCCTTTCGGTTATGTTTGAGTTTGTTGACAATAAGGCTGATCAAAACGTCTTCCAAGATGACTCTTTAAAACTTGAGTGGACATTCGATGCAAAACAAACTACTGGATCAATCAGATAATGAGTCAAAAGGCGGGAACTTTCTCCCGCCTTTTCCTAAATCTACGAATAGCGAGGTATTGCCATGTCTAAGAAAAACAAATTAAATATTATAGGATTAATCATTCTCCTTATAAGCATAATGGTATGCCCGCTTTTTATAGGCATTAAATCTATTTCAGCAGCTGGAAAAGAAATTAGTATTAAAACGACATCCAATGGCATCCTTTTCAACACTGAAAATCTAAAACCCGGAGACTGGATCCCCAGAAATATCACAATATCGAACAATGGAAAACAAGATTTTAAATATATTGCTAAAATAGGAAAATCAAAGTCTACGAAAGGACTATTTGAAGAGCTAGATTTACTCGTTCAAAAAGAATCGGAAACTTTATTCAAAGGGAAATTAAAAGATTTCACTGGTTTTACTCCACTGGAATTGTCAGTAGGGTCTTCAGATACATTATTATTTGAGGTGAAAATGCCAACCCATTTAGATAATTCATTTCAAGGTGCTAAAGCTGAGGTGGAGATAACTTTTCTGGCAGAAGGTATAAAAGATATAGCTGCACCGATTGAAAATGCCCCAAATAGTGGAGACACATCAATTACTGAAACAACGATCGACCCAAAAATGGTTAATAAGCTTCCAAACACAGCAACAAACAATTACAATATTTTGTTTTTTGGTGGACTATTAATCCTATTTGGTGGGGCAATGCTTTTCTGGAAACGTAAAGATATCCGTCTAAGGTATCATGGGAATTTTCAAAAAATATTCGACTCAAAGTAGGATTGGATCACAAAATCCTAGTAATATTTTCATCTTGTAGAAAATTTGGATGTCTCATCTTAAGCTATTTCCTTGAAAAGTGACGATTTTCATAGAAAAAGCACGTTCGTTACTTTATTTGAATAGGCAAAAAGTAACACTTTTAATGCGTGGGAATCGCTAATATAAAAACTGTAAACATTTCACAATTTCTATATCAAAAAAACAAGTTAGCCATAGGTACTAAGGGAGAGTGTTTTATTACATTAGGGGGTATGGACTTGGGAGAATTGAAAAGTTACATAATTGAAATGGATAAAGAATGGTTAACGCTTATCATAGAAGCGAAAAAGATGGGACTTGAGAAAGAAGAGGTTAGAGATTTTTTAAGAAGAAAAAAGTTGCTTTCTAATCAATGATAGTAGAGTGTAAGGAATAAGTATTTCTAGAGAGCTGAAGGTTCTTTCAGAAATGCTTTTTGTTTTCTCCATTTACTCCAATTTGCATATTTTCTTATGATAATTGGCATCCTTTCTTTAATAGGAAATTTTGGAGGCCTGTCTGATGCTGAACCTAATTATGAAATTAATTGTTTGTCCCATTATTCTAATCATATCGGCTAACCTTTTAACAAATGTTAATTTTCCAAATGTATATCAGCCGATCATCATTGGTTTAACACTGGCCGTAGTCGGCTTTTTGATGGAGATCGCTATTTTACAAAAGGGAACTTTCTGGATCAGTAATACAGTTGATTTTGTAATATCCGCCCTCATTATTTATTTTTTATCATATTTCTTTGCGGGTGCAGATGTTACGATGGGTGGTGCCTTAATTACGGCTGCACTTCTAACGGTCATTGAGTTTTTCGTTCATCTATGGCTGATTAAGTCAGGACGGGCACGAAAAGAACCTTCTTTATAATCGATAAAACATATAAAATCCCTCACTTATAATTGTAAGGGATTTTAATCATTTTACAGCATTTCCATCGCTGACTCTATTTCCTTATCTCCGGATAAAATCTCCATTACTTTATTTCCCGCATTATTAATCTCGAGCGAAGCAGCTAGAACATGAGCAACGTCTGCACGAGGGATGGACCGGTCATCCATTAGTTCAATTTTTTCCGCTAGCTCTACTTTACCTGTAGCCTTGTCATGTGTTAGTCGTCCGGGTCTTACAATGGTGTAAGTTAGTCCGCTGTTCTTTAAATGATCATCCGCTATTCGCTTTGCAGTTAAATAGTGTTCGATGGGCCCTTGCGGATCGTCTGCGCCGATGGAGCTTAACATGACAAAATGTTTTACACTGCTTGATTTTGCTGCATCAATCAATTTGATGGCTCCTTCTTGATCAACAGATATCGTTTTGTCGGGACCTGTTTTTGATCCAGAGCCTGCTGCAAAAATTACGGCATCCATCCCGTTCGTGACTCGACTAATATCTGCTTCCAAATCGGCGACAATCACTTCAACTGCTCCTAATTCCATAAGTTCTTCTTCCTGGTCTTCATTTCTCACCATCGCATATGGATGATGATCGCTATTGTTAGCTAAATATTGTACGAGCAACCGTCCGGTATGTCCATTTGCGCCCACTACTAATACCTTCATTATAATGATCGCTCCTTTTCACTAATATGACCTAATATTGTATAATTTCCTCAAATAGTTATTTATAAACAAATCTTGAGGATCAAAATCAATGAATGGAGTGTATTGAAATGTGTGGACGATACAGTTTATTCGCTCCAAGAGAAAATTTGGCAGCTAGATTCGAATTGATGGATTTTGAAGAGATAGAATGGGTGGAACGATATAATATTGCTCCAAGCCAGAATGTACTTGCAATTGTGAGATCAGATGCTGGAAATAAGATGGGGATGTTAAAATGGGGATTAGTGCCTTCATGGGCCAAAGATCCGAAAATTGGTTATAAAATGATCAATGCACGAGCTGAAACGATCGATCAGAAACCAAGCTTTAGAAATCTTTTAAAAAGAAGAAGATGCGTCATACCAGCAGATGGATTTTATGAATGGAAAAAAGTAGGGACAAATAAAATACCGTATCGATTCCAGCTAAAATCAAAAGAATCGTTTGGTTTTGCGGGACTATGGGATCGATGGGAGAATAATGGAGAGATTATTCATTCATGTACTATCATAACGACAGAAGCGAACGCTGTATTAAAAGGTGTTCATGATCGAATGCCTGTAATCTTAACGAAAGAATCAGAGAAGGTATGGCTGGATCGTTCAATTAGTGATGAATATTATTTGAAAAAAATTCTCATTTCTTTTCCTGCTGAAGAAATGGAAGCCTATTCAGTTAATCCCCTTGTGAATAGCTCAAAAAATGATAATAAAGAGGTTCTTAATTCGCTGTAGATAATGGAACACAAAAATAAATAAAACATAGTCTAATTTAAAATGATCACTTAGGCTGGTGTTTAAATTGAATCATTTCCAAGAAGATAAAGGTTTGACTGAAAAAATAGCCCAGGCAATCAATGGGGAGTATAGTGCAATCCACTGTTATGCAAAATTAATCGATATGGCGTCGACAGATAAGGAAAAAAAGCGTATTCAGGAAATCCGAAATGACGAAATTCGGCATTTTAATAAAATCTGCGCTATATACACGCTAATTACGAATGAGCAGCCACAGCCTCATATTAGCGAAGAATGTCCGAATCACTATTTAGCAGGACTTCAATTTGCATTTGAAGATGAGCAAAAAACAGTAGACTTTTATTTAGAGATTTCTGATGAGGCCAAAAATCCCTTTATTAAGGAACTATTTCGCAGAGCAGCGGCAGATGAACAAAATCATGCCGTATGGTTTTTATCATTTTTACAAAAGAATCAAATGTGAGTAATAGCAGCTTCTTGTATTTCGTAACGAAGGCTTTACAAGTTTCTTAATTTGAAATTATGCTCGAAACTTATTTGAAGAGTATGACAAAACCTCTTTCCAATCTACATGATTAGTGAAAGGACATGCATCCTTTCCTGTTGAAATGTATTAATAACATGTAAACAGGAGGGATACGGTGGAACAGCACATTTTTTCTTCCGAAGCAGCGAAAACACTTGGCATTGGGGCTAGTACGATTAGAAAGTATGCAGCATTATTGGAGGCCAATGGATACGGATTTGAACGTGGGACGAATAACGGTCGAATCTTTAAGCACGCTGATATAAAAATCATTTCTAATATGATGGATCTGATGACAAAAGAAGAGTTATCTGTTGAACTTGCGGCTGAAAAAGCAGTTGGAATTACTCCTAAAAAGCAAATTCCTGCAACTGAAACAAATAAGGATCTAAATGAATTTATTGAGCAAATGAAAGATTTGGAAATGCAACAAGCCTCTTTGATTGAAATGAATCGGGCACTGACAAAACAAGTTGAAAGTTTAGCAGAAAAAATAGAAGAGAGAGAACGGGACCAGCAATTATTTAAAATGGTCGAGAATTCAAGAAATAAAAAGAAAAGAAAAGGGATTGCCTTATTCCGTCCGCTTACTGTTTTGTCAGGAAAAAAATAATTAAATCCTCTCTATATTGTCAGAATTTTTAAAAATGGTATAATAGAAAATAATGACAATTTTTGGAGGGGAAATATGCAAATTACATTTGAAAATCAAAGCTTAAATGACATTTTGCAGCGAGTTTCTAAAGTAATGAATGCACAACGTGAACCTTTACAAGATATTAATGCTGTTTACCAATTCGAAATAGCTGGTGAGCAAAACGGCGTTTATCAACTTATTTTGAAAGATGGAATAGCGGAAGTAGTGGAAGGAGCGACCAATGAATCACCGTGTACGCTCATAATGAATTTTAATGATTTTAAAGAGTTACTGTCTGGGAGATTAAACAGTACAACTGCCTATATGATGGGAAGATTAAAAGTAAAAGGAAGTCTTGGATTGGCTTTGAGGCTAGAGTCTATCTTAAAGAGATACCATTAAGGGATAGCAGTCGTCTAACTGACGACTGCTTCTTTTTTTATTGTTAATGAATGATAAATTGGAAACTTTGTTGATAGCTTTCTAAGAAATAAGTTTACGTCTAGCTCCAACGTCTTCCGCTTATGTTCATAAAAGGAAAATTCTTTTAAAAGAGGATTATTCTTTCTATCGCTGGGTATAGTAAATAACAGTAAAGCAAAAAAGTTGACAAATTGATTACTCTTCTTCAAAAACGATATACAGTGAGTGGAATTTAAGGTAGAATATGAATAAGATGTCAAATCTTAAAGAGGTGATCTTTCTTGCAAAGAGATCATGATCAGCTTCAGAAAGTAATAAGTAGTCTGACAGAGATCGGAGTTAAGATTTCCAAAACGAAATCAAGGCTTGAGATTAACAAGATACTTGAGGATGTCAAGTCTATCCAAAATTATTCGGAACTTCACTCTTAAAGGCAAACAAGTCAGGTATGTACAGGAATGCATGCGTGGCTTGTTTTATTTCTTTTAAAAGTACGATTGGATATAGTGTTTATTTCTTGGGAAATAAATGTTGAAAAAAGAAGAAAAAACACTTAAGGAGAAGATCCTAAAGTGTTTTTTTATTCCTTCTTCTTTACTTCCACTACACTAATATGTGATCCTTCCATCGTATGAACGTGGAAATTATACTGATCGGCAGTAAGTGTATCCCCTTCTTGCAAATCATACTTTTGAGTCAGGAGCCAACCACCAATTGTATCGACATCATCCCCAGATAGATGCACTCCCAATAGATTATTTACATCGTCAATAAGCATTTTAGCATCGAGTAAGTAGTGATTATCTGATAGTTTACGGACATTTGGTATTTCATCTGTGTCGAACTCATCCCTAATATCACCGACAATTTCTTCGAGGATGTCTTCAACCGTAATGATTCCTGCAGTTCCTCCATATTCGTCAAATAAAACTGCCATATGTGTTCTTTCCTTTTGCATTTTGACGAGTAAGCTTTGGATTGGAATTGTTTCAATCACTCTAATAACTGGCTTTACGTAAGGCATGATTGGCTCGTTCCCCATACAGTTGCCGCCGATGCAATCGGAGAGGAACTCTTTTACATTGACAATTCCGATGATTGTATCTTTATCACCATCTGTTACTGGGTAGCGGGTAAACCTTTCCTCCCGTATCGTGCCAATTATCTCTTCAATCGAAGCGGATTTATCTATACTTAAGATTTCAATCCTTGGCACCATGATTTCCTTGGCAATCCGATTATCAAATTCGAAAATTTTATTTACATATCGATATTCAGATTGGTTTATTTCTCCGCTTTTTAAGCTTTCTGACAGTATGATCCTTAATTCTTCTTCTGAATGGGCTAGTTCACTTTCAGAAGCGGGTTTTATACCAAATAATCCTACAATCAACCGAGCTGTACCATTCAATGCCCAAATAAAAGGGTACATAATTTTATAAAATAATATGAGAGGAGCTGCTACTGCAAGTGTAATTTCTTCTGCTTTGTGAATAGCGAATGTTTTAGGAGCTAATTCGCCGACTACAACATGAATAAAGGTAATTGTACTAAAGGCAATAATAAAAGATAGAATACTGACGAGTGATTCCGGAACCGAGAACTTTTCAAATATGGGTGTAAGCAGTACTTGAACAGTTGGTTCTCCTAACCACCCTAATCCTAGTGCGGTAACTGTAATTCCAAGTTGAGTGGCCGATAAGTATCCATCTAGGTTAGAAAGCAGCCGTTTCGCTGTGACGGCTTTATTATTACCTTGTGCGATCAGTTGGTCAATGCGTGAACCGCGAACTTTGACAATGGCGAATTCAGATGCAACGAAAAAGGCAGTTAATGCAATTAAAAGAATAACGAGAAGTATATTAATGACTATCAATGGAGCGCCATGCTTCAATTTTTTCTATGAAGCAGGACTTCACCTCCTTAGCAAATTTCCTTTATTAATGGAATTGAATAGGTTGGTTTTCTCTATATTAATTCCAGTAAGATATACATACTTTACCCACAAAGCGGCAACAATTATCGTTTCAGACGAAATTTTATAAAACAATTATGGAATTCCTTAAATAATGGTGAAAATCTGTTATGATAGAATCAACTTCAAAGATGGAGCCATACACAACCTTTTGATTAGCAATGGAGGGCTTTTCTTGAAAAAACATGTATCGGATCGCGAATTGATCTATGTACATATGAATAATAATGACCATTTTGTTCTTTCATATGGAATTGAATTTGTTGAATTTATTTCCGGTATTCCTAATCAAATCCCAAATGCATTATTAATCCGTCATAAAGTAAAGGATAGTCACTATAATATGCATACAATGTTGGAATATATCGATGAGGAAATGATTGAAAATCTACTTGAAGAAGATGTACATAGTTATGGCGATTTTTGCTGGATAGATTTTAATGATGAGGAACATTTAAATCTATTAAGTGGACAGGAAATAGCTGAAATCCTTTATTTGGGGCATCGTAAAGAACATTTAAGACTCCCTTTTTATGGAAAACTAAGAAATAACTTTGCCTATCTTGCTGGAGACGATGGTTGGTTTAATAAGACCTACTATAAGGATTGGGATCCTTTTTTTACAATGCTAGGCTCAGCAATAGTCGGTAAAATAAATAATCAAAAGGAAAAGCCTCTCTTTTTTAGAGTGAAAAAGAAAAGTATTCCTCCAATACCAAAAGAAATCCTTCATCCTTATGCTGATTTTATGAAAGAAGGAATTGTTATTTCTATTGAAAAAGCTGTCCGCAATAGGTTTACGATAGAGGTTCCAGTATGGGTAATCGGAGACTTTTTTGATATGGATGCTATGTACGAGGAATACGAAATGCTTGGTGAAAGAAAAGCTGATGGAAAACTTGTTTTTGATCGTAAAACGGGTGAATGGCAAGCTTTTGCGGCGTACTCATCATCGTAAACGGGAAACGGCAAAGCGTGGGCTCACTGAACAGTGGTTCCACGTTTTTTTTTAGTAAAGGAAGGATGAAATTTTATTTGATCTTTATGCCGAAGGAAGTTTTTATTGTTTAACTCCAGGGGCCTTGCGCTTTTCCAACCTCGCCGTGTTTCCTTTATCTCGTCAGAAGCTTAAAAAGTTTGTACGTCGCTGAACAGATACTTGTGCTTTTCTTGACTATTTGATAGAGCACCAATGAAGCTTTCGCCCATATACTATAAAAAGAAAATCAGAAGAATTCATTTAGATTATGTCCCTTCTTCATGGTAAAATAAATAACATCTGCATTTCATGGAGGATTATTATGAAAACGAATATTTGTTTATTATACGGTGGAAAATCGGCAGAACATGAGGTTTCCTTACAAACAGCCAAGGCAGTTATTAAAGCTTTGGATACGAATAAATTTGCTATTCATCCTATTTTTATATCAAATGAAGGTAATTGGATTAAAGGCCCGGAATTAAATGGTCCTGTTGATAATGTGAAGGAATTAGAATTCCATAATGCAGGAGAAGAAGTAGGACCTAATGCATTAAGTACAAAAATTTCGCCTGCGCATAAAGGGAGCTATGATGTCGTATTTCCGCTTTTGCATGGTCCGAATGGTGAAGATGGAACAGTACAAGGGATGTTGGAGTTATTAAATATTCCTTATGTTGGAAATGGCGTCCTTGCTTCCTCAGCAGGCATGGATAAAGTCATCATGAAAAATATATTTGCACAAGCGGGTCTAGATCAAGTGAAATATGTTTCTTTTATTCGCAGTTCATGGGATTTGGATCGAGAAAGTTCTTATGATCACGTGGAATCGGAAATAGGCTATCCTTGTTTTGTCAAACCGGCTAATCTTGGTTCCAGTGTAGGGATAAGTAAATGTGAAAATCGTAATGAATTGGCTGAAGCATTTGTAAATGCATTTAAATTTGATCGGAAAATTATTATAGAGGAAGGTGTCTCGGCCCGAGAAATAGAAGTAGGCGTTCTCGGAAATGATTTTCCGGAATGCTCAGTCGCCGGAGAAATTGTTCCAAATAAAGGATTTTATGATTATGAGTCTAAATACTCTGATGGTGATACGGCATTAATTATCCCTGCAGACATTCCCGAACACCATTATAATGAAATAACGAAAATGGCCATCAAGGCTTTCAAAGCCCTCGATTGCTCTGGACTTGCTAGAGCTGACTTTTTTGTAACGGAAGAAGGGCGCATCATTATAAATGAAGTAAATACAATGCCTGGTTTCACTCCGTTCAGTATGTTTCCCCTTTTATGGAAGCATACAGGAGTTGAATACCCAGAATTGATTGAACGCTTAGTTAAACTTGCTGTTGAGCGCCATAAGGAAAAACAGAGTATTATTCATACGTTTTAATTAGAAAAAGGTGAAATTCACTTATCGTAGGGTAAAGTGCATGCAGTTTGCTAGTCGATAGGCACTCAAGGCGGGCATTTAATAAAGAAATTCAATACAGGCTGTCCCATTCGTGAAATTGAGTTTGGGACAGCTGTAATGTTGGGGGGATTTATGATGATAAAGCGTACAATAGAGCAGTTGGCAACAATGATAAAAGTGGATAATGATATAGCACCATTTCAAGATATTGAAATACGAGGAGTGTCATTTGATACTAGGCAGAATATGGAGGGAACTTTATTTGTTCCGTTAAAGGGAGAGGCTAATGATGGACACAAATATGTAGATGCTGCATTTGCCAAAGGTGCCGCAGCCGTCCTTTGGCAAAAGGATGTGCCAAATCCGCCTTTAAATAAGCCTGTTTTAATCGTTGAAGATACGCTTCGCTCCCTGCAAGATCTAGCACATTCCTATCGCAAGCAGACCGCTGCAAAAGTAATAGGGATCACGGGAAGCAACGGAAAGACAACAACAAAAGATATTGTCGCAGCTGTCTTTTCAGAAACGTTCAAAGTGCATAAAACAGATGGGAATTTTAATAATCATATTGGCCTGCCTTTAACAATTTTAGGTATGGATGAAACAACTGAAATTGCCATTCTTGAAATGGGGATGAGTGGCAAAGGGGAAATTTCATTATTAACGAAAATTGCACAGCCAGACGCAGCCATTATTACAAATATTGGAGAAGCACATTTGCAGGATCTGGGTTCCCGTGAAGCGATTGCCAATGCGAAATTGGAGATTATTGATGGACTTCCGAAAAACGGTTTATTAATTTATCCCGGCAATGAACCATTATTGATTAAAAAAATTAGCAGTCTTAAACAGTTCCATACGTGTACGTTTGGTGAAACACGTGAAAATGATTTATATCCAGAGGAAATCAATATCGTAGAGAATGGAAGCTCCTTTATCGTTCCTGGACTTTCTGATGAAACATTCTTTCTTCCCATTGCAGGAAAGCATAATATAATGAACGCGCTGGCGGCGATTCTCGCTGCGAAAGAATTTTTGATTCCATTAACTTCTATTCAAGAAGGTTTGAAATCAGTAAAATTGTCAAATATGAGAATGGAATGGCATGAAGGTATAAAAGGAACGCGTATTTTAAACGATGCGTATAATGCTAGCCCAACTGCCATGAGAGCTGTCATTTCTATGGTTGAAAATTTGGCCGAGGATCGTGAAAAAATTGTTGTATTAGGCGATATGCTAGAACTTGGTGAAAAGGAAGAGGAATTCCATAAGCAAATTGGGGAAGATTTGGATCCAAATAAAATTAAATATGTGTTTACGTATGGTCCACTAGGGAAATATATAGCTGCCGGTGCAAAAATGCGCTTTCCAGAGAACAGAGTGTACGAATTTGAGGATAAAGGAAAGCTAATTGACACATTGACAGAGAAAATTGAAGGCGATGAACTTATCGTTTTTAAAGCTTCAAGGGGTGTAAAACTAGAGGAAGCAGTTAAATCTGTGCTTGTTTAATATGTCTGGATAAAGAACGACTGTATGGAGGAAAATAAAAAAGATCGTTTAAAGCGTTAAGACTACAATTGTATTCAAAAACGTTTAATGATAGAATAATCAACATCGTTTACAATTTTTCACGGCAGTTCTTTTAAGAAACAATTGCTTTTTAAGCAGATAACCTGGGAAAATCCGGGAGAGACAAAAGTCTCAATTTGAAGTATTCAAAGGAGATTGAGTAGCATTGACGAAGTTTGCAGATTTAAATTTAAGCCCTGCTCTTTTAAAAGCAGTCAATAGAATGGGCTTTGAAGAAGCAACACCTATACAAGCAAAAACCATTCCATTAAGTATGGAAGGTAAGGATTTAATTGGCCAAGCTCAAACTGGTACGGGGAAAACAGCTGCTTTTGGAATTCCGCTTATTGAAAAGCTTGATGTGAAATCCCCACATGTACAAGGAATAATTATCGCACCTACACGGGAGCTTGCCATACAAGTTTCTGAAGAATTATATAAGATTGGCATGGACGCTCGAGCACGGGTTTTGGCAGTTTATGGAGGATCCGATATTCAACGTCAAATTAGAGCTTTGAAGAAAGGTCCACATATTATCGTTGGTACTCCAGGGAGAATTCTGGACCATATTAATCGCAGAACGTTGAAATTGGGTAATGTTCATACGCTTATTTTGGATGAAGCGGATGAAATGCTTAATATGGGATTCATTGATGATATTGAGTCTATTTTAGAAACGGTTCCTGAAGATAGACAAACGCTTCTTTTTTCAGCGACAATGCCGGATCCGATTCGCAGGATTGCAGAACGTTTCATGAAGTCTCCTGAAACTGTACGCGTTCAGGCTAAGGAAATGACAGTACCTTTAATCGAACAATTTTTTATTAAAGTACCTGAAAAAGAAAAGTTTGATGTCCTTGCAAGATTGATTGATACACAATCACCTGAGCTAGCCATCGTTTTCGGCAGAACGAAGCGTAGAGTCGACGAGCTTTCGAACGCTTTAACTGTAAGAGGGTATACGGCTGAAGGAATTCACGGAGATCTTAGCCAAGCAAAACGCTTATCCGTATTAAAGAAATTTAAAGAAGGAAAAGTGGATGTGCTTGTCGCAACGGATGTAGCTGCAAGAGGATTGGATATTTCGGGAGTAACACATGTTTACAACTACGATATTCCACAAGATCCTGAAAGTTATGTACACAGAATCGGAAGAACGGGTCGTGCTGGAAAAGAAGGAATGGCCATTACGTTTGTCAGCCCTCGTGAAATGGGTTATCTTCGTATTGTAGAACAAACAACAAGGAAACGTATGCAGCCAATGCGTCCGCCAACTTGGGATGAAGCTCTTGAAGGGCAGCAGCGCATTACGATGGAGAAGCTTGAGGAAACGATTAAAGAAGGCAACCTAGATGAGTACAAAGCAACTGCTAATGAGTTGCTTACGGAGCATGAAGATGCCGTAACGGTTATTGCAGCAGCTTTAAAAGTTTTGACGAAAGAGCCTGATAAGACTCCAGTTCATATTACTGAGGAACGTCCATTGCCACAAAAACGCGACCAATTTAAAGGTGGAAGCCATAGTAGTGGTGGCGGCAACCGTAATAGACGCGGAAAATCTGGACAGCAGCCTTACAAAGGAAATCGCAAACCTCAGCGAAGACCAAGTGGAAGAAGACCATAAACTACGATTGACTTCCATATAGAACTCGCTAAAAAAGGCGTAAGCGATCATACGAAATCATAAGTTCACATATCTTATGATTTTCCAAAAGCAATCGGTGCAAACGTGAAATGCCGGTTGCTTTTTTATTTGTTTAGAAAGTGATAAATAAGATCCTTGTGGATGGTTTTCTCGGAAATACCCCATTCTGTGATAAAGTTTAGCTGCAGGCGTATAATTCCTAAGGCTATAGAAATGCAGAATTTTTTGCTTCAAAAAAACATTTGCTTTTTTCAAATGCTGCAGAATATGGGATAGGATAGAGCTGTGACATACATTTTGTTGGAGAAGCGGGCAGGTCGCTGCCTGAATACATACAATAGGAAGTTGCGCTCTTATGCTTCCTCTATAGGCACCTGCGGAAAAATGAAATTGAAACTCTTTATTATGTAAAACGTAAATAAAAGGGACAAGGGGGTTTTTAAATGGATATAAAACAACCGGCAAAACAAATCTCAATACTAGGGTTAAAAGTATGGAAAATAACCGGATTCATATATTCGTTAATATTATGGATTGTTGCTATTGGACTAGGAGCATTAGTTTATGTATTTGATTGGCCAATTTGGATTACCATTGCAGCTGGTATATTAGTGTTGATTTTAACGATTATGAATATTTTTATTGTTCCGGCCATACGGTGGAAACGTTGGAGATATGAAGTGCGGGAACAAGAAATTGAACTTCAACATGGAGTCTTTGTCATAACTAGAACACTCGTACCAATGGTCAGAGTTCAACATGTAGATACAGTTCAAGGGCCGATATTACGAAAATACAACTTGGCGACAATTGAAATTTCCACTGCGGCAACAAGGCATGAAATACCAGCGGTTGATTTAGAAGAAGCAGAGGAATTAAGACATGCCATTTCAAAATTGGCAAGGGTGGCTGAAGATGATGTCTAATCCAAATCGACTCCATCCTATAACAATCGTTTTATCGGTTTTGAAAAATGTGAAAGAAACGATTATTCCTATCGTTTTTTATTTCATTGTCTTCATTGTTCGGGATGATATGAAAGATGGAATTCAAATTGAAGGATTCGGTCCGTGGCTGCAGTATGTTCCGTACCTTATTCTTATATTAATATTTTTATTAATGATAGCCTCAGGAATTATTAAATGGTACCGCTATACTTATAGAGTGGAAGATATGGAACTCCGGATTGAACATGGATTATTCGTAAAAAAGAAACGCTATATTCCTTTTGAACGGATCCAAAGTCTAGACTTTTCTGAAGGTATTTTCCATCGCCCTTTTGGACTTGTAAAAGTAAAAGTGGAAACGGCAGGGGGAAATAGTGAAAAGTCGGAAGCTGAAATGAGTGCAATCAAAAAAGAAGACGCATTGGCACTTAGAAGGATTATAACAGAATCAAAGAATAGAGAAAAAACTTCCGATGAAATTGTTGAAGAGATTTCAAAGCAATCTATTTTATATAAAATTTCACCTAAACAACTTTTATTTTTTGCATCTACTTCTGGGCGTGTCGGCGTAGTTGTATTCGCCGTTCTTGGATTTGGCAGCCAGTTTGATGAACTTATTCCATTTGATAAGATTTTTAAAGAGATGGAGCATGTTGCAAAAGCTGGATACACTATCATCGCCATACTCGTTGTAATGGGTTTACTCCTTGCTTGGCTAGTATCTGTTGTAATGGCATATTTAAAATACAATGATTTTACACTGGAAAAAGTCGGGGATGATCTTGTTATTACGAGAGGTCTATTGGAAAAAAGGACAACGACAATTCCAATTAAAAGAGTTCAAGCAGTAACGATAAAGGAAAGTCTACTAAGACAACCGTTTGGATATGCCAGTGTCTCCGTCGAGTATGCAGGGGGCTCTATTTTAGATGAAAATACGGAAGGTCTTATCATCCCCGTTGCAAAGAAAAAGAACATTGGAAGAATACTGCAAGATACACTATCAGACTATATGTTTGATGTTGATTTTATTAGTGCGCCAAAGCGTGCCAAGAGACGTTTCTTCCTTATTAAAATGTTTGCTGCTGCCATTTTAACAGGTGTACTATCAATTTGGCTATGGCCATATAGCCTAATAGCCACTTTATTAGTCGGTGGTGCATGGATTTTAGGTTTGCTTCAATTTAAATCTGCGGGCTGGAATCTTAGCGAAACTCAGCTTGCATTAAGATACAGGGGAATTGATCAACATACGACATTTATGAGAAAAAATCGCATGCAGTCATTAGGCATGTCCGCAAACTGGTTTCAAAAAAGAGCGGATCTTGCTACGATTGAAACTTCCGTTATGAGTGGGGGATCTGCTGATTTTACCGTAAAACATTTGAATTTAGAAGATGTACGAGAAATTTACGAATGGTATCGACCGGCTAAATAGTAATAGTTACAAAAATTCATGCAAGCATCTCCTTTTATTTTCTATCATTTGATTTCTCGTCAAAACAAGAGAAAGTATCGCATTTGATTTACAGGAAATGAGGAGTTACGCGAATCTAATAAATATTTTTAATTATAACCACTCCTCTCATCTCCTTACCTATTGGAAAAATCAAAAGATATATTAGCATCAGGATATAGCAGAAAACAGCGCGGCGCTATTTAGAGTTGGATGCCAGAACTTTTACTTTTAGTGGAAATGTTGAAACTTGAAAAGCCTTTGGATCGCTGTGATATTGCTTCCAAAGGCTTTTTTATTATGCAATTATGGCTTTCATTCACAAGGTGCACAACCGGCTAAAAACGAATGGAGCGATAATGAAGTAGGATTCTACCAATAAGAAATCCGCTTATTAATCCAAAAATATGGCCAGTAATATTAATATTTGATTGGAAAAATGTCATGATGACACTGATGATAGCGATCGGAAGAATGACTTGTCTTCCTTGAATGGGCATAGAATCTTTTTTAACCATAATAACAGCTAGATAAAACCCAAACAGTCCAAATATTGCCCCGCTTGCCCCGATATGTGTATAGTATGGAGGTTGAATGTAAAGAGTCGCAATGTTCGCGCCTACACCGCTAGCTAAATAGACAAGGGTAAACATAAATTTACCAAGTGCTTTTTCTAGCGCCGGACCAAATAACACAAGTGAAAACGAATTAAATAATAAATGGGAGAACCCAACATGGACAAAAATAGGGGTAATGAGTCTCCAATATTCCCCTTGTTGAATGAGAAGATTCACTCCCGCCAGCAATTCTAGTATCCAGTTGTGGGGGAAGATGGGTGTATGCATAATAATAAATATTAAGATTTGAATTGCGATAATAGCAGAAACAATCGAATACAATTTAAGAAATTGCCCGAAACTTTCAGTTCTAACAAACATGCCGATCGCTCCTTTTGGAGAATATCCTTTTTTAATTTTAGCATATAAATCTAAACATACGCGAATGACAAATAGAGGGCAACTATTAATTTATACGCTATATAACTTTTTTTAGAAGGGAAGTTTGACATGATCATTGGAATAGGGATGGATCTAGTAGAAATAGACAGGATTGAGCAGCTGCGCATGAAGCAGGCTCGATTTCCAAAGCGAATTTTAACGAATACAGAACTAGATGTTTATGAATCCTTAAATGAAAAAAGAAAGCCGGAATTTTTAGCCGGACGATTTGCTGCAAAAGAAGCTTACTCTAAAGCTCGTGGTACTGGGATCGGAAGTGAACTTTCATTTTTAGAAATTGAAATTGTGGCAGACGAAAAAGGAAAGCCTGTTATCACAAAACCTGAATTTGGTCGCGTGCATTTATCCATAAGTCATACAAAATCATATGCAGCTGCGCAAGTCATTATTGAAACACTAGACTAGAATAAAATCTATGCATGAAATTCTATGGTCTATTGTCAGGGTTTGTCTCATATATTTTTAGTGCGTTAGGAGAGACAAGGTTTTGGCTGTGGGATGGATTGCCACGTTGTGCGGAACGGCTCGCGGATTAAAACAATGGTACTGGACAATTTCCCAGCAGCCGGCTTTCTCTCTTCTTTTCATGGTCAAATGAGACAAAAAAGGGGTTGAAGGAATGAGAAAGGGGTTACGGCTATTTTGGTTGCTGCTCGCTTCCATCGCTGTACTTTCTGCTTGCGGAGCAAAGTCGCAGGAGGATGTGACAAAAGGGCTGCAAAAAAAGGTAGGTGATTTAAAAGGATACAAGGCAAAAGCTCAAATGACACTAACAGTTGGGAATGAACCACAAACCTACGAGATTGATGTTTGGCATAATAAACCAGGTGATTATCGAGTTCATTTGAAAAATGCTAAAAAAGAACAAAGTCAGATGATCCTTCGTAATAAAAGTGGTGTATATGTTTTGACCCCAGCTTTAAACAAAAGCTATCGGTTCCAAAGTGAATGGCCGCAAAACAGCAGCCAAGCCTATTTGTATGAATCTCTAGTGAGAGATGTAAAAGAGGATAAAGAGGCTAAGTTTAAAGCAACTAAGGATCATTATGTATTTACAACAAAGACACGTTACCAAAATAATAAGATGCTTCCTACTCAAGAAATTACTTTTAAAAAGGGATCGCTTGAGCCGGTTAGTGTGAAAGTGATGGACACGAATCAAAATCCAGTAGTAACGGTTAAATTTTCCAATGTAGAATTTAGTCCGAAATTTGATAAAGGTGCATTTGATACGAAAAAGAATATGACAAGTGCACAACTGGAAATTCCGGTCATGTCCAACAATACTGACAGTGAATTTACTGTTAAATATTCGATGGCTGAAATTCCTGGAATTACTTTCGAGGAAGAATCAGCATACGATACCGAAAATGGTAAAAGGGTTTTACTGACCTATAGTGGCGAAAAGTCGTTTACACTTATACAAGAAATGGCTGAAGTCATTCCGACAACCTCTATGGAAATGATCGATATAAGCGGAGAAATGGTTGATCTTGGATTTTCCATTGGGGCCATGACGGAAGACTCCATTACATGGAGTGAAGATGGCGTCAATTATGTTCTGCTTTCCTCTGATCTATCACCGGATGAAATGGTTATGGTTGCACAATCAGTACAAGGTGGATCTATCAAATAAGAATTGCATTCGGGCAGACCTTTTCCATCCGAATCGGTCTGTTTTTCTTTTTGCGTCATTTATGTCTAGCTCCAGTGCCTATCGACTAGCAAACTTCTTGTCCTTTTCCCTACGATAAGCCAACATCTATTCGCCTTTGACTCATCGTGTTTCCCTTATCTCAAGTCTTGGGCCAGAAAAGGAACGTCGACTAAAACCCGCCACGTCCTTTGGCGACGTCGACGGACCCGCATCCTGTGGGGCGGTACGTCGATGAACAGGCGCTTTCACTTTTCTATATTGACATATTCCTATTAGAGTTTGATAATCAATAATATTATTGAACATCGTATGGGAAGTGACCGTCATGGAAGAAAAGAATATTTTTTATCGTGAAACCTGGGCAGAGATAGATTTAGATGCTTTACATTCTAATATTAGTCAGATTCGTGAATATCTTCCTGAGAACATGAATATTTTTGCGGCTGTTAAAGCTAACGCTTATGGTCATGGTGTTATCGCGACCGCAAAAACAGTGCTGGCTGCAGGTGTTCACGGTTTAGCTGTCGCTTTTTTAGATGAAGCAATAGCGATTAGAGAAGCAGGAATTACAGCTCCAATCCTAGTATTAGGAGCTACGAGAGCGGCAGATGCAGGGATAGCTGCTATTCATAATATTTCACTTACTGTTTTTCAAAAAGACTGGATTAAAGAAGCGGAAAAGGTAATTCCTCCTGAGTGCAAACTTCGCGTTCATATAAAATGTGATACTGGAATGGGACGGATAGGAGTAACGGAAGAAGATGAGCTTCGCCAAATAGATGCTTTGCTGCGTCAATCAAGCCAGTTTATTTTAGAAGGTATTTTTACACACTTTGCCACCGCGGATCAGCTTGATGAAGCTTATTACAATAAACAACTTTCCCGTTTCAAGTATTTTTTACATTGTCTCGAGGCACTTCCTCCTTATATCCATGCTGCGAATAGCGCGGCGGCGCTCTGTCATGCGGATTCTTTTTTTAATACGGCGAGAATAGGAATTGCTATGTATGGATTAACTCCTTCCGAAGAAATAAAAGATCTTCTTCCTTTTACGAGAAAAGAGGTATTTTCTCTCCACACTAAAATTGTGCATGTGAAAAAACTTCAAGCAGGGGAAAAAGTTGGTTATGGTGCAGATTATACAGCTAGCGAAGATGAATGGATTGCCACTATCCCAATTGGATATGCTGATGGATGGATACGTAAACTTAGAGGCTTCAAAGTCATAGCTGATGGAGAACTGGTACCCATTGTTGGAAAAATCTGCATGGACCAGACAATGATCAAACTTCCAAGAAAAATGCCAGTCGGAACACAAGTCACCCTAATCGGAAAACAAAAAAACCACTTCAATTCCGTAGACGACGTAGCAAAAAAACTCGAAACCATCAACTACGAAATCACCTGCACAATCACCAACCGCGTCCCTCGCATATACAAAGGCCGGGGAATCGTTTGAAAGTTGTATGAAAGTTGTATGAGAGTTGTATGAGAGTTGTTTGAGTGCCAGGCACTCAAACAACTTCGGAACAAGTCTGAATTGTTCGGTAATTATTTCGGTGCTTAGCACTCTCTTTGCGAACATTTTAAAAATTTATCGAAAAAAAGCAGGAGTTTTACGGAAAATGGAGAAAAGTATGTATTAGTAATCGTTTTCTAGGAGGATACTAAGAAAAGTGTATGTGTCTTAAAGAGGAAGGAAGGCTAATTTACTCTTTGCAGGGAACGTGTTTGATGGTATGATAATCAATGAATGAAATGGCTTGTAGTGATGGTGGAGGTGTAGTCGTTGTCTGAATCCAGCGCAACAACGGAAATTATTATTCGATTGCCGCAGCAATTGATTGCTGAAATGGACGGTTTTGCAGAAATGGAAAATGTAAATCGCAATGAATTTATTTATCGTGCTACAAAAATGTATCTTCGTGAAAGAAGAAAGCGCCAAATTGTTGAGTCGATGAGGCGCGGCTACATGGAAATGGCCAAAATTAATTTGGCGATTGCGTCGGAAGCAATTCAGGCGGAATATGAGGCAGAAAACACAGTTGAACGTCTCGTCAGCGGGGGATAAGTCCTTGGCCGTTAAACGTGGTGACGTGTATTTCGCCGATTTATCTCCAGTGGTAGGATCGGAGCAAGGCGGTGTCCGACCTGTACTAGTTATCCAAAATGACATTGGCAACCGGTTTAGTCCCACTGTAATTGTTGCTGCCATAACAGCGCAGATTCAAAAAGCAAAGCTGCCTACCCATGTGGAAATTAATGCTAAAAAATACGGATTTGAAAGAGACTCAGTCCTTTTGCTTGAACAAATCAGAACGATTGATAAGCAACGTTTAACAGATAAAATCACTCATCTGGATGAAGAAATGATGGAAAAGGTGGATGAGGCCCTGCAAATTAGTCTTGGACTCATAGATTTTTAAGCGCTCTGTTTTTGGCAGATGCGCTTTTTTCATACAATATTTTCGAATTGCCTATATCTTTTTACCTAATTATGTAAGATGTAAGTGACAGTAATTGTCTTTATACGCCAACTATTGATAAAATTGAATACAAAACTCAATCGACAAAAAGGAGATGGGGTATTGAATAAGGAAATTGTAAATTTTATTAAAAAACGAGAAGATGATATTCTAGAATTATGGATGGATGAGATGAAAAATATTAGTGATGAGCGAGCAATTAATATTATCTCTGATCAAGTATTCTATAATACTAGTAAAGAATTTTTGGAACTTCTCATTTCGAGTATTTTAGATTCAAATGAAAAATACTATGATAAAATTGGGAACTTTGCGGAAAATGTTGTGCGAATTGGCTGGCCCTTAACCTTTTTAACAAAGGGTCTAAGAACATTAAGCAATATTTTGTATGAAAAAATGGTATCGGAAAGTAATTTAAACCATGAGCAAGCAAATGAATTGCTAATTGGTTTAGATAAATGGTTAACGCCAATTTACGATGAAATGATTGAAACATATTCAACAACATGGGAAAGAACTTTTTCATTGCAAAAAATTGCATTGCAAGAATTGTCAGCTCCGTTAATTCCTGTTTTTGAAAAGATTTCCATTATGCCGCTTGTCGGAACAATTGATACGGAAAGAGCAAGATTGATAATGGAGAACTTGCTAACTGGCGTTGTTAAACATAGAGCGGATGTTGTGCTCATTGATATTACCGGTGTCCCTGTTGTAGATACGATGGTGGCACATCATATTATACAAGCAGCTGATGCCGTTAGACTTGTAGGAGCTAAGTGCATGATTGTCGGAATTAGGCCTGAAATAGCCCAGACGATTGTAAACTTAGGAATTGATCTAGATCAGATCATTACGACAAGTACATTGCGGAAAGGCATTGAAAAGGCACTCGGTTTTACAAATAGAAAAATGGTGACGGTGGAGGGGTCAGCTTGAGAATACCAATTTTAAAGCTTCGAGACTGCTTGCTCGTTTCAATCCAATGGGAATTGGATGATCAGACAGCTTTGCAGTTTCAAGAGGATCTATTGCATAAAATTCATCAAACAAGTGCCCGTGGTGTAGTAATCGATATTACATCTATTGATTTTATCGATTCATTCATTGCTAAGGTATTAGGTGATGTAATTAATATGTCCAAGTTAATGGGAGCAAAAGTTGTCATTACGGGCATTCAGCCAGCTGTTGCGATCACTCTAATTGAATTAGGCATTCGCTTGGAGGATGTTGTCACGGCCCTCGATTTAGAAAATGGTTTGGATAAATTAGAACAGGAATTGGGGGACTAGCCTATGGAACTGCAGTCCTGCGTAAAAATATTAAATGAATGGGACATCGTAGCAGTTCGCCAATTAGGCAGAAATGTGGCTAAAGAGCTTGGATTTGGGACAGTGGACCAGGCGAGAATCACGACTGCGATTAGCGAATTGGCCCGTAATATATTCCTTTATGCCGGTCAAGGCGAGGTATGTATTATTAAAGAGCAGCAAAACAGCAAAAACGGGTTGAAAATTATTGCGAAGGACAACGGTCCCGGAATAGCTGATATTCGTAGAGTTATGGAAGATGGTTACACAACATCTGGAGGTTTGGGAGCCGGACTGCCTGGTGTTAAACGCCTGATGGATGAATTTGATATTCAATCAAAACTAAATGAGGGCACTGAAATAATTGCAGTCAAATGGCTCCGTTAGAAGGAGTGGATTGGTATGGATTTCAGGGATACGATTCAATCGAAATATAAAGACATCATGAATAACTACTTAAAGGATCAAAATGAACAGAGTCTTTATCAAGCACAAAAATTAAGCAGGAAATTAATTGAACATCATATCGCTCCGGAAGAAATTATTAGTCTTCATAAAACGATAATGATGGAAAACATCCTTACTCAAAAAACCTTTAGTGATTCCTTCGATATTTTACTAGAAGTCATGATTGGATATGGCTTGTCTTATCGAGAACATCAAAGCCTTCGAACAGAACAAATGGCTTTGAAAAGTGAGATTGAAGTCGCGGCTAGTATGCAGCAAACTTTACTTGGAACATCTATCCCAAAAGTTGATGGGCTTGATATTGGTTCTATTAGTGTGCCGGCAAGACAGATGAATGGTGATTATCATCATTTTGTGAAAGATGAAAATCAATGTTTAGGGATTGCGATCGCAGACGTAATCGGGAAGGGGATTCCGGCCGCGTTATCGATGTCGATGATAAAATATGCGATGGACAGTCTTCCGGAAAATCGACACAGCCCAGGTGCAATACTAGAAAGTCTCAACCGAGTAGTTGAACAAAATGTCGACCCTAGTATGTTTATTACAATGTGTTATGGAGTCTATAATCCATGGTATCATAAATTTCTTTACGCATCTGCGGGACATGAACCTGGACTATTTTACTCATCAGAGAATCAGAATTTTCAAGATTTAGGTGGTAAAGGCTTGCTTCTCGGGATTGATAAGAAAACAAAATACAAGGAATATGAATTAAACGTTTCTAAAGGTGATATGATCATTCTTCTTTCTGATGGAGTGACTGAATGCCGTACAAAAGAAAAATTTATAGAGCGTGAGGATTTACTCGGGTATATTGAAAAATACATACATTTGCCTTCACAAGAAATGGCAACAAATATTTATAAGGATTTTGAACGACTTCAGGAATTTGAGCTAAGAGATGATTTTACACTCATTATTTTAAAAAGAACGGAATAAAATGTTTTATTGCTATTTAAGAGGGTATGTATAATAAAGCAATATAAATGTTTTAAAAGGGGTGGATGTTTGTGAATATTTCGATAAGTTTAACCGATACAGGGAGTGCACTACACGCAAAACTAGAAGGAGAAATAGATGCTTATACTGCTCCTAAAGTGAAGGAATCTCTTCAACCCTACGCGGAAAAAGCTGAGGTCAAAATGTTTGTCGATTTAACAGACGTTTCCTATATGGATAGTACGGGCCTAGGCGTGTTTGTCGGTTTGTTTAAAACATTGAAGTCAGTAAATGGGGATTTAATTTTAACAGGATTGTCTGATCGTTTAAAACGGTTATTTGAAATAACTGGATTAGCTGATGTGATGAACATCAATACCGAGGTAGAGGGTGGAGTGTAATGAGGGAAGCTTTTGACTACATCGAAATGAAGATACCCGCAATGCCAGAGTATGTAGGCGTAATTCGGTTAACATTGTCTGGAATTGCAAGCCGAATGGGGTTTACATATGATTTAATAGATGATTTGAAAATCGCTGTAAGCGAGGCAATTACGAATGCTGTACAGCATGCATATAAAAAGGACGAGGGCGGGGAAATTGTCGTTGGCTTCGGCCTGTATCAGGATAGACTGGAAGTGATGGTAGCCGATTCGGGCAAAAGCTTTGATTTGAATAAAGCACGTGATGAAATGGGTCCTTACAACGAGAACAGCCAAATAGAATTTCTTCGTGAAGGGGGTCTAGGACTTTATTTAATCGAAAGTTTAATGGATGAGGTAAAAATTCATCATAACGAAGGGGTAACGGTGTTTATGACCAAATACCTCGAAGGAGAGCAGGTGGAGAGGAATGTCGAAACAATCTCAACCTGATCAGGTGAAAATTCAAGTCAATAAATGGATTAAGGCATATCAACTTCACGAAGATGAGGAAGCACAAAATAACCTAGTTCTTCACTATAAAAATTTGGTTGAATCCATTGCTCGTAAATATTCAAAAGGAAAATCCTTTCATGAAGATATTTTTCAAGTAGGAATTATTGGCCTGCTTGGTGCAATACGTCGGTATGACGAGTCATATGGGAAGACCTTTGAAGCATTTGCCATCCCAACGATTATTGGTGAAATAAAACGCTTTTTAAGAGATAAAACGTGGAGTGTTCACGTGCCGCGCCGCATTAAGGAACTAGGTCCAAAAATAAAATCAACAGTTGAAGAACTTACGATAAGGCTGCAGCGATCACCACAAATTCATGAAATTGCAGAATACTTGGAGGTCTCCGAAGAGGAGATTTTGGAAGCAATGGAGATGGGGAAAAGCTACCAGGCCTTATCTGTAGATCACTCAATTGAGGCGGATGCGGACGGGAGTACCGTAACATTATTAGACATTGTCGGAAATGTCGACGAAGGTTACGAGAAAGTCAATCAAAGACTTGTCCTTGATAAAGTTCTCCATGTATTATCGGACAGGGAAAGAATGATCATTCAATATACGTATCTGGAAAATATGAGCCAGAAAGAGGCAGGCGATATGCTTGATATCTCGCAGATGCATGTATCACGACTGCAAAGACGGGCCATAAAGAAATTGCGAGAAGCTATTTATGCAGAATCCTTAAATACGGAGAGCTTTCCCTTATGATTCATCTTGAAAATGAATATTCAGAAGTGCATGCCTTCCAAACTGCAAAGGATAGTAACGTGTTATGCGGCGATAGCTTTTATCTAACATTGAATGAAGATTACGTTCTTTGTGCACTTGCCGACGGGCTAGGGAGTGGCAAGTATGCCCACGAAGCTTCTCAGGCGGCAGTATCTGTAGTTAGGTCAAATCCGGAGGAAAGTGTCGACACTCTAATGGATTTTTGTAATAAAGTACTGCTAAGAAAACGTGGAGCTGCTGTTGCTATTTTTAAAGTGGATTTTAAGAAAAAAGAGTTTGAATACAGTTGTGTAGGCAATATACGTTTCTATATGTACACGCCTGCTGGAAAACTTATATATCCAATGCCCGTCACTGGCTACTTGTCAGGTAGACCGCAAAAATATCGGACACAAAAATATTCGTATGAATCAAAGTCCAAGTTTTTGATCCATACGGATGGATTTGTCAATGTGAATACAAAAGATTTACTTAACGGCTGTCAATCTATCCCCGCTTTGGTTGCTCATTTGAAAGCAAAACAAGTGAATACATCGGACGATATGTCGTTTATTGTTGGAACCTTGCTCTAATGAGCAGGGTTTTTTGCTTTTAGACCGTTATGTTAATATAGAGTAAGACAAGAAAGAAATGAGGGAAGACCGTGATTGAAATGGCAAATAAAGAAGAGACTTTGCTTCGAAAAATAGCAGGGGAGCTTCAATTAACTAAAAAACAAATTAACAGTGTGATTCAATTACTAGAAGAAGGCAATACTGTACCTTTCATTGCCCGCTACCGTAAAGAAATGACCGGTGCACTTGATGAGGTGCAAATTAAAGAGATTATGGACAGTTGGACGTATTTGCAAAATTTAGAGCAGCGAAAAGAAGACGTGATCAGATTAATTGAAGAACAAGGTAAGTTAACGGACGATTTAAAACTTCAAATTAATAAGGCGGATAAACTTCAGTTAGTCGAGGATCTGTATAGACCATACAAACAAAAGCGACGTACAAGAGCAACGATTGCGAAGGAAAAAGGGCTTGAACCATTAGCAGAATGGATGCTAAGTTTTCCTGTCAGTGGAAGTATGGAAGCTGAGGCTGAAAAATACATTTCAGAGGAAAAGCAGATATTATCTAGTTTGGATGCCGTAAAAGGGGCACAGGATATTATTGCCGAGCAGGTTTCTGATGATGCTTCATTTCGTGAATGGATTCGAAAAGAAACATTTCAAAATGGAAAAATCATTGCGGTTGTAAAAAACGAAGAAAAAGATGAAAAAAAGGTTTTTGAAAACTATTATGATTACGAAGAACCAGTTAAACGAATCGTTCCACATCGTGTGCTTGCTTTAAACCGTGGGGAAAAAGAAGACATACTTCGTGTTTCTATCCAATCGAATACGGAACGAATTTTTTCATTTCTACATAAAAGTGTGCTTGAAAAAGAAAATTCAATTGCCGCAGCGGAAATTAAAGAAGCAATCGAGGATGGATATAAACGATTAATTGAACCAGCTATTGAGAGAGAAATACGAAATGAATTAACTGAGGCAGCGGAAAATCAAGCCATTCATATTTTTTCGGAAAACTTAAGAAAGTTACTATTGCAGCCCCCATTAAAAGGAAAAGTCGTCCTTGGGGTCGATCCCGCTTATCGAACCGGCTGCAAATTGGCTGTAGTCGATGAAACAGGCAAGATGCTTTATATCGATGTCATCTATCCACACCCACCAAAGGCTAAACTTGCTGAAGCAAAGGAAAAAGTGCTAAATGTTATTCGGAAATTTGGTGTGGAGCTCATCGCCATCGGGAATGGAACTGCTTCACAAGAGACCGAACAGTTTACAGTTGACGTGCTTAAAGAGAACGAACTGGATATTGCGTATATCATTGTGAATGAAGCTGGAGCGAGTGTCTACTCCGCATCTGATCTAGCAAGGGAAGAGTTTCCTGCTTTACAAGTAGAGGAAAGAAGTGCCGTTTCAATCGCGAGAAGATTGCAAGATCCATTGGCAGAATTAGTGAAAATTGATCCAAAGTCAGTCGGTGTTGGTCAATATCAACATGACGTTTCTCAGAAAAAATTAAATGAATCGTTAACGTTTGTGGTAGAAACCGCCGTAAACCAAGTTGGAGTTAATGTAAACACTGCTTCTTCCTCCCTTTTGCAATATGTTTCTGGATTGAGCAAAACGGTCGCTAATAATATTGTGAAATTTAGAGAAGACAACGGTAAGTTTAACAATCGTAAGCAATTATCAGGTATTCCTCGCCTTGGAGCCAAAACATATGAACAGGCTATCGGATTTATGAGAATTTTAGACGGCGAGGAGCCGCTAGATTTAACACCGATTCATCCTGAAAACTATAATAGCGTGAAAAAACTTTTAAAAAGGCTTGGTTTTTCAACAAGTGATATCGGAACTGAAGAGCTTGGGAATTCATTGAAAGAAATGGACATGAGCGTTATTTCGGAAGAGTTAGGACTTGGAGTTTTAACACTTCAAGATATTGTAGATGCGTTAATGAAACCGGGACGTGATCTGCGCGATGAGTTGCCAAAGCCGCTTTTAAAGAAGGATTTACTTAAACTGGAAGATTTAAAGCCTGGGATGGAATTGCAAGGAACCGTTCGAAATGTCGTTGATTTTGGAGCGTTTGTTGACGTTGGTGTGAAAGAAGACGGACTTGTACACATTTCCAAACTAAGCAACCGCTTTGTAAAACATCCTTTAGATGTAGTTTCTCTAGGGGATATCGTAACAGTATGGGTTGAAAATGTAGATGTGAAAAAAGGAAGGCTTTCACTCACCATGCTCAAAAAATAGGTGAAGTAATAGGCGCATAGTTTAAGTTCTAGGGTACAAAAGAAAACACTGCTATTCTCAATTAGCAGTGTTTTTTCTATAAAAAAACCAGCATTGATTAAGTAATTTAATTTGATATCTATTTTTTTCGAGAAACGCTTTTTGAATCTGACTTTGAAACCAAGTAGGCATACGAATAATCCTCCTATTGAATATTCGTTTCCCCATATTGTATGGTAAAATGGATTGTCTCGTTCGAATAATATTGGAGGGGGAAAAATGACAAATGAAGAACTTCAGTCATTGACTGAAGAAATTTCAGCAAGGTTTTTTCGAAAGCCTTTTAAACATTCTGCGTTTTTTAACCCTCGGCTCCGTACCACAGGTGGGCGATATATGCTTTCTTCCCATAATATTGAAATAAATCGTCATTATTATGATGAACATGGTTTTGATGAATTGGTAGGCATCGTAAAACATGAATTATGCCATTATCATTTACATATAGAAGGAAAAGGCTATAAGCACGGCGATAAGGATTTTCGGGCTTTAATGCAGCAGGTAGGAGCACCGAGGCATTGCTCGCCATTGAGTCAGGGTGAAAAAAGACAAACTTCATTGAAAACATATTTTTATAAATGTATGAGCTGCGGTCAAGGTTATCGTAGACAGCGAAGGGTCAATACGAATCGTTATGTCTGTGGTAAATGTAGTGGAAAGTTAGAAGAAGTTATGAAAAAAGCCGAATAGTTTTCGTTCCTATAAGGAAGTAGTTTTATTTAAATGAATTTTTTTGTTTTAGAACTATTGACAGTTAGTACATCCCTTATTATAATCGGAAGAGTCATTAATCCGCAGTAGCTCAGTGGTAGAGCTATCGGCTGTTAACCGATCGGTCGTAGGTTCGAATCCTACCTGCGGAGTTGGTGGAAAAGCGGAAAAGCCCGTTTAGCCCTGACATTCCCGAGGAGGTAGTACTTTAACCACCACAGGGAATTGACTTGGCAGGCTCAACCAGCGACGGCCTGTCGCTTCGCCTGCACTAGGACATCCTGTCCTTCGTAATCTCGAGGGGCTGGGCTTTGAAGCTGGACAAATGGGGAAGTACTCAAGTGGCTGAAGAGGTGCCCCTGCTAAGGGTATAGGTCGCGTAAGCGGCGCGAGGGTTCAAATCCCTCCTTCTCCGCCATACTTACATTATTAATTTTGGCCCCTTGGTCAAGCGGTTAAGACACCGCCCTTTCACGGCGGTAACACGGGTTCGAATCCCGTAGGGGTCATTTGTATTATTGCTTTAACTATCTTTCCATTTAATGGTCCCGTGGTGTAGCGGTTAACATGCCTGCCTGTCACGCAGGAGATCGCGGGTTCGATTCCCGTCGGGACCGCCATTAAAAAAAGAAGACTTTTCCTTTTACATAGAATCCAAAGTATGTTATTATAATAACCTTCGATTCTATTTTTATTGTTCGAAAAGTGAATGATTGGGCTATAGCCAAGCGGTAAGGCAACGGACTTTGACTCCGTCATTCGTTGGTTCGAATCCAGCTAGCCCAGCCAAATGTATAATAAAAAAATGTTGACAAGCATTTGTTGTGATGATAAGATAGATCATGCGCTTTTGAAAAATGCGGTCGTGGCGGAATGGCAGACGCGCTAGGTTGAGGGCCTAGTGGGGGTTAACCCCGTGGAGGTTCAAGTCCTCTCGACCGCACTAAGGTTTTTTCGCAACAGCGAAAATAACCTACCTTTAATGCCTCCGGCAAAATAACTTTCCATATTAAAGAGAAAGTAATTAACTTCCTATAAATGCGCCCGTAGCTCAATTGGATAGAGCGTTTGACTACGGATCAAAAGGTTAGGGGTTCGACTCCTCTCGGGCGCGCCATTTTATATAATGCGGGTGTAGTTTAGTGGTAAAACCACAGCCTTCCAAGCTGTTGATGAGGGTTCGATTCCCTTCACCCGCTCCAAATATGTTTGATCTTTGAAAACTGAACGAAACAAAACGTCAAAAATTATTTTTTTGCAAGACCAGCTAATGAGCTAAATCAACTACTTATATGAGAGTTTGATCCTGGCTCAGGACGAACGCTGGCGGCGTGCCTAATACATGCAAGTCGAGCGGATCTTTAGGAGCTTGCTCCTAAAGATTAGCGGCGGACGGGTGAGTAACACGTGGGCAACCTGCCTGTAAGACTGGGATAACTTCGGGAAACCGGAGCTAATACCGGATAACTTCTTTCCCTGCATGGGGAAAGGTTGAAAGACGGTTAT
>NZ_JAGYPL010000002.1:1258000-1391012 GCF_018343715.1 Bacillus sp. FJAT-49711 | reverse complement strand
CTATTTGAAGAAATGATTCAGCTACTTATCGAGCAAAACTATATTACAATGGAAAATTACTTTTTGGATGGGACAAAAATTGAAGCCGATGCCAATAAGTATTCTTTTGTATGGAAAAAAGCAACGAAGAATTTCGAGGGAAAGCTGAAAGAAAAAATTCAAGAAACGATTCAACATATTCAAGAAGTAGCGGAATCTGAGTTGATTCAATCTACTATTAAGGAGGTCAAAGAAGAAGTAACTCCAGAACAATTAGAAATCATTGCGCAAGAATTAGAAGGAAAAGTAATCACCTTAACAGAAGCGATTGAAGCGGAAGAAGACGTCATAGTAAGAAAAGAAATCCGTTCACAACGAAGTGTGTTGAAGAAACCATTAAAACTAATTCGGGAAAACTTCTTACCTCGCATCGATAAGTATAGACAACAACATGAAATCTATGGCGACCGTAACAGCTTTTCCAAAACAGATCATGACGCGACATTTATGCGAATGAAAGATGATCATATGAAAAACGGACAATTAAAAGCAGCTTATAATGTTCAAATGGCAACAGAAAATCAATTCATTTTATTTTACTCCATGCATCAACGCCCAACCGATACACGCTGTTTCATTCCACACTTGGAGAAACTAGCAGCGTCTAGTTTACCGATGCCAAAAACGGTGATAGCCGATGCAGGTTATGGAAGTGAAGAAAATGATCTGTATGCGCTGGGTGATGAAAAGGAACCTCGTTTTGATTTCCTCATTCCGTACGGAATGTATTTAAAGGAAAAGTCACGTAGCTATAAAAAGAACATCAAGCATGCGAAAAATTGGGATTACAATGAAAAGGATGATCATTTTATTTGTCCAAACGGACGGAAGGTTGAATTTAAAAAGTATTTGAATAAGAAAAATGCCTCAGGTTATGTACAAAGTTTAAAAGTGTATGAATGTGAGGACTGTTCAGATTGTCCGTTGAAAGCTCTCTGTACAAAAGCCAAAGGCAATCGTCAAGTACAATGGAACCCCATTTTTGAAGAAATGAAAGCAAAGGCCAAAACAGCCCTTGAGTGTGAAACAAAATCACGCCTCTACGCGCAACGTAAAATTGACGTAGAGAGTGTTTTTGGCCACATCAAGGGCAATCGGTCGTTCCGCAGATTTTTACTGCGGGGCCTTGATAAGGTTCATACAGAGTTTGGGATTGTGGCATTGGCACACAATCTCTTGAAAGTAGCAGGCATCCGCCGTCTACTTTCAAGGGAAAAAATGAAAGCATAAAAACAGGTGAAAACGACTCGTTTTCACCTGATATATTTTAGGGACTTATTAGACAGCCCCTTTTAGAATCATGAATTTTTACATTTTCTGTCGTTCTCGGAAGGCTCTCTCTATGTCGCGTTTCGCCTCTTTTTGTTTTAAATCTTCACGTTTATCGTATTTCTTCTTCCCTTTTCCAAGCCCTATCAATACTTTAGCAAAGCCATTTTTCAAATATATTTTTAAGGGGATGATAGAGTATCCCTGCTCTTTTGATTCACCAATAAGCTTGTTGATTTCTTTACGATGCAATAATAACTTTCTAGTTCGAAGTGGCTCATGATTGTATCGATTTCCTTGTTCATAAGGGCTAATATGGGCATTATGTAAATATAATTCGCCATTTTGGATTCTTGCAAAGGAGTCCCTTATATTTGCTTTACCTGCGCGAATTGATTTGATTTCAGTTCCTTGAAGGACAATCCCCGCTTCATACGTATCCTCAATAAAATAATCATGATTAGCCCGTTTGTTTTGGGCAATTAACTTTCCTTCCCCTTTTGGCATTGAACTTCCCCCCTTGGCTAACTGAACTCGTTTAATATTATACAATAAATTGAAAAAGGTTAGAAGCAAGACCTCCAACCTTTTAATATCAACGTTTTCCTCTGCTGCGTTTTTTTCGATTTTTAGCTGGTGCATTTTCATATGATTTTTTCTTTTTCTTTCTCGGTGGTCTTGTTGACCATTCCTCACTTTCAATTGAACCTTGAGGACCTGTGGAATGCGTTTTAGCATTTTTTCCAGATTTGAGATTGACTATTTTTGTTTGAGAAGCTTCATCAGAACGCCTGCGATTATTCTTCATTCCAACAATTTCAAAATCAATATCGTGTTCTTCCTTATTTACTTTAATAACTCGGACAGTAATTTCATCACCAATCCTGAAAACATTCCCAGTCCGCTCGCCAATCATTGCTAAATGGCTTTCATCATACCGATAATAATCATCAGTCATATAACTGACATGAACAAGACCTTCAATTGTGTTAGGCAGCTCAACAAACATACCAAAATTAGTTACAGAGCTGATGATTCCATCAAACTCTTCACCAATTTTGTCTTCCATAAATTCCGCCTTTTTCATTTCATCTGTATCACGCTCAGCGTCCACTGCACGTCGCTCACGTTTTGATGAATGATCTGCAATTTCGGGAAGCTGCGACTGCCATTTGCCTCGTGTTCCATCATCAAGTTTTCCATCAATTAAGTAGGTGCGGATAAGCCGATGCACAATTAAATCAGGATATCTTCGGATTGGAGATGTAAAATGAGTATAGAACTTTGTAGACAATCCAAAGTGTCCAATACTTTCCGGATCGTATTTTGCTTGTTGCATTGAACGTAGCATAACAGTCGAAATGACCATTTCTTCCGGCTTTCCTTGTACACTTTCTATGATTTCTTGCAAGGCTCTTGGATGGACAGAATTTGCCGTTCCACGGACTATCAGGCCAAAATTAGTGATGAATTCAAAGAAACGCTGCAGCTTCTCTTCTTTTGGATCTTCATGAATACGGTAAATAAACGGAACATCGAGCCAATGAAAATGCTCAGCAATCGTTTCATTCGCAACAAGCATGAATTCTTCGATGATTCTTTCTCCAATGGACCGTTCTCTTATGACAACATCCGTAGGTTTTCCTTGTTCGTCTACAATAACCTTCGCTTCTTTAAAATCAAAATCAATTGCTCCGCGTTTCATTCTTTTATTTTGTAAAATTCCTTGCAGTTCTTCCATTAGTTCAAACATCGGGACAAGCGGCTCATATTTCGACCTAAGTTCTTCATCCTTATCAATCAAAATATGATTAACGTCAGAGTATGTCATTCGCTCCGTTGTTTTGATGACACTTTGGAAAATCTCATGATTGACCACTTCACCATGTTTGTTCAGTTCCATTTCGCAGGAAAGAGTAAAGCGGTCCACTTTAGGATTGAGTGAACAAATGCCATTGGATAAACGGTGAGGAATCATGGGAATGACACGATCGACTAAATACACACTTGTTCCACGTTCAAAGGCTTCTTGATCAATAGGAGAACCTTCTTTTACATAATGGCTAACATCTGCAATATGAACACCAAGTTTATAATTTCCATTCTCTAATTTTGTCAGCGTCACAGCATCGTCCAAATCTTTGGCATCGGCACCGTCAATTGTTACAATGACTTCCCCCCGTAAATCCCGTCTTTTTGGTATATCATTTTCATCTACTGTATCAGGGATACTATTAGCTTGTTCCAAAACTTCCACTGGAAATGCAAGTGGTAGCCCGTGTTGATGAATGATAGATAATATATCGACGCCTGGATCATTTTTGTGGCCTAGAATTTGGATAATTTCACCTTCAGCATTTTTCCGATCCTCAGGAAATGCGGTAATTTTCACGACGACTTTATGTCCTTCAATCGCGCCCATATTGGCATTTTTCGGGATAAAAACATCATCTGCAATTTTCTTATCATCTGGAATAACAAAACCAAAATGGCGACTTTCAATGTATGTACCAACGATTTCCTCAAAGCCACGTTTAAGAATCCGAATAACTGCACCTTCACGTCTAGAACCCGATGTTTCATTAGTGACTCTTACTAAAACACTATCTCCATGCATAGCGCCATTTTTTTCATGAGGTGGAATGAATACATCATCGAGACCTGATTCATCCGGAATGAGAAACGCGAATCCTTTTGCATGTCCTGAAAGCGTACCACGCACTAGGTTCATTTTTTCCGGAAGACCGTATCGATTACTTCTAGTCCTTACGACAAGTCCCTTTTCTTCCATTTGCACAAGAGCTTTTACAAGATTTTTAAATTCACTCGCATCATTAATTCCAAATGCTTCTTCTAGCTCTTGTACAGTTAGAGGTTTATATGCTTCTTCTTTCATATAAGCTAAAATTTTATCGAAATCCAGTTCTTCCATTCTTCAGTCCTCCATGTTCGCCTATTCAGACCAATCAAGCCCATTGAGAAAATATAATATATCTTCATGCAGCATTTCCTTTTCAGGACCAAGAGTGATCACATGTCCCGAATGTTCATACCATTTAATATTTTTATGTTCAGATTCCGCTTGCTCATAAATAATATTTGCACTGTTTTCATTTATCATTTTATCATTGCGGGCTTGAACAACGAAAAGCGGTGCATATGTCATGTCTACGTTATCGCGAACTCCTGCAATTAAATTTTGTAGCGCTTTTAACGTTTTCATCGGAGTTCTTTGAAATTCCTTCATTTCTTGAGAAATTTGTTCCTCCGACTTTCCTTCGAATTGCTTATATTCCTTCGCATAATCTAAAATTCCCTCGTACATAACTTCTTCGCTTTTAATATACATTGGGGCACACATTGGAATTATTCCCTTTACTGGTACAGTGTAACCTAGTTTCAGAGAAAAAACCCCGCCTAATGATAGACCAGCAACAGCGATTTCTTCATAGCCCTTTTCTTTTAAATATTGATATCCTGCTAATACGTCCTCCCACCAATCGTCAGGTCCAGTATGAACCAGTTTTTCAGGTGGGACTCCATGACCTTTATATTGAGGTGCATGACTTGTATAACCATTTTTTTCAAGAAAGCGCCCGAGCATCCTTACATCAGCGCTATTTCCCGTAAATCCATGCAGCAAAAGAACGGCCCTTTTTCCCGCTTCAAATGTAAAAGGCTGCGGAGGTTTTATTTTCATCTTGTAAACACCTGCTATTCTATTAGTCAATATAAGTTATTTTTAACAAAGTGCCGAGGAACAATCCAGAAATATGATTTTAATGTTGTTCAATTCGTCAATTTCTTACATTTAACCGCTGTTACGAGAACCAAGCTTTGGAATCTGGCTTTTGGTACGCGTATTTGGATTTTCCGAGAACGAAGCGGAAGAATTTTCATGCTTCGTTCTCGGATTGAAACTTTGCAAGTACGAATCAAGGAATCACTCGCATTAACAATTACAAGAAAGAAACTGAGGCATTCTCACATTACGTTCTTGTATTACCTTTATAAAAAAGAAAAACCCGGTCTTATTAAGACCAGGTAGAATTCTTTATACTTCAAAAAATGTAACAGCAATCGTTAAGAGGAAAAACAATACTGACAATACGACAGTTATACGATGGAGAATTAGATCCATTCCACGTGCTTTTTGTTTTCCAAATAGCTGCTCTGCTCCACCGGAAATCGCTCCAGAAAGTCCAGCGCTTTTTCCTGACTGTAATAATACAACACCAATTAGTCCAATAGAAACAATAATTAATAATGTCATTGCTAATGTATGAAGCATTTTAAAAGTACACCCCCTGATACGAACATAAGAAGATACAATAAATGTATCACAAATACATACTGTTGTACAAGAGTTAAAAAAGGGCTGGTTCGAAAACCGGCCCTTTCATTAGAATTACTTTATATTATAAAAAGTTTTTGCACCTAAGTATTGTGCTGTATCTGCAAGTTGATCTTCAATACGAAGAAGTTGGTTATATTTCGCTACACGGTCTGTACGTGAAGGAGCACCTGTTTTAATTTGTCCAGCATTTGTTGCAACAGCGATGTCTGCAATTGTGCTATCTTCTGTTTCACCAGAACGGTGGGAAATGACAGCTGTATAGCCCGCACGCTTCGCCATTTCGATTGCATCAAATGTTTCTGTCAATGTACCAATTTGGTTAACTTTAATTAGAATAGAGTTTCCTACTCCTTCTTCAATTCCACGAGAAAGTTTTTCAGTATTTGTTACGAAAAGGTCATCTCCAACAAGCTGTACTTTTTTACCAATGCGCTCAGTCAACAGCTTATGGCCAGCCCAGTCATTTTCATCTAAGCCATCTTCAATGGATACGATTGGATATTTGCTGACAAGCTCTTCATACCAGTTAACCATTTCTTCAGAAGTTCTAACGATGCCTTCACCGCTTAAGTGGTATTTTCCATCTTCTTTGCTGTAAAGCTCAGAAGACGCTACGTCCATCGCTAATTTCACTTCTTCGCCTGGTTTGTAGCCAGCTTTTTCAATGGCCTCCATGATTGTTTCAAGAGCTTCTTCATTGGATTTCAAGTTTGGCGCAAATCCACCCTCGTCACCAACAGCTGTATTAAGTCCTTTGTCTTTTAGTACAGATTTAAGGCTGTGGAAAATTTCTGCACCCATACGTAAAGCTTCTTTAAAAGTAGGCGCTCCTACAGGCATAATCATGAATTCTTGAATATCAACGTTATTGTCTGCATGCTCTCCGCCGTTAACAATATTCATCATTGGTACAGGAAGCTGCTTCGCATTGAATCCACCTAAGTATTGATATAATTCAAGACCTAAGAAATCAGCCGCTGCACGAGCTGCTGCCATGGACACACCTAAAATAGCATTCGCACCTAGTTTTCCTTTATTATCTGTTCCATCAAGCTCGATCATTGTTTTATCAATGCCAACTTGGTCTGTAACATCATAACCGATAATTTCTTCAGCAATAATGTCATTAACATTGTTAACAGCTTTTTCTACACCTTTACCAAGGTAACGGCCTTTGTCTCCGTCACGTAGTTCAACTGCTTCGTATTCACCTGTTGAAGCACCACTTGGAACTAATGCGCGTCCGAACGCACCTGATTCTGTATATACTTCAACTTCAATTGTAGGATTACCGCGTGAGTCTAATACTTCGCGAGCATAAACTTGAGTAATAAATGGCATGAAAATCTCTCCTTGATCATAGTTTTTTTAGCATTCGCTTATCATACTTATTTTTTCTCAATAAGAGTGGAACCTGTCATTTCTTTAGGCTTTTCTAAATTCAATAAATCGAGCATCGTCGGTGCAAGATCGGCAAGAATTCCACCATCTCTTACTTTCACATCATTTTGTGTGATAATAACTGGAACAGGATTCGTTGTATGTGCTGTCATCGGCGTTCCTTCAAGGGTGACGACCTCATCTGAGTTGCCATGGTCCGCAGTAATAATAGCTGATCCACCTTTAGAAAGAATCAAATCAACGACCCTACCGAGACATTCATCAACAGCTTCAATTGCCTGGATAGTCGGTTCAAGCATACCTGAATGACCAACCATATCAGGGTTTGCAAAATTTAAAATGATTGCATCAAATCGGTCATCTTCAATTTGTTCACATAAGGCGTCAGTTACTTCATAAGCGCTCATTTCTGGTTGTAAGTCATATGTCTGCACTTTCGGTGAATTAATTAATAATCGCTGTTCACCCGGGAATGTATCTTCTCGTCCACCACTCATAAAAAATGTGACATGTGGATATTTTTCAGTCTCAGCAATTCTAAGCTGTGATAAGCCATTTTCAGAAATTACTTGACCCAACGTTTGATCAAGATTGACGGTTCTAAATGCAACGTATCCATCGACAGTTTCTGAAAAATGGGTCATACAAACGAAGTAAAGATGCTTAGGACGACCTTCTCCCCTATCAAACGCAATGAATTCTTCGTTCGTAAAAACATTGGAAATTTGAATTGCGCGATCTGGTCTGAAGTTATAGAAAATCACGGCATCTTCATCATCCACAGTGGCAATCGGTTTCCCATCTTTATCAACCATCACGGAAGGAATGACGAATTCATCAAAGATTCCATGATCATACGAATCTTTGAGCATTTCTAGAGGATCCGAATATACCGGTCCATCACCATACGCCATCGCACGATAAGCTTTTTCAACACGATCCCAGCGTTTATCTCTATCCATTGAATAGAAACGGCCGGAAATGGTTGCAAACTGGCCAACACCATATTCTTTTAGCTTTTCTTGTGTTTCTTTTATATATTTTTCAGCAGTTTGCGGACCAACATCACGTCCGTCCAATACTGCATGAATATACACATCTTTTATTCCTTCGTCCGCAGCAAGCTTGAGCAAAGCAAATAAGTGATTTATATGGCTATGAACTCCGCCATCTGAAAGAAGTCCAAAAAGATGTAATTTCTTCCCTGTTTTCTTTACATGTTCAATGGCATGTAGAAACGTATCATTTTTTTCAAATTCACCGTTTCGAATAGCAATGTTGACACGGGTTAAACTTTGATAAACAATACGGCCAGCACCAATATTCAAGTGACCAACCTCGGAGTTTCCCATTTGTCCTTCTGGAAGCCCTACCGCTTCACCACATGCTGTAAGCTGATTATGCGGATAGGCATTCCAGTATCGATCGAAATTAGGCTTTTTCGCTTGGGCCACTGCATTTCCCATTGTTTCTTTGCGACAACCGAATCCATCTAGAATGATGAGTGCCACAGGAGCTTTTTTACTCATTAAATAGCCGCCTCCAGTAACTGGAGAAATGAGTTTGCCTCCAAGCTCGCACCGCCCACTAGAGCACCGTCGATATCTGGTTGGTTCATATATTCTTTAATATTTTCCGGCTTAACACTGCCACCGTACTGAATCCTAATCGCATCTGCAGCAGATTTTGAGAATTTCTTCTCTACAACTTCGCGAATATGTGCACAAACTTCATTCGCATCTTCTGCAGTGGATGATTTTCCTGTTCCAATTGCCCATATTGGTTCATACGCAATAATTGTTTCTTTTACTTGCTCTTCGGATAATCCATGCAATGCTTTCTCTACTTGTTTTTCAACAAGCTCTTTCGTTTCATTGTTTTCTCTTTGCTCCAATGTTTCACCAACGCAAACGATAGGAATTAATTGATGGTTAAATGCTGCATGTGTTTTTTGATTAACGGCTTCGTCCGTTTCAGCAAACATTTCTCTTCTTTCTGAATGTCCAAGAATGACATATGAAATTCCGAGATCCTTTAGAGCGACAGGGCTAATTTCTCCTGTAAAAGCACCGTTCTTTTCAAAATGCATATTTTGTGCCCCAACTCCGACATCTGTCCCAGCAAGTACATCTACTAATTGGCCAAGGAATAATGCAGGCGCACAAATAACAGAATCCACTTGATCCTTTGCAGGTATCTTATCTTTTACTTCATTGGCAAAATCTAACGACTCCTGCAGCGTCTTATTCATTTTCCAGTTACCGGCAATGATTGGTTTTCGCATTTTCTTCATCCTTTCAAAAACCGTTCTTTATTTAGGCTCTATTCTCAAGCATTGTTGCAAATTTTTATTGATAAAAGATGGTTGAATAATCCAACTGAGAAATGAGCCGAAACTTTCCTTAACGTTCTAATTAGATATAAGGCTTTTACAAAAACACCAAACTTTTGCAAAAAGCCTTTATTTATCATCCAGTGCAGCGACACCAGGCAATACTTTGCCTTCCATAAACTCTAGGGAAGCACCGCCGCCTGTAGAGATATGACTCATTTGATCAGCAAGTCCAAATTGTTCTACTGCAGCTGCTGAGTCACCGCCTCCAATGACAGAGTATGTATCTTTCGCCTCAGCAAGTGCTTGTGCAACAGCTTTTGTTCCATTGGCAAATGGCTCCAACTCGAATACTCCCATTGGTCCGTTCCAGATGACAAGCTTTGATTCTTGAATCACTTTTGTATAAAGTTCCCTCGTTTTCGGACCAATATCCAACGCTTCCCAATCAGCAGGGATTTCTTCAATAGAGACGACTTTCGTGTTTGCATTTACTGAAAAATCATCCGCGACGACGACATCGACTGGCATGTAAAAGTTAACGCCTTTTTCCTTAGCTTTTTCAATAAAAGAACGAGCAAGATCAATTTTATCTTCTTCTAATAAAGACTTTCCTACTTCATGACCCTGTGACTTAATAAACGTATAGGCAAGACCACCGCCAATAATAAGATTGTCCACTTTATCAAGTAAATGGTCGATAACACCAATTTTATCCTTAACTTTCGCTCCACCGATAATGGCAGTAAATGGACGTTCTGGATTAGAAAGAGCTTTTCCGAGAACTTCTAATTCTTTATCCATTAAAAATCCAGCTGCAGATGGAAGAAATTGAGCAATTCCTTCTGTTGAAGCATGCGCGCGATGTGCTGCACCAAAAGCGTCATTGACGTACACATCTGCCAACTCAGCAAACGATTTAGCAAGCTCTGGATCATTCTTTTCTTCGCCTGGATAGAAACGAACATTTTCCAATAAAATGATGTCCCCATCCTGCAGTTCGGAAATTTGTTGTTTTACATTTTCTCCAAATGCTTCATCAGCTTTCGCCACTTCTTTATTCAATAATTCGCTCAAACGTGCTGCAACAGGTGTAAGCCTTAATTCTTCCTTCACTTCACCTTTCGGCCTTCCAAGATGACTCGCCAAAATAACGATAGCACCTTGCTCCGATAAATATTGAATAGTAGGCAACGCCGCTTTTATACGCGTATCATCCGTTACTTTTCCTTCATTCATTGGAACGTTAAAATCTACACGACAAAATACTCGTTTTCCTTTTACATCAATATCTTTAATTGACTTTTTCTCCATCGCGCAAGCCTCCTCTTTTCAGAAAAGCGTAAGCGCCTTGCCAATCGACGTACGCCCGCAGGATGTGGGTCCGTCGACGTTTCTCTTTCTGCCTTCTACTAAGGTAAAGGAAACACAATAAGCCCGAAAGCGAATTGTTGTCGACTTATCGTAGGGAGAAGGTCAGAAGATTGCTAGACGATAGGCGCTGTAGCTAGACTTAAATTTGAAAAAAGAGAGGGGATTGGATCCCGCTCCCCTTTATTCATTATAATTCTCGCATTACAAATTATCCAATTATTCGAGTGATCCTTACAATCCTTGTTTTGCAATATAAGCTGCAAGGTCAACAACACGGTTAGAATATCCAGTTTCGTTGTCGTACCATGAAAGAACCTTAACCATATTGCCTTCCATTACCATTGTAGATAATGCATCAATTGTAGAAGAATGAGTATCACCATTATAGTCTGTTGATACAAGAGGTTCTTCAGTGTATGCCAAGATACCTTTCAATTCACCTTCAGCTGCTTCTTTAAGAGCTGCGTTTACTTCTTCAGCTGTTACTGATTTTTCAAGTTCAGCAACTAGGTCAACAACGGATACGTTTGGTGTAGGAACACGCATTGCCATACCGTTAAGTTTTCCTTTTAATTCAGGAAGTACAAGCGCTACAGCTTTAGCTGCACCAGTTGATGTAGGGATGATATTTTCAGCCGCTGCACGTGCACGACGATAATCTTTATGTGGCAAGTCAAGAATTTGTTGATCATTTGTATATGCATGTACAGTTGTCATCATACCGCGTACAATGCCAAATTTGTCATTTAAAACTTTTGCAAATGGAGCAAGACAGTTAGTTGTACATGATGCATTTGAAAGCACATGATGATTTGCAGCATCATATTTATCTTCATTAACACCCATAACAATCGTTAAATCTTCACCGCTCGCAGGTGCAGAAATAATAACTTTTTTAGCTCCTGCTTCAAGATGTTTTGCAGCATTATCGCGATCTGTAAAACGACCAGTCGACTCAACAACGATATCAACTCCAAGGTCGCCCCAGCCAAGTTGAGCAGGGTCACGCTCTGCCAAAACTTTAATGCGATGTTCGCCTACAACAATTGTGTCACCATCAACGGATACTTTTTCTTCCAGTTTTCCGTGAACTGTGTCGTACTGTAATAAATGGGCAAGCATATTCGCATCTGTCAAATCATTGACTGCTACGATTTCCACTTCTGGATTATTGAGCGCTGCGCGGAATACATTTCTTCCAATTCTTCCGAAACCATTAATACCAACTTTTACTGTCATGATAAATATCCTCCTTTAATTTCATGCAATAATTTTATATTTAAATGGGTCCATCAAGAAAGCTTCTGGCAATTTTCATACCATTTGCTATCTAAGAATGCCCTTTTAAAACCTCTAATGCTGCACCTTCGTCAGTTATAAGAACTGTTGTCTTTGGTGCACTTTTCAAATAGGCCTTAATTGCTTTTGCCTTCGATTTGCCTCCAGCTGCTGCAAGTACAATCGGCTTATCATGCAAGTCAGAAATTTGCATGCCAATAGTGGGTACTTTATGTACTATTTCCCCATTTTCATTAAAATAATAGCCAAATGCTTCACCAACTGCATTTTCTTCTATTATTTTTTTCATGGCCGCTTTATTTGTCCTTCTCCTGCCAGCCATTGTCAAGGCATCGCCAATCCCGTGAACAACAATATTTGCTGACTTAATCATGTTTAAAACTTCGATGATCGCTGGTTCTTTCAGCAGTGATTGATACACTTCAAGACCAACTTCATCTGGAACGTATAAAACTCGATGTGTACCGCCTGTCTTTTCCGCCATCGTCGCACAAATGACATTAGCTTGGTTTTTCACATCTTCACCAATCCCACCCCGAGCTGGTACGAAAAGAAGTTTTCTTCCATCTCCCATATTACCCGAGAGCATTTCAGCTGTACAAGCCATTGTTGTTCCGCCTGTTACAGCAATAACATTGTCCTTCCCAAGATAGCCAATTAATTTATCTGCAGCTGCTTTGCCAATCTCTTCTTTCACTAAAGGCGTTTCATCGCTATCGCCGGGAACAACCACAACATTGCTGATGCCAAGCAAACTTTTTAAGCTCTGTTCCATTTTACTAATGCCGGTTATTTCCCTCATCATTTCATCGAGTTCTAGAAGCAATTTTGCACCTTTAGGAGTAACCATCATCCCTGCCGTTTTTATCGTAATGAGTTGGCGGGCTTTTAAAAATTCCGCTTCACTGCGAAGCACTCGTTCAGTCAAACCAAGCATATCTGCTAATGTTCTGCGTCCAACCGGCTCAGTTAAACGAATCGATCGTAAAATTTGATAGCGTTTCTGCATAACAGAAAGCATATCGGGCACGATTTGAGTTTGAATTTTTAAGAATGAGTGCATAAGCATGGCTCCTTTTAAAAAACAGGTCAAAATATGTCCCAGTAAGACATAATGCGTCCCATCACCAGCAAAAAAAATGGTTCAGTAGCTATTTCTTATTTTAGCACTCGACTAAATATAATACAAATTATAAATGATCTATTTTTTCCTCTATTGTGATTGGATCGATCATTCCATATTGTACAATTTCCTCGTTAATTTCAACAACAGGGATCATTAAACCATACTTTTCAGTCCATTCATCGTTTGTTTCAATGTCTCTTTCGATAATTTGAAATTGATGAACTTTCTGAAGTTGTTGGAGGATCAATTTAGCATCAGTGCAAAGAGGACAACGATTTCGTGTGTAAAAGATAATTTTCATTTGGTTCACATTCCTTTAGTTTGGAGATTTCTCACTGTATTATAGCACATAGGAAAAGCCGAAGGCGCTGGAGCCGGACATGGAAAATCCTTCTCTAAACGAGAAGGATTCCCCTAGGTACTATCTTTATAAACCCCGTAAATTGATGAACGTCCCTGCATTAAAATAATCATATTAAAAACCACCTTTCATTCTTTTTTTAGAAAAAATTAGTATGGGCGATACATGGAAATTTGACGATCTTTAATTTCATCATACATTTTCTCGATTTTTTGATTATGAAGAGCTTCTTCAATTGTAATATCACGCCTTTTAATCGTGATAGTAAAAAAAATAATATTTAATGTCATTATTATCCACACCTCCTTTTAAAACCATTTATATCCAATATGACGCAAAAAAACCGCAAGAAAAGACATGGCTCCTGCGGATTAGGTACACAAAAAGACCGCAAGAATACACTTATCCTGCGGCTTAAAAATGGGCATAAAAAGCCGCAGGGCATCACCCTCCCTGCGGCATGGATATTTTATGATCGTAATAGTAAAAATTTACACAGTCCATTCCCCGTAGGTCGAATTTACAAAAATATTTAATTGCACTTGACTAGCTAATAATAAAGTTTTCATTTTATCCGACCTCCTTAAGAATTTTTTGCTTACGGTGGTAAGTATATCCAATATAAGTATGATTGTAAACCCTTAATTTAAATATAATGTTCATAAATCAAAAAAACCACCTATCATCATGGTTCCTTTTTCCTGTCTGGAATGTTCAACAGGTAATCGTTACATAATAAAAACAGGTGAAAAACGATTTTGTTTTTCACCTGCTCCATTTCTTACTTTTTGCCCATATCCTCATTACGTTGAATAATATGGTCGATTAAGCCGTATTCTTTTGCACGTTCTGCAGTCATGAAATTATCACGGTCTGTATCGCGTGAGATTACCTCAATTGGCTGTCCTGTACGGTCAGAAAGAATCTTGTTTAACTTTTCACGCATGTGGAGAATTCGTTTTGCGGCAATCTCAATTTCTGTTGCCTGACCCTGCGCTCCACCAAGCGGCTGGTGAATCATTACTTCACTATTTGGAAGAGCAAAGCGTTTGCCCTTCGTTCCAGCAGCAAGTAAAAATGCACCCATAGATGCTGCCATACCGATACAGATGGTATGTACATCCGCTTTAATAAATTGCATTGTATCATAGATCGCCATCCCAGCAGTAATGCTTCCGCCTGGGCTATTAATGTAAAGATAAATATCTTTTTCGGGATTCTCAGCTTCTAAGAATAATAATTGAGCTACGATAGAGTTGGCAACTGTATCATCAATTGCACTCCCCAGCATGATAATACGGTCTTTCAATAGTCGGGAATAAATATCGTATGCACGTTCCCCACGATTTGTCTGCTCGATAACAGTTGGAATTAAATGCAAAATGTTCTCCTCCTTTAATAAGGCCAATATTTTATTACATTATGTATTTCCATCATACATTGATGGTCAATAAAGGTCAAATATTATACCTTTAATTTATATCTTATTATATTGACACTTTACTACAAAAATAAACATAAATTGCTTGCAATGTGTAGTAATTTATCTTATAATTTTTTATCGTACGGTCAAAAAACATGCCCTCGTGGTGCAACGGATAGCACGTGAGATTCCGGTTCTTAAGATGTGGGTTCGATTCCTGCCGAGGGCGCCATATTATTTATGCTTAAGTATTTGTGGAAATATATATAACATAAGACTAAACGATAAAAATCCAGCGTTTCTTTCTTTACAGAAAGGGGCGCTTTTTTATTGCAAAAAAATTCCTAAATTTTATATAAATGGTTGTAAAAATGTAGTAATATAAACATGCATTAAATAATTAGGAGGAAATTGATATAAAAACGAAAAAATATCTTTTGTGGTTTTCATTGCTAATTAATACTTGTGTTGTGATATTTGGATTGTTATTTATATACGATAAAAATGGTTTATCTAATATTAAAGCTAAAACCACTTCTGCAAAGACTGTTGCAGGTAATTCAAATTATTATTTAGGTAAAATGAGTATTTTTGAATCCGGAGAGTCCAAATCAAACCATGTAGTATTTTTAGGAGATAGCCTTACGGATTATGGTGAATGGAATGAGTATTTTATCACCAATAATATTTTAAACAGAGGCATTTCTGGGGATACGACAGACGGTGTTTTGAATAGGCTAAAACAAGTTTACAGCATAAAACCTAGTAAAGTTTTTTTAATGATTGGTATTAATGATTTAAGAAAACATGTTGAGATTGATACTATTTTAAATAACTATTCCATTATCCTGAATGAACTTATGGAACACTCACCTAATACAGAAATATTCGTACAAAGTATATTACCTATGAACAGTCAATTGCGTCCAAAGAATGTAAAGAGCAAAAACGTATTAGAACTAAACTCAAAGTTGAAAAAGTTAGCTGCTGATGCCAATGTAACTTATATTGATTTATTTAGGCTGATGTCAAATAAAGAAAATAAGTTAAAACTAGAATTTACTTACGATGGTCTCCATCTGAATGGTAAGGGTTACGCTCAATGGGTGAATGAAATAAAAAAACTTGTTGAAGATTAGGAATAACTGGGACATAACGAATATATTGAAAAACTAATGGACTCCACACTTGTGGTGTTTTTTTATTTCCATAATAAATTGATTTGAACGGGAATTACTCCCTAATTCTCGATCAATAATATTAGTATGTAGATTTGATCGAGAATTCCAAAAAAAAGAAGAGACTGAAATCTCTTCTTTTCTTTCAAACGATCAGTTACACTTCCTGAAACTGAATATTATGAAGTCTTGCGAATAACCCACCTTGGTTTACTAATTCGGTGTATGTTCCATCTTCGGCAATTCCATCCTCCGTCACAACGATGACCCGATCCGCATCACGAATCGTTGCTAGACGGTGGGCAATAACTAGAGTTGTCCGATTTTCAGCAAGTTCGTTTAATGCTTGTTGAATGATTTTTTCTGTTTCTGTATCAAGGGCAGAAGTTGCCTCATCTAAAATCAAGATAGGTGGATTTTTCAAAAACATTCTTGCAATCGCAAGACGTTGTTTTTGACCACCAGAAAGCTTCAAGCCACGCTCTCCGATTTGCGTTTCATAACCATCAGGCAATGAAGCGATAAAATCTTCTAAATGAGCTTTACGAGCAGCATCGCGAATATCCTCTTCAGTCGCACTTCTTTTACCGTAGGCGATGTTTTCACGGATTGTTCCTGTAAATAAGAAGACGTCTTGCTGGACGATCCCAATCTGCGAGCGAAGGGAATGTTTCGTCATATCGCGAATATCAATGCCATCAATAGAAATAGAACCTGCTTGGACATCATAAAAACGAGGAATTAAAGAACAAATCGTCGTTTTCCCGGCACCTGATGGCCCTACAAAGGCAACTGTTTCTCCAGCGCGAATATTTAAATCGATTCCTTCCAGAACCGCTTTATGGTCATCGTAATGGAAATGCACGTTATCAAATTGAATATCACCCATCAATCCCTTTACATTCTCAGCATTCGGGCGATCTTTAATCTCTGGATCTTGATCAATTAATTCAAGGAATCTTTTAAATCCAGCCATTCCTTTTGGATACAATTCAAGTAAAGCACTAATTTTATCAACTGGCTTAATCAGCACATTCACGTACAATACGAAACTGACAAGTTCCCCGTAAGTAAGTTTTCCGTTAAAACTAAACCACGCACCTACAACTAAAACTAATAGAGTAACTAACCGGGTCATCATATAAATACTAGAATGAGTCCCAGCCATTACTTTATAAGCGATAAGCTTTGCTAAACGAAAACTTCCGTTATCCTTTTTAAACCGGTTAATTTCAAACTCTTCATTTGTAAAAGATTGGACAACACGAACACCCGATACACTATCTTCCACCCTTGCATTGACATCGGCAATTCGACTGTACATATTTTTCCATGCATTATTCATTTTTACATTACAATATGTTACAAGCCAAACAAGAAAAGGAATCATAATAATCGCAATAATGGCAAGTTCCGGATTTATATTGAACATGATGACAAATGCACCGATAAACGTCATGATCGCAATAAAAAAGTCTTCTGGACCGTGGTGGGCAAGTTCACCGATATCAAATAAATCATTCGTGATTCGGCTCATAATATGCCCTGTTTTTGTATTATCAAAAAAGCGAAAAGATTGACGTTGAACATGAGTAAATAATTGTTCCCTCATATCCGTCTCAATATTGATTCCCAGCTTATGACCTAAATAACTGACGATATATTGCAAAACGGTACTTAATAAATAGACAATTAATAAAAGGATGCCGATAGTAACAATTTTATTCCAATCACCACCTGGCAAGAGCTTATCAATAAACCACTGTACTGCTACCGGAAAGGCCAATTCAAGAATGGCTACAACTACAGCACTTGAAAAGTCTATAATAAATAAACGTTTATGCGGTTTATAGTATGAGAAAAACTTTTTTAACATATATGTCACCTCGATTTAGAAAGCGTAAGTGTCTTGCACATCTACCTGCGATGTGCGATTGCTTGTCGATAGATTCAAAAGCGAGCCAATAAAAAACAACTAGACGGCAATTGCGGATTGCATTTGCCGCCTAGAATGATGTTTAACTTTCGCTCTCTACAAATGCTATTAATGTATCAAGCACTTCATCTTCATCATTACCTTCAGCGTAAAGCTTAACGGTCGCACCTGGTCCAATTGCAAGACTCATTAATCCCATTATACTTTTTGCGTTTACTTTTCTGCCATCTTTCTCTATAAATATATCTGATGTAAACCGACTAGCCTCTTGCACAAATTGTGCGGCAGAACGCGCCTGTAATCCTGTATTTAGTTTTACTTCTACTTCTTTTTCTGCCAACTATATCTCTCCTTTTTTTCGTTTATTCACCTTGAACTCCTTTACGGAGGTTTTCTGCAATAGCATCAATTTTTCTCAAACGGTGATTAATCCCTGATTTACTAATGGTGCCGCTAGAAACCATTTCCCCTAATTCCTTTAACGTAACATCTTGATGTTCAACACGGAGCACAGCTATTTCCCTAAGCTTATCGGGTAAAATATCCAGTCCAACCGATTCTTCTATATAGCGAATATTTTCAACCTGTCTAAGTGCCGCTCCAATTGTTTTATTTAAATTGGCCGTCTCGCAATTGACAAGACGATTCACTGAGTTGCGCATATCCCTTACAATTCTCACATCTTCAAAACGAAGGAGCGCGTTATGGGCCCCTACCACATTGAGAAATTCTGTAATTTTCTCCGCTTCTTTTAAATACGTAATAAAGCCATTTTTTCTCTCCAGTGTCTTACTATTTAGACCAAAGTCGTTCATAAGTTCACAAAGCGAGTCATTATGTTCTTTATAAAGTGAAGATATTTCAAGGTGATAAGATGACGTTTCAGGGTTATTGACTGAACCTCCTGCTAGGAAAGCTCCACGTAAATACGATCTCTTACAACATTTCTTCCTCACTAATTCTTTCTGAATGTCATGTATAAAAGTAAGTCCGTCCCCAAGAATTTTCAATTCACGCAGAATCTTCTCCGCATCTTTTTTTAATCGTACAATATATACATTATTTTTTTTCAACCGCATTTTTTTTCTGACAAGCAATTCGACGTCTGCTTCGTATAGCTTTTTTATCAACGTATATATCCGCCTTGCGATTGCTGCATTTTCAGTCTGAACATTGACGATCAGTATTCGGTTTGAAAAAGAAATGGACCCGTTCATCTTAATGAGTGCTGAAAGTTCAGCCTTGGCACAGCAATCTTTCACATCAAGGTTTGTCAGCTCTTTCTTCGTCTCTGAAGCAAACGACATCCCTTCTCACCCCCTTTACTGCACTGATTACCTATGTTTGAGCAATTTGATCTGGACCGCTGCCCAGTAATGAATAGATCATGCTTGCCACTTTTTCTGTATTATGACGAATATATCCATTTTCAAAACTAATGAATTCATCATATAAAACTTCAACACCGAGGGAAATTAACCGATCCACATCAAATTTGACAGGCTGAGCAAGCTCTTCCTTATAACGGTTTTGGATATCTCTAGGAATTTCTTCGTTGTTCACAAGTACGATATCTATAAATGAACGTTTCATGTGACTGTACAATGCTTCTACATGGTTGCTTGCGGTAAATCCTAGAGTTTCCCCTGCTTGAGTCATTAAGTTGCAAATATACACTTTTTTCGCTTTTGCATTGCACACTTCTTCACCGAGACCCGGTACTAATAAATTTGGAAGAATGCTAGTATAAAGGCTTCCTGGCCCTATCACAATCAAATCTGCTTCACGGATTGATCTAATTGTTTCAGGTAGCGGCTTAATCATTTCTGGTGTTAAAAATACACGATTTATCTTTTTACCGGAAAAAGGGATTTTTGACTCGCCGCTTACAATCGAGCCATCTTCCATTTCTGCATGCAATACGACGCTTTGATTGGCTGCAGGCAAAACTTTACCGTGAACGTTAAGTACACGGCTCATTTCTTGTACAGCATGCACAAAATCTCCCGTAATTGAAGTTAAGGCAGCGATAATTAAGTTGCCAAGCGAGTGTCCAGAGAGCTCGTTTGTTGTATTAAATCGATGCTGAAACATTTCTTCGACAAGCGGTTCAACATCGGATAATGCGGCTAAAACATTCCTGATATCACCTGGTGAGGGAATTTCCATCTCATTTCTAATTCTACCTGAACTTCCGCCATCATCGGCAACTGTAACAATTGCTGTAATATCAACCGGTCTTTTTTTTAATCCTCTTAAAAGGACAGGCAAACCAGTACCGCCGCCTATCACAACAATTTTCGGCTTTGATTTTTGCTTCATTTAGCTAATCCCTTTCTCTTTTGTATATCACGATGGATCACTTGGATTTTATAATCCTTCTTATAAAACTCGCCGATATATTCAGCTAACGCTACTGATCGATGCTGTCCACCTGTACATCCTATCGCAATAACAAGCTGGCTTTTTCCTTCTCGTTTATAGAGTGGAAGCATAAATGTTAATAAGTCTGTTGTTTTTGCTAGAAATTTTTGTGTATCATTCCACTTTAAAACATAGCTTGATACTTCTTCTTCAAGCCCTGTTTTTGGACGCATATGATCAACATAATGGGGATTCGGCAAAAACCGCACATCAAAAACAAGGTCCGCATCTATAGGAATGCCATGTTTAAATCCGAAAGACATGACATTGACTGTAAAAATAGTTTGTTTGTTTGCTGAAAACTCAACTAATATCTTTTCACGCAGCTCCATTGGCTTCATCGTCGATGTATTATAAATTGATTGGGCGCGGCCTTTTAATTCATTAAGTAAATTCCGCTCCTGTTCAATCCCTTCCAATGGCAATCCTGATGGCGCAAGTGGATGAGATCGGCGTGTTTCTTTATATCTTCTTACTAATGTGGCATCATCCGCATCAAGAAAAAGAATTTGTGGCGTCACCCATGTATAAGTCGATAATTCATCGATAATGCGTACCAAAGTATCAAAAAATTCCCGTCCCCGCAAATCCATTACAAGAGCTACCTTGTTCATTTTATTGCCAGATTCCTTCATTAATTCTAGGAATTTTGGCATAAGCGCCGGCGGTAAATTGTCAACACAAAAGAAACCTAAATCTTCAAAACTGCGGATTGCAACAGTTTTTCCTGCTCCAGACATACCTGTAATAATGACTAACTGTATTTCATCCGTTACACTTGCTGGATTCATGTTTCCCAACTCCTGTTTTCTCACGAAACGTATTTTTTACGATGTTTCCATTCATATTATTATACTATTTACAGTTACGAAATAATAGTGCTTCTTTATAACAAAAGCGGTAGGGCTTGGCCCTCGACATACAAGCAGCAGGAAGCGAGTTCATTGACCAATACATTAGAAAGTGGTTGTTTTAGTAGATTTTCCATTTTCCCCTTTTGAACAAATACTCAGGATAAAGGAAACTGACAAAGTTGGAATAGTGGAAGTTGCTTGAAGGGGAAGTAAGCATAGGACACAGCATCCTATGGCAGGCTTAGGCTGCAAAGACCTGCCCTTCACATGTACCGGCACACCCTCGTGCTTCTCAACGCCTCCCTGTCCCGCATCTTTCCAGACTCTGACAAGCTTAGTCAAATAAAGATAACGATCCAGATATTTAAGCCAGTAGGTATGGCGATTGACAAGACAAGACTGGCATTCTTATCGTAGTGGAAAGGACATGAGGCTTGCTCGTTGGTAGGTGCTTGACCTACACGTAAAAGGATTTTGTAAACAAAAAAATAGCACAGGCTAGGCCTATGCTGCAAGAAAGGGATATTGTATAAAAAGGGGGTCAATATCTCATGCTTCTACTGTACCCGAAAATCATTTCACTACTGTTACAGTTTTATTAAGTAGTGATTACTTTTTTTATTTGATATTTGTTTGTCCCCTTTGTATATCTTTTCCACTATTTACTTTTGAACTGCTACATGTTCTTTTACATTTTCAATATAAATTTGAGCACTTTGAGCAGCGATGCTCCCGTCGCCTGTAGCCGTTACAATTTGACGTAAAAGTTTATCGCGCACATCTCCTGCTGCGAAAATACCTGGTATATTGGTTTCCATATTTTCATTTGTATCAATATAGCCAGCAGCATTTGTAATACCTAAATTTTTAAATGGTTCTGTTAAAGGATCCATTCCAATATAGATAAAGACTCCATCCGTTTTAAACTCTTGCTCCGTTCCATCTTTTGTTGAAACGAGCGTCACGGAACCTACTTTTCCATTTTCTTCATTTACTTCTTTAACAGTGTGATTCCAAATAAATTCAACTTTTTCGTTGGCGAATGCACGATCTTGCAAGATTTTTTGAGCTCGCAATTCATCACGGCGATGAACGATCGTTACTTTATTGGCAAATCTAGTTAAATATACGCCTTCTTCAACCGCAGAATCCCCGCCTCCGACTACGACAAGATCTCTTCCTTTAAAGAAAGCACCATCACAAACTGCACAATATGAAACACCGCGACCGGTCAAGTCATTTTCACCTTGTACACCCATTTTTCGATATTCGGCACCTGTTGTAATGATAACAGCAAAGGCTTTATATTCCTTTGTACTTGTTTTAACAATTTTATATGGATTTCCATCTACAACTTCTTTAATATCACCGTAGGCATATTCAGCACCGAATTTTTTTGCATGATCAAACATTTTTGTAGATAACTCTGGTCCAAGAATATTGTCAAAACCAGGATAGTTTTCTACATCTTCTGTGTTGGCCATTTGCCCACCAGGAACTCCGCGCTCAATCATTAATGTTGATAAATTGGCACGTGATGTATAGACTGCTGCAGTCATCCCGGCAGGACCTGCTCCAATGATAATTACATCATATATATTATTTTCCGACATCGTCGTAAACACCCCTTTAATGAATGAAAAAAATCTTTATTTTTGTTTCTAATTTCCTACATTCATCGTAATAAACAATCTTCTTCAAGTCCAAATATATGCTTATTCCCAATACTTTTCCACTATCTTAATATATTTGCGTAAAGTTGCCTCGGAAATTCCGTACTCCTCCGCTACTTGCTTTTGTGTTTTTTTATTATGACTCTGTTTAAAGTAAATATACTCTGCCGCAGCTGCAAACGCATCTGGGTTAGCTATAGAAATACTCTCTCCCAATCCAAGAATAAAGAAAGAAAACCACTGTAATAGTATATTATGTGTATTTAAACCTGCTTCATTGAATCGCTCGTATAATATTACGGCGGCCTCGTGAATAAGTGCAACGTAATCCTCTTCAGGTATAGGAGCATTTAGCCGATCTCTTAATATATGCGCTAAGTAAATCCTCTCAGCGTATGAAAAATCCTCCAGTCGCTTGAAATCTGGATGCGAGAAAATATCCTGCATATGGTCTGTTACAGAAATGAGAAAAATTCCATATAGTCTTTCTTCAAACAGCTCACTTCTTAACATTTTTAAAATCGCGGAATCATTTTTAAGATTTCTTGGATCTGGATGGTTTTCAACATTCCAAGGCTCGATTTGGTTTTGTTCAGGATTCATCTTAGAAAGAATTTGCCAAGCTTGGTTGGCGACTTTTTTATTTTCGGTAAAATAAGCTGCTTTTGCGAGCCAATAATAAAATCCTGGGTCACCGTCATAGCCATATTTTTGAATTTGACGAAGCCAGAAATAAGCCTGTTCATATTTTCCAGTTAAAGCGAAAGTCGCACCCAGCTTGTATCGATGTTCAAACAACATTGGCTGCACTTTATCCAATGCAGCCAATAGCTCCGATAACTGCTCGGTTTCCTTTTCATAATAAAGGAAAACAGCTAAATTACAAAGTGCATGTAAGTTCCCAGGGTTATTTTCCAGCACCTTTTCTAAAATGCCTGCTGCTTTGCCTGAATCACCTTCATAAAAATACGCTAAAGCTAGATTGTTATAAGCTGGCCAAAATTCAGGATAATCCTCAACGGCTGCCTCTAACATTCTTATAGCTTCTTTAAAATCTCCCGATTCCAGCAAAACTCTAGAAGTTTCCAATTTATCAATAAGCTCGTCTTGCTCTACTAAGCTATCAAAATTTTCATCTTCATCAAGTCCAATAAGTTGCATCAGTTCTTCGGCCTCTACCGAAAATTCACCAATTTGGTCTTGTTCTAGATACAGCTGAGCATGCTTATATGCATCGGTAAACATACCTAAATGCGCAAAATTATTGGCAATAAAATAATGGCATTCTGACATTTTATCATCTAAATCACTAAGAATCATAAATAATAGTTTATTAGAATCTGTATATTCACCTGCTTCAGTATGAACAATTGCAAGCTGACATGCAATCATCGCCTCATCCGGTTCTAGTTCCAACGCTCTTTTTAAATATTTTTTTGCTTTATTTATATCAAAACGGTCATACGCTTTTACACCTTTATTAAAATAATATTCTCCAGTCGGAATGAAAGGGAATATTTTGGCCCTCTTGAATTGTGCCTTTGAGTCTTTCATCTAGATCCTCCGTTGCTTAATTCCTATGTCGCTTTTTGTAGTATATCATACTAGTGGAATTGTTTGAAGTGACGTCGTTACAGGAGAATTCTAGAAATTAGACATTTTTCAATTCGGCTGAAAAGCGTCGAATCATGAAGAAACCTGATGCTGCAGTAGAGGCATCAGGTTTCTTTTTTCTTAACTCCATATATAGAATCGTCTTTCCATCTTTCAATGAGTTCTTCTTTTGTATAAATAATTGTCATTGGATTGCCACCGACGAATGACCCAGCTGGTACATCTTTATGGACAAGCGTCCCTGCTGAAACGATTGCCTGATCGCCGATTTTTATTCCAGGCAAAATGGTTGAATTGGCGCCAATCATCACTTCATCGCCAATTTCCACATTACCCAAACGATATTCCTTTATTAAATATTCATGAGCTAGGATCGTTGTGTTATAGCCTATTACAGTATTTTTTCCTACGGAAATTTTTTCCGGAAACATGACATCCAACATAACCATTAAAGCAAACGATGTGTGCTCACCAATTTTCATTCGTAAAAAAGTCCGATACAGCCAATTCTTCATGCCAAGAAATGGAGTATATCTTGCCAGTTGTATGACGATAAAGTTGCGAACGACCTTCCAGAACGGCACTGTTTTATATACGTGCCAAAGAGAATTTGCTCCTGAAACCGGAAAACGCTCGGTCCTCCTCATTTTGCTCCGACTCCGACGATTTCCAATAATTCGGCCATTTGATCAAGTATAAAATCAGGCTCAAATTGCTCTAAATATTCTCTCCCTTTTAGTGACCAAGAAACTCCACACGTATAAGTTCCGGCATTTTTCCCGCCTAAAATATCGTGATGATTATCGCCAATCATAATGGCTTCGTCCGGAGTAGAACCTAATATTTGCAACGCTTTTTCCAAAGGCTCGGGATCAGGTTTAGCATGAACCACTTCATCGAGGGAAATCACAACATCAAAAAACTGATCGAGATTTGTTAGCACGAGCCCTTTCAACACGACATCGCGAACCTTCGTGGACACAATTGCCAGCTTATATCCATTTTCATGAAGGGTTCGTATTGTCTCGAATACCCCATTAAACTCTTTTACTAAAAGATCATGCTGCTCTATATTAAATGACCGATAAACCTTAATCATTTCATCTGCCTTTTCGGGATTGATTCCCATAAATACATCTTCCAATGTCGGTCCCATAAAAGGCAAAACGTCATTCCGGCCAAAACGACCAGGATAATATTGCTCCAGAGTATGTAAGTACGAAGTAATAATGAGTTCATTCGTATCAATTAACGTACCATCTAAGTCGAATAATAATGTAGTTATTTTTTTATCCATTAGGCAATTCCCCTTTCATGCTTCACATCAAGACGCTTCCAGACAGCCGCCACAATTAATGTCAAGATCACCGCAGTTACTAAGCGAATAATGAGGAGTGGCAGAACAGGAATACCGAGGGGAAGAAAAATCAACGTATCCTCTATAACGGCATGGCATCCGACTAGAAAAATAAATGCTAATGTAGCATCTTTTTTGCTTACTCCATCTTCTTTTACGGCTTGGATCATTACGCCTGCTCCATATGCTAGACCAAAAATTAAACCTGCTGCCATCGTCGTTGATGTATTTTCTTTCATTCCTAATAACCTTGTAACAGGAGCCATCCACTTTGAAAACACAGTTAGCCATTTGTAATCCTTTAAAAACTGGATTCCGATCATAAGCGGAATGACAATGATAGCAAGCTGAATGACTCCATAAAAAGCCTTTGATAGTGCGAGTAACGCAATCGACCAAATCCCAGTCACTTGTTCTTCCTGAACATGCATGATTCCATACTGGGCTATATCTTGGCCACCGCTCCATACTAAATGAATCAAAATGGCGGAGAATATTGCCAAACCTAATCGAACGACAATCATAATCCACAATTTTACTCCTACCTTCGCAGCAACTGCTGACTCAATAAGAAGATTATGGGAAAATGACATCATAACGGCAATAATAAAAACTTCCTTCACTGTTAAATCGAGCGATAAAATCCCTGCGATTCCAGCATATAAGTTCAAAAAATTTCCTAATACGAGTGGAATGGCAGCATCTCCTGATAAACCAAGAACCCCCATTAAAGGCTCGATCAATTTTATTAACCACGGCAAAACTGGTGTATGCTGAAGGACAACTACAATCAAGGTAATCGGAAAAATAACTTTCCCTAAAGTCCAAGTTGTTTTTAGCCCTGTTAAGCCGCCAGTTTTTATCGAAGACTTCCACATGATGTATTCCCCTTATCCTTCTTCTAAATACCTCTTATCGGCAAGACCCTTCTTCAGGCGATAAATCCATATGATTATAGAGCCAATGATTAATGTGAGAGAAAGTACTTGTGCCATTCTTAAACCGCTTGTCAGCATCAAACTGTCGGTCCGTAGTCCCTCGATAAAAAATCGACCGATCGAATACCAAATAATATACGTTAAGAACATTTCGCCTCTACGAAGGTTTACTTTTCTCAATAGGATTAAGAGAACGAAGCCAAGGAAGTCCCAAACAGACTCATATAGAAAGGTTGGATGATAATACTCACCATTTATGTACATTTGATCAATAATAAATTGAGGGAGATGTAAATTTTCTAGAAAAGTTCTAGATACGACATCACCATGTGCCTCTTGATTGATAAAATTACCCCAGCGTCCAATCGCCTGTCCAATGATAATACTTGGCGCGGCAATATCAGCTAATTTCCAGAAAGATAAACCTTTTCTTTTCGCAAAAACAATCGTTGTTAATACGGAACCAATCAACGCACCATGAATCGCGATTCCGCCTTCCCATATTTGAATGATTTGCTCTGGATGTTGTGAATAATGCTGCCATTCAAAAATCACATAGTAAATCCTTGCTGAAATAATTGCAATGGGAATCGCCCATATTAATAGATCCGGAAAAGTATCTTTATGAAGGCCTCGTTTTTCACTTTCACGGATAACTAAAAATAAGGCAACGGCAATCCCAATCCCTATAATGACCCCATACCAATGAACCGGAATGGGTCCAAGTTTAATTGCAATTGGATTAATCGGTTCAATCCCCATATAGTCAACTCCTTTTTTCTCATAGTATGTTGTTAATTCTATGAATTTTAACTTTTAAAAATGGATTTTGTTCTCAAAATGTATATTCCGCCTGAGAAAAGAGCTTGTAACTTCATTAGTACCGTTAAACCCTCTAAACAGGCGAAAAAGCCGGCTTTGGGGCTTTTAACAAAAACAACGAAATTTAAGCAAACAACCTTTTTTATCGATTTATACGATGCCGTCTTCGCCGGCCTTTATCACTTGTGCAAGACGCTCTGTAAATTGTTGTGCAGCATTCACACCCATTCTTTTCAGACGGAAATTCATTGCGGCAACTTCAATAATAACCGCTAAGTTACGTCCTGGTCTGACAGGAACAGTTAGTTTTGTAATTTCAGTGTCAATGATTTTAATGGTTTCTTCGTCAAGACCTACACGATCATAATGCCTATTTTCATCCCATGATTCTAAATGGACCGTAAGTGAAATCTTTTTGCTTGGTCGAACAGCCCCTGCGCCAAATAAAGTCATAACATTGATAATGCCTAAACCACGAATTTCTAAAAGTTGTTCAAGTAAATCAGGCGGTGTTCCAACGAGTAGATTTTCTTCGATTTGACGAATTTCAACACAATCATCGGCTACAAGCTGATGCCCACGCTTAATAAGAGCAAGCGCGGTTTCGCTTTTTCCAACACCACTTTGTCCAGTTATTAAAACTCCTATCCCGTAAATATCGACTAGAACCCCGTGGACAGCTGTCGTAGGAGCTAATTTCCCATCCAAATAATTCGTTAATTTACTTGAAAAACGTGTTGTTTTCATTTTTGTCCGCATAAGAGGTACGCTATTTCGTTCAGCTGCTTCGATTAATTCACTAGGAATTTCAAGGCCGCGTGATACGACAATAGCTGGAGTAGTATCGCTGCAAAGTATCTCCATACGTTCTTTTCTTACATGCTGTGGAAGCCCTTCACTAAAAACGATTTCCGTTCTTCCAAGAAGTTGAACACGCTCAGCAGGATAATAATTGAAAAAACCAGCTAGTTCTAAGGCTGGGCGTGAAATATCACTAGTGGTGATTGGTTTATGGATGCCTTCCTCTCCACTAATCAATTCTAAGTCAAATTGCTTTATGATGTCTTCTGTTACGACTTTTGCCAACTCAATCACTCCCGATGCATAATGAAAAGCTTACACTCATTTTATTATTCTATCACTTCTTTAAACGTAATCTCTACCCTTCGGTTTATTTTTACATTAAAAAGCTCTTCCTTTGGTGAATAACGGGTTCTCTTTTGAGATGTTGAAAATAAACGGAAAATTTCCGGTTATATTAGAAAATACCCATATTTTCTTAATAATAAGGGAAGTTTTTCCGTTTATATTATCCATTTCCTTGAATTTGGTCTTATTAAGAGCAGTTAATCGGAAAAACTCCGCTTATCTTTGCTACTTAATCCCAGCTTATATACATTAGCCGGAATTTCTCCGCTTATATGAACTCTTAAACTTACACGAAATTCAACAATTAATAATAACAAAGCATAAATATAAAAAGCATGGCAAATTCCTTTACGAATTTACCATGCTTATTTGTTAGTTATTTAACCTGACTTATCAAAAGAGAACCCATAACTTTTGCGAAGGAAAGCTTCGTTTCTACTTTCTTTTTTTAGGGTCAATTACCGTTTTTTGAATGATTAGGTTGACGATTGACATGATGATGGCAATGAGAAGGGCAAGCCCAAATCCGGATATTTCAAATTTACTCCCCATCAAGGCATCCGTCATTAATAACGTACATGCATTTATAACGAATAAAAATAACCCAAGTGAAAGGAGAGTGACTGGCAGAGTCAAGATGATGAGGAGCGGTCTTACGAGCATATTAATTAGGTACAAAACGATGCTTGCTCCAACAGCCGCTCCAAAACTTGATACTTGAAAACCCTCGAAATATCCTGCAAATGCAATGAATAAGAGAGCATTAATCAATATTCCTATGATCCATTTCATCTGTTAATCCCCACTCTTTCCACCATCAGACAACAGCCGTTTTTGTTTCTCCTATATGGACTGATCCTGTTTTTGTATCCGCAAGGACATGGATAACATGATCGTCAGTCGAGGTACGCTTGAATTTCACCTGTTTCTGAATGATTTCTTTCTTTTCATGCATGACATCAATGCCATCAAGATCAAGCTTATAATTTCCTAAATTGGAGCGGACATCTCCATCTATACTTGAATTCCCCGGCACAATCAATTTAATATTGCCTGTAACAGCTTTCGCTTCAAACTTATTTGTTTTATTTTCTGTTAATGTACATGTGATATTGCCATTAAAGGATTGCAGCTCAACATTTTCAAATAACCCTAAGGCTTCGATGGCACCATTTACAGTCTCTGCATCAAGCTGGGATGCGTTTGAATTCGTCAATTTAATTTGACCATTTACTGTATCAATATCGAATTTCTCACCATCGACATTAGATAACTCTACTTTCCCATTCGTTGTTTTTACTGTTAAGTATTGGGCCTCTAATTGCTCACCTGTAAGTCCACCGTTAAAAATCCGTACTGAGATCTTTTTATAATCCTTCTTAGGAATATAAACGACCGTTTCCACTCTCATCCATTTCGATTGAGAAGCAAAAATAAGCAATCCATTTTCAACTGAAAACACAGTGTTGTCAATAAAATAATTTCTTGCATCTTCCCTGTCTTCGGATCGATACACTTTTGCTTGACATTCTACTCGAACTTCAGATTGATCCCAACTTACAAGTCTAACAGGGCCATTCGCGATGTCTAGTTCAATTCTTTCAATATCTGAATCAGCTTGTTGGAAAGTATGTGGAACGTCTACCGATTGATTAAATTGAAAATCAAAATGCTTAATTTTATTCAAAGCATTATTGACAAAATCAAAAATTTTCTCCCCAGCACTTTCCAATTGGGAATAGAAGGTATCGTCCTTGTTCATTTTTTCTTCTTCTTGCTTTTCTTCTGTGTGGGTCCCTTGAAATACCTCATCATTTGGTGTTTCAGTTTGCTTCGGTTCTGCTTCCTTTGTTTGTTCCGCTTCGTTTATTGGAGTATTAGTTTGTTCGGCTTCGTTGATCGTAGCGTCTGTCTTTTCACCGGCTTCGTCTAACGCTTCTAGTAGGATAATCGCTTCTTGTGCAGATAACTTTCCTTTTTGCACCAATTCAAGTATTCTTTTTCTTTCCTGATTCATCTCGACTTCCTCCTTATCGGTTTTACAAAGAAAAGCGAAAGCGCCTAACTCATTGACATATAGGCTCATACAATGCGAGTCCTTCGACTTGCCACAGGAGGCGGCAGTTATAGTCGATGTTCTTTTTGTCCTAAAACTTGCGATAAAGAAACACAGCTAGGCTGGGAAAACGGAAGACGTCTTCCTGCCGATTTGACTTATCCCAAGGAAAAGGACAAAAGTTTTGCTAGCCAATAGGCGCTGGAACAGCAAAAGTCTAATTTCAAAATATTAACCTTTTGAAGTCTATATACTTTTCTTTAAAAGGTAATACGGGTACGAAGCAGATTTAGTTTCACTATTTAATGTTTTCCGACCAATTCTTCTGCATGTTCTTGTTCAGCAATACGTTTTTTCATACGATCCTTATCACGAACTAATATAGGTTTTAAATATCTTCCAGTGTAAGACTCAGGATTTTCTGCAACTTTTTCAGGTGTCCCTTTTGCGATGATCATTCCGCCTTTGTCTCCACCTTCTGGACCAAGATCGACGATATAGTCTGACGTTTTAATTACATCTAGATTATGTTCAATAACGAGTACAGTATCACCATTATCTACAAGACGCTGCAACACAGTAAGCAGCCTCGCAATATCATCGACATGAAGACCAGTAGTCGGCTCATCTAAAATATATAAGGAACGACCATTTGATCGACGGTGCAATTCAGATGCGAGCTTTACACGCTGCGCTTCCCCGCCGGATAATGTTGTGGCAGGTTGACCTAGCTTCATATACCCTAAACCAACGTCGACGATCGTTTGTAATTTTCGGCTGATTTTCGGAATGTTTTCGAAAAATTCTAGCCCATCTTCAATTGTCATATCGAGCACATCAGCAATATTTTTCCCTTTATATTTTACTTCCAGTGTTTCTCTGTTATACCTCTTACCGTGGCATATTTCACATGGTACATAAACATCAGGCAAAAAGTGCATTTCAATTTTTATAATCCCATCACCACGGCATGCCTCACACCGTCCACCTTTTACGTTAAAGCTAAAACGTCCTTTTTTATAACCACGAACTTTTGCTTCGTTTGTAGTTGCATACACATCACGAATATCGTCAAACACGCCAGTATAAGTGGCTGGGTTCGATCTTGGTGTTCTGCCGATTGGTGATTGATCAATATCGATTACTTTTTCCAGTAAGTCGATGCCAATAATATCTTTATGTGCTCCCGGCTTTGCTTTTGCTTTGTGAAGCTTTTGAGCAAGTGTTTTATGGAGAATTTCATTAATTAATGTACTCTTCCCAGATCCCGAAACACCTGTAACCGCAATAAATAGTCCTAAAGGAAATTTAACATTTACATTTTTTAAGTTGTTTTCCTTCGCACCTTTTATTTCGAGATATCTTCCATTAGCTTTTCTCCTTTCTAATGGAAGAGGAATAAACTTTTCACCAGATAAATATTGACCAGTGAGTGATGTATTGTCATGCATCACCTCTTCAGGTGTACCGAAAGCGACAATTTCCCCACCGTGAACTCCAGCTCCTGGGCCGATATCAATCAAATAATCCGCTGCAAGCATGGTATCCTCATCATGCTCAACGACGATGAGCGTATTGCCGATATCGCGCATATTTTTTAAAGTGCTGATGAGGCGGTCATTATCCCTTTGATGCAATCCAATAGATGGTTCATCCAATATATATAGAACACCCGTTAATCTTGAGCCAATTTGTGTAGCCAATCTAATCCGCTGTGCTTCCCCGCCGGATAATGTTCCAGCAGCGCGGCTCAATGTTAAATAGTCGAGCCCAACATTGACGAGGAAGCCCAAACGTTCTTCAATTTCTCTTAAAATTAATTTTGCTATTTGCATTTCTTTTTCCGATAAATTCAACTGAGCGAAAAATTGGTCAGCTTCTACAACAGATAGCCCAGTAATTTCACTAATATGGCGACCATCAATTTTAACAGCAAGGCTTTCTTCTTTTAAACGATGCCCTTTACAACGAGGACATGGCTGCTGCGCCATATATTTTTCCATTTGTTCGCGGATATAATCGGAACTTGTTTCTTGAAAACGACGCTCTACGTTGCGGATGACACCTTCAAATTTAATATTGCTTTCACGTACTTGGCCAAAATCATTTTGATAGCGGAATTTAATGACTTCACCCTTACCACCGTACAAAATCGTATCAATATCCTTTTTAGGTAAATCCTGGACAGGTACTTCCATATCAATGCCGTAATGATGACAAATTGTTTTTAAAAGTTGTGGATAATATTGAGAACTGATTGGCGTCCACGGAGCAATCGCATCGTCTTTAAGTGATCGCGTCCAATCAGGAATTACAAGTTCAGGATCAACTTCAAGCTTCGAACCGAGACCATCACAATCAGGGCAAGCACCAAATGGACTATTAAAAGAAAACATCCTCGGTTCTAACTTTTCGATCGAAAATCCACATTCTGGGCAGGCATGATTTTCACTGAATAGTAATTCTTCTTCCCCGATTACATCAATGATTACTTTACCCTCTCCCAATCCAAGCGCCGTTTCCAATGAATCCGCTAGTCTCGTTTCGACTCCAGCCTTTACGACGATCCGGTCAATAATAACTTCAATTGAATGTTTTTTATTTTTTTCTAGAACAATGTCGTCTCCAAGATCATATACTTCTCCATTTACCCGCACACGAACAAAACCTTGCTTTTTAATATCTTCGAAGACTTTTGCATGTGTCCCTTTTCTTCCTGAAACGATAGGGGCTAAAACTTGGAGCTTCGTCCGCTCCGGGTAGACCATGATTCGATCGACCATTTGTTCAATCGTTTGCGATGTTATTTCAATGCCATGGATAGGACAAATCGGTCTGCCAACCCGAGCATAAAGCAAACGTAAATAGTCATAAATCTCGGTCACAGTACCGACAGTGGAACGCGGGTTTCTACTTGTCGTCTTTTGATCGATTGAGATGGCAGGTGAAAGACCTTCAATCGCATCTACATCCGGCTTATCCATTTGACCGAGGAATTGGCGGGCGTACGCAGATAAAGATTCAACATATCTGCGTTGCCCTTCAGCGTATATGGTATCAAAGGCAAGGGAAGATTTACCCGAACCTGATAATCCGGTTAATACGACAAGTTTATCCCTTGGAATAGTAACATCTATATTTTTTAAATTATGGGCCCTTGCACCTTGCACGATTATTTTATCTTGTGCCATTCTTTGTTCATCCTTCCGCTTTTAACTCCAAGATCGCATCGCGAAGCTCGGCTGCTCTTTCAAAATCAAGCGCTTTTGCTGCTTCCTTCATTTCTTTTTCCATCGAAGCCAACAGCTTTTCTTTTTCCTTTTTCGTATATTTTTTCTTTTTTACTGAAGCTGCATAGTCTTCTGTATCCTCTGCGGCCATTGTTGCTCTGATGACATCGCGGATATCTTTTTGTATCGTTGTCGGTGTTATGCCATGTTGAAGATTATGTGCCTCCTGAACAGCACGGCGACGTTTCGTTTCCGAAATAGCTTTTTCCATAGAATCAGTCATTTTATCTGCATACATAATGACATGTCCATTGGAATTCCGTGCAGCACGTCCTATCGTTTGGATAAGCGAGCGCTCTGAACGAAGGAATCCTTCCTTATCTGCATCAAGAATCGCAACGAGGGATACTTCAGGAATATCCAACCCTTCTCTTAATAAGTTGATGCCTACAAGCACATCATACGTACCCATCCTTAATTCTCTAATAATTTCAATTCGTTCAAGCGTTTTAATTTCAGAGTGTAAATACTGCACTTTTACCCCAATTTCTTTTAAATAATCGGTCAGGTCTTCCGACATTTTCTTTGTTAGCGTCGTAATGAGTACACGCTCATTACGTGCAACACGCTCATTGATTTCCCCAAGCAAGTCATCAATCTGCCCTTCAATTGGCCTGACTTCAATCTCTGGATCAAGCAATCCTGTTGGCCGAATAATTTGCTCAATCATCTCAGGAGTATGTTCAAGCTCAAATGGCCCAGGTGTTGCTGATACAAATATAGCTTGATGAATATGTTTCTCAAATTCTTCAAATTTTAACGGACGGTTATCAAGAGCGGATGGTAAACGAAAACCATGATCGACAAGCACTTGTTTTCTGGCTTGGTCACCATTGTACATACCACGAATCTGCGGCAGTGTAACATGAGACTCATCTATGATAATTTGAAAATCGTCTGGAAAATAGTCTATTAAAGTGTATGGAGTAGCACCTGGTGGTCTCAATGTTAAATGACGGGAATAGTTTTCAATTCCTGAACAAAAACCCATTTCACGCATCATTTCCAAGTCATAGCGTGTTCTCTGTTCAAGACGTTGAGCTTCTAGTAGTTTATTATTTTCACGCATGATCGCGAGCTGTTCTTCCAGTTCCTTTTCAATATTTTCAATGGCGATGGATAACTTTTCTTCACCGGTAACGAAGTGGGACGCCGGGAATATAGCGGAATGTTCGCGATCTCCGATGATTTCACCCGTAAGAGCATCCACCTCCCTAATTCGATCAATTTCATCGCCAAAAAATTCGACTCGAATACAATGTTCATCTCGCGAAACCGGAAAAATTTCTACGACATCGCCGCGAACCCGGAATGTTCCACGCTGGAAGTCAATGTCATTTCGAGCATATTGAATGTCAACGAGTTTACGCAAAAGCTGATTTCTCTCAATCTCCATTCCAGTTCTTAATGAAAGAACGTGCTCCCGGTATTCCTCAGGTGAACCTAGACCATAAATACAAGAAACACTTGCAATGATGATGACATCTTTTCGTTCAAATAAGGAAGAAGTCGCTGAATGTCGAAGCTTATCAATTTCATCATTGATGCTTGCATCTTTTTCTATATAAGTGTCCGTTTGCGGAACATATGCTTCTGGCTGATAATAATCATAATAACTAACAAAATATTCAACTGCGTTGTTAGGAAAAAAATCTTTGAACTCACTATACAATTGACCCGCAAGTGTTTTATTATGTGCAATAACAAGCGTCGGCTTGTTGACTTCTTGGATGACATTGGAGACCGTAAATGTTTTTCCAGTACCTGTTGCTCCGAGCAGCGTCTGAAATTTTTGCCTATTGCGGATACCCGCTACAAGACTTTCAATAGCCTGCGGCTGGTCACCAGCAGGCTGATATTTCGAAACGATTTCAAATTGATTTTTCAAAATGGCGGCCTCCTACTCTACTTTGGATTAAACTCTTTTCTCAAACATAGTTGCTATTTTATATATAAATTATGAGAAATAAATTTTGTCCTCAAACCCAGCTTTATAAAAAGTGATTAACTTTCCTATCGCCGGACTGTTACCACTTTAAGAAAATAGCCTTAGCTTACTTGATTACTTTCATTATTGACAACACTTATACACAAATAATCATGTATTATATTTTACCACAACCTATATAACAAAAACCAGTAAAAAGCGAACATATATTTGGTTTATTTTACAATTGTTTTTCAAGCGCATATAAGTCTTCTTCTAAAGTTTGCATTCTTTGTTCAGCTACTTCACGGGCATCGCGGATAGCCGCATTGTAAAAGACAGGTCCGAAACGGTCTTTTATAAAATCGAAACAGACTTCTGCTGCAAGCTCACCTATCTCCTCACTACGTTCATCCCAAAAAAATTGTTGTATATCTTTAATCAATTCCCGCTTTTTTTCAGCTGTCAATCTTGGCATTAACATACATTCCACTCCTATTAATAATATAATGAAAAAATGGAGTTAGACTTCCATCCAAGATGGAGGACTGACCCCGAATTTAAGTTGATGCTCCATTATTCTTTTTTCTCTTCATCTGATTGGAAAAATACAAACCTACGGTCAATGAGGCCGCTTCTATCACAATTAACCACCATGTTTGAATATACCCTTTATACGCCGATACGATGATTAACGCTATCGTTAAAAGAAACCCAACCGTACGACTATATGTCACTCTCGTGAAAAAAATCATGAGCAGTGCGGGTATAAAAATAGCAGAAATAATTTTATCAATCAAAAGAAAACACCTCGCTTCTAGCTATATGTACAGTTTTTCTTAAACAATAGTAAAAAGCAAGGATTTTTTTATATAAGAAGGGGTTTTTATTAATCTGGAATGGATTGGAAGATCTATCATTTTTCATGCTCGTATTTGTACGTTGCGAACAAATATTAACCAGCTACATTTCCTTAGCCCCAATCGTATTTTTAACCATTGATTTTTTCTTATCTCCGAGCAAATAAAACACTAAAACAATAAAAATTAATATTCCAGATAATACATACACATTTTGATAACCAAAATGCACTGCTATAAGACCTAAAATATAGGAACCTACTGCAATTCCAATATCAAAAAAAGTGAAGAAGGTTGCTGTTGCATATCCACTTCTTGAAGGAATAGTAGCCTGCACGGAAAGAGTTTGTAAACTTGGAACAAGTGCGCCGTATCCGAATCCAATAAAGATACCCGATAATAAAAATAATAAAGAGGAGTTGATAAATGCCAATAAAATAAGCCCGCCACAAAAGCTTATAAAACCTAGTATTAATACGAACTTCGGACCCTTTTCATCAAACCATCTACCCGTATATGGACGAGTTAAAAGCATGGCCAAAGCGTAAACCAAATAAAAAATAGTTGCTAAATGCAACAGATGTTTTTGCTGGGCGTATATGGATAAAAATGATAAGACACTCGCATATGAGAAGGAAACTAAACTACTTAGCAATGCAATCGGAACGGATTTTTTTTCAAACAAGTCATGTATTGAGAAAGTTCGCTTCGAGGAAGTCTTTTTTTCAAACTTTTTATCAGCTGGAATAGTTAAGGATAGTAAAGCACCCATGAGCATAAAAATACTTAAGAAAATAAACAGTGCGTTAAATGATAAGATTTGAACAATCGGCAGTGAAATGATTGGTCCGAGGACAACCGCTAAATTAGTGGACATCGTAAAATAGCCTAATCCAGCACCTCGTCTAGACATCGGTACATTATCAGCAGCGAGGGAACCACTTGCTGTCGTAGCGATACTAAACCAAACCCCTTGTATAAATCGTAATATTAATAATCCTGAAAATGGTGTGACAAAGGCATATAAGATTGTACATAATAAATAAAAAATCAAACTGATCCATAACATTTTTCGCTTGCCGTATATATCTAAAATCTTACCCGTAAATGGTCTTACTACTATCGCAGAAAGAAGAAAGATCGTCATTAATAAACCAGCATCTTCATCTGTTCTATTTAAATTTTCAAGTGCATAAAGGGGTAAGGTTGTGACTAATCCATAAAACACAGTAAAGACCGCTAAATTTGTACAAAATAAACTTATAAATGTTTTCGTCCATATTGGTTGTTTTTTCTCCAATGATGTCATCCTTTCTTTACTTTTTTCAATAATGTCATTAAACTTTGCTGTTCTTCTATTGATAGATGCTCTAAAAATTGATTTTCAAAATGTATGACCGACTCTTCAATCGTCTTGAATTTTTTTTCGGCATCTTCTGATAGCCGCACCATTTTCTCTCGCCGATCTTCCCCAAATTGCTCAATAAGCCATCCCAACTCAACTAATCTTCGAACAGTCCGAGAAATAGTCGGTGCTTCAACATTTAAATACTTACAAATTTGCGTCAGCGTCATTTCTTCATGTTGCTGAACGGTGTATAAAACGCTCCATTGTGCAGTAAATAAATCATATTCCTTTAACGTATTGTTTAACTCCTTACTCAAATAGCGTGTTTTTTGAAAAATTTCATGGAATAGTGGATTCATGATTGTTCACCTCAAATTAATTACCTAGGTAATTAATTATTTTAAATCTAATTTAATCATTTGTAAAGAATAAAAGCTGCTCCTATTATAGAAACAGCTTCAGAAAGTTAATTATTCAATTCTACTACCTGCCCTGTCGACATATAAACAATCGATTCACATACATTTGTGACATAATCGCCTATTCTTTCTAAATATTGAGCTACTAATAATAGATGGGTAGCTTGATTAATCCAAGCATTATCTTTATTCATCAATTCAATAAGATCAGTAAATATTGTTTTAAAATAAGCATCGATTTGATCATCCTGTTTTGCAATAGCAGCTGCTGCTTCTTTATCCATATGAATATAGGCATCCAAGCAATCGTGCACCATTCTTTTCACGATATCACTCATTTTCGGAATATCGATCAACGGCTTAGCATATATTTCATCTTTTAATTGAATTGTTGTCTTCGATATACTGACAGCATGGTCCGCCATTCTTTCTAAATCAGAAGAAACTTTAAGAGTTGTTGCAATTCTGCGCAGATCACTTCCAACCGGCTGCTGAAGTGCGATCAACATCATACATTTTTTTTCAATTTCAATTTCAGCATCATTAATAGCCCGATCTCCATCCACTACTTTTTCAGCTAAATCAACATCTTTAAAAACAAGAGATTTGACCGCATTATAAACAGCCTCTTCAACCATTATCCCCATCGTAAGCAGATCTTGATGCAATTCCTTCAACCGTTCTTCAAACTGATTCCTAACAACCATTTACCTTCCTCCTTAACCAAATCTTCCCGTAATATAATCTTCTGTTCTATGATCTGTAGGATTAGAAAATATTACTGATGTATCGTCATACTCGATGATTTCACCACTTAAGAAAAAGGCTGTTTTATCTGAGATGCGTGCAGCTTGCTGCATATTATGTGTAACAATGACGATACTGTAAGTTTCTTTCAGCTCTTGAACTAACTCTTCGACTTTTAATGTAGAGATTGGATCAAGAGCTGAGGTAGGCTCATCCATAAGAATGACATCTGGTTCAATTGCAAGGCATCTAGCTATACAAAGACGTTGTTGCTGTCCTCCTGATAATCCATAGGCATTTTCGTTTAAGCGATCTTTTACCTCGTCCCAGATGGCTGCCCCTTTTAAACTTGTTTCCACGATTTCATCGAGGATTTTTTTATTGCGAATTCCATGAATTTTAGGACCATACACGACATTTTCATAAATGGATTTCGGAAATGGATTCGGTTTTTGGAAAACCATCCCAACCTTAGTTCTAAGTTCCTCAACTCCAAATTGTTTAGAAAGGATATTATTGCCTCTATATAAGAGTTCGCCTGACATTTTTACCGAAGGAATTAATTCAACCATTCGATTAAGAGACTTGACGAAGGTGGATTTCCCACAGCCTGATGGCCCAATAATTGCAGTCACATTATTTTCGACAATATCAAAATCAATGTTTTTTAAGGCATGATCTTCTCCATACCAGAGATTAAACCCTTTTGCTTCAAATACATTTGATTTTTTTATAGATATATTTTTCACTTTGTCCATTCTTATTTTCTCTGCTAACAAAATAATCCCTCCATCACAAGGTTAATATCTTTTTGAAAATTTATTTCGAATAATAATCGCAATTGAATTCATGATAAGAAGCATGACTAGCAGTACAATAATTCCAGCAGCTGCTACATCATGGAATGCTACTTGCGGCCTACTCGTCCAGTTGTATATTTGTATTGGCATTACTGTAAAACCGGACCAAATATTTTCTGGAACGAAAGCAACAAACGTTAACGCCCCAATCATAATTAATGGTGCCGTCTCGCCAACTGCACGGGATAATGCCAATATACTCCCTGTTAAGATCCCCGGTATCGCCGCAGGTAAAATAACACGTCGGATTGTTTGCCATTTCGTCGCACCCATTCCGTATGAAGCTTCTTGAAGTTCTTTTGGAACAGCCCGCAATGCTTCTTGTGTCGATACTACAATAATGGGTAATATCAACAAACTCATTGTCAATCCACCTGCAAGCAAACTTCTACCCATCTCCATCATCCGAACAAATACAGTTAGCCCCAATAAACCAAAAACAATGGAAGGAACTCCGGCGAGATTGGAAATGTTCATTTGAATAAAACGTGTAAATTTATTTTTCTTTGCATATAACTCAAGATAAATGGCACAGCCCACACCAAGTATGATCGAAACAGGACCAGTTATCGCCATTAGCCAAATCGTTCCAAAAATAGCTGATTTAATGCCTGCATTTTCTGGCTTTCTCGAAGCAAAATTTGTAAAGAATTCAATATCCAAAAATTTAAATCCATCATTAAAAATTCGGTAAATAAGGACAGCTAGCACGAGTAATCCAAATGATGTCGCTAGAAAAAATAGCCACTTCATTACTGTATTTGTAAAAATGCGAGAGCTGATTCTCTGAGATACTTTCTCTTTATTAATCAATTCCATCAGTATTCCTCCCTATAACGCTTGGAGATCCATTGGGCAATAATATTCATCAGAAGTGTAAAGACGAATAATGCCATGCCGACCGCATATATGCTGTAATAAATGGTTGAACCGTACGAAGCATCGCCTAAACTTACTTGTACAATATAAGCAGTCATCGTTTGAATGGTCTCAGTAGGATCAAATGTTAGATTCGGTTTGGAACCTCCGGCTATTGTGACAATCATCGTTTCTCCGATGGCTCGTGAAATACCTAGCACAAAGGAGGCAATGATTCCTGATAATGCTGCAGGCAATACGACCTTTAAAGATACTTCTAACTTAGTAGATCCAAGTGCCAAAGCACCTTCCCTCATTGATCTTGGAACAGCACTCATCGCATCTTCAGATAATGATGCAACCATCGGAATAATCATAATTCCTACTACAATTCCCGGACTCAATGCATTGAAAAAATTTAAATCGGGAATCAGCTTTTGTAAGCTCGGAGTAACGAAAGTTAATGCAAAGAACCCATAAACAATCGTAGGGATCCCAGCCAATACTTCCAAAATCGGTTTAACGATTTTTCGGACTCGTTCATTTGCGAATTCACTCAAATATATAGCAGTTGCTAAACCAATAGGGATGGCAACAAGCATTGCGATGATCGCGACTAGCAGTGTACCGGAAATAAGCGGTATGATGCCATATTGAGGATCTGCTTCAAAAAACGGAAACCACTCTGTTCCAGAAATAAAATCTATAAAATTAACACGTTTAAAAAACGTAATTGTTTCCACTAATAATGTCATGACAATTCCAATGGTTGTCATGATTGAAATGATTGCCATCACAAATAACAATACAGGTATCGATTTTTCCATCAATGCCTGTTTAATCTTAAATTTCCTTTTATTTTCTTCTATTATCTTTGCTACTGAAATCTTTTGCTCCTTTATATCCATAGGAAAACTCCTTATCGATTAATCAAAGATAAGACCTGGACATAACTATTTCCGACAAAGATAAATCCAAACAATAGGTTGATTAGTGTATACCCGCTCCGGAAATATACTTCGCTTTCCGTGGGCGGCTGGCGAGCCTCCTCGCTCGTCCCGAGCTGCGGGGTCTCACCTATGCCTTCCTCCCACGGGAGTCTTCGTATATTTCCTCTGCTAAGTTAGATCATTGTTCGTCTTTAGGTTTGATTGTTTTAGTTATGTCCCAGCCTCATTAAAATGTCTAGCTCCAGCGACTATCGACTAGCAAACTTCTTATCCTTTTCCCTACGATAAGTCTACTTCGACTCGTTCCTCATCGTGTTTCCTTTATCTCAGTCAGAGGCCAAATAAGGAACGTCGACTAAAGACTGCCACGTCCTGTGGCAACGTCGACGGACCCACATCCTGTGGGCCTGTACGTCGATGAGCAAGGCGCTTCCGTTTTTCTTTGTCTAGCTCCAGCGCCTATCGACTAGCAAACTTCTTATCCTTTTCCCTACGATAAGTCAACATCGACTCGTTCCTCGTCGTGTTTCCTTTATCTCAGTCAAAGGCCAAATAAGGAACGTCGACTAAAGACTGCCACGTCCTGTGGCAACGTCGACGGACCCACATCCTGTGGGCCTGTACGTCGATGAGCAAGGCGCTTCCGCTTTTCTATCTACTTTGTAACTTCTTCTAGTTTTGTTAGTGCTTCTTGATATTCTTCATCTTTAAGACTGATGTATCCTACTTCCTCAGCTAGTTCACCAGCATTTTCTAGTGCAAATTTCACATAATCATATACTTGAGGTTTACCAGTTAATGCATCATTACGTACATAGAAGAATAGTGGACGGGATAGTGGCTCGTAAACTCCATTCATAATTGTGTCATGATCAGGAGTGACAGCTTCCCCTTTGCTATTGACAATAGGTACTACTTTTAGATTGTCCTTATTTTCAATGTAGTACGAGAATCCGAAGAATCCAATACCGCCTTTATCACCTATAACACCTTGTACTAGGACGTTATCATCTTCAGATAATGTTGCGTCTTTGCGCATTTGCTCATCTTCAAGAATGACTTCATTCCAATAGTCATATGTTCCGGAATCTGTTCCTGGGCTAAAGAATGAAATTGGTTCTTCCGGCCAACCTTCACGAACGTCCGCCCAAGTTTTCACATTACCGCTCTCTACCCACATTTTTTTCAATTCTTCAATGGATAGTTGGTCGACAAAATTATTATCTTTATTCACAACGACAGATAAACCATCGTAAGCAATTTCAAACTCTGTATACGGAATACCGCCATCATCTAATAATTGTGTTTCTTCTTCTTTTATCGGACGGGAAGCATTACTAATATCTGTTTCACCGGCAATGAATTTTTTAAATCCGCCGCCTGTGCCTGAAACGCCAACAGGTGCTTTTACATCTGGCTGTATCGCTAAGTATTCTTCAGATACAGCTTCCAAAATTGGGAAAACAGTTGACGATCCATCGATACCTACTGATCCAGAAAGTTTTTCATTAGAATTTTCTTCTACCTTTGCAGAGCTGTCATTTCCATTTGCTGAACTGCTGTTTCCATTTGTAGAACTTCCATCTCCGTTTCCACACGCTGCAAGTAAGAGTGCAGATGATAGAGTGACTGTAGCAAATAAGGATTTCAACTTCATGTTAAGATTTCCCCCTGTGAACATTTTATTTGTTTCTTACACTCTTTATCTTACATAGTGTTTATAAATTCGCGATTAACTCTGTGTAAAGGTTATGTAAATATTCCGTTCGCTTTTTATGAATATAAAACGATGTCATATAATAAATCGACTTATTAACATTCTCAAATCTTTGGAAAGCGAATATAAAGTATTTGATATGTGTTGATTTTTATCGACTAGCTCTAACTGATTTTCTGAATGGGAGGCCATTTCCTCTGTACTAGCTAATGTTTCTTGTGAAATACTTGTAAAGCTTTCTGCTAAATGCTCCATTTCTGGAACGACTGTTTGTAAATCATTTAATAATAGTTTCATATTTTGCAAGTGTTCAGTTGTTTCGTTAATTTTTGCCAGCAAAAATTGAAAAGCATCGTTAGACGTTTCAGCCACCTTTATATGATTATTAATTTTCATTTCCATTTGCTTAAACTCAATTGCTGCTTGGTCACTAATATGCATCATATTTGAAATCGGAATCGCAATACTTTCAGTGGCTTTTGACGTTTGCTCAGCCAGCTTTCGAACTTCATTTGCAACGACAGCGAACCCCTTTCCTGCCTCTCCAGCATGAGCCGCCTCGATTGTTGCATTTAAAGCTAGGAGCTTAGTCTGTTCAGATATATCTTGAATCAGTTTCACAATCCCAGAAATATCATAGGAATGCTCCTTCACTTGGTAAATGGTTGAATTAATTTTTGAACATTCATCGCTTAATTCATTCATGGATATCATCATTTCATTAAGATACGCTTTTCCTGTTTCAGCTTGTCCATTCATATTTTCTGCACTTGTATTTATAAGATAAACCTGGTCAGCTACATCGTTAATATTCCCTTTAACCAACTGAAATTGAGACGTATTTTGCTCGGAGCTTGACGCAGTTTGTTCTGCCCCTTGATTCACAACTTGAATCGTATTAAAAAGTTGAGATGTGTTATCTCGAATTGCCGAAGAAGAGTTGTGCAGCTTCGCCCCTGCATCAGCCAGATGATCGGTCGTCATTTGCACCTCTTTTATTAAACTTTTCATATACTCCATCATTTGATTAAAGCTTTTAGTTAATGAAACAATTTCTGGAGTCGTTGTCTTTATAGGCACTAATTGACTTAAATCTCCCTCGCTGACTTTATGTATAGCATTCCTCAACGTAGCTAATGGTTTCGTCAGTTTTCTAATTGCAAAGAAAATAATGAAGGATGATACAAAAATGCTAATGATCAATATAATTTGCACATACTCTCTTAAAGCATCAATATTTCCGAGAAAGTCTTTCGTAGGAATGGCAATGATTAAGGTACTCCTAATTTCTTGTACAAATATGAAAGCAATGATATATTCCTCCCCATTCATCTCTTCATAAAGTGTTCCTTCTTTTTTCGTTAAAATAGTTGAAATCAAGTTTTTATTGAAGGTCATGTTAGTTGTTTTACTAACATCGAATGGTTGAATCTGTCCATCTTCATTGATCTGAAAAAAATCCGCATTCAATCCATCTTGAATCATTTCAACAGATTGAGCTCGGATTCCATATTGCATTTGTTTTTCAAATTTTTCTGCATCATTTATGTAAGATAGTTTTAAATACTCCGCTCTTTCTCGGCTCACCTTTATTTCTCTTTCTACTCTATTTTCATTTGTTTCAATTAACATTCTCGTTGCTTGGGCATAACTTATATAGCTAGTCGCTCCAGTCAATAAAACGATAATGCTAAGGACTAATAATAATAGCCTGGTACTGAAAGATAATCTGGCAAATATCCATTTATCGCTGCGTTTTACCGGACTACTTATATTACTTTCTCTTTGTTTAGTAGACTTTTTCTCTCTCATCTATATTTCCCCCTCACTTTCCTTTTATTATGACTTCGCTATGTATAGTTATTGTAAATTCCATGTAAAATTTACGTATTTTTTACATACTTCAAGAGAAAATAAACATAAAAAGACTCCGCAGCCATTTAAGACTACGGAGTATGAAAACACTATATATATTCCTGTTTTTTTGGAAGGCTGATAATAAATGTGGTACCTTCGCCTTCTACACTTTCAACTTCAATTGTACCATGGTGCGAGTCGACTAAATGTTTCACAATCGCAAGACCTAGTCCTGTTCCGCCCGAACTGCGCGATCTAGCTTTTTCCACGCGATAAAAGCGTTCAAATATTCTTGGCAGTTCTTTTTGAGCAATGCCGATTCCAGTATCAGATATGAGAAGTTTAACCTTATTCTCCACTTCTATTATCTTTACCGAGATTTCACCCCCATCTGGTGTATAGGCAATTGCATTTGAAAGCAGATTTAAAACAATCTGTTGAATGCGGTCTTTTTCTCCCTCTATCCATATTTCTTTATTTTCTGGGAGAGTGATATGTAAGTTTTTTTTGACGGCTTCTTTTTTTATCGTATTGGCAGTACTTAATACAGCATCTGTTACATTAACAGGTTCAATCTCAAGCGGGATGCGGTGGTGCTCAATGCTTGATAAATAGAGGATGTCCTTAATAAGGCGATGCAGTCGGTCACTCTCATTATAAATGATCGTCAAAAAGTTTCGGCATAATTCCTCATCTTCCATTGCCCCATCAAGCAATGTTTCAGCAAACCCTTTTAAAGAGGTAACGGGGGTCTTTAATTCATGGGATACATTTGCCACAAAATCGCTGCGCATTTTCTCGAGTCTGCGAATATCGGTCACATCATGGAGAACAGCAATAATCCCGCTCACTTCCCCATTTTCACGTATGTAGGGAGCTAAATGAGCATCTACTGTTCTTTCCTTAGGATAATAAAAATGTGCTTCTTTTCTAAGCTCTTTTCCTGTTTTAAAACATTGTTCGATCAGATGACTAAGTTCTTTACTTCTGCCTACCTCAGTATGATGCTTATTCGTAAAAGTTCTTGGGTCTTCTCCAAGCATTTGTCCCATTGCACGGTTAGCTAATAAAATTCGACCATCAATATTGACTAGTAATACTCCACTCATCATATTTGCTAGGACGCCTGTAAGCCGCTGCTCATTTTCATGGAGTTTATCCATTTGATTTTTCAAACTGGATGCAAGGACATTAATGGCATTCGCCAATTGGCCTAGCTCCCCTTTAGATTTCATTTTTACACGAGCAGAGTAATCTTTTTCTTTCAGTTTTTCAGATACATCAATCATTTCCTCGATTGGACCAGAAATACCCTTTGCTAATCTCATCCCAATAAGTCCTGTTAAAAGAAAAGCGGCGAACAAAACAAGAGTGAGGCTGATCCATAACCTCTTTATCGCATGCTCTATATTTTCCATTGATAGGGAAACCCTCATGACGCCGACTGTTTGATTGTTTTCATTAATTGGAATCGATACATACATCATGCTAAACCCGAGGGTATCACTATATCGAATTGAAAGTCCTGATTTTAAATTCTCTTTGATGATCTGCTTTACTTCAGGGCGTTTCAGATGATTTTCCATTTTAGCAGGGTCATCTTTCGTATCTGCTAAAACGACGCCATCTTTATCAATCACGGTTAAGCGCGATTGTATAGACGAAGACAACATCATGATTTTATTTTGCAGGTCGCTCGCATGCAAGCCTGTTCGATCCATTTCGACTGCATTAAATACTAAATGTGCAGTTTGCTTCAATTGATTTTCTTTTAGGTCATAATATGTATTTTTCATCATTTCCGCTAGAAAAAAACCAGAAATAAGTAGTAATAATGACATTAATAATAAAAATGAAAACGTAATGCGAATCCATAGTTTATGCATTTTTATGGTTTCTCCAATTTATAGCCGAAACCGCGAATCGTCTTAATATAATCGGGTTGCTTCGTATCTTCCTCAATTTTCTCACGCAAATGACTAATATGAACATCAACGATTCGTGAATCGCCGGCAAAATCATAATTCCATACCGCATCCAACAATTGATGACGGCTTAATACTTTTCCTTGATTATTGGAAAGGTATAGTAAAAGTTCAAATTCTTTCGGAGTAAGCTCAAGCTTTTCTCCAGATAGAACAGCTTCATATTTTTCAGGAAAAACAGTTAACTTCCCAATTTCGATCACTTCATTTTTCGAAGTAGCTTCGGAAGCCTCATTCATATTAGACCTTCGTAAAATGGCCTTTACTCTAGCTATTACTTCACGCGGGCTAAAAGGCTTTGTCAAATAATCGTCTGCACCTAGTTCAAGACCCAGCACCTTATCAAATTCATCATCTTTGGCCGTTAGCATTAAAATAGGTGTTTTTACTTTTTCCTGCCTTAATGTTTTGCAAACATCCATACCATCCATTCCCGGAAGCATCAAATCTAACACAATAAGATCCGGATTCTCCTTCATGGCCATCTCTAAGCCCGTCTTTCCATCTGCAGCAGTCATAACTGAAAACCCGGCCTTCTCTAAGTTAAAACGCAAAAGCGTCACAATTGAAGGCTCATCATCAACAACAAGCACTCTCTCCACCATCAAACCTCCTTCTTTTTCTAGGGACAGGTCCATTCTGTTTTAAATGTACGGTTTTCGAAGTAAACTGTCAAACTTCATAAATTTGACAATGTATTTTCGCTCTTTTTTTCGTACAATTGAAATAGGATAGTGATTTTGCTATTATTAAGAATGAACCGAGCTAATTTTTTTATTTTAGTTCCTTATTCAAGCGAAGTGTGACTGAAAGATTTCTCTGCTGTGAGCGGCGAAATTATTATAAAGATAATATTATTAAAGGTGGTTTTTTTATGTCATACGTTATAACTGCACCATGTCTTGGAGAGAAGTTTGGCGAATGTGTCGAAGTTTGTCCTGTTGATTGTATTCTTGAGGGAGAAGATATGTTTTTTATCGATCCCGATTTATGCATCGACTGTGGTGCTTGCCAGGCAGTATGCCCAGTAGAAGCGATATATCATGAGGAAGATTTGCTTCCAGAAGATGAGATTTATATCCAAAAAGCGAAAGAATTTTTTGCTTCAGCGGAATAGAAAAGTGTAAGCGCCTGTTCATCGACGTACAAACTTCAGGGCCTTTGACTGAGGTAAAGGAAACATCGATGTTGACTTATCGTAGGGAGAAGGACAAGAAGTTTGATAGGCGATAGGCGCTGGAACTAGACACGATAAAAAGACAAGGTTGAAAGATGTTACTCCATCTCTTAACCTTGTCTTTTTTAAAGTTTTACCCTCTGTAATCTTAGTGCATTTAATACAACAGATACAGAGCTGAATGCCATTGCTGCACCAGCGACCCATGGCGCCAGGAAGCCCGCTGCAGCGATCGGAATTCCTAATGTATTATAGGCAAATGCCCAAAATAAGTTTTGCCTAATATTTCGTATTGTTTTTTGGCTCATATAAATGGAATCGGCGATGCTGTTTAAGTCGCCACGAATGAGCGTAATATCCGCTGCTTCCATTGCTACATCTGCCCCAGTTCCAATTGCCATTCCAATATCAGCAATCGCGAGCGCGGGGGCGTCATTAATTCCGTCTCCAACCATCACAACTTTTTTGCCAGCATTTTGCAGCTTTTTTATTTCTTCCGCTTTTCCTTCCGGCAATACTTCAGCAATGACGCGATCGATGCCGACTTCTTTTGCGATTGCCTCTGCAGTTCGAGTATTATCCCCCGTCATCATAATGACCTCAATATTCATTTCTTTCAAACGCTCGATCGCTTCTCGTGAAGTATCCTTAATGGTGTCTGCAACTGCTACGATTCCCGCATACTTACGATCAACGGCGGCAAGCATCGCTGTTTTCCCTTCACTTTCATAACGATTTATTTTGTCTAGCGCTTCTTCTACCACAACATTGTTTTTTTTCATAAGACTTTTAGTTCCAACTATAATTTCTTTACCACCAATAACAGCTTTGATGCCAAACCCTGGGATTGCTTCAAATGAAGAGGGATGTTTTAGAAGAACTTTTTTCTTTTTTATCCCTTCCACGATTGCTTCTGCCAAAGGATGTTCTGATTGCTGTTCAGCCGACCCGATCAAAGATAAAAACTCTGTCTCATTCAAAGAAGTAGATATGTTCGTTAAAACGGGAGTGCCGTTCGTTACAGTCCCCGTCTTATCCAATATAACGGTATCTACTTTATGCGTTGTTTCTAAATGTTCGCCGCCTTTAAATAAAATACCATATTCGGCAGCTCTTCCTGATCCAGCCATTATTGAAGTTGGCGTCGCAAGCCCGAGAGCGCAAGGACAGGCAATAACGAGAACCGAAATCATTTTTTCTAAAGCTTCCGGAAAATTACCTGGCGCAACCCTTGTAAACCAAATGATAAACGTTAAAATGGCAATCCCAACTACAATAGGGACAAATATACTAGAAATATAATCGGCCAATCGCTGAATCGGAGCTTTCGACCCTTGTGCCGTTTCCACCACTTTGATAATTTGTGCTAGAGCCGTCTCCTTTCCAACTTTAGTTGCTTGTATTTTAATAAAACCATTTTTATTAATGGTTGCACCAATAACAGTGTCACCGGCCTTTTTATCAACCGGTACACTTTCTCCCGTAATCATTGATTCATCAAAAGCAGCCTGCCCTTCGATAATCGTTCCATCCACCGGAACTTTCTCGCCTGGTTTAACGAGTAAAATATCTCCCTCTTCCACTTCTTCAAGTGGAATATCAAGGATGGCATCTTGACGAACAACGGTCGCTGTTTTTGCTTGTAATCTCATCAGCTTTTTTATCGCCTGGGAAGACCTTCCCTTTGCCTTTGCTTCAAATAGTTTTCCGAGAATAATTAACGTAATCAAAACGGCACTCGTTTCAAAATACAAATCAATCGAGTGGCCAGGATTTCCAATGGAGCGTATTGCTATAAACACGCTATAAAAATAAGCAGCTGATGTACCCAATACAACTAGAACATCCATATTTGCACTATGATTCCGCAATGCTTTAAAGGCAGCTACATAAAATTGTTTTCCAATATAAAATTGCACTGGAGTCGCAATGGCCATTTGAACCCACGGATTCATTAACCATTTCGGCACATAGACAAAAGAAGTAAAGCTAAAATGCGAAGCCATTGTCCAAAGCAGTGGAAGAGTTAATAGTAAAGAAAGAAAGAATTTTCTTTCTTGGTTCTTTATCTCTCTCTCACGATAATCAACTGTCTCTTTATCGCCTTCCTCCTTTTTCACGATCGCTCCGTATCCTAGATGTTTGACTCGTGTGGTTAAGTCTTTTGTAGTCAAGACAGAGGGATTAAATTCAACCATCGCCTGCTCAAGTGCAAGATTGACATTTGCTTGAAGGACTCCGCCCATTTTTTTCAAACCTTTTTCAATTCTTGTTGAACAAGCAGCACACGTCATGCCCTTAATGATTAATTCCACTTTTTCAGTTACGATATCGTACCCTAAGTCCTTCACTTTTTTTTGAATATCTTCCACTGATATTTTCTGTTTATCGTAAAGAATATTTGCTTTTTCCAAAGCAAGATTGACATTTGCTTCCTTCACACCTTCAAGCTTATTCAATCCTTTTTCAATTCGATTTGAACAAGCTGCACACGTCATACCAGTAATTTGAAATTGGCTTTCTGAAACATCACTATTTTTCATTTTTCAGATCTCCTTATACCAACACAAGGTATATAAGAGATTCGTTTAAGATGTCAAAATCTCCTTCTTAGAATCCTTTCAATTACACAATTTTTAAAAACTTTCATCTGGGTAAACAAAAAATGCCTATACACATATGTCACTTTTGAATAAGATAAAACGAATATTATTGTTACTGCTAGGAGGGTAGAAATGTCTAACGAAAAAAGAACGAAAGAAATTCATGTTGAAAACTTAATTATCCATGCTCAAAATGTTGAAGTGGTGGAAAAAGGACATAACAGAGAAAGAGAATGGGAAGCACCTGCTCGAGATCCATGGGGATTTTTTTGGGGAAGACCAATGGAGGCTCCTGAAGAAGCAGCTGAGGTAATTGAATCTGATGGAGAGAAAGAAAATTAAACATGTGCACGTATAAGAACGGAAAGTGAATTATACCACTTTCCGTTCTCTTTGCTCATTATTTGCGATCTTGTCTATATAGTAGAATCATGAATATACTAATCAACGTAAAAGCCATTAGTGCCAAAAATGGAATTGTTATAAAACCGAACCAATTAATGTATTGTACATTGCAAGGCACACCTTGTACACATGGCTTGATTCCAGCAAAACCTGGAACTTTTTGAACTAAATAATGGTATAAAGATATCGTGCCGCCGATTAATGATACAGGGAGAACGTACTTTTTAATATGTCTTTCATTATAAAACGCAGCGATCCCAAGGATAATCGTAAGTGGATACATAAAAATTCTTTGAAACCAGCAAAGTTCGCAAGGTATATAGCCTTTAATTTCACTAAAATATAAGCTTCCTAAAGTAGCAACTACTGAAACGAACCAAGCAAAATATAACGTTAAAGGTGGTTTAGACTTATTCATTTTAACTGTCCAAACCCTTTTCAATTTCTGCTGCTATCGCGTTATAATCAAATGGATCATCCAACATTACTCCGTTAATAATAATGGTTGGCGTGAATTGAATATTTACATCTTCTACAAGCTGATTATCGATATCCACTTCAGCAAGTGTTCCTTCTTGATCGATGTCTTTTTTAAATTGCTCAAAGTTAATATTAGGAGCATACGCTTCTGCAATTTCCACCAATGAGTCTGTTGTCACCCACTCTTCATCGTGATTTTGTGTAGAAGGCTGAGCATCAAAAACTCCTTGATGAAATGCCCAAAAACTCTCTGGATCTTGTTTGAAAACAGATTCAGATGCGAGCGCTGCTAGTTTTGATTCGTTCCCGTGAAAAAGGACATTTATGTATGTGAGCTTCGCTTTTCCAGTATCGATAAACTCCTCTTTTAACTTTGGAAATACTTTTACTCCCCAAGCCTTACAAGATGGACATTTATAATCACCAAATTCGACAATTGAAATAGGCGCATTCTCATTACCTAACGTCGGTTGATTTTCTAACTCATCAAGGCTGACTTTTGTTTGGTCATCATCTTTTCCATTATTATTAAAAACCAATACGAGGGCCACGATAATGGCAAAAACGCCAATGGTTATCATGACAATATTTTTATTATTCATTTACATCTCTCCGCATTTGAACGTTAATGTCCATAATAGTATCATACCCCATGATGGTATGTAAATAAAATAGACTAGCCTTTGAATAATAAAGAAATATTTGACAGATACTTTGTTTAATCAAGTGAAAATTCCTATTTTATTAATGAGACGAGTTGAGAAAGGCTATGTCTTTTTTCAAAAAAAAGAATAAAAATGATGTTAAAAAAGAAACTTTCATGTTTCCGACCATTGATGAAAATGTCCTTTATTTTAGGGATGCTTTATATAATACTGATGATTTAAAAACCCGAACTATCCGTTTTAACGGGATTCCCGGAGTTATTATCTATTTGGAGACAATTGCGAATTCCGAGGAGCTGCAGCGAAGTTTACTTATCCCGCTTTCACAAGCAAATACAGAGCAAAGTATAGATACGATTATCACAAGCTCTCAATTTTCAAAAACAAGCAATATGAATATCGCAGTTACCACCATTCTTAAAGGAAATAGTGTGCTTTTTTTTGAACATGGGACAGAGTTTTATATATTAAACACTTTACAACTCCATTCCCGCTCTCCGGAAGAACCTGAAAATGAAAAAATTGTTCGGGGATCCCATGAAGGGTTTGTAGGCAATCTTAAAATCAATTTAAATTTGATAAGAATGCGGATTCAAAACCGCTGTTTGAAAATAGAATATGTCGATCTTGGTTGGGAAACAAATACGCAAGTAGCGATTGTCTATTTGGAGGAAATAGCAAACCCTGAACTAGTCGATGAAATAAGGAAAAGAATTAAATCCATCTCATCCGATATGATTTTTAGTCCTGGTTATATTGAAGAATTTATTGAAGATAAACCGTTATCACCTTTTCAACAAATTTTATATACGGAAAGACCAGATCGTGTCGAAGCCCACTTAGTAGAAGGAAGGATAGCTATCTTTTCCGAGGGTACCTCTGATGTTTCAATTATGCCGGTATCTTTTTTTGCCTTTTTCCAATCTCCCGACGATTTCAATATAAGGTTTTATGCGGGTTCAGTGTTTCGCTTACTGAGATTTCTAAGCTTTTGGGGTGCCATCACCCTCCCTTCCATTTATATTGCCGTTATTAGTTTTCATTTTGAGCTTATTCCGAATGATGTGATTACGGTTGTGAAAAGTTCCATTGAAAATATTCCTTTCCCGCCTTTTATTGAAGCATTAATTATGGCTGTTACGATTGAATTAATAAGAGAAGCTGGGATAAGGCTCCCATCACCGATTGGACAAACAATAGGTATAGTCGGAGGGCTAATTATCGGTGAATCCGTTGTTAATGCGGGGCTTGTATCTAATGTTATGGTCATTGTTATTGCCTTAACAGCTATTATGTCATTTACAATTCCTTCGTATGAGATAAGCAACACAGCTCGACTTTTATCATTGCCTATTATGATAGCTGCTGCAACGCTTGGATTTGTAGGAATCATTTTTTGCTTGATGATTATCGTCATTCATTTATGTAAACTCGAATCTTTAGGAACACCTTATCTCGCTCCGTTTGCGCCATTAAAAATACCAAACTTGAAAGATTCTATTGTCCGTTTTCCTATTTGGATGCTAAACAAACGGCCAAAAAACATCAAGCCTCAGAAAATAATAAAGCAAAGTCGGTCAAGGGAATGGGACAAAAATGAAAAGTAATCATCAGATTTCCCAATTTCAGCTAACCTTAGTTTTGATTCATGCACAAATCGGTGTAGGAATCATTTCTTTGCCTTATGTCATGTTCCTAGAAGCGGATGGAGACAGCTGGATCTCTATTTTAGTCACTGGAGTCTTGTTGCAAGTGATGATTGTTTTAATGTGGGGTTTAATGCGGAGATTTCCAAATCAAAACCTGTATATGGTCCTGCAAACCCTTTTTGGAAAATTTGTAGGAAAAGTAATCTCCGTATTATACTGTTGCTATTTTCTTATTGTTGCTGGGATGGTCATGGCTAAATTTGCTTTTACGATAAAAGTTTGGATGCTGCCGTTGACACCTCAATGGCTAATTTTGCTACTTATGATTTTGACAGTGATTTATATGGTAATTGAAAAACTTCAAATCATCGCTCGTTTCCTTTTTCTGGCATCTTTATCGTTAATTGTATTTATCGTCTTATCGGCCTATTCATTAAAATTTGCCAACTATACGTATATCCTGCCAATTGGAAGCAATGGATTTTTGCCTATTTTAAAAGGAGTAAAAGCGGGATTTCCTTCATTTCAAGGATTCGAGTTATTCATGATATTGTTTCCATTTGTCCAAGCAGATCAAAAAAGCGTACTAAAAGCAGCTACGATTGCCAATGTTTTTGTCACTCTATTTTATGCTTTTATTACTTTGACATGTTTACTTTTCTTTAGTCCACAAGAATTAAAGCTTATTCCCGAACCCGTTCTATACTTAATTAAATCATTTGCATTTAAAATCATTGAGAGGCCTGATTTAATTTTCACATCTCTATGGATTGTTTTAGTTGCTACGACCATTATGTGTCTGTTATTTGCTTCCTCCATCGGTCTTTCTTCTGTAATGAATAAAAAAAACCATAAATTATTCGTTTTTCTCTCAGCTGCTGCTTGTTTTATCATAGCATTTATACCAAAAGGAAAATTTGAAATTGCTGCACTAGGTAAAATCAATAGTCAACTTGTTACATTTTTTGCCTTCGCTTTTCCGATTATTTTCTTCCTCATTTCCATTATTTTCAAGAAAAAAGAACGGAGAGGTTACTAATGGATCGTCGTCTTCTATTGATTCCTATTTTATCGCTTATACTTGCTAGTTGTTGGGATCAGAGGCTTTTAAGGGATAATAGTTTAATACTGGCGATCGGTTATGACCAAGTGGATAATGAAATCATGACAACGATTGCCCACCCTCTTACTGCATCGGGCGGTCCTAATCAAATTTCTGCTCCACAAAGAAGTGAGATTTTATCTTCTACAGGATCCTCTGCAAGAGACGCTGAAGTCCATATGGAGCAAAAGGTACCCGAGAAATTCGATTTATCAAAGGTCAAAGTTATATTAATAGGGGAAAAATTAGCTTCTCATGGGATTTTTCCTATTTTGGATTCCACGTATCGAGATTTAAGGGGTCCTTTAAATGCCAAGATTGTGGTCATAAAAGAAAATGCCAAAGAAGGGCTGTCCATTAGAGTGCGTGAAGCAATGACGATCAGTGATTATTACTCCGAACTTCTCCATACATCGGAACAAGGCGGGATTACAAAAAATGAAAATGTACAGGAGATATTCCCAATAACTTTATCAGAAGGGAAGGATTTTGTTGTTCCATATTTGACGATAGAGAAGGATGAGAATAAAGCAAAAGTGCTTGGGGTGGCAATGTTCGATAGTGATAAATTTTCGGGGACATTGGGACTAAAGGAATCCAGCATGCTTCTCGTGTTATCCGATAACAAAAAGAAAAACCTCCCCTTTAATATAAAAATTAGTAATAAGCACAAACAAGAACTGGACAACTTCGTAAGCATCCAAGTACAAAATATTAAAAGGAAAATTAAATTTCATAACAAAGATGGATTGGTAAAAGCAACAGTAAAAATCGATCTAAAGTTGGCAGTTGAAGAGTACCCACCAGACCATTTATCTAAGAAAAGTAAAGTCGAGGACCTCAACAAAAGAATAGAGAGACATTTAAACCTGCTTGCGGAAAACACGATAAAGAAAATGCAGGAAGCAAATTGTGATGCGCTCGGAATAGGTCAAAGACTAAAAGCACATCATTATCAAATTTGGAAATCATTGGATTGGAATCAAATCTACCCCGATATACCGATCCATGCCGAAATTAATACAGAGATCATCCAGCAAGGGCTTATAAATTAGAAAAGTGTATGGCGCCTGTCCCTGGACATGCAAGGTAAATCGGAATTCCTTATCCAAGAAGTTTACTTGCACCTAGATGTTGGAGCTGTAGCCGGACAAAAAAATCCTACTTCAAATGAAGTAGGATTTCTAGCCATTAAACAGCTTTTGCAGATTTTTGCATGTCTCTTTTTTCGATAAACAAAATACCGAGCTCATGGTGGTCACCTTCGTAAAGTGCTCGTTGCACAAGACGAATCTCCCCATTTTTATCAAAAACCTCAAGCTTGCAATACGCACGATTTTTTAATAAAGCTTCATACAATTCTTGTTTATTACGCACTTTCATATTATTGCACGTTTGAATAATTTCTCCCTTTATTAAACCCATCTTATCTGCCGGAGATCCCGGAAGCACATCTAGTACCATGATACCGCTATTTCTCGGTGTAAAATAATATAACGCAGACCCTTCACGCACTCTGTGGAGATAAGCAATTAATAATCTTCCAACTATCGCTATGATGGCCGTGATCACCGGAATATAATCTGGTAATAAAAAACTGATGGAGGCCGCGGCAGTGACGATTATTCCAAGACTAAGCACTTGCTTCCCTAATCTTTTCACGACATTTCCAGGCAGGGTCGTTTGAATTTGCTGTTGGAAGCCCATTAAGATTGGAACTAAAATGAGCGAATAAGTGTCTGTGCCCCAGTGGATGACTGGCCACCACTCGAATGGTGGACTAATTTGGCCGACTGGAAGGAAAAGAAAAACTGGCAATAGCCACAATCTTTTCGTCTGAAGTGCCCCTATCGTCAACCCTCTTCTGCTTTGTCGCAGTTTAGGAGACACGTCCTTTAGACCATTTTTCAACATCAGGATTCCTTCAGTCATGATGAGAATGCCTAGTAATATAGCAGCCCCCATAAAGAAGCTGGAATCTATTGATTTAAAGGTATTTTCAAAGTAGGGAATGTCTAAGCTAAAATAACTGGCGATGAATACAAACAATACGGTCAGTCCAATTGTAAGGGCTGGTGATAAAAACCTTGCATTCCCAACTAAACCTAATAAAAATGTCGCTATGGCAATGACCGCAATGATTGGAAATGGAATAGTCATACCTATTGAAACGAACAATAATGAAACAATCAGCCCCGCTATAATCCCCGCAGGAAATAGATACCGCAATTCATGAAAAAGGCTATTCACCCTCACATGAAAATCGCGACGCTCCCTTTTGACTCGGAGATATCCTGCAGTTAAAGCAAGTAGCACTGAGAAGTATAAGATAGGATGAAGAAACAATCTACCAATTCCCTTTGCGATTTCAAGCAACCACGTTTCTGCCATACTGCCACATCCTTTTTCCGAAAAAATACTGTTACTTACTATTCTATCAGAACAGTCGGGAAAAAAGGACAAAAATTTAGAAAAGCGGAAACACCTGATGTCGACATACAACTTCAGGCCCTTGGACTTATTCCCGGGGCCTGAAGTTTTCTAATCGTAGGCGCTCTCCGCTTTATACTAATATTTATTTTTGAAAAGTTTTTAATGCAACTTGTAATTGTAAATCATTTTTTTCATTTTGAATGGCTTTTACGATTTCAGCTTCTAATTTTCCAGCAGTCTCTATATCTATTTTACCAGTTACAGGCATCTTGCTAATTGATTGGAAGGCTTTGACCGCCCTTTCCGTTTGTTCATCAAAATAACCATCCTGTCTGCCTGTTCCGTACCCTAAAGCCAAAAGCATTTCTTGAGCAATCGTTACATTTTCGTTATTCATGTCGAGAGCGAGTGTTTCATCCAGCTGTAATGAATGAGCATGAAAATAAGCAGGCTGCTCCACTTCAATCGTCGGCTTTATTCCTTTTCCATGGATCCAATTTCCATCAGGTGTTAACCATTTAAACATCGTCAATTTAATATTGCTATTATCATCTAATGGCAGCGCCTGCTGAACAGTTCCTTTTCCAAAGGTTTTCTTTCCGACAAGTGTATATCCTTCTATTTCTTTCAATGCTCCAGCAAGTATTTCAGAAGCAGAAGCACTTCCTTCGTCAATTAGAACGGTAATCGGATATGGCAACTTTTCTTTAAGACCGGTATACAGCGGATTTCTTTTTCCTGATCGCTCCTCAATTTGAACGTAAGGCTTAGAATCAGTCACAATTTGAAACAAGATATCTTCCACACTTGAAAGCATTCCGCCCGGGTTGCCACGCACATCAATAATCAATCCAGACATATTTTGCTCCTCAAGCTTCTGCAGTTCCGCTGTAAAATCTTTTGCTGTATGCTGTGCAAAAGAAGTAATTTGTATATAGCCAATATGTTTATCAGAACTTTTTTTCATGTCAGCAAAAACAGTTAGAAGAGGCACTTTGTCCCTCGTTATTTCTACTGATATTGGTTTGGTCAATTCACTTCTAACGATCTCAAGTTTGACTGCCGTTCCTTTTTTCCCGCGAATTTTTTTAGATGCCTCATATAAATCAAGACCCTCAACTGTTTCCCCATCAATACTAATGATTCGGTCTCTTGCTCTTAGCCCAGCTTTTTCGGCAGGCGAGTTTTTAATGGGCGAAATAATGATAAGCTTGCCTTCCTGAATAGCAATCTGTGCGCCAATTCCATCAAAGGATGAGTCGAAGCTATCATTAAATCTCTCGGATGTCTCTTCATCCATGTAAACAGAATATGGATCTTGCAAGGTTCCTACCATTCCTTGAATGGCTCCTTGTATAAGTTGGCGTTCGCTTACATTCTCTACATACGATTTTCGAATCAATTCAAAAGCATCCGCCACTTTTCCCATCCCGGAAATCATTTCCCTTTCAGTTGCAGCCTCTTGTTCCGACCCTGCTTTTTCCTTGCTAAAATCCATCGTTCCCGGCGGCAATATCCATAATAAACTAGCATATGTACCACCCGCACCCAATAATAAGGAGCAGATTGAAATGATGACTAGCCACCTATTCTTCATGTTTTTCCTCCTCCGCCGCTCATGCAAAATGCCATTGCATTCTCAAGGTTTTTTCCATACATCCTATGTTGCAAGAGGACAAGTTATGTGCAAAACATAAAGCGGAACGGTTATTTAGAATTTTTTAAAGACACGAAGGAAAGTAATGGAACAGGAAATGAAAGAATAACTAGAGATAGAAAATGATCGAAAAGGGTAAAGCTGTCGTTACTTGGTGGAACTAGAGACAGGAAACGACTGAAATAGAGATTACTGTCTTCAGTTGATAGAACTGGAGACAAGAAACGATTCAAACAGAAGTTGCTGTCTTCAGTTGCTAGAACTAAGGACAAGAAACTATGAAAAAGGGTATTGCTGTCCTCAGTTGGTGAAACTCGAGACAAAGAACGATTGAAACATAGAATAGTGTCCTTAGTTAGAGATTAATGATCTAAGCGTATGACTTTATCGTCAAAAGGTAGTGGAGGTAGTTGTTCAATTCCAAAAAGAACACCAATAGAAGTTTCATGCTTGCCCCACTATCCACAACTAAAATAAACAAAAGAACTGAGAATCATTATTCTCAGTCCTCTTAATCTCTTATTTTACTGAAGTAGCAGCTACTGCTTTTTCAATAGCTTGCTCAAGGTCGGCAGTGATGTCTTCAATTGCTTCCAGACCTACCGCTAAGCGAATTAACTCTTCTGTTACACCGGCCAATTTCAATTCTTCAGCACTTAACTGTTGATGCGTCGTGGACGCTGGGTGGATAATTAATGATTTTGCGTCTCCAACGTTGGCAACATGTGAGAATAGCTTCACGTTATCAATAATTGCTCTTCCTGCTTCACGACCACCTTTAATCCCAAATACGATAATTGCTCCCGCACCTTTAGGGAAGTACTTTTTCGTAAGTTCATATGATGGATGGTTCTCTAATCCAGGATAGGAAACCCACTCAACCGCATCGTGTTCCTGTAAGTATTTTGCTACTGCTTTTGTATTGGCAATATGTTTTTCCATACGAAGATGCAACGTTTCCAAGCCTTGTAAGAAAATAAAGGCATTATCAGGACTTAAGCAAGGGCCGAAATCACGAAGCAGCTGCACTCTTAACTTCGTAGCGAACGCCGCACCCGGAACATCGATCCCATAACGGAGTCCGTGATACGTAGTATCTGGCTCAATAAAATCAGGGAATTTTTCGTTATTCCAATCAAATTTACCACTGTCTACAACGACTCCGCCAATAGCAGTTCCATGGCCGCCAATCCATTTAGTAGCTGAATGGACAACGATATCTGCTCCCCACTCTATTGGTCTACTTAAAACAGGAGTAGCAAAAGTGCTATCAACAATTAATGGGATGCTATTATCATGGGCAATGTTTGCAACAGCTTCAACATCTAAAATATGAAGACTTGGATTCCCAATCACTTCAGCAAATAGTGCTTTTGTTTTAGGAGTAATCGCTTTTCTAAAATTTTCAGGATCTTTCGGATCAACAAATTTCACATTAATTCCATACTTCGGAAGTGAAACAGCAAACAAATTAAACGTACCGCCATATAGGTCTGTAGCAGCAATAATTTCATCGCCAGCTCGCGCAATGTTCAAGATTGAGAAGGCAATCGCAGCCATGCCGGAAGATAAAGCAACCGCAGCCGTTCCTCCTTCAAGTTCGGCAACGCGCTTTTCAAATACGTCTACAGTAGGGTTCATTATTCGGGAATAAATATTACCAGCCACTTCTAAACCGAATAATTTTTGTGCGTGCTCAGTATTTTCAAAAACATAAGAAGTTGTTCTATAAACTGGAACTGCACGTGCACCAGTTTCATCCGGCGCTTGCCCTCCGTGAAGTAAAACCGTTTCTTGTTTGTAATTTTCTTGACTCATTTTTTCCAGCCTCCTAATATTTGATTTTGTTGATTTGAAAACTTGGTTTAAAAATAAACTAAAAACCCTCTTCTATAAGAAGAGGGCTTATAATTAGTTTCCTCCCCTTATCTACCAGATCGATTTCGATCCGTAGGAATTAGCACCTTTTCAGATATCATAATCTGAAGGTTGCCGGGCATCGCAGGGCCTATTCCCTCCGCCGCTCTTGATAAGAGTAATCATTTTATTCATTTTTAAATTTTCTATAAACTCTTGAAAACTAGTATATAGTAATGGGATTCGAAAAGTCAATACATTTTTCTACTTACTTTAAATTCTTTACAAGCTTTTCCATCATTTCTTCATCCATTGGACCTAAAATTTTCTGTTGAACGACTCCATTCGTACCAATCAAAAAACTAGTTGGAATTGGAATAATTCTATACAGATCACCAACTTCTCCCTTTTCATCCAATGGGACATGAAATGTAAGCCCGTATTCCTCAATAAACTTCCTTACCTTTTCCGAAGCATTGCCGCCACGTTCGGCAGCCGTCAAATTAACCGCAATGATTTCTACATTCAATTTTTCAGCATTCTTTTTATAAAAATTCTCCATATGCGGCATTTCTGCTCTACATGGAGGACACCATGTTGCCCAAAAATTCAATATAACTTTCTTGCCATTAAAATCGGAAAGCCTTATCTTATCACCTTCAAGCGTCATGAGTTCAAAATCCGGAGGAATATCTCCTTCCGTCAATCCTTCGTTTAATACACTTGAATTTTCTCCCTCAACAGCAGAATCAATATAGTACGTCTCTTGCTCAACCGTATTATGTTTCTTCGCTCGAGTATCCTGTACAATATTTACGATTAAAATACCTGCTAATAAAGCAACTAGCGATAAGCCAAAGATTTTTTTAGTCAAGGTTCGGCCTCCTTATTTTTGCAAGCAGGCTCAATGTAATAACAATTATTACATATACAGCCATAGGCAATGATAGCAACTGATTTTGTAAGGAATAAAGAACTGCCAGTACTCCAATGTATAATATCATAATTTGGAGTTGCCAAATCCACTGTTTTTCCTTTAAAAAGGACAATATTATGACTAGAATTCCAATGATCAATTGAATAAGAAGCCAAATAAGAGATTTCTGTGAAACATATGCAAAAACAATCTCATATATAACAATAAATAGAAGCCAAGCCTGAATAAATTGCTCTATTCTTACTTCATTATGCTTCATATAAAAATACGTATACACAATGCCCGCTGCTATTCCAATCCAAAACCCCTTCATTCCTCCATTAAAATAAAGAATGGAAAGTGGATTGGTTACGATCATTTTGAATTGAAAAAGGATGACACTTAATTTCCAAGTAATGATAAAAATAAAGACGACATTCCCATACCAATTAGCGGTTTCTTTCATTTTTCGAATAGACAACAAAGCTCCTATTATTAAAAAGGCCACTAATATAGAGAGCCATGTCCCCGGGAATGATAATGTTCCTATCGTATACCAAGTCAAAATTGATTCAACTCATTTCTATAATAAACAATGAGGCCTTGGTTGAATTGCCTCATATTTTTAATGGGCTTTGGCTAATACACGTTGGTCATCAATATTCGGCAGGGAGTCATGTTCTTAGCTTATATTCCTACCTCTCTTAAAACTTAAAAAGTACTTTCCCGACCTGCCACAATAGCAGTAAGGAATTTTGCCGAATTTATTTACAAAATGGGCGAAAGCAGACGTGAAAGAGATTCCTTAAACCGGATAAATGATGAACGATTTTGATATTCTTCTAAAGTTAATTCTCGTGAATGTTTAATATCATTACCATAAATATCAACAAGCTTTTCGACTAAGATTTCATCGTACAAAAACGCATTAACCTCAAAATTCAACTTAAAACTGCGTACATCAATATTTGCTGTTCCGACCGTAGCAATTTTCCCATCTGCTACCATCGTTTTTGCATGGATAAATCCATTTTCGTATATATACACTTTTGCACCCGTTCTTAATAGTTGACCTACGTTCGACAAAGTTGCCCAATAGACAAATGGGTGATCCGGTTTATTTGGAATCATTAATCGTACATCCACTCCCGATAAGGCAGCAATTTTTATCGCATCCAGTACACTCGCATCTGGAATAAAATACGGGGTTTGAATATATATATATTTCTTAGCCGACGTGATTAACTTCAACATTCCATATTTAATCTGTTCCCACTCTGAATCGGGTCCACTTGAAACAATTTGTACATCCGTTACTCCTACAGCTTCAATCTCTGGAAAAAGCCTGTCTTCATACATAACTTTTGTTGAAGAGGCTTGGTTCCAATCGAGAATAAACCGAGTTTGCATCGCATAAACGGCTTTTCCACAAATTCTCAAATGAGTATCACGCCAATAGCCAAATCTTTTATTTAAACCTAAATACTCATCCCCAATATTAAAGCCGCCAGTATAGCCAATTTCACCATCAATAATAGCTAGCTTTCGATGATTGCGGAAGTTAACTTGAAGGTTGAGATGGGGCAATACAGCCGGAAAAAACACACTTACTTTCCCACCAGCTTCAATTAGCGGCCTAAAAAATTTCCGAGGAAGCCGCCTTGAACCCATCGCGTCGTATAAAAACTTTACTTCAACTCCCTCTTTCGCCTTTTTCGTGAGAGTATCTAGTAATTCCTTGCCTAACCGATCATTGCGAACGATATAATACACGATATGTATATGATCCTTTGCGGAAATAATATCATTTAATAGAGAACGAAATTTATGTTCGCCGTCAGTAAAAATGTCAACGTGATTATCCTGTGTGAGTACGGCTCTATCATTAACGAGCAACATATAAATTAAATCTTTATATTGGGAAGTTCTATTATCATTGAACATAAACTCCCCTTTTTGCAGCAGCTCTATTTGATATTTTGTAATTTCCATTATCCCAATCTTGTTTTTGTCTCTCCATTCAAAGATCTTCTTTCGGCTTAAATTTTGGCCGAAAATTAAATATAGAACAAAGCCCGCGACTGGAACAAAAAATAACACGAGCAGCCAAGCCCATGTGGCGCCTGCATCTCGTCTTTCGAGAAATACGACAAAACCGGCCAAAATAATATTTAAAAGCAGGAAAATGCTTAATAAAACTGCCATGATTGACGTAATCGTCATATAAAAGCCCCTCGCATTATCTAGTCATTTGTCAATTTCCTATATTTTAGCATATTTACCAATATGAAAGTATTAAACGCATCCGATCAGCAATTAAAAAAACCGCATTTGAGAAATCTCTTTCCCAATGCGGTAAATTTGATTGTTAAATATTTATTTTAAGAATGGCATCGGATTTACTCCACCACGATAACTCCATCCTCCATGATGAACTTCGAAATGTAAATGACTTCCGTGCGAATCCCCTGTATTCCCCATTAAACCTATTTGCTGGCCAGAGCTAACATTTTGCCCCGATGATACTTGTATTTTTGACATATGAGCATATACAGTAGTTAAATTAAGTTGTGGATGATAAATGTAAACAACGTTGCCATAACTTGACGAATAGTGCGAAATAGTTACAACACCCGAGGCAGCAGCATGAATAGGCGTACCCGTTGAGTTGGCAATATCAATTCCTAAATGGTATCCATATTGGGGTCTTCCTCCGTAACCGGATGATAATCTTCCTGATGCTGGCCAATTCAATACCCCACTACCGCCACTACTCACATTAGAGTTTGACGAAGAAGATTCATGACTTGGAGAAGGCGATGAACCTTGACTATTAGATTGTTGTTGCTGTTCCCGAGCTCTTCTCGCTTCTTCCTCTGCTTTCTGTTTTTCACGTGCTATCCTTGCTTTCTCTTCAGCAATTCTTGCTTTTTCTTTTGATATCGCTTGTTGAATGATAGTTTCTTGGGCTTTCAACACTTGGGCTTGTTCTTCCAAAGACATCTTTTCACTTTCGAGATGTTTTTTCTGTGCGGCTAATTCCTTCATAATTTGAGCTTTTTTAGCATTTTGATTTTTCAATTCTACCTTAAGTGATTCTAATTCGTTAAGCATATCATTTAAATTAGCAAGCTCTGTTTCTACTTTTTCTTGATTCGATTCTAGCTTTGCTTTATCTGCCTTTTGTTCCACAATGATTTCTTTATCGGCATTTACAAGAGTTGAGACAACTGAAACACGATCGATAAAGTCTCCGAAACTCTCAGCTCCTAGTAAAACATCGATAAATTTAACAGAACCGCCATTTTGTTGAATATTTCTCGCACGCTCTCTAAGCAAATCATTTCTTTTTTCAATTCGAACTTTTAATTCTTCAATTTCTTTTTTTAATTTCTCGATTTCCGCTTTTGTGTCTTCAATTTGCTTTTGCTTTTCAGTTATTTTCTGATCTGTATCGGCAATTTGTAACTCGAGCTGTTTCATTTCAGCTTCTAGCTCACCTTGACGATCACCGATCTCTGTAATTTTATTATCTTTTTCGTTGATAGATTGATTAACATTTGATCGTTTATTGATAATATCTGACTGCTGATTTTGTAAATCATTAAGGTCTGCTGCTGAAGCACCATTAACATTTGTTAAAATGCCTCCAAACCCTAATGATACTGCTAGCGTAATCGAGAGTACTGAACGTCTTTTCAAGAATAGTTCCCCTTTCTCCCTCTTGCTTCACTCTTTCTATCTATGAGATAGAGCTTATATACAATGGTAATAGTTTCACACTTTCAAGAATCGTCTTACGGAGATGAAACTGCCCCAACCGCCAATGATGATTCCAATTAGAAGCATGAGCAGGCTAACTTCATAAACGAATGGCGTGTACTCAAGAGGCTGAATTAATTGTCGTGGTATTCGCATTTCCATAAAGTCGTATGCATAATAGTAACCTGTAGCAACAACTGCAATTGGTAAAATAGAGCCAAGTATCCCTAACCACATTCCTTCAAATAGAAACGGCCAGCGAATAAACCAATTTGTTGCTCCTACTAGTTTCATAATTTCAATTTCTCGCCTTCTAGCAAAAATAGTAATTTTTATCGTGTTTGAAATTAGAAACATAGCCGTAAACAAGAGCCCAATAATAAGTACTAATCCGATGTTCCGACTCGTTTTTAAAACTTGAAACAATCTATCGACTTTCTTTTCACCATACTCAGCAGAGTTTACAAATTCCATTTTACGAATTTGTTGTGCAACGATAGGAGTATCTGCAGGTTTTTTCGTTTTTACGATAAATACATCGTGTAGCGGATTTTCCTGCTCTTCGATAAAATTCCACTCTTTTCCCATCGTTTGTATTAAATGATTAAGTTCATCTTCCTTTGAAGAAAATTCCACTGATTCTACTAGATCTAGTTTTTTTATTTTTTCTCCTAATGCTTCCTGATCTTTTTTCTTCGCCGTTAACTCAATATGGGTTCTAATTTCCACATCTTGTTCAAGGTCGCTGGCAAATTTATTCATATTCATCAAAATGACGAAGAAAACTCCAACTAATAGTAATGTAACAGTGACAGCACTAACCGAGGCAAACGTCATCCAGCCATTTCGACGTAAACTTTTGAAACTTTCTCGAAGATGGCGTCGAAGTGTTCTAGCCTTCATATCCGTAATCCCCCCGCTGTTCGTCGCGGACAATTCTTCCGCTTTCAATAGCCACAACTCTATGTTTAATTGTATTTACAATCTCTTTATTATGAGTTGCCATAATAATCGTTGTACCCTTCATGTTGATATCTTTTAATAGACTCATAATCTCCCATGAAGTATCTGGATCTAAGTTACCCGTAGGCTCGTCCGCTATAACAAGTTTTGGATTATTGACAATTGATCTTGCAATTGAGACACGTTGCTGCTCGCCTCCAGAAAGTTCGGTAGGTAGCATACGAATCTTATGCTTTAGTCCAACCATTGCCAGTACGTCCATCACTCTTTTTCTAATATCTTTAGGGCGCTGTTCAATAACTTCAAGTGCAAACGCTACATTTTCAAACACAGTTAGTGTCGGAAGAAGCCTAAAGTCCTGAAATACAACACCTATATTTCTACGCAAAAAAGGGACATTCCGATTTTTAAGCTTAGATAAATCGATCCCATTCACTTTGATTTGTCCTGAAGTAGGCTTTTCTTCCCTATACATCAGCTTAATGAAAGTAGATTTACCCGCTCCGCTTGGACCAACGACATATATAAATTCCCCTTGGTTAATGCGGATGTTCAATCCATTAACAGCAGTTATGCCGTTCGAGTATTTTTTTACTACATCCTGCATTTCAATCATGTCATCACCTGGTTCCTAAACCAACTTTTTATAGCCAAATTGTCCTAAATTTGGAAACTCTTAAAGACAAAAAATGTGGTTTACTTAGTAGTTTTTCTGTTTTTTCGCTAAAATTTATATGTATTACGAAAAAAACCGCTGCGTTCTGTCGCTTGCTGGCGAAAAATGAACCCAAACCTATTATAACATCAGATATTAATATGTTAAGGGAAAATTATATTACAGTTTCATTTCATTTTTTTCTTCCCACTGAATAATTTTTCCTTTTTACTAGTTATGAAGGAATAGGAGGAAGTTACCATTAACGTCAAAAAAAAACAAAATGCGAAAGCTTGATTTCGCGTTTTGTTTTTTAATCGTTGTCATCTACGACTTCTATCGGGATTTCTGTGAAAGTTTCATTATCATACGAAGCTTCCTCACTACCCGATGATTCACTAAAAGTTTGCTCCCCATTCATACTGGAAGACTCTTCTTCGCCCATACCAAATTCTTTTTTCATCCCTTTGAATTCATTCATATCCTCTTTTAGTTGGTCAGAAAGTTCCTTAGGGAGCACTTCTTTGCCGTATGTTGCTCCAATGTTTAAAGCACCGCTCAACTCTTTAATGCCTAACTGAGCAAAATTATTATTTTGTTCGTATTTATCTAAATAAAACTTATCGATATGAATTTCTTTAATTACCATTGCCTTTTCTTGAGGCAAATTTTCTGTGGATTTCATGTTTTCTTCTTGCAATCTTGAAAGCTGTTCTTCCATTAAATTAAGTCTACTTGTCAGTTCCATTTGCGATTGATGAATCTGTGTAACATTTTTTTCAAGCTCTCCAATTTGTTTGTCCATTTTGTGAACAGCTTTTAAAAAAAGAGTTGTTTTCTTAGCTGTTTCCATAATGCTAGCTTCTTCACGAATCTTTTCCTTATCCTTTTCTTTTGTTGTCGCTTTTCTCACCGGAGTTTTTGTTGTTAGTTTTTCCTTTTTTTCTAAAATTCCCTTTTTTAAAAGTGGCGTTATTTCCTCTTCCCATTTCAAAATCCTTTTAATATGCACTTCAATTGCATTTAATCTTTTCTGTTTTTTTTCGAGCTCTGCTATTTTGTCTATTATAATTTCATGATTTTGTTTTTGGTTGAATAATCCTTTTATAGGCATGTGTATTCCCCGCAATTATATTTTTACAGATGAGCACTTTTCAGATAGTGGCGAACATAAGAGCGATTTTAGTATGTTTCATTCCTCAAGTTGGCAGAATTGATATATCTAAAAAAAGCTAATCGATGGATACCCTTTCTTCCTGGAAATAATTTCGTTTGTATATTAATGTTAAAAGTCCATTTTGCAGTTTTGCTCTAATTTGATTTGAATAGGTAGGTTCTGGCAATTCTATGATCCGTTGAAACTGACCTTCATTTCTTTCCTGGTGAACGGGCTGACCGATAATAATCGGCGTAGATGTCCCTTTGAGCAGCAGCTTGTTTCCAGAAACGGATATTTGAAGATTTTCCTTTTCATAGCCCGCTAGTTCGGCTATAACGACGACTTCAGTTTCCGTTATGTAAATATCAATTTTCGGAAAAGTGGTGGGATTTTGCGGTTGGTTCGTTTTTTCTGATGGAGAGGGACCTTCACTCATATCCATGGACTCATTCATAAATTGGCCAAAAGAGGATTGATTCATCATATTATTCCAAAAATCACCTGTTTGATATTTTTGTGCGAGTTCCATCCATTGCTTTAATTTATCAAAATCCATAGGCGATCCCTCCTTTTCAGCATCATAAAACCAATCATTTTGAATATAGTTCGTTAAGAGGAGGTGGACTCCATTGGCTAGTGCTATTAACATTAATATTTATGTATTGAAAATTAATTCCTTTGAAAATGCTTCTGCAGTAAATATAGGCCAAAACTTATTAGCCGATTGGAATAACTATGATAAAAAAACACAGGGCTTCGGACAAAATTTAGGAGATGATGCCGGCTTCATTGCTACAAAAAGCGCCGTCGATGATCGGGACTTGATCGATAGTCCCGCTTCTTTTCAAAAAATCCCTTTACGATAAGCAGTGGGCGGTTGGTGTCTTGAGGTAAGCAGCCAATGTGGGGTTTACCGTCCCCAAGATGACACTCCAAAGATTCAAAGAGTACAAATTCTGCTACGGTTGTGCGGTGTGAAGAAATTTATGCGATGAAAAAAGGATGCGGTTAAGATATCGCATCCTTTAAAATTATTTTTTCTCAGATAACCAAGTAGCCACTTTATCAGCGTCATCGCCTTTTATGATATTACCAGGCATTCCGGGTCTACCTTCTTCAATCACTTTTAAAATTTCATCCTTTGATAGCTGGGATCCAATGTGAGCCAATTCAGGACCATTTCGACCTTCAAGATTTTCACCATGACAAGAAATACAGTTTTTCTTCACAATCGCTTCAGCATCATTTGTGGCGGTTTCACCACCATTATTGTTATTATTGTTGTTTGCATTATTTCCGCCACCACATGCTGCGAGTCCAAGAGCTAACGTAATACCCATGCACAACCCAAGTATCTTTTTCTTCAAGTTAAAACACTCCTTTCAATAATTTTAGTATACCAACAATCGATATTTTTAAAACAGATTGAGTCGCTCACAAACATTGCCACAAATGGAAAAATTGCTTTATAACCCTTATATGCTATGGGTTCCTGCATTTGTTGCAAATGTGTGAATAACAATATTGGATATTTATCGGCAAACAAATGGTAGTTGATCAATTCGATGCATACATGACTCTTGGGCGGAGCGTTGTGACAAAATTAGCTTGTCCTGGGCGTATGCTTGCGTGCTGTATTTGTGACAATTCAACTTGGTACTGAGCGTATCCGACTCTTGCGTGCTGTATTTGTGACAAATCAACTTGGTACTGAGCGTATCCGACTTTTGCGCGCTGCATTTGTAACAAATCAACTTGGTACTGAGCGTATTCGACTCTTGCGCACTGCATTTGTGACAAATCAACTTGGTACTGAGCGTATCCGACTCTTGCGCGCTGTATTTGTGACAAATCAACTTGGTACTGAGCGCATCCGACTCTTCCACGCTGCATTTGTGACAATTCAACTTGGTTCTGAGCGTATCCGACTCTTGCGCACTGCATTTGTAACAAATCAACTCGGTACTGAGCGCATCCGACTCTTGCGCGCTGTATTTGTGACAAATCAACTCGGTACTGAGCGCATCCGACTCTTGCGCGCTGTATTTGTAACAAATCAACTTGGTTCTGAGCGTATCCGATGTTAGTGCGCTGTATTTGTGACAAATCAACTTGGTTCTGAGCGCATCCGATGTTTGTGCACTGTATTTGTAAAAAATCAACTGGGTACTGAGCGTATCCGAGGTTTGCGCGCTGTATTTGTGACAAACCAACTTGGTTCTGAGCGTATCCGAGGTTTGCGCGCTGCATTTGTGACAAATCAACTTGGTACTGAGCGCATCCGACTCTTGCGCGCTGCATTTGTGACAAATCAACTTGGTACTGAGCATATCTGATGATTGCGCGCTGTATTTGTAAATAATGATTTCTCTTGTCAAACGGTGTTATTTACTTGTTTTTTCATAGTAGGAAGCTTTTCCATTGTACTTAAGGGTGTACTGTTTTAATAATATGTTTCGAATTGTGTTTCTTGTTCTTATCCCATTACACCAATCAAGAATATTACTTATCGTAATTTTTCGTTCTGGAAAAAGAAGTGTATATTCATCGACACTACGTAAAATTGCTGAAGAGATATTTTCTATCGTCCCACAATTTTTACAAAATAAAGCCATCTTTTTGCTCTCGAGATTAAATGAATGGCAATGGGTACATGTTATTCCTTTACGCAGGTCGTTGTAACTATATTTTGGTAATATTGTACGAGGGGATACATTTTTATGGAGATAGATTAGTTTCTTCGCTAATCTCATATGATATTCATTTACTTTTATTGGATTTTTATCGAGTTTATTGAAAAAACGATTTAATTGGGCGGGATATTTTATTGGTAGATTTCTTGGAGCATTATATAAGTGGAAATTAGGATTAACAAAGATGATATAAGCTTCGATTGGGATATTAAAGCCGTGGTCCTGAAGTAGGCGCTGTAAAAGTGATTCAGTTCTTTCCAATTGATTTACTGGGTTTGGGACTACATCACCATTAATGTAGTACCATTTATCACCTTCTATATAATAGTCTCCTTCGTGGTTTTTGATTTCAAATAGCATTGGTTTTTGGGTTATTAGGAATGAATCGATTTGAAAGTTGGTATTATTACTTTCTAGCTGTAAATCGTTGAGCACTAACCATTCTTTCGATAATTTTTCCACTCTGTCATCAAAAAGCAGCTCACCTTCATAGCCTTTTTCATCTCTCATCAGTCGGGCAGCTTCCTCTGCTGATAACACCTTCCTTCTATTTAAAATCCTAGACACTTTCAACGGCAAACTTTCAACTCTCGGTTTCATTTTCCACATCCTCTTTTATGTAATATCTTAATTGTAGGAAATGCTTACCAACTTTACAAGCTTCCAAAATAAAAAGCAGCCGCACAATACGTACGGCCACTTCCATCCATTATATTCTCGATCTTAAAAATGCATTGATAAAAATATCAATATCGCCATCGGTTACTGCATGAACGTTTCCAACCTCGGTGTTCGTCCGGTGGTCTTTTACCATTGAATACGGGTGAAAAACGTATGAGCGAATTTGACTTCCCCAGCCAATTTCTTTTTGTACTCCGCGAATTTCGGCTAATTCTTTTTCTTTTTGTTCAATTTCACGCTGATAAAGTTTAGCCTTCAGCATATTCATTGCTTGTTCACGGTTTTTAATTTGCGATCTTTCGTTCTGACATGTTACAACCGTGCCTGTAGGAATATGGGTAATCCGGACAGCAGAATCTGTTGTATTAACGTGCTGTCCACCAGCTCCACTAGAACGGTACGTATCGACTTTTAAATCTTCAGTTCGAATATCAATTTCAATATCATCCGTAAACTCTGGCATGACATCGCAGGAAACGAATGATGTATGCCTGCGGCCTGAAGAGTCAAAAGGTGATATACGAACGAGACGATGCACGCCTTTTTCAGCTTTTAAATAGCCATAGGCATTATGGCCTTTAATTAATAGCGTAACGCTTTTAATCCCAGCTTCATCACCCGCCAAGTAGTCGAGTGTTTCTACTTTAAAACCTTTTTTCTCCGCCCAGCGAGTGTACATACGTAATAGGATAGAACCCCAATCTTGGGATTCCGTTCCACCTGCACCAGGGTGAAGCTCAAGAATGGCATTATTTTTATCATAGGGCTCACTTAATAAAAGCTGTAACTCAAAATCATTTAAACGTCCGATAAGTTCGTGCAGCTCTGATTGGAGGTCGTTTTCTAATTCTGGATCATTTTCTTCTTTTACGAGTTCGTGAGTGAGCTCGAGATTTTCTTGAGTTTCAAGCAATTCTTTGTACTCACCGACGAGATCTTTCAGCGAATTTGCTTCATTGATTACTGTTTGGGCTGACTGTTGATCGTCCCAAAATCCAGGTTCCAGCATTCTTTCTTCCAACTCTGCAATTCGTGTCTCCTTTTCTTCTAAGTCAAAGAGACCCCCTGAAATCGGCTAGACGATTAGCCGTTTTTTCTAGTTCCATTCTTACTTCAAATAATTCCATTTACAACCACCTCAAAATTTGGGATTTCTTAGATGACCTTTTTCTATATAAAACTACGCCAATCTTCCATGGCAGTTCTTATATTTTTTTCCGCTTCCACATGGGCAAGGGGCATTCCGTCCGATACTTTCTTCTTTCCGAACCGGCTTTCTTTTTACTTCTCCGCCTTCTTCTTTCGGGTTTACAGCTTGACCTTTTGCAACTTCCTCACGCTCCAAGTTGTGGCGAATTTCCGCCTTCATAACGTATTTGGCAGTATCTTCCTCGATCGCTGTAACCATGCTTTCAAACATCGCAAACCCTTCAGCTTGATATTCTCTCAGCGGATCAATTTGACCGTATGCACGCAAATGAATACCTTGTCTTAGCTGTTCCATTGCATCAATATGGTCAATCCACTTTGAATCGACGGAACGCAGTAAAATAACTTTTTCAAACTCACGCATTTGCTCCGGTGACAAATACTCTTCTTTTTGATCATAGCGAATTTTTACCTTTTCAAAAATGAAGTCAGTCATTTCTTCTGGATCTTTTCGCTTTAAATCATCTGCAGTAATATCTCCTTCTGGAAGTAAAGTGGCATTTACATAATCAATAATACCTTGTAAATTCCATTGTTCCTCTTCTTCATGCGAAGGGGTATGGGCAGAAACGGCGCGACCAATAACTGAAGCAATCATTTTCTCGACGATGTCACGAAGATTTTCCGATTCCATTACATCATTTCGCTGCTGATAAATAATCTCACGTTGTTGACGTAAAACATCATCATATTGAAGTAGTTGTTTCCGAGCATCAAAGTTATTACCTTCAACACGCTTCTGTGCAGATTCGACCGCTTTGGAAACCATTCGGCTTTGAATCGGCTGAGAATCATCCATTCCAAGTTTTTGCATCATGTTTTTCATATTGTCTGATCCGAATCGTCTCATTAATTCGTCTTCCATAGACAAATAAAATTGCGTGATCCCTGGATCTCCTTGACGACCAGAACGTCCTCTTAACTGATTATCAATCCTTCGTGATTCATGTCGTTCTGTACCGATAACCGCTAATCCGCCCAGCTCTTTTACGCCGTCTCCCAATTTAATATCAGTACCGCGGCCAGCCATGTTTGTCGCGATCGTAACAGCGCCTTGTTGTCCTGCTTCTACAATAATATCCGCTTCACGACCGTGGTTCTTCGCATTCAATACATTATGCTTTACGCCTTTTTTTAATAAAAGCGTTGAAATAAGCTCCGATGTTTCAATTGCGACTGTACCAACAAGAACGGGTTGGCCAAGACGGTGGCGTTCGGCTATATCTTCTACAACTGCACGAAATTTCCCATCCATAGATGAATAAATTAAGTCCGCACGGTCATCCCTCGTAATCGGTTTGTTCGTAGGAATTGCAATAACTCGCATATTATAAATATTACGGAATTCTTCTTCCTCCGTTTTGGCAGTACCTGTCATCCCTGCGAGTTTTTCATACATCCGGAAGTAGTTCTGGAATGTAATAGTAGCCATCGTCATCGATTCATTTTGAATTTCGACGCCTTCTTTCGCTTCAATGGCTTGATGGAGCCCATCACTGAAACGGCGCCCTTTCATAAGGCGACCTGTAAATTGGTCAACGATGATGATTTCGCCTTCTTGGACAACATAATCTACATCGAGATGCATGCTTGCATGTGCTTTCAACGCTTGGTTTAGATGGTGATTTAATGTCACATGTGAAATATCGAAAAGGTTATCGATTTTAAAGGCGCGTTCAGCTTTATTAATCCCCTCTTCTGTTAACTGAACCCCTTTAGTTTTTTCATCATACGTATAATCTTCTTCTTTTTTTAGCATGTAGACGAAAGAATTGGCTTGCAAATACAATTGTGTTGATTTTTGAGCTTGCCCCGAAATAATTAATGGTGTTCTCGCTTCGTCAATTAAAATCGAGTCAACCTCGTCAATAACCGCATAGTGGAGAGGTCTTTGTACCCTTTGCTCTGCATAAAGAACCATATTATCACGAAGGTAGTCAAACCCAAACTCGTTATTAGTACCATACGTAATATCTGCTGCATATGCTTCTTGTTTTTCTTCTTTGGACATACTATTTAAATTAAGACCGACTGTCAGTCCTAAAAACTGATAAAGTTCTCCCATTTCCGTGGCATCACGATTCGCTAAGTATTCGTTTACTGTTACGACGTGCACGCCTTTACCAGTAAGCGCATTTAAATAAACAGGCATCGTAGCCGTCAGCGTTTTACCTTCCCCAGTCTTCATTTCAGCGATGTTTCCTTCGTGGAGGGTAGCTCCCCCCATAAGCTGAACTGGATAAGGATAAAGACCCAGCACACGACGTGCGCCTTCACGAACAACCGCAAACGCCTCTACTAAAAGACTATCAAGTGTTTCCCCTTTTTGATATCTTTCCTGAAATTCTGCAGTTTTATCGCGTAATTCATCATCCGATTTATTTTCCATTTCTGATTCGAATGCTTGGATGCTTTCCGCGAACTTTTCCAAGCGCTTTATTTCCCGTGTATTAGGATCAAATAATTTATTTAAAAATGCAACCATATATAACGCTCCCTTACAAATAAAATTCAGGCAAAAATAAAATACAGGATACGTTGCATGAATGTAGCTCAAAATAACTATATCTGCTTACTAATCTTAACACTATCGGCTTTTCATGACAACAAACGCATTGCCTGAGGATCGATTCCTATTTTTTTACAGGAAGATGGCCCCGTAGACAAGTGCCCCCCCAATGACATAAGCAGGATGGATTTTCCACTTTTCTAATAATAATAGACTTGCAATCCCGATAATAGTGGTGTGGAGATATCCTGCACCTCCCGACGAAATCGAGTTGACGAAAAAATTCACAGTCATGATGCCGAGTAAGACAGCAATTGCAGGTCTGACAAGCTGCGTCATTTTTTTTACTTGAGGAGAATGTTTATATTTTAGTAAAAGACCGAGCAACATAATCATGAGTATCATAGATGGGGCTACTGTTGCAAATAGTGCGACGGCAGCTCCGAGCACACCTGCCTGTTGATAGCCAATATATCCTGCCATTTTTGTCGCGATTGGGCCTGGGAGTGCATTCCCAAGAGCAAGCACTTCACTGAATTCGTGAACAGTGAGCCATCCATACGTCCCTACTACTTCATTTTCAATGAGAGGGATGGAAGATGGCCCTCCCCCATAGCCAAGAATTCCTGGAATAAAAAATGCAAGGAAAATTTGCCAGTAAATCATGATTGGCCTCTCCTTTCTTGCTTATCCTTCTTCCTACTCCCTAAAACAATTGCTGCAGTAAGAAGAGCGGCGATTAAAATTCCTGGATGAATATGAAGAAACTCCAATACGATCACACTCGTCAGAATAAGGATGGTACCCCAGAGCCATCCGAGCGTTTTCTTCGATTTTACGATAAAGTCCCAAGCTAATACACCGAGCAATACACCTGCTACAGGCAATACAGCTTTAGACATTCCTGCCACCCAAGGCTTATCCTTATGGGCTGTTAAAAGGGTCAAAAATAAGATCATTAATACGACGGTTGGAATCGAGGTCGCAAATAAAGCATTCATCATTCCCCAAAATCCACCGACTCTCCATCCGATGTAGCCGGCCATTTTCGTATTGATCGGTCCTGGTAATGCATTGGCAAGCGCTAAAACATCAGAAAATTCTTCGTCGTTCATCCATTTATATATAAGAACAACTTCTCTGTGAACGAGGGGAATCGCTGACGGCCCTCCTCCAAAACCAAGCATGCCTGAACGAAAAAATGCAATAAAAATATCTTTTTGTTTCATGATAAAACCGCCTTTACTAGAAGCACTACGTGATTTGCAGCTTACTTGTGTTTTTAGTTAAATTTCATTCGTTTTTCTAATTTCTAAATATATTTTTTACTCTCGGATAAGCCACGCTTACACCCGACTAAGTCACTTTTACTCCTTGATAAGAACAATCATTTCACCAAGCAGCAATCGATCCATCCGTGCGCGACTCAGTTCCGCCCATCAAAACGCCAGTTTCGTGATTACGCCAAATGGCTTGGCCACGTCCAAAACTGCCACTGTCAACGGACAATTGTACTTGGTGGCCTTTACGAGCTAAAGCTTGTGCAATATGGAGAGGGAAATTCGGTTCTAACACAACTTTTTTCCCTTCTGTCCATTGCCAGCGCGGAGCGTCGAGAGCCGCTTGTGGATTCAAATGAAAATCAATTGTATTCGAAACGACTTGAAAATGGCCTTGTGGTTGCATAAATCCACCCATTACACCAAAAGGACCAACTGCCTCGCCGTCTTTCGTTAAAAATCCAGGAATAATTGTGTTGTAGCATTTCTTCCCGGGCTTCAATGCATTCGGATGCTGTTCATCCAAGGAAAAGTCATGGCCTCGATTTTGTAAAGCTATTCCTGTATCCGGAACGACAATCCCTGAACCAAAACCCATATAGTTACTTTGAATGAAAGAAACCATATTTCCATCACAATCGGCTGTTGCCAAGTAAACAGTACCGCCTTTCGGAAGCTCAATTGCGCTAGGTTCTATCGCTTCAGTGCCTATTTCCTGCCTGCGTTTTTCGGCATATTCCTCAGACAGAAGATGCTCCACGCTAATTGGCATATGCTCAGGGTCTGTAATAAACGCTTTTCCGTCCATAAATGCGAGCTTCATCGCTTCTATTTGTTTATGATACGTTTCTACATTATCTTTTTCTGTAAAATTAAAGCCTTTCGCAATATTTAGTGCCATAAGTGTAACAATTCCCTGTCCACTTGGAGGAATTTCCCAAACATCATATCCACGATATTTTACCGAGATAGGCTCTACCCATTCCGCTTTATACGAAATTAAATCTTCCATTGAAAGAAAACCGTTATGTTTTTTTACATATGAAGTTATTTTTTCAGCAAGCTCTCCTCTGTAAAAACTTTCTGCATTCGTATTGGCAATCGCTCTTAATGTTGCTGCATGACCTCGCGAACGCCATATTTCACCAATTTCTGGTGCTCTTCCATTTGGCGCGAAAGTTTCAAACCAAGGCTTAAATTCTTCCTTCGTTGAAAATAAATCTAAAAATCGATTGTATGCAAGCCTCCAATACTTTCCTAAAACAGGTGTCAACGGAAAGCCTTCCTCCGCATATTGAATCGCTGGTTCCAGCGTTTCAGTTAAAGGAAGTCTACCAAATTTTTTAGAAAGCTCAACCCAAGCAGATGGTACACCAGGAACGGTAATCGGAACCACGCCATGCGTAGGCATTTTTTCATATCCACGTGCTTTAACTTTTTCAAGACTAATGGATTGCGGAGCAGGACCACTAGCATCTAAACCGTGAAGTTTCCCTTTCGTCCAAACGAGTGCGAATGCATCTCCTCCAATTCCATTAGAGGTCGGCTCAACGACAGTCAGTGCCGCTGCTGCCGCTATCGCTGCATCAATCGCATTTCCACCTTTTTTTAATATATCCAATCCTGCTTGAGCAGCTAATGGTTGTGAAGTTGCCACCATCCCATTTTTTGCAAAAACCGTTGTACGTTGAGATGTATAAGGTTGATATAAATGATCCAAATTCATACTCGCGCTTCCTTCTTTCATTTTGGATATTACTACAAAAATTGGTTTATAGAAACTCGAGGGTAGAGTTTCACATTACTAACCTATAACACTTTTTTATTAGATAAAATCGATTTCCTCATTAATGTTATATCAAATAGCAGAAATGTTTTATTATTCATAACATAAATTTCATTTTACTATGTAGGGAAAAAATAGAAAAGGAAATAAGGATAAAGCAATGGACTTTATCCTTATTTTCAAATATATTAAGTTACCAAACTGCAATACTGCCATCGGCCCTTGGCTCTGTTCCCCCGGCTAATATCCCTGTCTTCGGATCCCTGCAAATAATTTGTCCTCTTCCGAACATTCCAGAATCGACAGCACGCTGGACAATATGTCCTTTTCGCACTAAAGCTTTTGCGATATGATCAGGGAATTGCGGTTCCACCTCGATAATTTTTTCTTTAATCCATCTCCATCTCGGAGCGTCCAAAGTAGCTTGCGGATTTAATAAGAAATCGACTAGATTCATGACAACTTGTACATGAGCCTGTGGTTGAATCATTCCACACATAACACCAAATGGCCCCACTGGTTCATTATCTTTTGTAATAAAACCAGGAATAATCGTGTGGAGGGTTTTCTTCCCACCTTCTAATGCATTATGGTGATCAGGATCTAAAGAAAACCCACTGCCTCTATTTTGCATACAAATTCCTGTACCTGGCACGACTATACCAGAGCCGAAATCACCTGCATGACTTTGAATAAAGGAAACCATATTGCCTTCTCCATCTGCGGTAGCTAAGTATGCCGTCCCACCTGGGACAGGTTCGCCCGCTTCTGGAAGAATCGCTTGTTCATTTATAAGAGCGCGTCTTGACGCCGCATACTCCTCAGAAAGCAGTTCCTTTTCCGTAACTTTCATGCTTTTCGGATCGGTAATATATTTTAATCCATCCATATACGCCAATTTCACTGCTTCAATTTGCTTATGATACGCATCAACCGAATCCTTCGCCGCAAAATCAAAATCCTTTAACATTTGCAAAGCCATTAATGCGACAATTCCTTGTCCATTTGGCGGGATCTCCCAAACATCGTAGCCTTTATAGTTGACCTTTATAGGCTCAACCCACTCAGGTTCATATGCAGCAAGGTCATCTACTGTTAGAAATCCATTGTATTTTGCCACACATTGGGCCATTTTTTCCGCAAGCTCTCCCTTGTAAAAAGCCTCACCATCTGTTTCTGCAATGGTTTGTAAAGTGTCGGCATGGTCAGGTGACCTCCAAATCTCTCCAATTTCTGGAGCCCTTCCATTAGGGGCAAATATATTAAACCACTCTTTGAATTCCTCACTTTTGAACTTTTCAGTATATTCATGAAAGCGTATATCCCAAAACTTTCCAATCTCGGACGATACCGGAAAACCATCGCGGGCATATTCAATGGCTGGCTTTAAAACCTCAGTTAAAGGCAGTTTTCCAAAACGCTTTGACAAAGCAACCCATGAAGCGGGTGTTCCAGGAACCGTGATGGGAAGCACCCCGATTCCTGGCATATTCTCGTGTCCCATCTCTTTCACTTTCTCGATAGAAATGCTTTTTGGAGCCGGCCCACTCGCATTTAGTCCGTGCAATTCTCCATTCGTCCATACGAGAGCGAAGGAATCACCGCCTAGACTTGTAGAATTGGGCTCAACAACCGTAAGACAGGCAGCCGTAGCGATTGCTGCATCAATGGCATTTCCGCCCTGTTGCATTACCCTCAATCCCGCTTGTGCCGCCAATGGTTGGGTCGTGGCCACCATCCCTTTTTGCCCATGAACAGTCATTCTCTGCGATGGGTAAGGATAGTATTGATGATCTGTTTTCATTTAACATTCTCCCTAGTAATTTTTTTATATCTTTCATACCCCATATAATATATATTTGTCCTTGCATCCCTTCTCCATATTGAGTAATGTAAACCCTTACTATAAATTCTAAATTAATTGATTAATAATTACTACTGTTATTATAAAAAAAGCATACAGCCTTTAAGCTGCATGCTTTAATTTATTTATTAATTTGTTTCAATTAGCCCATATTTCCCGTCTTTTCTACGGTATACGATATTCGTTCCATCCGTTTCAGCGTCTGTGTAGATAAAGAAGCTATGCCCGAGCATATTCATTTGCAGTACCGCTTCTTCACTATCCATTGGCTTTAGGTCAAAGCGTTTCGTGCGGACAATGGTCATTTCGTCATCTTCTTCTTCCAGTTGAGCCGCTCCATTAGCACTTGTATTGAAAAATTCAATCGTGTTTCCTTTTTCACGGAACTTACGATTTACTTTCGTTTTATGTTTACGAATTTGTCGTTCTAGTTTATCAACAATTAAATCAATCGCTGCGTACATATCATTATTTACTTCTTCTGCACGAAGCGTCAGTTGCGGAATAGGAATGGTAATTTCAACTTTAGATCTTTTATCAGGATTCACTTTTAAGTTTACATGTACATTTGCCTCAGGAGTTTCATTAAAGTAACGCTCAAGTTTTCCAACTTTCTTTTCAACATGATCACGAATTGCCTCTGTGACCTCGATGTTTTCACCACGTATTTGGAATTTCAGCATATATAACTCCTCCTTTTATAATGCTATGTATATATACTTCTATATACAACTTAAAAATCCTGCCTGTTTTCAATAAAAATTTTGTCGAAAACGTGAAATTTGACTAAAAATTTTTATTTTCTTTTATCGTAAAATATTCCATCCACTTGTTCGGTAGCTGCATATGGATTGGCGTATCGTTCTGCGGATATCTTTCTTTGTTCCAGTCCATTCATATCCTTTTGAATATCCATCTGGATCTTTTTTAATTGATTCGTCATTTCCTTGTCTAACATGATGAGTCGTTTTCCGACCAATTGATCTTTCTCGGAAAACGGACTTTTAAATTTAGCCAGCCATTCTGACCGTTGGTCTAATAACCGCTCAATCTCACTGATGATCTCGTCTCGATCGTTTGAGCTTGATTTCGTAAGAGTTATTATTACTTCAGTAATCTCCACGCATTTTTCGACAGCATTCATTAAACCCCACTGCCTCCAACTGCATGTTGCATCTGCCGATTCATTTGAATGGCTTGCTTCCACGTATCACGAAATTCAGTGATGAGTTCCTCAACTTCTTGAATCATGTCAAGGTCATTATGAATATTTGCTTCGATTAATCGACGATTGGCATAATCATAAAGAGCCATCATATTTTTAGAAATGTCCATATCCATATTTAAAGTAACCATTAACTCGGTAATAATATTTTGGGCTTTTTGGATATTCGTATTTTTCCCTTCAATATCATTGGAGTCAATAGCCTTTCTCGCCATGTTCATAAATTTTAAACAACCATTATAAAGCATTAATGTAAGCTCACCGGGGGAGGCTGTCGTAACAGCGTTAGTACGATAAGCTTGGTAAGGATTTGCGCTTGCCATTATGTTCACTCCTCATTTTTAAGGACTCATTCTTTCTGATGACTACCTAAAAGCCCCCAAACTGTTGCATTAAATACGCGGATTGTTGATTTGCTTGTTGAATCGCTTTTTCCATAGCGGTAAATTGACGCCAATAGCGATCCTCCGTCAACTTTAACTTTTGCTCAAAACGATCGATTCCTTTACCTACATTGTCAAGCTCTCGGCCAATCGTAAATTGTTGATTCGTAGAAGTTGCCCGTCCTGCTTTTTCCTGCAACTTTTTCATTGAGGCATCGACCGTGTCATATAGTCTATGCACGACTCCACGATCAGATGTCGTTCCATCGCCGCGGAATAAGTTTTCAACAGATTGCGGATCATTTTCAATGGCTTCCTTCAACTTAGCCTCATCGATTTCCAACTTCCCGCCTTCTAAATAATTGGCAGTCGTTTTAATGCCAATACTGGCAAGCTGTCTAAAAAGACCATTCGTTTCAACCACGCTGGACATGTCCAATCTCATGCTTGATAAAACGCTGGAAAGAACAGTGTCCCCTTTCAGCAGGCCACTCCTTGCCATCTCTTCCCACTTTTCCTGCTGCTTCTCGGACAATTCTTCACGTTCATCATCAGTTAATGGTTTATAGCTGCGATATCGATCCTCATTTAACTTACCATTAATCTCAGCAATTAATTCATTATATTGTGTGACAAATGCTTTAATGTTTTCGAATACTTGATTTGTGTCATTTGCGATTGAGATAGAAACCGGTTGGACACCAGCTGTTGCTTCGAATGTTTGTTTAAGGGTAAAAGTGACTCCGCTCATTTCGAAAGTGTTACTATTGCGTTGAGTTTCCAGTCCATTAATCTTGAAAACAGCGTTTTGCCCGTCAGTATAATTACTTTGAGCAAATCCCAAGACATCATTAATAAATTGTCCAGTAACGGAAATTTCCTCTTGATTCTCATTACCAAACTTTCCAGTTTCTTTTCTTGTTAAGGTCACTTTATCGGCAAAAGAATCGTAAAACATTGTAACGCCTGCTGTAGATTCGTTTACCTTTCGAATAACACTGTTTAGAGTATCATTTTCGTTTATAAAGATCTTTTCATTTACTTCGCCTTTGGATGTCTGCGTTTTGATATCGAATGATGCGTAATTTTGTGTATAGGATATTTCAATATTAGATTTAGAAGGTACACCAATTGTTGGATCCCCATTTTCGTCAACTTTAAATGATTTATCAAAATGGATAGAACCCGTAGATAAAATTATTTTTCCATATACCTTATTATTATCATTTTCATCGATAAGTTCAAAAAGACCCTCAGCGTTTTCGACTTGATTACCTTTTTTTAAATTAATCGTTCTTCCATCATCTAATGTTACTGTAATCTCAACATCCTCTTTAACGGATCTTCCGAGATTAATCACATTTAATGGAACATCATCTGCTACATCGATACTTTCTGTTTTTCTGTTAATAGCATAATCTACCTTTACAACGCTATCTTTTTCCAAAGGTGTTCCGAAAGTTAATAAACCATCAGTACCTATAGCTACTTGGCCTGCGCTCGGATTTTCCATTACAACTTCAAGCGTTTTTCCGTTAACCTTAATATTCGCACCTGGTTGGATATTACCACCAAATAAATCAAGCTTTACTTCTTGCCCAGCCTCTTTAATATTAAATGTTTTTGTTTCTACAACACCTTGTTGCCAGACAATATCATTTCCAAATACCCCTTGCTGGCTCACAAGACTTTTAGTAGGATCAATTTTATTCGAGTCACTTGAAATTTTGTTATTTGTTACCTTTATAGCAGCTCTCGCCAACTGTTTTACCTCAGAAATAGAATACGAAGCCTGCGAGGCACCACTCGTCACCGTAGCCGAAACATAGGCATCATTGGACGAAGTTACAGTTCGCGCACGGTAGTTTGGTGTTAGCTTTAAGTTAGCAAGCTTATCTCTAAACGACAGCAGTTTTGTGTTTAATGCACGATAGTCGTCGCGCTGCCATTCAAGGATTTGCTTTTTTTGTTTTAATTTATCAAGGGGCATGCGTTCTGCCCTCATTAAATCTTTAACCATGGATTCAATGTCCATGCCACTTGCAAGACCTGCAATTCTCATCTGCTATACCTCCAATTCGCAACAGATTAGATTTTTTTATCGACCATTAACCCCAAATATTCGGTCATCGCCGCAAATATATCAAGCATTCTTTTTGCTGGTATTTCCTTAACGACTTCTTGAGAGACTTCATCGACAATCGTCACGTAATATTCGTTCAGCTTATCGTGATACTGGAACTTTAAATGAGTAGAAGGTGAAGCTTTTAAAAAGTCGTTCATGCTGTTGACCACTTTTTCTACTTGTTCCATTGGCATTATAGTAGATGCTGATTGTATTTTTTCTCCTTCTTGTTTCTGCACTTGAGCAGCCACTACTTCTTCCGCCTTGACTACTACTGGTTCCTTATACGTTACATTTACCGATAGACCGCCTCCAACTTGTCCCACCATTGGCCTCTCCCCTTCGTACCAGTTTAAATATTATATATTTGTAATATCGGCAATCATTTCCATTTGTTTAGGTTTAAGAATTTCATCCTCAAGAATATAGTACATCTTTTGAATGTTATGCTTATATATCATGGACTACTGCAAACCTCGTGCATCTCCAAAAACATTAACTGCATATATTTTAGCTTTTCACCAGACCTGTTTTTAGCTCTCAAATATGCAATTAATGCATACTTTCATCCAAATTCTATTCTTATACGCTCTTCTGGTTATTAAAACTTTCCTCTTTAATAGAGATATAAATATAAACGATATAGGTTTTGAAAATTGAAGTACAGAAAGTGATACTATCATCAATATTGTAATGATCAATATAAACAAACTTTTTTCTACTAAATCCCCACTTTTTACAAAATATATGTTTTATTTAATCGAATTCGGGAAAAGGATTAGTACAACTCCATATATCACTTTTCCATCAAAGGAGTGGTTTCTTATGAAGTACGATATTGGTGGTTGCAAAGTGGACCATGGAGTGGAGACCCCCTAAAGGGTCCGGGAGACTGGTGAATTCACCAGTCTCCTTTCTGTTTTAGACAAGTGCCCATTTAGTCTTCCTATTTGCTCCAAAGCTTCATATTCCGCATATGATGGAGTGAAGTTCACCCAATAAATAAATAGGAGGATGCCACGTGAATCATTACGAACATATACATGGGTATGATCCCATTCTAATGGGATATCACGATGAAAGAAGGATTGGTCGACCATTCGGGTTTGGAAGGCCATTCGGGTTTGGCCGTCCATTTGGATTTGGTTTTGGAAGACCATTTGGTTTCGGATTTGGAGGATTTCCATTAGGCTTTGTAGGTGGCCTTGCAGCAGGCTCTCTACTAGCTGGCCCTTACGGCTATGGATATGGCTATCCGTATCCTTACCCTTACTACTGGTAAAAATAGAAGCTGAGAGCAACTTCATTTCTCTCGACATTTCCCGGGAAATGTCGAGAATTCGTTTATTCCATTAGAAATAGGGAATAAGAAGATATGAGAAATCTACTTAAAAGGAGATAAGCGACCATGAAAAATAAAGCGATTTTTACCACATTAGCACTTGGTGCAGCCTATTTACTCAGAAACGAAAAGTCTCGCAACAAATTGGTGAATCAATTTAAAAATATGGGCTCCAAAAATAAGTAGAAATCTCAAAGAAAAAGCCCCTAAGACTGACTGGGGGCTCTTTTTATTTTTACTTTTAATGTAAAGTTAGTCCGTCTCGTTGATGATTAATTAGCCAAGCTTGAAGTTCATTGATTGGCATTGGTTTTGAAAAATAAAAACCTTGCAACTGGGGACAGCCGAGTTTTTTTAGTGTTTTCCACTGTTCAATTGTTTCCACACCCTCACTGACAACATTCAATTTTAACAAGTTCGCCAAGTCTATAATCGTTTTGGCAATTCCTTTGCTAACTTCGTTGTTGGCAATGTCCCTTATAAATTGCCGATCAATCTTTATTTCTTGGATTGGGAAATGCTGCAAATAATGAAAGGCGGAAAAACCTGTTCCAAAATCATCGATACTTACTGAAAAGCCAAGCTTTTGTAATTCCATCATCTTATTTCTAACTTTTTCAAAGTCTTCCATCGCTACATTTTCAGTTATTTCAATAACGAGCTGACGTGGGTTAATTTCATATTTATCCAAGCATTCATTTAAAAAGCGATTTAACCTTGAATGCAGGAAATGGCGCGGTGATATATTAATAGAAAGTGTATATTCCTGATCTCCATTATTTTTCCATTTTTCAAGCTGAACGAAGGCCTGAACAATCACCCATTCCCCGATTGCCATAATAAGTCCTGTCGATTCTGCCAATCCGATAAATTCAAGCGGCGGAATTAGTCCTTTTTCCGGATGATTCCAACGGATTAATGCTTCAAATCCTATAATATCACCAGTAAAACTATTTATTTTTGGTTGATAATATAGTTCAAACTCATTGGAATCAAGTCCTTTACGCAAGTTCATTTCCGCTAGAAGATCATCTTCTCTCATATTAATCATATCTTCAGTAAATCTTGCTTGAACAGATCTTGCATGCTTTTTCTTTGCAGTATTTAACGCAACTTGGGCCATTTGGATGCATTTATTCGCATCTTTTCCGTGATCAGGGTAAATACTTATTCCATAACTATGTGTAACATATACATCCTGCCCTTGAATAAACATTGGTGCATGAAGGCGATTGGCAATCTCCTCCATACTTACACACTTCATTTCACCTTCTGAATTTGCAGGTAAAAATAAAGCGAAGTGGCCAAAACCGATCCGAGATACAAGTCCTTTTGATTGAATGGATTCTTGTAGCCGCCTTGCGGTAGTCAATAGCACTTCATCCCCGCTGCTATAACCAAGGACGTCTTGAATACTATTAAACTGATCGAGCTGTAAATAAACGATCAATCTTTTTTCACCAGGTTTTAGTTCTTTCATTTTCGCATTTACTTGTTCAAGAAAAGCATGATGATTTGAAAGCCCTGTCAAAGGATCCGTATACGCCAGCTCCAGCATTTTCCCTTCCACTTCAATCCAATTCAACCGCTCGAATATGAAACTAACCATATCCGCAAGCATACCCGCGATTGTTTGATTTAACTCGGACCAAGGTTTTATTGAAAAAGACTCACAGCACAAAACTCCGCCGATTCCTTTACTTAAAATCAAAGGTACATCTAGTAGTGATTTAATATTGCCCATTTGTTGGAAGTATCCATCTTTCAGCTCTTGGACACGCAAATCCGTTTCCGTGTCAGTAACAGCTAAAGATCTATTTTTAACAATTTCTTTAAAATAGCGCGGCATAGTTGTGGAATGCATTTCAACACCTAAAAGATGTCTATGCGATTGTCGATCATATAAATTGCGGCATGTTAAAATCGTCTGATCCTCATTAAAAATCCAGATGCCCACTCGATCACAATTTAATAAGATTGAAATGGTTTCACATATTTCCCGTAGCATCGATTGAATCTCCGCTTTAGAAAGGGTTTTTGCTTTAGCTAATTCAAAAAGTCGTTGTTGCTGATCCCTTAATGTTTTTTCCATTTCAACCGCTTCAAACAAACCCTTTTCGATATAAGGTAAAAGAATAAAAAGACAGTCATTTTTTGAAAGGGAGTTAGCCGTCACTTCAAAAAGATGATCTCCAATCATTAATTCAACCTCTGCCCCACTGTCTATTTCCATTTTTAATAGCTTTGGTGTCACAGACGCATGATATTGCTCAAAGATTCTATTTCGATCATTAATTGGGGTAAAGGATTGATTTTGTTTGTTAAAAAGCAGTATACAGGGAGCATGATGCAGTTCCATTTAAACACGTCCTTGTGTTGTTAAAATAAAAAATCCTCGCAACCTTTTTATCGGCAAAAAAAAGAAGATTTATAGCGAATACATGTGTTTTTTTGCAAAATAAAAGAACCGCCCTTTGTGAGTAGCGATTCTTTTATCAAACTTTATGCATTTTGACCGGCATGAACGTTTGGCGTTTTAGTCATTTTATGTTGATTACGATTTTGAATGGCTTTTTTCACTGTTGGGATTAAGAACCGGTCAACTCCCCAATATGTTGCACCTTTCCAAGCGATTAGTAGAACAAATGCCGTTACTAACAATGTTGGATTCGTAGCAATCGTTCCTGCCCAGAGGAAGTTTAGATTCATAATACCTGCTGCTATGAGTGCTGGAATAGTTAATGCACCAAGGATCAATCCAATGCCGACTAATACTTCGCCCCATGCAATCATGACGTTAAATAATTTTACGTTTGGTAAGGCGACATTTTCTAAAAACGCTGCATACCAGCCTTGAACGATTGGTGCCTCTCCTCCAGCTTTTGCAATTGCTCCATGTAAGAATCCTGTTGCATCAAAACCTCCAAATGCTTTGTGCCAGCCTGCCTGCAACCATTGTACTCCGAGCCATATTCTTAAGACTGCCCATAAGATGCCAATGACTCTTTCATCGAATAGTTTTTTCATTTTAATCACTCCATTTTTTTGATAAAGAGTATTTGTGAAATACTTCACATTATTGTTTAAAAAAATTTATAAGTGCTTTATGTGATATGATGCTTTGTAAGTTTGTGAATTATTTCACTATCTCTTTTCATTTATAATATACTATGGTTACTTCTTAAATGCAACAGTCCTTTCCAACATTTCAATAATTTGACATAATTGGATGCTCCTATGAATTTTTATATTTCAATCATGAAAACGATGACAAATTAGATGGCGATAAGACTAGTTTATGCTATACTACTTTTTAAAAGGAGGGGATTATGTAGATGTCAAATAGGAAAGTTCGCTGGGGAATTATGAGTACAGCTAGTATTGGTAAACGTTCTGTTATACCTGGAATCCAAGAATCAGAGCGCAGCGAAGTGATTGCAGTAGCTAGTAGATCATTAGAAAACGCTAGAAGCTTTGCTGATGAGTTAGGGATCGAAAAAGCTTACGGAGGCTACGAAGAATTATTGAGCGATCCAGAAATCGATGCCGTTTATATCCCGCTGCCAAATCACTTACATAAGGAATGGACCATCAAAGCTGCTGAAGCAGGGAAACATATCTTATGCGAAAAGCCGATTGCGTTAAATGAGGCAGAAGCAAAAGAAATGGTTGAAGCATGTGAAAAAGCCGGTGTGGTCCTCGCCGAGGCTTTCATGTATCGCCACCAAAAGAGGTATGAAGATATTAAAAACCGGATTAAAAATGGGGAAATCGGTGAAGTCCGTGGACTCCATGGGGTATTTACCTTTAATAATGCCGGTGATTACAATAATATTCGCTATACAAAAGAATGGGGCGGCGGAGCCATATATGACGTCGGCTGCTATCCAATAAGTGCAGCTCGTCTAATACTAGATGAAGAACCCCAGGCTGTTACGACGCACGCATTTTTCTCGCCTGAACACGACAATGTCGATATGATGGCGTCAGGTTTAATGGAATTTTCTAATGGAGTAGCATTGACATTCGACTGTGCGATGTGGGCTGAGTTCCGTAATGAATTAGAAATACTCGGTTCTGACGGAAGAATTGTTTTAAAAGCTGCATTTCTTGGTGATCAATCGTATGAAATAATCAAGGGCGGGAAAATTGAAACCGTTCCAGATGACAATGTTAATTCTTATAAGCTGCAGGCTGATCGTTTTGCAGAAAGCGTACTCGATGGGAAACCTATTGCATTCCCATATGATGATATTATTAAAAATATGAGAGCAGTAAAAGCAGCTTTAGAATCTGCGGAAAAGAAAGAAAGAATTATTTTAAATTAAGGGGATGAACGCATGAAAAGTATCCGAGTTAAAGGTGTAGATAAAGACATATCAAGTCTAGTTATGGGTTCCGATTATTTCACTCCGGAAAAAATGGACCTTGTGACAGATGTTTTAAACAATTATTTGGAAATTGGCGGAAATACGATTGATACTGCCTACATTTACTATGGTGGAAAAAGTGAAGAAGCCATCGGTATTTGGATGGAAGAAAACAAGCGCCGCGATGATGTTATCATTTTAACAAAAGGGGCTCATCCAAATCATGAAGGCCCACGTGTCAGCAAACAAGCAATTGATGAAGAACTAAAAATCAGTTTAGAAAGACTTCGTACAGATTATGTTGAATTATATGCTCTTCATCGCGATAACCCAGAAGTGCCTGTCGGAGAAATCTTAGAAACACTAAATGCTCACGTTGAAGCTGGACGCATCGGAGCTTTTGGTGGATCTAACTGGTCATTCGAAAGACTTCAAGAAGCAAATGACTATGCGGAAAAGCATGGTTTAGTCGGTTTTTCATTTAGCAGCCCTAACTTAAGTCTTGCTAAGGCACAAGAACCATATTGGGCAGGATGTGTATCTGTTGATGATCCAATGCTTGCTTGGCATGAAGGAAGCAATATGCCTCTGTTTTCATGGTCTTCACAAGCTCGCGGATTCTTCACTGGAAGATTCACACCTGAAGATCGCTCTAATGAAGATTTAGTACGCGTATTTTATAACGACGACAACTGGGAGCGTTATCGCCGTGCGGAACAGCTTGCGAAAGAAAAAGGCGTGGAAACAATCCAAATCAGCTTAGCATATGTATTAAACCAAAGCTTCCCAACTGCTGCCATTATTGGACCGCAAAACAAGCAGGAAATGGTGTCATGCAGAGAAGCTGCCGATATTAAATTGACAGAAGATGAAATTAAGTGGCTTGATCTTCGTACTCGATAAGAAGAATGCCAATCCTATTAATGTTGACCCATGTAAATCTCAACTAGTTGATAGGTGCTGGAAATAGAAAGATCCGGTGAGAATTACCTCTCACCGGGTTAACTTGAAGGCTTCCATTGCACATCAATCGTATTCCATTTACCATCTTCAAAATACGAAAGTACTTCCACTGTCCCAATTCCATCCGCATGGTAAGCTCCACTCACTTGCCGATAGCTTTTTAGGCCGTACCCTTCTTTCCCTTTTATTTTCACTATTTTAAAGAGCGCAATCGGGTCAATCATCAGCTCTGTTGGTTCATTCAATACCCCATTTTTTTGATAAAGACCTAACCTGATATAGTCTGCTTTCCGACTCGAGAGATCTAAGTGGATTGGATTATGGATTCCTTGTATTTTCATTATTGCTTGGAAATTATTTTCAAAGGAGCTTTCGATATCAATTGGTTCTGGGAGAGGCAGCTCATAAAGCTTTCCATCTTTCACAGTATGTAAAGCATAATTATAAAGTCCTCCACTTCCCCCTGTCGCACTTGAATAAAGAATATCATCCACACCATCATGATTTAAATCAGCAAATTCTAGCTTCGGTTCAAATCCACCCTCATAATTGATCGTTACTTTTGGATTCCCTTTTACATTTATTTCTGCCCATACTTCTTGATAATAGTCTTTGTTATCTTTGAATGGAATACCGTAAACAGTAATCTTCTCGGGAATTCCATCACCTGTTACATCATGGTGATATTCTAAAATAGTCTTCGGTTTTTTTGCCGCAAAAACAGGAGATATAGTCAAAAAAGGAAACAATAAAGCCACTGCCACGAGCATTATAAAATATCTTTTCATTGCATCATCTCCCACATATGGTGTGTTTGCATATTATTTTTCGCATTATATTCAGAATTATGTAGAGAGAACATATTTACATTAAATTCTTTCATTGCTAACTTTTGCAAATAATGTAGAATTTTGTTGAAAAGTGATATATACTAAAGTACTGAATACAAAGTCTCATATAACTCAAATTGAAAAAGGCAAACTATTTGAAAAGATAGGACGCAAAGCTAAGGGTCTACGGTTTTATAGGGCATTATTCCTATTACTATGATCGCCTGGTTACCAAATGTTGATTTTTTATATTGTCGTTAATATAAAAATCTTTTTGGCTATTCTTTTGAGAATAGCTTATTTTAATTAAAGGAGAGTGCGAAATTTGTCAATATCCATCGAAGAAAGAAATAGAACGGTTAGAGACTTGTTAAATGGCACGTTCACATCATTCAAAAATGTCGTTCCGATAAAGCATGAAATAAAAAAACCACAGCTTCTCGGGAAATCATTACATCTTCAATATGGTGTTTTGATAGGCATTACAGGAGATATTAAAGGAAACCTAATATTATCCTCAAATCCAGGTGTATTTAGTTCGATCAGTGAAGTCATGTTTGGAATGTCGTTAGACGGGGACATGCTCGCATCTTTCAGCGGAGAACTCGGTAATATGATCGCAGGCTGCTTATCAACAATCATTGTTGAAAATGGAATTAAAACGGATATTACTTCCCCTACAATTATGGAAGGGAATACAACATTGTCTGGCTATGAAAAGGCGATACAGCTGACAATCGTCATGGACGGAACCGGGGAAATGGATATATTTTTATTGCTTGATTGAAGAAGAAGGCTGTCAAATGCGTGACAGCTTTTTTGTTTTATCCACTCTCACTGACAGACTTCCTTTAATTGTGCATAATGAATGGTAAGAGAAAGGTGGTTGCGTATGGATTATGTAAAAGAATTGCGCGCATTAGTTGGTAAAAGACCTGTAATATTAGTCGGCGCTGTCGTTATAGTTGTAAACGATGTTAATAAAATTTTGCTGCAACAACGAAGTTATCCATACGGAGTGTGGGGATTGCCTGGTGGATTAATGGAGCTAACTGAATCTACCGAGGATTGTGCAAGAAGAGAAGTTTTAGAAGAAACGGGTTTAGTGATAGGTGAGTTAGAACTAGTCTCCGTTTCCTCCGGACCAGAGAATTTTGTAAAAGCACAAAATGGTGATGAATTTTATGTTGTCACAATTGTGTACGTGACGAGGGATATTTTGGATGGATGTTTGACGTTGGACGGCGATGAATCTTTGAATCTTCAGTATTTCAAAGTTGAGCAGCTTCCCAAAAACATGGTTCGAAGCCATAGGGAAGCGATTAATGATTATTTGAGTAAAATATCGTAGACGGAAATTCATTCAGGATTTTTTAGTTATGGTGCGTTTTTCAAGTGGTTTTAGCATAATATTGTGATTCTATTTATAGTTCCGGCGTGTTTGTTATCCGTTTGACGATTATATTTGCAGTTCAATGCATTCTATTAGATGATTCACGTTTCTATTGGAAGTTTGGCACATCTTATTAGACGATTCACGTTTCTATTGGATGTCTCAAATAATTTTTTGTGCACCTTACTACAATCACTAAAACGGCTTTAAAATCATTAACGCGATAATGACTAAAAATATGAAACTCTCAATATTTTCATAGAAAACAAGTCTCTTTCCTTCACGAATATACTCTTCAGGGATTTCTTCCCCTTCATGCGCTTCAATTTTTGCTTTAAGTGGTTTTGAAATAGGTGATAGAACGATTGGTCCTATAGCGAGGGCAAGTAAGAATAGAAAAAGACTTACATTGTACCACCCCATACGAAATAAGCTTGTGTTAATTGCACCCATTAACAAGCCCGAAACGAGTAACGCTGTTCCGCCAATCATGACAAAAATATGAACTCGGTTTTTTATTTTATATGCATGTCGTAGCTCCGTGATTGTTTTCGCCGATTTTCCGATTAGACTTAATACAAAACCAGGACCCATTCCTAAAATTGCGGAAAATATATGTATAAAAACTAAAATTTTATAAAACATTGCCACTGATGTTCCCTCGCTTCATTATGAAGAGGATGACTTTTTCAATCATCCTCTTCGGAATTCACCATTATCCCAGCCACTTGTGTAAGTCTGCTAAAAAACATTTCACCTGCTGGATGATTACTTAAACCGACCTCATCAAAGGCTTCTTTCATACAACGAAGCCAGCTGTTCGCCCTGCTTGGTGTTATTTCAAAAGGAAGATGGCGATGTCTCATCGCAGGTGGACCATATTCCATACTGTAAAGGGCGGGACCGCCAAGAAACTGTGTCAAAAACTTCCTTTGTTTTTCCATAATAATATGCATATCCCCTTCAAAAAGCGGGCTTATATTTGGATCAGCATAAACCCGAGGGTAAAATGCATTTACTAATTCCTCTATCTTCTCACCACCGATTTCATCATAGACGGTTTGTAATCGAGGTTCCTTCACATTCATCCCTCCCGAAGTGTCTTTCATAACATTATATATTATAAAACAAAAATCATGATGTGATATACATCACAGTGGAGGAATTGAAGTCAGTGAATAGAAAAGTTTCATTTTATTTCTTCTTGCTATTCGCACTGCCTATTCCTGCTCCAATCGCAACACCTATCGCAATTCCAATTGCTAAATTATCTAAAGCCATCCCTAAAGCTACTCCTATCAGCATACCGAAAACTATTCCAGAAGTGAAATTGTTTCGAGATTTATTGTTTTTTGACATTTCACTCACCTTCCGAAAAAAATAGTGTTAATTTATATACGATTAAAGATATGTAATGTTTCGAAAAACTAAATTAGTAATAAAGAATTTAAGTAAGGCTTATCGTTATTTTTACAACTGATGATGTGACTGAGTATTGCGGCCAGAATGAGCCACCTGTGCGGAGTTTTGAGCCACTGTTTGCGGACAATAGAGCCAGCTAGTGCGGATAAAAGAGCCACTATTAGTAAGGGTAAATGCTACTCTACTGCCAAATATAGAGTAAATTCGCTACTCCGCCACCATTGACTTAACTTTTGTCCGTGTGGTGGATTTATCGCAAGTGTGGCAGAAATAATGCCTAATAGGCACACCTGCTCAAACATGATAACACGGACAAATCGCTTCTAAGCATCCGCTGGTGGGGCCCCGCCCCCTTCCAACGGATACTAAGAATCGGACGTTACAGTCAATGGCAAGCAGCTACGCTGTGGCTCTGAGTTCCGCAAATGGTGGCTCTTTTATCCGCAATGAATGGATCAAAACTCCGCAGTCGTGGCTCAATTCATCTGCAATAATCAGTGACAACTTTGACACTAGAGCTTCAACTAAATATATAAATACTATCGAATTGATTAGAGCGTAAAATGCGCTTGCTAGGGTCACCATCTCTGACCCAGAAGCGACAAAAGAATCCGATGGTATTTACACGTTACAGCAACTGCAACGAATATGGGTGACAAGGCAGCGTTTGCTGTTATGGGTGAAATCTTTGTGAATGAAGGGTTAGAAGTAGACCGCGACCACATTCAGGCAATCGATAAAATAGAGCCGAGTGAGGGAGTTGAATTATCTTGGAAAGTGGAGAAAATAACTTGGGAGGAGCCACCACAGCTCTGGATGGCGGTTAATCCGAAAGGAAGTCCGTTAGCTACGAGTTGATGGAGATCGAATAATAGGATGAAAGGGATATCCAATAAGACCGGACGTCCCCTTCATGCATTTTGCTTAACTGATTTCAGGTATTCTCTTAATCCTTGGATCCGTGAATATATCATCTTCATCAGTACTTCTTGTAGAAAATTCGGATACAACCGCTCCTTCACTTCCTGCTTTAAACCAATGGAGAGTATTAGGTAAGATTGTATATTGTTCCCCTGGGCGAAGGATGATCTCATTAAAAACAGTATAATATTCTTCATCACCTTCTGGAGGCTGAGAGGAGAGATTTTTTACTTTATCCCCTTCTACATAAAGATAGACTGTTCCAAATCGACACCTGAACGTTTCTTCTTTCCCATCATCAAATTCTCTTTTTGGATGTTTGTGTTCAGGACAAGTTTGATTTGGGAGTAAAGCTAGTTCCTTTGCACAAACTAGATCTGTATTTACATAAGTAACTAATTGTAACCCTGTGTTTTCTATTTTACCTAAGCCTAAGTCTGCGACTTCTATGTTTTTTTTCTCTTCTTCAGTTAAAATAATATTCGCCTTATTGAATAACTTTAGTGAATCGTGACGGATTCTTTCATATTGATCGAGTTTCACTCTTCTTACCTCCTTAAATTCTCATAGATTTACAAACCAACTAACTTTTTATTTCTGCGAAAATTTGAATGGCTTATTACCTTATGAAATGGAGTACTTCCATAAGGATGAAGTACTCCTTTACATTAATTGTTATAGTTAATAACAGGCGTATATGTACTATACACTTTTTTCTTATTTACTAAGCAGTATGCACGAACTTTGTAATAATATATTGTTCGTTTTTTTAATTTTTTATTGTAAAGCTTACCGCCTTACCGTTAAGAGTTCAAACCTCTATTTTCCATTTTCTGTTATCGTCCTATATACTTCATACCCAGACGCTCTTGCTGACTCAAACCATGAAAGTTTGTTTGAGGTCAACGATACATTTTTGGCTATTAGTTTAAAAGAAGGATTTAATACAGGTTTTCCATTAGTTATACTAAATATGATCCATATAAGTTCTTTCCGCTAACTACCCTATATGGACGAATCTTGTAATAATAGATCGTTCCCGTCGCAAACTTGTTATCTAAATATTGTACCGTATTACTTTCCGAGATAGTAGTTTTCATACTGTACTTTGCATTTTTTGTAGTAAATCGATAAACTTTATGCCTGATACGCCATTCACTTTTGAGCAATTGATTCGAAGCTTATCGAAGCTATTTGAAGAAGTTTTAATCGTTGATACTCTGATAAAACTGGTTGACCGTTAGCTACAGCAGAATAGGCACCATACATCTTTTTTCTATTAGCTAAACGATAAGAACGTACTTTTTTAGGATAAGTGGCAACTCTTTGATCCGTTTAAAAATAGCCTACCTATTTTTTTAAAAATCTAGCTCTTTCACCAAAATTTCTGCCAGCTTTTTCGCTCCATAATCATTTAGGTGATCGTAATCTACGAAATCGGCATTATTGAAAGTATCTGATTGGAATAAATCTATTAATTTAAAATTATACTTTTGCTTTAAAGGATTCATACATGAATAAAAACCAGAAATTAGCTTAGGATCGATACTTTTTCGATAATACTCAGTAACAGGAGGTGTATACAAAATAAGTTTTACTCCTAACTCTTCCATCTCTTCAGCAAAATCATCGAACAGCTTTAGATTCTCTTGAACGGTATTCATATACTTAAAAAACTTATTATGGCTTGTGGCTCTCTTTTGTGCAAACTCTAAATTTGTTGCTTCATCATGTTTTAGAGTTTCACTTTCAGTGCGCGAATAAGGATAGTAACGTGAATCCTTATAGGATAGTTTTACTTTCTCTATCAATAGTTCTTCCAAGGATTTATATTGGAAAAGTCTTCTTTTAATAGGTGTAATACTTGTGGAAATAATATTCATTTCCACATCCGGATTCCCAGGAAAATTATGCTTGTCCTTAAATATAGGATAATTCACTTCGGTAATACGCTTGTATTGGTACATAGATGTTGAAAGTGATAAGTCGTAGCCCCAAAAATAATAAGCAAATGACACAATACAGTATCTTATATTCCTATTATAGGCAAGTGCAGTCCGTATGGTTTTTAATGTATAGTATAAATCTTGAGCATCAACTGCTACATTCCGAGCAGGCAGTGGCATATGCTCCTCGAAAAGTCCACACATAGTATATGATGAGCCCGAAAGTAAAATCTGAATATCTTGTCTTATCTTTAAACTTTCTAACTTAGCCTCAAGATACAACCTATCATGTCTATAATAATCAAGATTTTTATACTCATTGTTTAGTTTGTCTAGTGATTCTATTATTTCACCCTTTTGAAAACTAAAATCAAAATTAGCAAGTTCCTGCTTTGACAATTGCCCTGAATAAATTAGTACCGAAAAAACTTGAAATTCTTCTTTAATCGACGACATTGTATCCAACAGATTTGCATATATAGTAAATTCCCCAATTGAACGCACTAGTCCCAATTTTATTTTAATATCCTTCGTTGTACAATTATAAAAGTATATATGAAACTGGGCATTTTCAATCAGTGAATTTTCAAATTGCTCAAGTAATGATAATAATTTATACTTTTCTTTATTATTCATTTGATTCGTAGTGTCAATTTGTGATGTTTCATTTTTAAGTAATAATAATTCATTAACAAATTTAAATAGTGAGATAAAAAAAGAATTATCTTTATATAAAGGATGCAATTTAATACAAACTTTAGCAACAACTGGCAGAACCTTCTCAGATTCAATATCTTTATTCGTTTTACGGTTTAATATTTCGTATATATCGTTTATCATTACCACCACTGATGCGATTTCCCTTTTGCTTAGTTTCACTATATATGACCACCTTTTATTTTTAAAACAACCTATAAAAGTACATTAATGTAAATAAATTTAGCTAAAATATAGAGTATTCATGTAAAGATAGATACTCTAGAACTCTACCTTCTATTTTTGAGGTGAAATTTTCTTCTATGTTTATGCGAACCCTTGGGATATTATAAAATAAACATTATTTTTATCTTGAAAGTCATTTACTGTTGACTTGTCCATTTTCAGCTTTTCAAATTTTCCCGGTACCGTTTTTGAAAATAAAATAAAAAAACATACAGCTAGTTATCCCGTTTGTTAAGGGAGGAGATAAACTCCCATACTCTTTCACTAGAGTTTGAATCTTTATAATAATGCACCTTATTTTTAATCTGATTCCGAAAATCCTTATATTTCAAGGTATTATTCTTAAATCCTAAAATTTCATTTTGCAATTTTAATTGCGTTATTACTTTTGGACCTGGTGTCCATTGTTCATAAGAATCTAATATAAACCCTCTTTCAACCTGATATTCTTCTAAATCTGTCGGTGTAAAAATAATTGGCTTATCCAATAAAAGATAGTCAAAGTAAACCGAAGAATAGTCAGTTATTAATAAATCTGCAGCCCCCAAAATTTCGTAAAAATCAACGTAACTATTCATTAGATCATTTGATTTAATTAGTGACACACACGTATTCTCCCCCAGCACTTTTTCAAAATCTTGACCAAATATGGGATGAGCTTTAATTATCAACTCAAAATTATTTTCTTCTAAGAATGTTGTAAATTGTTTAAAGTCAAACTCTTCAAATCCAAAAATGTTATATATATCTTTTATACTTTTTTTCTGATCTGAAAGACGAAAGGTAGGCATATATACTATCATCTTTTGGCCTTTATCTTCCTTATCCAATAAGTTAAATAACTTTTTCCTACTGTCCTTTACATATAAAAAGTCATTACGAGGTGCTCCAGTGATAAAAAAATTATTCGGATCAACATTTATGCATTTATTTACTACTTCATTATATAGATTTGAATATGAAGATAGATAATTAAACTGTTTCCAATAAGGAGCAATTGAACTTTTATCTCGGTAATATGGATCTTCATAAAACATTTTTTTTAACGGAAATCCATGCCATAAATCAATAACAATCTTTTCGGGATTAAACCCAAACTTATCAAAACCGTATTCCATATTTGTTGTAACTATGATATCACTTTCCAATACCTTACCAACATAATCCAAAGACATACGATTTCCAGAAACAAAATCCACTTCAAATTCCTTCGTAATATAAGGTGGAATTGATTTGTATAAAGCAAAAGTATTACATCCACTAAATTCCCTATATGTAAGTAAAATTTTTGGTTTTTTCTTACTAATTTTAGTTTTCCGTATTTGGCTCTGGTTATTAATTTTTAGTTCACCAAATGACCAATTGTCATTTTCTTTAACCATAGAAATTTTCATTAAAGTTGTTTTCATATTCTCAACTAAATAAAAATGAATAGTGACTTTTCCTTGTTCCTTACTATAGTAATGTATAGTAGGATAACAAACAGAGTAATCATTTTCTGTTACTATATTACAGCTAACAAGGAAAGGGTTAATTTCTTTTAAAAACAAATCAATAAAATAGTTTTTAGTTTTATTTTCGTATTTATAATCAATATTTCCTTGATTCTTTTTATCCCTGATGAGCCTTAATAATTGAATATAAAGTCGTTGATTTTCTGAATTAAAATACTTCATGTACAACTCCCCATTATCAAAAAAGACCTTTTGGAAACTATCTGTACCTAATATCATAAAATCATCTAGTTTTTCTATCCAGCCATTTAACATTTCGATAAATATATTAAGGACTGTTTGATTATTTAACATTATAGCGCCCTCAAATATAAATCTTATACTTCCTTCTAATACCCTACTTAAATATAATAATAAAGCATAATTATCTTTATCTGGTAGAAAACCATCAACATATTTTCGACCTATTTGAAAAGAATCAAATACTGACTGCAGATTTTTTAATGGATATTTAACTGCTAATTGTGTAGCTGATTCGCCCACTTCTCTTTCCCTGTAATAATAAACTACTGATGGAGCAACAAAAATCCTTTTGGCATTCAGATAAGAGTATATTGTAAATGGCTGATCTTCAGCATATGATATCCCCTCTGGAAATGAAACTTCCTCAATTAATTCTTTTTTATAAAGTTTCCCCACAATGTATACATGAGAAAAAATCTCTGGATTTGTAAAGGTAAATATTCTTCCTTTTTTCGTTAGGCTTTTAAATTGCTTATATATATTTCCTATTCTTGTACCTTCCTTTGAAAAGTTTTTATATAATCCCAAAACTAGGTCTGCATCATTTTCCTTTGCAGTATCATAAAGTATTTCCAACGCTTGTTTTGTCAATAAATCGTCTGAGTCTACAAAGGTAATATAGTTTCCTTTCGCTATTTTTAAACCTAAATTTCTAGCAGCTGATACTCCCTTATTAAATTCTTGATTAACTAATTTTATCCAAGGATACTTATCAGCATATTTAATTGCAATTTCCTTTGTTTTATCTGTTGAAGCATCATTAATAAGGATAATCTCAAGATTTTGATAAGTTTGATTTACGATAGATTGAATCGTTTTTTCTATATAGACCTCAGTATTATACATTGGAACAATTACACTAATTAAATCTTTCATTTAAATCCTCCTACATAAACATAAGCTCAATAAAAGTGACTTATCCGAAAATAATTCACTTTTATTAGTCGGAAAGAAAGAACACCAGTTCAAGATTCCTGATAGTTTTAAACTGACTGGAACCTCGTAAATAGGTGTTCAATAAATTCTAGATATTAAATTTAATTCAAACTATTTATTCATTAACTGTTTAGAACTAATTAACCTCTGCAAATAATTAGAATCTGGATAATGTTTTAAAGCTAGTTCTACTACTTCAACAATATCTATTGCCACATTTCTATTTTCTAAAAGTTGGAGTATTGCATTATAAATTCTAAAATCATTATTATTTTGTTCTATTGCCGTAAATGCCCATAGTAAGGCTTCTTCAACATTATCCAATTGAATGAACCAATCAATGATATTTACATAAGATTGATTGTCAAACAACTGCGTGTCCCCTAATTGACCATATAAATCAACTGCAATTTCTTTAAAGCCATGTTTATAGAATAAATTCCCAATATCTATATGCAGGGAATACTTATAAGCAATTTCAATAATTTTGTCAATTATTTCATATTTCTTTAGAATGATGCAACGATCTATTAATATTAAAAGATGATTTTTTAGTTTTTCTACTTTTACCACATTAAAACCTTCATCAAATAATATTTGCATACACTTTAATTCTTTATCTTCATCTAACAATTGATAAAAAATATCTTTTTTATTAAGTTGAAGGGCTAACAGCAGGATATCATAGGAATCTGTCCAACCTTCAGCAATAAAGTTACTAATGGAATTTTTATTTAAAAGAGATCTGGCAAAATTATACCTATTTTTTGAGATATTCATTTTGAATTTAAATCCAGTGGAAGGGTTAATGCCCCATCTTTTTAAATAATACTCAATTATATTAACTTCACCAGCATCTAGAAGAATTTTCAAGAAATAAATTCTGTTCATTTCATTTTCCATTAAAGTGCTATTATCAATAAAATCTGTGAATTTTTCTTCAGATTCATTTTTTAACAATAATTTATAGAAAGGTTGTAACGTTTCTATATCTTTATCATTAAAATTTAATGCTTGAGCATAGTAATAAACAGATTCTGATAAATTGTTATTTAATTCATTTATTCTACCTAAAATATAGTTCGGCAAATAATCAAGATAACTTAAACTTTGTACTGTAGTATATTTATGCTTTTCATTAATAAGTGGGGATAACTCATTTTCAACATCAAAAAAGCGATATTGCTTAAAATAAATCAATGCCCTTTGACTTCTAAAATCTGCCACATTAGGCCATTGATCTATTGCCCCACTTATGACATCTAAAGCTTCAGAATACCTCTTTAATTCGATTAAACAGAAGACTATTCTTTCAACAGCCATTGGTACCCACAATTTGTCAATTGATCCTTTTAATTGAAAAGACCTTCTGTAGGAAGATAACGCATCTTCTATCTTCCATTGGGTTAGAAACTCATTGGCTAAATTGAAATGGTCAAAACCATTTTTATTATTTTTATTAATTTCTTTTTTAATTAATTTTACATTTCTATCGTTTTTATTTTTCCCTTCTGTTGTATCAGATAAATAACCAGAGTGATAAATTTTTAATCCTAAAAACCCAATTGATAGCTGCCCTTCTTTTTTAAATAATTGTTCATGAATTTTTCTATGAAAATAAATATTAGAATCATTTTTATATATTCTAATCGTTGGACACTGTCCTACATTACCGCCGACATTTCCGACGAAATTTATTTGGGTAACAACATAAGCATCATAGTTAATTGTTTCCTCAGATTCTCTTAGATGTTGTATTGTTTGTTTTAGATTTTCATTATCTACATATTCGTCTGCATCTAAATAAATAATCCATTGCCCTTTGGCTTTGGATTGAACAAAATTTCTAGCCTCTGAAAAATCATTAATCCAGTCAAAATCATATATATTAGTTGTATACAGCTTAGCAATTTCCTTAGTAGAATCTGTTGAACCAGTATCTGCTATTATTATTTCGTCTACGTGGTTGTGTATGGATTCTAGACAACGTTTCAATACCTTTTCTTCGTTTTTTACAATCATACAAAGTGAAATAAAAGGGGTCAAAGATAATCACTCCTATAATAATAAATTGCCTTTATAAAAATATCGTACCAAAATATTGGTACGATATTTTTATAAAGGAGCCAGCATATTCCCTGGCTGGCTCACTTAACCATATTAACGAAGTAATTGAAGAACTCCTTGTGGTTGCTGATTTGCTTGAGCAAGCATTGCTTGAGCGGCTTGTGACAGAATAGAATTCTTCGTTTGTTCCATCATTTCTTTCGCCATATCCACGTCACGAATACGTGATTCAGCAGCGGTTAAGTTTTCTGAAGCAGTGTTTAAGTTATTGATTGTATGTTCTAAGCGGTTTTGATTCGCACCAAGGTTTGAACGGAAGTCAGATACCTCATTGATGGCATCATCCAGTGTTGAAATATGTGCAGAGATGTCACCTGCAGTACCAGTATTCAACGCAATTGAATCAATTCCTAATTCGACCTTATCCATCTTCAAAAGATTAACTGTTAATGTTTGTGTGCTATTTGCCCCGATTTGGAATGTTACTGATGATACAGAACCATTCAATAGTTTCTTAGTATTAAATTCAGTTTGTTCAGAAATACGATCAATTTCATTTCTCAATTCTGTGAATTCATCATTTAAAGCTTTTCTATCCTCTGTAGTTGTATTTGTATCATTAGATGCTTGTACAGCTAATTCACGCATACGTTGTAAAATGCTATGTGTTTCGTTTAATGCACCTTCAGCAGTTTGAATTAACGAAATACCATCTTGTGCGTTTTTAGAACCCATATCCAATCCACGAATTTGTCCACGCATTTTTTCAGAGATTGCAAGACCAGCTGCATCATCCCCAGCTTTGTTAATACGAAGACCAGAAGCAAGTTTCTCCATCGATTTTGATTGTGCGTTTGTTGCACTACCAAGTTGACGATGTGTGTTTAACGCCGCAATATTATGATTGATAATCATATTCTTTTTTCCTCCTTGAATGTGCGACTCACGTCCTTGTGAATCGTTTGTTTATTTTTGCGAATGTTGAGGATCGGCCGCTCCCTGTGATTCGCTTCACTAGTAATATCGTCATGGTTCGAGAAAGTTTAATAGTTTTTGATATTTTTTTATAAAAAAATAAATCTAAACTTTTTTATTTTTCGCCTTCGCCAAAATCCCAAACAGATCACTAACTTCTGCAGATGCTGCGGTATTTTCGCCTTGGATATCTAGCCACACTTCTTTCCGATGGATTTCCACATTTTTCGGAGCGTTGATACCTATTTTAACCTGATCTCCTTTAATTGAAGCAATTGTGATTTCGATGTCGTCGCCGATTTGGATGGATTCGCCTTTTTTTCTTGTTAGTACGAGCATCTCGTCACCCCTTTGCCAATTGCCCGAAGAGTGGGTGTTTTGTTTGATAGTTTTCGTTATTTAGAATTACTTGCTTCGCCGTATTCTTTTTAATATTTACTACGATAGGTGCTTGCAAATTGGCGGTACTCTCTTCGAATGGATCATGCACAGTCAAAATAACGAATGCACTCACGTCGGCACCACTTCCAATCCCCAACTGTTCCACCGTATTTTCATCCAAGCTAAAATCATAGTTTTCAAAAAAACTATACGGATCCGCGACCACAAAAGCCAGCCCAGCTGTTTCAACTGATTGCATAATCGAAACGGAACTCATGTCAGGCAACGGCAGCAATGTAAATTTCTTTTCATCTGGAAATCCCGGGATTCCTTTTTCAAACGTTAAAATATCCTTTTCTTCGATTTCGACTTCGCCGTGGTATTTAGTTTGTATGTTCATAAGTTCACGCTCCACTTTTTATTTTACAAAGTCAATTTTAAGGTTGTTGTGTTGTCTTACATAAATATTAACATCTCCCGGAGTATAAGAAATAATTGGTTTCCTCTCTCTCGCATCAATGATCGGTTTTCTCGTCTGGAATTGAATATCCGTTTTACCAGGTTCATAATGAATTTTAACAGAAAATGGAGAAGGAACCCAAGTGATATTCGTGTCTACAGGTTGCCGATTCGCTTTTCGCTTTGCTTGTTCTACTAAAATATTCCGTCCTGAATGAATATCAAGCATTTCATCGCCTTCTCTAGACACTCGGGCAATGCCTTCCATTAGTTTTTGCTTTCCCCTTGCAGCATTTTCCTTCACTCGCTGAAAAATACCTTTTATATCCATATCCTCCCATGCTTGCGTTTGATCAATTGTTAGCCGACCAGGAATCGTACGCATTTTCATGTCTGCAAGAGGCTGCTCGATATGAAGATCCGCATTTGGCTGCTGTATCGATTGTCTATCAGGCACTGTATCCATCCCTATTTTCGCAAACTGAGATTCCATTCTAATTTGTGGGATTTGCACATGTACCAAGCCCCTTCTTGTAAAAGTAAAGGGATGTCCCAAACAAGAGAGCATCCCTTTTATCTTATCTTAAAAAGTCCATTAATGTTGGCTGAATGATGCGTGCACCTACGGACATTGCCGCAGTATGTACCGCTTCTTGCTGTTTAAATTCCATCACTACTTTTTCAAAATCAATATCCTCGTTGTCAGACATGATTCGTTTGGCGATGATTTCTTGATTATCAATTCGCTCTTCCATGAAATCTAATCGATTTGTCCGTGCTCCTAGCTCTGCCCTTGCTGAAAGCATTTTATTGGCACTGGCATCTATTTTATCTAAAAAGCCACCAATCGCTTGTGTATCACCATTACCGAGTGCTGTTTCAAGATCATCTAACATCTTAAAAACATCCCCATTTTCTCCAAAAACTTGATCACCATTCAGGTTGACTGGAACAAATATTCCTTTAGCAAGTTCAAACTCAACGTTTTTCGAATTAAATGAAACATTCCCTGCACTATCTACAGGCGGGGTTAATGTATCCGTCCCATTAAAAATATATTTATCTCCAACTTTTGAATTGGCAATGGATTTGATATGAGATTTTAACTGGGCGATTTCTTCTTTGACTGCCTCAAGCTGGCCTTCATCATACGTTTCGTTGCTTGCTTGCACGGTCAGTTCGCGAATTCGCTCCAACACCTTGCTTGCTTCCCCAATTGCGGAGTCCGTCGTCTCCACCCAGTTATGTGCTTCCGAAAAATTGCGTTTAAACTGTTCAACTTCTAGCACATTCATTCGGTAAAACATCCCTTTCATCGCAACAACTGGGTCATCAGATGGACGGGAAATTTTTTTCTGAGTCTGAATTTGATTAAATAGCTTATCAAGACGACCATAGCTTAGATTAATGTTATTCATAACATTTTTAGATATCATTCCATTTGTTACTCGCATGATTCACACCCCTTTATCTACCGACAATCCCCATGCCGTTAATAATTTTTTCCAACATTTCGTCTACGACTGAAATCATTCTCGCAGATGCAGAATAGGCATGCTGGAACTGAATTAAGTTCGAAAATTCCTCGTCAAGTGACACTTCACTTATTGAGCGGCGGTTATTTTCAACTGAGCTAAGCAAAACTCCTGTGTTGTAATGGAGACGGTTAGCTTGTTGACCTTTTACGGCCATTTCACCGATTAATCCCTCATAAAAGGATTGTAAGGTGCCGGATTCGATTTCAAGATCTAATGTGTCTCCGCCAATCGTTACTTTGGAATTTGTAACGACGATATCTTTAACTTTCCCGAGATCCAATGCATTTTGTCCGTTCCCTTTTTCATTTGCGACAGAAGAAGCTGCTACTTGTGAAGGCTGCGTTATGGCTACGCTTATTGAACCTGCAGCCCCTTTATAAGAATTTGGATCAGTGAAAGAGAAAAAGTCAATTCCTTCTTCTCCATTCAAATCAAAGCCTTGTTTATGAACAGCATTAAAAACTTGAGCGAATGAATACGCATATTTATCAAGCTGATCTAAAATTTCCGGATATAAACCAGTCGCATCATCTTCATTTCCATATGCATAGATGAGAGCAGCTAATTTCCCTTTGCTTTCAGGTAAGTCAAGATTATCAATATCTTTTAATTCTGAAGCTTCATTACCTTGTACAAGATTTATTTTATTGCCATTACCATCGACGATGAAAACATCTCTGCCTCCGTCGGCGATGGACAAAGAATTTCCACCATAATGAATATCAGAAGTTTCAATAGGCACGAGCTTTGATAGCTGATCAATTAAACGATCGCGTTCATCGTATAAGTCATTTGGCAAATACCCATGGGGTTCAACTTCACTAATTTGCTTGTTGATGGAAGCAATTTGGGTAGCAAGGTTATTAATTTCCCTTACTGTTGCATCCAGTTCTTTTTTTGTATCGTTTCGCAGTGTTGTTAATGAACGGGAAATGTATTGGAATGTTTCTACTACCGCTGTTCCACGTTGAATGACAACTCTTCTTGCTCCTTCGTTTTCTGGATTTGTGCTTAAATCCTGCAACGATTGCCAGAATTGTGCCATTGCTTTTGATAATCCGTTATCACTTGGTTCATTCATAACGTCTTCAATTTTTGAGATTGATTGAGCTAATGTCTCGTAATAACCGAATTTATTGTTTTCACCCCGGAACTGTTCATCGACAAATCGATCACGGATTCGTTCAATCGTTCCGTCTTTAACCCCCGTTCCCAATTGTCCAGGGATTTGTGGACGATTTAAAGATGCAGCGGGATAAGGTGTCGTTTGTTCAAAATTAACGCGCTGACGGGTATATCCGGGTGTATTCGCGTTGGAAATATTATGGCCAGTGACGTATATGGCACTTTGTTGTGTATACATGCCGCGTTTCGCCGTTTCAAGCCCCATAAATGTAGAACGCATCGCTTGTCCTCCTTTAAATATTATGCTTTCGAATCAAAAACCGATCTCCCGATATTTGCATTATCACTTACTTCATTTTGCGTTTTTGTATAATTCGGCAGTTCCTGTTCAGGTGCAAGTAAATCAAGATTTAAGTTTATAAACTGTAATGAATATTGTAGGAGTTGCTGATTGAGTGCATTCGTTTCTTGTAATTCTAATATCACATTTGATAGCTTTTCTTGTAATTCCGAAAGCTTATTTTTGTCCAGACCTTCCAGTTTCTGAATAAGTTGTGAGACGGTCGTTCCTTTATCGCCATTTGATAAAATCGCTGTTGCCTGCTGTCTCTTGTTCTCTGCTATTTGAATGGATGTGGCAAGTTTCTGTTCTTCTCGAAGCAACTTGTCCAAACTTTTTATGTCATTTGCTTTTATCACTTCTGTTTTTTCTATAGCTGTTTCATATAATTGCTGATGCAAAATCAGCAGCTTTTCCATCGATTCTATGAGTAGCTGGACCGACATGTTGGTCCCTCCTCTTTAAGTGTAAATATTTATAAGCAGTCCCTGTATTTCCCCGACTAAGCTAAGGATTTCAAGCCCTTTTTCTTCTTTGTCAAGGACAGTATTTGCTAAATCAATCAGCTTTTTGTCAACTTCTTTCACGATTTTATACACTTTCGTGCGCCCCCGCCAATCAAGACCACGCTGTTCTTCAAGCTGCAATCCGTTTTTGACGGCGTCCTCCATAAAAGATTTGACAAGCTGCTTATATTTTTTAAAATCTTCAATTGTTTGTGATTTAGCAAGTTTCTGGCCTTGCGCTTCGATATCTTGGCGAAGCTTTGCCATTCGTTCATATACGATATTTTCTCGCCCTTTAGCCATTACTTCGGAAAAACGAACCGATTCTGTTGCTTGCTGTTCCTTTTTCTGCACGCTGTTAATTCCCGGTTTTTCGACTCTGCGCACTTCCATGAAAATCACTCCGGACTTCTTTTTACTATTTTAACATTGAGATTTTCTACTGATTATTCACAATGAATAGTTACCCAGCCTCCCTTACAAGGAAGGCAGGAAACTATAAAATATTATTGCAACAACTGTAAGATTCCTTGCGGCAATTGATTCGCTTGAGCTAGCATTGCTTGTCCCGCTTGGTTCAATATATTATTACGTGTAAAGTTCGTCATTTCAAGCGCCATGTCAAGGTCACGAATGCGTGATTCTGCAGCAGTTAAGTTTTCGTTTGCTGTTTGCAGGTTTGTAACTGTGTGTTCGAGACGGTTTTGATAGGCACCGAGTTTTGCACGTTGGTCGGAGACAAGTTTGATAGCCTCGTCAAGTGTATCAATAGCTTTTCCAGCATCATCAGCAGTATTAACTTTAAGGCCAGTTATTTTTAATTCATCGGCAGTCATACCATCCAGCTCTACTTCCAATGTATCCTCATTATTTGGACCAATTTGGAATTTAAAATTCTCAGTATTTGTCCCATCAATCAGGACTTTTCCATTAAACTCAGTTTTTTTAGCTATTCTATCAACTTCTTCAATTAACTGATCAATCTCTAGCTGGATAGAATCTCGGTCATCATTTTCCAACGTCCCATTCGCCGCCTGCACACTCAACTCTCTCATTCTCTGCAAAATCGAATGCGTCTCATTTAATGCACCTTCTGCAGTCTGAATCAAAGAAACGGCATCTAGCGCATTTCTCTCTGCCATTCCTAATCCGCGAATTTGCGAACGCATTTTTTCGGAGATGGCAAGTCCAGCCGCATCGTCAGCAGCACGGTTAATTCGAAGTCCTGATGAAAGCTTCTCTAAGCTTTTCGAAGTGCTTGCCATTGTTTGGGATAGATTTCGATATGCATTTAACGCTTGTATATTATGATTGATTCTCATGTTTTTCTTTCCCTTCATCGATTAATCGCGGTTTGTGACCATAACATTTTTTTCATAGGCGCTTGTTTTCCGAAAACGCTCGCGCTGTCCTTCTGTATTTTCCATTTGCATCGCTTCGTTCCAGCTACTTGCCAGTTGCTCCATTATGCTTAAAACTTCCTGTAAAATAGGGATGTCTTTTTTCAAATTGCCCAAGATTACTTCGTTTGCCATATAGTTATAGAGCGTATCAAGTTGGTCCGCGATGATGCCTGCTTCGTAATTCAATCCAACTCCTAGGCGCTCGATTATATCATTCACTTTTTGTAGATTCGTATTGGCTTTTGGATAATCTTTTGTTTCAATACATGTGATCGCTTCTTTTAAATGATCAATGCACGCTTCATATAGGAATGCAGTAAGTTGCTGTGGTGTCTTTTGATAGATTAATTCTTTTGATAAAAAATCCATTCGTTTCTGCCTCCATTCATATTTCATATCGGATATTGCGAGCAATTTTTAATAGTGTCGATCCATTTCCTCAAGTAAAAGTAAAATTTCTGCAATAACGGTGTACAGTTGAGGCGGAACATTGTCACCGAGATCAATATCCAACAAGTGTCCTACTAAATTAGCATCTTCTTGCATCATGATTCCATGTTCATTCGCAAGCTCCATTATTTTCGTAGCAATTGCGCCTGTTCCGTGAGCTACAACTTGGGGAGCCTTGTCATGTGACTCATCGTACCGTATGACTGCTGCTGATGGTCCATTTTTCAAACGACGATTTTTTTGATTAAAATACGTTGGCATCATACCGAAAAATCATACCCTCTTTCTGTAAAACTAGGGGTTTTACTTTGTTCCTTATGTTCGTCAGCTTTTTCTACAGGTGTTAGCTTTGTAAATTGTATGGCACCGATTGTATAGCCAATTTCCTCAAGTCTTCCTTTTGCTGTTTTCACGAGAGGCTCCATTTTATTTTGGAAGCCGATTCGATCATTTTTAATCGTAACAGACAGGGTTTTATCAACAGCTGTCAGTAAAATTCCGACATCACCCATTCGCTTTGTTTCTAGCAAAAAGTATAAGCTGCAATTTTCCCAGTCAATTTTTTGTTTCGACTGACTGGATTTTAAAAATACCTTTACATTCTCCAATTGATCTCGGAGTATGATCGGAAGTGTGAATAACATCGTTTGCAGCCCAGAGCTATCCGTCTTGCTCATAAGCTGTTGCCCTGTTAGATTGTTCAAAGCCTGCTCCGCTTTTTGGCTTGCCGCATTATTCCCTTCAGCCTGAATCAGTCTTAGCAAACTATTTTTCAAAGAGGATTCTGCCTCTGTCCGGGATACGTCTCCTGAAACAAGGCGATGAGCAATATCCGAATCATATGTCAGTCCCATTCTCCTAATATATTCGAAAGCGTGCCGCGCAGTCGGTTCTTGTCTTATTGTTTGGTAAGGTTCTTCAAATGAACGCATTAATTCTTTTTGGAGTGGAAGTCGCTCCAAATTCAATAATTCATTTGAGACGAAGTGTTTCACACGCTGATCCGATGGCTGGAATATTAACTTATCCATTGTGCTTCTCACTTGGCTCACAATTTCACTAGCTTTTGAAATTTCTCCTTTTCCAAGAAGTTTTCTGGCTTCATGCAGCTGTGAACTTGCTTGCATCAGCTTTTTCTCGGTTCCCATATCTGTGTATAACATGAAATCACTTTTTAAGATCGCATTATCAAGTTGTTTGATCACTGCCTCTAAGGACGGCCTTGCTTGAATGGGGGCTTGCCTTATTAGATTTTCAGCCATACGCAAAGTATTGGATATATCTCGCTTAATGTCCTTAAAATCGAGTGCTGCCTGCGATAGTTTTTTCGTGATAGTGGTGACGATCAAATCTCGGGATTGTACGGGTATCGCTGATAAAATGTCATTGCTCATTCGATAAGCAAATTCTGCTTCTTGTTCAGGTGGCTCATTTTCCACAAGATCATTCAACGCTGTTGCCAATTCCTGCCTCGCAGCAAGCTCCCTGCCTGAGGATTGAAACTGTTCCGCCCTATCCACTGCTTGCTGTATTGAAGCAGGAAGCTCCAGTATCCCTCTAATAAATTGAATAACATTCGAAAGATTAGATGATGTTCTCACCTGCTTCAAAGCTTCACGAATGGCAAACTGCAATTCATTAACCTCGGAGGACGTAGTATTTCCTTGTTGGACACTGCTCATAAGATTCACATGGCTAACTCCACTTCTTACAATAGAAGGATTTTGGATTTTAAAATCCTGATCTATCTCAGCTGCCAGTTCATTTAACACTTCCCCCAACTTACGACCGTGCAGCGCTTCATGTACCGCATTAATTTGCTTCGGAGTAAAGTCAAGCTGCTTCTTTGCAATACTAATTATGGTTTCCAGCCTCTGCTCAGAGGTGCCCGGTCCCTTTTCTATGTACGCTCTTATATTGTTCAGTGTTTCCCTGCTAATTGGAATATGATATTGGTTTAGTACTTGGATGGCTTGCCTTAAACTTTCTGGAAGTGGTTGGCCAGCCACAGCGTTAGGAGTAGGAGCAGCATTTTGAGATGCAACTGCCCTTACAATAGGAATTTCCTGCTTTCCATCTACTATTTGCAATGTGATTTTCCCGGCATCAGGCATATTCCCCTCAAACTTTACATGCATGTCTTGGCCTTTAACCTGTACAATCGCTTCGTTATTCGGCAGCTTTTCAGTCACTGTAGCGGTGTATGTTCCACCTTCTTTTATTGTTTGAGGAAGGTTAGCTTGTGGGAAAACTGCTGTTTTCGTTTCGTTTTGAATTTGCATTTTTCCAGCCTCCTTTACATAAAACAAAAGAATCTGCAACCCAAAGATGCTGGGGCAGATTCCCTTTGATCTTGGATTCAAACGACGGCAGCTTTAAATAGAGCCGCTAAAATTAGGCTCTTTTCCCTCTTCGTCGCGTTTCATTAGCTGCTCCTCCATGAGCAATGCTTCGAATCCATTCGATTTGTCGCTGACTATTTAATTAAACTTTATAATTTGTAAAATTTCGCAATACCTTTTGCAACTTCTTTCAAGTCCACTTTATAGTTGCCGTTTTGGACTTGATTTTTTAATTCCGCCACTCGCACTTCCCGTTCCTTCACGATAGACGGAAGTTTCTGCATTTCTTTTGCTTCAGCAGAGATTTCCACCTTATCTGTTTTGGCGGTTGCGGGCTTTTTCTCCAGCTTATTTAGTTGCTTTTTATACGGGTTCATCTCCACTGATCGAAAAGGATTAATTTTCATTTCAGTCCCTCCTAACTTTCCATCTAGTTGGAACAATTTGTCTTGTACTTTTATTATCGGGTGTACGACAAAAAAGTTTACTGGATATTTTCGCCAAATTTCTACTATTTTCTACGTTCCTGCGAATAATAAACCGATTTATGCAATTTTTCAACGCGTTCTTGTTCCATTTCAAATGTTTCAAGCTCACCTATTATACCTGTTGCACATCCTTCACATATCAGGCCTTCACGAATAATTTTCCCACATCGATCACAAGGATAACCTAAGTTAGGAAATTGTGCTGTATGTAATCGACCACGCTTGACCCATTTATACAACAATTTTTCAGGAGCACCCGTTGCCTCGGAAACACTTTCTATTCTGGCTGCTCTATTCTCTTTCTTACGTAAAAATCGGTATACTTTATCAAAAAGTGCTTCTTCCTCGCGGTAACATTTATCACATACATCACGAACTGAATTTTTCACATAGACCTCGCCGCAGTTCGGGCAATTTAATAAATCCATTGTATAAACCCCTTTTAACCATCCTCTTATTGTTTTTATCGGCAAAATTTATTCTTTGTTAACCCCTTGCAATCGTCAATGAACGAACTTGTTTTGCTCCAGCCTGTTTCAATATTTTGGATGCTTGTCTAAGAGTGGAGCCTGTCGTGTATATATCATCGATAAGCAGAATACTTTTCCCTGGAATCATAGCTGGTTGTTTTACATCGAATACTTGTTGTTGTAAGAGGCGCTCTTCACGTGACTTTTTTGATTGTTTTTCCGAGTGGGTCCGAATTAGCAGGTCCCATGTGATGAATCCCGTCTCACGTGCGAGGGCCTCTGATTGGTTAAACCCACGTTCCTTTAGACGCTCATCACTTAGCGGAATCGCAACGAGGAGATCATATTCGAGGGATTTCAATTGTGCGGATATTTCCGGGGAAAAAGCTTTTGCCAACTCATAGTCGCCACGGAATTTGAATTGTGCAATAAGGTCTTTTAAAAAATGATTATAAACATAGATAGAAATATTTTTATCAAGTGTGCCTTTCCATCTTGGGTCCTGCTCCCATCGAACACAGTCTAGACATGTTTGCTGAGAAATGAATTTAGAATCAAGTTCCATTAAAGGTCTTGAGCAAATAGTGCAAGGTTTTTCGTTAATTGGTTTCAGTTTTTCTCTACATTTTATGCATAAAGGCGAGTCTTTTCTCGGAAAAATTATTTTAACCCAATCCATTTCATTCATTATTAGTGCGTCACAGTATAAGCAATAGTTTGTCATTTATCGATCAGCCCCTTTCGCAAAGCTTCTTTGTTCATATTATCGATATGAATAAGTGCGCGTATCATTGCTTTCGTTCGCCCGTGATGGAAAAAAGTGATATTCCCTGTTGGAAACTCTGAACTCCTACCGACTCGGCCCGCGATTTGAACGAGAGCCGCTTCCGTAAAAATATCATCCTCCGCTCCAATAACAGCAACATCGATATTCGGAAATGTCACTCCCCTTTCTAATATGGTTGTTGTGAGTAGTAACGGAATCTTTTTTTGTCTCATTTTTTCAACTTTTTCTTTTCTTAAGGGATCTTCAGCGTGAACAGATTCAATCCCTGGATGTAGTTTGCGAAATAGCGGGAGTGCTTTTTCCATCAGTTCTATATGGGGTAAAAAAAGGAGTGCCTGCTTGTCCGAATTGAGCCGTTCCTTTATCCAAGCTGTGGCAATTTTGGGGATTCTGCCTTTTTCCAATTGATTCTTCCAATCGCCACACCATTTAAATGTTGGAACTGGCAGCGGCTTTCTGTGATAGCGGGCAGGGATTTTAACATGATTTCGTTTCCCTAATCTACATTCCATTTGCCATTTTTCATTTGGAGTAGCAGTTAGAAACAGGCGGGTTGCCTGCTGTTTAGTAGATTTATTAACACCCCATTGCAAGCTTTTGTCGTAAGAATACGGAAAAGCATCAACTTCATCCACGATCATAACATCAAAAGCTTTTTCAAAACGCATGAGCTGATGCGTTGTTGAAATGGTGAGTGCAGCGTATTCGTTTCGATCTTCTGTTCCTCCGTAAAGAGCGGCAACTTTTATTTGTGGAAAGACTTTTTTAAATCGTGGTGCAAGCTCTAAAACGACATCTGTTCGTGGTGTTGCAACGCAAACCCGGTATCCTGCGAGCAACGCTTTATCAATAGCTTCAAAAAGCACCTCTGTTTTCCCAGCTCCGCAAACCGCCCAAATTAACATATCTGTTTTTGTTTTAACTGCTTGGATAGCTGCTTGTGAAGCATGTTTCTGGCCGGATGATAGTTCTCCATCCCATGAAAGATAGGAGTAATGGAATTTGATCGGAAGATTTAGACTTGGTGTTGATGTTCTAGTCATTTTTTGACGTGGGAGTTTAATTGGAGATTTTGGAAGGTTGTTAACAGGAGGACCGCACCAAGTGTACAATGGCGTACATGAAGAAACTCGTCCCATCATAATGCATTTGCGGCAATAAAAACATCCTTTTTCGTTATTACAATTGGCACACGGATAATGTGCAAATAGCCTTTGAGTTGAATTTGCACATCGGTTACATCGCCATCTTTTTGACTTTTTAACAATTCCATGCAGCGTTTTAATGTTTCCTATGGAAATTTGCTGGTCCAACTTTTCGGGAGGAAAAGGGATTTCTGAAGCAAGAAGGGAACGACCGGAGAGAAAGAGTTGAAGGTCAGCGGGGATAATTTTCACACTTAATCACCTCGAGGTTTATAATTTATAAAAACAGTGGGAAGGAGTGCCTCCCCTCTGTTATTTAATTGTCCAACAAAGTCCCATTGCGCCTTCACCGAGATGGGTGCCAATGACGGGACCGAAATAGCTAATAGTAAATTCGACATTAGGATAGAGCATAGATAATTCATGTTTCCAGCCCGCCGCTTCCTCTACTCGATTAGCGTGGATAATCGTCGCCTGCAATGGTACTCCTTTACGAGCATCCTCTCCAAGCAATTCTTCAATTCGCTTCATCGCTTTTTTACGAGTACGGATTTTTTCAAATGGTTCGATCACTTTATCAACAAAATGGAGAACAGGCTTAATGTTTAATAGACTGCCAATTAAAGCTTGCGCACTCGAAAGTCTGCCGCCTCGTTGCAAGTGAGATAGATCATCTACCATAAAATAGGCTCTCATGGATGCTTTTAATTCGTCCAAACGCGTGAGTATTTCAGCAGGATCTTTCCCTGATTGAGCCATCATGGCAGCTTCAAGAACATAAAAACCTTGTGCCATACAACTGATTTCAGAATCATAAGGATATACTTTTGCGCCTTCCACAACATCGCCTGCTGCGACTGCACCTTGAAAGGTTCCGCTAATACCGCTTGAAAGATGAATACTAATAATTGCATCATAATCTTTAGCCAATGTATTATATAGTTCTTCAAATTCCCCAATAGGAGGCTGAGTTGAAGTTGGAAGCTTTTGCCCATTCCGAACTTCTTCATAAAAATCTTTACCGGAAATATCAATCTCTTCCCGATACGTCTCACCGTTAATGACAACACTTAATGGAATCATATGTATATTTAAGTTTTCACGTATATGCTTCGGTATGTAGGAAGTACTATCAGTCACAACTGCCGTCTTCAATATATACACCTCACTTACTTCCTTATTCTTCTCTACATTCTATCCAATTAATCTACTTTTGAAAAGAGGCATTTCAGTAGAGGAGCCTGCCCATCCATTATGATTGAAGCAAATGATAGAGTCACTGTTGTTAAACACCTAATCGTGACCTATTCAACATTCTTTCTTTGCTCACGGTCACGAATAGCAGCTAATCGTGACCTCCCCATTGCTTTTCCCATGTCCAAGGGCACGATTAACACCTATTCGTGACCTCCCCACTGTTTTCCCCACGTCCAAGGGCACGATTAACACCTATTCGTGACCCCCTCACCATTTTCCGCACGCACAAGGGCACGATTACCACCTCATTCTTGCATTCCCACCGGTTTCCCAATGCGCAAGGGCACCTCCACCACTAAGCACAAAAGAAAATCCATTCAAACTTAGTCTGAATGGATTCTCTCATTTTTACCTAACTTCGACCCAGCCATTTTTAATGGCAGTCACTACTGCTTGGGTGCGGTCGTTGACATTCATTTTTTGAAGGATGTTGCTTACGTGGTTTTTGACTGTTTTTTCACTGATAAAAAGTGTTTCGCCAATGCCGCGATTACTTTTTCCGTCGGCAAGAAGCTGCAATACTTCACATTCTCTGCTCGTTAATAGATGAAGTGGAACTTGAACTTCAGGCTGTTGGTAGCCGCCTCCACTATTCGTTTGATTTGCTAGTCTGCGATATTCACCAATTAGTTTGTGGGTAACCTTCGGGTGTATGTATGAACCGCCGTCCGCTACAACTTTTACAGCTTCAATGAGTTCATCTGAATCCATTTCCTTTAGCATATAGCCTGAAGCTCCTGTTTTTAATGCGTGTGTTACGTATGCTTCATCGTCATGAATGGATAAAATCATTGCTTTTGTTTCTGGGTATGCTTCTAATAGCTGACGCGTAGCTTCAATGCCGTTTGTCATTTTCATATTAATATCAAGAAGCACGACGTCCGGTGAAAATTTTTCTACAAGCTCAACTGCATCGGAGCCATCTTCACCCTCAGCTACTACCGTAAACGTTTTTTCGAATTCAAGAATGCGTTTAACTCCTTCACGAAACAATTGATGATCATCAATAATTACGATTTTCGTTGACACTAATAATTCCCCCTCATGCCTCTATATTTAGCATTTTTTATAGTTTAAAAGTTGGATAGTCTTCCTTTAATTGTAAGGGCACTTGTCCAACTGCCACTCATGTATTAATCCAATAATGGTATTTGCATTTTGATCGCAGTACCAGTTACTGGGCTTGATTCAATGGCTAGGATTCCTTCAAGAATAACAAGTCGTTCCTTCATGCCAATCAATCCAAACGAACCATTTTTCTTTTCATCGGGATTAAATCCTATGCCATTATCCTTTACAACTACAGATACACTGTCACGCCTTCGTTCAAATTTAACTGTAATTACAGTTGCTTTTGAATGCTTCAGTGCATTTTGAACTGATTCCTGAATGAGACGAAAAATCGCCACTTCGTATTTTGAGGGAAGTCTTTTATCTTCTCCTATATGAACAAAGTCTAACTTGACTACTTTGTTATATTCTTCAACGGTTGCTAAATATCTTTGTAATGTAGGGATGAGTCCTAAATCATCCAGCACCATTGGACGTAAATCATAAATAATTCGACGTACTTCATATAACGCCGCTCGAATCATTTCTTTTAAACTCCGAATTTCAACTAAAGATTGTTCAGGTCCAAATTCTCTATGAACCTTCTCAGCCAAATCGGAACGTATGAGGACATTGGCTAGCAGCTGTGCAGGCCCATCATGAATTTCTCGAGAAATCCGTTTTCTTTCCTCTTCCTGCGCTTCAATGATACGGAGTCCGAAGTCTTGTTTCATTTTAGCATCTTCTAATACTTCACCAATATCTTTAATATCACTAACGAGATAGTTAGAGATAATTGTAATTTGTGAGACGAGAGTTTCAGCGCGATCAATTGTTTCCTGAAGACCTAAGAGCCTTCTTTCCAAGTCATCACGTCTGAGCCGCAATTGCTTTTCAAACTGATTGTTGATTGTATGTCTCGTTTGAAGATCATGTGCATTTTCATATACTTCGCGGACTTCTTTTTCACTATAAGCTCGGAAGTTTTTACTGACCTCGGAGAGTCGTTTTCTCGCGAGTCTAGCTTTTATTTCTAGATCATCGCCTTCAACAATGACTTGTTTCACTTGTTCTTTAATCTCTTTTAATTCCGCTATTAAAGAATCATGCTCCTGTCTACATTGCTCGCCGATGCGAAAAATCTCATCTTTACTCTTGTCCACAGTATCAATCATTTGCTCTACAATAAAATCCAAAGCTTTAACATCTACTTTTCTTAGTGGCATTATGTACCTCGAGGGATACCCCCCTTTACGCATTAAATTAATTTTACATTAATTTGCATATTTCAACTATTTTTGGAGTGACTTTTCTTTAAAATAATTCTAAATTACCGGAATTTTTATAAATTTTAATCTCCCGACCCGTTCTTTTTACCTACACGACAGTCTTAAAGACCTACAGAAAGAGTTGATATGATTCTATTTCATTATTATATCATGTATAATTTTGTTACACATTAAGTTTTTCTTACAATCATATTGTGGAGAGGGGCTGATTTCTTGCTTCTGCACTATTTTACTGTAAAAAAGCAGGGAGAACATGAAATCATCATACAAAAATCAAGATTTATTGCACATATAAAACGTGTCGAAACAGAAGAGGAAGCTCAACAATTTATTCAAGAAATCAAAAAGAAGCATTGGAATGCGAATCATAATTGCTCCGCGTATTTGATTGGAGAGCATAATCAAATCCAAAAAGCGAATGATGACGGGGAACCGAGTGGAACTGCAGGCGTTCCGATGCTAGAAGTATTAAAAAAGCGTGATTTAAAAGATACGATTGTTGTTGTCACGAGATATTTCGGAGGCATTAAGCTAGGAGCTGGCGGGTTAATACGTGCATACGGAAAGTCGACTTCAGAAGGACTGAACGCCGTTGGAGTTGTGGAACGGAAATTAATGACTGTTATGCATGTGGAGGCGGATTATTCTTGGCTCGGAAAACTTGAGAATGAATTGCGTGCATCACGATACCAACTGAAAGAAATTCATTACTCCGATCAAGTTGAGCTTGAAGTTTACGTAGAAGATGCAGAAGTGGAAAAGTTTAACGAATGGATCATTGATATGACGAATGGACAAGCTACGATCCTTGAAGGTGAGAAATTGTATCTTGAGGTGGACGTGCCTTCGAAATGAATTGAACCCGGTTTATATTGATCAACATTCTAAAAAAATTCCCTTAGTTTTTTTGAGTAACGTGACACTTAAAATAAGGGGGATTTTTCCGGTTATACTGCAGAATAGAGCATGATTCAGGGGATATAAGCGGAATTTTTCCGATTAAGCAAGGCAAAAGTATCCATTTTCATGTTTTTCGAGTCAATAGTCGGAATTCTTCCGTCTATTTAGGCTTTTTTGAGTGCTATTTCATTAATAGAAGAAATTTTTCCGCTTATTCATCAAACTAGCTTTAGTGTCTAATGAACTGAAAAAAAGGCTTAGAGATATTTGCATCCCCTAAGCCTTTTTATACTTTGAAATTTAATCCTTAACCGCTCCAGCAGCAATTCCTGAAATAAACTGTCTACTAACAAATAGAAACATAATAATTAACGGTAATGTAGCGAGTAAAGTTCCTGCCATAACCATTCCGTAATCTGTTGTGTAAATTCCATTAAGTTGAGATAAAGTTAATTGCAATGTGTATCGTGCCGGGTCATTCAACACGATTAATGGCCATAAATAGTCGTTCCATACGCCGATAAAGGAAAAAATCCCTAAGAAAGCTAAAGCTGGCCGTAGAATGGGCAGTGCAATATTCCAATATAAGCGAAAATGACTGCATCCATCAAGTCTACCGGCATCTAGCAGACTATCATTAATGGCTTCTTGGGAAAATTGCCTTACCCAAAAGATTCCGAACGCATTCGCTAGACCAGGAACGATTAACGCTTTATACGTTCCAACCCATCCGATTTTCGAAATGATAATATAGGACGGGATAAAGGATAACTGGGATGGAATCATCATTGTTACGAGCAATAGACCAAATAGCCATGTTTTACCCGGAAATTGGAATTTTGCAAAAGTAAACCCAGCAAGCGAACAAAAAAACAGTACACAAATGACTTGCATAACCGTAACAAACAACGTGTTCAAAAACGATTGGAAAAAGTCTACGTTACTAAATACGTTTGTAAGGTTCGTTATCAACTCTGAACCAACTACAAGCTTGGGAGGAAATCTCAAAATATCACTCGTTTTATTGGTTGACATCACTGTAAGCCAGTAAAACGGAAAAATGGATATTCCGACCCCGATCAATAATAAAACATGCATTATTATTGACTTTATTCTCATAAAAATCCATCCTCTCTTGTCTTATCTAGCCCCAGCTTTATCAAATATTTTCCAATTGATTAACGAGAATAAAGCTATGATGACGAACAATGCCCAGGATACGACTGAAGCGTAACCAAACTGATTGTCAACAAACCCTTGCTTATACATGTAAAGGGTAATGGTCATCCCAGCTCCGCCAACACCACCGGAATTTCCAAGCAATACTTGCGGCTCCGTAAATAATTGCATGGATCCAATCGTTGTCATTAGAATTGTAAAAAGGATAACAGGCCTTAACAAAGGAATCGTAATATGGAGAAATTGCTGCCTCGTATTCGCTCCATCAATTTTTGCCGCTTCATATAAATCTGTGGGAATGGCTTGCAACCCGGCTAAATAAATAATCGCGTTATAACCGGTCCATCGCCAAACAACCATTGAAGCGATAACCACTTTTATAAGAAAACTAGAATCTAACCATTTAACGGGCTCCGCTCCTACTGTCGTTAAAATATAGTTCAACAACCCATACTGATTTCCAAAAATGGATTGGAAAATTATCGTAACAGCGACAATCGAGGTAACGTTCGTAATGAAATAAGCGGATCGATAGAACCCTTTAGCGCGTACAAATGGCGCATTTAATAGAAAGGCAATAACGAGCGCGCCACAAAGCATTGGAATGGTCGAAATAAACCAGATAATAAAGGTGTTGCCTACTGCCTGCCAGAACATTGAATCGGATATTAAATATTTAAATTGCTTTAAACCCACGAATTCCATTTCGCCGATTCCATCCCATTTTTGGAACGATAAATATAAAGAAAATATGATCGGAAACAATCCAAATATGATAAACAATATGTAGAAAGGCGATATAAATAAGTACAGTGCCCTATTTTTATAAATTTCTTTCCAAAGTTGTCTTTTTGGGGCAACCCCTATAGGGCTGCTCAGCGCTTCTTGTGGTTTTACTGGGTGTTCCATAAAATTCTCTCCTTTTCAACTTCTATTCGTTGAAAACAATCGTTCTATGATGATAAGGAATCAGATAAGATTTCTCATCTGATTCCTTATTGAGAATGTTCAAAGATTCATGCTAAAAAGATATATCGGTGTTTCTTCCTTTTTTGCACACACTTATTATTATTTGCCAAGCTCTTTCTTAACTTTATCCTGTACTTCATCCCACGCTTTATCAGGATCTTTACCTGATCTAGCTATATCCGTTAACGCTTCGTCAAAAATGGAGTTAACCCGAGAATAATCAACACCAAAGTATCTAGGCTTTACATTTTTAGCGGATTCCGAAAATACTGTCGTCGTTTCTTGGTTTCCGAAGAAATCCTCTGGACTACTCATTTTTTCGTCTTCAAAGATACTAGGAGTAGAAGGGAATAAATCCATCTTGACATAGGATTGAAGTTGGTTTTCAGGATTCATCATCCATTCAATGACTTTATAAGCTTCTTCTGGATGTTTAGAGCTTTTTAAAACACCAATAAAAGATCCGCCGTTGTTTCCATCTCCACCTGGAGCTCTAGCAACTCTCCATTTACCTGCAGTATCAGGTGCGGCATCTTTCAATATATTTTTCATCCATACAGCTCCGATAAATGATGCTACTTGTCCATTGTTCATTGCTGCGTTCCACTCCGGTCCATCGCCCTCTGTATTGGCCGCTAAGCCCTTTTTATGTACCGTGATGGCTCTATCCCATGATTCTTTAATATTGCCAGAATCGCCTATAAAATTATCACTTTCATCAAAATAAGCCTTATCGCCTTGACTTAAAGATTGAGTATAGACTCTATTAATCGTATCGAACATTTTTGCATCAGTAGCGGATTGTAATTTTTCAGCCGCTGCAATATAGTCGTCCCAAGTTGCTATTTCTTTTGAGACCTCTTCAGGATCTGTAGGCAAACCTGCTTCAGCAAATAAATCTTCGCGATAGAATAGAGCAGTTGGACCTGTATCCATAGGAAGAGCAATTAGATTCTTTTGATCAGGTGTTAATCCAAAGTTCCATTTCCACTCTAAATAATCATCTTTTATTTTATCAGCACCATAGTCTAATAGATTTACAAACTTATCATGATTCGGTAAAAATTCTGTGACCCAGTCATTTAATCCAACAATATCCGGTGCTCCTGTACTTGCTGTTAAGGCTGTTTGCAGCTTTGTTTTATACTCGCCGCCATCAATTTTTTGTGCCTTGATATTGATGTCAGGGAACTGCTCACTTGCCTTTTTGATTAACTCATCATCAATCGACCGATTCCAATACCATAGAGTAAGAGTAACTTTTCCGTCTTTCTCCCCTGAAGAAGATTTACTACATCCAACCATTGAAAACACTAACAAAATGATTGTCAAAAAACTAAAAACTTTTCTTTTTGTCATACTTTGCACCCCGTTTTCTAGTTTTAAGTACCCCTAAATATGGAAAGCGCTTGCACAAAGAAGGTTAAAGACTCTAGGTGACAAAATGATAAATGATTATACTAAAGACATTTATCATCTTTAAAAAATCATAGAAAAGTTTATATCATTTGTCAATCCGAAAATCTGATACTTCCAATTATTCACTCTAACTAGAACTTTCGAACTATTTGACAAAAAACCAACATATTCTCCATCGAATATGTTGGTTTTTGTCATTTTATTCTGATTCTAAAACGTGCTTTGCAAGCATTAATGCACCCGTTATCCCTGCGTCATCTCCAAGTGCTGGTGGGACAATATACTCATCAATCTGTTCCGTAATTTGCACCAGCGGAACATACCCATTCAATAATTTTTGAACTTGATTTCGAACGAGTGGAAAAATTTGCTCTTGCTTCATAACCCCTCCGCCCATAATGATTCTTTTCGGTGAGATCGTTAAAATGTATTGCATGAGTGCTTGGGCAAGATAATAAGCTTCTATTTCCCATACTTTTTGATTTTGTTGAAGTTCATGGCCTTTCTGCCCCCAACGTTTTTCAATCGCAGGGCCAGCCGCCATTCCTTCAAGACAATCCTTATGATAAGGACAGTTTCCAACGAATGAATCATCGGGATGTCTTTTTACTAGCACATGCCCCATTTCAGGATGAGAAAGACCTTGAAGCAATTTCCCTTGAACGACGGCTCCTGCTCCAACCCCTGTACCCACTGTGATGTATAAACAGCTATCCAGACCTTGAGCAGCGCCTTTCATCAATTCTCCAAGCGCAGCAACGTTTACATCTGTATTGAATTCAATCGGTATATGTAGTGCTTCTTCCATCGTCTTAAGAAAAGGAAAATTAATCCAACTTGTTTTGGGCGTTGAGGTTATATTTCCATATGTATGACTGTTTTTATCAATATCGACAGGACCGAAAGAACCGATTCCAAGCGCTTCCACATTATGTTTTTTGAAAAAGTTTATCACTTCAGGCATCGTTTTTTCCGGAGTCAACGTATCTATTTTAATCCGTTCAATGATGGTTCCTTCCTTTGTCCCAACTGCACAAACAAATTTCGTACCGCCCGCTTCAATCGCTCCCAGCATATTCTGACACTCCATCCTAATAAGTTTCTTATCCACTTCAGTTTACCATATGATGGGACTTTTTTATAAGAAAAGTGCAAGGCGCCTGTTTAGCAACGTACAAACTTCGAGATAAAGGAAACACGGCGAGGTTGGAAAAGCGAAAGACGCCTGAAGGGGAAAGGAAGGCTAAAGGCGCAACGTCCTGTTGCATGCTCAGTGCAGCGACGTCCTGTCGCTTCGCCTGCACTAGTACTTCCCTGTACGTCGCAACGCCTTCCTGACCCGCATCCTGCGAGCCTCCGACAAGTAAAGTTCTGAGTCAAAAAAGTCCGGTCTTTACTTTTATTGACTCAGGTTATTTGGCCTCGAGGGCCTGCGCCTGGTGCTAGACAATGAAAAAAAGTCAGCACGTGGGCTGACTTAAGAATTTTTTATCAAATGGTTGAAAAATTGCTTAAATGCTGCTTGACCTTCCGGCGTTCTTTTAAAAACACCAGCATGTTCAAGGACAGTAGAAAAGACGTGACCTACTTCCTCTCGTAAAATATTTTGAGCATTTGTTTCATTTAATTCTGGATGGTTTTCCATCACTTTGCACGCCCAATCCGCGTGTTTGTTAGTGACGTCATCTTTATAAAGATTCGTTTTATAGTCAGGTTTAAGTAAATATTCTCCAACGAGTTGAAGTTCCTCTTTTAACCGTCCAGGCAACACGGCAAGACCCATCACTTCGATTAAACCGATGTTTTCTTTTTTAATATGGTGAACCTCATCATGAGGATGAAAAATGCCAAGCGGATGTTCATCGCTCGTTCTATTATTTCTTAAAACGAGATCAAATTCGAACTTTCCATTTACCTTGCGAACAATGGGAGTGATCGTATTATGAGGTTCAGCTCCGCTTGTTGCTTGAATTTCCACGGAAGGGTCACTATAGTACTTCCACGTGTTTAAAATATATGCCGCAAGATCGGCAATTTGCTTGCGGTCCTTCCCACGAAGGCGAATGACAGACATTGGCCAGCGCACGATGCCTGCTTCAACTCCTTCGTACCCCGGAAATGTAAAGATTTCTTCCATTTCCGCTTTTGCCATTGGAAAAATATGATTTCCGCCTTGGAAATGGTCATGGCTCAATATCGATCCTCCAACGATTGGAATATCAGCGTTAGAACCGATGAAATAATGAGGAAACTGATCTGCAAAAGCAAGCAATCTCTCAAAACCGGCTTTAGATATTTTCATCGGGCGATGTTCACCTGAAAAAACAATTGCATGCTCATTATAATAAACGTATGGTGAAAATTGCAGAAACCATTCTTCTCCATTTAAGTTTAGAGGAATGATTCGATGATTTTGCCGCGCTGGATGGTCGACTCTCCCTGCATAACCGACATTCTCCTTACAAAGCAAGCATTTTGGATATGTAGCAGCTTCCTTTTTATTTCTATTGGCGGCAATGGCAACAGGATCTTTTTCCGGTTTCGATAAATTAATCGTAATTTCAAGATCACCATAAGGAGTCGGCGAAAACCAATGCTCGTTTTTAGCCACCCGATCTGTTCGAATATAATGAGAGTCTTGCGCTAAGCGATAAAAGAAACTCGTCGCCGCTTCTGCTCCCTCTGTTTTATAAATTTCATAAAAGTTGTGAATAATCGTCGATGGACGAGCAATAAACTTGCTCATCAATTCCGTATCGAGTAAATCGCGAAACGTAACCGTATTGTGTGGCAGCCTATCATGTTCTGCAGCCCAATCTAAAATGGCGGCAAGAATTCTTGCGGGCGAATGATCGTCCGGGTCCTGCACATCAACAGATTTCCATTCTTCAAGACGCAACGTGGCCAGCAATTCATTCCGTACAAAGTCAACATCCCACGTTTCAATGAGTCTTTTTTTCAATCCATATTGTATGAGCTCTTCCAAAGCTTCATATATATACATGTGATCGCCACTTTCCTTTTTCTAATTGCTGTGCGGGGATTTTCCGGTATGGAGTAGACAGTTGGGACTTACTGTAAGAGTAATGCCACACAGTATAGAAATAATATTCCTCGTGACCCTCTCCCGCATATTAAATCACTCTACATACCCATTTGGATGTTTTTGGAACCAAGTCCAAGCACTTTCAATCATAGATTCAATTGAAGCGTGTTTTGGCTTCCAGCCGAGTTCTTTTTTCGCTTTTTCAGATGATGCAACGAGCTTACCAGGATCACCCGCGCGTCTTGGTGCTACCTCGGCTGGGATTTCTTTTCCGGTCACTTTTCGTGACGCATCAATAACTTCCTTCACACTGAATCCATTGCCATTTCCTAAATTGTACGTGCCGCTGCTTTCGGTTTTCCGCAGCTTTTCAATCGCTAAAATATGGGCATCTACTAAATCCATAACGTGAATATAGTCACGGATACATGTGCCGTCCGGTGTATCGTAATCATCGCCAAAGATAGCAATTTCGTCTCGTTTTCCAAGTGCCGCTTCCAAAATAATTGGAATTAAATGCGTTTCAGGAGTGTGATCTTCTCCGATTACCCCGTTCGTATGTGCACCCGCAACATTAAAGTAGCGAAGTACAACGTAACGAATACCATAAGCCCCTTCACACCATTTCAACATTTTTTCAATGGCAAGTTTCGTTTCACCATATGGATTCGTTGGGTTTGTTAAAACAGATTCAAGAATTGGAATTTCCTCAGGTTCCCCGTATACTGCTGCTGTTGACGAAAAAACAATATTTTTTACATTGTATTTGTTCATTGCTTTTACAAGAGAAATCGCACCGCCAACATTATTATCGTAATATTGAAGCGGATTTTGCACACTTTCTCCGACTAATGAATCTGCAGCAAAATGCATAATGGCATCAATGTTATTTTCAGAAAAAACAAGATCTAGAAAAGGTTCATCCCGCAAATCTCCGTCATAAAACACCGCTCCTTCAGAGAGCGCCGCAGAGTGGCCTTTTTGCAAATTGTCGATAACAACCACTTTTTCCCCTCGTGCCAGTAATTCCGCTACCGCGTGACTTCCTATATATCCAGCTCCACCGCATACTAAAATCGCCATCCAAATTCCTCCTTGGTTTTATATTTCTCTAGCTCCATCGCCGATTCCCACGACGTAAAAATCAGCTTTTAAACCAGTAGCTTCTTCATACGCATCTCCGACATTTTTTATAAAATCATCCAGTTTTTCTTTACTTACTAGATTAATCGTACAGCCGCCAAAGCCTGCACCTGTCATTCTTGCACCTAGCACATCCTCATTCCAAGCAGCTTCAACTAAAGCATCCAGCTCTTCACCTGTTACTTCGTAATCCTTCATTAGAGATAAATGTGATGCATTCATTAATTTTCCGAAAGCTTCGAGATCACCCTCATTTAGTTTTTCAACGGCAACAAGAGTACGGGCATTCTCTGATACGGCATGTTTCGCGCGTTTGCGGTCGGTTTCATTTTCAATGATATACTTATGGGCTTCAAATTCATCCACTGTCAAATCACCAAGTGATTGAATATCAAGCTCTGTTTGTAATTGCGCGAGAGCTCTTTCACATTCAGATCGGCGTTCATTGTACTTAGAATCAGCCAAGCCCCTGCGTTTATTCGTATTAGCAATAACAAGCACATGATCTGATAATTGCAGCGGGCTATATGTATATTCCAAGGTTTGGCAATCAAGTAATATCGCATGCCCTTCCTTTCCCATTCCACTTGCAAATTGGTCCATGATTCCGCAGTTTACACCGACAAAATTGTTCTCAGCCATTTGAGCATATTTAACGAGCTGTATTTGATCAATATTTAATTCAAATAATTCGTTGAGCATCACACCTGTTGCAAGCTCAATGGATGCAGACGAAGAAAGACCCGCACCGTTTGGTATATTCCCGTAAAATAGTAAATCTACTCCTGATGGAATCGATATCCCTGCTTTTTGCAGGACATCAATCACACCTTTTGGATAATTTGCCCAATCATCTTTTTCTTCATATAAAAGAGTATCTAACTGGGACTCAATTACACCTATTTCTGGAAAATTCATTGAATAAAAACGCAGAAGGTTATCTTCCCTTTTCCGTGCCAATAGTGTTGTACCAACATCTAGTGCACACGGAAATACATGACCACCATTATAATCTGTATGTTCGCCAATCAAGTTCACTCTTCCAGGTGCAAAGAATGTACGAATTTCTCCATTTCCCTCATAAACTTCGGTAAACCTTTCGCGTAATTCTTTCATTTTTTCCATGACTTGTCACCTCTTATTTTATGATGAACTACTTTTAAAAAATTTTCATGAAAGTCGACTTTGTTAATTAATTTAATTTACTTATATGGTATTATATGAGTAATTGTTTTGCAACAATATTTTTAAATATTAAGGAAGTGCTTTTTCATGAAAAAAGGTAGCTTTCAATGGATGAAATCTTTAAATCGAACGATTATTTTAAATAAAATTCGCACGGATGGACCGATTTCTCGTGCCCAAATTGCGAAAGAAACGAAATTAACTCCGCCGACTGTGAGCAGCCTCGTCAGCGAGTTGATTGAGAAAGAATTTGTAATCGAAAGCGAGCAAGGTGAATCCATTGGCGGTCGAAAACCTACATTATTAATCATCAATAGTGAACGCTTCTATATTATAGGATTGGATGTTGGAGCGAAAAAGATTCGTGCTATTCTTATTGATTTATCCGGAAATGCAATTAATAAAACGCAAAAGCTTATTCCTTCTTCAATTTCCGGTGATGATTTACTTGCACTTATAAATGAGACGATCTCCAATTTGACTTCTGAACATGAGACGAAAGAAGTGATTGGCATTGGGGTTGGCATGCATGGTGCGGTTGATGTGGATAAAGGGACAAGTTTATTTGCACCTGGATTGAACTTAAGGGATATTCCGATAAAAAAAATACTAGAAGCTGAATTTGATGTTCCTGTGAGAATAGACAATGACGTAAGGGCGATGGCTTTTGGTGAATATTGGTTTATGGAAGAAAAAAAGGATGAAAACATTGTGACAGTTAATATCGGTAATGGCGTCGGTGCTGGAATCGTTTTAAATGGAAGGATTTTTCACGGGAAATATGATTTGGCCGGGGAAATTGGCCATATGACAATTGATCTAAATGGAAATCGCTGTTCTTGCGGTAATATTGGCTGTTGGCAAACGTTAATTTCCGGACCAGCTATTGCGGAAGCAGCTGTAAAGCAAATTGATATTCATTCAGATGGAATTCTTTTTAAAATGATTGAAGGCGACTTAACTAAAATTGAGGGGAAAACTGTATTTGAAGCGGCAATAAGTGGAGATGCACTTTCTAAAGATATTTTAGAAAAAACAGGGGAATACATTGGGATTGGACTTACAAATTTAATTCACATATTAAATCCAGCAAAAATAATTATTGGCGGCGGAGTTGCAAATGCCAGCCCCATTATTTTACCTAAAATAAAAGAAACAATCTTAAAGCGTGGACTGACAAGCCAGGCAAAATCCACTCCGATTTATTGTTCTAATCTCGGATCATACGGAACAGCCATCGGAGCATGTGCTCTTATCCTTGGTGAAATTTTTGAAGGAGAAGTTTCAATTGTTAGTTGAAGGCTTAGGGAACCCTTTCTTTTCTTTGCGCAAAATTGTAGACTGCAACGATTCTCGATGATATTTGTAAATATGTAAACTTCATCGGGAATTCCATGCTTATTCTCGATGTATCTAATTACGTTTTACATTTCGTCGAGAATTCCACGTTTATTCTCGACGAAACTAATTAAGGTTCTCATTTCACCGGGAATTCCGGAACAATTTACAGAGAGCTATCCCTTTCGCCTACCTATCCATCCTTTAAAAGAGGTTTCTGTCATCTTTCTTAGCTTTTCACATACTACTAAATTGATAAAGCTTTTTTTGGAGGGACGTAAATGGAGATAAGAGTCCGGTCAGGAGATACACTTTGGCATTACAGCCAGTTATTTTTTATTCCTACAGTTTTGATCATTGATTCCAATCCGGGTATTAATCCGAATGCTCTCCAAGTAGGGCAGCTGATAAAAATTCCTGGATTTACAGAACATACTTACACCATTCGCTCTGGGGATACATTTTGGAAAATAGCCCAATCACATCATCTTAATATCGATGCCCTATTGCTCATGAATCAAAATATAAATCCAAGTCAACTACAGGTTGGCCAAAACATTCGTCTACCTTTGAGAGTCACGGCATTAACGATGAATAGCAGAGATCATTACGATTTCCAAAAAATGAAAGCAGACATTGAAAAGTTATTGGCTATCTATCCTTTCATTAGAAGAAGAGAAGCTGGTAAAAGTGTGGACAATTTACCGCTGTACGATTTACGTGTTGGGAAAACCAACCGAAAAATTCAAATGAATGCCTCTTTCCATGCAAATGAATGGATTACCTCGCCTATTTTAATGAAATTTTTAAATGAGTATTTGCTTGCATTAACGAATGGTCAAAATATTAGTGGAGTATCAGCATTATCCATCTATCAACAATCCCAGCTTTCCGCTGTTCCAATGGTAAATCCCGACGGCGTCAGCCTTGTCTTAAACGGCCCTCCTGCTGCGAAACGCGAGGAAGTCATTCGGTTGAATCGAGGAAGCACAGATTTTTCAGGATGGAAAGCAAATATTCGCGGAGTTGATTTGAATAAACAGTTCCCGGCGAATTGGGAGTTTGAGAAAGAACGAAAACCTAAGGTTCCGGGTCCACGGGATTATCCAGGCTCTTCCCCATTATCCGAGCCAGAAACAAAGGCAATGGCTGACCTTGTCAGAAACGAAAGTTTTGCTCGCCTTCTTGCATTGCATACACAAGGAAGAGAAATTTATTGGGGCTATGAAGGATTGGAGCCCCCTGAATCGGAAACACTCGCGAATGATTTCGCAAGGCTAAGCGGTTATACAGCAGTTCGCTACGTTGATAGCTTTGCTGGATATAAAGATTGGTTCATTCAAGACTTCCGCAGGCCAGGATTCACAATTGAACTTGGACTCGGGCAAAATCCTCTCCCTATTTCTCAATTCGATGAAATTTATGCCCACGTAAAACCGTTATTAGTTAGGGCATTAATCTAACAGGTCCCCCAAGCGTGGAGGACCTGTTTTCCGTAAAACGGAAAAAGAGACAGACGAATCATCGCCCATCCCTTGAAAGAACATTTTAATAATAACCTCCGCCAACAAAAGCAGTTCCTACAATGATCAACAAAATAAACAAAACAACGATCAACGCAAAACCACCTGCTCCATTACCGCCACCACTCATACACTTACACCACCTTTATCACAGGATGATCTATCATATGACAATACACTAAAATGCGAGTGGACGTTTGAAATGCAATGCACCCAAGTTGTGTGAGTGCCAGGCACTCACCACTAGTGTTGCACGATAACCAATAAATGTAACTTTTGATTTAAAAGTAAAAATTTTCCAGTCGCTTTCATTCTATTTTTTAAAAAAAGGTAACGCTCAGTCTATTTCGACCCAGTTCCCTTTTTTTGTAAATATTT
>NZ_JAGYPL010000002.1:1256684-1257990 GCF_018343715.1 Bacillus sp. FJAT-49711 | reverse complement strand
CACTAGTGTTGCACGATAACCAATAAATGTAACTTTTGATTTAAAAGTAAAAATTTTCCAGTCGCTTTCATTCTATTTTTTAAAAAAAGGTAACGCTCAGTCTATTTCGACCCAGTTCCCTTTTTTTGTAAATATTTACTTTTCTATTTTTCTTTCTTTACGTAATGATCCTTTGAAATCGGGCTGACAATTGCTACATTTTCACCATATATTCGTGGGATAGGTATTTTACTAGGTACCTTCTGTCTTCCTTTGCTTCTTTTTTGAGGGCGATAAAATTCCCTGTTTACTTCATCCCACGAATCCAAAAGATATTGGCGAAGGATCCTTAAAAATTGCCAAGCTGTTTTTCTAGGCTGTTTCAGTAGTTTTAATATCTCAAGCAATCCAAAGGTAATGAGAGAAAGGAATAGTTGATTCCATATTCCAATCGGCGAATGGCTGAATAGATGCTCTACTTTAATATGTTGTTTTAACCATTTGAAGAAAATCTCAATAAACCATCGGTTTTTATAGGTATCCATGATCTCCTGTTCAGTTAAATCCAAGCGATTTGTCAAGATTCGGAAAAATGTGCCTTCGTTATCCGTAAATTCAACGAGCTTCAACCTTTCAGGCCTTGTCCTTATCGAGACTTTCGCATGCTTTGTTACATTAGGTACATCAGGGGTATATTCTCTCAATGTCTCAACTTTAAAGGTCTTTTTTACACGGACTAAGAACTTGACGCCCCTGCTAAGCCAACCGCCTATTTTAGTTTTTTCACCATATCCACGATCCATGACATAGGTGGCATCGTCACAATCAATCAAATGATTGACGGCATCTATATCCGCAACATTGGAGGTGGAAGGAATCATCCGTTCAGGAAACACACTGTCGGAAGAGGCAACGGCCAAACAAAGATGCAATTTTACCCCGCTGGAATCTTTTGATACAGCCGTCCAGTCGGAAGCCTGGTTGGGCAATTTTATGAACGTTGAATCAATGATACGTAATATCCCTACATTTGAATGGATTCCTTTTGCCTTGGACTTAATGGACCAATATTTCCATGCGATGCGACCCAACAAGGCTGATAACTCAGCTGTATCCAAGGACCTAAGCCGACGGCTTATCTGAGAAGCACTAATGGAGCCAATCTTGAGTTCATTTTGGATCTGCTTTTTCGACCTTATAGCTACTTCGATTTCCCGAAGGCTACCCCAGCGAAAGAGGGTCGAAAGGAGAAATATTTTCACTAAGGATTCATCCGATAATTTTGTGAAGTTGTAATTATGGGATGGGCATGCCAGTGTTGTGGCTG
>NZ_JAGYPL010000002.1:1087669-1256674 GCF_018343715.1 Bacillus sp. FJAT-49711 | reverse complement strand
CGACCTTATAGCTACTTCGATTTCCCGAAGGCTACCCCAGCGAAAGAGGGTCGAAAGGAGAAATATTTTCACTAAGGATTCATCCGATAATTTTGTGAAGTTGTAATTATGGGATGGGCATGCCAGTGTTGTGGCTGGTAATAAAGATAAATATTGACGAAAGACTAAATCTTGATCTACACTATTCATTGCGTGCTCCTTTTGTAGTGTAGGGAACTGATGAGGTCGTCTTTCCCTATCTACATTAGGAGTTTTTTTATTTTACCGCAAGGTGGAAAATTAATATTTAGTCTGACCTTACATTTTTTTACAAACGTGCAACACTAGTGGGCACTCACACAACTTGGAAACAATTCTGAATTGTTGGCGGCAAATACGTTATAAATGCGATACGATGAGCATTGTTTTTCCTTCGAGTTGGAAGCTTTCTGTTCCTGATGGAAGAATGAGATGATCGCCTTTTTTTATAGGGTATGTTTTTTTATTTAGGGATAGGAGTGCGTCTCCTTCGAGTACGCTTAATAGCATGAATGGTTGATTTTGTTCAAACTTAGCAGTACCGTCAATGTCCCATTTATGAACTGTAAAGAATTCGGCTTCAACGAATTTAGTCATGACAGCTCCCGGAATTGTACTTACTTCAGGCGAAAACTCAGGAACTTGGTGTGGAATTGTTGATACGTCAATTGATTTTTCAATATGAAGTTCGCGTGGCTTTCCATCTTGTCCAGGTCTGTCATAGTCGTATAGCCTATATGTAGTGTCAGAGCTTTGCTGTGTTTCAAGAACGAGCGTTCCTTCTCCCAGCGCATGGATCGTTCTGCTCGGTACATAGAAGAAATCGCCTGGTTTAATTTTCACTCGGCTCAAAAGCTTGTCCCACTCGTTATTTTCAATCTTAGAGACAAATTCTTCTTTTGTAAGCGCGGTGTGACCATAGATCAACTCCGCTCCTTCTTTACAGTCAATGATATACCAGCATTCCGTTTTTCCAAGCTCGCCATTTTCATGCTCATTTGCATATTCATCATCTGGATGCACTTGAACAGACAAATCAGCATTCGCATCTAAAATTTTCGTCAATAAAGGGAATACTCCGCCTTGTTGATTTCCAAATAATTCAGGATGCTCAGTCCATAGTTCTATTAATGTTTTACCAGCAAATTCGCCATTTTTCACAACAGAGGGTCCATTTGGATGAGCAGAAATCGCCCAGCATTCTCCTGTAAGATCATCCGGAATATCATAGCCAAATTTCTCTTTTAATGCAGTCCCTCCCCAAATTCTCTCCTGAAAAACAGGTTCTAAAAATAAAGGTTCGCACATGATGATCATCCTTCCAATGATTTTTCGTTTTTTATTTTTTCCATCAATCTTTGGCAGCCTTCCAAAACAAGATTATACGTTTCTTGAAAATCACCCGTATAATATGGATCAGGTACATCTGCTTTCCGATCCGTCAAGTCAAGCAATCTGATTACCTTCGGATGTTCAGGCTGACCACATATATCATAAATATCGTGAATATTCATTTCATCCATGGCAATGATGTAATCAAATTCTTCTATATCCTTTTTAATAAATTGTCTTCCAAACATACCTTCAGAGGAAATACGATATTCCTCCAATTTCTTTAACGTACCTTTATGCGGGCGAGCGCCGACATGCCACGAACTTGTCCCCGCGGAATCAACTGAGATCTTTCCGCCAAGGTTTTCTCTATTTACCAAATCCCTAAATACCGCTTCCGCCATTGGAGAGCGGCAAATATTCCCTAGACAGACAAACAATACTTTAACCATGAACCCTTCTCCCCTCTTTTCTCCTTATTAATAGCTTCGCCCCAACAAGCGCGGCGATGGCCCCTAAGGAATCTAATCCAACATCAAGCAATGCACCTGTTCGTTCTGGAATAAAGACTTGGTGTAGTTCATCTGTTGCTGCATATATTGTCGTCAACATCCATGCCATCAAAAATCGGTTTTGTTGCAAGCTATTGTAGAATAGGACGGCAAGAAATCCAAACGCAGCTAAATGAACGAACTTACGAAAAATCACATTCCACATTTGCGCCTCGCTTGAAGTCAGATGAAAAAATCTTTCCAATATGGATTGAGTATGACCCCCGGTAGATGAAGGGGAAGCCGTTGCAATAAAAATGGCTGCACACCAAAGAATAGCTGCAAGCAGCCAAAAATATCTTTTTTTCATAAAAAAAATTCCTTTTAAAATCATTTTCTATTATTATATCTAATTCATCCATTGCATGCACTCAACAAAAACGTGAATATCATATGCATTCATAATAAAGCAGTACATTTTGACCACAATGAGCCATCCTCCTCTAAAAAACCTCCTTATTACTCTAATAAAATAGGAAAAAGTTCACAAAACATTCACTTTCATTTTCTTATATGTTATAATCTTCGCAATATGTCGTAACATTATGACATTAATATTTATACAATTCAGAAAGGATGGTAGAAAAATGAGTCAAACGGTTGGTTTAGGGACTCCAATTTATTCATTCAGCAAAGAACATACACCTGTTGCCACTGTTGCATCTGGAACCCGAATTACGGTTGATGCGTATGATTGTTTCGAAGGACAAATTACATCTAGCGAAACAACGATGAACGCAATCGATTGGGAACGAATTAATCCAGCAACTGGGCCGATTTATGTGGAATCAGCTGAACCAGGAGATGTACTTGCTGTAACAATTCATGGCCTTGATATTAAAGGTCCCGGGGTACTTGCGACGGGTCAAAACCTTGGTGTTATGGGCCATAGGATTGATGAGTTCACAGTCAAAATGATTCCGCTTGAAGGGAATGAGGCTATTTTCAATGAAAAAGTCCGCATCCCGCTCAATAAAATGATCGGCGTGATCGGAGTTGCCCCAGAAAATGAAGCTGTGCCATGCGGAACACCAGGCAACCACGGTGGAAACTTAGACACTGTTTTAATCACAGAAGGTGCAACCATCTATTTCCCTGTTTTTCACGAAGGTGCTTTATTTGGTCTTGGTGATATGCATGCTGCAATGGGAGATGGAGAAATCGGCGTTTCAGGAATTGAGGTTGCTGGACAAGCTGACCTAACACTTGAAGTGAAAAAAGGAAAAAGTTTAAAACATCCACTTGTTAAAAATAAGGATGGCCTTAGCATCTTAGTAAGTGCTGAAACACTTGATGAGGCAGCAAAGCTTGCTGTTGAAGAGATGATCGATTTATTAATGCCATACACAGATATGAATGTGGCAGAGATGACAATGTTGATGAGTTCAATTGGACAATCACAAATCTCTCAAATTGTTGATCCCCTTCTTACAGCTAGATTCTTTGTTCCACAATCATTTTTAGATGCTTATAAGATAGAAATATTTTAATGTTTAGGGGGAAATTTGAGTGTCACTAGAAAAACTAAGCCAAGAGGCTGATTTAAACGGGAAGGCTCCTGAATATAAACAGGAACTGAAACGTGCATTAACATTTTGGGATTTAATGATTTATGGTTTGATTTTCATGGTTCCGATTGCGCCATTCGGTATTTATGGTGAGGTTGCAACAGGTGCAAAAGGAATGGTCGCCCTTGCGTATGTAATCGGGATGATTGGGATGATTTTTACAGCGCTCAGCTATGCGCGTATGTCAGAGGCCATTCCATATTCCGGTTCAGTTTACGCTTATGCACAACACGGAATTAATGACACAGCTGGATTTTTTGGAGGCTGGCTCATTCTTCTTGACTATATTTTCGTTCCTGCACTTTTATATTTAGTGAGTGCTGCTGCACTAGCAGATATCGTGCCGCAAGTGCCTATCATTATATGGCTGCTCATATTCATTGGAATAAATACACTTATTAACGTACTAGGTATTGAATTTACTGCAAAAACGAATAAATATATATTAATTGCTGAACTTATAGTCTTAGTTATTTTCGTAGTAGCAGGTATTATTGCCGTTGCACAACATGTGAACGGTGCAGAATTTACGTTCAAACCTTTGTACGATAAAGAACATTTTTCAATGGCTACAGTAATGGGAGCAGTTTCTATTGCAGTTCTAAGCTTCCTTGGTTTTGATGCTGTTTCCACACTTGCCGAAGAATCTAAAGGCGGCCGAAAAGCAATTGGTAATGCTATTATCGGGGCGCTGCTTCTCGTCGGTGTCATGTTCATTATCCAAACTTGGGTAGCAGCATTAATCTGGCCAGACTTTACTACTTTTGAAAATGTAGACACTGCCTTTTATCAAATTGCTGAAATTGCCGGTGGTACTTGGCTAAAATGGACGACCATTATTGCTACAGTTATTGCATGGGGGATTGCAGACGCACTCGTTGCTCAAGCAGCCATTTCTCGTATTCTCTTTAGTATGGCTCGCGACCGTAAGCTGCCACATGCATTATCAAAAGTTCATCCGAAGTTTAAAACGCCATTTGTCGCAACGATTGTAGTTGCTGTCATTTCATTTATTGTAACAATGTTCTTCTCAGCACAAATTGGACAACTTGCTTCAGTCATCAACTTTGGTGCACTTACTGCTTTCTTGTTATTGCACATTTCTGTTATTAACTTTTATATTAGAAAGAAGAAAAGCAAGAACTATTTCAGTCACCTAGTACTTCCAGCCATCGGTTTTCTGATTATTGCCTATGTTTGGATCAATTTAGACATCCTTGCTAAAAAACTAGGATTCACATGGCTAGGAATTGGAGTCATTTATTTCGCTTATTTGAAATTTGTAAAAAAAGATACTAAATTAGAACAATAATTATAAGAAAAACTCAAGCTCCTTTTATATCGATGTACAGACCTATAGAATCTGGCTCGTCATCGTCACAAGACGTAGCGGTTTTAGTCGACTTTTCTTTTATTAGATGAAGGAAACACGGTTTGGAATAAGCTGATGCTGACTTATTATAGGAAGAAGTAAGAAGTTTGCTAGTCGACAGACACTGAAGCTAGACAGCAAACAAAAAGGTGCAGATCATGATGATCTTGCACCTTTTTTCTTATCCTTCTACCATTCCTAGTTTTCTACTAGACTTTTCTTTAATCGAAAATAAGATAAATCCAACTGTCCCTATGAACGAACTAACAGCCATTAAAAAATATAGAGTCGAGCCACTAAATGTGTCAAAGATAATGCCGCCAACTGAGGAGCCAATGATATTCGTAATACTAAACGCAATCCCCATGAAAACCATATGGCCCGTTGCTTGCATCTCAACAGGAAGGGCCCGATATAAATATTCTATGGCGCCCATATACATGATTGCAAAACAAATCCCATGCAATACTTGTATAGATAGCAACATAGACGGGTCTGTAATAAATCCAATCATGATCCATCTAATCGTAAAAAGAAAACCAGCAATGATCATATATTTAATGGGGCTTTCCGATCGGAACCAGATAAAACTTGTAAAGAAAAGGATGGCTTCACTAAGCACGCCTATGAACCAAAGCCAGCCAACAAGCATTTCATTCCCACCGATTTCAAATAAATATAAACTAATGAAACTATCATTCACACGATGCGTCAGGAAAATAAAAAAGCTTAACAAAAAGAAAATAAGTAATGTTCTGTTTCTAAAAAATTGACCCACTTCTTTTAAATTGACTTTTTTCGCACCAGATTTCGCATCTTTTAGTGTCAGCGATAATAGAAATGTAATTCCCGCAACGGTCATCATCGGAATGGCCAGAGATTGTACACCCATCTTATTAAAATAAAATCCACTTGCTAAAGAAAGAATGGCAAAACCAAAGGAACTCCAAGATCGTATTGAGCCAAATGATACTTTATATTCATCCGCTACACGCTTAGCTAAATTATCTGATAATGGGTTTAAAGCGGTAAAGAAGAAGAAAAATAAGGCACCTGCTACATAAAGCCAAACAAGCGAGCTGAGTTGGAATATCAAAAATATTCCTATTAAAATACCAATTAAAACAACAGTAATGATTTTCTTAACTGTTTTAAATCTATCACTCATAAATCCCCAAACTGGCTGGGCAAAAAGACCGACCGCCGTTCCTAGTGCAAAAAACATCCCGATTGCAGATTTTGACAGCCCATTATTTTGAAAATATAAAGGCAAAAAACTAACAACTAGTGAGCTGATCGCCGCACCGAAAAACAAAAACATCTTAAGGGATACGAGAGGGTTTTTTCTGAACATATAGTATGCTTCCTTTACAAGTAAATTTCTCTGTCGTTTTTCACTAAAATGAGCCAGCCCTAATTTGAGGACTGGCTAGTTATGACTACGTTATACTATACATTGGTGGACATTGTTTGTATAGTAGGGATTTCTTAAATTCCCCCTATATATTCGCATATTTATTTACCCGTTTGAAGAAGTACTCCATTCCTAAACTTCCATAAGATATCTATTTTTTTCATTACTTCCTTATATTGACGAAAACATACAGTCACTTATTGGAATGCTTATAACCTTAGGACCAATATTAAGTATCTTAGAAATTAAAATTATCTGGATCTGAACCAACACGTTTATTTTGGTTTAATCCATCGATTTTTTCCATCTCTTCATTTGATAATTCAAAGTCAAAAATATCTGCATTTTCAATAATTCTATGTTCTTTTACTGATTTGGGAATTGTTACAATCTCACTTTGAATATCCCATCGTAGAATAACTTGAGCTGTCGTTTTGTTGTGCTTTTCCCCAATTTCAGCCAAGATTTCATTATCTAAAAGTCTTCCTTGCATTAAAGGAGACCAAGCCTCGAGTTGTATTCCTTGGTCTTTACAGTAAGTGCGTAGTTCTAATTGAGCAAGCCTTGGGTGCAGTTCCACTTGGTTAACCATTGGTTTAATTTTAGCATTTTGCAATAAATCTTTTAGATGATGGACATGAAAATTACTAACCCCTATTGCACGAACTTTACCCTCCTTATAGATTTCTTCCAACGCTTTCCATGTTTCTTTATATTTCCCTTTTACTGGCCAATGAATTAAATATAGGTCAAGATAGTCTAGTCCAAGACGATTTATACTTGCATCAAATGCTTCCAATGTAGAGTCATACCCTTGGTCGCTATTCCATACTTTTGAAGTCACAAAGATGTTTTCACGAGGAACTCCCGACTCTCTAATTCCTTTTCCAACACTTTCCTCGTTTCTATACGCTGAAGCAGTATCAATACTTCTATATCCATTTTTTATTGCAGCCTTTACTGCATTCACAGCTTCTTCTCCACTCTCCACCTTAAAGACCCCTAGCCCAAACCAAGGCATCTTAATTCCATTATGTAAAACTGTTGTATCATCTAAGTTTTTTACCAAAGCATCCATCTCCTAATAAAAAGTTTAAGAATTAATATGCATTCGAGTTCAACCTTTAATTCCACTTTTTCAATGTGAATATCCTTATTTGCTATAACTTTAACTTCTTCCTTCACTCCCTTTACCTAGATCAAAAGAGAAGCATCTGACATGACCAACAATACATTCCTACGCATGCCCTTTCCTGAAGTAAAGTTAGCTTTATTCATATTTCCTCCTGTTCATTACTGATTTAATATATTTACAATTTATAAGTTTTATATAGATGTTTAAAGATTACAATATTATGATTTTGTTTGATTTCTTAGGGACTTGCATGATGATAAAAAAATCAAACAAAATCATAATTTTACGGCATCGAAAAAGTAAAGTGCTACTATGTATGATTGAGTTGTGTATATATGAGCCTATTGCACTTATTTTGGATGGACCGTGTTTTCTATTCTATAAATAACAATTAGCACTTCCAAACGAATATTTTGAAGGGAGGGAAGTCATGAAATTTAAGGATAAACTTGTCTTTATTACTGATGCCGATCATGATTCCGGAAAAACACTTTTAAACCATTTTGCAAGTGAAGGTGCACATTTTTTATTAAATAGTGCTTCTAATGGGGATGCAATCGAATCAAACTTGGAAAGTTGTAAAAGTAAGGGAAGTAAAACAGTAGTTGCTAATATTGACCTTTGCAATGAAAGGGAATTAAGTCAGCTTTTAGTAACAATAGAAAAACAACTAGGATCAGTAGATATCCTTATCCATAATAATAATTTTATTATCCCAACAAAAGTCGAAACTTGTACAGAAGAATTATTCTTACAAGTGATGAACAGCAACGCAAAGTCGGCTTTTGTTTGTACGCAAGTCGTAGGCAAACAAATGGTAAAAAAGCAATCTGGAAAAGTTATTTTTATTAGTTCCATTCATGCCGAAAAACCGACAGGTTCCTCATTTGTTTATAGTGCCTCAAGGGGTGCTGTTAAACTTCTATGTAGTGAATCAGCTTTAAACCTAGGGCGTCATGGAATAAATGTAAATTCAATTGAAATGGGCCCAATTGTCGGAGATAATGAAAAATTCAAAAGTAATATATCTTCAATCTATGAAGCTTATCAATATAAAGTGCCAAATGCAATATTAGGAGATTTTCAGGATTTAGCTCATCTTACCCTTTTCCTTTCTTCAGATGAATCACGTTATATAAATGGGACTGATATTCGTCTAGATGGTGGATTTTTATTACATTACATGGACCATAAAATGAAAGTCCCAGTAACTAAAGTAAATTCTGAAGTTTAAATAACTGAATAACTATTTTTTATTCGAGGTGATTCTATGGATCTTTCTAACAAGATTGCCTTAGTTACTGGGGCAGGAACAGGAATTGGGAAAGGGATTGCGGTAGAACTTGCTAAACAAGGTGCAAAGGTTGCCATCCACTACAATTCGAGTAATAAAGGAGCTCTGGACACAAAAGAGCAAATAGATCGGCTAGGTAGTGAGTCTATTATTGTACAAGCTGATATTCAATCTAAGAATGAAATTGAAAGAATGGTAGAAAAGGTAATCGATAATTTTGGATCCATAGATATTTTAGTAAATAATGCTGCATTACAACTAAATATTGACCTCCTTGATTACACAAGCAGTGATTACGACCGCATGATGAATACTAACCTGAAAGGATATTGGCAGTGCATCCAAGCCGTTGTTCCTTATATGAAAAAGAAACAATCAGGAAGAATTATCAATATTTCCTCCGTTCATGATAAAAGACCAACAGACTTTGACACCGTTTACTCAATGACAAAAGGTGCTATAAAAATGTTGGTGCGAGAAAGTGCTATTGAGCTTGCAAAGTATGGAATTACTGTTAATATGATCGAACCTGGAGCAGTTGACGTAGGGAAATACAAAATAGACGAAGAGATCGATCCAGAAATCAGTGAGAAAAAAAGGAAAGAGAGATTAAAAAAATTTCCCCTTGGCCGAGTCGGACTACCAATAGATATTGGTCATATTGCTTCATTTATAGCGTCTAATGAAAGTGAATTTATGAATGGAGCCGCAATTCGAATGGATGGCGGAAGCATGTTATTATAATATTTTTTAAGGAGTTAAAAATATGACAAATCAAGAAACATTTGAAAGCGCGTTAGCGTACGTAAGTACACATTCTACTCCAACTGATTTAAAAATTACGGATATCCGGTTTGCGGATATTACAGGTGCCCCAATGCACTGTAGTTTAATTAAAGTATATACTAACCAAGGCTTAGTTGGTTTTGGTGAAGTTCGTGATGGTGCCGATAAAGTATATGCTCAATTGCTAAAATCACGACTTCTCGGTGAAAACCCCTGCAATATCGATAAGATATTCAGAAGAATCAAGCAATTCGGAGGACACGCCCGTCAAGGCGGCGGAGTGAGTGGTATTGAGATTGCTTTATGGGATTTAGCCGGAAAAGCATACGGGGTACCCATTTATCAAATGCTAGGCGGTAAATTCCGTGATCAAATCCGCATGTACTGTGATACAGATGTTCAAGGCAAAGATACGGGAACAGCCATGGGGCATGCCCTTAAAAAAAGAATGGAGCAAGGATTTACATTTTTAAAAATGGACTTAGGCATCGGCCAAATCATTCAGGAACCTGGTACATTAAGTGCTCCACTTGGATTTTTAGTTGAAATGCGAGAACTATCAACAGCTTGGTATAACAGAAATAATTCAAATATGTCAGAATTAGAGATGAAATATCTCCGAAACCGTCTATACGATGTCTATAATATAGCGCATCCTTTTACTGGCATCCATGTAACTGAAAAAGGTTTAGATATGTTAGAAGAATATGTTGCCCAGGTCCGAGATGTCATTGGTTATGAAGTTCCATTATGCATCGATCATTTTGGGCATATTGGTGTGGAAGATTGCATTAAGCTTGGCCGCCGTATCGATAAGTATAATCTTGCTTGGATGGAGGATATGGTTCCTTGGCAATATACAAGCCAATATGTAAGACTCGCAAATTCCGTGACCACTCCAATTTGCACAGGTGAAGATATTTATTTAAAAGAAAACTTTAAACCTTTGCTTGAATCTGGTGGAGTCTCGGTAATCCATCCTGATGTATTAACAACTGGTGGAATATTAGAAACAAAGAAAATCGGTGATATGGCTCAAGAATACGGTGTTGGAATGGCAATTCATATGGCGGAAAGTCCAATAGCTTGCCTGGCAGCTGCTCATGTTGCAGCTGCGACTGAAAATTTCCTTGCATTAGAATATCATTCTGTAGAGGTTCCATGGTGGGATGATCTTATTATAAGTAAGCTTCCAAAACCACTTGTACAAAACGGATTCATTAAAGTTCCTGAAGCCCCGGGTCTTGGTATTGATGATTTGAACGATGAAGTAATTGCTCAGCATCTTCATCCTGATATCCCAGGCATATGGGAACCGACCAATGAGTGGGATAATTTCTATTCTAATGACAGGCTCTGGAGTTAAATTCAAGAATTATAACAAGAGATCGCTTCAAAAGTTCTAGTACCTTTTGAAGCGATCTCTTTTTTTTCGTTCATAGTCTTATTGAGCACTTTTATTTAATTCCCTGTATTCAGTAGGAGTTATTCCAACAGTCTTTCTAAAAATTTGACTAAAATATCTAGAATCCCGGTATCCTACCATTTCAGCAACTTCATAATTTTTTAAAGGAGTCCCTTTTAACATAGTTTTAGCTTTTTCGATTCGTATTTGAGTAAGTTTCGAAATAAATGTATATCCTGTGTTTTTTCTAAACAAAGCACTCAAATACGTTGGAGTCATGTAAACTTCCTCTGCCACACTTTCTAAAGTTGCATTATTACATTCCCTTTCCATATAATGAAGTGCCTTAGTAATAACACTGTGGCCATTATTATTATACATTAGTATTTTGTTTAGCATTTTCAAGTAATTACAAACATATTCTTTTATTTCTTGTAAAGTTTCCATATATATAACTCTCATAATATTTAATTCTACAAAAACACTTATATTTGTCTCTCCTATATCGGCAATCACCTTTTTTTCCAAACCTACAATTAAACGAATTGTCATTTCGCATACATTTTTAGTATTAAGGAGGCCTCTTTTTAATATGCTATGATAGAAGTTTTCTACTGCAATATGAATGTCATAATCATCATCAGCTAATTTAATACTATTAAATAGATCTTCCTCTAGCTCAATTGGATAACTAGAGTGATCGTTATACTCTTCAATCTCATTAAAATAGAATATATTCCCTATACCTTTATAAAATTTATTTTTTAACGCATCCACAGCCTTTTGATAAGAAATATGAATATTTTCTAAGCGATTACTTGGTTCTCCAACTCCAATATTAATTGGAATAGTAAAATGATCATTTAATGATTGGTGTACAAATTCAATCGTATTTCTGGATTCCCATGAGAATAACAAACCAATTCTACCCTCTACGTCCATAAAGGTTACACTATTAGGAGTAATATTCGTCTGTATGTAATCCATAACGTGCTCGGTAAATGCCCACTCCTCATGTTTGTTTCGGAAGTTACCTGAAGGCTCAAGTAAGGCAAGTGTAGGAAAACTAAATGGTACACTTATATTTAAACTGGAAAAAAAACGAATAACATTATATTTATTATGGGCTCCTTCTTTATAAACCATTTCCGTTAGAATTCGACTTTTCATTAATTTAAGCATAATATCTTCTTTTACCATGCTTTGGAGTTGCATACACTTTTCCTCCTTAACTGTAAGTGCTTTTCCAATTTCCAATGGTATTTGATACTATTTAGTCTACATGGATGGTTTTATATGAATGCATATGATTTATAAACATTGCCTCAGCCTCGTCAGCATCTCCCTGCCTTAATGCATCTATTAATATTTGATGCCATTGAACAAGCCCGTCCGTAGAGTGATATTTATTGGATATAGCCATAAAACGCATTATCTTTGTTTTCATGCTATTCCAAAGGTCTAACACGGCATAGTTATCGCAACGTTCATATAAATAGCCGTGAAAATCCATATCTAATTCTAATATTTTTAGCAGATCATTCTGTTTGATTGCAGTGTCCATCTCTCTAGTAATATTTTCAAGAAGTTCAAAATCAAATTCTTTAAGTTTTTGAATCGATTGCCTTACAGCGTATCCTTCAATCATTTCTCGTAAAATAAAGATATCTTTAATTTCTTTTGAAGTAATATTAGACACAACTGAACCTTTATTGTGCTGACCAATAATTAACCCTTCTTGTTTTAACCGTTCTAGGGCCTCCCTAACAGGTGCTTGACTTATTCGAAAACCATTCGCTATATCTAATACTGGTAACCTATCATATGGTTTGAGCTCTCCTTCAAGGATTTTCTTTTTTAATGTTAAATAAACTTGTGTACTAATTGAGTTGGTTTGAAGTGGAGCATGCCGTACATTCAAATAGGAACCTCCTTTTTTATCGATTATCGATAATTTATTCCACACTATCGATTATCGATAATTTTAAGTATCAAGTTGGGATAAAATAAAAATTACTAGCCTGAAAACTACTGTTCTGTAATCTCATTTTTCTCTTTAACTAACAATTATTATCTTTCTGAAGATCTTTATGCATAAAAGAGACTATCTCAGTCGTAATTGATTTATTTCCATTACAATCATTATATTCTCAATTAACTGTATATTCACTATATTCCCAATATTTATAAGCTAGTTTTTCATAAAGTCGTTTCGCTATAGTGTTTTCTACTCCAACTTCTAAGCCTATGCAAGTACAACCCTTTTCTTTTGAAACAGTTCTGCTTCTCTAATTAAAGTTGTTGCTACTCCCATTTTTCGATATTCCTCTATTGTTACTCCCGCTTCTGAATAGGCAGTGTAGGTAATATCAATCTTTTGGGTGATAGAGACATCATTGGACCACCACTTCAATAAAAAATGACCAATAGGAATTTTGTCGCTCAAGCAATTAAATATAGTCCTTCACTCTTCTTTTGAACATTCTATCGGTTGTAATGAAACTTAGGGCTATTTGGAGAAAACTGGGACACAAGTAAATCTAATTGTGTTTCTTTTGCTACTTCTATCTTTATGTTAATTCCTCCCTATTCATTTCAATTCCTCCACCCCCTTATATAAGGGCTAACCTCTTTTTAACTAGAATAATAATTAATGAATTTATTATTAGTGATTGACTTATAGTTAAGGTAATTCCCTTATTTACGGCACAGCAGATTTATAAAAACGCATTAAAAGAAATTTTTATATTTCATGGATTCCAATTACCAATGAATTAGAAAAACCAAGGACCGAGTAGTATTATGTAAAGACTCGATCCTAATACTTCAATGTTTAACTTTCAATCAATTCACTAGCTTGGTTATTTAATCCAATAATTTTATCTCTTTTCTCCGCTGCTTCCATTAATCCTTTAATGTAACCCACACCGAATAACCTACCTAGAATTTCATATCCCGGATTACTATTATCCTCTCCTTCCATCGTAGGGACATGATCAGGTCTAGCTGGACCATCAAATCCCTCTTCATAATAGGTTACCATCGTTTCCAGCATGTCCGTTTTCCCATCATCGTGGAAGGTTTCTTCAAATTTTTCCGCTGTCCCTCGGACATCACGAAAATGGACAAAAAAGATTTTATCCTGACGAGCAAAACGGCGAATCACAGATGGAATATTCTCTCCAGCTGTTGCTAGTGTCCCTTGGCATAATGTAATTCCACTATATTCACTTGGTACCAAATCTATCGCACGTTGTAATGCGTCTGCATTTACTAAAATTCTTGATACACCACGTATCGGTGAGATTGGAGGATCATCTGGATGAAGTGCGAGCTTCACTTTTGCTTTTTCTGCAACTGGAACAATTTTTTCAAGATAATATTTTAAGTTGTCCCAAAGTTTTTCTTCGCTTACAAGCCCAGCATTCGTTATTGGAGCATTTTTCATGACGGAATGATCATAGCTAGTTACAAGCGCTCCTCCTCGAGATCTAGTTGATGTGGAGGTCCGGAACCAGTTGAATTCTGCCATAAAATTATAACAAAGAACCGGAATCCCTAATGCGCCCATATTTGTAATTAATTTTTGCATGACTTCTATTTCTTCGTCCCGCCCTTGAACACCTAGTTTTATTTTATTAGTAGGAGGTGCTGATTCTATTACCATCAGTTCTAAACCAAAGTCTTCAAATCTTTTTTTCATATGCATGAGATTCGTATAATCATATGATTCATAGAAATTGGTTTTTCGTGGGAGAGGGCCAACAGCATAGTCCACTCCCATTTGTTTTGCTAAGTGCCACATTTGGTCGGGCGATGAGGAAAACATTTCCGCTAATTTCACTCATATTCCTCCTTTCTCCTAATTACCTAACTTAGCTGCTGTACTTTTTCCTAATTCATCAATTACTTTATAAGCTTCTTCATACGATTTTTGACCGAACATAACAGCTTCCATTTCTGTTTCATAGGTTTGCACCCATTCCGACCATCCCGCAGGAGCTGGGTAAAATGGCAATGCTTTATCAATAGCTACATCTAGTAATGCCCTGCTCATTTTATCTTTATCTTCCAAGTTTGGCTCAAGTTCTTTATAGATTGCATCATTGATTGGGATACCTCTCGTCAAACCAAGCGTTTTTCCAGCTTCCATATCTGATATAAACCAACGAACAAATTCTTTAGCTTCTTCTTTATATTTACTAGTCTCACTCACGCTTAGGAAAATAGTAGACTGTGCCCACCCACCGCCAGCAGGTCCAGTTGGATTATTCACAACCTCCACTTGACCAGGCATTAATGTTTCCAATACACTTACGGAACCTACAGTAGCACTTCTTGTCATTACCGTTCCAGAAGCCATTGGGTCTCCTTGCGGATCATTTTCCAAAAAGGCAGCTTGTACATCAGCTGGAGGGACAATTTTTTCTTTTCTAAATTGGTCATAGATTCCCTGGTATTCAAACCACAAATCCTTATCAATATTGTAATTTTTCCCTTCTAATACTGGCCCTTTTCCTTTGGATGTCTGATAAAATTGGAACCACTCCCAACTTCCAGTAGAATCTGATATCGGATATTTCCCTTCAGGCAATTTAGACCGTGATTCTTTGGCAAAATTGAAGTAATCTTCCCATGTCCAATCTTTTTGTGGCAGCGTAATATCTAAAGATTCAAGCTCTTGTCTATTAAATGCAATCCCTGACCCATTGTGACTTAATGGAACTCCATATAGTTTGCCATCTATTTTTAAGTTTTCAACAATTTTTGGATCAACGATTCCATCTAAATCTATATCAGATAAATCCGCCAATGTACCTTTACTGACATATTCATCAATATAGGCACCATCCATTTGCAAAATATCTGTCATTGTTTTTGATGCCGCCAGCGTCGGAAGCTTTTGCCAAAATCCATCCCATGCTAAATACTCAGGAGTAAACTTAATGTTTTGGTTCTGTTCGGAATAAATTTCAAGTGCTTTTAAAGTAGCTTCATGCCTCTCATTTGGACCCCACCACATGATACTCAAGTTTGTTTTTCCATCTTTACTACTCGAAGTTTCCTTACCCTGTTTCCCATTACAAGCAGCTAAGGCTAGCACCAAAAATATGGAAAAAATGAATAAACCTAACACCTTCACGTTGCTTTTCACTCTACATTCTCCCTTCAAAGTTTTATAAACTATCCTTTTAGACCTGTCGTGGTAATTCCCTCAACAAAGTGTTTTTGAGCAAAGAAAAATAGTAGAACGGAAGGCGTGATGGATAATAGCGACATTGCTAGTAATTCCCCCCACTGAACCTCAAACTGATCAACAAACATTCGTAATGCCAATCCTACGGTATATTTATCTATTGAACTTAAATAAAGGATCTGCCCAAAAAAGTCATCCCAGCTCCATATAAAAGTAAAGATTGCTACTGTCACTAATGCCGGCTTAAGTAAAGGAAAAATAATTCTAATGAAAATACTATAAACAGATGCACCATCAATTTTTGCAGCTTCATCCAATTCTTTTGGTATCCCTTTAATAAATTGAACTAATAAAAATACGAAAAATGCTCCTCCCCCAAAAAAATGGGGTAATATTAATGGAACATAACTGTCTACAAAACCAAAATGGTTAAACAAAATATATTGAGGAACGATCGTAACTTGCCCAGGCAGCATTAACGTTAACATTAATATGCCAAACCATAGATTTTTAAATTTAAAATTAAGTCTGGCAAAACCGTAAGCTACAAGTGCACTTGTTAAGACTGCACCTAATACATTCCAAAACTCCATAATCAAAGTATTTTTAAAAAAATGAGCAAATGTAAATTCTGAGGAGAATAACCAGCCGTTTACATAGTTGTTCCAATTAGGAACCTCTGGCCAAATTGTTGGAAGCCTTAATTCTTCAGGCTTTTTTAAAGATGCTCCAATCCACCAAATTACCGGATAAAGCATTAATAATGAGAATAAAATTAAAAACATTTGATTTCCCATTTTTGACCACTTTTTTCTGATACTCATTTCCCCTCTCTCCCATCATCTGACTCATAGTAAACCCAGTAGCGTGATCCTATGAAGTTTATAGCTGTCAATACAGCAACAATAAACAATAATATCCATGCCAGAGCGGAAGCGTATCCCATTTTATAATGTTTAAACGCCTGTTCAAATAAGAAAAGAGCATACATATAAGTTGAATTGACAGGTCCACCTTTTGTAATTATGAAAGCTTGGGTAAACATTTGAAAAGATCCTATGATACCTAGGATGAGATTAAAAAACATGACTGGAGATAGCATAGGCAGTGTAATGTGAAAAAAGTTTCTAATTTTCCCTGCGCCGTCCACTGATGCTGATTCATACAAATCTTGAGGTATTTGCTTTAATCCTGCTAAAAAAATAACCATTGCTGAGCCAAATTGCCATGTGTTTAATAGAATTAATGAGCCAAGTGCTGTTTCTGGAGTATGAAGCCAACCGACACCTTGAATTCCGAACCATTGTAATACTTGGTTTACATATCCATCTGCACCAAACATATTTCTCCATAAGACGGAAACCGCAACGCTTCCACCTATTAATGAGGGAAAATAAATAGCCGTACGATAAAGGTTCATACCTCTTAACTTTTGATTTAATAGCATCGCTACCATTAATGAAAAAAGTAGTTTTAGTGGAACAGAAATGATAACAAAGGTAAAAGTAACAGCTAAAGATTTTCGAAATAAATTATCTTTTAAAAAAATGTTATGATAATTCTCGAAGCCTACCCATTTGGGGCTTTCTAGTAAAGAGTATTCTGTAAAAGATAAATAAAAAGATTGAGCAATTGGCCAGACTGTTAAAAGCAAAAAACCTATGAGCCAAGGAGAAATAAAAATATAGCCGGCTAGATTATTTCCATTAGATGTTTTTTTCTTTCTTCTGAAAAAACGCATGAGAAATGATTGTTTTTCTACTAACCTTTCAACATCAACCTCGTTAATTGGATTAGAAGTGCTTATTGAAAAAGGTTTTATTATCCCAAGGTACCTTCCCCTCTCTCGTAAAATATGATCTGTGTATTCATTATATTGAATACGCTTACAAATTTAATAGGTGATTATTTTACGAAATTGTTTGATTTTTTTCAAAAAAGGGTAATAATATTTTTCGAAAAAATCAATGTAATATATATATGGTTAATTCCATCTAATTTCCCACAAAAAAGCTCCTCCGCTGCTAAAATTTTGGTCGGTAATAACAAACCGTTTTTTAGCAACAGAGGAGTTTTGCTTGAATTTTATTGAAAATAGCAAAGACTATAGACGAATAAAATCTTATGCTTTTTACTTGTAAAGTAATTATATTATTTAAAAAAGAAATAAGAGAACATTACTTTTCCTATTTCATTTCTACATATATTTGATAGCTTCATTAAGGCCTAACTGAAGTTCCATCAGGAGTTCTCGCCAATGTCCATCTTGGCAATTCGTTTGAACATGGGTATTTAGCGGCTTTTTCTTCATCGATGTCAATTCCAAATCCTGGACGATCATTTGGATAAACATAACCATCTTTCAATTCCGGACACCCTGGAAAAACCTCTTGGATCACATCTGAGAAGCCATACCACTCTTGAATGCCGAAATTAGGGCTGCTTACATCAAGGTGGATATTTGCCGCATGTCCTACGGGCGACACATCTCCTGGTCCATGCCATGCTGTCCGTACACTAAATGCTTCACATATTGATGCAAGCTTTTTTGCAGGAGTAAGACCACCAATCTGACTAATATGTACCCGTATGAAATCGATCAGTCCGTTTACAATTAAGGGCGTCCACTCTCGGGGGTTGTTAAACAGCTCTCCCATCGCAATCGGAGTAGAACTTTGTTGACGAATCATTTGAAACCACTCTATTTGCTCAGGTGCTAACGGATCTTCCAAAAAGAATAATCGGTATGGTTCCAATTGTTTGGCGAGCCGCACTGCCTCGATAGGAGCTACTCGTTCATGTACATCGTGAATTAGCTCTACTTCAAAACCAATCTTATCCCGTACATAGTCAAACATTTTAGGTATAGAGCGTGCATATGCATCTGGATCGAAATATGCGCCAGGCGGTGAATTTTCTGGTGAGAGTATTTTCTGACTTCGTCCACCATATCCACCATATTGACAACGAACATAACGGACTCCTTGTTCCATATAAAAATGGACATTCTCAACAAGTTCCTGGCCATCCCTTCCGTCAGCATGCCGGTATACAGCGGCAGCTTCACGGCACTTTCCACCTAAAAACTGGTATACGGGCATTCCGGCAAGTTTGCCCTTTATATCCCATAGTGCTATGTCGACTCCGGATAGAGCATTATTCAAAACGGGACCGTTGCGCCAATAAGAGCTCACCATCGCTGATTGCCATATATCTTCAATTTGTAATGGATCCTTACCAATTAAAAAAGGCTTTAAATATTCATCTACAGCCGTCTTCACAGCCAAATGTCGTTGTGTGAAAGTAGCACATCCAATTCCATATAGTCCTGGCTCTGATGTTTCCACCTTTACTACAACTAGATTAATTCCTTCCGGTGCCGTCAAGATTGTTTTTACATCTCTAATAGTGATAGATGCCATAATCTAGGCTACCCCTTTCTAATATGAATTGTTATCATATTTTTCCCCAACCATATCCAGCTTCAGGACTTACGTCTTCCGGCATGCCCGGTAAAATGAGACCACCGTCGATTTTAATCGTCTCACCCGTTATATAGGATGCTTGATCAGAAACTAACCACACTGCCGCTTGGCCAATATCTTCAGGAGTGCCCATTCTCTTAAGCGGTATTTTGTTTCCTAATTTTTCATAAAACTGATCATTTCCATCACGCACCCTCGTTGCACCTGGCGCAATACAGTTAACTCGAATTCCATATGGCGCACACTCTAGCGCTACAGACTCTGTGGCACGAATAAGCGCCGCCTTTGTTCCTCCATATACTGCATCTACAGGATAAGCTCTTTTCCCTCTAGTAGAGGCAATATTTATTATGTTTCCACGGATCTTCTCTTCCTTCATATGCCTAATCGCTGCCCGCATCAACAGAAGAGGCGCTTTCAAATTTAGATTTAAGAGATAATTAATTTTCTCAATTTCCATTTCCGCTATTGGGCTTGTAATTGTTAAGCCTGCATTATTAACAAGTATATTAAGGTGACCGAATTCTTTTATTGTTTTTCCTACAAGATCCTCAGCTGTATGTTCATTAGATAAATCAGCGTGAAATATAATACACTTTCTCCCATAATCTTGTTCAATGGAATGGGCGACTGCCTCTGCTTCTCCCTTTTCAGAACGATAGGTGATCGCTACATCGTATCCTTGCGATGCCATTTTTAGCGCAATACCTTTACCAATTCCGCGACTAGCTCCTGTTACTAATACTTTTTTAGAATCATCTACAACCGCCATAATTCTCAAATCCCACCTCTCTATTAGATTGATATACAATAATCATTCGATAAAAAGGCGAAAGTGTCCTGTTTTTTAAAATATAAAGTTTAAAAGTTCGAGTTCATATTTAGAGTAGGTTAATTTTTTACGATTCTGAGGCAAAACAACTTAAAAAATCCGCATCGACAATAAAGCCATAATATCTAACAATAGATTTGAAACTTTATATATCACTATAATCACGAAGAAAGGATTGATTTTTTTGAAATTTGATAACCCTGAGGATATACTTCAATTAACTAGCCTTTGGAAAGGTGAACGATTTCCAAACGGACGTCCAAAGGTACCAACTGACATTCTTCAACGTTTTAAAAATATTACTTTGGAAGAGGCGTGGGGTCCTCTTTGGCATCACGGCTATCACTTTCAGTTTGAAGGAGACTTCAAGGTTGTACGTCCAAATCAGATTATGGTTGGGCGTGCTGTTACAGCGATCATGGTTCCACAACGGCCGGATTTACATGAGACATTATTAAAATACGGTCATGAACAAGAGGGAAGAAAAGGCTTTTTCAATCAATGGGTTATTGATGCATTAGAAGAAGAAGACGTCATCGTCGTTGATATGTTTGATAAAATTCATAAAGGAACTTTTTTAGGCGGAAACCTTGGAACTGCTATTGCCTCTAGAACAAAGGGTGGCGGTGCTGTCATTTGGGGCGGGATTAGAGATAATCAACAAGTAGAGGAAATTGAAGATATTAATGTATTTTATCGTGGAAGTGATCCTACTGCTATTGCTGAAGTAACGATGGTTGGAATTAATGTTCCAACACGAATAGGTAAAGCCATCTGCTTGCCAGGAGACGTTGTACTTGGTACGCCATATGGAGTAATATTTATACCTCCACACTTGGCAGAACATACGGTTACTTTAGCGGAAAAATCCCAAGTTCGTGATATATTTGGCTTTATTCGATTAAAAGAAGGAAAATATACAGGAGCACAAATTGATGCAGGCTGGCCTTTATCGTTATGGGAAGATTTCCTTGAATGGTTTAAGGATTCAGAACAAACTCAAAAATATCGTCATTTAACATGGGATCAAGAACTAGTAGAAGCTCAGAATCGAAAAGATGACCGACCAGCAAGCGATGTTCGTTTGTAAATTAATCGTGTAAAGGAGTAGATTAGGAAGAGGGGGGAAGGTCCTTCCTTCTTCCTGATCCCCTTCAGCAACTATTTGTTCGTCAATTATTCATTACCAAAACCACTTCTGATACGCCCAATACACAACAAAAAATACTGTTCCCCCAATAACATTCGTCCATCCCAAAAAGATTGCGAATTTCTTTTCTCTATTCATTTGAATTTTTTTAAATGTTTTTGCGTCAATAGATAAGATAAAGATCCCGGTTATAATCAAAAGGACTACAAAATAGTAAGCATAATGCAATGCAGTCCACTCCCTTTAAATGAAATTATTTTGCTTTCATGCCTATTCTTAGTATTTGCGATTCGACTTGTATATCAACTTTTAAATCATTTTTAAAAATCTCTTGCCACTCCTCTTTCGTTTTTACATGCTGGTTCCAATAATCAGGATGTTTAGCCCTTATATATTCACCAAAACCAAAGATGTCTGATTTTTCATTTTTCATTTTCTTTATTAATTTTTCTACTGATTTTGTTACATCATGATTAAAGCTTTGTTCAAGTTCTTCAATAGCCTTTGGATTATTGATTGGTACTTTTCCCTTCTCCTTTTCGATAATTTCATTTTCATAGCGAATTTTAATTCGTATTTTAGGTTTTCCGTCATGGATTGAAGTTTTAACCTTAGCTTTTCGTTTCATCGCACGGAGTAATACTTGCTCCTCTGTACTTGGAATTGAATAAAATGCTGCATAACCGCCTTTTCCTTGTCGATTGATAGCCATGAGGAGGCCAATTTTAATAGGTGCAATCTCCCCATGCATTTTATCTCCCTTAAAATACGCCAGCCCCTCTAGATTAATATTTCCCCCACGTTTTATTTCGAGCATTGGAAGGAAGGCATCTTGTCCTTTACTCGCATGAATTCGCCAAAACACGCCAATTGGATTGTTAGGAAATTTCCCTAGTTTAACTGAGTTTTCTATCATAACATTAAGATATAAAGCGGGAACCCGCTCTAATTCCGGTGCAACTGACATATATTTAGAAGCTTCTTCCTTTGAAACCGCGATCCAAGCTGTCCTTCTAACTTCGGATTGCCTTCGCAAGTAATCATTAAATCGTCCAACTCCATCTTTGGCAACCTCTTCACTAATGATGATGACCCGTAAATGCCCCAAAAACAGTTTATCTGATAACTCTTGTTGAAGATTTGTCATAGCAGCATCAAGCGTCGAGCCCACAACAGACAATACCCATACCGGCTTCTGCTCCTCGCCTCCTCCACCAATTTGCGGTCCTAGTGGGATACGGCCGGGGACGGCAATTTGAGCTGTCAAACGAATTAAATCCCTATCGTCTTTTGAGCCATCACCATGAATATTGGTGATTTCCTTTTCCTCTTCACTTGAATGTTCTAATTCATGACCTGATTTGGCTTTGTCAATCGCGATTGCTAGTACAGTTGCTCGTTTTTCTATATCTAGGCTATCCCAGCACCCAGATAAAAGAGGGATAAATAAACAAATGGTGCATAATAGATGGGCATATTTTTTATCCATTTATTGCCCGCCTTTTTTGCCGGGGATTTTGCGAATGACGGCAATCAATAATATGAAAAGTGGAAATCCAATTGTAACTAAAAGGCCAAGTCTCCCTACTATTTTAATCACATCGTACATTTGCAGTACATTCCTAGGAATCATGGCGATAAAAAAAACAAAGGGTAGCAAAAAAAGAGAAAATGATTTGTGACCTTGCAAATGAAAAAATCTACTTAAAGAATGAATCGTTAACATATAACTGGAGAAGATCGTCGTAAAAACAGCCGTTACCCAAATTGCGAGAAACACAACATCTAATCTCTGTAAAAGGTTTCCGGGTAAAGAGGTTGCTCTTGCCAATTCCAGTGTTGGCCACATTAGATTTTTCATTTCCTCCACCCCAAAAACAGACAGTGCCGCTAGAACAACCATGATATAAAACGCTCCTGAAATGCCCAATCCAAACAAGGCCGCCTTCATAGCTTTTTTGGGTTTCTGCATGGAAGGAATAACAATCGTCATAATAAAAAATCCTTGAAACAAAGCAACGACTGTTAACATTCCAACAAATAAAGGATCAAATTCTTTCGTATAGATTGGTTGGATAATTGGTTGAAAGTAAAGCGGATTGGCATTTTTGAATGATAAAATCACAATTAACAACCCTGGTACTATAATAGCGGGAACATAAAAATTATGAATATATGCAAATGTATTAATATCATCACGAGTAAAGATCGCAGCCATTAATAACATGACAATAACGGTTACTTCTATTGGTGTGTTTTTTAATACCGCCGCTACGACAACCTCACCAAATTCTCGCGATGCCATAGCAGTTAAAAATGTAAAAAAAATGATTATTAAAATCCCATACATGCGCCCAACCCACTTACCAAGCACAACCTGACTGTAGCCAATGATGGTTTGATCCGGAAATCGTATTCCAAGCTTTGTGATAAAATATAATCCCGCAAAACTAACCATAACCGATAAGAATGTAAGCAATGGAGCACTAGTATCAGCAGCCTTAACAGCAATAAGCGGAAGATTTAAAACACCAACACCAATAATCGTACTGATCAGTATAGTCGTGGCTTGGACGGCTGTTATTTGACGTGAATGCTCCATTAAAAGTTCCCTCCGCTCATTTTTTACTTATCTTCGTTTGATTTGAAGTATTAGCCGCATTGGCTGAAAATACTTCCTCGTTGTTTCCCATCCTTTTTTTATTATTTGGATGGAGAAATTCAGGTCTCTGCGGCATCCATCTAAAAGGTATTCTGATCACAACATCCTTCATCCCTTGTGCGTTGCCAGGAGAAACAGGACTCATATATGGCACGCCAAAGGATTTTATGGACAGCATGTGATTGAAAATAATAATGATGCCCACTACCAGCCCATAAAGTCCAAAAAGTCCTGCGAGTATAGCTAATGGAAACCGCAGCATCCGTAAAGCGAAAGAAGCATTATAAACTGGAGTTGCAAATGAGCCGATTGTTGTAATCGCAATGACGACAACCGTAATCGGGCTCGAAAGTCCAGCATCAACTGCCGCCTGCCCAATGACCAAAACTCCTACGATTGATAAAGCGCCGCCAATTTGTTTCGGCAAACGGACAGTTGCTTCCCGTAAAACTTCCATCGCCACTTCCATCATCAGCACTTCAATGACTGCTGGAAACGGAACTCCTGCTCGACCTCCCGCCACGGCTACTGCAAATTCAGTAGGTAATAATTCAGGATTGAAAGAAATGAACGAAACATAAAGTGCCGGAAAAACTAGTGAAAAGATAAGAGCTAAAATCCGAACAAGACGAGTAAAGCTTGCTAATAAAAAGCGGGTAGAGTAATCTTCCGTCGTTTGATAAAACTGATTAAAGACGACGGGCACCATCAACACAAATGGTGATCCGTCCACAAGAACGGCTACTCTCCCTTCAATAATATTGCCAACTACACTATCTGGCCGTTCAGTCAAGATTGTTTGCGGAAAAGGTGAGAACTGGTAATTTTCTAGAAATTGCTCAATATATCCGACATCTAGAATGGCATCCACATGAATCTCAGATAAACGTTTTTCCACCTCATCAACGATGGATTGATCCGCTATTCCTTTTATATAACAAATGGCTACTTTCGATTTCGTTAACCGTCCTATTTTCATTGTTCTCACACATAAATCAGCCGTTGGTAAACGATAGCGAATTAATCCAATATTTGTGTCGATCTGCTCAATAAAACCTTCCCTCGGTCCTATGATAACTTGTTCAGTTTCAGGTTGTGAAAGTGCTCTTTTCTCAATTTTACGAGTATCAAGGTGGAAGGCTTGCAGGACACCAGAAGTGACAATCACCGTTTCTCCAACTAATAAGACATCTATTAAATTTGCGACATTCGATTCAAACTTAACGTCGCTATGATATAAAACTTCTTCAGACAAGACTTTTAATATATGATTTTGCTGTACTTCTTTGATTTCTAGATGATCTGGGGGAAACATGAGCGGCTTTAAAAGATCGTGATTAATGACAGCCGGATCGACCATGCTCGAAATGTAGAAAATGGCCGCCGGATACTTTCCAAAAATTTTAAACTTCCGAGTAATAAAGTCATCATTCGCTCCTAAAATACTCGTAATGAAGTCAATCGTTTCTTCAAGATCGCCATTTAATATTCGTAAATCACGTTTCTCTACTTTTACGTGAGGAGCATTGCTTAACTCTTTTTGATCAAGTTGTTTCTGCTTCTTTTTCCATTTCCAGCCTGACATATCGTATCCCTCATAACTTGTCAGAATATATTAATGTCAGTATGTGTAATTTAGTGATGATTATGTAAAACTTCCAAAACAAGGGCTTATAATTTATCATTTCACAAGAAACAAAAAAACAGGCCCATTGTGAGCCTGTTTTTCCATTAGAACGTATTATAGATGCTGCGCACAGATAATTTACTTTTTAATTCTTCCAAGCTTACATCTACACTTAAGCTATCCTTCATGATCGTCACTTTTTTCGTATCCCCTTGTGAGAGATCGAAGTAATTATCGCTGAATTTGCAATCAGCTTCCTGTAAATCAAGTTCCACATATTTCGCCAATCCGCCTTGAGCCTTGAGCGAAAGAGTAAATCGATCATTTTCTTCCTGTATATCAAAAGTAATTTGTGGATCAACAAATTCAAAGTGCTTCGGTTTTACAAATAAAACAACTGCATTAGAATGGACTTCCCCATCCTTTATGAAGATGGCTTCAAGATAAGTATTTCTCATATCTTCATCTGATAACTCATCCTCAAAAGACAGCTCAATACAGTTTTTAGCAGTTAGTTTCCCGACTTTTACTTCAATGCTGCCCTCTTTTAATACTTCAGACGTATTCTTGCGTAATTTCCATTCGATTCGACCTTGAATGTCTTCCAATGAATCATTCGTCACATGAATAGAAGCAGTCTTTCCTTCTTCCTCAATGGACAGAAGAAGCGGCGCATAAAACTTCTTCGCAAAATAATGGAGCGCCTTCCAGCGGCCAAAGCTGTCAACGCTTGACCATGAAGCGACTGGCCAGCAGTCATTTAATTGCCAGTATAATGATCCCATGCAGCGTCCGCGATTTCTGCGCCAATGTTCAACCCCATATTTAATGGCTTCACCTTGCAGAAGTTGAGATACATAAAGCAAAGAATCAAAGTCCTTCGGGTAAAGAAAGTTCTCAGATAAATAGAAGAGAATCTTTCCGTTTGCTCCTGAATTTTTCTGATGTTTCTCCATTACACGCGAGAAAATATTGCGATCCTCTGGAATTGTAAAGCTTTCTACCGTTTTCATCGATGGGAAGGATTGAAATCCAAACTCTGAGCAGAATCGGAAAAAGTATTTCCGATACTCTGTGAAAGGTTTTAATCCATGCCATACTTCCCAATAATGCATATCTCCACGATTCGGGTCGCGCGGTTGATCAAAACCGCCGCCTGAAGACGGTGAAGATGACCAGTAAAATGTTTGCGGGTCCAACTCCTTGATCATTTCAGGAATAATGTATTCAAATAACTTTATATAATCAGTCTTACGCATTGGATCCTGTGGCCAGCCCCAATGCACCCAACCTTCTTCAACTTCATTGTTTCCGCTCCAAATACCAAGGCTCGCGTGATGACGGAGACGTTTCACATTGTCTGCAACTTCTTTCTTAACGGTATCCAAAAATTCATCTGTCAGTTTATACGAAGCGCACGCAAACATGAAATCCTGCCAAACGATAAGACCGAGGCGATCACAAAGATCATAAAAATAGTCTTCCGGATAATGACCGCCGCCCCAAATGCGGACCATATTAAAATTCGCTTCAACACTATCTTTTAAAAGTCTCTCTGTTTTTTCAACAGAATTTCTAGCAAGTATATTATCTTCCGGAATGTAATTTGCACCCATTCCGAAAATCGAAATACCGTTCACGTAAAATTCAAATGATCTTCCAAACTCATCTGGAACAGATTTAACTTCAATTGTACGAAGACCAATATTATAGTCTTTTGTATCAAGTATTGAACCTTCATTATTCAGTACCGAAACTTCGACCTTATACAAAGGCTGTTTTCCATATCCATTTGGCCACCATAAATCAGGATTTTGCACATTAAATGCAATAACTTCTTGCACAGCTGATATACTGACGTTTTTTACTTCCACATCTCCAGCTGGGCTTGTTAATGTAACTTCCACTTGGAGATCTTCCGCCTGACTCAATCTTTCTACTTTCACGCGCACATCAAGTTGTACTTCGTTTTCTCTATGCTCTTGTGTCATATATACATCATCGAGCTTCGCAGAACTCCATGCTTGAATAGATATATTACGCCAAATTCCCATATCGGGGATTTTCGGGCCCCAGTCCCATCCGAACATATAGTGGGCTTTTCTGATATATGGAAATCCAGGAAGCGCATCGCCGCCATCAAGTGGTGCAAGCGGATCTTCGTTTTGCAAGACTTCTATATATTTAGTAGGAGAATTAAACTTGATTGAAATTTCATTTTCTCCCTTTTTTAAAAAATCCTTTACATCTATTTCATATATACGATGCATATTATTCGTCTTCTCAACTAGCTCACCATTCACAAAAACTTCGGCGAGTGTGTCAAGTCCATCACAAACAAGCAGCACTTTATCATTTAATAAAAGGTCTTCATCTACCGAAAACATTCTAGTATATACAAAGTCTTTTGCTGCAACCTCAAGCCCAATTTTTTCATTATCTCGATAAAAAGGATCTTCAATTTTACCATGCTGCAATAAATCATTCATAACAGAACCCGGTACTTGAACATCGAGCCACTCTGATGCTCCTACTTCCTGCATTTTCCATTGTCCGTTTAAATCGACTTTTACCATTTTGTCCACTCCTTGAAGTTACATTGCTATTATTTTAGTAAACTTTCACATGCTTTAATCCATGATGCAGCCATTAGCATATTTCCCGCAGAGTTCATATGAACACCATCGGTCGTAAGCTTATACGCTGTCCCTGTATTTAAATAATCAATAAAATCCTGATGAGTCGGAACGAGAATCGCATTGAATTTCTTGGCAAGATTACGGATGATCTCTACATAAGGAACAAGCTTTTGATTTCCTTCAGAATCCACATCCTCTTCGATGACCGTTGGTTCCATCAAAATAAGCTGCCCATTTGTTTTTTCTAAAAGCCCTGTCAAAATCTCTTCAAACTGTTCTGGATAGACCTGTTCCATGTCCGGACTATCGAGCTGGCGCCACACATCATTAATTCCAATCGAAACCGAAACATAGTCAGGATTCAAAGCAAGAACATCTTTTTCCCATCTTGCTTTCAAATCTGTAGCACGGTTGCCGCCAATTCCTTTATTCATAATCTCTAGTTCTTTGCTCGGAAAAGCTGTGATGAGATAATCATGCAATAGGCGAACATATCCATTACCAATACCTTCTGCATCTTCATATCTTCCCGATTCCGTAATGCTGTCGCCAATAAATAAAATTCGCCCTTTATCCTTCATAGTCTTCCTCCTGACTTTTATGTAGACTCTCGGCATTCACCGACTCTTTTTTCTCCTATTATATTTAATTTGTTCATTTTTAAAATGGATTGCAAAATCAATATTGAACAAGATAATAAGAAATAATAACGTATGAGTCTATTACCGTTGATTTCCGTTCCAGACGGACGCTTTCCGGGAGCGCGAGCAACTGGAGCGGAAATCAACCATGCACAATCTTAGTAAACAACAATATTTACAATAAAACTCAATTACCAGAGCTCTTGAAAATTCAGCAAATTTATGTCTCGAAATTCCGATAGTTTCTTTATTTATTACTATACCAATCTCTTAAAACTTCTTCTGCTTTTTTGCCGTAAATATCAAAGCCTCGATTGCTTTTTGCTTCTTCAAGTGGGTAAAGTTCTGTACTCCAATCCCACCAGAAAAATCCGGCAAACCACGGCTCATCCCAAAACGTTTTCATGACGGAACTGTAAAAATTAGCTTGTTCTTCCTCGTTGAATGGCAGGTCGCGATGTTCAAAATCCCATGGCATCATTGCACAGCCTTCAGCACTTCTACAGCCAATTTCCATAAATAAAATCGGCTTATTAAACTTCTTGTGGAGATTTTCAATTCTTTCTTTTACTTTCTCCCAATTTTTCAACATCGTTTCTTCGCAGTCATTAGGCTTTTCAGCAACTGGATAATAGGCGCTTGTCCCAATAATATCAACTTGATCAAACCACTCTATCCCGTCTTCCTTGCCATGGTTTGCATTGTAGATTATTGGTCCAGTGTAGACCTTCCTGACCTTTTCAATCATCTTGACCCAATGCTCTGTCTGCGCTTCTGTTCCTATCATTTCACAGCCAATACAAAACATTTCACATTCGAGATCTTCTGCTAATTCCGCATAATGAAGCAAAAAGTTCGTATATGACTCAAACCACTGCGCCCAATAATCATATGCATCTTCTGGAAAACCTATTCTTGCTCTCCATAATCCATCTTTGGAGTTGACTACAGGCTTTAAACAAACTATCAAACCAAGCTCTTTAGCTCTTTTCACTGCAAACATGATATCACTGTCGGTCATGGTGAAACCGTAATCAAAAGGAATATCGGTCGAGAAAATAGTGTTTTGATATGTATAAAAGGACAAGGCAATCCACTCACTGCCTGTTTCTTTTAACTTTTTCATAGACTCTACAGCCCCAGGCGTCCGATACGCACCTCTGGAAGAATTCCATCCATACGTCATTCCTTTCACAAATAATTCCTGCATTTTTTTCCTCCTTCCTCATTTTTTTATTTTACATTTCCCTTTTTGCTTTTGAAAAAAATCAACATATTATATAATAAATGATAACTTAATCGTTAACTTTAGGCAATTAATTTTTATAGCAAATAAGTATTTAAAATCATGACTTTAGTATGTTTACACATACTAATACATGTTGAAAAAACACATACAAAAAGGAGCAGCAAAATGGCAATACATTACGATCGTGAATCAAGCATTTTCCACCTTCAATCAAAAGATATGAGCTATATTATTCAAATTGTAAACGGCACTCCTGCCCATGCATACTGGGGTAAAAAGTTACGTAATGACCCAAGTTTAGAACAATTCTTAGCACCACGATGGAAAGATACACATAATAGTCTTCCACTGGACGGGCTCCCACAGGAATATCCTCAATATGGAACGGGTGACTTTAGAAGCCCAGCGTATCAAGTCCAGCTCGGAGATGGCAGTAGAGTTACAGAACTTGTATATAAAAATCATACAATCAATATAGGCAAACCGAAGCTAGATGGGCTGCCAGCGATATATGTAGAGGATGACGGCGAGGCAGAAACACTTGTGCTTGAATTGCATGATGAATACAGCGGATTGATTGTTTATTTAAGCTATACAATTTTTGCTGATCATAACGCCATTGCCAGGTCAGTAAGGTTTGTCCATAACGGTAAAGAACCGCTTGAAATATGGCGTGCGCTTAGTGCTTCTGTTGATTTTCACGATTCCGAATATGACATTATGTATCTTTCGGGGGCATGGGCAAGAGAGGCGCAAGTTCGCAGAAGAGCTTTGCTGCCTGGCCATACTGCTATCGATAGTAAACGAGGAGTCAGCAGTCATCAGCACAATCCATTTGTAGCGATTATGCGCCCGGAAACAGATGAAGATCATGGAGATGTGTATGGTTTTAGCTTAGTATATAGTGGAAGTTTCCTAGCAGAGGCCGAAGTGGATCAATTATTTAATACGAGAGTGTCAATTGGAATAAATCCATTCGATTTTGGCTGGACCCTTAATCCTGGAGAAAGCTTTCAAACGCCTGAAGCAGTGATGGTTTATTCTGGAGACGGAATTGGAGGAATGTCTAGGACGTATCATAAGCTGTACCGAACTCGTCTTGCAAGAGGAGAGTTTCGCGACACAGAACGTCCAATTCTCGTCAATAATTGGGAAGCAACTTATTTTAATTTTGATGCAGATAAAATTGAATCAATCGCAAAGGCAGGGGCTGAACTCGGAATTGAATTGTTCGTCTTAGATGATGGTTGGTTTGGTAAAAGAGACGACGATACGACTTCACTTGGCGATTGGTATGAAGATCGCAGGAAACTTCCGAATGGTCTTGAAGATTTAGCCGAACGCGTGAAAGCAACAGGATTGCAATTTGGACTATGGGTTGAACCTGAGATGGTTTCCCCAGAAAGTGAACTGTATAGAAGACATCCAGATTGGTGTATTCATGTAGAAGGAAGACGAAGAAGCTTGCAACGGACACAAAGCGTACTTGATTTTTCCCGCGAAGAAGTGCGAGATTATATTTTTAATGCGTTGAGTGATATTTTCACACAGGTTCCGATTTCCTATATTAAATGGGATATGAATAGATATTTAACGGAAATCGGTTCGGTAGGCTGGCCTGCAGATCGCCAAACGGAAATTGCGCATCGTTATGTGCTAGGATTGTATGATTTACTTGAACGGATCACAACAAAATTCCCACATATTTTATTTGAAAGCTGTTCAAGCGGCGGCGGTCGTTTCGATCCAGGCATGCTTTACTATATGCCGCAAACGTGGACAAGTGATACGACAGATGCAATCGAACGCTTAAGAATTCAGTATGGGACTAGCCTTGTGTATCCAATTAGTTCAATCGGTGCTCATGTTTCATCCGTGCCTAATCATCAAGTCGGCAGAATGGCTCCACTCACAACACGCGGGGATGTTGCAATGTCTGGAAACTTTGGATATGAAATGGATTTACGCACATTTACGGATGAAGAAAAAGAAATCGCTAAAAAGCAGGTTGCGCTTTATAAAGAAATTCGCCCCCTCGTACAAACAGGAGACTTTTACCGATTAAAGAACCCATTTAACGGAAATGAAGCGGCGTGGATGTTTGTTTCCGAGGATAAGCGTGAAGCATTGATTTTTTATTTTAAAGTATTGGCTGAACCTCATATGCTAAGCAAGCGTCTCGTTCTTAAAGGTTTGAATCCTGATTTCAACTATCTTTCTAACCATGATAATGTTGTATATGGTGGGGATCAGCTTCTTGCAGCAGGCCTTTATTTACCAAAGCTGCATGGGGATTATGCGAGCACGTGGATTAAATTAAGCGCTCAATAATCAATAGGCTGTCCGAAAAGTCCTTAAATAAAGCAACTGGGAATTTCCGGGCACTTTTCCCCTCGAAAAAGCCACATTGTTGATTGTAGTGGGATACTGCCAGCGGAAATCACTGTCCAAGTTAATAGAGTAAAGTAAAGTAAAGTAAAAAAAGAAGGGCTTCCCAAGTCATTACTACGACTTTGGGCAGCCCTTAATTAATTTCCCTTTATATTTTTCACTGAATCCCTATAAACGATATTTCCTTTAATTTGTACCCTGCCATGACTTTTATCTTTATCACGGATTTTTTCATGAATAAAACCGACTGCTGTCCGAGACATTTCTTCGATATTCACTTCTACAGTCGTAAGACTAGGTTCCGTGATGGTCGCATAAATATCATTATCAAATCCAACAACGGAAAAGTCATTCGGGACTTGATAGCCTAAATCCTTTAATTTAGCGATTAAATTATGGGCGACTTGATCGCAATTGCATACGAATGCGGTAGGAAGATCATCGGGAAGTTCGATATCAATATACGTTCCATGCTCATTGCGATCACTTAATATATAATCATCATTCAATTGTATTTGATGTTCAAGCAAAGATTTGTAGTATCCAAGAAATCGATCTTGAATGCTGCTTGTAGAATAAATATTGCCAACGTAGGCAATTTTTTTGTGGCCATTCCGAATCAAATAGTTTGTAATATCGTAAGCACCGTAAAAATTATCAGTAATAACGGCATCAATGTCTGTTTCATCTTCATAAAAATCCATGAAAACGGTCGGATGCTCTACTGTTTGCAGTTTTTTTATATACGGTTTTTTGATCTGCCCAAGAATGATAAAGCCATCAACCTTTTGCTCTAAGTAAATTCTAGGGAGCTCCAATTCATTCTCATCCTCGGTCCGTAAAATATGGAGAATGCCATAGTATCCTTGCTCCTCTAAAACCTTCGAGATGGATTGGTAGAAATTCAAATAAAAAGATTGATTCAAGCCTGTAAATCGTTCAGGAATAATGACCCCAATATTGAATGACAACCCATCCTTCATCGATCTCGCTGCTGTGTTGAAGCGATACCCCATTTTTTCAGCCAACTGTTTAATTTTTTCCTTTAATTCGTCGCTGACGCCTTCTTTGTCATTAAGCGCTTTTGAAACGGTCACGCTGCTGACTCCAATTTTTTCAGCGATATCTCTCATTGTTACATTACTTTTCATTGACATCCCTCACATGCCCAGCGCGTAGTTTATGTTTTATTTAAACTACTTGAGCAGCTCATTATTCTTTTCTATTAAATCTTTACGCAATTCCGCATTTTCCAGCGAACGGAACTGATCTTCTGGTGTATTAAATGTATAATCGACCAGTTTTTCTATAGTTGTCACTGCTACATGGATTCGAGTATCACTAGAAGCATAGTAAATATACACTTCATCTTTCTCATTTACTACAGCAGCATTACAGAAAATAACGTTCGATACATCCCCAACCCGTTCATCATCATAAGGTGCAATAAAGTAACCACCTGGTTTTGCTATTATTTTAGCAGGTTCTTCTAAACTTGTCGCGAAAACATATAAAACATATCGAAGGCCGGCTGCTGTATTCCGAACTCCATGTGCAATATGAATCCAGCCTTTTTCCGTTTTAATCGGTGCAGGACCTTGTCCATTCTTTGCTTCATATACGGTGTGATATTTTCTCTCATCAATGACTGTTTCGTTGTGAATGACTGGCTTTTCAATATGATCACATAAACCAAAAGCAATTCCTCCACCTGTTCCAGTCGAAATAAAACCATCTTGTGGACGAGTATAAAATGCGTATTTTCCTTCGATGAATTCAGGATGAAGTACGACATTTCGTTGTTGTGGAGAAGGTGTTTCAATATTCGGAAGCCGCTCCCACTTTTTCAAATCTTTCGTTCTAACAAGACCCGCTTGAGCCACGGCACTAGACGTATCGAATGGTTCTGCGTTAGGATCCTTGCTTTCAGAACAATAAATTCCGTAAATCCAACCATCTTCATGCTGGACAAGGCGCATATCGTACATATTCGTTTCATCTTTATCGATATCTTCCCATACGAGTGGAGTATCTATAAATCTATAATTATCTACTCCATTATCACTTTCAGCCAAGGCAAAAATCGATTTTCGATCATAGCCTTCTGTTCGAACGACGAGATAATATTTCCCTTCAAAATAAATAGCTCCAGGATTTAACGTCGCATTAATGCCTAAACGTTCCATAAAATGAGGATTCGTTTCCTTGTTCAAATCAAATCTCCAGTGAAGTGGAACGTGATGGCGAGTGACGACAGGGTAAAGATAACGATCAAAAACGCCATTATAAAAATCTTCATTAACTTCATTTTTCCTAGTAATTAGCTTTTCTTGTTTTTCCAATAACGTAAAGTATTTTTCATGTATCATTTATCCGTCACCCTTTTCATAAATTCTAGACAAAATCTGCTATTATGGTAAGAAGCTTTCCATGGATCCACAATATTCATTATTTCCGGGATACCTTCCGGATCTACTGCCCAATACCATTCACCATTTTCACGTTGATCAATAATGTTATTTTTAATGTAATTCCATAAACCATTTACTAGCTTAAGAAATTTTTCATCACCGGTACGTTCATACGCATTGTAAAATCCCACTGCTGCTTCGGCTTGGACCCACCAAACGCGAGTTCGATCAATCTCATCATTCACTTGTTCATTAATAAGGGATCCATCTTCTTCAATCGCGCAATCTGCAATATTGTAGGCAATATCAATCACCATTTGATTATATTTTGGATGATGAATGCCAATCGTTTTGATTGCTTCATCAATGAGCCAACTCGCTTCAATATCATGACCAAACGATTTTAAATCGATCAAATTATTCCAGCTTTTATCGAAAAATACTCCAAGAAACTTAGATTCTTGAAGATAAATGTTTTTGTGTAAAATGTGGAGAAGATTTTCGATTCTTTCCTTCAGTTCAGGTGCAGGCCACGCTTTATACAAAGTCGTATATGCTTCGAGAACATGAATATGAGTGTTCATCGTAATATCAGCTAAAAGTTCATTGTCACTCAACATTTGATTAGGCTGTTCATTCCATTCCCTATCAAACTCTTCACGGTATGCATTATTTTCCCGGTTAAACCCGTTTTCTTCTATAAGGTAATAGAGGGTTTTAGCCAGTTCAATCGCCTCTTCGTCTTTAGACGCTAAATAATATTCACTGCATGAATACACCCCAAAAGATTGAGTATATATGTGCTTCCTCGCATCCTTCGGATTTCCCTTATAATCGACGAGCCAATAAAGCCCCGCAAATTCATGATCGTACACCTTTTCCTTTAAAAATCGGAATAGCATAGTTGCGGCATCTAAATACTCCTGTCTGCCTGTTTCTCGGTACGCAGCCGAAAATGTCCAAAGAAATCTAGCTGTTACAATGCCCCCCTTATCGGCATTTTTGTCCAGATTCAAATCATAGTCAACGAGTCCGTACATACCGCCATACTCAGGGTCTAGCAGCCTTAGCCAAAACGGGAGAATATGCTCTGTTAATTCAATCGCCACTTCATTTTTTAGTTGCTTCATCATTATTCCTCCAGCAAAAAAAGAGAATTAGTTAATCGATAACTTTATGAGTTAATTCTACTTCTTAGAAAATATATTGTCAAAGTAGGATTTTAAAATAATTGTAAAGGTTTCGAGGTTTATGATTCGGGCTTTTCGACAGCTGAAATGAGGGAGAGGAATTAAGGCTACATATAGCTTTCGAACTAGAATTTTATCTGTATAACGACTATGATGGACAAAATGTCATCCGGAAAAAGTTTTATGTTTATAATGATTTCCTTTTATGAAAAAGGAATAAGTTAATAAATTTCTACTCATTCCCTTACCATATTTTGGACTGTCTGGGGCTAGTATGCATCTGAGCTTTATTCGGAACGTAATCTTGGATCAGCGCTTTTTAAGTACGAATCCAAGCTTTATTAGAAGAGAACTTTTTTTAAAAAACAGCCACCCTATTTTCAAAAAAGGGTGGCTGCTTCATACAAGCTTTATACGACTTTTGATTTTATTTCATTTGGATTGACGATGACAATTTTCCCGTCTTCAAGTTCCATTCGTACTTTATTCGTTTCAGAAATACCAATGGCTTCCAAATAGCTTTCGGGAACTTGGATTCTTCTTGCACTATCAAGAACGGCTAATTCTACGTGTGTATCTTCCTCTTCACCGTCATTACTGCTTTCGTTGTCGTCATTATTCAAATAGAATGATTTACGTAAGATTTCACTCGATGTTTTTCCATCACGAATGGCGACGACGCGGTCCATTTTTCTTGTAAGCTGCGTATCATGGGTAACGATTACGATCGTGACTCCAAGTTCGCGGTTTAAGTTTCGCAATACGTCGAGGATAATATCCGCTGTTTTTACATCGACACTTCCCGTCGGTTCGTCCGCTAGGACTAAACTAGGGTCATTCGCAAGCGAGATTGCGATGGCGACCCTTTGCTGCTCTCCACCGGATAGGGAATTCAGTTTACTATTTAAACGGTGTCCCATTCCGACCATTTCCAACAATTCTTTAGCGCGTTCTCGTTTATGGCGTCCTTTAATGAGCATAGGCAACTCAACATTTTCAACCGCAGTTAAATACGGAATTAAGTTGCGGGCATTATTTTGCCAAACGAAGCCGACTGTTTCGAGTTTATATTTTACTAAATCCTTATCAGACAAACGAAGCAAATCTTTACCGCCTACCATTAGCTTTCCTGCTGTTGGACGATCCAAGCCACCAAGCATATTTAGCAAAGTGGATTTACCACTGCCGCTGCTCCCGATAATGCCCATCATTTCGCCCTGCTCGACTTTCAAATCAAGGCCTTGCAAAGCAATGACTTCATGATCATCATCGATCTTATAGATTTTCATTAAATTTTGGCAATCGATCATTAATCTTCACCTAACTTTATGGCTTGATGAATTTTTATTTTTCTCAAGAAGCCAATTAATATGGCGGATCCCAGAATGAGCATAAGAGCCGAGAATATATAGATTTTCGCCTCATCGCTTGCATCCGAAATGACAGTAAATGGCGGCATCAAGTCTCTAACATTCATCGAGAGCTTGAATAATGGGACAAATAATTGACTTGTCACCCCACCTACAATGATTCCGAGAATACATGCAAATCCAGAGGTTAAAACTTGTTCAGAAACTAAAATCCCAATTAATTTTGGCATTGGAATCCCCATTGCCCGGTAAATACCATATTGTAGTGTTCTCGATTTGATCGTGAGCACCCAATATAAAAGGAAACCGATAAATGAAATCAATAATGATATGAGGAAACCTAATGTCATTGTACCATTTAATCCTAATAATAATGCCCCATTTTTCAAATCTGTAATTTGTGGATTGACATCATTCATAACGGTAACTGGAATTTTTGCGTCTTTTATATCTTGGTAAAATTCAGATCGTGATACATCTGGCTTCATTTTCAGCCAAACTTCATACGGCTCAAGCCCAAGCATATTTTGAACGTACGGTAAGTTTGCTACAATAAGCGCTCCCTCTGATTTATTTTCTACTGACTTTTCCAGAGGGTTAAAGGAAGGCCAGTAATCAATAATACCGTATACGACAAATTCACCGTAATCAGAACCAGCCCATTGCATCGATATATAATCGCCTTGCTTAAGATCCAATGCTTCAGCTGCCTTTTTCGATACAAGGACGGCACTAGGCTCATTTGCTATTAGGTTTAAATATTGGAACCAATGATGCGGCAATAAGGAAGGCTTAAACCACGCCGTTTCTCCAAATGCCTTCGGTTCAACTGCCATCAATGTTGGATAATGGATACTTTTTCCGCTTGGAGTTGTAACGGAAACGGAATCCTTTTTAAAAACTTTAGCCGCTTTATCCACTTGTTTTAATTTTTGAATCGGATCAAACGGTGGTTCCGTATATACTAGCGGTTCGATTTCTTCAACTGCAGCTTCTGAACCGCCACCGCCACCGCCGCCGTCTGGGCCGCTCGGGCTTGGTGGAGTATAACCGCTATTCACTGGTCGACTGCTTTCCCATCTTAAAAGCATGCGAATTTCCGAACCATTTTTATAAAGTAATTGTTCTTCTAAGTTCGTGTTGATCGTCCGGGCAGCGCTCGCACTGAACACACCCATCCCTATCGTCATAACTAAAAACAACATAAGAAACTGGTATTGTTTTGTAGATCTGCTCACTTGTAAAAATGTACTATATAACGATACTGGCCAGAACTTTTCGCCAATTTTATAAATCAATTTTAAAATCAACGGATAGATTCTTAGCGCTACTAATCCTAAACCGATGATGAAAAGTGCCGGCATGAAAAATAGTTCTGGGTCAATCATGATATCAGAACTTTCAACATCAACTGACTGTAAAAACTTTTGGCTGCGGTTAAACGACATAAGTCCATATATAGAAACTCCTAAAACCGCAAATTCAAAAATCACCGTGTACCAAGGTACTTTTCCAACATCACGTGCTGATTGTTGCTTATGACTTACAATACTTTGCCCTGATGCTCTATAAACAGGGATCATGATCATAATTATAGAAGCTAATACTGCAATAAGCGCATACATATAGGATTTGAGTGAGAGTTTTACCGGCAAAGCTGATCTTTGGATAAATTCAAGGAATCCATTGGAAGCCCCAAGTAATTTACATAGTTGCAAACCGATGAGAGGGCCAATTAATAAAGCAAGTGCACCTAAAATGGCTATTTCGATAAAATAGATTCCTAATATTTGAAAACGACTTGCGCCTCGACTTGTAAAGACGGCTATTTCATTTAATTGTCTTTCAATGATTAAACGAGAAATCATATATAAATAAATGGCGAGCATAATGAGCACCGGTACATTCAGCGACCAAAGCATCGTCGTCATTTGCTTTCCTTTACTGTCATATGATTTTAAAATATTTTTGATTGGGAAGTTAAATAAAATAGTTGCTTTCTTAACGCTGGATACTTCTGATTTCAACTTTGATTCCATACGAAGCAATGTTGGAAAATGGATAGCTTCAATTTTATGGTAATCAAAAGCTGAACTAAATCTGCCAATTCCTAAAATGGCTTCATGCTTCGGTATCAATTCACTTCTGAACCATTTTTCATTAACGATAAAATCATCGTTGAATGATTGCGGAACAAGAGACCAAAATGGATTTTCAACTGATTTCGGTTGGAATGTACCTACAGGCTTTATAATAAATTGATGTTCTTTTTCACTTCCGACTATAAAGTTAGTCCCAAGCACCATGCTTCTTTTAACTAGAGCCGTTTCTGAAACTAGCACTTCTACGACCCCATCTACAGCTTTTTCACTTGGAAACTTTCCATCTGTTATTGTGACATGATCTTCAATCCCAGTAATCATGAGCAATTTTGCCGCATTTTGTGAACTTCCGCGCCGCTCCTCTTCTTCAAACATTGTTCTTAGCGGAGTTGTAGAGATTAAATTAACATCTGCTACTACTGGTATTCCTGCACTATCTACAATATTCTTTTTAATTTCCTCCACTTTCGCAAGCGATTCAGCAGGATTTTTCACTATAGAATTTGCAAATGTATCAGAAAATGAAAATTCACCTGGGTATTGATTTTTTTTCACTTGATGATCTTCTAATTCTCGAACTAATAATTTTTGTAAAACGCTGGAAGTATATGTTGGAATACTTGAAACGAGTGAAACAGTTATGATTAACCCAAGGAATAAGCTTCCGGTCAGCCAGCGATTATTAAGCATCTTACGAAAAATTAACTTTATGATAGCCACGGACTTATCCCTCCTACTTTAAGATGATGATGTCTCCTTCATCGAGTCCTTTTAACACTTCCACTTCTGTAGAAGAAATAATTCCGACTTCAACGTCTACTTCACGTTTCGTATTATCAACCATGATTTGGACATAGTTTCTACCCACTGTTGTCCGAAGACCATTTTTAGGGATGACGAGAGTATCCTTTTTCCTTGCTGTTATAATTTCAATACCAGCAATGTCCCCGACTTTTACATCTTTCGGTAGCTTTTCGACCTCTACAAGGATTGACTTGCTATATAAATCTGGATTTTGTTCATAAATATCTGCAGGAACATCTTTAGGTGTTTGTACTACTTTTCCTTTGATATCTTCACCTTTTAAGTTGGTAACAGTAGCCACTCCAAGTTTAACATCAGCTAAATCATTCGCGTTCATAGCTGTATATTGTATTTGCAGCTGGGTAGTTTCAGCTACTTGGAATAATGATTCATAGGCAGGAACACCTTGTCCTTGACGTATTTCAGTGACGAATGTAATGACTCCGTCAATTGGAGAAATAATTTTCGATTCAGCAAGCTGATTATTCATAAAGTAAAGACGATTTTTAATACTTTGAACGTCTAATTTTCCCATTTCGACGGAATACTTATCTTCTTGATTTGCCTCCATTTGCTGAAGTCTCAGTTGTGCTTTTTGCAAATCGATATTTGCTTGATCTATTTCAAATGCGAGATTCCCAGTTTCTAATTCTGCAAGTGTTTGACCTTTTTTAACTAAGTCCCCTTCTCTTACATGAATCTTTTTTAAACGTCCGCCATCTTTTGTATAATATAAATCTTGATGACTTGTTGGAACGAGTGTCCCCGAACCTTTAACCCTTTTGATTATCTCAGATTTTTTCACTTCTGCCGTTTCATAATCAAGCTTAGCTGGTTCAACAAGCGGTGGAGCTAATACAGGCTCTTCCTTCGGTAAAAAAGAACATCCACCTAAAAAGATTAAAAGCAATGATAGGACCCCTATTAAATAGTAAACATTTAGTCTATTAGATGATAATTTCTTGTTTTTCTTTTGCAATTTTCCGATCCTCCAATGTATAAACGTGATCTATTATTTCGAGAATGCCAGGGTCATGGGTCGTCATCACGATCGTAGTCGATCGACTTTTCACCAATTCCTGAAAAGCGCTAATAATACTGAATGCCGTTTTCGTGTCTAATTCGGCAGTAGGCTCATCCGCAAGTAATAAAGCTGGCTTTGTTGCAATTGCTCTTGCGATGGCAACCCTTTGCTGCTCTCCACCGGATATTTCAAATGGGCGATGCTTGATCCGTTTTGACAGTCCGACAAGCTCGATTGATTCATTTATTTTATCTGCCCATTCTGCACGCGGCACCCCCGATATTCTAAGTCCAAACTCGATATTTTCTTCCACTGTCATAAGTGGAACGAGTCCATAGGACTGAAACACGAAGCCCATTTTCTTTCTACGCAGCTCTGAACGCTGCTTTTCATTGTATTTACTGATCGGATTTCCTTCAATATATATTTCTCCACCTGTTGGTTTATCTAGGGCACCGATTAAATTCAACAACGTTGTTTTTCCAGATCCCGATCTTCCTCTAAGGGCAACCAACTGATATGGCTCAATGGATAAGTTAATTTCATCCAAAATCTCTACTTTTTTATTTCCTGATCCAAAAGACTTGCTAATATTTTCTATTTTTACAACTGGTTCCATTTCTACAGCACCTTTCTATCATTTCTGGATGCTTAAGCTTGAATGCTTTAAATGCCCCCCTTTTTACCGCACAAAACCTACAAAGTCAGCGCTTACAATATAACTTTCCAAAATTGAATTGGGAAGTATCATACTTTAGTCATAAAATTATGTCAGTTTTCGCATAACTTTATCATATTATTGATATAAACAAACGTCAATGCGATTTTACAAGTTTTCACATTTAGCTAAAGGCTGCCCTTTAATCTAACAACTTAGATCTAAAGGTACAGCCTTAGTAATTATAATTTAATTCTCATTAACCCAAACAAGCATTTCTCCCGGCTCTCGATTACACCAAGCGAAATATGGAACAGCCGTTAATGTATGTGATTGATATATTTCTTTTGCTGGTTTATATAAAACTTGGCCCCAATCCGATTCTTTCAATCTACTAGCCTCTGCTTGAATAACAACGATCCCACCTAAAAGTTCCTGGTCAAAATGGGCTTCAAGTCTAGCGTTTTGTGATAAAAAGATATTCGGTAAATTAGAACCATTGTCTACTTCTTCTAAACAATAAACGATTGGGCCTCTTTGCAGAGCTGTTTTTCCAGCATTCTCTCTGACACGCGGATGGGATTTCACCCGTTCCACTGGCATATCAAACAATAATTCTATTTGATCATCCTTGTTCCAATTGCGTTTCAAATAAACATAGCCATTAACAGTATTTTCGATAGCTATATTTTCTCCATTTACTTTTAAATGCGCCTTTCTGCACCAATCCGGAATTCTTAAGGCAACTGTAAACTCAGCAGCTTCTTCAGGTGAAATGGCAATCGACACTGTTCCATCCCACGGATACTCTGTTTTCTGAATGATATTAACCTTTTTGCCATTAATATCAAATGAAGCATCATTACTCATATATAAATTAACAAAAATCTCATCATTGCGCTCTGTGTAAATATATTGGCCGATAGAAGCAATTAACCTTGCCAGATTTGGCGGACAGCATGCACAGTTAAACCACTTTTGCCTCTCTGGTTTTACGTGTCTTTTTTCATGCCTAGAACATGCTTCCGGCCATACTTCAAGCGGATTTACGTAAAAAAATTTTTTCCCATCCAAGTGCATACCGCTAATCGTTCCATTATATAGTGCACGTTCCATCACGTCTGCGTAGGAGGAATTCACTTCTAGGTTCAGCATTCTCCTTGCCCAAAATACTAACCCAATCGAAGCGCACGTTTCTGTGTAAGACAAATCATTCGGCAAATCATAGTCAAAACTGAACGCTTCGCCAAATTCACTTGATCCAATTCCAGCAGTTATGTACATTTGTTTATTCGTCACATTATCCCAGAGTGTCTTGCACGTTTCTTTTAAAGTGTCATCTCCGGTTTTAACAGCAAGATCCGCCATTGCTGCATACATATACATCGCACGAACTGAGTGTCCGACCGCTTCTTTTTGATCACGTACAGGCAGATGGGATTGGCTATATTTATAGCTTCCAAAATACCAAAATGGATTCGTGTCGCCCCGCGCTTCACTTTCCTTATCAAAAAAATGCGGCTGTTTCCCACGTTCATCGATAAAAAAACTGCTCAGTTTTAAATATTTTTCATTTCCTGTCACTTCATATAGTTTTACAAGTGCAAGCTCGATTTCCTGGTGACCGTCATACCCTTGGATTTTCCCTTCTTCTTCACCAAACACTGAATCAATATAATCCGCAAACCGGCACATAATATTCAATAATTCACGCTTGCCAGTTGCTTCATAGTAGGCGACTGCCGCTTCAATCATATGGCCAGCACAATATAATTCATGCTGATCTCGTAAATTCGTCCATCTTGCATCAGGTTCTTTAACAGTAAAATATGTATTTAAATATCCATCTTCTTGTTGCGCTCTACCAAGCAATTCGATTAATTGATCCGCTGTTTTTTCAAGTTCTGGATTTGGATCTGTCGCCAAACTATACGCGACTGCTTCCAGCCATTTCGCCACGTCACTGTCTTGGAAAACAAAACCGTGATACTCCCCTTCTGCTTCACCTGCTGCAATCCGAATATTTTCAATCGCATGGCTTTTTGCAGCTCCCTCTACGCGGTCGTTTAAAGCCTCCCACTGATAAGGGATAACTTCATCCCTAACAACATCCATATACCTGCACCAGAACGTATCCGTTACTTTTGGTTGACCTAACATTTTTTCAGCTCCTATGAATTTTAATTTTTCTAAAATTCTTCTTATTGACTGAACTTGATGTTATAACACTTCAACATTGTAAAGCGATCTCTCAACAAATGGGCTTCTTTTAAACTTCTTTTAACAAGATCTTCGCTTATGCTTAACTCTTCAGGTGTTGTTGGCCCTCCGACTTTTTTGAGCAGTTCTGCTAACTGGTCAGCATGAGGAATCGCGTCCACAATCTTAGCGATTTGATCATTTCGATCGTTTAATGCTTTAGGTAATAATTCCCCTGATGTAAACCATTCGCGGTAAAGCTTCGAGAGTAAAACCGAACTGACACCGACCTTTGCACCATGCAATACTTGAGGGCGATTTTTCTGTAAAAATTCCATCTCCCAATAGTGCGATAGGTGGTGTTCCCCGCCAGAAGCAGGATGGGACTGCCCAAATAAAAGCATCGCGAGCCCCGATTGAATAAGAGAAGTAAGTAAAATACGAATCCCCTCTTCGTCCCTCGCTGCAATTTTATCAATCTTGTCCACACAATTTTCCAGCGCTTCCCTCGTTATTGAGGCAGCAAGTGAACAATACGGCTCGTCGGCTATGAATCTGCCAAAATTCCAATCCGCAAGAGATGTAAATTTCGCCAACATATCGCCAAATCCAGCTGCTGTCATCTCTGTTGGAGCATTCACCAGTACATCGATATCAGCAAAAAGGGCGATCGGCGATACAGTTTGAAACGTCTTTTTTACACCACGAACGATTAATGGAGCACCTAGCGAAGTAAAACCATCAACAGAGGCTGCTGTAGGAATCGAAATAAACGGCTTTCCTGATTTAGCACTACAAAATCTTGTAATATCATGCAGGGTGCCTGATCCGACTGCAAGAAGAGCATCCGTTTGTTCATTAATATCCAAAAATGCTTGCACAATCGAAACTTCATCTGCTACTATGTCGCCAATTTTATTTGGTTCAATTAAGCATACGGAACATTCGATTTTGGAATTTCGTAAAGTTTTTGCTAGTTTTTCTCCCGCAGCAGCGTATGTGTTATGATCTGCTATTAGAAGGACACGCTTAAATTTTTTTTCTGAAAGAAAGGACGAGCATGTTTCAAAAGCATCGACACCAATAAACATCGTTTCAATTGGAATATGATGATGGATATGTCCACAAGTGCATTTTTTACCTAATGCTCCTATTTCGCTTATCATTTCTTCTAATTCCATATGTTGCAATCCCTCCTTTTTTAAAATTACTTGTACGAACATGTTATCATTTTAGGTATGTAAATTCAATTAGTTAAGGAAGATCTTTACAATAAAAGTAAATATATTCTCTACCTGTACGCATAACCATCCGGAATTCATTCTATTTCTATCAATACTTTAATAACATTGGAATCTCGTTTCAGCCATTCATTAAAAGTCGATGTTAGATTTTCAAATGTACTGCGATGTGTGATAAATTTGCTAATATTTATTCTTCCTTTTTCAAGTGATTCCTTTACGTAATTAAAATCATCTTTTGTTGCATTTCTACTGCTAAATAACGTCAATTCTTTTCTATGAAACTCAGGATCTGAAAAAGTAATTTGTTCCTTCACTAAGCCGACAAACACTAGTTTGCCGCCTTGCTCCGGAAATTGAAAAGATGAATTCATAGAATGAACATTTCCTGTTGCATCAAAGACGGTTTCTGGCAGCTCCCCATTAAATATTTCCCTTAGAGTTTCCCTGCTTTGTTCGTTCGGTACAATCGAGTCGAGTACACCAATCTGATTTTCACAAAATGTCAATCGTTCTTCATTTATATCCATCGCGACAACAGAGGCGCCTTCCAATGCAGCGAATGACATCACTGCTAATCCAATCGGGCCAGCTCCAATAACAAGGACCTTTTCCCCTTTACGCAAATGTGCTCTTCTTACTGCATGTGCCCCAATGCTCAGAGGTTCAATCATCGCTGCGTCGTCTAAAGTTAGATTATTCGTTTCTATTATATGATCGACTGGAACAGTGATGTATTCTCTCATTCCCCCATCTTCGTGAACTCCAAGTACTGATAATGCTGAACAGCAATTAGTTTTACCTGACCGACAAGCCGAACATTCTCCGCATTCCATATAGGGGAGTACTGATACTCGATCTCCGACCTTAATATTAGAATGGTCACAGTTCACTTTTTCCACAATTCCAGATAGTTCATGTCCTAGTATTCGGGGATAAGAAAAATATGGTTGATTTCCTCTAAAGGCGTGCATGTCTGTTCCGCATATGCCAATTCTCTTAATCCTTACTAGCGCCTCTCCATGATGACATTTTGGTTTTTCAGCATTTTTAATATTGAAGACAAATGGCTCTTGGCATACGATTGTTCTCATCCATCTCACCTTCCTAACTAATTGACAACGATTACAATACAACCAGAAAAATAAGAGGAAGACTCCATCTCTTCCTCTTATTCCCTTTTAAAAATCTATTTTATTCTCCTCATACTCATCATAGTACTTCTGCATCATATCAATCGTCTTTGCAATCCCAATGCTTTCTAGTTGCTGTACGTAAACATCCCATTCTTCATCCATTCCACCCTCTGTTATCCACTTGCCGAAAGCACCCATTGAAATATTCATTAAGGCAGTATTAAGCTGTGTTAAAACATAGTAATCATCCGGACTATATTTTATAAAAATCTCAGGGTAAATATCTTTTTCCTTATCTATCGAATCAAGTGCAGGCTTCAATGGTTTCGTTTGATCAACGATTGCTTCCAAGTCAGCGCTTGGTGTCAACTGCAAGGAATCAGGTATATACAATGGCCCATTGTCTCCCCATGTCGTTGTCCATTTCCATGTGGCGGGGTCCATTCCGAGATTTTCTGGTGGAAGTACCGTATACGTTCCATCTCCATTATCGGAAATATTTGATCCAATTGAACCAAATAAAACTTGCATGCTGACAATCGGATCATATAGTTCATTAATGAATTTCATGGCAGCGTCTTCATCTTTAGCAGATGCAGACATTTGAACCATATTTGCTCCATATGTTAATCCATAATAATCATAACTCCAAGATAGTTGCTTATCAGAGCTCGCTGAAACTTGTAATGGAGGCAGCGAAACGTATTGTGGAGCAAGCGTATTGCCAAACCTCTCTGATATCTCCCAGCCCCATGTAAAGCCAACATTAGCTATGTCGCCATTACCGCGTGCAACGGATTGATATGTTGCATAGTCCCGGGAAATAATGTCTTCTGTCAGCACACCCGCTTCCCAACATTTATGTAAAAATGTAATTAATTCTTTAGCACGATCATCTACGAAAAAGTTCTTAACAACTCCGTCTTCCACGAAATATCCTTGGCCGCCGCCATTCGCTATTGTAATTCCGACACTGCCTAACAGGACGGTAGGAGTAAAGAATTCAAATCCTCCCATTCCAAGGGGGGCAAAATCCATCGGAATTTCGTCATCGAGATCGCCATTTCCATTTGCATCATTTTCTTTAAAAGAGACTAAAACAGCAAACAACTCATCCCATGTCGTCGGTATATCCAACCCTAAATGATCTAACCATTGCTTATTAATAAATTGTCTTGTCGCAGTTTCCGTTCCAAACGGTTGATATTTAGGCAAACCGTAAATCTTTCCATCTAATTGAGTCGCAATTACTTTTGTTTCTGGTTTATCTTGAAACATCTGCTGAACATTCGGACCGTGTTTCTCAATTAACTCCGTTAAATCTTGAAACAAACTTGGATATTGGGCAAATTCAGCATCCTTTATTGCATTAGATCCAATGATAAGATCAGGAATTTCTCCGCTCAATAGTAATTCTTGTTTCACTTTTTCCCAATCAGATGAAGACACTTCCTGCCATTCAATTTCCACTCCGGCATTTTTCTCAGCTTCTTTTAGCCAATCCATATTGACCACATCTTCGGTCAGTGGATGTTTTACGATAATGGCATTTAATTTTACTTTACTTTTATTACTAGCACCAATGCCAAGACAGCCTGCCATCATGAACGCACAAATCGCAATTATTAAATAAGCTGGAATTCTTTTTTTCACGTCTTTCCCACCTTCTTATCCATAACTAATTTAATAATAACAAGCTTTGCAAAAATATGCTCTATATTTTTAAATTTCAGATAAATGGAAAGGGCACCATATTGGGTACAATTTTTCACCATAGAAAAAAGCACTTGAGAAATGACCAAAAGGTATCTCCACAAGTGCATATTACAAAGATTTATTTGGGAAGTCAGAGAAAAGTTATATCAAAAATGGTTTCATAAAGTCTACTGTATAATCGATACCTTTTTCTCCAAGTTCGCCTTGCCAATTATCAGAATGTGGCTCAATACTAAGTCCTCCATCATATCCTTTTGCGCATAAAATAGCCATAAACGAATTCCAATCAGTTTGATCTAGTCCTGCTGGAGGATCATCAAATCTTTCGCCATCAATAATGACGGATCCTTTTAAATGAACATGAGAAAAACGTTCCCCCCAATCTCTCATTTCCTTTAAGTAATCCCGACCCGCATAGCGAGAATGAGATGGATCAAATTTAATGCCTAAATCCGGTAAATAACCGTGTATCAAGGTCCATGCCATTTCATTACAAATAAAGTTATTCCAATCGCAATTGTAAGTTGAGACCTTGACACCTTTTTCTTTACCATATTTCATTACCTTCGATAAATATTCTATAGCTAAGGAACAATTTTCATAATATGATAGTGTATCTATATAATTACACCCGCAAATAAAATTCCCACAATTTAATTGACTTGCAGCATCAATCAATTGATAGGATATTTGAAGCTCTTCTTCAATGATATGACCCGTAAGACTTATTCGATCCGATCCCCAACGCCCAATTGATTGAATTCCCATCTCATAATGTCCACTAAACTTGGCAATCATACTTATATCATTAAGAAATGAATCAACATCACTATTAACATTGATGCAAAACTCCACGAATTCCAACCCTTTTTCTTTTGCCTTTCGAAAAGTATCTTCATTGGGATTTCCTATTAAACCTAATTTCATTTATTTTCACGCCTTCCAATTTGTTTATTTCGGGCAGTATTCCTCTTTTATGCGATAATCTTAATTCTCTACTATTCTATTAATAATAATTTTGCTTTAATCTCCACTCTACATCTCTAATTGAATGAGTTTTTCACTACTGTTTATTTCCTTACCATTCCAAGATACGGTTAAATTCCATTCATCAGGATTATCCATTAGCACATTTAACCTTCCGGCTTCTGTTTTTAATTGTATATTAAATGATGTGTCCCCTACTTTGAAATTACGAAGCTTCATCTCTTTGCCTTCCCAATTAGAAGGGATAACAGGCTGAATTTGCACTGACTTATTATATGCCTCAGGCTGAACTCCAAAGAAATGTTTAATAACTGGAACCGCCATTGCATAGATTGTCCAAGCCTGAACATTACAACCATAATCAGGCGACATCTCATTCATAGATCCCGGCAAGACCATTGAAAAGGTTTTTAGCATCTTTTCAAGTAAACTTAATGCGGCATCTCCATTTCCATAGGTTGCTTCTGCCACTGCGTGTACACCGGTTGATATGGTCATGATTCCCTGCTTATATATTCCTGCCAGATATGTCCCATACTCACCAATATAATCTTCATTGCGCATTTGTTCTAGCGCAAGGCGCCCACGTTCTGGACTAGATATACCAGCCTCCATTGGCGTCAAAATGACCCAACTCTTATTAAATAGCCAACCACGATCTTTATCGGCATCTGCTTCTTCATCCATCATATTCTGGAGATAATCCCTATATCCAGAAACCCCTCCGCTTTCCATTCTTGAGGTAATAATATCAATATTAGGAGCAATATCTTTTTTAGCTGCAACAGCATCACAATATAATGAGTGTTTCTCAGACCAGTACATTTCTTCTACATGAGGTAGAATCCGTTCATATAAAGCTTTATATTTTTGATGATTTTGATGATCCCCAAGAACAAGGCTAATCTTCATTAGAGCTTCTACAGCTTTTACAGTATAAACAGCTGAATCTATTAATTCCATATTTAGTCCGGCAATCTCGATAATCCCATATCCTGACGGCAGTAAGTCCCCATCGGGATCCATTTCACCTAGCAGCCAGTCCAGTCCTTGAATGCAATCTTCGTAATATTCGCTTAAGAGTTGCTTATCACCTAACCACTTATACATTTCCCATATGAATGCAATGAAATGTGCTGTTTCCTGTGTATTTCCAGGGTTCGCAACAGCCCCCATCGTTGTAATTTCGTGAACGATTCTACCATTTCCATTCACTTCACGGGATTTATCACGTAAAAGTTTTATTGTATCCATGACAAGTTCATGATCGCCTGTGGCAAGGACCCCTTGTAAGGAATATGTATTATCACAGCCAAACCACCATGGATAAGTTGGAGAACCAGCAGTCAAGCCACGGCCAATACCATCAACATTCTGAACGAGCCACTGATTATTCCATTTCACCCATTTAAATACATCGTTCAATTTTGTTTCCCCTTCAATCTCTACGTCTGTCTGGGAAGCAATTTGTTGATAGAAAGCAATTTTCTCATCCATCAGTTTATTGGCATGTTTTGATATCGTTTCGTATGTTTCCAAGCAATCCTCTCGTGACGTATAAGAACCCGCTATGAACAGGTTAAAAGTAATCCGTTCATTAGGAGCAAGTGTTATGGATGCTTGGAAGCTTACGCCTATTCCATTGCCACTAGTAAATTCGGGACCGTAAAGATTCCGATTGGTCTCAATCTTGTCACCAGTCATATCGGTTCCTACAATTGTATACCATTCATTGTCGGAATCTTTGGCTATTAATTTTCGGGGAGAAAGTATATCTGCATGATCTTCAAAACCTTCCTTAATGCCGATCTCTTCTGAAAACCAGACCGGCCGCAAATCGGTGCGTGCCAAGAGATTAAGATCAAGTGTTGTCTCAGTTGTACTGTAATTAAAAACTTCATATTTTACAATGAATCCCTTTTCCAATTCCGGAGCAAACTGGGTTCTCGTTATCGATATTGGAATATGGCCTAATCCATGATCATATCGAAATTGGCTCCCCCATGAATGGTTTTCAAATTCATCCGCTCTAGACCAAACAGATATATTTCTTGTTGAATCTGAAACTTTTAGCCAAAATCCGTCCAAGAGTTTAATGGGATGTAACCATATTCCTCCCATCTCATTGGGAACATGGTGTCCAAAGTCCGGAAAATAACCATCTTGCGCCCCGGTAACCTTTACATATTCTCCTGCATTTAAATAAAGGTTCATAGGATGTTTACTTTTAATGCTAGTCATTATTCATTCTCCTTTATTTTGTAGGCTCTTTTCTCATACATTGTTGCTAATTACTATGAGTTTTTATGATGATAAATGGATTCTGTTCTTCAAATGAATAATCCAACTGAGAAAAGAGCTGGAAACCTCATAAGAATCGTCAAACTTTCTAATTAGGTGTAAAAGCCAGCTTTTGGGCTTTTACCAACAATCTTTAAGAAAACAGCCATTTTATATAATTACCTTAGCCCTTCGTAGCTGAAGAAATAGAGATGCCTTCTATAAAATACTTTTGTGCAACAAAGAATACAATTAATGCCGGAAGCATAATCAAAATGGTTGCAGCCATCAACATATTCCATTCAATGTTGTACATCCCTTTAAACATAGACAATCCAAGAGCCAACGTATAATTATCTGTTGAATTAAGATAAATCAAAGGACCTTGGAAGTCATTCCACACGCCCATAAAAGTAAAAATAGAGACGGCAACCATTGGAGGAGTGCTTAGTGGGAGCATAACCTTTGTAAATATTTTCCAACGAGACGCACCATCCATATATGCGGCTTCATCTAGTTCCCTTGGAATACCACGCATGAATTGGCGGATTAGGAAAATATTAAACGCACCTCCACCAAAAAAAGACGGGATGATTAGAGGTAGAAATGAATCTACCCAGCCAATTTCTTTAAACATAATAAACATAGGGATCATCGTAACTTGACCAGGCAGCATCATCGTCGCCAACAATACAAGGAATAGGATTCGCTTGCCTCGGAAATTAAATCGTGCAAATCCGTATGCACATAACGCCGATGAAAATACCGTTCCAATTAATACCGGAATTAAAATGATAAGGGTATTCATTAAATAGCGAAAGAATGGTATTGAAGTAACTGCATAACTATAATTTTTCCAATTCCATACTTTTGGAAAAAAATTATCGCTAAAGACCTCTGCGGGCGTTTTTAAAGAAGTTGAAAATGTCCAAACTAGTGGAACCAAAATGATGATGGCACCAATCGTAAGAATAAACAAGGAGGCGAAGCTCGCAAGTTTTTTCGCATTAACCCTTTCTATCTTCATTTTTTGAAAAACCTCCTTAATCTTTCTGATCGTCACCCTGATAGTAAACCCACATAGAAGAACTACGAATTACAAGCAACGTAAACAATAAGATAATCACAAATAGAATCCAAGACAATGCGGATGCATAACCCATCTCAAATGAAACAAATGCCTTATTATAAAGATACAAGTTGTAAAATAAGGTAGAATTCATTGGACCTCCATTTGTCATGACGAATGCTTGTGTGAAATATTGAAATCCACCAATAATCCCCATTACTAAATTGAAGAAAATTGTCGGGGAAATCATAGGAATCGTTATATGAAAAAAGCGACGTATAATTCCTGCACCATCTATTTCCGCAGCCTCATAAAGTTCCTCGGGAACACCTTGAAGCCCAGACAAATAAATAATAATCGTATTTCCAATTCCCCATATTCCCATTACAATAAGTGCACCTAATGCATATGATGGATCTTGCAGCCATGCAGGCCCCTGTATGCCAACAATAGCCAATGCTTGATTAAGAATTCCATATTCAGGATTTAATATAATAATCCACATCATAGACACAGCTACTACTGGGATAACCGATGGCATAAAGTAGATAAGTCGATAAAACTTCATTGCTTTACTGCGTACACTAAGCAGCATTGCTATTAATAGTGATATCACTTGGTACAAAGGTACTGATATTAAAGCAAAGATAAACGTAACTTTTAATGATTGATAAAATAACTTATCTTGAAAAATCTCCTTAAAGTTTTCCAGCCCTACGAACTTAATCGAATCGATGCCAGAAATGATATCCCATGAACTAAAAGACAGGATTAACGAAAAAATCATGGGACCGATCGTAAACAATATAAGGCCCAAAAGCCAGGGCAGTATAAACAAATAGCCTGCTCTCTCAGAACTAGATTTACGCATGAAAGCCTCCTCCTTATAGAAAAGCGCAAGCGCCTTGCCCATCGGCGTACAAACTTCAGGTCCTTCGACTGAGATAAAGGAAACACGGCGAGGAACGAGCCGATGTTGACTTATCGTAGGGAGGAGGACAAGAAGTTTGCTAGCCGATAGGCGCTGGAGCTAGACACCGCAAGTCTATTCATTAAAAATAGACTGAAAAATTTTATTTATATTCTTAAAACTTAACAAAACAAGGTGAAGCTAGCATTTAAGCTATCTTCACCTATTTAATTATTTCTTAATTTTTTCGTCTACATTTGCCGCCGCTTCATTAAAAGCGTCCTCTACGCTTGATTTTTTGAGAAGGACTTTTTCCATCGCATTCCCAAATTCCTCAACGAAAATTGGTCCATTTGAAGAAAGCATTGTGACTGGTTTTTTAGCATAATCCATCATATCAATAACTGCCTTTTCACTCACTTCAGTTGATTTTACCTCTTCAAGGTCTGTTAAAGTGGCTGGAAGGACTTTGCCATCTTTAGCACGGATTTTTTGTGCTTCGGGACCAGACAACCATTTTGCAAGTTCATAAGCTGCTTCTTTGTTTTTTCCTTTAGAATTCACTGCCCAACCTGCTGCAGCAATAATGCCAGCACGCTCTCCCTCGGGACCTTTTGGAATCATTGCCGTACCATACTCGATATCAGATTTATCTAGGTCGCCTTTCACCCAACGACCAGTAATCATCATACCTAGCTTATTTGTCATAAACATGGAGCTATCTCCACCAAGTGTCTCAGTGTCTTGTGGTGTTGGTGATACTCTATCTGAACCAATAGAGAAGTTTACGTAATTTTCCATTGCCTTAATAGTCTTCTCATTATTTAAAAATCCTTCAGCTTGTGTACCATCTTCGTTTGAAATACTTGTTCCATGTGCCCATAAGTATGTGTAAATCGGGTATTGCCACGTACCAGCATTAAAACCGAATTGTGTATACTTTCCATTATCATCTTTAACAGTCAATTTTTTGGCAGTATCAATCAAATCATCCCAAGTCCAACTATCATCTGGATAAGCTAATCCTGCTTCATCAAACATTGTTTTGTTATACCATAATGAAATTGGGTTAAAGTCCTTTGGAAGGTAATACAATTTATCATGAATATTACCCATATTTAAAAGTTCTTGTTGAAAAACATCTGTACTAAATGAGTTGTCATTTTCTAAATAGCTGTCAAGAGGCTCGACTGCGCCTTTATCGACATATGTATAAAAGTCGCCTTCACCGATAAGAAATACATCAGGAGCTGTACCGGAAGCAAGGGAAGTCGTAAGCTTTGTACCGTATCCATCTCCAGGAACCGGTTCAAACACAACTTTGATGTCGTCATGATTCTTATTAAATTCCTCAGCAAGCTGCGCCTCTGGGCCATTGCTATTCACGTCACCCCATGCTGTAAATTTTAGTTCAATTACTTTATCTTTAGTTCCTGCTTTTTCACCCTCGTCTTTACCTCCACATGCAGATAAACCGAATGCAGCAAGCATCGCCACAATTAAAACGATTGACCATTTTTTCATACGTGAAGCCACTCCCTATTGTTTTTATTTTCGACCGAAATCGTTTTCGTTTTTCGATATAGTTAAACTTACCAAAAACATGACTAACAGTTTGGCACATTACTTATTTAATAATCTTATGAATTTCACCTATAAAAGCTAAAAGTAGAAACATCAAGTTATTCAATAAAATGACTCCCAATCTATTAATTTTAATAGTCCATTTTAGCAAAATGAAATCACTTACATAAAACCGAAAACGTTTTCGAAATGATTATAGCACCTGAATCGTATCTCTGTCAACAAGTTGATAAGGGACTGTAATATGGGTGCCTTCCTTTAGTTCAATTATTTGAACAACCTGTTGAAATGCTATATTTGCAATTTGTTGAAAATCTTGTCGTATAGTAGATAATTTGGGTGTTACATAGTTTGCCAAAACAATATCATCAAACCCCATAACAGATATATCTTTCGGTATGTTGATCTCTAATTCCCGACAACGATTCATGAATCCAATTGCCATCATATCGCTGGCAAAGAAAATTCCTGTAACATCAGGGTGTCGATTTATATACTCCTCGGTTATATGATAAGCCTCTTCTTCAGAGAAATTTGCATTGATAACAATAGAAGGATCATAAAGAATTCCTCTTTCCTCTAGTGCTAACTGATATCCCTTTAGACGTTGCTTGCTAACAACAGCAAATTCATGACCGTTTACCATGCCAATTTTTCGATGTCCTCTATCTAAAAAAAATTCAACTGCTTCCTTGGATGCCTTGACATTATCTGTTGACACAGATCCAGTGAAGGGACCTGTAAGCATCGTGTCAATCGCTACACAAGGAAAGTCACTATTTATGATTTCCTGAAAATAAGGATCTGTCGTCTTCAGTCCTGTTATAATAGCTCCAGATATTTTATGCTCTTTACAGAATTGCCAGTATGACTTGTCTTGTTGCTCCGATAAACTCCTTGTGTAAATCGCCACCTCATATTGATTCGCACCTGCTGCACCAAATATCCCATTCATTGTTTGAATAAGCAATCCGTCTCTACCATCAGCCCGCTCAAAGTTGGAAAAAATCAATGCAATTTTCTTAGTCTTTTTTTGCTTTAAATTTTTTGCCATCATATTAGGAAAGTATTTAAGTTCCTCCGCAGCCAGTAGAACCTTTTTCCGAGTCTCTTCCTTAACATCTGGATATCCATTTAGCGCTTTAGAAACTACCGTAACTGACACATTTGCCCGCTTGGCTACATCTTTTATCGATACCATTTTATATTTGCACCTTTCAGTTTTAATATTCCGTACGAGAAAGTTTAAAATGTACTCCCTAAACGTAATATTACAATACTATATAAGTTTCGCAAATAAATAGATATAATGCACCTCTTGATCATGTGCTCGTTTTTTATCATTTTTCACAGATCGGCCTATATTTATAAATGCACTATATGATTACAAACAAAAAACAAAAGGACTTATCATTTAAGTCCCTTTGCCTTGAAATTTACTACTTCACCTCAGCCGGCCGCTCCTTCGCCTTATCCGCTTCCCCGGCATTTTTATTTGCGGCTTCTCGGTCTTCCGCCATTTCCTCGACCGTTTTCACTTTAAGGCGTGCTGCCCCTTTATAATCGTCTTTCGTCGGAATAAGATTGCCTAATGCGAGGCGCTCTTTTGCCTCCACTATTGCTTTACTGTATTGCGGCAGCCATTTTTCCTGAGCGACGAGCATCTCATCAGTCATTTGCCATATTTCTTTCGGATTGCAGACCGCACCAGTTAGGGGATCCATCATCATCGCTTGGCGAAGCAAGAAGTCATCGCCATGTACGGCTGCCTCGACTGCGAGTCTTTGAACAGAGATGCTGACGTTACATACAGCTGCCGGGCCAAGCGGAAGGTCCCCAACATGTGGCATGTTAATTCCATTGCGGTCAACATAACCAGGTGCTTCAATAATCGCGTCATCTGGAAGGTTAGTGATGACTCCATTATTTACAACATTGAAGTGACCGCGGTATACACGCCCTGTCTCAAGTCCTTCAATAATCCATGAGCCATGCTCTTCACTGCGGTTCTCCGTTTTGTATTCCATTGGTTTTTCCTTTAGCCAATTTGGAAAGTCTGTTTCAAACCAGTTTCTTCCTTCTGTACAAACGCGTAAGTATCCGCCAGTTTCACCGTTAATCCATACGCCTAAATCAATCCATTCATTGATTTCTTCAGGACGTTTCCGGTACCAAGGAACATATTCACTTAAATGCCCATTCGATTCTGTACTGTAATATCCGAAACGTCTTAACATATCAATGCGAACTTTTTCCGTTTGACTAAATTCAGGATGGCTTTCAAACGCTTCCAATATTTTATGTGTTAAATCTTCTCCATTATGTTTCACACTTATATACCAAGTTTGATGATTAATTCCCGCACAAATGATATCGACTTCTTCTTTTTTTAGCCCGAGAGCCGTAGCAATTTGCCAATGCCCGCCTTGTACACCATGGCAAAGTCCGATCGTCCTGACCCCGCCGTATTTATTGCAAGCCCATGTCATCATCGCCATTGGGTTCGCATAGTTGAGTAATAAAACATTCGGATCTGCCACTTCGCGTATATCCTTGCAGATGTCTAACATCGCTGCAATTCCACGTTGCCCGTACATAATTCCACCTGCACACAATGTATCACCTACACATTGGTCAATACCGTATTTTAACGGAATATCAACGTCTGTTTGGAAGGCTTCAAGTCCCCCAATACGTACAACGGAAAAAATGTATTTTGCATCTTTAAATGCTTCCCTGCGATCAAGCGTTGGTTGGATTTTAATATCCAGACCGTTTTCGTCAATATCTCTTTGGCAAAGCTGAGTAACCATATCCAAATTACGCTCATTAATATCTGTAAAGGCAACTTCTATCGTTTGGAATTCAGGTACAGATAGAAGATCGCGTAAAAGACCTCGCGTAAAGCCGATACTTCCTGCACCAATGAAAGCTACTTTAAATGACATAAGGCATATCTCCTTTTTAAAAAATAATGATTGCTATAATCATAACAAGCATTCTATTTTCATTATTGCAGGATTATAACTTTTTCAGCTGATGGCATGTTTAAAATCTTAACTTCCTATGATCTATATTTTTCAACATGACTTGAGAAAGTTCTTCTAAAATCAACAGGTGTCATACTCGCATGTCTTTTAAAAAGCTGACTAAAATATTGACTACTATTGATCCCGATATATTGTGAGATTTCAATAATAGGTATGTCAGTATGAGCTAAAAGTGCCTTTGCCTTTTCCATTCGCAATGTAGATAAATATTCCATAATCGTACAATTCATGATTTTTTTAAAAATTCTATGTAAGTAACCAGGGTGCAAATTGACTGCCCGCCCGATATCTTCTAATTTCAAGTCGCGGTCATAGTTATGATGAAGAAATTCGATCGTTTGATTGACATATAAATTCGCTTGCTGATTTTCCTTTTTTATTTTTCGATCTTCCACAGCCATTCTCGCAATTTGGATAAGAAGCTGTGATAAAAGCAGGTGAACCATTATCTGCTTATCTTCTTTTTTATCACTTTCAAGAACGAGATTTTTCAAAGTATGATAGATTTCATTCGGATCCTTTAATATAAGATACGGAATGTTCATTTGTAAAAACTCGGATAAAGCCGTATTTTCAAGAGCCATTTCACGGATGGAGGGAAAACTCCCGCTCCTTTCTATAAAGGAAAATTCTACATTTAACATTCTGCAAGGCTGCTCAGCGCCGACGATGAGTCTATGCGGAATATTCGAATCTAATAAAATAAAATCCCCTTTTTTTAAAGAAATTGATTCTGATAATGTTTCTACGATGCATTCTCCATTGATCACATACATGATTTCCACATCTTTATGTACATGATAATCCATTTCATAATCTTCCCATTGCTTAAAATAGTAAGCATTCACTTTAGGGAAATAGTTTTCTTGCATTAGTTCTGGGTGAAAGATGCTGGTGATGGACATGATTTACCTCCCTTGCAAGGTAATTGCTTTCATGTAAAAACAGGCCCCAGAAGAACCTGTCTTAAATAATTATAACGAACGGAACATTTGAAATGCCTTATCCGCTAAGCCATATAAATGCTCATGGCCAAACTCATGAAATAATAATATTTCTTTTTTAGCCTTAATTTTATTATAAGCCGCATATTGTGTGGAAGGCGGACAAACATTATCCTTAAGTCCTGTCACCCAAAGTGTATTGGCCTTTATTCGATCTGCTAAATGTTGAATATCGATATATCCAAGCTTCTCAAAAATTTCCTCTTCTCTTAAATGGTTCGGATCGCATACTCTAAAAAAGTAGGAGATCTCTTCATATGCAGAATTACTGATATCCATGTTTTCCCAAACTCGCTTGTAATCGGACAGGAATGGGTACACCGCAACGAGTTCCTTTATTCTCGGTTCTAGCGCCGCACACACAGTAGCAAGTGCACCACCTTGAGAATAACCGTATGAACCGACCCGATTACAATCAACGTGGTCCATTGACATCAAGATGCGTGCTGTTTGAACGGTATCCAAAAAGACATTCCGATAATAAAGATGATCAGGATTAGCGTCTTCCAAGCCACGAATAATATGTCCTCTTATTGTTGGACCTTGTACTTGTAGATTGTCCTCCGATAGACCTCCTTGCCCACGGCAGTCCATGACTAAAACGGTAATACCTTCTGCAGCGAATGAAATTTTATCCGTCCATTCTCCGCTGCTGCCGGAATACCCATGAAAAATAACTAGACCTGGTCCATTCGGTTGTGCATTTTTCGGTTTAACATATTTGCAATGTACTCTAGCTCCGCCTAAACCTGTAAAATATAAATGATAGCAATCCGCAATATTGGATTGAAAATCAGCAGGCACAAGCTCATATTGAAGCGAAAGCTCATCCAGTTCAGACAGGCCTCGTTCCCAATAGTGTTCATGATCTGCTGGTTTCGGGTTCTTTCCCATATACTTTTCTAATTCATGTATTGGCATATCTATATGCATATCATTTTCTCCCATTAATAAAAAGTTATTGTCATCGCTACTCCTTTATCAACAATCGCAAATCCTTAATTCTACTCTCCTCCACACTGCTTTCACCATATCTTACCTGCTCATAAGCATCACGTAATTCCTCTGCTGTTGTCTTTTCATTCACCAAAGTCTTTAATACCTCAATCGTTTCCCGAGGAGTTTTCGATGCCTTGAATTCCATTCCCTTTTTATTTTGCTTTAAAAATTGTTTATACACATATCGAACTTTTTGATCATTTGTCATTGAATCCCAACGTGGCTCGCGTTTAAATATTTGTTGGAATAGGCTTTTCGCTTTTTCTTGTTGAGATTCCTTCCATTCATTCCAATCAAAAACACTCTCTTTTTCATCTATATATTGTGTTGATTCTGCTAGATCAGTTGATCTGAAAATGATATTTTTCAAAAATGAAATGAATTTGCCAATCCATTTTTTCACAAGCATTCTTACCCTTTTTATAAATAAAAGAAGAACTCCTATAACTAGAGCTGCTAAAACAAAATAAAATACATACATGAATATCATTTCTAAAAACTTCCAAAAGGGACTAGCCTCACCTTTTTCTAAGCCAATCTCCATCTGTTGCGGTGGAGGTGTCTCCTCAACAACAGATTTTCCTTCGTCCGTCCCAAACAACCATAAAATCATTTGAATAAAACCTTTAAACGCTTGAAAAACAGCTTCTTGCACGACTTTACCATTCGTTAATAGAAGAATAACGGCAGTCGTTAACAGAAGATAAACCCTATTTTGATTTTTGATAGCTCGACTGATAAATGGTTTTTTATCTTTCGATAGTGTAGAAGCTCTCAAATGCTCGCTATTTGAGATAAAAAGAATACTAACAACGATAGCCGCTCCACATATCGAAATAATAGACAAATAAGATTGAAATTTATCAACGTATCGAAAAAGAATGTAGCAGACAAAATAAATCCCAAAACCTCCATACCACATGAATGACGTAGGCAGAAGGGTTTCCCAATTGCGTCCCACATACATCATTCCACGGTAAATAATAATAGGATGGATAATACCTAATAAAATTAAAGTAACAATATGCTCACCAAACAAAATAGTTGGAATTATTCCGAACACAAACGAACAAAAGGCATATACCCACCATTTTTGCACCCGTAATAGAGTTCGAAAGAGAACACCAACAATAAACAAACCAAAAAGAACAGGTATCCAAGTCCAAAGCATTTCAGGCATAAGCAAAATTCCGACCATTAAGACAAGTGGAAAGAAAAGAAGGTACTCAAATAAACCTTGAATGATTGTTATGATCAGTTTTTTCAAAAGTCATATACCTCCTTATCAATTCGCCTTTTTTAATGTAATTTCAGATTCCAAAGGAAGAACCTCCACAGAATTCCCTTGTGCCTCTAACTTTTTAATTGTTTCTCTCATCCCATCTGTTACGATCGCTGTAATGAGAAGAATATCCGTTCCTTCCAAATTACGATCGACGTCTTCCTGTAAGAAAAAGTCAAAAAACGTGCTTGTTCCTATTTTTACTTTTGCCAGCGTTTCAAATAAATAGTTCAGCTGCTGCTTGCTATTCTCGGGTTCAATGCGAATCGGCTTTTTGTCCATTTCATCAAAATATGCATTGCAGCCAAAGCCAGTCCCAATCCCATTTGCAATCGCATATTGGGCAATGGAAGCCGCATAGGAAAGGGCTTGTTCCATCAGAGCTTCATCAATAATCGGAATCCGAAAATCTTCTGTCTGATTAAAATTCACGTAAATCATTAAGTGGTGATCCGCTGAATAATCCTTCTTACTTACTTGAAGACGATTCGTGCGTACGGTCGCCTTCCAATTAACCGAATTTAAAGGGTCCCCATATGCATAATCACGGATACCTGCCGTCAAAAACGGATCTTCAATAATCCAACGTCTAACGATAATATCCCCTAGCCAGCTATGGGCAGGCAACGGAATATTATCCAACGCAACTAAACGAGGATACACAATAATTTCCGCAGCTGATGATACACTTTTAAACCTTTCACTAATTCCAAATGCATCACCAGTTGAAAGAGACACTGTTTTAAATTGATAGTGCCCTCTTTTCGTACACGTCAAAAACTGTCTTCTTTTCACTTTTTGATACGGCATCAAGCTAAATAACGTACGGTGATAGTCGCCACTATCGATTTCGTTATCGGTAGCGGACGTTTTTTGGAATTGCAGGTTTGCACTTATTTTCGATTCAAGTCGAAGCCACGGAATGGGAAGCAGTTTTTTATTTGAAATTTCATCAATCATTTCGATTTTTTCGCCTTCAAAAACCGTTTTTTCGTTAAAAGAGCGCGTATATTCAATTCGTAAAAGCCCCCATTTATGGTAGATATATGCTTGTACGCCGACTACCGCAAAGGTTATTAAAATAAACCACGCTATATTCATTTACTTCACCGTCAATTCTTCTGCTGGAACTGCCACCTGATCAAGGATTTCATCTAATAATAGGTGGGCTTGATTTTCCCGCAGCCTTATCGTATGGGCTAAAATGAGCCGATGTGCCAAAACTGGTTTAATCATCGCTTTTACATCATCCGGAATGACATAGTCTCTGCCTTTTAATAGAGCATATACTTGGACAGCTTTGAGCAGTGCTTGGCTTCCGCGCGGACTGACACCTAATTCAATATGCTCGTGATTCCTAGTTTTCTCAATGATTTCTATTACGTAGCTAAGCATATCGTTACTTACATATACTTTTGAATACAGTCTTTGTGCTTCTACGATATCCTCCTTGCTTGCAATCGGAAGCAATTCGTGAATCGGATTTTTTTCTTTAAATCGTTTTAAAATGGCGATGCCCTCTTCCTTAGAAGGATAGCCTAAGTTTAATTTTAATAAGAAACGATCGAGCTGAGCTTCCGGCAAAGGAAACGTCCCTTGGCTTTCAAGCGGATTTTGAGTAGCAATAACGAGAAAAGGTTTATCTAGTATATGGGTCTCACCATCAATCGTCGTCTGCTGCTCTTCCATACATTCAAGAAGACTCGACTGTGTTCTAGGAGTGGCCCTGTTAATTTCATCCGCAAGAATGATATTAGAAAAAATAGGACCTTGACGAAATTCGAATTCGCCTATTTTTTGATTATAAAAATTAATGCCCGTCACGTCTGATGGCAGTAAATCCGGTGTAAATTGGATGCGTTTACAAGAGCAGGAAAGCGATTGCGCCAATGACTTTGCCAATAATGTTTTCCCTGTTCCCGGAACATCCTCAAGGAGCACATGCCCCGAAGAAATCAGTGCCACAAGCAGCTGATCAATCGTTTCTTCCTTCCCCACGATGACTTGTTGAATATTTTGTTTAACCTGATCTGCAAGATCTTTTATTTTTGATAATTCCATGAAAAACGGCTCCCTTTCCATACGTGTATTGAGGTGATTATGCGAAAATTTTAGATTATTATAATTATACACTATTTCTCTTTGAAAATAATAATAGAACTGTCATCTAATAGAATTGGTGGAACGTCTAATAGAACACGGCAATCTTCTAATAGAATGGAAGATCGGCTAATAGAACTCGACATTCGGCTAATAGAAGGGGCGAATCAGCTAATAGAACCCGGTAATCTTTTAAAAGATTACCGAATAGCTCATTACAACATCCTACGAATAAAAAAAGCCTGCATGTACATGCAAGCTCTCTATCCAATAACTCCCTTTTTCAATATAATATTTGCGTACAACTCTTTTTCACTCGTTGCCACGATGGCAAATGCTTCTTTTGCCCGCTCGTAAAAAGCGAATCTTTCAACATATTCAATGGAAACGGATGATCCAATGATCGTCTCATAATCCTTCCAAATCATTGGTTCAAATGGGTCGCCCGGTACAACTTCCATTACCGCTACCGGGCGATCCACATATGTATCTAAAGGAAGGAACTGCATGATGGCTTCCAATAATTCTCGAATGCCATGGCCATCACAGCGAATAATTCGTTTGGCATTGCTGGCGGAAGGAAAGTTCCCATCCGCCAATACGATTTCATCTCCATGCCCCATTTCCATTAATGTTTTCATTAAGTCAGGCGAAAGAATGGAAGGGATGCCTTTTAGCATCATCTCACTCCTCTATAAAATAATTAGTGAGCGTACCTAGTTTTTCAATTTCAACAGTGACGACATCTCCTGGCTGTAAATAGTGCTGATTATCTGCCGGATAGCCCATGACGACGCCTTCTGGTGTACCTGTCAAAATAATATCACCAGGCTCTAATGTCATATGCTGCGAAATATAACTAACGATTTCTGCACAATTAAAAATCATATCCGATGTATTGGAATCTTGTCTTAATTCTCCATTTACATATGTTTTTAATGAAAGATCATTAGGATTTCCAACTTCATCTGCCGTCACTAAGTATGGTCCCACTGGACTAAATTTATCGCATGACTTTCCGAGCAGCCATTGTGGTGTTCTCAATTGCAAATCTCTCGCAGATAAGTCGTTTACAGTACAATAGCCAAAAACATGATCCAATGCATCATCTACATTAATGTATTTTGCTTTTTTTCCAATGACGATGCCGAGCTCTACCTCATAATCTAATTTTTTCGTCACTTTCGGAACTGGAATTTCATCCTTATGTCCAGTTAATGTGTTGTCAAACTTATTAAATAAAATAGGTACTTCTGGATAAGGGGCGTTCGTTTCATCTGCGTGCTTTCTGTAATTCAAGCCGACGCATATAATTTTGTGCGGCCTCGTGACACTTGGACCCCAAGTAAGATCCTCTTCATTCACAAAGATCGCCTTTTTTTCACTAAGCGAATAATCAATAAAGTCCTGCAGTCTGGAAACCTCTTCTTTAAAGCCGGAAATAACATCCATCATATCAGTTTTTATATCAAAATTTATTCCGTTTTTAACAGAGGCGGAAATATCTAATATCCCTTGATCTGTTTTCACTCCAAGCTTATGTACCCCATTATCAATAAACGTTAATAACTTCATATTTTATTTCTCCTCTCATAAATTATGCATTTTTTCCAAACGTGGCGCCGCCATCAACATAAAGGGGAGACCCCATCATAAATGACGACTCATTAGATGCTAAAAATAAAGCAGCATTAGCGACATCTTCAGGCTTTCCTAAATCACCGCTTAATTGTCTTTTTTTAATTCCTTCAATCGCTTCTGATGGATCATCATAGGCGGATTTTAGATAGTTCTCGACAAATGGTGTATAGATCGTACCCGGAAGGATGGCGTTCACCCGAATATTATAAGGTGCGTAATCCACTTGCATTGCCTTTGTCAGAGATAAAACTGCACCCTTCGTTGCTGAATATAGAGCTCTTTTTAAAAGGCCAATTTCAGCAGCACATGAGGACATATTAATGATGCACCCACTTTTTTGCTCCATCATATAAGGAACAATATATTTACTCGGCAAATAAACGCCCTTTACATTTACGCTCATCACCTTATCCCAAACGTCCGGTTCGACTTCGTCTACCCTACCTACATTGCTGATTCCTGCATTGTTGAATAAAATATCAATTTTCCCATATTCCTCGACCGCAAACTTTGTTAAGGCTTGAACATCTCCAGCATTTGTCACATCCGCTTTAAAGAAAGAGGCACTTCCACCATTTTTCCTAATCTCTTCGACTGTCTCTTCACCATGCTCCTGATGAATATCATTTACAACCACATGAGCACCTTCTGAAGCAAAACGCAAAGCTGTTGCCCTCCCGATTCCGCTTCCTGATCCGGTAATAATAGCCATTTTCCCATCTAACCTCATGTCAATGCCTCCCGTTCCTCCTGCATATGATCTTCCGGCTGAGCAGCTTTTACGGTTAATCCTCCATCCACCATTAAAAGGTGGCCATTAATTTGCATTGACTCTTCTGATGCCAGGAAAACGACCGCATCGCCAATTTGCTTTTCTGTCCCTAATCTTTTCATTGGATTCGCTTCAGTTTCTTTTGCACGAATGGCCGGATCCGCTAAATATTCACGGCACATCTCCGTATCGATCGTACTCGGTCCAACTGCATTGACGTTGATATTATATTGGCCGAGTTCAATGGCGAGTGCCTTCGTCAATTGATGTGCTGCTGCTTTTGATGAAATATAATGAGGTACAATTGGGCTTGTCACAAGTAAACTAGCCGTTGAAGCGATATTAATGATTTTGCCGTATCGCTTTTGTATCATCTGAGGTGCTACTCTCTGAGAGGTAAGAAAAATGGATTTTACATTTGTTTGATACGTTGCATCCCATATTTCTTCGGTGACCTGTAGGAATGGCTGAAAAGGAGCAATGCCTGCGTTATTTACTAAAATTTCTACAGAGCCTAATTCTTTTTCAACCTCATTGATCATACGATCTACTTCATCTTTCACTCCTATGTTCGCTTCAACGATCATATATTTTCCCGAAAAATGAGTTTGCAAGTTGGATAGTACTTTTTCCGCTTCTTCTTTTTGTTCTGGCGATTTATAATTGATTGCGACATGCGCACCTTCTTCGGCAATCCGCTCTGCGATGGCCGCTCCGATCCCCCTACTTGCTCCCGTTACAAGCGCCACCCGGTTTTCTAGTCGTTTCATCGGTAAACCCCCTTACCCAATTCGGCATTCCGAAAGTACTTTTTCCGTGAATTTACACCCTAATCCTGGTTCTTCCGGCAACGTATAATACCCATTTACAACTTTAATAGGATTTTCCCAAATGTCGGCAATCGATTCGTAGCAATACTCCACCATTGGAACATTCGACGAAGCCGCCGCTAGCTGTACATGCAATTTTTGCTGGACATTTGTATGTGGAATGACCTCAAGATTATAACAGCGTGCAAGAGCTGCGACATCCAGCCACTCATCAATTCCTGATAGTTTCGTAGCATCCGCCTGGACGATATCAACCGCTCCCATTTCGATATAATCACGGAAATCATATTTCGTATAAATCGTTTCTCCAACAGCAATTGGTAAGTCTAGGGTACGCGCCAATTCCGCATGGGCTTTTTTATCAAAAGGATTCATCGGTTCTTCAAGCCAATACACATCAAACTCCTCTAATTTTCGGCCCCATACAATTGATGTTTTGAGATCCCAAACTGTATTCACGTCGACCATTAACTTGATGTCATCGCCAATCGCCTTTCGTACCGCTTTTACACGTTTATAATCCTCGCGTGGATCAGGCAAACCGACCTTCATTTTTACAGCATCAAATCCACGTTCAATTAAGGCCGTCATATCTCGAATCAGTTCATCCTGCGTCACTTGGAGCCAGCCGCCGTCCGTGTTGTATGCCTTCACTTTATCTTTGACTGGACCGAGGTATTTCCAGAGAGGCAAGTTCGCAACCTTCAATTTTATATCCCATAAAGCCATTTCAACTGCGCAGAGTCCAACACGTGTGACCCCGACTTGTCCGATAAAATGATTCGTGTAATGAAGTTCTTTTAAAACATTTTTATACATAAGCGGGTTTTTTCCTATTAATTTAGGTGCATATGTATCATCGATAATCGCTTGGACGGCCCTTGTCCCTTTCGTATAATTCCAGTTAAAGCCCCAGCCGCTAATTCCTTCATCAGTATCAATGCGAATCGCGATAAATTCAACACTCTCAAGCCTTGTTTGTGAATCGGTAATGGCTCGTTGCTTCAAAGGTACATCAAGTAAATACGTTTCTACGTTTGTAATCTTCATCAATCTACCTCCTCTAGTTAACGCTTTCATTTTTAATTTAATACAATTTTAAAAACGACAGGGGTTGGGCATTTTACTGTTGACGTTTGAATCAATAACGCATCTTCTGCTTGATTCCATGTTGGTTTTTCGTCAAATCCTAGAATAGATATTTCTTCGATTATTCCATGGAATAATGATGATTTTTTTCCTAGCGACTTGATTCGAACTTCACCATTTTCTGGATACACAAGCACAGTTGCGTATAAATGACTTCCTTTTCTCGTAAAGCGTATGTCTTCACTTGTAAAGACTTTAGCCGCTTGATCCGTAAACTGGCCCTCTTCAATATTATTTGGCCCTTCTCCGAATGTTTTCCAATAAGTAGTATCATAAATGGCTTCGCCGTTCACTTTAAGCCAATCGCCCACAGCTAGCAAAATTGCTTTATCTTCCTCAGGAATCGTACCATCCGCTTTTGGACCGATGTTTAATAAAAGAGCACCATTTTTACTGACAATGTCTACTAGATTCTGAATGATTTCAATAGAAGACTTATAATCATTCCCCGGTGTGTAGCACCACGAATTCCGGGCGACGGATGTACATGTTTGCCAAAAATAAGGCTTTAATTCTGCAAAGTGGCCTCTTTCCATATCAGGCACTGCTGATCCGAATACGAAGGCATCGAATTTATAATTGATGGCGACTTGTGCTCCCCATTCCTCTGCACGGTTATAATAGTAGGCAGCAAATTTTTTCAAGTATGGTTTAAATGCTTCCGTTTGAATCCACCAATCGAAATAAAAAACCTTTGGCTTATATTGATCGATAAGTTCGCAACAACGAATTAGCCAGTCTTCTAAAAATTCTTCAGTTGGTTTTGGTGAATGGATATCGTGAAGATCCGCTTCAGGCATCGAAGGCCAATACAAATCTCCGCGAACTAGAGGCTCTTTAATATCAGAGTCAAATTCCTTTCCTCCCGACATGAAAAACCAATGTTCCGCCCGATGAGACGAAACCGTGAGCTCTAAACCTTGCTCTTCGAAAGCCGTCTTCATTTCTCCAAGAAGATCCCGTTTTGGACCCATTTCATACGCATTTAACGTCGAAATATCACTTTTATAAAGTTGAAATCCATCATGATGTTCTGCAACAGGCATAATATATTTCGCGCCTGATTGCTTAAAAAGATCGGCCCATTCCTCTGCATGGAAATTCTCCGCTTGAAACATCGGTATAAAATCTTTATAGCCAAAATCCTTATGGTCTCCATACACTTCGAGATGATGCTTATATTCATCAGAATCGTGAATATACATATTTCGCGGGTACCATTCATTTTTAAAAGCCGGAACTGAATACACTCCCCAATGGATGAATATCCCGAATTTCGCGTTTTGGTACCAATCTGGGACTTGAATTTGCGATAATGAGTCCCAATCATCTTTGAATTGTCCCTTTGCAATCGTGTCGTCAATCATCATTAAATATTTGCGTTTGTCCATTATGTCATCCTTTCTATTAAGCTATATATAGTATTCTTCATATTTTGTTAGAATCCTTGATAATTTCCGACTTTTCTTTAAAGAGTTTTGACCGTATACGTAAATAATTTTCAGGAATACTATTACATGGAGGTGAAGATCGTGTCGAAAGGAAGAAAAGCCGACCCATCAACGATCGGTCTAGGAGCATCACAAACTATGGGGCAAGGAACGACAACTAATGAAACTGGAGTTAAAAAAGATTCTGCAAGAAAGAAAAATAAGAAAGAACTTTAATATGTTTGTTATTTAAATATGTAAAACAGGTGGAAACATTCTCCACCTGTTTTATTTATTTTTATATCCCTTGCTTTTACAAATATCCTTACAGAATTTGTTCTAGCTGGAGGCGTTCCCCGTCTGGCCCACGAAAAATAGCAAACTTTTCCCCATTTTGGTATAGATTCGGGTCTAAAGTTATGTCTAATTCAAATTCAATGCCTTTACTTTTAAGTTCTGCCACTGCAGCCTCTATATCATCTACAAGAATAGATAAATGGTTGATAGGCCCATTGATTCCGTCCACTTTATCATGCTTTGCATCCAGGAACTCGATGACGCAGGATTGATTCCCCATAAACAGTAGACTTCGATTTCCATTTGTATTGAAATGTTCCCAAACCACACCGAAACCCAACATATCTTCATAAAACTTCCGTGATATTTCAACATCTCTTACACTTAATCCTACATGACCGAATCCCAACACATTAAATTTCTCCATAAATAATTGTCCTCTCCCTTGTATGCTTGAATAGGTCTGGATACAAACCTAGTCCTGTATCTATTGTTGATTTACTTACAATTGCATCCTTCTTAGTTATTGAGTGTTTTACAGAGACATCCTAATTAGTCAACCCTTCCTAATAGGCTATATATAATATTCTTCATCATTTACTAGAATCCTTGAACTTTTTGCAATTTCTTATTTTTCTTAAAGGAGTTTTTAATTAAAAATTGAATAATATGTAAAACAATGAACACGGGGTAAATTCATGAATAATAAGCTAGCATGTCTTATTTTTGTCTTTTTATTTTTAAGTGGGTGCAGCAACACGATAGAAAGTGAATTGGAAGAAGAATATGATATTAATGATATCGTTCACGTTGAGAAATTGAATAAGAATTTAGCATTTGCTTTGCTTGAGGAAGAGACAGGATGGATTGGCATAAATATATTACAACGCGCTAAATTCAAGTGGAAAATAGTTAGTCATAGAGGAACCATTGGTGCTGGTGAGACTGCAATGAATATTGCTGGTAGTATAGGACCATTAGATATTCCTGGTAAAACCTTGTACTATACCGGGGGAATTATACTTAATGATGATATTGCTAAAATTACAGTATTTAATGAAAAAACAAATGAAGAAATCGCTACAAATATTATTACGACCGACAAAGGAACAAGAGTATTTTTTATGGTCACTGATGGGAATGTAAATTGGTTTACATATAGTCCCACCTGGAATGCTTATTCAAGCGATGGAAAGCTGTTATCCAAATATTAAAATAACCGTCAAATAGGATAAATTTGTTCCGGATACTGAATTGATTTGTGGCGTAACTTTGAAGTTTTTCTTTTTCGTCTTGAATTCCAGACTATTTCTCGATCAAACTCCGAGATTTTTCTTTTTCATCGTGAATCCCAGGCTAATTCACGATCAAACTCCAACGTTTTTCTTTTTCATCGTGAATCCCAGGCTAATTCACGATCAAATTCCACCGTTATTCTTTTTCATCGTGAATCCCATTAAAATTCGCGATAACACCAAAATGCTGTTTCTCCATTCTAGAGAAACAGCATTTTTGAATTCACCCCTTCTTTTTCACGATAACACTCATCCCTAAAATAATGAGTATCAATACAAGATTAATCCCAAGCGACAACACAACTAGAACGAACTGGGCTGTATCCTTTTCCACCCAAAACAGCAAAATCAAACTAGATAATGCGAAAAAGACGGCAATTTTAAATATTATTTTGCTAAAGTGACCAATTTCCATTCCGGTATCCTTTCTACATGGTGGCATGCAACTAAATCGTCCCCGTGGAAGACGAGTTCTGGTGGAGCAACACTGCATGTTTCATCTGCATAGGGACACCTCGGATTAAAGGCACATCCACTTGGAGGATTCGATATACTCGGCATTTCTAAACTTTTTAAAGGCAGCTCTCGTTTTCCCTTTGCTACTTTTGGGTCTGGTACGGGAACGGCTGTCAGCAACGCCTGTAAATAAGGATGCCTTGGCTGTGCCAACACGTTTCTCACACTTCCAAGTTCCACTATTTTTCCTAAATACATGACGGCGAGTCTGCCACTTTTCGCAATATAGCGAGCGGTTGCTAAATCATGGGTGATATATACAAAAGCTATCCCCATTTCTTTATTTAGCTTTGCCATTAAATTTAATATCGATAATCTGAGTGAAACATCAACCATCGATACCGGTTCATCAGCAACAATTAGCCTTGGATTTAACGAAATGGCTCGAGCCATTAGCACCCTCTGCCTTTGCCCTCCACTAAGCTGATGCGGATATTTATCCAAAAATTGTTCAGGAGGCGTTAATTCGACCGTTCGTAATAGTTCACAAACTTTTTCGTAAGCCGCCCTTTTTCCTTTCACAATTTTATTTTGTAAAATAGGAGCTGATAACGATTGATAGATTGTTTTTGTAGGATTTAATGCTGCATAAGAATCCTGTTGAACAAGCTGAACGCTAGAACGATATTCGGCAAACTCCGCTTTACTCATGGACCAAACATTTTTGCCGTTAAAAAGCAACTCCCCTTCTGTAGGCTTCTGCAGTCCTGTCAACACCTTCCCTAACGTTGTTTTTCCGCAGCCGCTTTCTCCAACAAGAGCGACAATTTCCCCTGGATCAAATTTCAAATTAACATTCACCATCGCGGGAATCGTATGTTTTATACCGTCCGTTTTGCCTTCAAAAATAATACTGACATCATTTAGTTCTAGTAAATGTCTCAATTAATTCGCCCCTTTCATCTCTACGACGTTATATAGATGACAAGCGGTTAAGTGATTTTCTCCGACTGCTTCCATTTGTGGAGTGACTTGCGTGCAAGTATCGGTAGCAAATTGACACCTCGGATGAAACGCACAGCCTGAAGGTAAATTTAATAGATCTGGAGGAGATCCGCCAATTGGAACTGTATTCTCCAAATCCTCTAATAAAGAAGGAGCCGCTTTAATTAATCCCGATGTATATGGATGTTTCGGATTATGGAAGAGTTGAAATATATCTCCAACCTCCACCACTTTACCGGCATACATGACACCGATTCTGTCCGCTACTTTTGCAACTACTGAAATGTCGTGGGATAAAAGCAGCATCGTAATTCCCAATTCCTCATGAATCTTTAATAGAATATCAAATATATAATCTTGTGTAATAACATCAAGAGCAGTGGTAGGTTCATCTAAAATGACCAAATCTGGATCGAGCAAAAGGCTAAAAGCAATCATCACCCTCTGCTTCATCCCGCCGCTTAATTCATGTGGATACGATTCAAAAACCCGTTTCGGTTCAAGCCTAACATATTCAAGTAATTGGGAAGCTTTTGCTAAAATTTCCTTCTCCGGCGCTTTTTTATGAGCCAAATATGTTTCGATAAATTGGTTTTTTATTTTTACAACTGGATTTAAAGCATTTTGTGCTGCCTGAAATACCATTGATACATTACTCCAGCGATATTGCTGCAATGCTCGTTGTTTAAACGTTAAAATATCATTGCCATACATATTGATCGATCCACTGCTAATGACCCCAGGTGAGGAAACCATTTTTAAAATCGCAGAGGCAAGCGTCGATTTACCACTTCCACTTTCACCTACTAATGCAGTCACCTTCCCTTTTGGAATATCCAAAGAGACATGATCGACTGCTCGAACTGTACCTCTTTTCAGCTTAAATTCTACCGAGAGATCACGAATTTCAACAAGATTCTGTTCCATCATGCATTCCCCCTCAACCTAGGATTTAAGGCTTCATCCAATCCATTCGCAAAAAAGATGGCTCCTAATTGGAATAGAGCAAGACAGACAATTGGTGCAAGCACATAAATATAACCATTCGGATTAAAAATTCCCCCTGTTTGCGAGATGGCTAAGGAAAGCATTTGTCCCCAGTTAGTCGGTGAATAAGGCGCCAATCCTAGCATCATTAATCCAACACTGCCGACAATCGCTCCGCGCATAATTAATACAAAGTTAATTGCGAGGTAGGAAACAATATTCGGCATTAATTCTTGAAAAATAATATGTGGAAGACTTAAATTCATCACCCTGCAAATGACGATAAAGTCTCTTTCTTTTAATGAAATAACTTGAGAGCGAACGGCACGGGTCAAACCTGGCCAGCTCCACGCACTCAATACAAGGGCGAAACTAATCGGATCCCTTATAGAAAGGATGGCTGCCAACATGATAAAGATTGGGAAAGATGGAATCGTTAAGAATAAATTCGTTACGAGCATGATTCCTGTATCAACCTTCCCTCCAATTAACCCGGAAATCATCCCTAATAATGAACCGAAAATCATTGTAATTATTGCCGTCAATAACCCGATCGTAATAACTTCTTTTGAGCCATGAACTAATTGTGTCCACGTGTCTCTTCCGCCATAATCTGTTCCAAGCCAATGATCCCATGTTGGTCCAGAGTAGCGATTTTCGTAATCAACCCCCATATCCAGCTTGAAAATAAACGGACCGACTGTTGCCATTAAAAAGAAAAAGATAAGAATAATTAATCCAACCAAAGATCGTTTATTACCGCAAATAATTTTAAAAAAATCGATTGTTCTCTGCATGATCATCACTCCTCTACCTTAATTCGCGGATCTAACTTGGAGTAAATTAAGTCAGAAATCAAATTGGCAACGACCATCGTAATTGCGATAAAAAGCAGGATTCCTTGCATGACCGTATAATCACGTTGTTTAGTCGCTTCTGCCATATAGTAGCCAATTCCTGGGTACTGGAATAAGTTTTCAATCAAGATGGCACCACCTAACATAGCACCTAGTGCTACTGCTAGTTGTGTAACAAGTGGAATGATCGCGTTCTTTTTTACATATTGATCCATGATCCTCGATTCTGAGATTCCCCTCGCTCTTGCAGCTTCCACATAATCTTCACCTAGCACACCGACTGCACTGCCTTTCATCATTAAAGCCCAACCGCCAATCAAGGTAATGACATACGTTAAAATTGGCAATGCCGCATAATAAACGACACTTAAAAGAAATGGCAAGTTAAATCCAGGGGTTAAATAGAAATCATAAGCTCCATTAATTGGAAACCACCCGAGCCCATAGGCAAAAATAATCAACAAAATGATAGCGAAAATAAAATCGGGAACGGCATTAGTGACAACGGAATATAAAGAAACGATCGGTTCCAAAATTGAATTTCGTTTCCACGCCATTTTTACCCCTAAAAAGATTCCAATGACAAAGCTGATGACCAATGAAACACTAGAAACAAATAATGTCCATGGCAATGCTTTTGCTATGATTTCGTTAACGGTCAATCCCTGATTCACCATCGAGTAACCGAGATTTCCATGTGCAAGTCCTGATACGTATCGGACAAATTGATGATAAATCGGTTCAAGCGGATTGTAGTTAATCATGGCTGCAATCCGTTCATACGCATCCGTCAAAGAAATATTGTATTGGATGGAATATTCACGAGCCCATTGGTCAATCGCATTTCCTGGAGTCAATCTTAATAATAAAAAGGTTAATATCGTTGCAAGAACAATCGTAATTGCAGCCGTTCCCACTCTTTTTAATAAAACCTTCACTGTCATGCTTTATCCCTCCCAATTCATTGCTTCGGTGCGTACCGTCCCTCTACAAATGGTGTAATTCCAGAAAAACCTTGGTTAATGTCAGCCACGTCCTGTAAGTCTTCCAAGTTAGTTGTAACAGGCATATCACGATCATATTTTTCTATTTCATCTGCTCGCGGCCATCCTTTTACAGTTTTTAAATTAGCCCATGCGCCTGTGACATTTTGAAACAACACTACACCAAAAGCATTTTCATTTGTAATCCATGCAAGTTTGGATAAAGCTTCTTTTTGCTCTTCAACAGAATCCATGTAAGGGATATCCCGCAGCATTCTGTCTATATCGATCACTTTGCCGTCTGGACCCGGAAGCTGTAAATTCAGTTGGTTTTGTTTTTCACCAGATTCATATCTTGGCAAATGCCCCATTTCTCCTAGTCCCCACCAATAGAAGTTGCGCATAGAGTTCCAAGGGAACATGAATCCCCACGAAACGTCTACCCAGTCCATTGACATATCGTACTTCCCTTTATCCTTAGCGGCATTATCAAAATAAACCGTCCCGTCAACGGCAATGAGCTTGGTGGGCAAGCCGAACTGAGTTAATTGCTCAGCAGCTACCTGCCCTGGTATTGGACCATTTTGCCATCCCCCATTTACGCCAATAATAAATTCATGGACTTTACCATCTGGGTCGCGCCATATTCCATTCGATCCTTTTTTCCAACCTAATTCCGTCAATATTTCGTTAGCCTTTTCAGGATTGTACGTAAACTTTTCCATCCCGTTTCGAATGTCGGATGTGATCCAGTTATCAAATTCAGATTGTGGCATCCCTGCCATTGAAACATCTGATTCCTGTCCGTAAAAATTTCCAATCTCTCGGATTTTCGTCCGATCTAGTGCATAAACGATCGCTTTACGGAAATCTTTGTTGTCAAATGGAGCACGATCAAGATTAAACACCATTCCGACAGATGCCGGATCAAGCATTTTATAATGGGCAACCTCCTTATTTAATTTTAAAATCGACTCGACAATGTCTCTTGGAGGCGTCCCGTCAAACCAATCAACATTTCCAGATCTGACAAGTGCAAACCCGGCAGAAGGATCGGGACCTGGATTTTTAATTGTCACCTTATCAAATTGAATGTTTTCGACATTCCAATAATTCGGGTTTTTTTCAAGTAACATATCGGAAGAAGTTACTTTTTTAACAATAAATGGGCCTGTACCGACTGGAAAATCCGGACCCGCCTTTAAAAAGTCCTGCCAGTTTTTATCCATATCCTCTCGTACTTTATCTTTGATCTCCAATCCAAATGGACCTTCCTTTGTAGGATCTGTTAAAGGCTTGGCCTTTTTTAAAAGTTCGGCTGCTTTATCGACATACTGTTGGTACAGATGATAAGGTATCGTTCCATGTCCATCCTGACCAATAAATAATTGCTTCATATGCTCAGCCGGCGAAGGATCGCGCCAATTGAAGATTATTGTTAAATCATCTTCCACTTCAACGCTCTCCAAATACTTCGTTACTTCTGCACCGTTATTCAATGTGTAATAAGCCCAAACATCCTTGCTCGTAAAAGGCTTGCCATCTTGCCATTTCACTCCGGGCTTGATTTTTACAATTGTTTTATTCCCTTGATGTTCGAGCGATTCCGCAAGCCTATAATACTGTTTATCCGTAAATCTAACATTTTGAAATAAGCCTTCAAATACAAACGGATAAGCGGCTCCGACACCGCCATTCGCAAAGTTATTCCCTTGAAATAACGGTGGTTTTGGCCAACCACCACTTTGTCTCCATACTGTTTCCGGCTTTCCATCTTTTCCTGATACAGTCAAAGCTTGGCAGCCACTTAAGAACATTCCGCTTAGTAATAGTCCTACAAGTAAAATGAATAAAGGTTTTCTTCTTTGCATATTTCGTTCCGCCCCCCTACTGCAAATTTTTTATACTTGATAAGAGGATTCCGTAGCTAAACAACTAGTAAACGCTTTCAAATTTAAATTGAATTGGAATCTATCACTCTCCTTCTAAAATATTTATTGTGTATTATATAGTAAATGTATACATTTATGGGTATCAAAATTTCAGAATTCTAAAAATAATCAATCGTCCCTATTCTCTTTTTCCTACACTTTATAACGAACTAGACTTTTTCTTTTGAGGTACACTTCAGTTTTTACAATAGTTTGACTACTAAAAAACACTCCACTATAAATTAGTGAAGTGTTTTTTTCTAGTATAAAAGGACCCATCAAATAATCCCGCAAGCTAATGTATGGCCTTTTGGAATATTCGAAGATGCAAACTGACTATGGAACTTGCATAGTCCCTTATTGGATAAACTGGCTTCGGAATGAAAACTTTTGTCCTGCATAGTTGCCTTGCATTCCTAATATGCATGATTTTCACCTCCGACAAATTTTTTTGTCGACCCCCTAAATAAGAGTTGTTCCTCCGAATAACTATATGTCTACAAAAATAGACAAAAAATGACGAGGTGATGTTGAAAATGAAAAACAAATTGAAAAAGGTTGGAGCAGCATTACTTGTTGCTGGATTCACGGTAACGGGAACAGGCTATGCTTGGGCAAATGGACAAGCACTCGATTCATCCGAAAAAGATTCTTCTAATGTAGTCGAAGAATTACCTGAAACACTGAATGTACCTTCAGAAGAAAATGACGTTATTGAAGATGGAATAGTTGTAGATAAAGATAATATTAACGAAGATGTAGAGAATGAATCAGATGCAGAATTGGAAGATGCGGACAACGAGCAAGGAACAACGGAAGATGCGGATGAAGAAGACGTTCAAAAAGAAGAAGAATCAACAGAAGAAGCTGAAAATGGAGAAGGCGCGGAAGATGCAGGCGACTTAGAAGAGGCAACTGACAAAGAAAATGGAGAAGTAGAAGAAGGAGCAACTGAAACTGAGGAAGGTTCTCTTCCAGCAACACCAGAAGGCTATAAGGCTGGTAATCTTGCTGCTCTTGGAAAAGCCCATGAACAAGTAAAAAATCCAACGGCAAAAGCTGCCATTAAGCGTAATATGGAACGTTCAGTTGAAAAATGGGAGAGCAAGCAACCCGAAGCTGAAACTCCAGAGCAAACTGAAGAAAAAGAGGAAACGATTAAGGACGAATCACCAGTACAACAAGAAAAGCCTGCTAAAGAAAATCAGGTGAAAGCTCCACAAGCACAATTGAATGCAAAGCAATTAGAAGAGAGAAAAGAATTAAAGGCAGCTCAAAAAGCCGAGCGTGAAGCATTAAAAGTAGAACAAAAAGCAAAAAAAGAGCAACAAAAGCAAGAGAAAAAGAAATAAGAACGGACTGATTTCGGCAAACTGCTTTTCAATTTTCATTTTACCCTATACAGTTATGTTGTGTTGATTAATGAGAACGGAGAGGTACTTATGCTTTTGTCTATCATACAAGGAGTATTCAAAAAGAAGTCTGATACAGCATTGAATGAGCTTGTATTGAGGGCAAAGAAAGGCGATGAGAAGGTCATGAACGAGCTTCTCATCGCGTATACTCCGTTCATAAAAAAGACAGCTTCATTAGTTTGTAAACGATTCATTAACGAGCATGATGATGAATTTAGTGTAGCCTTAAAGGGTTTTCATGAAGCTATACTTAACTTTAATCCTAAAGAAAATACTTCGTTGAAAACTTTTTCTCATTTGATCATAAGGAGACGTCTCATTGATTATATCCGAAGTGAATCAACAAGAAATGAAACGTTTTTTACTCTAAAAGATGAAAATGGGGAAACAAGTGCAGATGATCAGCATCACATATTTAATGAAATATCGATTTCCTCATTTTTAAAAGAACAGCAGGCAGTAGAACGCCGTGAAGAAATTAAAGAGTATTCTAAACTACTAAAAGACTATGGTATGTCATTTCAAGTTTTAGCCACATCTTCACCGAAACATGCCGCTTCAAGAAAAACAGCTATTCATATCGCACAAATCATCGCGGAAACACCTAAATTATATAATTATCTTACTGATAAGAAAAAATTACCTATTAAAGAACTTGTGCCCATCGCTAGCGTTTCAAGAAAAACAATTGAACGACATAGAAGATATATCATTGCGGTTACACTGTTGATTAATAGCAATTTTGTGCACTTAAAGGAATACATAAGAGAGGAACTTTTATGATGCGGAAAAAGAGAGGCATTGTTTGCGAAAAGAAAAAATATTATACGATACTTCTAACAGATAAAGGGGAATTTTTACGAGGAATTCCTCTGGATGAAAAATCAGAAATAGGAGATGAAGTTGAATTTATTCAACTTCATGGGCCTTCTCTATTCGTTAGAAAAACAAAGCCTCTATTCTACGGGTCGCTTATGATGGCGGCAGTGCTTCTCTTTTTCATCGTTTCATCTTTAGTTCCGAATACAGACAAGGTGATGGCATATGTCCAATTGGAGTCAGGCGAGGCTTTGGAGTTTGGCGTAAATCAGAAAGGGCATGTTATTTCCTTGCGACAATTGAATGGAACGTCTACTGAACTTGAGGACAGCTTTGATGAATGGAAAGGGAAACCAATACGTGATGTATTAGAAAGTGCAATAAAGGATTCACCGAAACAAACAAGTGACGTACAAGTTATGATTACGACGATCTTTCCTGACAGCGAAAGAAATGATAAGGTTCAAGAAATTTTGGAAAAGGCAGTAAGCGGTATTCAAAGGGCACATAAAGAACTAACCTTGGAATATAACGAAAGCACATCTGAGGACAAGGTGATGGCGGATGAGCAGCAAATGTCCGTCCACGAATTTATAAAGAGTAAACAACAAGTTGATATACCTGAGGAAAAGGATTTTTTGCCAGAGACCGAACAACAAAAGAATGTAAATCCAATAAATCAGAAAAAGGCACAAGAGGATAAACAAAATTCTGTAAAACCGCAAAAAGAACAAGACATCCCTAAGCAGCCGAATAGGCAAGCTGATCCTGATATTCAATCAATTGAAAAGCAGGAAGAAAAAAAGCAGCCAAGCAATTCAAAAATAACAAAGACTCAAAATACCGAAGAGGTTAATCCTAAGAAAGAAAATGTTAAAAATCAAGAGCATCCGCCTGAGGCAAAAAATAATGCAAATAAGACAAATCCAAACCATCCCTCTAAAGGAAAAGGTCAAGAAAACAATCAGGGTAAGGTTAAAAAGCCGTAATCCAATAAAGATATTTAAGTATTCTTTAAACTAGCCAAGTTTAGCTCCTTCATGATGGAAAACGATTCGGGAACAAAATGGTCGATTGGTCACAACTTTGTCCTGATTGGGCGCTATTCAAGATTAAATTCGTGTATTTCTAACGACAAAATCAGGTGGAGAAAAACAACAAATTTTTTTCCACCTGATTTATGTTAAGACTGCTTTTTTTCTAGTATTAAGAACTCGGTGTCTGATTTTCCAATATATATTCCATCATACTAATCAACTGTTCGGCATTTCCCTCTTCGATATGTTTACCGGAATGCTGTTCAATACGCTCTTTGACATGTTCCAATTTTTTATATCCATTGAATTCTGATTGCTCCGCTTGTTTTTCCTTGCCCTCGTTGAGGAATTTTTCCATTTGATTAAAGTCTCTTTGGGCGTTGTCCAACTGAACAACCAATGAATTACGGATGCCAGGATTCGCAACATATTGTTGGATTCGCTCTTTAACCAATTCTATACTCGGTTTTTCCTCTCTTGGAATTTCACCTGTATTGTAATATGTTTTAACTTCCTCTTCGGTTAAAACGATTCCGTCATAAATAAGCAGCTCATCCATTAAGCCTTTAAAGGGAAGATCCCAATAATTTACACCCAATGCAAAGACGGCGTTTGTCGACGTAAATACATTCGGGAAACCCACTCCAGAAAACCTGTTCACACCATTTACATACACATTGATTTTCCCTTCATCCACTGTGAAGGCGATATGAGACCATTCATTTTTCGGAATCTGCATTCTTGTATTCGCATCGTACCAAGCGGAACCTGACCAAACCATCGTTTCACTATTAACTGGACCTTTTGGAACAACACTCACCCAATTTTCATTTGTTCTTGCTCCAAAGAAAGTCGTTGTAAAATCGGTGAGCTGATCCGGGTTTAGCCAAAAGGATACAGAATATTGATTGCTGGAGATTAATCCGTTTGGCAGCCTAACGCCAGATTCTCCATCGAAATCGGCTCCTTGACCCACAATCCCATCTCCATATGAAATTTCGCCTCCACTGTTATCGATTCGATTCCCTGTAACAGTTCCTGCAGCTACATTTTTAGTTCGATCGGATAAGTCGCCTTCAAACGTATAATGAGCCACTAACCTGGCGTCCTTTTCGGCAAGGACAATAATCGTGAATGTTTTTACAGCGGTAGCATCACCTTTTGTAATAGTTGCAGTTAAGGTGACGGTCGCATTTCCCGCTCCAGCGACTGGTCGATTCACGACACCTTGTGCCGATACAACTTCAGGGTTAGAGGATTCCCATGAAATTTGCGTTCCACGTGCTCCTTCTGTCGGCAATTCCAAGTTTGCAATGACAGCACTCGTATCACCAAGAGTCAACTGATTTTTAATCAGCTCAACTATTTCTTCATCTGTTCGCTCGATTGTTTTTATGCCCCAAATAGAAACACCTTCGCTAGATAACGCAGTAAATGTCATGCCCACTTTATTAACGACCGAGTTCCATTGACGTAAAAATACACCGTTATATGTTTTGCCATCAATCGTGACCATAGCATGATAATCGTCAACCAATTCCCATGAACCATTCGCTCCGGAAAGGGTGCCGTCCTTATTTAATGTGACTGTTATAGCCTTTTTTAGTGTCTTGGAAATATCTTTTCCATGATTAATAAATTGATAGTCTCCGGCAATGTCTTCTTTATTAATTTTTTCAAGTTTTTCACCTGTATAGCGATATGGTGCGGCAACTGGCCAGCCATCTTTGTTGATAAATAATTGGTGTACGCGAACCTCGTGTGTTTCCCCTCTTTGCGGGAAGCGTGTATGGAATACTAAAAATTGTTTGCCTTCGTCTTCATCATAAAAGACGGAATTATGTCCAGGCGACAAATACCCATATCCAATTCCTGTACCAGGGTCTCCTACGTTTCTTTCAAATAAGAAGTGTCCCATTATTTTATTTCCATATGGAGAATGGTCAACGTTTCCTGGTAGAACTGCATTTTGTCCCATTGCATCTACATACGGGCCGGACGGATTCGTCGATCTAAACACCCTCATATTGTACTCACCATCAGCTGCAAGCCATCCAGTCGTAACGTACAAATAGTAGTATTTCATTTTTTGATCATACACAACATAAGGACCTTCACCTGATTTTCCGTACCCACCGGATATTTTCGTCCCAAAATAGCGATCAATTAATCTTCCATCGGAAGTCGTTCCATCTTTCCCCGGGTAGATCGCTTTTCCAGTTGTTTTATCAATTTCGAGGATAAAAATTCCTCCGGACCACGAGCCGTAAGTCATCCAAAGCTTTCCAGCATCGTCATAAAAGAGATTTGCATCAATTGCATTTGGGAAGTTTCCGTTATTATACGATCCATTACTATTAAACCAACCCGCTCTTGTGTCGGTTAATGTACCATCATCAATCAACTCTTTTATATTCGTATTATCCCATTTTTTATTGATTTCACTATTAGCATCATACGCCTCATCCCTAGTAAAACCAGAGTACATAATCGTATCGACATACGTATAAGGTCCTTCAATATTTTTTGAAACGGCATAGCCAATGGCGGAACGAATATAAGTGGATGAGGCGCTATAGTACATCATATAAGCACCTTTTGACCCGTCTTCATTCATGTAATGCTCATTCCAAAAGATTTCCGGTGCCCAGACGGCAAATCCACCTTTACTATCTGAATCATCTTCACCTGCCCATTTAAATGACTCCGCGAGGTTAGCAGAAAGATCCCCATAAAGCGCGTTGCCCGGAGTTTTATACCCATTCGTAAATCTCGTCCAGCTCATTAAATCATTCGATTTGGCCCCTTCAATATGTGTGCCGAAAACATAATAGGTGTCACCTTCTTTAATAATAGAAGGATCATGTACTGATACATTGTCAAACACTGGAGCTTCACCTTCGATTTGGTTAGATTCATATTCGTTGCCCATTACACTGCTTGGAGTAACTAATAGTAATGTTAGTAAAACGAGCATTAGCAGACGTGCCGATTTTTTACTCATTCAAAAGCCTCCATTTATTTAGTTAAGTGTAGAAATTCAGGAACAAAATTTTCACTTTTTTACAAATTCAGTCTCTATTGTGACCGATTCAGGAATAAGATCTTGTATTTTCATACGATAGAATCAGGTGGAGAAATACAAAATGTTTTTTCCACCTGATTTATTTTTAAGGACTTCTTTTTGATTCAAGAAACCCTATTATCCATTCCTTGGAATATTTTTAATGAAAACCACATGCATCCTAATGCCGCGATACTAATTGAAAAGAACGGAATCATTCCAGGGAACTCCAAGGAAAAGAAAATGACACTAATGATCACAAGCCCACTTGCGGCAGTATAATGTATTTTAGATAATCCGATGATAAGTGCATTCCTCAAATGTTGAAACCATGTAGCTTTATAATGGACAAGCAGTGGGAATGTCCATAAAAGGATAATGCAATAGAAAAATAGAATAAGGTAGAACATAAATGGTATGATAAATAAAATTTCACTCGCCGCGTCGGCCAGCACTTTGTAATTAAGATACAGCAAGCCCCCGACAATCGACAAAATCCAACCTAATATATTGGCACCGACAAACTCTTGAAAGTATATTTGTTTAAATGTTTTCCAAAGCTTTAGTTCTTGTTCCCCCATTATCCACTTTCTCGATACTCCTAATGCCGCCACTGTAGCCGGAAAAACCCCACCTGCAAAAAGTCCAAAAGCAGTGAACAGAATCCATAGCCCATTCACTGCGGCTAGGCGCATAATCCATTGAAATAAACGATCAAGTGTAGAGACAATCCGTTTACCATCCATGGTTGTCAGTCACCCTTTTCCCCTTAATTTCTATCCTTTTACTCCTCCAACCGTTAACCCGGCAACAAAATAACGTTGGAAGAAAATAAATAATATTATGATAGGAACGATGGTCATCATTGAGCCGGCAATGAGGATATCATAGTTATTTCCATATGGCGTCAAGAGTGTAGCAAGACCAATTGGCAGCGTAAACATGGCATTCGAGCGCAGCACAATTAACGGCCATAGGAAGTTATTCCAGCTCCCTAATCCTAGAAGGATGGCCATCGCAGCTAACGAAGGTCCCATTAATGGGAACATAATCTTAAAATAAATACCATATTCAGTTGATCCATCAATTCTAGCCGAGTCCATTAATTCCCTCGGAAGACCAAGTGCGTATTGTCTAAAGAAAAAGACGGCGATTGGCGAAACAATAGCTGGTAACATAACGGCCGTATATGTATTAATTAATTTCCAGCCAATCATCATTTGATAAAGAGGCAACATCAAAATTTCAAATGGCACCATCAATATAAACAAAACAAGTATGAAGAAAAAGTTTCTTCCCTTAAAATCATATACAGCTAATGCATATCCGACCATTGCTGAGAAAAATAGCGAAAGAACGATCGTCAGACCTGAAATAATTAAACTGTTTCCGTACCATCCCCAATATGTCGCAGCTTGTGAAAATATGTACGTATAGTTTGCTAAGTTTAATGAACTGATGTCGAATGTTAAGCTAATGCCGTTACGCATCAACTCTGATGATGGTCTGAAGGAGGATAGCAATAAAATCAGAATCGGAAACAACGCGATTAAGGAAATGATCGCAAAGCTCATATTAGCGACCCATTTTAGTCCCATATTATTGTTTTTCTTCATCTATTCATCACTCCTTTTAAACGCGCCGGTAAGTAACAATTGAATTACGCTTACTATAAAAATAATGATCATCAGGACAACACCAATTGCAGCACCAAATCCCATATCATTTTGTTGAATTCCTTGTTGATAAATATAACCGACTACGGATAAACCAATATTACCCGGTGATCCAGCCGTCCAATAAACAAAACTTTCTTCAAACATCCGAAACCCGCCAATAACTGAAATCGTCGCAACGAATATAGTGATTGGTTTTAAGAAGGGAAGTGTAACAAATCGAAACTTCTGAAATCTCGTTGCACCATCTATATCGGCCGCTTCATATAATTCATCTGGAATATTTTGCAGGGCAGCTAGGAAATATAGAATATTAACCCCCATCCAGCGCCAACAACAAAGGACAACCATCAAAAACATCCCCGACCAAGCATGATATTTCCATTCGATCGGTGCAAATCCAAATAAACCAATAATTTGGTTACCTACTGCAGAATTCGTTTCCCCGAACATTAACCGAAAAATCATACCCGCGACAATCGTTGAAGTTAAGGCTGGGAGAAATAAGGAAGCTCTGAAAGTGGTTTTAAATTTAACAAACTTTGAATCTAGCAGCACAGCTAATATAATTGGTACAATGACTAATATTACTACGGTTAGGACTACATAAATGGACGTATTGGAAAGTGCTTTATAAAAAGTTGGATTAAAAATTCTTCGATAATTGCTTAATCCAACAAATGTCACCTGCCCTGGCAACACTTTTTGAAAGCTCATCATCATTCCCTTAATGGATGGATAAAAGGTGAAAACCAAAAATGAAAGGACAAATGGTGCAATAAATACATATGGGACGACTTTCTTAGAGTTTAAAAAGGTTAGGAATTTATTAGGACTTTTAACAGGTAATTGGGGCAATGTACCTTTTGATGTTTCCAACATGAAATATATCCCTCCTTAAATAGATTAATCAAACCATAGATTGAATATGGTCTTATTGCATGAATCATTTTTTATATTGTACGTACGAGTTATTATCATAGAGTCACATTGGTCTATTCTGGATTTTTTAATGGAAAGGTCTATAAATAAACTATTTCTAGGATTCTTTACGAATCAGCAAAATTGCAAGGTACATGAATATGTGCCTTGCAATTTAGTTTTTCATTACTGCATATTAGCTTCAATCGTTTTTTGCGACTGTTTTAATGCCTCTTCAGCCGTTTGTGTTTGCTGTCGAATTACATTGTTTACTGTATTGGTATTTATTTCTGTTGCGACATCAGGAGTGTATTCAGTGATTTTAACCGGATTAATTTCATCTTTAACCTCTAACAATACATCAAATATGTTGTCCCCGAAGTATTGATAGAACTTATTATCTACTTTAACTTCATCACTTTCCCAAACATCCCATCTAGGAGGATCGAAGCCTAGAACCGTCCATAATTTAATATTGGCTTCTTTAGATAGTTTCGCGAAAGCTAAAAATTCTTTTGCAAGTTCAGGGTGCTTAGTTTGGTTTGTTACAACTGTACCTGTTCCACCCATACCAGCTGAACGTTTTCCGCCTGGTTCCCAAGCTGGCATTGGACGAACTGCAATTTTACCTTTAAGGTCTGGCATATATTCTATAAATCTACCCATATACCACATCGGCATAGTAATAGCGGCCGCTCCGCCCTCATTAAAATACGCATAAAATTCTTCAGCATGTGGTTGACCACCTGGGGTAATTTCTGCAATTTTATGCACATAAAGCATGTCATGTAAGAATTGAAGTGTGTCAATATTAGCTTGATTATCAAGCGTAAGTTTGCCATCCTTATCAAACCAATCCGAGTCACGTTGACTAATCATTGACCATAACGGAATATAGTCATCAGTCACAACGTTGTACATCATAGAATCTGTATTTGCGATTACTTTTTTACCAGCTTCTACAAAATCATCCCAAGTTTTGATTGAATCAATATCGACACCAGCTGCATCCATAATTTCAGTATTATAATACATTACGGAAGCGCCAACATGGGTTGGCATACCATAATACTGCCCGTCTTTACTGTAAATTTCAAAACGAGATTGAACGTAATTATCTATTTCAGGTTCAACAAACTGATTCATTGGCAGTAGTTGAGGTTCCCCTTGCAGATAATTCGGGAAACGGCTAATTTCAATATCAACGATATCTGGTGCACCTGTACCAGATTGTAAGGCTAGTAGTAAGTTGTTGTGCATTTGATCATAAGGGAAGGTTTCCGCTTTCAATGTTATGGGCCTGTCTGGATTTGCTTCATTCCAACGTGGAACGGCATCTTCAAAAAATTCCATGTGCAATGATGCGAATGTCCAGAATGATAATTCAGTTGCACCTTCAACATCATCTCCAATAACAACCGTTTCTTCCGCATCCCCGGAGCCACCTGAATCACTTGAACCACCCGAACTTTCACCTGCGCAAGCAACTAATAATAAAGCTATTACTCCGAAAAGTAATGCTAGCAGAGCTTTCTTCTTCATCATTATCCCCCCCAATTGGATGAAAGCACTTACAATATATTTAAGATTAAACCCTCCTCCTTTTTAGTGGTTTCCTCACGTCATAAAGGTGTACAAGTAACAAGGATGAAACGATAACCTGTACGAACATGTTATCACTAGACAGAAACCCCGTCAACCATTTATACGAAATAATCAGGCAATTTAGATATAACTTTTTTCGACATTTTCAAGCTTTTCCTGCAGAAGTCAATAGTACGTATGACTCACATTAAAAAGTAGGTGGTTCTTTTCATGAAAATTTATACGTAACAGTGTCCGTTTCAAAGGTGAAATTGGTAGAAGTCAGTCAGAGAGTCTAATCATTTCTTATTGACCATAATAAGTAAGGGCAAAGAAGCAAGGTTTGGGCAACGAAGGAGACATCCGAAAATGTTAATTAGGAAGGGGAGGTTCCCCCCTCCCTTATGGAAAAATTACTTTTTCAAACGAATAACGTTCCAAGACAGTTTTGGCAGAGTAGCTGTTACTCGACCATTATCATTAGTCGCATCGCCATTATTGTGTGGAGCAACTGCTTGGGATGTTGCAGTATTAACTTGTTTTAAATCATTATTTTCAAGGACGATATGCTCTGCCACTTTATAGCCTTCGAAGTTACGAATATCGCATTCTAATAAAAGGCTATCTTCAAGATCGCGGTTTACTGCAAAAATTGTAAGTTCATCATTTTCCTCGTTGTAAACGGCAGTCGTATCAAGAACAGGCACATCTGTAAAATCTTTACTATCATATTTCGGACTTGATACGATCGGATTCAATACAACCCCTCTTCCATATTTTGAAGCATGCATATATGGATAGAAGATTGTTTGTTTCCAAGCTGGACCGCCATTTTCCGTCATGATTGGCGCGATAACATTAACAAGCTGAGCCATACAAGCAATTTTGACTCGGTCTGCATGCTTTAGTAGAGTAATGAGCATTGAACCTACTAATAAAGCATCTTCGAAATTATAAATATCCTCAAGTTGAGGTGGTGCAATCGTCCAAGGATCGATTTTGCGGTCAGCCGCATTGGAATGATACCAAACATTCCACTCGTCGAATGAAAGATTGATTGTCTTTTTACTATGTTTTTTCGCTTTAATATAATCGGCAATTGAAATGACGGATTTGATAAAATCATCCATTCCAAGCGATTGTGCAAGGTAGTTAGCTATATCGTTGTCACGATTTCCGTAATATTGATGAAGGGAAATAAATTCGACGTTTTCATACGTATGATCAAGGACAGTTGCTTCCCATTCCGCAAATGTCGGCATATGACGATGTGAGCTTCCGCAAGCGACTAACTCAATTGACGGATCGACAAGCTTCATGACTTTTGCAGTTTCATTTGCTAGTCTTCCGTATTCATGCGCGGTTTTATGGCCGATTTGCCAAGGACCATCCATTTCATTTCCAAGACACCATGTTTTAATTTTATGTGGCTCTTTGTAGCCATGAGAAATACGCAAATCACTGTAGTATGTACCTGATGGATGGTTGCAGTATTCAAGTAGATTTCTAGCTTCTTCAATTCCTCTTGTTCCAAGGTTTACAGCCATATTTACATCTGCATTTACGAGTTTTGCCCAATCAACAAATTCATTTGTACCAAGTTCATTCGTTTCAATTGTGCGCCAAGCAAGTTCCAAGCGGCGTGGACGATTTTCTTTCGGTCCAATACCATCCTCCCAGTTATAACCGGATACGAAGTTTCCACCTGGGTAACGGATTAGTGGAACATCCAGTTCTTTCACAAGTTCAATAACGTCCTTACGGAATCCATTTTCATCAGCCTCTGGATGATCTGGTTCATAAATTCCGCCATAGACAGCTCGTCCAAGATGCTCTACGAAAGAACCATAAATTCGCTTATCTACCTCGGACACTTTAAAATCCTTTTCGACAATCATTTTAGCTTTTTTACTAGTCATTTTTTTCATCCTCTCTTTTTATTCGCAAGACTCGCGGCGTACATTACGCTCCGAGCCATTTTGAACCTTGTGGATATGGACAAGTGCTTGCTTCAAGCTTTGCTCTATAATGAATGAGACTGCCGCTATGCATACAAGTTGTTTCATATTGAAGAGAAGGGCAGCTGTTACACATGTTGAGACGTTTTTCAAATACTTCTTCTGAAACAATTTTTATGCCTTCTTTTTCAGCATCCTGTATCAATTCTTGCAAGACTTCCTGTGAAACAATGACATTATGAGTACAACCTTTACAAAGACTCATCTTACACTCTCTTATTCTACTGCCAATATAACGACAGACATTGGAGGGAGAGTGACGGATAAGGATTGCTCTTCTTTTTTAATCTTCGTAAAATCTGATGGTTTTACATTTTCTGGCTGTTCGAATGTGTTATGGGCATTCATTTGATCAGCTGTTAAAATACGTCCACTTACAGTAGCGGATGATAAATTGATTCCGCGCAGATCGATGTTAACATCGGATTGACTTTGATGGTCGAGATTACATAGACTTATATGAACTTTTCCAGTGGAATCTTTTGAAGCAGAAACGGTAACTTGCGGCAATGCTTCTTCATCCAGTTCATAATTTTCAAAGGAAGATTCAACTGATAGCAAGGAAGCATCGTGATGAACCTTAAACATTTCAAATACATGGTATGTTGGTGTTAAGAGCATTTTTTCGCCTTCCGTTAAAATCATTGCCTGTAATACGTTAATCGTTTGGGCGATATTCGCCATTTGCACACGGTCCGCATGAGCATGGAAAATATTAAAATGGATACCTGCTACAAGTGCATCACGGATTGTATTTTGCTGATAAAGAAATCCTGGGTTTGTGCCTGGCTCTGCATCAAACCATGTACCCCATTCGTCAATGATTAAGCCAACTCTTTTCGCTGGATCATATTTGTCCATAATCGTGCTATGTTTAGAGATGAGCGTGTCCATATGAAGAGCTTTCTTTAATGTCGTAAACCATTCATTTTCAGGAAAGTCCGTTGCTGATCCTTTATTCGACCAATCTCCCGGGATTGTATAGTAATGTAGGCTTAATCCATCCATCATCCAATGAGCATTTTTCATTAACACTTCTGTCCAATTATAGTCATCGACATTGGCACCACCGGCAATTTTATAAATACGGTTATCTCCGTAATTGCGGACATACGTCTGATAACGGCGGTACAAATCGGCATAATATTCTGGACGCATATTCCCCCCGCAGCCCCAGTTCTCATTTCCAACACCGAAGTATTTCAGCTTCCAAGGCTCATCGCGACCATTTTCTCTCCGCATATTAGCCATTGGAGATTCACCGTCAAATGTCATATATTCCACCCATTCAGACATTTCCTGCACGGTACCGCTTCCAACATTTCCGCAAATATAAGGTTCCGTTTCCAGCATTTCACAAAGCATCATGAACTCATGCGTTCCGAAGTGATTATTTTCTAAAACTCCGCCCCAGTGCGTATTGATCATGCGTTTACGATTTTCACGAGGACCAATTCCATCTTTCCAATGATATTCGTCTGCAAAGCAGCCGCCCGGCCATCGTAGAACAGGTATGTTTAAATGCTTCAAAGCTTCAAACACGTCATTGCGTATTCCATTTGTGTTCGGAATCGGAGAATCCTCGCCTACCCAAATACCTTCGTAAATCCCTCTGCCCAAATGCTCAGCAAAATGACCGTAAATGTTTTTATTAATCGTAGCTTTTTCTACATCTGCGTTAATAATGACGTTGTTTCCCATTGATTTCTCCTTTTCGAATACGTATTGTTTAAAAATATTTCATTTCTTAGAAATCGTTTTATTTACACGGAAATAATCAAAATCAACGAATCCATCACTTGTTTTCGTTGCATAATTAAATAAGGCAAAGCGATATCCCATAAAATGCGGGATTGTATATTTCATCTTTAGAGGCTTTCCAATTGAGTGCCATTCCACTTCATTCACACTGTAATAGAAATAAGCTTGATCTATCATATTTTTAAAATCAAAGTCTACTTTGAAATAGATTCGATTAGTCGTAATCGGTATCGCTTCGATTTCTTGTTTTTCCTTGGAATTACCTAAAACCATTACGATATAATGTTTATTACTTGTGGCTTTGACGCCTACAAACCCACAGTTTTCTTGTAATCCTGCCAGTCCTGCAAAGTCCCCATCATTCATATGATTAATCTCAACAGCAACTCGCCCCGAACATTCTGGGCCAAATGTTCTCTGGGTTAATATGTTTCTAGCATCGAGGATACTGTCGCTTAATCTACCATTTTTAAGTCTTAAATACCCTGGCCGTTCCGTTAAGGACCAGCATGCAGGATCTGGATTGTGATTCCACTGCCATACAAGCGGGAGTTTTAACCCTTGATCTTGTAAAACTTCAATATTTTTCACATATGAAAGATTACGATTTTCTAAGGCTTGATCAAATTCATCTGATGCTACAATCGCTGGTATGACACTGTTTGAGGAAGCGTGTTTTATGTCATAAACATTCTTATGAATCGGCCACTCATCTTCCCATTCAACAGGAACGATGAAAGGAGTTCGCCCTACTGCACCACAATCCTGAAACAACATTGCATACCAATCTCCACCTGTCGTATCGACAATTCCACCTTGTGCAATACCAGCGTCATCTAAAGCAATCCGCCCTTCATACTCCCCATCAATGCTGTCTGATCTGAACATTAATTGCGTGCGCCCTGCTCCCTTTGGCCAGGTTATGAGAAAGACATAATACTTTTCATTAATCTTTTGAATATGTGCTCCTTCAGCAGGCAGCCCCACATTCGGACCTGCAATCAAACTAGCATTCGGGATAATGACTTTATTGAGCCCTCCTTCTTTTATCGCAGTGGCATCAGAAGTAAGCTCTATCACTTTAATATCTCCGCCGCCATAAATCATGTACACATGCCCCTCATCAAAAAGAAGGGACATGTCATGATATACACCATTGAGTGATGATTTTTTCCAATCACCATTTTCAATATCCTTCGTTTGAAAAATATATGTTTTGTCTGTACTGAAGGACGCGACTGCTAGATAAAATGTATCGTTATAAAATCTAAGACTGCTCGCCCATGACCCTTGTCCATATTCGTTCTTTCCATAGTTGAGGAGTTGTTCATCATTTTCTTCCAAGATGTCATAGACGTAATTGACAATTTCCCATTGAATGAGGTCTTCTGATTTCATAATCGGAACACCAGGATTCATATGCATAGTTGTACTAGACATGTAATAAACATCGCCAACCCTGATGACATCTATATCCGGAACATCTGACCAAGTAATGGGATTTTCAACTTTTAGTGCAACACCTTGATAGGCTTGCTTTTCCATTGCAACAACCCTTTTCTACACGAATTGTTATTATTTATAGAGAAGTTCATTCCAACGAAGTTCATTTTCAAAGGCATGAGTCTTTGTCTCATTATTAATTAATACAGATTCAATCCCAAGCAATGCAGCAAGATCTTTTAATTGCTCTGCCGTCACGATGTATGAGAAGCCTGAATGATGGGCCCCGCCCGCAATAATCCAATTTTCAGCCCCTTGGCTAAGAGATGGCTGAGGCTTCCAGAGGACACGAGCTACAGGCAATTTCGGCATTTCTTTTTCTACTTTTACAGCGTCTACTTCATTGATTACGAGACGGAAACGATGCCCTAAATCAATGATTGATGCATTTAGTGCTGGGCCGCTCGCTCCATTGAATACGATGCGGGCAGGATCCTCTCTATCGCCAATTCCAAGTGGATGCACTTCAATCATCGGTTTTGTTTCTGCAATCGTAGGACATACCTCAAGCATGTGAGAACCAAGAACCATTTCATTTCCGGGCTCAAAATGGTACGTATAGTCCTCCATAAAGGAAGTTCCCTTCCCGTCTGCTATTATTTTCATCAAACGGACGAGGGCAGCCGTTTTCCAGTCACCTTCACCTGCAAACCCATAGCCTTGTTCCATTAAGCGCTGGACCGCCAGACCTGGAAGTTGCTTCATCCCATGCAAGTCTTCAAACGTAGTCGTGAATGCTGTATAGCCACCTTCTTCTAAAAATGCTTTTAAAGCGATTTCAATTTTTGCTTGATAGCGGATTGCATCTCGAATTGGGCTATCTTGCTTACCTTCCGCGGCGATTTCGTATTGATCTTCGTATTCTGTCATTAGTTCGTCTACTTGTTGTTCTGTCACAGCGTTGATAAGTTGTACTAGGTCACCAATACCATAACCATTCACAGTCCATCCTAATTGGATCTGAGCTTCTACTTTATCGCCTTCAGTAACGGCTACTTGACGCATGTTGTCCCCGAAACGAGCAACCTTCAAGTGTTGACTCTCGTTAAAAGCGACAGCAGTTCCCATCCAACCGCCAATACGTTTACGCACATCTTCGCTTTCCCAATGTCCAACAACGACTTTACGAATCACATTCATTCTCGCTCCGATAAAACCATATTCACGGTCACCATGAGCAGATTGATTTAAATTCATGAAATCCATATCGATGCTGTCCCAGGGAATGTCGCGATTATATTGGGTATGTAAGTGCAGAAGTGGTTTTTTTAATGCCTTCAAACCAGCAATCCACATTTTAGCTGGCGAAAAAGTATGCATCCACGTAATAATCCCTGCACAATTTTCATCCGCATTCGCCTCCAAAAACAACCGGCGAATCGCATCAGACTCCTTCACAACTGATTTAAAAACAACCTTATAAGGTACCGAGCCACCCCCATCAATTCCAGCAGCTATTGTTTTAGAGTGCTCCTCAACCTGTACAAGCACATCCTCCCCATAAAGCAACTGACTCCCCGTCACAAACCAAAACTCATAAGACCTCGTCTTCAACATAAACTTCACCCTTCCTAATTTATAATCTTTCAAATTGTTCGAGTGCCAGGCACCGGAACAACTTCGCAACAATTCTATCTATTTACAATTGTGCGAATTAATCGGGAGTTGTTTGAGTGCCTGGCACTCAAACAACTCCCGGCACGCATTTATTTTTGTCCGTAGTAGGCGCCGGGACCGTGTTTTCGCAGGTAGTGCTTGTCGAGTAGGAATTGGTCCATGGGTCCTACTTGTGGGTTTAGTTGGATTGTGTGAAGTGCCATTTTGGCAACTTCTTCTAGGACGACGGCGTTGTGGACTGCTTCGTCTGCGTTTTTTCCCCAGTTAAAGGGGGCGTGTCCGGAGACGAGGACGCCTGGCATTGCTTTTGGATCGAGTCCCAGTTTTTGAAATGTCTCGATAATGACTTGGCCTGTTTCGAGTTCATATGCTTCTTCAATTTCCTTTTTGGTTAAGCCACGAGTTACCGGGATTTCACCATAATAATAATCGGCATGTGTCGTTCCAAGTGCCGGAATCGGGCGGCCTGCTTGAGCCCAGCTCGTTGCCCAAGGTGAGTGTGTATGGACAACTCCGCCAATTTCCGGAAAAGCTTTATATAATGCGAGATGTGTTGGCGTGTCGGAAGACGGGCGCAGATTCCCTTCTACAATTTCCCCTTCCAAATCCACTACAACAAGATCTTCAAGCTTCATTTCCGAATAGGCGACTCCGCTCGGCTTAATGACAACATGCCCACTTTCCCGATCAATCCCACTAACATTTCCCCACGTAAATGTCACTAACCCATGTACAGGAAGCTGTAAGTTCGCTTCCAATACTTCCTGCTTCAAAGTTTCAAGCATGCAATTTCCTCCTGTTCACTTAGAGGCATGTAGTTTAATATCTTTTAATCTTTTCATGACATTATTTTCGCCGCGGCCAAAATAGTCATATAGTCTTTCATATTCTGCAAAAAGTTTGTCATATACTTTCACATTGTCTGGGTTCGGTTGATATGTCTCTTCCTTCACTCGTCCCATTTCCTTTGCAGCATCCTCAATACTGTCGTATCCGCCGCGCTCTTTGCCCGCAGCCACAGCTCCAAACATAGCTGATCCAAGAGCTGGAGTTTGTGAAGATGCGGAAATCTTAATTTCTGTGTTTAATACATCTGAATAAATCTGCATCATGAGAGCATTTTTCTCAGCAATCCCCCCACATGCATATACTTCATCAACCCGAACACCACTATTTCTAAATGCTTCAATAATAATCCGTGTACCGTAAGCGGTTGCTTCAATTAATGCACGATATATTTCTTCCGGCTTCGTCAGAAGGGTTGCTCCAAGCAATACTCCCGTTAAGTCAGCGTCCACAAGAGTTGACCGATTCCCATTCCACCAGTCCAAAGCTATAAGACCACTTTTGCCGACTTTCAGACTCTCAGCTTTCTCCGTAAGCAATGCGTGAATGTTAACTCCCTTTTCTTTCGCTTCTTCATAATAACTAGCTGGAACACCATTTTCGATGAACCACTCAAAATGATCTCCTACACAAGACTGTCCAGCCTCATACCCCATAAATCCTGGGATGACGCCATCTTCTACAACTCCACACATGCCTGGTACAATTTTTTCTTCCTCACCAAGCAGCACGTGGCACGTCGACGTTCCCATAATCATCAATAGTTTCCCAGGTTCCGTAATGCCGACTGCTGGTATCGAAACATGGGCATCTACGTTTGCAACAGCCACGGCAGTACCAGAATTCAAACCTATTAAACTAGCAGCCTTTTCAGTCACTTCCCCGGCCTTTGAACCAATCGAGTAAATATCATTCGAAAGCTTATCTTCGACGACATTTTCCAATCGTGGGTCAAGCGCCTTAAAAAACTCCTTTGAAGGATAGCCTTCCTGCTTATGCCAAATCGCTTTATAACCTGCTGTACAACTATTTCTTCTTATTTCACCTGTCATCTGCGAAATAACCCAGTCCGTCGCTTCAACGATTTGATCAGCCGCCTCAAAAATTTCAGGTGCTTCATTTAATATTTGCCACACTTTTGGGATCATCCACTCTGAGGAAATTTTACCTCCATAACGCTGTAAAAAATCCTCTCCACGTTTCTCGGCAATCTCATTCAAACGATTAGCTTCATCTTGTGCCGCATGATGCTTCCAAAGCTTCACATAGCTGTGTGGATGTCCGCTAAATTCATCCATCATACATAACGGCGTTCCATCTGCCTTAATCGGGAGAACCGTACAAGCAGTAAAATCAATGCCGATTCCTATTACATCATCAGCCGCCACTCCCGAATCTTCCAAAACCTTCGGAATCGTTACCTCTAACACTTCCAAATAATCATACGGATGCTGTAATGCCCAATCATCCTCGAGCCTTGTAGTTCCATCCGGTAAAAATTCGTCCATGACACCGTGCGTGTATTCCTTTACAGCGGTAGCCACTTCTCGTGCAGATCCAACCTCCACAAGGACTGCTCGTCCAGATTGTGTTCCGAAATCAACTCCAATTGAATATTTCGCCAATGTTTATCACCCTATTCAATGTAAAATTAATCATCACTTCATCTTATTCAATATTACTATGTATATACGTACAATCGGTTAAATTCTACAACTTGTACGCATAACCTTAATTAGATTCTATCATTTTTATTTTGTTTTTCAATGGATAATCATTAAATATTTTGAGCTCTCACTAACTCGTACGTCTATCTACTCTTTTCTTTTACTAGATTGTGTGATACCTTAATCACAGAATCTTATAACTTAGGTGAAACTATGAATATATTAAACAGCCGATTTTACATCGTGTTAGAGAAAATCTCAAATCTCTTTATTTTAAATGTTCTATGGATCGTATCCTGTATTCCCATCATCACGATTTTCCCTGCAACCGCTGCCATGTTCAGTGTGGTCAGGCAATGGAAACTGAAGCATGAGGTATCGGTGGTAAAACCTTTCATAAATGCATTTAAATTGAATTTCAAACAAAGTCTATTGATAGGATTATTGTGGATACCCTTTGCTTTTCTACTTTATCTCGACTACTTTTACGTCATTCAAGCAGCTTCAGAGTGGCGAACTTTTCTATTAGTACCACTATTTTTTATCGCATTGATTTTCCTTTTCATGACAACCTTTTTATTTCCAGTTATGACTCACTACCAATTAAGACTAAGGGATGTATTAAAAAATTCATTTATTGTATCACTCGTCTACTTCCCTTCAACGATTCTAATCATGATCCTAGCAGTAATCTTTTTATTCATCCTGCTATATCTCCCCGTCACATGTTTGATTATTTTCAGCTTGTGGGCCAATATTAATTTTTCACTTTGCAACCGCGCATTTAATAAAATTGAAAAGTTAAGAATAGAGGAATGAAAATTCATTCCTCTTTCTTATTGTCCAGCTGCAAGCGCTAAGGGATCGAAATCAAAAATAACCACTACCGTTTCTAAGAACCTCTGCTTCTCGGAGCTGATCAGGCGCTTCCGCTTTGCTTTGTCTAGCTACAGCGCCTATCGACTAGTAAACTTCTTTTCCTCCTCCCTACGATAAGTCAACATCGACTCGTTCCTCGTCGTGTTTCCTTTATCTCAGTCGAAGTCCAAAAAGGAACGTCTACTAAAACCCCCACGTCCTGTGGCGACGTCGACGGACCCACATCCTGTGGGCCTATACATCGATGAGCATGGCGCTTCCGCTTTTCTTACTACTCCCCTGAGATACCTGAGCGTTCTATCCCTTCAACAAACGCCCGCTGTACAAATAAATACAAGATGACGATCGGTAAAATGGTCAGCATGACTGCCGCCATGATTTGGTTTAATAAGGTCGGTGTCAAACCAAATGCATCTGACGCTGAGACCATCTGTTGCATTTGAATGACTCCTTGCGCATTCGCGTTTCCATTAAATGTCGCTAAGTTCTGTGCTAGGTTGAAGTATTCGGGTACGAGTAAATACATATTCGGCTGGAACACGTCATTCCAATTCCAAACGACAGAGAACAAGAACACGACAACCATAGCTGGCTTAGCCAACGGGAACATAATCGTAAAATATGTACGAAATGGTCCGGCTCCATCGATTTTTGCTGCTTCTTCCAAAACCTTCGGCAAGCCGAGATAAAATTGGATAAAGATTAAGACGAATAACGCCCCTTTTAAGCCAAAGCCAAAAATTGCTGGGAAAATAAATGGATATAACGTATTGATCCACCCTAAGTCACTGAAAAAGATATAAAGTGGGACGACAATCGTTTGTGGCGGCACTAAAAACGTAAAGACAAGCAAGGCAAGCCACAACCCTTTTAAAGGAAATTTATAGCGTGCGAAGCCATATCCGATAAAGGAACAGCTAATAATTTGTAAAATAGCGCTGCCAAAAGAAATCCACATGCTGTTTAATAATCCGTTCCAATAATTAATCGATTTGAATGCTTCCACATAATTTTGCATCGTTAATACTTTCGGAAGCCATTGGACAGTCGCATCCGCTACATCCGAAGGACGCATGAAGGACTGGGAAATCATATAAAGAAGTGGATAAACGAATACAAACGATAAGCTAAATAGCAAAACGTAATAAAAGGTATTTCCAATAATTGACTTTGTTTGTCTTATTAATAATGCCTTTTTGTCATGGTCCACTTTTTTCGTAAGAGCTTGAACGGAACGAACGATTGGCAAATCCATCTAAAGTCTGCCCCCTCTCTAATTGGTCAACCCTCTGCGGAATATGAGAAATACGATGCCCAGCACGATAAAAATAAAGATAAAATAGAGCCAGCCAATGGCGGAACCATATGCGTAGTTATTCGATACGAATACTACATTCAATAAATGATTCATAACTCCATTATCCGGTTTCGTAAATGAGTTTACGATGCTGTACAATGTATTGACAAAAATCATCGGGATCAACATTGGAAACGTAATTTTCCAAAACACTTCCCACTCTGTCGCTCCATCAATTTTTGCTGCTTCATATAGCGAAGGTGATATCGTCTGCAGCCCGGCCAAAAATATTAATATTTGAACGCCCGAATCCCACATGACAAGTGTAAGTGCATCCGCATATTGTAATAATGGATCGAGAACTTCTTCCGGAATAAAAGCATTCAGCTGCCTATATAAATCAAATTGGTAAAAAATCGGCAATGTTGCCGCTCCTTGCTCCATTAACTTCCTGAGTGCAGCACCCGAGGCAATAATAACGGGCAAGAAGAAAATCCCTCTAAAAAATGTTCTTCCAAACGCGTTTCGATTCAGCAGAATGGCACAAAACATCGCAAATATGAGGATGAGCGGCACTTGCGTGAGCATATCCTTCATCGTCTCCAGCAACAAAGGAAAAAAGTTTACGTCTGTCGTGAAGGCATCACGATAATTTTTCATCCCGACAAATGTTGCTTGAAGCCCTTCCTTAGTAGGCTTTAAGTTATTTAATGAATAGTAAAAGGAGCGGCCAAGCGGGACAGCCATAAATAGGAAGAAGCCAATAATCCATGGTCCAACAAAAGAATAACCTTCTATAATATGTCTTGTTTTCATTGAAAGTTTCATGGTTATTTCCCCCCTCCTTCAATGACTGTATAATTTTCTCCTTCAACCGTTTGCCCATCAATCGTTTTCGCCTTACGATTGTAATTTACAATCACTTGCGTTCCATTTTCATACGTAGTTTTGTATACTTTCTTTGCAAGTCGTTCATGATTTACGATCAATTGTCCACCTATGTTCTCTTTGAGCCTATTGATTTCTTTATATTCTTCAACGGATCGATTAAACCAATAAGAGTAATCAGAACTGAACAATCTGTCTTCCATCGTACGCTTGAATTGATCCGTCGGCTTATACGTAAGCTCGAAGCTTGGTGAAGCACCATATTCAATCGCTCTTAAAAATTCAATTCTTTCATCATCACGCAAATTTGATGGTTTTCCAGTGTATGGAATTAATCCATGTATTACAATTTGATAGAATGGCACGGTTTCATCTAAATAAACAAAGTTACTAGAATCCATCGGTATTTGATGAATCTCATCTACACGCCCGAGTAAATATCCAAACCCATAATCTACTGATATATGATCCACGGATTTTTTAAATTGATCAATCGTTTCGATCCAAGTCTCTTTCATATCTTCTCTACTTGAAGGATTTTGCTTATCTAAATCCGTATAAAGCAAGTTTCCTACATGATTTAAATGAACTCCAGAAACACCTAGATCTTTAAAGGAAGAAGCCTCCTTCAACGCATACTCAGATGATTTTTTTGGTTTTAATAAATAAAAGAGCTGCCCGTTATGCCCTAACCTACTCGATACTCGGTAATTTGGGTTCATCATCACTTCCCGATCGATTCCTCTGACAGCATCTTTTCTAGGTGTCAACCCATCACTATCTTGAAATGGCCGGACATAATTTGCATCTAAATTTAAAGTGACGCCCACTTTTTTTGCATAATTTGCTAATTCCTCCAGATCCTTTTTTCCGCCAAGCTTTCGTTCTACTGGAAAATGATCTGGTTGATTACCGTACAATCCTTTTTTTGACCAGCCTTTAAACGTAATGGTCAAAGATTTTATATCTTTATCAGCATAATCATCTATCATGGATATCGCCTGTTCAAAAGTAGTCAAGTCGATAAATGTTTTTCCAATAATTTCATCACGCAAAATCCCACCAACTAGTTCAAGAAATAAAGGTGCTTCTTGCTCAGCTTGTTTTTGCAATCCGGCTTCCTTGAGCAAATAATCTCGATAAGCATGTGCCATTCCGACGTAATTGGACCCTTCACCTTCTAATAATATGTATTTCACCTTTCGATCTCCGGTCAATCTTTGTCCTTGGAATAATGGTATGGCCCCTGAAGAACCAATAAACATGACATCTTGTTTTCTGTAAAAGAACTTTGCTCCTGCACGGTACAGCGGAATATTTCTTATCCCCGAAGGTGTAGCTGTAATATTAGCTGTTTCTTCTCCTTCTGTAATAATGCCTAGGAAGCCAGTTTTATCTTGATGAATGCCGAACACAGGCAGGGCAATTTTTTCTTTAGGTGCTGCTCCTCTCGTAAAACCTTGAGCCATAACATCCCCAAGCTCCATTGCGAAAGTAGGATCTGGTCCATAAACAGGTTCAGAATATCCTTTAAAATATTGTGGATGTTTTTCGCTAACGATCATTAACGCCCCTGATCCATCCGGAACAAACACTTCTCCATCCACTTTTCTGTCAGCTGCATGGAAAAATGGCATCACTTCTAGGCTCGTAAGTCTAACTGTTCCCGATTCCTTAATGGAGTCATCTGGAATCGTCACTTCAAACCCATCGTCCGTCAGTGTATATTCAAGCGCAAAATTGACCTTTATTTCCTTAATCGAAAAGTCAACTCGTATGCCGTTTTCAATCACTGACGTTGTAAATTCATTTTCCTTGTCTTTTAACGTATATGTTTGGGATATACTCGATCCGTCTGTATATTCAATATGAACAGGGGCATCGATAAACGCCTTATTGTTAGGGAGAATTCCTTTATCTACTTGTGGCCCTCCAAGCCATTCAATTCCAGACTTTTTATTAACAATTCGAATATTTCCGTTCGCTTCATCGATATATAGCTCAAAAGAAGCATTTTCCGCTACCTTTTTCGTTGCAGTAATAGGATATAATTCTCCTGTTTCAACAATGACGATTTCTTTAGGTGGAGCCGCCTCGGCATTCTCACCGTCAGAACCCGCTTCCTGCTCCTCACTATTCGCTTCGGCAGCAGAATCACTTTCAGCATCCTCTGCAAAAATCCCTTGTGGAAACAAACTAAAGATTAACATCGTGCAGATGAAGAATATTAACATGTTTTTCCGATTAATCTTTTCGTATTGGAACAACTTTTCCACCTCCTATAGCCTGAATCGGATTTCTTTAAAGAGATCTAGGAAAAAACTAATAAATTGGTTGATTAGTCCGTATAACAAAATACCAATAAACCAAATGATCGCCATTCCGAGCAATGTAAAAAACGTAATCATGATAAGCTTTCCGACTTCAAAGTCATGCAAAACTTTTACCTTTATTAAAATTAATAGACCAACCCAGCAAAAAATGAAAATGGTAGCTGAGTTATAAAACGTTTCTTCACTCAATGCGAGAACATTTGTCATTAAAGTTATAGGAATAATAAATATGATATATGGGACAAGACAAAAAGCACTGCCGATAAAAAGCTCTTTAAATTTCCCTTCACCATCTAAAATGGTGCTTACACTCCAGTTGGACAGACTCCATGTAATCCATGGAACAAATATCCAAATGAACTCATGTAAATAGGAAATTTGATACGGCTCTCTCGTTTCGAAATCATATCCAACTAATAGAAGAGATGCCATTCTTGCAATAAAAGCTAATAGGATAAGGATAAATCCTTGTGACCATTTTAAGCGGTTCGGCTCCTGAATCTCATAAAAGAAGTCTAATGGTTTAAATAAGATTTGGCGCATCATCTGTACAGTATTCACTTTGCTTCCACCTCTCCTTCAAGAGCCGTCTGTCTTTCCTTGCGACCTTGTCGAATGCGCTTGATCAAAAGCGGAATTCCAAAACGAAGACCAAAAAATAAGACGATCACCCCTCCAAAAAACCAACCAAAATGATCTCGAACATATTCAACACGATATTCACGGAAGGATGCAGAGTAATCTGTACGGGAACTCGCCTTTTTAAAGTAATCCATCGCCTCTTTATATTTCTCTGATTTATAAAGAGCTTTTCCGATCGCATGATAAGCAATATCATAATTTCCATTTAAATGGATGACTTCTTCCCATATTTCTTTCGCTTCTTCGTATTGACCATCTACATATAATTTGGACGCGGTATGTACAAGGTCGGCAAAAGGAGTCGTTCTAAATAAATCGATTCGATTTCGTCCTTTGTCAACGACGTATAACACTCCATCCGAATCCTGGGCGATGCTTGAAGGTGTGGTAAATATCCCGTTTTGCTCTCCTGTTCCACCAAATACGAATAAAAGATTTCCTAATTTATCATATTGATAGATTCTGCTCGTCTGTAGATTTAGTGCTGTGATCAATCCATCTTCATTAACAGTGATATCAATAAAGGCAGAGATTTCAATATTTCCACCGTAGCTAAACAGGTCTCCATACTTCTTTGCAGATGAATTTAACGTATCTACCCCTACGGGAGATAGTCTCTTAATCTGATTCTCACCCGTTCCAAGTGTGGTTGTATATATAAATCCATCGTCATCTTGGTCTAAATTTGAAAAAGCTAATGGCTGTACGGACCTCATTTTCGCTTTTTGTTCATCTGTTGCAATGAGACGTGCAAGAAAGCGCCATAAATTAAAACCAACTTCATTCGTTCCAAAAAAGCCTTTAAATTCACCATTTTGGTCTATTTGCATTAAGCCTTTCGTATTTCCTTCACTGACAACGTACAAGTAATCACGCTTGTCCACTACAAGCTTGGAGGGGGAATACGAAAACTTTTTACCTAATAGTGTACTTGTCGGTGCAGTAAGCTCCTTTTCGAACTTTCCATTTTCATCAAAAATGGCCACACGTTGATTTTTCGTATCGGCAACATAGATTGTTCCATCTTCCTTAATGAACACACCTTTAGGTCCGTTTAACTTCCCTGGTCCGTCTTGGTCGCCAATCACCTTGATTACTTCATAGTCTTGATCTAAATGAACGATCCGATTATTACCCGTATCCGTAATATAAATGGTGTCGTCCGTTGCGATAAAAATATCTTCCGGATTATTAAAAACCCCTGTCGACAAGTAAGCACCATCAATTGAATCATGATATACATATCCATTGATGGAATGAACATCTCTTCCCTCGGTATTCCATATATAACCTTCGTAGGGGGCTTCCGCCAAACCTTCCATTGGCAAAACCAACATCATCATGACAGCTGCCAACATTACACAAAGTCGTTTCGTTGTCTTCAAATGTTCTCCCCCCTACTCTTTCAGGCCCGAGTGAGCCATTGTTTGCAATACCATTCGTTGTGTAATCGTAAAGACGATAATGGTAGGTATTACCATCAAAAAGCTTGCTGCGGCAAGTGTACCGACACGGGCGATGACTCCTGCCCCACCACTAATGGACTGAATCGCGAAAGGCAATGTCTTTAATTCTTCCTTCGTTGTATACATCATTGATGGGTACGGATCATTCCATGCTTGAACAAAGCTAAAGAGCGCAAATGTGGCAATTGCTGGTTTTAGCAACGGGAACACGATTTTCCAAAGAATCGTCCATTCAGAGGCCCCTTCAATTCTTGCTGACTCGATTAAAGAATCCGGCAATTGCTTAAGGAACTGAATCATTAAGAATATACCGATAGGTGCAGCCAAATATGGGAGAATCATCGCAAAGTACGTATTCATCATTCCCGATTTACTGACTAGTAGATATTGCGGAATTTGCAATACCATTGGCGAAAACATTAATGCCGTCACAATCAAATTAAAAATCGAACTTTTAAACGGCATTTCATGTTTGGCAAGTGGATAGGCTGCCATAGCAGAAATCACGACTCCAAAAAAGACAATCCCCGCTGTGATCAATACACTATTAAAAATATAACGGGAAAATGGTACAAATGATGTACCCGTAATTAAAAGCAAATCCCGGAAATTCATTAAAGTAGGATTTATCGGAAAAAACCTTGGCGGAAACAGGAATAATTCACTGATTGGTTTAACGGACGTTGAAGCCATATACACAAGCGGCGCAAGCATCAGTAAACCGAAAACGGTTAGGAATACGTAAAGAAAAACTCCTCCCCAATCTGTTTTTTTTCGGGAAACCGCAGCTCTCATCTTCTATTCCCTCCCCAACACTCTAAAAATAAGTCTATTTAACCCAAGCATCATAAGAAATAAAATGACCGCAATCGCAGAAGCATATCCCATTTCAAAGCGGATAAAAGCATAGTCATATAAATGTGCAAGGATCGTATGTCCCGCATATAGCGGACTTGGCATACCGACGAGCTGCATACTCACATCAAACACTTGGAGTGAAAATACAACCTGCATAACCGCTCCGAATAAAAGTTGTGGTTTTACAGACGGCAGGGTAATATACCATAGCTCTTGCCAGCGATACCTAATCCCATCAATTTTTCCTGCTTCATATAAATCCTTTGGAACATTTTGCAACCCAGCGAGGAAAGCAAGAAAGCCAATTCCCATGCTGCTCCATAACGATACAATGATGATAACCGGAACAATTGATTCAACATTTTGTAAAAATAAATAAGGTTCATTTAATATTCCAATTTGCATTAAAAAGTGGTTAAACAAGCCTTTTCGGTCACCTGCGAATAAATACAGCCACACGACAGACATCGCAACCGCACTCGTAATCGATGGTGTATAAAAACATAATGTATAGAAAAAGCGATACTTTTGCGGGATTTGACTGATGAGCCATGCCAGCAAAAACGCTAACACATAGCCGAGCGGTCCTGTTACGAACGCAAATTTAAGCGTAATCCCAATAGCTTTTAAGAAAATATCATCATCAACAAACAATAGTTTGTAATTAGAAAGACCAACAAATCTTGGGGCTTCCACGATATTGTAATAGGAAAAACTTAACATAACCGATGTAATGATAGGAATTATCGTAAACATGGTAAATACGAGTAGAAATGGTGCTAATAATAAATAAGACATACGGTTTCTTTTCATATCAAACCAAAGTTTTTTCCATTTCCCCATCGGAAGGGGAGGACCCGATGTTTTAGTGATCGGAGCCTCATTTTTTACAGTCGTTGTTGATTCAATAGCCATTTATGTGCGCCCCCTTATTCATCAAGGCGATCGGTGTCAGATGTTTCCAAACCGAATTCCTCACGTTTTTTCCGGAGTTCCTTGTTGATTTCCCGCACTCCTTCTTCGACCGCTTCACGGGTCACCTTTCCATTTAAAACAATTTCATTCCACATATTCGCGATATGGCGGGTTGTATAGTACCCACCGATGACAACTTCCCTTTCTCTAAACCATTCCCATTGTTCTAGAATGGCCTCCAAATCTTTTTGTTCCCAAGGAAGTCTATTTAATGCTTCAACATTCGCGGTATTCCAACGTGCTTCAACCCCAAGAAGGGCTTCTAATTCAGACCCGAACCTTTCCTGAGCATCTGCACCCGTCCACCATTTTAAAAATTGCCAAGCCTCATCTTTCATATCAGAATCTTTAAATATGATACCTGTCTGCCCTAGACCACCTGTAGAACGATTGATTCTTCCATCTTCCTGCTTAAGTCCCGGCATTGGCTTCATTCCCCACCAACCAGTTAATTCAGGTGCAGCTGTAGATAATAAAATATATGTTGAATAGTCTGCTACCCCAATTGGCATTTCACCCGATCTAAAACGGTTATAGAAATCAGCTTGCTTTTCAATCTTGTAATTCGTGAAAAGCTCTGTCCACATTTCCATCGCCTTTAACGCTTCTGGTGAATCGAGCTTCGAAATCATTCCTTTTTCATCGTATAAATCACCGCCATGCTGGAATAAAAATGGCGCGAATTCATTGATTGCAAGTTTCGTATCGTTTGGAGCATGTGGATAAAAGAAATCCATCCCATTTTGCTGTAATGTAGGAATGAGCCCCATTACTTCTTCCCATGTATCCGGAATTTCTTCCTCCGTTATGCCAAGCTCCTCCATAATATCTTTCCGATAAAAGAGCATATAAAAATTCTGGTTTTCAGGTAGAGCATAGTCTCCGCCATTATATTTATACGGGATGAGTGCCCCTGGTCTAAAACGACTAGCAACTTCCTCGTAGTCTGGGTATTCATTTAAATTGACGAGCGCATTACGGACCGCGAAATCAATCGGTGTTTCACCTTCAACTCCAAGTGCAACATCCGGTGCTAATCCTGCGGTATTGGCTAAAAGCAATACTTGCATTTGACCAGCAGGTACGACGTTTACATTCACCTTAATCCCGGTTTCAGTCGTAAAATCCTCATCAATCATTTGTTTAATGATCTGCACCCAGTCGCGCCCACGTGCAACCCAGACGTCGAGAACTTCTTCATCTTTATACAGATTACCGATCCCACTATAATCCTTCGTAAAGGAATACCCTAAATCCCTCACACTCGTTCCTGCTCTCACGTACCAAGGTGCAGCAGGCTGCGGCCATTTTTGATCAGGCGACTGGACTAATATATAATCGAGCAGCAAGCTCTGCTGGCTCATACTATTCACCCATGTACCAAGAGAGGCTTGAAGGTTATTGATGGAATCTAATCTTGCCGGAATCGTATCCGTATTTTCGGCCATACTTAGCAATGTATTTCGTACTTCTAATAGAGTACTAATATCAGAGCTGCCTTTTTGAACGCCCAAATCGTATAATGATTCAACGATATCATTTACGTTCCGCGCCAGTATGTGTAATCGCGGCACAAGGTTCGTAATATTATTCTCCAAATTCCAATCGGCATTAGGATCCGGGCTTGTCCCTGTAACACGTATGATTTCTCTATATAGAAGCGACAATTTATTCGTCGTCACCCTTATCGATTCCATCATTGGTCCTAAACTGCCAACTTGCACTTCCATTCGAATCGTATGCTTGCCTTTTTCCAAATAATATAAAAATTCTTCATTTTCATTTCCTAATTTCATTACTTGGAACTCTTGCTTGTAAGGAAAAAGAACTCCATTCATTTCTTGAAACGGCACTTTGTTATCAATCATGATTTTTCTTTGTGTAGGAATTCCATTTAAATACCATTGGCCATATCGCATTCCGATATTGTACAAACCACTTTCAGGCACTTCGAATTCCCATTCAGCCCACTGTTCCCCATTTCTCCAACCATCACCACCGAATGTATTTAACACAATCGATTTCGGATTAAAAGGTTCAGTAATTGGCTCCCTGTCTTCAATTCGCTTCAATGTAGGATCAGATCGTAATATCGCTTGTTCCGCCTGAATTTTAACTTGTACACCTTTCGTTTCTTTATATCCTTTCTCTGTATATGTATTTAACATTTCATCATATGCAGGATAATGAATCGGTGAATAGATGCGAATCTCACCAATGGCAGCTGGTTCACGTACAGCTTCAATACGAAGTGTATGCTCACCCTTCGTCAAATAAAAACGAAGAGGCTCTGCAATTTTCGCTTCGGAATCACGCAGCTCTTTGTATTGCCAACCATGTACTTCCTCACGGCTCGGGTTAAATTCATTTCCTTGATTATCAAACCAAGTTTCATTTTTTTCTTTCCACATCCGTTGGAAAGTTAGCTTTTTAGCTTGAAAAAATGGGTATTCCCCATCGATTTGCAAACTCCGGACAACTGCAGCCCTTTTTCCAGGTAATGCATAGTAACTCATTCCCATTTGGTAATAGCCATCTTCCGGAACAGTAAAGGAATACTCTATCCAACCTTTTTGATCTATAAGTGCAACAGCCTTGTCAAACGGTTCACCAAGACCTGTATTAATTTCAACATCATCCTGACTAATTGCCGAATAATCAGTTGAAGCAATTGTCATATCAAAACCAGTGGAGTCCGAAGCTCCAGCTAAGTTATGGTTATCGTAATATTCAAAAAAGGATGGTTCCAACTTACTTTGAATATCTTCATCAGCTAATATAGATCTTTCTTCAACGTCATCATATTCTGGAATCATTGCCATCGCCGCGTCATTATACCCCCGGGATTGATTCCATATTATAATTGATGCAATGATGACAACAATAACGGTTATGCTAACTGCATATTTTCGAAGCAATCGTTTCACGGAAGCCTCCCCCAGTTTCGTTTCATTTCTGCAAGAAAAGTGTGAGCATTTGTTCATCAACTGACAAAATTCAGTTCCATTGACTGAGATAAAGTTCGGCTAACTTGCCCGATGTTGACTTTTCATTAGAAAAGGACTAATTTCATTTATCGATAAGCAATCTTGTGTAAGGAACTAATATAAATATCGTTTAAAAGGTTTTGTTTAATTTGTTGAGTTGACTTCTAAATCAAGGGCTGTCCTACTCATCTATTAAAATCGTAAGGACAGCCCAAATTTGTTAGTTACCCATATCCGCCTTTAATTTTTCAATTTCAGGACCAAGTTCCTTCTCTGCAGCTTCTTCAATTTGTTGGAGAGTAGTTTTAGAATCAATATTTTCATCAATCGCTTTTGCTACTCTATCAATATAAATTGGCCAAGCTTGACCATCAAAAGGTGTAAGCCTGCGCACTGGAATTTCTGCAGCGATTGTATCATATAATGCATAATCTTTTTGCCCACCTAGGTACTCATTTGAATGCTCTTGATACCAAGGCATAGCGGTAATATGATTCCAGCCTGGTTGTACAGAATGCTCGACAAATACTTTCCATGATTCTTCCGCTGTATTCATCCATTCAACAAACGCCCATGCAGCCTCTTTGTTTTCGCCTTGTGAAGGGATAACAAATGTCGATCCACCAAGACCAACTTTTAAATCAAGCGGCATTGTTGTTGCTCTCCATTTCCCAGCCTGTTCTGGAAAAACGTTAGCCAATTCACGCGCTCCCCAGCTTCCTACAGGGAAAGAAGCAACTTTTCCTTGGTTAACTAACTGCTTTCCTTCATCACTTCCAAGGATTGACATTTGCGGAGCCCATCCTAATTGGTTTCCTTCTTTTACAAAATCGAGTAATTCAGCCATTTTCTCATCATTTCGAAGCCACTTATAATCACTATCATAGTATCCTAAGGCGTCCCCGTACTGAATAGCTGGAGAGTCACGCCATTCAAACATATAAATTCCATTTGCTGCAAATGTTCTTGCTGCTGCTAGTACGTTGTCTGGATCTTTAATGAATTCACCAAGTTCTTCAGGATCGCTTGGCAGACCCATTTGTTCATATAAATCTTGTCTGTAATAGAATACACCCGGAGTAACATCCCACGGCATCCCAAGAAGTTTTATTCCGTCAACAGATTTCCAGCGCTCCCAGTTATATTCTGAATTCAAATCTTTATAGCGCCCGGCATCGTAAGGTGGCTGAAGTAAATCTTCAAGCAGATCTCCTACTACATAACGGCCAAACTGCCCTTGTTCAACTTGTGCTACATCAGGCGATCCACTTCCAGCTGCCAGCGTCGTTTGCAACTTGTCATGCAAATCACCAAAATCTAAGCCTACTACTTCTACTTTTACATTTGGATAAACTTTATTAAATTCTTTTACAATATCTACATAAATATCTGCAGTCCACGTCCAGAAGGTAACTGACCCTTCCACAGAAGAATCGAAAACCGGCTTCAAGGGATCTTCTTCTGGATCTTCCTCTTTTACTTCTTCTCCACTATTACTATTTCCTTTGCTGTTTGAATCTTCGGGAGTATTAGTGGCGAGATTTCCACCGCTCTTACATCCTGCTAAAACGAGCATAAGCATTAGTAAAAAAATGAGCACGTTTACGCTTTTTTTCAATACATTCTCCCCCTTATTTAAAATTTACAAATAATACGAATCTACTATACTCACCCTTTTCTATCTCCCCCTTTCAAAAAACAATAATTCATACGTACATGTTCTAGTGCTTTTCTACTAAAAATCGCGAATAAGTTTTGTGAAAGGCGATATTCTAGGAAATAAAACGCTTTCTTTTCGTCGAAAGTAAATTTAATGAAAAAAGTGATTGCGTATGCTTTTATAATAAGCCTACATGTTCGGACATGTCAATTGCAATTTCGATATTTTTCTTTCTTTTTTAAACTTTTGTTTCATTTGTCCGAACAACAATTACATAGGGGGAGTCTCCCCCCTATGAATCTAGTTTTCTACAATCTGCCTATGCCACACTTGATTGATATCTCTTATTTTCTTAAGATCACATTTCGGTTCCCGTTGATAAGTAAGTAATCCATTAATTTCTTGCTCAACATCCGTTAACTGGGTGTAGCAGTAGCCATGCAGTATTTTAGAAGAGTAGACAGCTTCCATAACACGCTTATAGTCTTCAACAAATTCTTCTTCTGTTTTCACGGATGTATATCCCCATCCCGCATCTTCCCCTACTTTGAATCCGATGCCTCCAAATTCAGTTAATAAAATCGGTTCTCCTTCATGCTTAAAGCCATCTGCATAAATATTGCGGTGGGCTGGCTGTGATTTAAGAATACTCTCTTTTGTCGCTAGTGAATCCTTATAATATTCATATTTTGCGACTTCATCCTTACCTCCATGGTTGTAATTATGGATCGCACAAATATCTGTTTTTGTTAGCTCCCACCCATCATTGGAAATGACGAGTCTTGTCGAATCAAGTGAATGAATTAAGTGATACATTGCAAGGGAATGGTTTTGCTGTTGCTTATCATGATTGATGAACGGAACACCCCAGCTTTCATTGATTGGAACCCATGCGACTAATGACGGGTGATTATAATCACGCTCAATAATTTCAAGCCATTCTTTTGTGAGGCGTGCAACAGCATTTTCGCTAAAATATGGTGATGCCGCGCATTCGCCCCATACGAGGAATCCAAGTTTATCGGCCCAATACATGAAACGAGGATCTTCTACCTTTTGATGTTTTCTACAGCCATTAAAACCCATTTCCTTTGTTAGCTCGATATCTTTTTTCAAATCTTCATCCGTTGGTGCTGTTAAAAGTCCATCTGGCCAATAGCCTTGGTCCAGCACTAATTTTTGATAATAAGGACGGTTATTTAAATAAATCATTCCGTTTTCAGTATGAATTTTCCGCATCCCAAAATACGATTGTATTTTATCTAGCTCATTGCCTTTTTCATCGAATAATCGAATTTTTATATCAAATAATTTAGGATTTTCCGGTGTCCAGTTCCAGCCATGACGGTGAAATCCTGTACGGAAAATTTGTTGCTGGTATAAATGAATTAAATGTTTATTGTAGGAAGCAGTGACGACATGTGAATTACTAGCGATTTTTTCATCTTCTAACGTAATGTCAAACTCTGCTCTTGTATTTTGATAATCTCCTAACACATCAAATTCGATGAGGATATCACCTTGGTCAATATTTGGAGTAAATCGCAGCCTTGAAATACGCGTTTCACTCACAGGCTCAAGCCATACTGTTTGCCAAATTCCTGTTGTCCGCGTGTACCAGATGGCCTCTGATTTCTCTTTCCAAAATTGCTTGCCCCTTGGAATTGTTTCGTCTGTAGAAGGATCCTCTACTCGTACGACAATTTCCTCTGTTCCACGAGTCAGGCAGTCTGTAATATCAAAAGAAAATGACGTATGTCCCCCCTCATGGAAGCCGGCCAGCTTACCATTTACGTAAACCCATGCTCGGTAATCAACCGCACCAAAATGAATTATAACAGCCTTATCTCCCCAGTTTTCCGGAACTGAAAAACTTCTCCGGTACCATACATTGTCACAAAACGACGGGTCATGAATACCGCTTAATTTCGTTTGGTAGGCAAATGGAACATTAATTTTGCGATCAAAAGCATCTGCATTTTCATGCCATTTCTCCTTCATTCCAACATTATTGCGGTCAAAAGCAAAATCCCATTCTCCATTTAAATTCAACCAATCTTCCCGAACCAACTGCGGCCTCGGATATTCTTGTCTATATACCATGATGCATGCTCCTTTAATCAATATACTTTTAGGCTCTTTTCCTCTATTTACAACAGGGAAATAAGCTGTTACTTTCATATGAACTGCCAATCTACCTTACTAGGCTTTTAACTTTTGGAAAATAGCCTACTTTATATCACTTCTAACTCATCTTTTCCTGGTAAGGAAGGATGTGGAATATGCGGTTCTATTTGGTACCAGAAAGCAACGGATGAAATATCGTCCTTAAGTGGCAGATACCTTCCTTCTGACCGCCAGCCAAGTGCTTGGATTGTTACTTTTAAATCCTCTTCAAATCGGATCGGATCCATTACATGCCACCTATACATACCAAAGCGTTGCTGACTTCGATACAATCCATCGGGCTTGATTAACTGGTGCATCCCTAAATAAGGAGTAGAGTACGTACAATATTCTCCTTGCGGTTGTTCCCAATTCCATGCGCCGCCAAAATAATCTTCGGTACCCGTTCCACAAATAGTCGGAAACTCATCGTCGCCATCCATAAAAAACTTTATTTCTCCTTCGCCCCACCAACCGTTGCTATTCACTTGCCATGCAAGGTATGTCCCCACATAATGTCCATGCCCTTTAATATGATCCACAATTGTATGTACATCCTTATATGCAAGTGGATTGCTTCGATTCCAATGCGCGTGGAAATAAGCTGCATCATCTGGAATATCAGTCAGCGTATAATCAACTTGATAATATAAAACCGCATCGTCATTTCCGATATTCTCAACTGTGATTTTTGCTGACTTCTGGAACGGCATTTCCCAATAACAGTTCATGCCTCCGGCTGGATTCACTGCGACCGGTAATGAATTTAGATTTGCACGTTCACACCAGCCGCTGCAGAAAAAATCTCCAATCGGAACTTGTACAGAAGGATGCTCCTCTCCATCCCAGTACATGCGAATGATTAATGTCCGCCAATGATTCGGGTGGCAAGTGAGCCAAATATGCTGAATGGCACCTGAGTCTTGAATATTTGCCATCGTAAAAGTCGAATTCTTTTTTACAATAACAGACGGAGAAACCTTCCATCCTTGGCCTAGATCCCGGGCTGCCTGAGCTCCAGTTCCATCAGTCGCCATGCCGCCTTTCCCTTTTTCACCTGTAAAATTTTCCGCACTAATCGATCTCGTTTTCGCTTTCGACAGTCTCGACAAATTGCCAAGGCTCATTCCAAGTCCATTAAACATAGAATTTCCTCCCTTACTTCACTTTGATTTCCTGCTCCGTAGAAGTAGGCCCATCCACTTTAAGCTTGCCGTCTTCAAAATAAAGACGGTCAATATTCATTTGCCGATTTCCACTCGGCGCATCTGGAATCGTATGCGTATGGTAAACGATATAAAGTGTCTCGTCATCAGGTCCGACCGTAACACTGTTATGTCCTGGTCCTGAAATGCCTTGAGAAAGATCCTTCGTCAAAATTGGATTATCAATCGCTTTTTCAAATGGGCCAAAAGGACTTGCCGCTGTAGCATACCCGACACTATAATCATGACTTGCAAAATAATTAGACGAATACATCAAATAATAAATTCCATCTTGCTTTAGCACAAAGGGCCCTTCATTCCATTGATACTCATCATACGGCCTTTCCCACGTTGCATCCGGTTCTGTTAAAAATTGCGGTTCATCTAATACTTCCGTCAAATCATCGTTCATCTTCTGCACAAAAATTTGACTGACATGCTTCCCATTAATGATGTTTTCGGAACAATCCTTCACATAATATAGAAAAGGCGTCCCATCATCATCTATAAAAATATGGCCATCAATATAAGAGCCTGCTTGCTTAATAATTTGAGTACTCACATCTGTAAAGGGACCGAGCGGATCGTTGCTTGCGGCAATGGAAATTTGTAAATGCCCTTCCATATTACGAGCACTATACGTCATATAAAACTGATCATTGTATGCAACTACTTCAGGAGCCCAAAAGTCACCTGTTGCCCATTTTTCCGGCTGATCGAAATGAACATATGCCATTCCTTTTTCTTCCCAGTCCACGAGATTAGGAGACTGCCACACTTTATAACCAAAATTTGGTTCAGATGTTGCGTACATATAATACTTACCATCTGATTTCAGAACAAACGGATCACCAATATGGTTCATGCCTCCGACTGGATTCGTATAGACAAGAGTTTTGAGTTCTTTTTTATCCGTGCAGCCCAACAAAATCACCCCTATCAAACTCAGTAAAACTCCGAGACTAACAATCTTTTTCATGTTTTTACTTTGGGGACAGTTCCAAAAGGCTGCCCCCCCCTTTCTTAAATGGTAAAGAAAGAAATTCGTTTTTAAATCTTCATTTATGAACTTAAGCATTCACTGCCCAGCTTCGGCAAGGATTCGAATTGGTCAGGAATGGTGATCTCTGATTCTGAATGAAAATACACAGAGCTTCGGTTTGGTCGGGAATTACGCCCTATTTCTCGATGTAATAGTTTAAAGATTCGATTTCATCGAGAATTCCAGTCTGATTCCCGACGAAAATTAACAAAGCTTCCATTTGATCGAGAATTACGCCTTATTTCTCGATAAAATAGTACATAGATTTGATTTGATCGAGAATTACGATCTGATTCTCGACGAAAATTCACAAATCCTCAATTTGGCTGGGAATTACGTCTTAATTGCGGTCTACTACTGAGCAAAATACCTATACTAATATCGACCGCCACATCCCTACGTAGACGTCATCAGCCCCACTTCCTGCAGACCGACACGTCAATTAACATGTTTCCTTCGCTTGCCTTATTCAATCGCTGCTTTGCGGGAGTTTATGCTGCGGATAATTTCAGGGTCAAACTTCGGTTTTCGATCATACGTATATAGCCCATTTACTTCCTGCTCGATATCATATAGCTGCGTATAACAAAATCCAAACATATAAGGATTATCCAAGAGGACAGAAACGAGTCCTTCGTATCTGCTTAAAAACTCTTCCTCAGATTTTGGTCTATCTCCATAGCCCCAACCTTTCTCATCCTTCTGGTTCGGGTTCCACCAAATCCCACCGAATTCACTGACAAAGTAAGGCTGTCCACCATACTGCTGTCTATCTGCAAAGGTTGTAAACACTTCTCCCCCTTGCTTCATCGACTCATATCTTGCCGCAAACGTTTCTGGATTTTGATCGTAATCATGAACATCATAAATATCTGTTTCAACATGGAAGTTTCCACTCGTATCAATGACTGGGCGAGTCGGATCTACTTGTTTCGTGACGGAATAAACGATACGCAATACTTCATTATTTTGTTTTTTGCCATCTAAATCCCATGTTTCGTTAAATGGACACCAACCAATTAATGCTGGGTGATTAAAATCTCGTTCGACGACTTCAAGCCACTCCGGTAAAAATCTCTCGAGCCCAGTAGGTGTCGTAATATCCAATCCCCAATTCGCATGTTCTCCCCAAACAAGATAACCAAGCTTATCAGCCCAGTATAGGAATCTCGGTTCAAATACTTTTTCATGCAATCTCGCCCCGTTAAAGCCCATCTCCATGGAAAGCTCAATATCCTTCCGGAGTGCATCATCCGTTGGAGCCGTATAAATACCATCTGGATAAAATCCTTGGTCGAGGACAAGTCGCTGAAAAACAGATTGATCATTTATTTTAAAAGCCATTCCATCCAATTTAATGCTGCGAAGTCCGAAGTAGCTTTCGATAGCATCAAGCTTTTTCCCATCTTTTAAAATACGAAGCTCTAAATCATACAATCTCGGATTTCCCAGCTCCCATAAATGGTTCTCGGAAAGTTCAACAGTAACTCTTGCTTTTTGACCAGAAACTTTAACTTGATTTTGGCCAACCGCTTTTCCCTCAAAACTTGCTGACGCCGCAAGTATTAGTTGATCCTCATAATCTCCCTTTAATTCTGCTTCAATATGAATACTTTGATTATCCGGATCTGGATAATATTTCACATTCGAAATATACGTTTCTGGCACACATTCCAACCAAACCGTCTGCCAAATTCCCGTCGTTCTCGTATAATCACAACCATGGGAATAATATAATCCACTTTGTTTCCCTCTCGGCTGCATACCTGATCTCACATCATCTTCTGCACAAACCGTCACAATATTTTCTCCGCTTGAAATAAACTTGGTAATATCAAATGAAAAAGAAGAATAACCGCCTTTATGTTTTCCTGCCGACTGCCCATTAATCCACACTTCCGTTTCATAATCAACGGCACCGAAATGAATCAAAATACGATTGCCCTGCCAGTCATCAGGGACAATAAATTGCCTCTTATACCAAACAGCTGCCATAAAATCCGTGTAGCCTATGCCAGATAATTCACTTTCTGGACAAAACGGCACAACGATACTGTTAGAAAAATCATGTCCTGTCTCAAACCAATTTCTTTGCTTCCCGCTTTTTCCATGATCCATGTCAAACTGCCATTTTCCATTTAAATTTATCCAGTCAGGTCTTACCATTTGCGGCCGTGGATATTCCGGCCGTGGAATCGAAGTAGTATTCACGAATAAACTCTCTCCTTTATATATAAATTACCGTTTTCTTAGTAACACTTACATTGTTTTAAGTTATTATAGCGCTTTCATTCTAGATATTACAAGATTAATTGTAATACATCAAGTATTTTTGTAATGAAATTATTAAAATCTATTAAAAATATTTAAAAGACCACAGTTCAATTACTGTGGCAATCTACATCTCATTTTATTCCAGTAAAACTAATTCCTCTGACAATCTGTTTTTCAAAGATCAGGAAAGCGATAATGACAGGAATGGATGCAACGGCGTTAACCGTCATTGGTAATACGTAATCAACTGAATACACGGAATTGAACTGCGGAATCCCAACTGGCAACGTAAATAAATCCTCTGACATAATAGCTAAAAACGGCCATAAGAAGTTATTCCATGAACCAATAAAAGTGAAAATGCCAATCGCAGCAAGGGCCGGCTTTGCAAGAGGGAGAACAATATTTAAATAGATTCGCACGAGTGAACATCCATCCATTTTTGCACTTTCAATCAATTCCTGCGGGACCCCATCAAAAAAACTTTTTAAAATGATGACCCCTAGCGGAGAAGCAATTCCCGGAATAATGAGACCCGTATATGTATCTAACAGATCCATATCCTTTATAATTTGATACAGCGGGATTATTGTCGCTTCCCCAGGCACCATTAAGCCGGCCAAAAAGAACACATAGATGAAAGTTTTATAACGAAATTGCATTTTTGAAATGGCAAAAGCGGCGAGTGACGTCACAAATAAGGTCAAAGCCGTCGATATAAGCGCCACGATTAAACTATTCCATAACCACCTTAAAACAGGTGTATCAAACAAAACATGGGTATAATTTTCCACAGTGTAAGGCGGGATGAACCATCCGATTACATTTGAAACTCCTATTCCTTCTGGTTTCACGGACACAAACAACATCCACAAAATAGGAATAATGAATAAAATGGCGGTTATGAGTGAAATACCAGATAGCGTATAATGAGCCGGTGTTTTCTTTTTACTCATCTTGAAGCCCCTCCTTGAATCATATTCCCTTTCATCTGAATCAAAGATAGGATGAGCAAAATGACAAATAAGGCGTATGATAAGGCTGCCGCATAACCTAAATTATTTTGTTTAAAACCAATTTCGTAAATATATTGGATTAGAGGTCGTGTGGCAGCTCCCGGTCCACCGCCGGTTATTAATAAAATCTGCGCAAAAACTTTGTAAGAGGCAAGAATTTGCAGCAGCAAAACGACACGACCAATCGGGATTAATAAAGGGAGAGTAATATGCATTAGTAATTGTGAACTTTTTCCCCCATCAATTCTTGCCGCTTCATATAATTCTTCTGGTATATCCTGCAATGCCGCTAAAAATAACACCATATTAAAGCCGACCGTCCACCATAATGTAACCACAACAATAGAAAACCAGGCCAAATTCGTATCCCTTAACCAAAATGGCTCACTGTCAATTCCGATAAGATGTAATGTCGTATTCACAAAGCCTTGATACGGCTGAAGCATAAAAATCGCAATATAAGAAATAACCGAAACAGATAAAATGGAAGGTAAGAAAAACGTACTTCGATAAAAGGTTTTGAATTTGGAATTCCGATTCGCCATTAAGGCTAATATTAATGCAAGAATAACCATGGATGGTGTTGATAAAATAACGAACAAGGTTGTATTCCATAATGACTTCCAAAAGTTTTTATCTACAATTAATTCTTTATAATGATCAAGTGCGATAAAATCCATTTTCCGAATAATCGTCCAATCATAAAAACTCATCTCTAGCCCTTTTAGAATCGGATAAATCGTAAAGACAGCGTAAACAAGAAAAAACGGGAGTAGAAACGGAATCGCTTTTAAGTCTTTTATAAGTTTCCCTTTCATCTTTATTCCTCCAAATGCTTGATCACTTTCAGACTAGTAGAAAACGCTTGTCTTTCGGGGTGCAAGCCTTCTTCGGAGCGGAGTTGCCAAAAGGACAATGAGCACCGAAAGTAGGTAAGCAAGTACAAAACGGAAGCGCCTGATTATCAACGTACAGGCCCGCAGGATGCGGGTCCGTCGACGTTGCCACAGGACGTGGCGGTTTTAGTCGACGTTCCTTTTTTCGGCCGCAGGCAGAGATAAAAGAAACACGGTGAGGAAAGAACTAGTGAAATTGGCACTTCAAATTTCACCTAGTGAAATTAGCTCTTCAAATTTCACCTAGTGAAATTGGCACTTCAAATTTCACCTAGTGAAATTAGCTCTTCAAATTTCACCTAGTAAAATTGGTACTTCAAATTTCACCTAGTGAAATTGGTACTTCAAATTTCACCTAGTGAAATTGGTACTTCAAATTTCACCTAGTGAAATTGGTACTTCAAATTTCACCTAGTGAAATTGGCACTTCAAATTTCACCTAGTGAAATTGGCACTTCAAATTTCACCTGATGTTGACTACGCAAAAGAGAAAGACAAGATGTTTGCTAGTCGATAGGCGCTGGAGCTTGACGCAAACTATTTCCTAGAAAGTTATCCATAAAGTTTTCAATTTATAATTCCCTTAGCAATGATGAAAGCGAGCGTTTTCCAACAGTCTGAAGCTTGAAGAATTTCTTCAAGCTTCAAAGAAGTGTATATTATTTACTGAGCAAGTCTGCAATTTCAGATTCCATTTTATTAAAGGCATCTTCTGGAGTTGCTTTATCCGCCCAAATCGTATCTAAATTGCGAATGATAATATCCTTGATTGGCCAAACTTTATTCGATTGCTTAGGAAATACAACTTGTTGAGCTGCTTTTTCATAATCACTTCGATAAGGTAGATTTTTAAATTCGTCTGATTCGACAACTGTCGTTTTACTTGGAATATGGCCAGCGCGCGTCCATATTTGTCCATGGTCAGCAATAAAATTGGCAAATTGAAGAGCTGCTTGCGCTTTTTCCGTGTCTTCTTTCTTTTGCACAGGGAGGAAGATTGTATGGGAATCACCCCATGTAGCCTCTTGGTTATAAAGTTTTGGCAAAGGAATGACACCAAAATCTAAATCCTCTGTTTTTTCAAAAGTACCTGTCGCCCAAACGCCAGTAATAATCGTCGCCGCATTTCCAGTTTGGAATGGCTGATAAAAATCTTCCATATTCAAAGGAATAACTTTATCCGTATAATAAAGATCCTTCATAAAATTAGCCGCTTCAATCGCCTTTTCTTTATCAATTTGTGGTGATTTTAAGTCATCTGAAACAACATCTTGCCCACCAAGCTGGTGATAAAGAGCCCACCAAAATCTGTAAGGATCATCACCCGCAGTCGGAAAAGCAAAAGTCGTTAAATTAGAATCCTTCGCTTTTAACGTATTCATAAAATCTTTAAAACCCTTTGCGCTGCTTTCCATTTTCGGCATTCCGTTCTCATCCAACAACCCTGCTGCATCCAAATGTTTTTTATTATAGTAAAAAACGATAGGATGAGTATCAATTGGAACCGCAAAATGTTTTCCATCAAAAACAGTAGCATCTAAAATGTTTTTATTATATGAATCCCAATCGAGCTTAATGGAATCCGCAAGAGGATCTAATTCTACAGCCAACCCTTGATCAACTATTTCGGGCAATTTTGACGTATGGGAAATGCCAATATCCGGCCCCTTTCCGGCAGCTACCGCCGTTACTAATTTCGTATAATACTCCGCCCATTCCAACGTAACCGTTTCAACTTCAATGTCTGATTGAGATTTATTGAATTCATCAATCATTTCTTTCATAAAGTCTCCATCTCCACCAGAAAATAAATCCCACATGACTAACTTAATCTTCCCATCAGATTTACTTCCTGTACTTTTGCTCTGACAACCGACGAGTAAAGCTAAAATCATAAAACTCGAGAGAAATATGGACCATACCCTCTTTTTCACGTTCGTCACCCTCTTCTTTTTTGAGTAAGGACTGCACTTGTACAATTATGCTATTAACATATCTATTACAAAATTACTTGTAATATTTCAGTTTTTCCGTAATAAAAAGTGACAAAAAAAGACCAATTCCTTTTTTAATTGGAATTGGTCTTTGATTCGATTTGAGAATAATTGATTTTCATAATAATGCCTTGCTCATAATTACCGAATTTCGAGCCGAATAAGTTGATTCCCCCTTGGTTTTTAGCATCTTGCTTGACACCTAATTTCAAGGAGATAAACGGTTTCTCCTGCAGCTTTAACTCTTCGATCGTAGTGGAGGATATTTTTACACCGTCTATAAAACTACCTTCTTTATTGATTTTCCAATATTTCAAGACGCCATATTGCGTATTATGAGTTTCCCACCAATTCGGTGTCAAAAAGCCCCTTTCTCCACCGAAATCTCCTGGACTTGTCCAAAAACCAATTTCCGAATCATTGATCCAGCACGTGATATCGGAAGGCCAATCCATATTATGATACGGAGCCTCTGAACATAACTCAACGGAAAAACTAAGCTCGTCGACATTTGTGCCATACGGAATTCTGTTCGGAAAATGATATTCAATGGATCCCGACCTAAACCAAACAAGCTGTGCATTTTTTCGGGCGGGTTCGTAAAATGAACGAGGGTCATCAATGATATGAATGATGCCATCCTCACTTAAAAGACCGCAGGAAGGTTCTACCCCACAATTTACATATTCTCCAACTTCAAGCTCATATGTAATAATATCTTCCGTAACAGGTTTTTGTTCCTCTAAATCTATAATGATTCGATCATATCTTTTTGAGCTTACCTTTTGGTTTCCTCTTCCAGGAACAATTTCCGTTGTGATCAATCCTGCATTTTCTAATATTTTAATATTAGCCGCAGCGGTTGAAAAAGGAATTTTTAATAATTCGGATATATCGTTGACGTTTTTAGGGCCACTCGTAAGTTGGCGAATGATCTCCATGCGATTTTCATTTGCCAAAGCTTTAGAAACCTCGAGAGCCTCCTGTAAAGTTAATTGCAATGTTCTCAAGCGAATTCCTCTCATTCAGATGACTTTCTTTCCATTATTACAATTAAACTTGTTTTAATCAATCTATTCTTCTGAATGATCTATGAAAACCATTTGCAGCATATAAAAAATCATCCCGACTGTGACCATTAAAAATCCCCAACCTAACATTTGTTGTTCTATTTCTAAGTAGTTATTGCATATTTGAATAGGCGAATCAATATATAACCAACTCATTAAACCGAACATGGATATGTAGTTCAAAAAAATAAAGCTTTTTCCAGCTGCCTGAATTTTTTTCCAACTATCCCGTAATAAAACGCCAACAAGACATGGCAAGCCAATAAATTTAAACAGTTCAATAGACCACACGGACAACGCTTCATCCAAAATCCGAGGAAGCATCCAGTATGTTGTGATGATGACGACCATTAACATACCAGGTATTCCATTTTTGTTCCATTTCGTAAAAAAGCCATTATATTTTTTCAGCAACAGTTTCCCTATTAACCAACCAACTAAAATTAATAAAGGTAATTGCACAAGCATATGCAAAATCATGATGGATTCTAAACTATTTTTAATAGGGGGAACCATTAACATGATATACAAGATTGCACCACAGATTCCTTGTTTCATCCTAATTCCCCCTTGCCTCACTATGCTGATTTATGTTTTAATACGCCTGTCTTTATATCTTTATTTCTAACTTTTATAAAGCGTATAAAGTGGATGGAAAAGATCGTAACCGCCAAAACCGCAAATACCCCAGCAACAGCTCCGAATAGAGCCGGACCCATCCATTCCGGAAAGTGAGCAGCCCATCTTCGGGGTGTACTTATTGCACCCGAGACTAAAAATCCGCCGCCGACCCCTATAATAGAAAGTGCATATAAAATAACGCCAATTTTATCTAAAATATTCGCCCTTATTTGGCTATCCGTTTTTGCGAGATCATACATGAAACCAAAAATCATCACTAATGCTCCTAGACCCATATACATATGAAAATGGCCTGGCACCCATTTTGTGTTATGCATAACATGGTTCACAACAATCGTCGCATCCACAATGGCCGGAACTACCCCAACAACCCAGCCGAACATAGATAAAAAGATTAAGGAAGATGGAACATCCCATTTAATCCCTGATTTATATACGATCATGAGCGCCCCGTAAGCCGTAACGACAAGAACAGGCAACCCATTTGCATATGATAAAACCTGTCCCATTATTAACATCCATTTCGGCATGACGGAGTCCATTAACATATGATGAGTATAAATAATCAACGTGAATACGGTTGACATTGTCCAAGCAACTAAAAATACTTTATTGGCTTTCCAAGGCCGATTTGTATATTTAGGTAAAATTTCATAAACGGCAATAACACCCATATAAATAATCGAGTTTGCAAATATATGTCCGAAAGCATATGTTAAATTTTTTGCTAAAAGCGGGTCAAAGGAAAACGTGGGATTGATTGTATTAATTGCATTCATAATGAGGACAACCGCGCCAGCTGTTAGCGCTGTTACATTTACAATCGTCACCATTGTGCTCGCGATTACGGTTGCAGGCGGTGCGTCTTTTTCCGCTTTTTTTCCGGCAATAACGTCCCATCCTAAACCTTTGCCAAGACTTCCATACCTTTTAATGATCGCACGTCCCGTTTCGATATAAAATAATAAAAATCCGACACCGAGAATAAGCATTCCACCAAGGTATAATAATGCCCCTGCCATTCCCCATGCACCTGCTGATAAGGCTGGTAAAGGATATAAAAATGTCCATGCACTAGCATATTCAAATGAAAAAACTCCGACAATCACCATTAAAACTCCAATTAAAAAGAAAACAAGATGCAGCATTAGCACTTTTTTAGACAAATCCACATAGTCACGCAAAAAATACCACATGACAGCCGTTCCAGCTAATGCAGCTGTTCCAACCATACCAGTACCATGGATCGTTAAAAATTGATAGAACATGGCTGGAGATAAATCAAGCTTCCCCCCCTGAGCCATCAGCATTAAAATGCCAAATATCATCATAACGGCAACAACAATAGCGCCTATCGTTAAAAAAGTAATAATTTCGTTATTTTGATTCGAATTTGTCCTTCTCGTATTAACGGTCATTTCCAATGATTTCACCCTCTCATCTTAATTAGTGACTGTTATCTCGTCCACCATCACGTGATGTCCCAAACCGCAATATTCTAAGCATAAAATTTTATATGTACCTGGATGATCAAATGTTATAAATACTTTATTCGTATACTCGGGCATTGCTTGAGTTTGGGCAATAAGGTTCATATCCACATCATAAATTCCAAAACCGTGATTGACATCCGCACTTGTCACATGGAACTCGATCGTTTCTCCAACTTTAAATTCCCGCGTGCTCAGCTTATAACCAAATTGGAGCGCTTCCACATCAACGATCGTTGGCTCTTGCCCCTTTGCATAAACAGGTTGATTATACGGGAGCTCCCTCAACGTATAAATTGTGACTACAAGCATCAAGACGACAAGCGTAATTCCGTAAAAAGTCCTTGCCTTATACCACTTCTTTTTTATCGCTTCATACTCTTTCCGTTTTGTTGAATTCATCGCTACGAATAAAAAGACCCCCGCAATCAATAACATAAATACTAAACTTACAATCCATGCCACACTTTGCACCATATGATAACCCCCTCTTTTTTCAAAAAAATAGCAATTACCCTTAATGTACCTTACGGAAGGAAGAGTTAAAGTGATGGCTATCACAGAAGGAATTGTAAATTTGAATTTACCATTGGGTAGAAGCCTGGCGTTTGCTAGAAAAGTCACGGTGGAAATTAGAAGAATCAGTATGAGATAAAGTAAACCTGAGGTAATATTCATTTTTATAAGGCATACTGAAATAAGTTAAGTCGGTTGCCTTTTCCTCTAAATAAGTTCTATCAAACTTGTAAAAAAACTACAAAAAAGCCACTTCACGAAAGAACAGAAGTAGCTTTACAGGATAATTATTTTTTTACTTATTAAGAATCCGCCTCTGGAATTCCAAAATTCGGAAATCCATCTTCGCTCCACGTAAACACCTTCGCTCGCGCATGACGATTCGGATCCCAAAGCGGGTCGCCTTCGATTTCCTTATAATTGCGTGCATGATAAATTAACACATCTTGTTTTCCATCCTCTGAAACTGTGAAACTATTATGGCCCGGTCCGTATTGACTCGTTTCTTCATTCGTTTTAAAAACAGGCTCTTTTGCCTTAGACCAAGAAGCGGGATCTAATAAATCACTGTCTTCATCTGCCCATAACAGACCCATGCAATAGTTGTAGTCTGTTGCACTCGCAGAATAGGTGATAAAGATCTTTCCATTTCTTTTTAAAACGGCAGCCCCTTCATTCACTAAAAAGCCAATTACTTCCCATTCAAATTCCGGCTTTGAAATCATCACTTGAGGAGTGCTCAATGTCCATTGGTTATTCATTTTTGCGATATATAAATTGGTGTTCCCTTCAATCTTCGGATCCTTCTGCGCCCACACGTAATATTGCGCACCTTTATGTTCAAATGTAGTCGCATCCAATGAAAAAGATTCCCAATCTGTTTTTACCTGTCCTTTTTCAATCCATTCACCTTCAAGCGGATTGGCAGAGTCATTCTCAAGCACATACATCCGATGAGCAAATATTTGGTCCGCTCTCGCTGCTGCAAAGTGAATATACCATTTCCCATCAACAAAATGGATTTCAGGAGCCCAAATATTCGCACTCATCGGACCAGTCTCATACTTTTTCCAAACTGTAACAGCTTCTGCATTACTCAAGCCTTCAAGCGTCTTCGCTCTTCGTACTTCAATTCGATCATAAGCAGGAACGGAACCAGTAAAATAGTAAAACCCATCCGTATGCTTATATACCCACGGGTCTGCCCGCTGTTCAATCAAAGGGTTTTTATACGTTGTGATTGTACTCACCATCATTCACTCCATAACACCAAATTTAAAGGTTGTGACTGAAGAATGAGGCTTGTCTTTTTCCAGCACCCATGAAGGGAAATGGTCATGATGAACAGCATCAGGCAAACCTTGTGTTTCTAAGCAAATGGCAAGGTGCTTCCTCGGCTGTACCCCGTATATTTCATCATCCCCCGCAAGCTGATTGGATGTATATACGACAACGCCCACTTCATCTGTTTCAACGATCATTTGACGGCCACTTTCGGGATCTTTTAAAACAATTTCCTCGTTTCGATTTTCATTCAATACAAATGGATGGTCATATCCACCCCCTGCAATCTCGTTTTGTTGGTATTCAGATTCTGCACCGCTGCGAATAAATCGTCCTTTTCGGAAGTCGAATGGAGTGCCTTCTACATTGGCGAATTCTCCAGTTGGCAATAAATTATCTTGCAGTTCAAGGTACTGATCACTTTTTAACGTAAGCTCGTGATCAAGGATGTCCTTTTTTAAATCACCGCTTAAGTTAAAATAAGAATGATTTGTCACATTTAAAAGTGTCGTTTTGTCAGATATTCCTTCATAGTGAATCGTAAATTCATTATCATTATTTAGTGTGTATGTAATGTTCATTTTTAAATTTCCGGGATAGCCTTCTTCGCCGTCCGGGCTTATGTAAGAAAATTTCACACTTACTTCATCAGCCTTTTCTTCTGTTTCGGCACCCCAAATCACTTTGTCGAACCCTTTTAATCCACCATGCAGATGGTTATCATTTTCATTTTTAGCAAGAGAATATTTTTTTCCATTTAACGTAAATTCAGCGCCGCCAATTCTTCCTGCGACTCTCCCTACGACCGAGCCAAAATAAGCTGTATTATTAAGATATCCTTCAAGCTGATTATAGCCCAAAACGATATTTTCAAGTTCTCCATCTCGATTAGGCGTAAGAATTTTTGTAATTATACATCCATAATCCAAGCTTGTCACTTTTACACCATGATCATTCTCCAAAGTAAATGCCGTTACAGAATTTGCTTTCAGCTTTCCAAATTCTTCTTTTCTAATCTTCATTCCATCTCCACCTTTCATTCTTCTACTGTCATCATAGTCTCGATGTACGTACATGTCAATTTCAAAATTCTTATTCAATAGTGAATTTTAAACATACAATTTAGTTTCTATATCGTGTATAATGGGAATAATTGTACGAATAACTATTTAAAAACGAACAACTTGAAAGCAGGGATTTTATGGGTAAGCCCGCAAAATATATGATGGTCATTGATACGATAAAGGAATGGATTGCTAACGGCGAAGTGAAACCCGGTGAGAAAATATACTCTGAAAATGAATTGGCAAAGATGTTCAATGTCAGTAGACATACGATACGACAAGCTGTCGGTGAACTCGTCCATGAAGGACTACTATATAGAGAGCAAGGTGCTGGAACATTTTGCACGACTCCAGCAGAAACAACGAATATATCAGGTCAACCAGCACCCATTTCCGGGAAAAATATTGGAATCATCACGACGTATATTTCGGATTATATTTTTCCGGCTATCATTAGAGGGATGGAATCATATCTCACATCTAAAGGCTATTCGCTTATAATATCCAGTACCGATAATGATATCGATAAAGAAAAGCAGTGTCTAGAGGCGATGCTAAGCCGAAATGTGGATGGTCTTATTATTGAACCGTCAAAAAGCAGCGGTTTCAATCCGAACATTCATTATTATCTAGAGCTGGAACAGAATAACATTCCTTATTTAATGATAAACCAATACTATTCTCAATTAAATCCTCCCTATATGATTCTTGATGATGAAAAAGGCGGTTTTACTGCGACGGAGCACCTCATTGAATCTGGCCATGAAAAAGTCATCGGTATTTTTAAAACGGACGACATGCAAGGCGTCTATCGGATGAAAGGCTTTATCCGTGCATTTCGCGAGCATAAAATACCATTTTTAAATGATACGATCATTTCTTATACAACGGAGGATCTGAATAGTGGATTTGAAGATAAAGTAAAAGAAGTGTTAGCCGATCCGAAAAGAGTACCAACGGGAATTGTTTGTTATAACGATGAAATTGCGCTTAAAGTCATTAACGTATTGCGTGAAGAGGGCTTAAGTGTTCCAGACGATATTTCGATTGTCGGTTACGATAATTCATCACTAGCAGAAGCTTCCGAAATAAAATTGACTTCCGTCAACCATCCAAAAAGCCGAATGGGCCTTGATGCAGCGAAATGGATTGTCGATGCCGTTGAAAACAATGGGAAATCGGACAAAAATCATATTACGTATGAACCAGAGCTTATCATTCGCAGTTCAACAAAAACAGTTGGCAAAAAAGAAGCGCTCGGCTCATTAAGATAAGAGCTCTCCATGCAGAGCTCTTTTTTATATGAAGGCACTTTCCCAATATTATTGCAATATGGTGAATAGGCTATAAGAAAAAGATCCCTTATATAAGGGACCCCTTGAAAAAAAAGATTACAATTGTTTTTCTGACAATTCTCCGATGATAGGAAGCTTATAGTACTTGCCTTGATAAGCTTTATACATTAAAAATATCCATAATATCAACATGACTGGAGTTAAAATGAGATTTAAAATCCAGCCGATAATTGGAATAACCGTTAAGACAATGCTAAGGACAAAAAATACGACCGACAATGCAATGGATTGCATCGCATGGAAACGAATAAATCTATTATCCTTCTCAACTAATAAAAATACGATTCCACTAACAAACCAGAATAAATAACATAATAAACCCGCAACATTTTCCGTCAATCCAGTAGACCCGGCAGTATTGTCCTTCGTTGGCTTTTTTTCCTGTGCATTTGATTCTTCTACGATATCTTTAAAAATCGGTTCCACATTACTTTTCGTTTCCTCGCTTGAATTGTTATCCGCCATCCTCCCTCCTCCTTCCACTCTTAATCACCATTTCATTGTTATTTTATTCACGAAAAACAAGAATAGATTTTATTTTTAAAAAAAATAAAACTTGGGGCAAAAATGGAAGGTTCAATGTTTTACATAATGCATAACTCTGGATGTGCTCATTGTAAATATAGTGGGGTGAAACTTCGAAGGGAATGGATGTGACATAAACGGAAATAGCAGGTGCTTGAACGGAAATAGAGGAGGCTTGAACAGGAATTACAGCGGTTTAAACGGAAATGGGAGCTCGTTAAACGGGAATAGAACTAGCTCAAGCGAGAATTGACTTCCAGAACGGCAATTGGAAGCTCTTATATAAATGCCAATTTAAGTACGTACAAAAATGCTCGTTTAACCGTGTACATTTTTGATTTCCTGTGTATAATTACAACTTTACTTGGAGGGGCGAGCATGATAGCCTTGTTCGGTCAGCCAGCCCTTGTAATAGCTGGCTTTTGGCTGCCGAATCATGCGAGTAGAGGTCTCCATGTCAAGTTGTAATTATTCATGCACATGTATAGAGAAGCACATTTTAAGCTAAAGTGTACATGCTTAGACAAGCAAAAATGTACATTTTGATACGGACATTTATACTCTTATATGGAAATAGAAACATCTTGTATAAGATTGGCCGCTCGTTATATAACATTAGAAAGTACTTGAATGGGAATTCACCATTCGAAACCAAACAAAAAAGCCAATTCTCCGACCAAAATCGAAAATTGGCTTTCTTCCTTATTTTTTTACTAAGCGATCTACAAGCTCCATTACTTCATTTTCAAGTCCTGCTAATCTTTTCATACTATCTTCCATTGATTCGCCTTTTACAGCGAAGTAGAATTTCGCTTTTGGTTCAGTCCCAGATGGTCGGACGCAGAACCATGATCCGTCTTCAAGTTTGAATTTCAACACATTCGATTTTGGCAACTCAATCGCAGTCTTTTCACCACTCGCCACAGCTGTACTTTCGCTTGCCTCATAGTCCTCAATGGATACAACAGAAATCCCGTTTACTTCCTTCGGAGGATCGTTTCTGAACGTTTCTAAAATCCCCGCGATTTGCTCTGCTCCATCTTTACCTTTTAATGTGAGCGAGCGCAACGATTCTTTATAATATCCGTATTTAGCAAACAGCTCCAGTAAGCCATCATAAAGTGATTTCCCTTGTTTTTTATAATAAGCCGCTACTTCTGTAGCAAAAACCGCCGCTTGCACCGCATCTTTGTCGCGGACAAAATCACCGATCAAATAGCCATAGCTCTCTTCATATCCAAATAAAAAGGTATGATCACGTGTTTCTTCAAATTCTTTTATTTTTTCTCCGATGAACTTAAATCCAGTCAATGTATCCAATGATTTTACGCCAAAACTTTCAGCAATGGCACTTCCTATCTCGGATGTAACGATCGTTTTCAACACAACACCATTTTTAGGAAGAGTTCCGTTTGCTTTTTTCTGCTCAAGAATATAGTGGACCATGAGCGCTCCGACTTGATTACCAGTTAATACTTCGAAATCTCCGCTCCCATTTTTTACAGCTACACCAAGACGGTCTGCATCTGGGTCGGTACCCATCAATATATCCGCATTGATTTCCTTCCCATAACGAATCGCCAGCTCAAATGCAGCATGTTCTTCTGGATTAGGCGATGCTACTGTTGAAAAATTAGGATCTGGGAGCTCCTGCTCTTTCACGACCGTCACATTTCCAAAGCCAAAGGCAAGAAGTCCGTTGCGAACCGGGTGATTGGCAGTTCCGTGCAAGGGAGTAAATACGATGGCTAGATCTTTATCTACCTCGTCATTAAGATGGATCGATTTCATCACTTCAATATAAGCCTGATCAATCTTTTCGCCAATATATGTAAGCAACTCTTTTTGCAAAAGTTCTTTTTCTTCAGCAACCTCAATGTTCAACTCACTGCCAGCATCTTGAACATAACGAATTATTGTATCAGCTTCTAAAGGTGGCAGCTGCCCACCATCCTCGCCATACATTTTTAATCCATTGTATTCTGGCGGGTTATGGCTTGCGGTAATAACAACTCCTGCATACGCATGTAGATAGCGAACAGCGAAAGATAGCAGCGGAGTAGGACGTAATTCTTCAAAAAGATATGCCTTTATTCCATGCTTTCCTACTGTTTTTGCAACTTCAAGAGCAAATTCAGGGGACATATGCCGCGAATCATAAGCGATCACTACTCCACGCGCCATTTTTTCCTTACCTTGCTCAACCATGAAACGAGCCAAACCTTCTGCAGCTTTTCGAACCGTGTAAATATTCATCCGATTGATGCCCGGTCCAATCTCACCGCGCATTCCACCCGTTCCAAACTCCAATTCCTTATAAAAGCAATCTTCCAGCAACTTCTCATTCCCTTGATTGGCTACTAATATTTCCTTTAATTTTGGATCAAGTGCCCCAAACTCAAACCACTCTTTCATCTTTGTCTTCCAAGACATCGTGCCTGTCACCATCCTTAAATTGTCAATTCAAATCTTTTTTGTTCTATTATATCTTTTACAATGTCGGCAGGTTGTTTACTGGTCGTATCATATAAAAACGGCTCATTAAATGGAGTTTCATTTTCCAGCTTATTCAGTAAAAATAGCGATCGGTCAACCATATATGTATCTCCGCGTTCTGTAATGCGATCCACCAATGTTTCCTTGTCTGCCCGAAGAACAACATATTTAAACTGTATTTCCAAATGGGCAAAATATGTGCAAAACCACTTTAATTCATCTTCCACAACGAAGTCAATCACAACGTTAAGCTTATGCTGCAAGAGATTTTTCGTTACATCGACAAGGTTTTTCCAGGCGATCCACAGCCGCTCCTCCCACGGAAGCATTGAATGATCATCATAAAAATGCAGGAGATGATCTCCTTCTACTAGAGCGCAATTCGGAACAAGCTTGGCAACTTCTTTAGCAATAGTAGACTTTCCAACACCGCAAGGTCCGGAAATGATATATATGTATTGCACTATGAAACACCCCCTAATCTCTCTATCTATTCATTAGCAAGTTGTTGTTCCAATTATACCATTTAAATAGGACGATTTGTCGCCATTAAATATGGTACATACAGTCGATAGGCTAGCGCCCTCCTTATTACACCCTTTTAAAGTTGTGTGTTTCAACCTGTTTGGGAATAATGGATGCTTGCATAAATGAATCCTAAGCATCTATACTTTCGGATGAATTCTGTTAAAATATGACATATAGCTTAATTTTCAGTATAGTAAAAAAAGAAGAAGATATTTCAGGAAAGTTATGGAGAAAGACAAAAGTATAAGGAAGTGGATTAGTTTAATGGATACGAATGTAGAACAAGACAAAAAATTATCTCTAGAATTATTCCATTTTTTTAAGGAAAAGACTTGGGCGCTGACGGAAACATGGTACGATTTATTAGACAAAAGTGACCCGACAGGTATCTATTCGTCCCAAGATCCAATTGTTATAAAAGAAGTGAAAGAACAAAATTATGAATTTCATCTTCAATTTTGTGATGTTTTCATTAGAGAAGAACAGGCTTTTTATATTGATTTTGAAAAATGGATAGTGGCGATTGCTTCTGATGAGCAACATTTAGCAACACCTATTCATTATATTTTGCGCGAGTTTTTTAGGACACAGGAGCAGTACCTAGATTTATTTGAAGAATTTATTTCTTTTAAGGATGAGGAATACTCCATTAATGATATAAATAAATGGCGACGAAGAATTATTCTCACATTTGAAAAAATCGTGAGTTGGTTTGTAGAAGATAATCATAAATTTTCGACGGCAAGGCTAGAGGCCCAGCAGGAAACCATTAAGGAATTGAGTACTCCTGTCATTCAAGTAGGAAATGAAAAGGCATTGCTTCCGCTGATAGGGGTAATTGATACTGTACGTGCCAAAATAATCCTTGAAAATACACTGCAAATCGTTGCGCAAAAGAGAATTGAAGTCCTCTATATTGATTTGTCAGGGGTTCTGGTTGTCGATACAATGGTGGCGCAACAAATTTCTCAATTAATAAAGGCACTGGATCTCCTTGGAGTAAAATCAATCCTATCTGGCATTCGCCCAGAGGTAGCCCAAACAGCTGTTCAAATGGGGATTGACTTTCAAAATATCGAAGTAGTATCAAGACTTACGCTTTGCTAACCCCTCCTAAAATTAGGAGGGTTATTCTGTTCTAGACTCATCAAAAAGTTAAAAATGTTAAATTGAACATTACTTTTGTTATCATGATGGAAAATTAACTTTAGCAAAGCCTAATAAGTTTTACAGTCATTTTATTTCATAAAGCAATTAAAACAACTCGGATCTCCTTAGGATTTCGAGTTGTTTTAATGATTGGCAGTTTACATAAAAATTTTGTTTTTATAAAACCATATAAAAGTTTAGTGCTACTAATCTAACTATGTTGGCAGCTCTTTTCTCTTCTAAATTACGAATTTTGTCGTTCCGAAACCAAATTAGAACAATGTTTGAGAAAAGAGCCTAACGATCAAACTTCCGGAATCACAATCTCCACTTCTTTACCAATCTCCGAAGATCTTAAAATACCATCGATGATCGCTTGGTTGATTAAGATTTCCTCACCTGGAATTGGAGCTGACTTCCCTTCCATAATAGCTACGACAAAAGCACGGACTTTTTCGTAGAAAATATTAAACTTATGATGTTGAATTGGGATTGGGCTTTCTGTATGATGTCCTTGAATATCATGGAATAAAGTGATTGAACCAATCCCTCCATCCCAAACGCCGCTCCATGGACCGCTTCCTGCAGGTGTCAATCTCAAACCTGCATCTGTTCCTAAGAACAGCGTAGGTCCAAGGGAATCCATATGCATAGCCCATGAGATTTTAAAGTTAAGAACCTTTCCGCCCTCTAGTCGCACAAGTGCTACTCCGAAGTCTTCCACTTCAAATCGATCAGCTTGTGGATGATATGTAGGGTTTGTTCCGAAATGGTTCGATGTAAAAGCCGATACGCTTAATGGCTTCGGATAACCTAGTGCATTCAAAGCTAGATCAAGAGAGTAGCAGCCGATATCTGCCATAGCCCCAGCACCTGCAAGCTCTTTGTTAATAAACGTACCACCCGGCATCCCGCGTCTGCGGCCGCCTCCCGTTTGAACGTAATATACGTTCCCGAGCTGGCCGGATTGAACGATTTTTTTTACAGCTTGCATATTAGGGTCATATCTTGGCTGGAATCCGACGGTTAAAATCTTATCTGCCTTTTTACCAGCTTGAACCATTTCGACGCCTTGCTCTAACGTAACAGCGAGTGGTTTTTCAACTAATACGTGCTTACCAGCGTTCAAAGCATCGACACTTGTCCGATGATGCGCCACGTTCGGTGTACAAACGCTGACCCCATCCAAATCCAATTCCAATAATTCTAGGTGGCTATCAAATGCCTTTGCATCCGCCAGTCCAAGCCTTTCGATAAACTCAGCCGCTTTTCCGGGAATGACATCTGCCACTGCCACAATTTCAACTTCTGGCATTTCCATATATGATCTTGCATGTGCCTGTGCAATTCCACCACTGCCGATGATTCCGATTTTTACCGTTTTCGTCATAATATCCTCCTCGTACTGTTCTTACTAAAACTGTTTGATTAAAGTTTGTTGTTTATATAAGGCCAAAACCCGACTTTTGAGCCTATTTAGAAAGCTTAATGGTTCCTATAAAGGTTCCAGCCTATCCCTAATTTGGATTATTTATTTTGAAAACAAAATCCATTTTTCATCGTTAAAATTCGTAGTACTTAGCAACGATGCAGAGAAAAGAGCCTTACTTAAAAATTCTTTCTAAGTTTTCTTTCGCTTTTATAATACCTTGCTGTTCTTTTTCAAGAGTGCCCCAATAACGATGATCTTCAAGCTCGATGCTGATAGGACCATTGTAGCCAAGCTTATCCAAACGAACTGCGACTTTTTCCCACTCTACAGCCCCATGGCCTGGTATTGTATATCTCCATGAACCTTCTGAGAAGCCATATTTTGCTCCGAAAGTTGCTGGTAGAATACCAACTTCATAGAGATCATCCGTCAAAATTTCCGTATCTTTTCCATGAGCGTAGTTTACTTTTTCACCGAACTCCGTTAAAAAGCGTAGATAATCAATGCCTAAGCGAACGAGATGAGATGGATCGTAGTTTAAGCCAAAATGCTTGGAAGGGATCACTTCAAACATCGCACGCAACATTTCTGGTGTACATCCAATCGTTGGATATTGAGGTGCTGGGCCTGGCCAACCTTCCAAAGCAAAATATACACCTGCTTCTTCCGCGTGTTTTACAATCTCAGGAAACGTTTCTTTCCAAATATCGAAACTTTTAGAGCGTGATTGTGTAACATCTGTAGGTCCAAGGCAAATAAATATGGTTTTTCCGCCGATTTGGGAAATTTCACTGATTTGATTTTTCAAAGCGGAAACCGCTTCACCACGGACAGCTTCATCAGCATTCAACAAGTTCGTTAATCCTACAGCCCCAACGCCATCAATCGAACCTACTTCCAAGCCCGCACTTTCTAAAGCATTTTTTACCTCTTCGTTATAATATGGGACATCGATTACATCTATTCCGGCACTTTTGGCCCAATCCGCAAGTTTTTCCATTCCTAGTGCGCCAAGCTTTGGCGGGATGCGCATACCTATTTGAAAAGCCATTCAACAAACCTCCAATTTTTTATTGCTAAGAATTTATAAAATTTAAGCCTATTTATTCTATTAACCAACTAAATTACTTAATCCCACTAAATGTAATACCTTGAATAAACGTCTTTTGCATAAAGAAGAACATGATAATAATCGGAAGCGTCATCATTGTAGAAACAGCCATCATCAATCCCCATTCCGTTCCCATTTGGTTTTGGAATTGTTGTAGACCAAGTGATAATGTGTACTGTGTTTCATCTGTCAAATATAGCAAAGGACCAAGGAAATCTGTCCAGCTGCCCATGAATTGGAAAAGTCCTACTGCAAGTAATGCAGGTTTCGCTAAAGGCAGCATTATTTGTAAGTAAATCCTAAGTTCAGAAGCTCCGTCAATTTTTGCTGAATCTCTTAAAGTATCAGGCAATCCTAAGAAAAATTGGCGTAATAGGAATATGTAAAATGGTGCTCCAAAAAAAGCAGGGATTATTAATGGAAGTGGAGTTCCGACCCATCCCATTTTATTAAATATTAAGAACAATGGAATCATCGTTACTTGTCCTGGTATCATCATGACTGCGATTGTGATGATGAAGAAAACATTACGTCCCTTCCAGCGAAGTTTGGCGAAACTATACGCTACTAATGGACATGAAATGATAACCCCTAATGTACTTAAAAATGTAATTAACACCGTGTTTTTTAAATAAGTAAAAAACGGAATGTATGACATCGCATCGATGTAATTCTGAAAACGAAACGGACTAGGAATCCATTCTGGCGGATAAGAAAAGATTTGTGTGATCGGTTTCAAAGAAGTCGACACGAGCCAAATGAATGGAATAATGAAAAAGATGGAAGCAATAATTAAAATTAAATGAGCTAATGAATATTGAATTCTTTTTTTGACAATTGGTTGCATTCGACACACTCCTTTCTACTCACCTTGATAGTGGACCCAACGTTTTGATGTTATGAAAATTAATGCTGTTAAGGCCATGATGATGACAAATAGAATCCAAGCCATCGCTGAAGCATAACCCATTTTGAAAAACTTAAATCCATTGTCATATAAATACATGACATAAAAGGTTAGTGAATTTGCTGGAGATCCTTGACCTTGAGTCATTGTATACGGCAAAGTAAATTGCTGGAATGCACCGATGATTCCCATGACTAAGTTAAAAAATATAACAGGCGTTAACAATGGAATCGTAATATGTCTCGTTCTTTGAACCCAGTTCGCACCGTCAACTTCTGCTGCTTCATAAAATTCTTCTGGTATATCTCCCAAACCAGCCAAATAAATAATGACAGCTTGTCCGATTCCCCAAAGTGACATTAAGATTAACGATGGTTTAGACCACTTCACACTACCTAGCCAGTTAGGACCATCAATACCAAAAAAGTCCAATGTTCCGTTAATAAGACCAAATCCAGGGTTCAAGAGCCACATCCAAAGAACGGCTAGAGCCACATGGGGAACAAGTGTCGGCAAGAAATAAATGGTCCGATAAATCGCTAGTCCTTTAACCTTCATATTGAGCATCATGGCAAGAGCTACCCCGAAGATAATGCTTAAAGGAACAAAAAGGACAGCGAAATAAACCGTATTATAGACTGATTTCCAAAAGAGATCATCATTAAAAAGTTCTTTATAATTTTCAAGTCCGATAAATTCTCCAGGCTGCAGAATACTGTATGTTGTAAAACTAAAATAGATTGAAGAAAATAACGGAATAGCAAAAAACACAATTAACCCTATTAACCACGGAGATGCAAATAGCCAACCAGTTAAATTTGCCTTAATACTTAAGGAACTTTTCTTTTTAGGTTGGACTACGACACTTGATGTTTCAATTTTCGCCAAATTAGGCAGCTCCTTTCATAAATAAAAGGGAGGTGTAAGCCTCCCCTTTTATTATTTTTTCAACGCTTTATTTACAGCTTCAGTCGCTTTATCCAAGTTTTCCTGCGGTGTACCATTACCTCTTGTTGCATTTTCAGTAGCAGTTGCAAGTTCGTTCCATAGCAATTGCCCTTCAGAAATAACTGGACGATGGTGTGAATTTGGAAGAATATCAACAAATTCTTTTAAAATTGGATCATTCTGACGTCCAAGTTCTTCGTTTACAGCTGGTTGAACGGAGAAGTCACCTTCAAGCTTTGAATAATAAGCTTTTGCGCCTTCAGGACCACCAAAGTATTTCAAGAATTCCCAAGCGGCTTCAGTATTTTTAGCTCCTTTAGGAATAATAAAGCTGTGACCACCAGACCAAGTAGTGAAATCAGTTCCAGTCGGTGTTGGAATTGGTGTAACTCCGAAATTTAAATCTGGCTTAAACTTTTTAATTCCTGTCACTGTCCAGTTTCCGTCAATTTTCATACTAAGTTGTCCGGAAATAAATGGATCTAACGCATCACTACCTGCCGAACTTTCAAATCCAGAAATATCTTCAACATTGTACTTTTTACCGAAATCAACCATCCATTGCAATGCTTCTACAACTTTAGGATCGTTAGCAGTCACTTCTCCAGTGCTTTCATTGTAGAATTCACCGCCGAATGACCAGCCCCAGCTATACAACCAGCCTTGACTATACCAAGGAATAAAGCCAATTCGTTTAAAACGGTTACCTTCTTTAATCGTTAACTTTTCAGCGGCAATTTCTAATTCTTCAATTGTTTTAGGTGGATTTTCAGGATCTAATCCAACTTCTTTAAAATGATCTTTGTTGTAATACAGCAAACGTGAATCTGTTGAATATGGAATGGCGAATAGTTTACCATCGTAGCTTGCTTCATCCCATGCATACTGATAATAGCGATCTTGCGAGATTCCATCTGCTGCAGCCATATCAGTTAAATCTGTCAATGCTCCTTGAGCTGCCCAAGAACCTACTTTAAACCTGTCAAATGTTGCTACGTCAGGAGGATTTCCGCCTGTTACGGAAGTAAGTAGTTTTTGGTCTGCACCTTCATTAGCTTCTGTATAAACCATTTTTACTTTAATATCAGGATGCGATTCTTCGAAACTCTTAACTAATGCATTCATTGCTTCTAATCCGATACCTGTACTACCGTGCCAAAACGTAATTTCTGTTTTTCCGCCTTCTCCGCCTTTGCCGCCTTTATCTCCACCAGACGCTTGATCTTTTGAACAGCCAGCTAGAAATAACGATAAAGCGAGGACACTCATAATCATCAATTGACCGAATTTCTTTACGCTTTTACTCACTTTTACACCCCCGGTTTTTTTAAAAAATAGCAAACTAGTAAACACTAAAGCGCCACACCCCCTTTATGAACCGCTTACATTCATAATCTATGTAATTTTCTAAGATGTCTATATATTCAATGTAATCAACATAATATATTATCTTATATCAACATGTCAATCATATTTCGCAAAAAAAAAGAAGAATTTTCTCAATTCTTCACTTTTTCCTTTATTGATGCAGTTGATAAACCTTCAACCAAATCAAAATGTAATAATTCTGTTTTAATTTTTTCCTCACCATTAATCTGAGATATTAACCGTTTTACCGTTTTTGCCCCCATCTCCTCTTCTCGTTGCTTAATATGGGTAAAAGCATGCCTGCCAATGATTGAATGAACTCCATCGAAACAAACAAAAGAGTAATCTTCCGGGACTTTTTTGCCCATGGATTGGATAACATCTAATAAGATTGTCGCAAAGGCATTCCGGCATGCAACAAACGCTGTTATTTCCGGATGATTTAAAATAAACTTTCGCATATTCTCAATTTCCAATTCATACTCCGGCTTCATCGTTTCATCAAAAGCAAGATCAGATCCGTTATTCATAAAAATATAGTCAGGATTAATTTGTTTATGCTGCTCTGTATGTGCTAATTGGAAGCCTTTCATACGATCCTCTAAAACGGTAGTCCCATCATAAGGGGGCGTTATATAAGCGATATGCTGATGCCCAAGTAACATTAAATACTCAGTCGCCTCTTTAGCAGCCCTTCTATTATCAGTTAAAACAGCACTAGCTTGAATCCCTCGTAAATAGCGGTCAACAAGGACAATCGGAAACTTTTTCAAAACGAGCTCAAGTATTTTAGGATTATAATGTTCACCATGTATAGGCAAAACAATTATGCCATCAACTCCGGCATCTACAAGCTCCTCAATCGCATTTTCCTCTTTTTCAATTTTATCCCGAGTTAGCTTCATTAAAAGATTCGCACCATATTTCGATGCGTTATATTCAATTGCTTGTACTAATTTCGTTCCATAACTATCCGAAAATCCTGGAATAACTAAACCTATCGTTAATTCTTTATTTGGTATGATAGTTTGTTTACTATTGAGCATATTATCTGGTTCTTCAACTGAATAAATAACAAAAGATCCTTTTCCCTGAACCCTCTCTATTATTTGATCTTGAGCAAGCAGATCCAAAGCTTTTTTCGAGGTAATTCTACTTACTTGAAACTCATCAGCCAACTCTTTTTCAGAAGGAATTTTGTCTCCTTGTTGTAATTCCCCAATTTGGACCTTTTGCAAAATATTCTCATAAATCTGTTTATACAATGGTAAGTTCATAGTCGCATCACCTTATAAGTTGATATAATCACTATATCAACTTTTTATAAAATATCAATAAAAAGTTTTTAAAATCTTTAAAAAATCATACAACTCATTTAATAAATGCAACTAAAATACTTTTTTAGATGACAAAAAACCCTCGACATAAATCGAGGGTTTTTTCTATAATTATGCAAATACTTCTTCAAGATATACAGCTTTGCCTGTTTTAGCAGATTCATAAATTGCTTCAAGAATTTGCGTAACAACAAATGCTTCTTCAGGTTTTACTAATGGCTCAGTATCGTTAATGATACTTTCGATCCATTGACGTGCTTCGATGTCAGCATCAGATTCAGCACTTCCGGAATAGAATGCTACTCCTCCTGGTCCAAGATCAACTTTTGTTGTGTAAAGCTTGCTATTGTCTTCACCGTTAATGCGAAGACCATCTTTCATATCAGCTCCAGCTTCAGTTCCGCTTAAAGAAACTTTTGCTTCATCCACATCTAAAGTATTAAGTGCCCAGCTTGATTCTAGAACGATTGTTGCACCGTTTTCCATAGTAATGAAACCAAATGCAGAATCTTCTACTTTGAATTTCTCAGGATCCCATGAACCAAATGCGTTAGCTGCATTTTCTTTTTGACCTAATTTATGGTAAGTCGTTCCAAGTACTGCTTTTGGCTTATAGTTATTCATCATCCATAATGTTAAGTCAAGAGCGTGAGTACCGATATCAATTAGCGGTCCGCCACCTTGTTTTTCTTCATCAAGGAATACTCCCCAAGTTGGAACTGCACGACGACGAATCGCATGCGCTTTCGCATAGTAAACTTCACCTAGGTCCCCGCGCTCACATAATGTATGTAAGTGTAGGCTGTCAGGACGGAAACGGTTGTTGTAACCGATTGTTAATTTTTGGCCTGTACGCTTAGAAGTTTCTACCATTTGGCGAGCTTCTTCAGTAGTTTTTGCCATAGGCTTTTCACACATTACATGCTTTCCAGATTCCATAGCTGCAATGGAAATTTCAGCATGAGAGCTGTTTGGAGTACAAACATGAACAACGTCAAAAGATCCGTCTGCTAGTAGCTCTTTATAATCTGAATATACTTTCGCACCTTCAACTCCATATTGAGCTGCTGCTTTCTCTGCTTTTTCAACTTCGATGTCGCAGAATGCTACCATTTCTGCTTGCTTAACTTTGGATAAGCTCGGCATATGCTTACCATTCGCAATACCGCCGCAGCCAACAATTGCTACTCTTACTTTCTCTGTCATTTCAGCATCCCCTTTTTCTAGAACTTCGCTTCTAATTTAAACGTTTTCAGACAAATAGTCAATATAAAAGTTGGGACATATTTTGTCCGCCGCGAAATATTTTAATAGATTGTAAAATATTCATATACAGTTATAGCTCGCGAAGAGTCACCAACTCATATCCTTCACCTAGCAAAAATGTAATTATTGGCTCCACAGCTTCAACTGTTGTTGGGTGGATATCATGCATTAAAATAATCGATTTGTCGCGAATTTCTTCTTTTACAATTTGTAATATGGCTTCTGGATCACGAGACTTCCAATCAAGGGTATCAATTGTCCAAAGCACCTCAGTTTCACCAAACTCTCTAGCAATCTCTTTAATAGACTCATTCGTATATCCATACGGAGGGCGGAAGTGGGTAGGTGCTTCGCCTATCGCTGTTTTGATGGCTCTTTGAGTTGTCGAAATTTCTTCTTTTACTTGATCTCCCTCTAGTGTACATAAGTCGGGATGATTCCACGTATGTGAGGCAATTTCATGTCCTTTTGCAAAAATTTCCTTTGTGATTTCAGGATATTCTTCAACAAGTTTACCTATCTGAAAAAATGTCGCTTTCGCATTATATTTTTCTAACAGTTTTAATATTTTTTGTGTATTTTCTGGATGTGGCCCATCATCAAATGTTAATGCTGCTCTTTTTCTACCATTTTCCATCACATCTCACCTACTAAAAGCATATTTTAAAAACGTATACTTTTAATAATACAAAAAATTTCGAATACTAACCATATGTATGCGTGAAATATATAGAAAAACCTCTCCAATTTGAAGAGGTTATGAATACACTTGCTTAATTTTCTCCACTTTTTCCCGCTCGATTGGCCTCATGAAGCTATTATCATCCCTAACTCCGGAACCAAAGTGGATTTCCGTTGGGCGAATCTTGTCGTAAAATTCCTTAAATGTGTCAACGCGGAGACCGTAGCCAGGCATAATATTGAGATGTGTATGTTCCGCAAGATCCATGAGTCGTTTGATCGTTTCAACTGATTCTGTAGCTGGCTTTCTTCCTCCAGCTGTAAGAATCCTTTTTACTTGTTTAAATTGACTCAACGCCTCTATGGTTTCTTCGATATTCCGCGAAAAATCACTGGCACGATGAAACGTGACATCCAGGCCTTCCGCTTCATCAAGCAGACTCTTCATCACTTCAACATCTACTCGTCCATCTTCTGTAAGAGCTCCAATGACGATTCCATTAGCCCCTAACTTTCGAACCATACGAATATCCCGACTCATCGTATCCACTTCAGCTGATTCATAGAAAAAAGATTGACTATGAGAGCGAACAATAACATTAATCGGGATTGTTGCTAACTCCACTGCCGATTCAATCAGTCCGTAGCTCGGTGTAAACCCTTCCTCCTTCATTCCTACACACAATTCAATTCGATCCGCACCATATTCACACGCCGCTTTTACATCCCGAATATTGGTTGCGATAATTTCTAAAATCATGAGCATTCCCCCTTTTACATTCATTGTACGTTATTTACTGTTTGTGTTCGATTTTTATGCAGCAGCCAAATTTTAAAAGGGAACTTCGATGTTTAATAAATGAAGTTCCCGTGATTTTTAATATATAATACGATTTTTAAAATCAAATGAAAAATCACAAACCCTTCGTCAATAACGGAATCCTTGCTTCGTATTTCGACACTAGCGATTTATTATGATCATCGGACCCTTCAATATTTCCACTTAAAAAAATGGGAGGTTCGAATCCTGCTTCTGCCATCAAGGCAATTGCTTCTGCAAAAATAGCATTTAGAATTCCGGCTCCTACTACTGTCGAGGTTGGTGAAAAAGGTACTTCTACTTTTTCATGGGTCAAAACAGCATCGCCAATCGGCGAATGATTATCAATTGCGATATCAACCGCATCATACAAGCGTTTACCTGAGTCGTGCCGTGAAGGCTGACTATTTGAATATTCAAATGAGGTGATCCCAATGACGAAGGCACCTTTTTCCTTCGCAATTTGAGCGGCATCAACTGGAACTGGATTTCTTCCTGATGTAGAGAGGACGATCATGACATCATTTTCCCGAATATCTTGACCATCCATAAAGGAATGGGCATAATGATTTTTTCGCTCCAGCTGTGAAGAAAGCATCGCACCTTCATGAAGCATGAGCAATTCATGGAAAATCGGTTTAATTGGAACCAACCCTCCGGCTCTATAAAAGACTTCCTCCGTTAAGATATGAGAATGTCCACAGCCAAAAAGCTGAACGATCCCGCCTTTTTCAATCGCAGCTGCAATCTTAGATGCTGCTTCTTTCATTTTTCCGCGCTCAGAGTCTAAGACAACCATGAATTTTTCATTGATTTTACCAAAATACGCGTCAATCATCTGTCTTGCCTCCAATCAACATGTCGACCATTTTTTCCAAAGCTGTTTCAATGATCTTCCGTCCTTTTTCCTTCGTAGCAAGCGTCGCATCACCTAGAACAGCACTATTTGTAAACGTTTCCCACGGTGTCGGTGTAAAATCAGCTGCTTCGTCAATTACTGGAACATCATTAAGCGCACGTTCCATATCGACAAACTCCTCAGCCAAATAAAGCATAATGCTCGTTTCAATTTCGCAGGCGTGAAAATAAGTACCGTGGACAGACTTCGTCTCACGTATATCTTTTACAACCGCATTCATGCCAGGATAGAAAAAATAAAATACTTTAAAATCAGGAATCTCATCGTATAAAACTCTTGCCGCTTCTTTTAATGCCACCTGATTCCCAAGATGCCCATTCACCATTGCCCAGGTCCTGAATCCTTGGTCGTAAAGACTTCTACCTATATCAACTAAAAAAGAAATCAATGAATCGTTGGAAATATTGATGCTTCCTGGAAAATTTCGCAGGCTCCACACTTGTCCATACGGAAGGCTCGGTAAAACAAATGCTCCAGCTTTTTCAGCTAGCAGTTCAGATAACCTTTCTGCTAAAATCGTATCCGTGCTAAGCGGAAGATGAGGACCATGAGCTTCTACCGCTCCAATCGGTAAAATAACTATTTTTGATTGTAAAATCTTATCCTTCACTTCATAGGAATTCTCCAACTCGAATTTCACAATCTTCACCTACCCTTTAAACATAAAACAATGTTTTGGATTTTCCACAAAGAATAGTTGCACTAACTTTTCACCGTCAAAGCCAGCTTTATTGGCTTCGTCGATAAATCTCGGAATCCATTTTGCGATAATATACTCCAATCCCAAACCGTAATTATAATGCTTATAATACGTTTTACGTGCAGTATCCCCACTTACCAAAATCTGTTTCTCATAGCCTTTTTTTACAAGTTCTAAAATGCACGCAATCCTCGTACTTTCAGGAGCATATTTGATTTTTGAGATTCCATCGAAACATAGATAACTGCCCATTGATGCAATCTTTTCATGATAATAAGGATCGGGATTCCGGTCCATATGTCCGAAACTAACATAGGAAAGATCTATGTTTTCACTTTTTAAAATTTCAATTTGTTCTAAGGCCATCGTTCCAACTTCCGTATGCGAATGGATGGGCGCCTTCGTTTCGTGATGAGCCCTCGCAATCGCACGAATTGTTTTTTCCTCGAGTGGAGTGATTCGGTTATAAGCCGTTCCAAATTTCACCTGACCGCCCTTAAAGCTCGTACCTTCAAGCCCTTCCTCCACTTCCTTCACCACATACTCAGTTAAATCATTAATCGAAGATCCTTCTATCCAGTCTTTGTACGTGTGAAAATTCCCGCCAATAACTTCGTGGAGATGGGGCGTGATGGCGGCATCCCATAAAAAACTCTTATTAAAACCAGCAGTACCCACAATATGAATACTTGCTTCTGTCGCAATCTCTGCTACCGCATGGACATCGCGTCCATAATCAACGGCGGTCGCATCTACGATTGCTTGCCCACCGTGTCTTGTAAAATCGAGAACATCCTTCAAAGAAGCTTCTTTATCATCCAAAAGCAAATCGTCTTCACCTTTTTCTACCCAGAAAGGAGGCCTGCAAACAATATGCTCGTGCGAATAAGTGAAACCTAATTCAGTTGGCTTTATATCTCCGTGCAAGGTACGAATAAAAGTCATAGTTGTCACCTCTAATTAATGTGTAAAAAAGGTCAGTTTCCCGACCTTTTTTAGATGTTTTCTTAAAAGTAAAGAAAGCATAAGATTTTACGATCCTTATTTAAAACAAGTCTTTTATTGTCTAGCTTCGGGCGCCTTTCGCTTTTCTTATCAAAACAACACTGCGGCAAGAGCTCTAATAATCGGTCCCAGTATAAACATGTCTGAGTCGGCTGCCCACATGGCTGTGTCAGGAATGGTATTCGGCAGTAACGTTTTTACTGTAATGTACTGACCCCAAGCTACGACTGTAGAAGTAATGAATCCACCTAGCAGTGCACCTCGAACTCCGCCTGTTGCATTCCCAAAAACCCCCGCCGTTGCACCGTGGAAGAATAATACAATCATTGTCGGAACAAAAACGTATGCGACTGTATTACCGATCACAATTAACCATAACAATGCACCGATAAAACCACCTAGGAATCCGAGCACGACGGCGTTTGGAGCAAATGGGAATACGACTGGAGCATCGAGAGCCGGCTTTGCCCCGGGTACAATTTTTGTTGCAATCCCATTAAACGCCGGCACAATTTCCCCAATAAACATCCGAACTCCCATCAATACGACGGCAATTCCACCCGCAAACGTAAAAGATTGAATAATCGAGTAAATGATAAAGTTCTGGTCACCTGAAGATGCAACAAGTTCGGCAGCTCCCGGTGTATTTTTAAAAGAAATGATGATGGCTCCAACGAGAAAAAGAATTCCCATCGTTAAAGCGGTAATAACGTTTGAATCTCTTAAAAACTCCAGTCCCTTCGGTAATTTTATTTTTTCTGAATCATTTTCTTTATTTCCGAGAATCTTTCCGAGCCATGCTCCAAGAAGTGCCACGGAAGCAGAAGTATGTCCAAGCGCGATGTTGTCATTACCCATTATTTTCCTCATAATCGGCTGGGTAAGGGCTGGTTGAAACGTCCAATAAATTCCCATAATGATCGATAAAAAGATGACCAATTTCCAAAATGATACGTCGCCTGCCGTCTGGACAACGATTCCAGCAAAAATGGTCGTTGTCCAAAACATCATATGACCAGTTAAATAAATGTATTTAAATTTCGTAAATCTCGCGAGCAACACGTTGATCAAAAAACCAAGTGTCATCGCTAATGTAACAGCGCTTCCGAATTTGGCATTAAATTTATCTTGCCCCATAAAATCGGATAATGTCTGACCTTGGAGATTAAATACCTCTTTCCATAACGGTTCAAAAACCGTCAAAGCGCCGACAATGATATTGGCTCCAGCACTAATGATCAAAAAGCCGATAATTGCTTTAGTCGTTCCACTTATAACTTGGCTGGAATTCTTTTTTTGTAAAAGCAACCCAATAAGAACAATCAATCCTAACAAAATAGCCGGAGTTCCAAAAAAGTTAGTGGCAAGCCATTGAATTACCGCCATCGATACTTCACCCCATTAATTATTGTAGATTCTCTTCCAATGCAGCTTTAATCTCACCCTGATCAAAATAATTATTCACAATAATAACTTTAGCGTCCGTTCCACTTATAGACTGTGCAAGCTCATTGCTCGTCACAATATAATCCGCTGCCATTCCAGAAGCTGAAGAAACATCCATATGCTCAACATCTGCACTAACTCCCATTTCACGCAAAACCGTCTCGACATTCATTCTTAAAATTAAACTTGTACCTTGTCCCAATCCACATACACATAATATTTTCATGAAAAACCACTCCTTTTTATTGTTAATAAATGGTGCTTCTTGATTAAAACTCAATAGATATGAAAGACTTGATACGAACCTAATCGCGACGAGAGAGTTTGGAAAACTGAGTTTTGATCTCAATCTGAACCTCGATCTAGAAAGAAATGATCACAAAGAATCCAAGCTTCGTATACTTCAGTTCCTAAATTTCTCCTTCAAACAATCAACGCCCGAACATGTTCATACGAAGAGGCGGATTTCAATTGTTCAATCGATTCTTTATTTCGAAGGAGATGCATTAACTTTTTCAACACTTCCAAATGCTCTTCACTGTCTGAAGCTCCTAAAGCAAAAACAAGTTTTACCGGATCGTTCGGTGTGCTTCCAAATGATATTGCCTTTTCCAGGTGGATCATTGAAATACAAGCTTCAAGAACTCCATCTTCTGGTCTTGCATGCGGCATCGCGATTTGAGGCGCGATCACGATATAAGGACCGTTTTGTTCAAAGGATTCAACCATCGCTTCTACGTAACGGTTTTCGACATATCCTTTATCCGCCAAAAGATTTCCCGCTATTCGTATTGCTTCCTCCGGAGTGGCTGCCTGAACGTTGAATGCTGTTATATTTTCTTCAAGAAACTTCATCTTGGCCCTCCTAATGTTCATTGTTTATTGTTTGTAGTATGAACCATACCTCCTTTCCCGATTCCCAAACTTACATCCTAATAATTAAGTGGATATACTTTACTACAATGATTATGCTTGTTTAGCATGAATCAGACTTGACCATAAATCTTTTTAAAATCAAAGAGAACGTATAGAAATATATACTTTTTAAATTTAACACTTGCATTTTTTTTCTACCCAGCTTATAATCAATTTCAATCACATATGCGTTACTTTTTTAAAGACGATGAAGAGAAAAAGTAAGATTATTGGTTTTACACAGAGAGCTTCGGTAGCTGAAAAGAAGCAAAAATCACGATCTGAACAATGGCCTCTGAGTTGCGAGCTGAACGTCCGATATCGGATTAGTAGGTGCCGTCGAGATTTGGTACTCGTTATCAATACCACAGTATTCCGAGCAATGATCTATTTGTGCTCCAGTACTTGCAGAGGCTGTTTCGTGCGAGCAAACAGCGAAATAAGGTGGTACCACGTGAATTCAACCACGTCCTTATCTTTTTATAAAGATAAGGGCGTGGTTTTTTGTTTTTCAAATTTTTTTACACAGATGGAGGAATTTACAATGACAAACAGTTTAGTAATCCAAACGGATTTTGGTTTAAGTGACGGTGCGGTAAGCGCTATGTATGGTGTGGCGACTTCCGTCGATCCAACACTTAGAATTTTTGACCTAACACACGACATTCCGCAATATAATATATGGGAGGGATCTTATCGCCTCTATCAAACTATTTCATATTGGCCTGAAGGAACAGTCTTCGTTTCGGTTGTCGATCCTGGGGTTGGTTCCGATCGCCGCAGTATTGTTGCGAAAACGGCTGAAAATCAATATATCGTCACTCCTGATAACGGAACGTTAACCCATATAAAAGATGCAATTGGAATCGTAGAAGTGAGAATTATTGATGAGACAGTCAACCGTCTGCCGAAATCGGGTGAGTCGTATACCTTCCATGGCCGCGACGTATATGCATATACAGGGGCAAGACTTGCGTCAGGCGTCATATCATTTGAAGAAGTTGGTCCAGAAGTTCCAGTTGATTCAGTTATTGAACTTATAAAAATTAATCCAGCACTTGACGAATCATCCGTCACTGGAAATATCGATATTTTAGACATTCGTTTCGGAAATCTATGGACGAATATCGATCGTACTCTATTTTTACAATTGGCCGTGGAATATGGGGATAATTTCGAAGTCACCATCCAAAACGACACGAGACAAGTGTACAAAAACATCATGACATACGGTCGTTCCTTTGCAGATAGCCATTTAGGCGAACCATTAATTTATGTAAATTCGCTAGATAAACTTGGAATTGCCATCAACCAAGGTTCATTCGCAAAAGCGTATCATATCGAAACAGGGGCGAATTGGAAAATATCACTCCGCAAAGTGCCAAAAGTCATATATAATTAAATTACAATTATAAAATAAAAATTTTCTAAAAAGGGAGAAGGGTCAATATGGGGAAAAATTTAGCTATTAAAACAATCGTGGCGATTGGGATTGGAGCGGCAGTCTTTGTTATATTAGGAAGATTCGCTTCGATTCCAACGGGAATTCCAAATACGAATATCAATACATCGTATGCATTCTTAGCATTAATGGCCGTTGTGTTCGGCCCAATTGCGGGTGGTTTTATCGGATTGATTGGGCACGCATTGTTAGATTCAATTATGTGGGGCAGCATTTGGTGGAGTTGGGTCATTATATCTGCCTTTGTTGGATTTTTCATTGGCTTAACAGCTAAAAGAATTAACATTGAATCAGGAGAATTTGGTAAAAAGCAAATTATTTCATTTAATATTATCCAGGCTCTCGTCCAAATTGTCGGATGGGGTGTACTTGCACCGGCACTTGATATACTCATTTACGCTGAACCTGCCAACAAGGTATGGACACAAGGTATAGTAGCTGGACTCGCAAACATTGTAACAGTGGCAGTCCTTGGTACAATCTTACTTGTTGCTTATGCGAAAACGAGAGTAAAAAGTGGAAGTTTGAAAGTAGAATAATATGAAACAGTGAGGAAATCGCAACTCGGTTTCCTCGTTTTACATGATTAGAGGAGATTAAAATGAAAAAGCCCGTTATTCAATTTAAGGATTTTAATTTTAAATATCGCACCCAAGTAGAGCCGACTCTTCATGACATTAATCTAACGATTTATGAGGGGGAAAAAGTGCTTATTGTGGGTCCGTCAGGTTCCGGAAAAAGTACGATTGGCCACTGCCTCAACGGATTAATACCTTTTTCCTATAAAGGGGAGATTACGGGAAGCCTGCAAATTATGGAGCAAGAGACGAAAGACCTTGATATTTTTTCTTTGTCTAAATTAGTCGGAACTGTTTTACAAGATCCTGATGGCCAATTCATCGGGCTTACAGTTGGCGAGGATATTGCGTTTGCACTTGAAAATGATGAGCGGGCGCAGGATGAAATGATCTCCATAGTGAAAGACGTTTCTAACATGGTCGATATGGGTGAGTTTTTGCAATCTTCGCTTCATCAATTATCGGGAGGACAGAAACAACGTGTATCCCTTGCAGGAGTTATGGTAGATGATGTAGATATTTTATTATTCGATGAACCACTTGCCAATCTAGATCCGGCAACCGGTAAACATGCCATTCAACTCATCGACCGTATTCAAAAAGAAACAAATACAACCGTTGTCATCATTGAGCATCGTCTTGAAGACGTGCTTGAATGTCATGTTGACCGAATTATTGTAGTAGATAAAGGCACAATTGTTGCCGATCTTACTCCCGATGAACTGCTCGCATCGTCCGTATTGGAGGAGTGCAATATTCGCGAGCCGCTTTATGTAAAAGCGGCTAAATATGCAGGTTCTGTTGTGACAGCCGAATCAAAACCTTCTCATATCAATACATTTACTGTTGATAAGGACAAGCTGCTCACATGGTTCGAAGCAACTAATCCTCCTGAGCGAAAAAAGAAAGCTGATCCAATTTTAGAACTGGAAGACATTCATTTTAGCTATTCAACTGGACGGGAAACGATTCACAATGTATCTTTTTCCATTGATAAAGGCGAAATGGTCAGTATTGCTGGTAAAAATGGAGCAGGAAAATCAACGCTTGCTAGTCTCATTTGCGGATTTATCAAACCGAACTCAGGCCGAATCCTTTTTAAAGATGAAGACATTACAAATGATACGATTAAAGAAAGAGCCGAGCGGATTGGACTTGTTATGCAAAATCCAAACCAGATGATCTCAAAGCACATGATTTTTGAAGAAGTAGCGTTAGGATTGATCTTGCGCGGTGTACCTGAAAATGAAATTAAGGAGAGAGTCGAAAAAACACTACAAATTTGCGGACTTTACCCTTTCCGAAACTGGCCGATTTCTGCTCTCAGCTTTGGACAGAAAAAACGCGTCACCATCGCTTCTATTTTAGTACTCGAACCTGAGTTGATTATTTTAGACGAACCAACGGCAGGACAAGATTTCAAGCACTACACAGAGATCATGGAATTTTTGTCCAAATTAAATGAACAAGGCATCACGATTTTAATGATCACACATGATATGCACTTAATGCTTGAGTATACACCTCGCGCAATCGTCATTGCCGGAGGAGAAAAAATAGCGGATGATACGTCGGCTAACATATTAACAGATCGAGACGTGATTAAAAGGGCGAACCTGAAGGAAACTTCATTATTTGATCTTGCTGTCAAAGCAGGAATCGATGAACCGAGAGAATTCGTCGGCCGATTTATCGCATTCGACAAGGGGGTGCGAACAACATGGCAGTAGAGATGCTTGCATATATTGAGCGCCCTTCGCCTATTCATCGGCTGACAGGTGCAACGAAACTCATTTGCTTTGTTTTGTGGTCAACTGCCGCCATGCTTACGTACGATACAAGAGTTCTTTTATTTTTATTTGTCGCAAGCATCGCTATTTTTATCGCTTCACAAGTAAAAGTAAGAGAAATTTCATTTGTTTTGATTTTTATATTAGCATTTTTACTACTCAACAATATCGCTATCTATATTTTTTCACCACAAGAAGGGGTAAAAATTTATGGGACAAGCCATGTGCTATTTGAGATTGTTGGAAGGTATAACGTAACGTGGGAGCAGCTTTTTTACCAGTTTAATATAACGATTAAATATTTTACGATCATTCCAGCAGCACTTTTATTTATTGTCACGACAAATCCAAGCGAATTTGCGGCTTCATTGAATAAAATCGGAGTAAGCTACCGCATTTCGTACGCTGTTGCACTATCCTTACGCTACATCCCTGACATTCAGCGCGACTTCCGCAATATCGCCATCGCCCAGCAAGCTCGCGGAATCGACATGTCCCGAAAAGAAAAGATTGGAAAGCGTATTAAAAACATGGCATCCATCATTATTCCGTTGATTCTATCAAGCCTAGATCGAATCGAAGTGATCAGCAATGCCATGGAACTGCGCGGATTTGGAAAAAATAAAAAGCGCTCTTGGTACAGCGAGAGACCATTTAAACGGATTGATTACATTGCCCTTGTTTTAGTGGGGATTGCGTTCGTACTTTCAATGATTATTACGTATTATGACGGAAGTCGATTTTATAACCCATTCGGAGCGTGATAGGAACGCGCTGAATGGGTTTTGCTTTTAAAACAATCTCATTTGCTCGGAAGTACTTTTTTCATTACCAGTTACATATCCCATCCCTTTATATCCAGCAAGACGCTTGTCAAACATTGCTTTTAACATCGGCACATTCTCATCCACATAATCATAAACTTGGACTTCTTGTTTTTGATCATGATCTCGATGAAGACGGCCAACGTATTGCTGTAAAGTTCCTTTCCAGGAAATTGGCATCGTCAAAAATAAAGTATCGAGGCGAGCATCATCAAAGCCTTCACCTATATATTTCCCCGTTGCGATTATAAGTCGCTCCTCATTTTCAGGAATATAAGATAATCTCTCAAGTTCTTTTTTCTGATCCTTTTTCTTCATATTTCCTGATAAGATAATGATGTTTTTGGCAAATCCTCGAAATTGCTTTTTCAATAAATCCAAGTGCTCTAAACGCTCCGTTAATATGATTGGTGACCTTCCTGTCTCCAGTGCTTTTAGTACATCGTCAAAAATTAAATGATTCCTCTTAGAATCTAAAGAAAGTTCCCCATAAATTTTCTGAAACTCAGTTTGTTTAGTATTAAAGTTCGTACTTCTCGTAATCAATCTGTGACCAAACGGTCGTATTTTCGCCTGCATTTTTGCATCTATTTTATAATAAATTGGTCCGCATTGCATCGTAATAATCGGACCCATACCGTCTTTTCTCTTTGGTGTAGCTGTCAAACCAAAAACATATTTCGGTCGTATTTGCTTTAACACTTGTTCAAAAGTAATAGCCGAAATAATATGACATTCATCTATAATAATCTGCCCATATTGGGTGATGAAAGATTTCAACTGACCGCCATAATTCAAACTTTGAATCGTGGCAACATCTATTTTCCCTGTAATATGATTCTTCCCTCCACCAATTTGTCCAATTTCCTTTGAAGAAACATTCAAAAAAGTCGCCAACTTTTCAACCCATTGGTTTATTAGCTGAGTTCGGTGGACGATGATCAATGTATTTACTTTTCGATTTGCAATCATCGCAGCAGCTACAACCGTCTTACCAAACCCTGTCGTTGCAGACAGTGTTCCATAATCATTTTCTATCATCGTCCTTACTACTTCATCTTGTTGGGAGGTTAACTTCCCATGGAAATTTGCTTCAATCATTTCACCATCAAATGTATGGTTAACAATCTCCAGATTAATTGAATGTTTATCACAAAGCTCTAGCAATTCTTTTAAACAACCACGTGGCAAAATCAAATGTTCCAACTCATCGCTCGCGCAATTTATCATCCTAGGTATCCCATACGTTGAAAATCTTCTTCTTTGAGCACGATAAAACTCTGGATTTGTAAATGATGCAATGGCAGCGATATCGGATAATAATGAAGGAGGTAGTCCAGCTTTGTTGACGTAAATTCCATTCTTTAATTCAACTTGTATCTTTTCTGGCTGGTAAAGAGTATCTTTCACGTCATATACAGTGTTTCCTTTATCAGAATAGATAATTTCGTTTACCTCTTGTATCGTCATTTTTCGAACAGTTGATAAATATAACCATTGATCAGGATATGGAATAAAATTTTCATTAACAAATAAACTATTCCTATTTTGCGCAGGTTTCTTTTGAAGAGGCAATGCTATAAGGTTGCCAAAATCTTTATCTGCTAAAGTATCTTGATTTCGGAATAATCGATCAAAGGACTCCAACTGGAAACTTGCATCTTTTTCTTTTGTTTTTCTTAACAGCGTCATGCCTAATTTTCTAGCTGTTGTTGCAGAAATGGCGGATGAGAAAAAAATCCACACATGTGCTCCATTTCCGGATCTGGACCTCTCAATATGAAATGGAACTTTTACCGATTTACATGTTTTTATGAAAGATAACACATCGGACTGCCACTGACTTTTATCAAAATCAACCGCTAAAAACCAACAAGTACCGTCCTTTAACAAAGGATAAATTCCAACAGTCTTTTTACCTTCCAAATGTTCAAAAATTACGTGGTCCGACAGCGGCAACAACTTCCTATGCTGACATGCGTTGCATTTAATGATGGGCTTTTGACAAACCGGCTTCTGCCATTCAAGTGCACATGCTGGCGTATATCCCCTGCCTCCAGATTTCGATTCCCATCTCAATGCATACGTATCTGTTCGCCCTTTAAATATATCCATTAACAGTTCTATTCTTTCATTCATAATGGATTGTTTCGTTAATATTTTGATAGGGTCAATTGGTGATTGTTGATGCATCATCCTGATCAGCAAATGTTTAAGATATCGATTTTCGTTTTTAAGACGTTCAAACTCTTTCATTCTATATACCCCTGAGTAAAAATTTGTATAATAACATTATAGCCAAAAAGTATAGCATTTTATAAGGAAGGTGCAAAAATGAAACTCAAGGTCGCTGATTTGAAAAAACAACTTAAAGAATACGAGAAAAAGGATCTTATTCAGTTAATTGCTGATCTTTATAAAATGAATAAAGATGTTCAATCATTTCTTTCTGTAAAGTTTCTTGGATAAGGTGCGCTTGATTCACTTTTTGAAAAGGCCAAGAAGGACATTAAAAATGAGTTTTTTCCAGATAGAGGATATGGCAAGCTACGTCTAAACATAGCGAAAAAAGCCATCTCTGACTTCAAAAAGATGACAAATGATGATTTAAATACAACGGAACTAATGCTTTTCTATATTGAACAAGGTGTGGATTTTACGAATTCTTTTGGAGATATAAATGAAAGCTTTTATTCAAGCTTAGCAACGATGTATGAAAAAGTAATTCAGACCTGCGAGGAACATGAAGAATATATTCCATTATTAGGAGATAGATTAAATAATGTAGTAAGGAATACGGAGGGCATCGGTTGGGGATTCCATGATCATTTGGCATATGTGTACAGTTCGATTATGTATTTAATCGAGGAAGACTAACATTACTTACAAAGGGAGCAAGTTAATTTAAATGAAACTCTTACTATAGTCAATAAAATAAGCATTATTATTAGCTCTAATCCCTTTCTTTTTAAGAATCAGCTTAATCGGATTTCTATGCCTCTTTTACAACAACTAAAATATTGATACATATGCTTGTGAAAATTATCTTTGTTATAACTTTGTAGTTCAACATGAATAATAATCAATGCATCATCCTATTGGATATAGTAAAAGCGCCGAGACCCCAAAGTCCCGACGCTTTCTTTTTTTATTTTAGTTCCAAATGCTCTTTCAACCTATCTTGAACCTTCACTCGTTCCTCATCAGGAACTACATAGTACCATAGTCCATCGATGGTGGCTCCGCTACCCTCAATTTGAATCTGGTCGATACTGTGACGGGCATCCGTGTAATTTTTTTGTATAGATTTCATTTCATCAAACGAAATATTCGTTTCAACATTTTTACTTAATGCTTTTAGAACATCATCATATTTCCAAAGGGCTGAAATATTGGCACCTTTATTGATGACTCCTTGAATAACTTGACGTTGGCGCAATTGTCGACCAAAATCGCCGCGTGCATCATTTTTCCGCATACGTGCGTAGCTTAACGCTTCTTTACCATTAAGGTTGAGTTCACCAACGGTAAAGTGGTGTCCATCTTGAGTAAAGTCAAGATCATTGTTAACTGTCACACCACCGACTGCATCAACAATTTCTTGGAAACCTTCCATATTCATCTTTACATAATAATCAATTGGAATATCGAGGAATTTTTCGACAGTATTCATCGACATTTCAACGCCGCCACGCGCATAAGCATGGTTAATTTTTTCTACCGTTCCATTTCCGACAATCTCCACTCGGGTATCACGTGGAATACTTAGCATGTCCATAGACTTAGTCTTAGGATTAACAGTTAAAACAATCATTGTATCCGAACGGCCTTTATCACCTGCACGCTCATCTACTCCAAGCATCAATACTGAAAATGGTTCTTTCTTACCAAGTTCTAAATCCGCAGGACGCTTAACTTCCGGAGTACGGTCAATCGGACTATGAACCGCATTAGCTGCTTTAGAAAGATTATGATAAATGGAATAACCGTATGCCACAACACCAGCTACAAGTACAAGTAAAACAATAAGGAATATTTTTAATCCTTTTCTCTTCTTTTTCGGTTTATGTCGACCCATGTTTTTCCCTCTCCCATAATACGCTTTAGATGCCATACTATAATAGACGTTGATTATATACAAAAGTTACAACAATCTATATTATACTCATTCTCTATTAACCATTACAATAGTATATATTTAGAAATTTTCAAGAGTAGGAAGATAAAACGATAAAAACCTCATTTTCTTCTTTATTCTACCAGGGATATTACGTTTCTACAAAAAAAGACGAAAGCTGGAGTGCCTTCGCCTTTATATTGGAAAGAAACATTCAAGCTATGATGAAAAGTTGCTGAAGTTTGTGTATGCTTGTTCATGATGTCTCTTTTTCATTTCTAATCTTTCTTTGTAGCAAGCATCCAAGCAATCAGGGATTAGAACTGCCAACTCTCTCGATTTCATAAAATGCCAATAATACCTGATTCTAAAATATAACCTCTTCATCCAATATCCATCCTCCGCAATTCATAAATCGTCGGATGTCGTATTCGGAAACTGGCTGGCATAATCACATGACCTTAGCCCCTCTAGTTTTGCGTCATCACTTTTCAGAAATTTTGCCAATTCGTACGATTTATGGGTATTCTCAACTATATAATCGTACTGAACCAAATATGAATGAATAGGTATAAATGCTTATTTTACTTGCCAGGCACCTCCTAATTAAGAAAAGGATTTGCCCGGCATGATTGTTAATTCAATTTTTTTCTTCGTATAGCCATCTCTACGGCTCCCACAAGGATTAAGAATCCTCCTAAAAACATCCAGTTCAATATGCTTGTTGCAGTGTTAGGTAATGGTTTCTTTTCTTGATTTGGTGTTTTTCCTGAATCCTTAGAATCATTATCTTTATTTGGATTATCCTTTTTAGGTGGATTAACTATTTCTTCTTTATCCTTAATTGGATCGTACTTTTCTATTTTTTCTTTGTCATTATCTTCTATTTGGTCATCTTTTTTTGGTGGGTCAGAGAAGTATTCATCTGCACCTTCCATGTACATAACCGTAAAAGTGGAAAACTTATGAACATCAAATTGGATTCCCCTAATACCCTTTTTATACTCTACTAATTTTCCACGAACTACTTCCTGTGTACCATCACTATGTTGAATAAAAATGACAAGATTATCAAGAATCTCATTCGTTAATTCATCATCTGTTGGAAGCGGCAAAGTTAGTGTCACCAAATGATTTTGCATATTCGTTTCAATTTTCATTGGGTGTCCAAGTACTTCAATTTGCGCATCCTTATGATCAAGAATATCCTTCACCAATTGTTCCTGCCTAGCTTCCGACTCAATTATTTGTTGTTCTTCTTTAGTTTTAACAGGAACGACACGGAAGTAAAATTCTTCATCGAAATCAGCAAGCGATTCTTCTGGCACAAGAATGTGAGCATGTTCCATCATAATTTGCAATGCCGCGTTTTCTTCTGCTAACAGCTTTCTCGTATCATTTGGTACTGTCACATTAATTTCCGATACTTTATTTTCCGGATCTGGTATAACAATACTTGCCGTTTTATCTTGTTTATCTTTCAGTTTTGTCATTGCTTCTTTAGCTTTATCTTTATTAAAGGAAACTGAATCCTTCACTGTTCCATCTACTTCTGTTGTACGCTCTATTTTTGTTTGAACTAATACTTCATCACTATTCCCAGATACGACATCTACATAGACGACTTCAGTTTCTGATGTTGCTTTTTTCGCACGTGTAACTTGTATACTATACGTCGTCTTCGTAATCCCATCAGGTGCAGTTGTCTCAAGTTGGATTGAATTTGTGCCAACTGAAAGTGGAATGGTTATAGTATTTTCTCCATTGTTTATCTTTTTCCCATTGACCTTGGTAGTAGAAGCTATATCTCCTAATGAAAACGTTAGTGTCAATTGCTCAACATCATAGTCAACATTCGTTTCATACGTATAGATCCCTTCATTAAATGAAGGTGATAGCTTCACATTGTTCGATAGTTTAATAGAAGAAATTTTACTATTAGAAGAAACCCATTTCGCGTAAACTATCATATCCTTTGTTACTGCTTCATTGAAATTAAATTCTTGTAAAAGCTGCTTGTCACTGAACCAACCAGCGAAGGTGAATCCTTTTTTTGTCGGAGCTTTAGGCTCACTTATTTTACCTTTATACTTAACATTTTCAACAGGAATAATGCTGCCGCCATTTGTATCAAACTCTACTCGATAATCGTTCACCGACCATTTGGCATATAGAGTAATGGCTGTTTGCACTGGCGTATTGAAATCGTATAAGTCAGTTAGATTTGAATCTGTATGCCAGCCCGCAAACGTATGGCCTGCCTTTGTCGGATCAGCTGGCTTCGTTGCTTTCTCCTCATAGTTTACTTTTTCAGAAGAAACACCGCTGCCACCATTGCTTTCGTAGCTTATGTTGTATTCGTTGATCGTCCATTTGGCATACAACGTTACATCAGATACGATATTCGTTTGAAAGTCATACAAGTTTTTGAAAAGCGCATCACTATACCAACCAGCAAACGTATAGCCTGTCTTTGTCGGATTTGCTGGCTTCGTAGCTTTCTCATCATAATTTACTTTTTCAGAAGAAACAGTGCTGCCACCATTGCTTTCATAACTTACTTTATATTCATTGATCGTCCACTTTGCATATAAAGTTACATCAGATACGATCTTAGTTTGAAAGTCATATGGCCTTGTAAAAAGCTCATCACTATACCAACCTGAAAACGTATAACCCTTTCTTGTAGGATCAGCTGGCTTCGTTGCTTTCTCCTCATAGTTTACTTTTTCAGAGGATGCAGTGCTGCCTCCATTGCTTTCATAGCTTACATTATATTCGTTGATTGTCCATTTTGCATACAATTTAACATCAGATATGATATTCGTTTGAAAGTCATATAAGTTTTTGAAAAGTGCATCACTATACCAGCCCGCAAACGTATAACCCTTCTTTGTAGGGTCTACTGGCTTCGTAGCTTTCTCTTCATAGTTTACTTTTTCAGAAGAAATACCGCTGCCACCATTGCTTTCATAGCTTACGTTGTATTCGTTGATCGTCCATTTTGCATACAATGTCATATCAGATACAATCTTAGCTTGAAAGTCATACAAGTTTTTGAATAGCGGATCATTATACCAGCCCGCAAACGTATAACCCGTCCTTGTAGGATCGGCTGGCTTCGTTGCTTTTTCCTCAAAGTTCAGTTTTTCAGAAGAAACCTTACTGCCGCCACTGCTTTCATAGCTTATGTTGTATTCATTAATCGACCATTTTGCATACAATGTCATATCAGATGCTACATTATTTTGAAAGTCATATAACTCTGTTAAAAGAGCATTAGTATACCAGCCTTTAAATGTATGACCGAGCTTACTTGGCGCTTTAGGAGTCGTTGCTTTATCTCCAAAATTAACATTTATATCTGAAACATTATTTCCCCCATTACTTTCAAAACGAACAGTATATTGTTTGATCGTCCATTTTGCATATAATGTAGTGTTATCCATAATAGGAAGATCAAAATCGTATGTGTTTGTAAAAAGTGTATCAATATACCAATTGTCAAAAATATGTCCCGTTTTTGTCGGGTTTTCTGGCTTTATCACTTTGTCATTATGATTGACAATTTCCGATGCTACTGTACTGCCCCCGTTTGAATTAAATACGACTAAGTATTTGTTAATATTCCACTTCGCATATAACTTAATATTAGAAGTTACCGGTTCATTAAAATCGTATAAAGTTGTCAATAGCCCATCGCTATACCAATTAACAAACGTGTAACCATCCTTGCTCGGAGTTCCAGGGCTCGCTACTTTATTCCCATGGTTTATTTTTACATTAGGAACATCTTCTCCGCCATTACTATTAAATTCAACTGTATACTGATTGATTGTCCATTTTGCATACAGTGTAACATCAGATGTCACTTGTTTGTTAAAATCATATGGTGTTGTTAGCGAAGAATCACTATACCAGCCTGCAAACGTGTAGCCAACCTTACTTGGCGACTTAGGACTTACCACGTTATCGCCATAATTGACACGAACATCTGCAACAGCACTTCCGCCATTACTCACAAAATTCACATTATATTGGTTGATTATCCATTTTGCATATAATGTTAAATCCGAAATTACTTTCGCATCAAAATCATACGGTGTAGTTCCTTCTGCATCACTGTACCAGCCATCAAATTGATATCCTGTTCTTTGCGGATCACTTGGTTTGTTAACTTTTTCATTATGTCTCACAAATTGATCATCTTTTACATCATCGAAATATTTAAATTCTACTTTATAGTTCTGAATAGCCCATTGTGCATAAAGAGTAATATTTTCAGATCCCACTTCTAGCATGTTAGCCGGAGGGTAAGCAATTCCACTGCCATCTGCCTTAGTATTCCATCCAACAAATTGAAAACCAACTTTTGCTAGATTACCAGTGTTATCATGTACAATAACATGATCACCATTTTTGTAATTCGTTCCATCAACTGGAACACTTCCACTCATTGCCCCATTCGCATCATAACCAACATGATAGTACTGAATTTGTGGGATAGCCCGCAAATATGGATATCCACCAGGATTGATTCCCCAAGTATTATTAAAATCCCAACCAGCATTTGTAAAAGTAGAGTTTTTCTGCATATCAGCTGTAGATTTTGGTGTACCTTTTTCTGTATCCGTTTGTCCAGTAGTATCCTTATCATAGAAACTAGCATTAATAGCGACCCAACTACGAAATCCGACAAGACCACCAACATTATTAGAACCTGTCACTTTTCCTATAGCATAACTATTAATAACTTGAGCTTCCGCATTATGACCAACTAGACCACCAACCCAGCCTTGACCAGCGACATCCCCTGCTGCATAGCTATTACTAATAGTAGCCACGTTCATTGTCTCTTCCCCTTGATTACTTCCAACAAGTCCGCCAATAAAATTAACTCCACTTACATGACCACTTGCGTAGCTGCTTTGAATAAATTCATCGTTTTGACCAACAAGGCCACCAATTGAATTATTACCGCTAACTGTTGCCGTAGAATAACTATTCTCTATCACGCCATTAAAACTGTTATCTCCTACTAATCCACCAACATAAGCAGTGCCTTTAACTTGACCAGTGCTATAACTCTGCTTAATCATTCCATGATTGAATCCGGCTAATGCACCTACACCGTGATTGCCGTTTACAATCACATCAACTAGTCCAATATTTTCGATTAGCCCACTATATCCAATAGAACCAAATAATCCAAGTACTTCCCTAGAGCCCGCATCGTTAATTTTAAGCCCTGTTATGACATGTCCGGCTCCATTAAAAGACCCATCGAACTGATGTATCCCGTCTCCTATCGGCTGCCAGTTCGCATATCCACTTATATCAATATCATTCCCTAATTGATAATGGGCATTTAAATTATTGCGAACACTATTAAGTTCTTCCGCGGTTGTGATAATATAGGGGTTTTCCTTCTTTCCCTCACCCGCCATCGATACAATAGCCGCTTCACTATGAATAGGAGGCAGCTGCATATAAAACAACATTAAACAAATAAGCCATACTGATATTTTTCTTAACATGTAGAACGTCCCTTCTTGCTTTCATCTTTTATGAATGGTTAAAAATTTCGATTAAATCCGAATATTAATCCCATTCCACAGTAATTTTCTACATAATATGACAAAAGACCTTAAAAAAACCTTAAAAACTACATCCAACCTTTTTTCGCAATACTTTTTTCCTATTAATTCTTCCCGGTCCTCCACCTCGATTTTTAACCCAATTTTGATTTACCTTCATCGTTTATCCCAAGATTTTTACCAACTTTAGTACTGAGTCATTAATCTTTTTACGAAAAACAACAATAAAAAAACCGGATTCCCCGTCGATAAATCGACAAAAGATCCGGTTTTTTAAAAAATTTTGAGGATAAAATCACACAAGCTCACAAGGGATTCGTACAGTTATTTTCGTCCCTTCCTCTTGTACACTCCAAACATCCAATTCGGCTCCATATTCATATTTCATTCTTCTTTTAATATTTTTCAAACCAACACCGACTCTTTCATCCACATCGTCATCAAGAATCGCCATTTGTTCACTCGTCATGCCTACCCCATTATCTTCTACCTCAATGCAATAATGACCGTCAGCTGTATATGCAGTAATTTTTACTTTTCCACCTTCTAGTTTTTTTCCGATCCCATGCCTAATCGCATTTTCAACAAGCGGCTGTATTAAGAGCGGCGGCATCTTAATGTTATTTAGATCATCATCAATATGATATTCAACTTGAATTCGATCCCTGAATCGTGCCTTTTCAATTTCCACATAGGACCGAATCAATTTTAATTCCTGGTTGAATGGAACGCGTTTTTGTATATTGCTGAACTGAAAACTCCCTCGTAAATATTCAGCTAAATTAATAGTTAATTTTCTTGAACGATCAGCATCAGTATAACTGGAGGCAACGATTCCATTTAATGCATTATATAAAAAATGCGGTTTAATTTGTGATTGTAAAAATGCCAATTCAAGATTAAGAGCCTTGCTGAATGAGTCTTTCATCGCAAGTAAACTACCAATTCTTGCTTTTAACTCATCTAAATCAAAAGGCTTTGGCAAAAAGTCATTAGCCCCTGCTTCAAATGCCGCTATTTTATCCTTAGGCTGAATCGCCGCCGTAACCATCAAGACTGGAAACTCTGTTAAAGAATACTTCTTTCGTATCTCTTGACATACTTCATAACCAGACATCCCTGGCATCATCAAATCCAAAATAACGAGATCAATCGCAATTGGTTTGTTGATTTCTTCCATCACTTCATATCCGTTTTTTACGGCAATTACATTACAATCAATCATTTGAAGTGTATCAATTAATATTTTTAAATTGGAAAAGTTATCATCGGCAACTAAAACAGTATATTTTCCATTTTGCTTCAAGTAATATGGCGTTGGAAACATGTATTCTGGCTGTTTAATCCCTTTCACAAAACGCTTCTTACTTGCGCTTTGCTTCTCTCCTTCTTTTGCAATAGGCATGCTAATCGTAAATGTCGTTCCCTTTCCTTGAATAGAGGATACAGATATGGTCCCATTTTGCAGCTCAATTAATTGCTTTACAATGGAGAGTCCTAGTCCAATCCCCACTTGCCTTTCTGAAGAAGATTCAAGGGAACGGAACGGCTCAAAAATATACGGAAGCTCTTCTTCAGCAATTCCCGCACCGGTATCGCGTACAGACATGAATATCATGTCATCCCGTACTTCCCCTAGCACTTCCACCAATCCATTTTTAGTATGCTTAATCGCATTATCCAATAAATTACTAATGATTTGTCCTAAACGACTTTTGTCAGCAAGCGCAAACGGTATTTTTTCAGGAAACTTATTTTCCAATTGAATATTACGACCTGTAGCAACGTAAGAATAGATCCGCAAATTAACATCAATTGTAGAACGGACATCGACTGGCTCTAAATAGATGGATAATTCCCCTTCTTTTAGCTTTGAAAAATCTAAAATATCGTACACCAACTGAGAAAGACGCTCTGTAATATTTGTAATAAGCTGCAATCTTTCACGATGTTCTATCGTTAACGGATGAACAGAATCCCCTAACACCGACTTTGAAATATTCATGATCCCGTGTAAAGGCGATTTAAATTCATGGGATGTTCTCGCTAAAAAATCATCCTTCAATTTATCTGCTTTTATTAATTGAACAGAAAGCTCTTGAATTTTTTTATAAGCGTTTGAAAATCTTAAGGACATTAAAAGGGCAAGCATAATTAAAAATAGAAATGGTTCAAAAGGCAACACACTATAAACCGAAACAGCAAAATACGAATAAGCGGTTTGAATAAGAGCATATGCGCTTAAGGAAACAGCAGCAATAGCGAGATAAACACTTCCTGCTATTTTATGGAGCGCAGCAAGGACGAATACATAAGTGACGTATAATAACGAAAGCGTGATATAAATAGATGTAATCGGCAAAAATATACCTGTAGGAAGATGAGTAAGAAAACCAATAGTCGCGATTCCCATTGCCGCTCCTACCATCAGTCCAATGTAAACAAATCTTTTAGAGCAATACGGACGAAACGCTGTATAAACAAACAGAAGCAATCCCATCCCCGTTAGATAGGAAGAAAGAATTTGTATACGATAGTGGAGCCAGAAAGGAACATCGGGAAAAATATCAAAAATGACCCTTTCCCCACTTGCCGCCGTATACAAACCTGTAAAAATACATACGAGCCCAAATATAATTAAGGACAGATCTTCCTTGCGCTGTGAATATAATCCAATAAAATATAATCCCATAATTAGAAAAGATGATAAGATGATCCAATCATGGGCGAGCGCCTTATTATTTAGAGCAGTGATTTGATCAGCGTACCCCAAATAAATAGACCCAATAATACCACCGCCGCCGGGCAATTCATAATTTCCGACTTGGACGATAATTTCATTCCAACCTGGCTGCAGATTAAAATAGCTCGTATACGGCTTATTCTTAGCTACATAATTTTCTTTAATTGCTGGATTTCCACTTTCCCCAATCGTTTTACCGTTTATCATAATTCGGTTCGATAACTGGATTGATGAAATTTTCATACCGTATACTTGCTCAACGTCATTCACTTTAATTTGTAAACGGTAAGTTGCAACACCAAAAGCAGGCATCTTATCATTAAAATTTCCGGGCACGCGTATATGTTTAGGAGTAGTATTTTTAACATTTCCAGGAGTTAATAATTGTTTAGGGTAAAATTCCCACTCTCCATTCAGCGGCAAAACATGATCTGTTGAAAAGTTCCAGCTAGTCAAATCCAAATAGCCTTTTTCCGCTTCCGGAGGTTGCTTTGTCTGATAGGTAAATACCACATATAAAACGGCACAAATGGCAATAAATATAGTAAAAGTAATTATAATAGACTCTATTTTCTTTTTCATTTCGGCCTCTTATCGATATAAAGATAGATTCATTTCCTTATATAGGCGCACCGTATCACTCTCCAGTTCAACGCCTAAATCATGAACAGCCTGTTCTATTAACCTATAAATATTCTTCGCTTCACTTCTTTTTCCAGATTCCATATATAACTTCATAAGATCTCTCGCATCTTTTTCCGAATCAGGAATGATAGTTAAAACACGCCGCAAACATTCTTCGGCAATCGTAATATTGCTTACCTTGAAGTTCTCATAAAATCTTCGCAATGCCTGAATATACAAATTCCTTAATTCCATTTGGGCAGGCAACGCCCAATGATAACCACATCCTGCCATGTACTCACCTTTATATAAGGTGATCAATTGATGATATAACTCACTATTCAATTTCTCTTTTACATTTATTTCGAGAAAAAGTTCTCTCAACTTTTCTTCATCAGTTTCAAAATCATCCAACGTAAAGACGAAGCCCTTACCAAATTTATTTACCTTCGCTGGATATCTATGTTCTATTAGCTTCTTCCGTAAATAAGATAAGCAAGTATATAAATAACTCCTCGCCTTTTTCACATCATAATCAGGCCAAATTGCTTCAATAATGACATCCGTATTCAATGGCTGATCAAGATGATGAATAAGAAACGCACAAACCTCTTTTTCCTTGTTCGTTTTCCAAGGGAGCGCAAGGCTCTTGTCATCATAAAGGAAAAAGCCACCCATACACTGAATATAATGTAATGGCGCCACATCATGTTTCTTGAAACGGGAAATTGTTAATTGCAGCCTCTCCAACGTGATCGGCTTTAATAAATAGTCATTCGTTTGAATTTCAAACGCTTCAACCGCATACTCAGAATAAGCTGTCGTAAACACGATCCGTAGTTTCGGGTTGATATCCTTCAATCTTCTTGCAACCTGTGTTCCTTTCATCCCGGGCATATCGATATCAAGGAAAACAAGATCCACTGACGCCTCCTCTATCACCTGAACCGCCTGAAACGGATCAGTATAACGCCCAATAACTTGAACACTCCCAATCTTCCCTAATAAAATTTCCAATAGATCAAGTGCATCCTCTTCATCATCTAGAAGCAAAACCCGTAACATATAAAATCTCCCCTAAAACGCAAATAAATAAAAATCACACAACTTTAGTAAAAAAGTCCCATTCTTTCCGAATAAAAAATAGAAGTTCGAAAACTCCCACAAGTTGCAACTATATTGAAACACAAAATAGAAAAAAAAGGTAGACAAATATCAAAGATTCCCCCATCCATTCCCAATCCGAATTGTTTCAAAGTTGTTTGAGTGCCAGGCACTCAAACAACTTTGAAACAATTCATACTATTTTAATTATATAGAAACTGAGTTATCTCCTAGTGCTATTGCCCACTTCATATATTTTGGTTATGATAGGAGGTGGAGGAAAATTCAGAATATGATAACTAGGAGGGATTTATTATTCAAAATTTAGTAAAGGATGAATATCAAAATAAGATGAAATTGATGGTTTGTGTAAAGGATGGTTTAAGGAGAACAAAAATGGCAAGTTCCGGGATCATAGTGATAGGTGAGGATCGAGATGGCTAGACCAATGCGAACTTGGCATTATAGCAATTACTATCACGTTACTATTCGTGGAAATAATCGTCAGAGCATTTTTCAAGGGGGGCAGGACGTGTCCGAATACTTTCGGATCTTAAGATATGTCTATGAAAAGTATAGTTTTGAAATATATGCTTACTGTATAATGAATAATCACACACACCTTTTACTTCAATCCCATGAAGTTCCTTTAGGTAAACTCATGGCAATCCTCAACAAAAGATATAGCGATTACTTCCGAAAAAAATACGACTACACAGGGCAAATCTACGAAAACAGATACTTTTCCAAAGAAATTATTGGCTATATGAGTTTACTAAACGTCAGCGCCTATATTCACCGCAACCCCCTAGAAACAAAAACACCAATTGTGCAAACAATGGAACAATACCTCTTTAGCTCCTACCATTACTATTTCCACAATCGGCAATCACCCTATCCATTCCTTAACCTTACCGTGCTCCCCAACCTAATTCCCGGCGAACAACCAGACAAATTACAAGCATATTTACAGTACTGTATCCAATACGAAAGGCCAGGCACCCGTACAACTTTGAAACAATTCTGAATTGTCCCAGAGTTGTGTGAGTGCCCACTAGTGTTGCACGATAACCAATAAATGTAACTTTTGATTTAAAAGTAAAAATTTTCCAGTCGCTTTCATTCTATTTTTTAAAAAAAGGTAACGCTCAGTCTATTTCGACCCAGTTCCCTTTTTTTGTAAATATTT
>NZ_JAGYPL010000002.1:1086343-1087659 GCF_018343715.1 Bacillus sp. FJAT-49711 | reverse complement strand
CACTAGTGTTGCACGATAACCAATAAATGTAACTTTTGATTTAAAAGTAAAAATTTTCCAGTCGCTTTCATTCTATTTTTTAAAAAAAGGTAACGCTCAGTCTATTTCGACCCAGTTCCCTTTTTTTGTAAATATTTACTTTTCTATTTTTCTTTCTTTACGTAATGATCCTTTGAAATCGGGCTGACAATTGCTACATTTTCACCATATATTCGTGGGATAGGTATTTTACTAGGTACCTTCTGTCTTCCTTTGCTTCTTTTTTGAGGGCGATAAAATTCCCTGTTTACTTCATCCCACGAATCCAAAAGATATTGGCGAAGGATCCTTAAAAATTGCCAAGCTGTTTTTCTAGGCTGTTTCAGTAGTTTTAATATCTCAAGCAATCCAAAGGTAATGAGAGAAAGGAATAGTTGATTCCATATTCCAATCGGCGAATGGCTGAATAGATGCTCTACTTTAATATGTTGTTTTAACCATTTGAAGAAAATCTCAATAAACCATCGGTTTTTATAGGTATCCATGATCTCCTGTTCAGTTAAATCCAAGCGATTTGTCAAGATTCGGAAAAATGTGCCTTCGTTATCCGTAAATTCAACGAGCTTCAACCTTTCAGGCCTTGTCCTTATCGAGACTTTCGCATGCTTTGTTACATTAGGTACATCAGGGGTATATTCTCTCAATGTCTCAACTTTAAAGGTCTTTTTTACACGGACTAAGAACTTGACGCCCCTGCTAAGCCAACCGCCTATTTTAGTTTTTTCACCATATCCACGATCCATGACATAGGTGGCATCGTCACAATCAATCAAATGATTGACGGCATCTATATCCGCAACATTGGAGGTGGAAGGAATCATCCGTTCAGGAAACACACTGTCGGAAGAGGCAACGGCCAAACAAAGATGCAATTTTACCCCGCTGGAATCTTTTGATACAGCCGTCCAGTCGGAAGCCTGGTTGGGCAATTTTATGAACGTTGAATCAATGATACGTAATATCCCTACATTTGAATGGATTCCTTTTGCCTTGGACTTAATGGACCAATATTTCCATGCGATGCGACCCAACAAGGCTGATAACTCAGCTGTATCCAAGGACCTAAGCCGACGGCTTATCTGAGAAGCACTAATGGAGCCAATCTTGAGTTCATTTTGGATCTGCTTTTTCGACCTTATAGCTACTTCGATTTCCCGAAGGCTACCCCAGCGAAAGAGGGTCGAAAGGAGAAATATTTTCACTAAGGATTCATCCGATAATTTTGTGAAGTTGTAATTATGGGATGGGCATGCCAGTGTTGTGGCTGGTAATAAAGA